>NZ_AMRJ01000005.1 GCF_000300995.1 Alcanivorax hongdengensis A-11-3 | reverse complement strand
TCATTTATCCCAAACTGTGGGACAGCAGTGGGCTCTGCCGGGCTTTTTTATGGTTCTTCGCGAATTAAAGGGAATCTGCCAATAGATCCCCACAACCCCCTTGCGCTTGAGAGGAACTCACTTGATTCGCTGCGCTCAGCCTTCGGGCCAGCCTGCGGCCCGCCTTTCAGGCGTTCGCTCGCCGGGTAAGACGAGGTCACTTCTTTGTCGCAGCATTAAGAAGTGATTTACCTACAGACGAAACCTGGGCGGGGAAATCAATTTCCCGCAATTGCGCCATGGACCATTTTTATTGCTGTGCGGTGGGAACCCGGTTTATACCGTTGCATCTAAAATGGCAATAACGGTAAAGGATGTCCCCCATGCCACGGCAACTGGATCTTGCCCTGATCGCCGCCAACCGTTTTGGCCTTGGCGCCGGCCCCGGCGAACTGGACGATATCGCCCATGATCCCCGTGAATGGGTACTCTCTCAGCTGCAAACACCGCCGCTGGCCGACAAGGCTCTGGCGGCCCTGCCCTCCAGCGAGCAATACCAGCAACAAATCATTGAGTGGCGACAACAGCGGAAAAAAGCCAACCGCGAGAGCCGGAAACCGGCGCAACGACAAACCTTCAGTCAGCGGTTCAATGCGGATTTCGTCAAGGAAATCAATCTGCGGGCCGCCCAACAGTGCGCCACAACCACGCCGGTGACAGAACGGCTGGTCATGTTCTGGAGCAACCATTTCACGATTTCCGATGAAAAGCAGCCACTCAAGCTGCTGGCCGGGGCCATGGAACGTGAAGCTATTCGCCCGCGTGTATGTGGCAACTTCACCGATATGCTGCTAGCCGTCGAACAGCATCCGGCAATGCTGATTTATCTGGACAACCAGCAATCCACCGGACCGGATTCAAAGGTAGCCATGAAACGGGCTCGGCAAAAACAGGCAACGAGCAAAACCAGCATCAACGAAAACCTGGCCCGGGAAATCATGGAGCTTCATACCCTCAGTAGTGAAGGCGGTTACAGTCAGGCGGATGTCATCGCACTGGCCGAGGGCATCACCGGCTGGCGCCCCTGGCTCGCTGCCCGCAAGGCTCAACCGCTGGGCCCCTACGGTAGCCGTTTTGCACCGGCATTCCACCAGCCAGGCGAACGTCAATTTCTGGGTCGTCGCTTTGCGCAGAAAGGGGCCGCCCAGGGCGAGGCCATGCTCAGGCATATCGCCATGGATCCGCATACTGCGCGCTTTATCTCCTTCAAGCTGTGTCGCCAGTTTGTCAGTGACAAACCACCTCCGGACCTGGTGGACACCCTTGCCGACACATTTCGCAAACATGACGGCGACCTCATGCCCGTCTATCGCGCCCTGTTTGAGTCCGACCTGGCCTGGCAGCCGGACCAGCGCAAGTTCCGCCGTCCTGACGAATATCTGATTGCCCTTCACCGGGCTCTGGCCATCGATCTTAATCCCAAACAACCCGGCCGGTGGCGCCAGGAGATGCATCTGATGGGCCAGAATGTTTTCCGTCCGGGCTCACCGGCCGGCTGGCCGGACAGTGCTGACAACTGGATCGGTGCGGACGCCATCTGGAAGCGCTTTTTTGTTGCTTCCCGATATAGCGGGCGACTGCCCTCGTCCAGGGATGCCATGGAACTGGCTCGGGACAGCCTGGGGCCACGCCTTGGCAACCGTACCAGTGTTGCCATCAGCGAAGCCCGCAACCGGCGCCAAGCTACCGCCCTGGTGCTGGCCAGCCCCGAGTTTCAGTGGAGATGAGCATGGATCGCAGACAGTTTCTTGCCGCGCTGGCCGGCACCGCCACCCTGACACTCTGGCCCGGCAGTCCCTTGCGGGCCGATCAGAACACACCGCCGTCACGGCTGATTGTCATTATATTACGGGGCGCCCTGGACGGGCTGTCCGCCGCCCCGGCCTACGGCGACAAGCACTTTGCCGCCTTGCGGGGCGAACTGAATCTGGGCACGCCCGGGCGACCCGGCGGGCCGCTTAAACTGGATGATACCTTTGCCCTGCACCCCTCCCTTGTCCACTGCCATGAACTCTATGCGCAAAAGGCCTTCGCCATCGTGCATGCCTGTGCGCTCCCCTACCATGGACGTTCGCATTTCGATGCCCAGGATTGCCTGGAAAATGGCGCAAACGCGCCCCATGCCTGTGATTCTGGCTGGCTGAATCGGGCACTGGATGCCTTGCATCAGCCACAGGGACTGGCCATTGCCAGTGGCCTGCCATTGCTGGCGCGCGGCGGGGCCCCTTTCATGACCTGGTCGCCGACACCGGGCAAAACCACCCCTGAGAATCTGGCCAGGCAACTGGAAGATGCCTACAACGATGACCCCGCTCTGGCTAGCGCCTATACCGAGGCCGTCAGGTCCCAGAAGATGGCACCGGAGCAAACCGGCAACAGCGGTCAACTTGCCGTGGTCATGGAAGCCGCCGGCAAGTTTCTTGCCGAGGAAAACGGGCCACACATTGCCATGGTCCAGGACACCGGCTGGGATACCCATGCCAACCAGAACGCCGTGCTGAAACGCAAGCTGGCGCAGCTTGATCAGGGCATGCACAACATGCAGGCAGCTCTGGAGAAAAACTGGTCGCAGACGGCGGTGATCATTGCCACCGAATTCGGCCGCACCGTGGCAGTGAATGGCACCCGAGGCACCGATCATGGCACCGGCAGCGTTGTCATGCTGGCGGGCGGTGCCATCAACGGCGGACAGGTTCATGGACAGTGGCCAGGGCTTGCGACCTTGAAGGATGACCGGGACCTGATGCCGGCCAATGATATTCGTGCGGTCTTCAAGGGCGTGCTGGCCGAGCACCTGCAACTGGCCCGAAACGTCCTGGATAGCCGGGTATTTCCGGACAGTGCCGCTATCGCTCCCATAACGGGGCTGATCCGCCCTCGCTCAAGGTCCCGCGTCGGTGGCCACCCGATATAGAATCTGGTCCTCGTAGCCGGTGGTCACCGGCCAGAGACCACACAATTGACGATCCAGGGTCGCATCGCCACTATCCACGACCAGGGGGCGCCCTTCCAGCGTCTTGAGCTTGGTGCGCGTCGCCAGGATCTGGATATTGTCCTTGCCCAGACGGCGAATCAGTGCCGGGCTGAATTGCTGGTTGCCGCGGCCAAACAGGTGTCCCTGCCCGCCAATCACCGTGAGCACGGCTCTGGCCGGGGCATCGCCGATCAAGTCCAGCAACTCCCTGGCGCCCAGGTCCTGGCCTACCACCTCGTGGTTATAGACCACATCCACCCCCAGCAGGGTATTTTCCAGCCCCAGTTGCTCCATCACCACCGCCACGGTGGAACCGGAGCCCATCAGGTAGTAGGTATCGTCTTCCATGCTGTCGGCCACCCAGGCGGCCACTTCGGTGACCACCAGATCTTCCACCTCCCGGCCACCACATTTGACCTGTTGCAGGTAACGGGCCTCCGCCGGCACCTGCAATTCGCCGTAGTGCCGCGCCCGCACCACGCCCTGGCGGAAGGCCTCTTCATCAATGTCACGGACCTCGGCGCTTTCCAGTGCCACCAGCTCGCCACTGGCCAACTCCTTGAGCAGCTCACCGGCAGCCTCCGGGTTGATGGCATAGACCGCCGAATGCATCTTGCAGCCGGCCGGCACACCCAGCACCGGGGTACGCTCGCCGATGGCATCCACCAGATCCCTGGCAGTGCCATCGCCGCCGGCGAACACAATCAGTTCCGCGCCGGCATCACACAATGCCCGTGCCGCCTGGCGGGTATCCTGCGGGTCACTGGGCTCGCTGGCCTGACCAAGTACCTGGGCATGGATACCCGCTTGCCGGCAACTGTCCTCGCCCATGGCGCCCCCCCAGGTCAGCACCGTCAAGGACACCGGTGACGCCGCCAGGGTTTTCAGGGTCCGAACCATACGCGCCGGTGCCTGGGGACTGGCGCCACGCCGCAGGGCTTCGTCACGAGTGGCTTCACCGTCGCTGCCCTTGAGCGCGACGCTGCCGCCAAGACCGGCATAGGGGTTGACCAGCACCCCAAGAATCAGTGTTTGTGCCTGTGTTTTCATAAAAGGGTCATATCTGGATACAAAACTGGCGTTGCCGGCAAAACCGGCCACTCATTACAGTGAAGAATCCATCAACATCTGTCATGGATACAATGATGAACCTGAACAGCCAGAGCTCTCGCCCGGATTTCAACGGTGCCGCCGTGATTGACGAACATGGCCGGGAGATTCCCATTACCGAGGCCATGATACAGCGCGCCTGCGAGCGCCTGGAAAAAAGCTGGCAATACCCTGGCGCCCGCGCCTCTAACTCGCAAAAAGCCGGCTGACGATCGCTTGCCAGCCACTGGCCACCTGACCGTGGTGCCGCCAGTGATGTAATTCGTGGCGGACCGGGTAATGCTTGCGCAACCGGTCGAAAGCGCCCGCCGGATCCGGCTCGGCCAGACTGTCCGCCAGTCGCCGGGTATCTTCTTCCAACCGATAGGCCTGCTGCAACAGTGCCAGCAGCTGTGCATCGCTGGTTACATCCTGATTCAGTAACGCCTTGTCCTGGTCATCCGCTGTAGGTTCCAGCGGCCGTTGTTGCCACTGGCAAAATGCCTCGTAGAGCATGCGCGTGCCGGCCAGTTTGCCCTCCAGTGAATAGCCGGCCACATGGGGAGAACCGGCACAGACCTGCTTGAGCAAAGCCTCGGGTACCCGCGGCTCGTCTTCCCAGACATCCAGTATCGTTGCCGGCCCCTGCCCCCGGGACAGCTGTGTCAGCAACGCCTGGTTATCCACCACCGGTCCGCGACAGGTATTGATCAGCATTTGTGATGGCGTTAGCCGGGCCAGGCGTCGGGCATCCAGCAAATGTCGGGTGGCATGCGGCCCCTCGCGGGTTAACGGCACGTGCAGGGTAATCACGTCCGCCTCCAGCAGGGACTCCAGTGGCGCCAGAGTGAATGGCCCGTGATAACCGGCAGCGGCCAGCGGGGGGTCACAGGCCTGTACAGACAGCCCCAGTGCGGCCAGCCAGTCGGCCACGCGCCGGCCAACATTGCCCAGGCCGACCACCGCCACCCGGCAATCCGCGGCCCGGCGCTGCTGGCGCTGGCAGAGCACCAGCAATGCCTGCAGGACATACTCGGCCACTGCCCGGGCATTGCAGCCCGGCGCATGGGCAAAGGCAATATCCTGGCGTGCCAGGTAGCCCTGGTCCACATGATCGGTGCCAATGGTGGCCGACCCCACGAAACGGACCCGGGAGCCCGCCAGCAAGTGCTCGTCGACCCGGGTCACCGACCGCACCAGGAGTACCTCGGCGTCGCCCAGTTGTTCACGGGTCAGGGTTCGCCCCTCCACCCGGGTGACCTGTCCGAGCGCTTCAAAAGGCGCCAGGCCCGGCATATTGGCATCTGCAACGATCTGCATGATTCAGGGTTCCGACAATAAGGTCTGACAGACACTGGCAATGGCCTGCCGGTAACTGCTGCCAAACAGATTGTAGTGGTTAAGCCAGTGATAAAGGTCATAGACCGGCCAGGCACGCCGGTCAGCGGCGCTGATGGTATGCCCCTGATAGCCAAGATAAAAGTTTTGCGGCGGCCTGCCAAAGAGGTTGAGCATGGCCAGATCCACCTGCGGATCGCCATAATAGCAGGCCGGGTCGTAGAAACAGACCTGGTCACCATGCATGGCCAGATTCCCCTGCCACAGGTCACCATGTAACAGCGCCATGGATGGCTGGCCGGGCAGCCAGCGTGGCAGCACATCAATCACCTGCTCGACCTGACGGCACAGCTCAGGGTCAAGCCCGCGCTGGCGGGCCCATTGCAGCTGTGGGGCCAGACGCTGGCCGGCAAAGAAGGTCGGCCAGTCCGTTTCCGGACGGTTATACTGCGGCATACCACCAATGAAATTGTGCTGTGTCTCGCCGTAGTACGGCCCCTGCACCTGATGCAACCTGGCCAGCGTCTGCCCGGCGTCAAACCAGTGCTGGTCGCCGCGCAATGGCGACAGCACCAGGTACTCCATCACCAGCAAGGCGCCCCGCTCCCCCTCCAGCGGTACCAGCGAGTGCACCGCCGGCACCGGGACCTGTGGCCCCAGCAACGCCAGGCCACGGGCCTCGGCCACCAGCAAATCGGCATTGGGATGAAACTTAACGAACAACGGCGCCCGCCCCTGGATATCCAGCCTGGCGGCCCGGGCGGTGTCCCCGCCGCCGCACTCGGTGAGCCCGAGGTCGGCCCGAGAGCAACGCAGGGCGCCGGACAGCGCCTTTATCCACAAATCTGGCATGGTTGTACCACCTGCTAGGCCATTGACTTTAGAATCTGCCCCTACCACGCCTCTCGGCCAACAGTACCGCCCATTTAACCTTGATTTAAGCCGTTCTTCTGATTACAACTAGAGGCATATGCATGCCGGGCTGCCCGGCCAATAACAACAACATAAGCGATCGCCTCCCATGAAAGCATTATTGCCCCTCTTGAGCGCCCTGCTGCTGAGCCTGGGCCAGCTGGCCTATGCTGACAACAGCGATACCGGCCTGTCCGAGCAGATTCGCCAGTTGAAGAGCGAAGCCCTGGACCTGAACCGCGATCTCACTCTGCTGGAGCAGGAACTGCTCTATGCCAGCCCGCAGACCAATGTGTTCGTTTCCGTGGATGTGGGCACGCCGATTCGGCTGGTGGATATCAATCTGACCATTGATGGCAACCATGTCGCCTACCACTTCTACAATGACCAGGAATTCCAGGCCCTCACCAAGGGCGGCATCCAGCGGCTATATAGCGGCAATCTGACCAGTGGTCACCATGTGCTTAGCGCGGTCATTAACGGTTACGACCCTCAAGGCAAGGACTACCAGAAGACCACCAGTTACAGCTTTACCAAGGGCGCCGGTCGCAAGATGATCGAAATGCAGGTGCGTGATGATCTCAACAACCACCAGCACAAATTCGAATTTCACGAGTGGAACCAGCAATGATAAAGCCTCCGTTGCGGCGGTGGCTTATCGGCACATGTCTGGCAGCCAGCCTGGCCCCTGCCCACGCCGCCAAGGTTGAATTCTTCGATGATATCGATGCCGGCCCCCAGCCACTGGGGCTGGAGCAGAGCCGTTACCTGGCCTTTGGCGAGGTGATGTACGACTATTATCGTCACGCCAACTTTCAATCCATTAACCAGCTGCTCATCAATCAGAAAAAGAATCTGTTTGACGAGGACACCGACTATGCCCAGCTGTTGCTGGGCGACCTCTATGTCAGTTACGGCCTGCCGGACAAGGCAGAAGTGATCTTCAACAGCCTGCTCAAGAAGGACATCCTGTCACGCACCCGGGCCCAGACCTGGCTGCACAAGGCGGAGCTGCATTACCGGGAGGGCCGACTGGACGAGGCGGCCATGATTCTCGACAGCGACAAGATGAAAGGCCTGGAGCCGGAAGATGACGCCAAACGTCGCCTGATGCTGGCCAACATCATGATGCGCGAGGAGGATTTCACCGGCGCCCTGGACTATCTTTATTCCGTGCCGGTGGATACCGATGAAGGCCGCTACGCCACTTACAACATGGGCGTCGCCCTGATTCGCGCCGGCCAGGACCCGCAGGGCCTGAAACTGCTCAATTCCCTGATCAGCGCAGGTGGCAGCAGCGAACAGGCACTGGCACTGCGTGACCGGGCGGCGCTGGCCGCCGGCCTGACCGAGTTGAAGGAAAATAACACCGACGCTGCCCGCGCGTCCCTGATTCAGGTACGCAGCGAAGGCCCCTTTTCGGAAGACGCCCTGCTGGCACTGGGTCTGGCCAACTACCGCCGGGGCGATGTGCGCAAGGCGTTGCCCATCTGGCTGGAAGCAGTGCGCCGCAACAGCAGCCACCCGTCCGTGCAGGAAGCCCTGTTGCTGGCGCCCCGCGCCTATGAGGAGCTGGGTGGCATGCCCCAGGCCCTGGCTGGCTACCAGTATGCCGCCGAGCAATATCGCCAGGCACTCAAGGACGTGCAGCAGGCCATGGACCACATTAACGGTAATGGCTGGGCCAAGACCCTGATTCCCAAAAGCAACGAAGGCGATTCCCTGCTGCCGGCGGATATCGAGGCCCTGGCCCAGGACAATAGCGGCGAGCTTTCCTACCTTTACAAGCTGTTTGCCAGTAACGAATTTTCCCAGCGTTTTCGCCACTACCGCCAGATCTACCAGATCCAGAAGATGCTGGAGCACTGGCAACAGGCCCTGCCCGCCATGCTGGGCAGCTATCATCAGCAACAGGCCCAGTTGTCACAGGCTCTGCCCAAGGTTCGCGCCGCCATGACCGACCTGATCCATCGCCAGGAAACCCTGATGATGGACGCTGACGCCCTGCGCCTGCCGGACCACATGGACATGAACCGTCCCCTGGATCTGGGTAACGCGGACCAGGCCATCATGTGGCAAAAGGTGGACGCCCTGGACCGCCACTTCAATCAGTTGCCCGGCGCCGGCCCGCGCAACGCCGAGCGGCTGAAACGTCTGCGCGGCCTGCTACTTTGGGATATTGCCCACCAGTCGGCGGAACAGCGGCAAAAACAGGAGCAGGATATCAACCAGCTGCAGGATGAGAGTCAGGTGCTGGCCCAGCGCGTGGCAGCGGTACGCCAGCAGATCAGTGATGCCAACCTGCGCACCCGCGATGATCTTGGCCTGCGCCTGCAGCAACAGGAACAACGCATAGAACAATTAAAACGTCAGACGGCTGATACCCTGAAGGCTCTGGAAAACAGCATGCGCGCCGATGCCATGAACGTGTTGACCCGGACCCAGCACCACCTGGCCGACCAGCTTGCCGAAGCGCATCTGGCCATTGCCCGTCTTCAGGACAGCTCTGTCTCTGACCGAAACAATCAGAGGAACGGATCGTGAATCGATTTCGCCTGCACAGCCTGGCAGCGGCCATGCTTGCCCTGGGGGGCTGCGCCAGTGCCCCGTCCAGTGGCACGCTGGAGCAACAGGCCCAGTTCAGCGGCACCACCCTGGCCGACCTGGAAAGCACCGACATCACCATCGAAAAGCAGCAGTTGCAACAGGCATCCGCCTCCCAGGCACTGGAAAGCTACCGTCAGGCCGCCCAGCTGTTCGACGATCCCGAGCGCAAGGCCAAGACCCTGCGGCGCATGGCGGACCTGGCCATGTCATCCGCCGAGAAAAGTGATCTGGAAGGCACCGACAGTGCCCTGGACAAGAAAGTCGACCAGGTGGTCTACGACAACACCATGCACCAGGTGAAGACCACCAAGGACAAGGAGCGCAAGCTGGCGCTGCTGGACCTGGCCGACACCATGGCCCCGTCCGTGCAGAAGTCCGATGTGGACTACCAGACCGCCATCTCGCTCTATCAGGAACTGCTGACCAGTACCCAGGACCCGAAAGAGCGGGCCGAGGCCTACTACATGCTGTCCAAGGCCTACGCCATGGATGGCAAGATGGAAAAGGCCCGTGACAGCCTGGATGCGCTGGTCACCCAGTACCCCAACAGTGAATGGACACTGGAAGCCCAGTTCCGCCGGGGCGAGATGCTGTTCTCCGACGGCGACTTCGAAATGGCGGAAAAGGCCTACGCCGATGTCATCCGCCGCGGCAGCAACAACGAATTCTATACCCAGGCGCTCTACAAGCATGGCTGGAGCGACTACAAGCTGGGCGATTACGAACTGGCGGAAAAGAGCTTTTTTACCCTGATGGACACCCTGCAGGGCAACGCCAAGCTGGATGACGACACCAGCATGGAAAGCAAACTGTACGCCGATACCCAGCGCGTCATCAGTCTGGGATTCAGCAACCTGGATGGCCCCCAGTCAGTGCGTGACTGGTTTGCCAAGAACGGCCACCGGGACTACGAGCCGGCGATTTACCGCTCCCTGGGCGAGGTCTATCTGAGTCAGGAACGTTTCCGCGATGCAGCCCAGGCCTACGACATGTATGTGCAGGTCTACCCGGACTCCACCCTGGCACCGGAATTTTCCACCCTGCAGATCAACGCCTACCAGAAAGGCGGCTTCCCGACCCTGGTACTGCCCGCCAAGGAAGCCTTCGTGGAGCACTATGGCGTGCAGAGTCCCTTCTGGGCCAGCCACCCGGATGTGCGCGAACAGTACGTCGGCCTGCTCAAGGAGCATATTCTGGACCTTGCCCAGTACTACCATGTGCTGGCACAGAAATCCGGAAAACCGGCTGATTATCAGGCCCCCGCCCGCTGGTACAAGGAATACCTTGAGACACCGCCGGCCAACGAACGCCAGCCGGAAATCAATCAGCGCTACGCGGAAGTCCTCTTTGATGGCCACGACTACGCCGGGGCCATCACCCAGTTCGAAAATACCGCCTACCAGTATCCGGAATATGAAAAAGCCGGCGACGCTGCCTATGCGGCCCTGGTCGGCTATCAGAAGCTGATGGGCACCCTCGATACCCGGGACAGCGAGTCCCTGGCCCAGTGGCGGGCCCGGAAAGTGGCCAGCGCCCAGAAATATGCGCAGACCTTCCCCACCCATGAGCAGGTCAACCCGGTATTGCATGATACCGCCGAAGATCAGCTGGCCCTGGGAGATACCGAAGGCGCGGTCAAGACCGCCGGCATTCTGGTCAACCGCCAGCCTCCGCCCAGCGAGGCGCTGATGCGCTATGGCTGGGCCACTATTGCCAACGGCGAATTTGACCTGGGACGCTTCCAGGTGGCGGAAATGGCCTACAAGAAAGTACTGGCCATGCCGGGCATCGCGGCTGAGCAACGCAAGACCTATCAGGAGCAGCTGGCCACCAGCATCTATCGCCAGGGTGAACAACAGCGTGATCAGGGCAATCTGGACCTGGCCGCCGCCACCTTCCTGCGCGTGGGTCAGACGGTACCGGACGCCGCCGTGCGCAAGAATGCGGAATTCGACGCCGCCACCCTCTACATCAAGCAGGGCAACAGCAAGGCAGCCATTCCGGTACTGGAATCCTTCCGCCAACGCTACCCGAACGACCCGCTTGCCGATACCGTACCGGACAAGCTGGCCGTGGCCTACGAGGCCACCGGCAACTTCACCGCCGCCGCCGGCGAGCTGACCGTGATTGCCGGGCGCTACCGGGGCCAGGATGACGAGCTGTCCCGGCAGGCCCTGTGGCGGGCGGCCAAGATGCAGGATCGCGCCGACAATCCGCAGGCCTCCATCAAGCTTTACAAGCAATACCTGCAGGCCTGGCCGCAACCCTACGATTTCCGCTCCGAGGCTCAATACCGTCTGGTGGAACTGTACCGCAAGACCGGTGACAGCAACGCGGAAACCCAGGGACTCAAGGCGCTGGTGGCCACCTACAACGAGGCCGGCAAAGACGCCAACGACCGGGTTGCCTGGCTGGCTGCCTATGCCAGCTTTACCCTGGCTGAGCCGCAGTTCCAGCAGTTCAAATCAATCAAGCTGGAGCAGCCACTGAAGAGCTCACTGGCCGCCAAGACCGACGTGATGAAAAAGGCCCTGGCCAATTACCAGGCCGTGGCCGATATCGGTGTGGCCGAATATGCCACCGCCGCCAACTACAAGATTGGCGAGATGTACCGGCTGTTGGCCAGGGATCTGGTCGCCTCCGAGCGCCCCTCGGGCATGGGTGAGATGGAGAAGGAAGAATACACCATGCTGCTGGAGGACAAGGCTCTGCCCTACGAGGACAAGGCCATCGATATCCTCATCGCCAACGCCGACCTGGTCACGGATGACATCTATGACCAATGGGTGAAGAAAAGCTTCACCGCGCTGGCGGAGTTGATCCCCGGCCGCTACGCCAAGTTTGAACAGGTAGAACCCTATGTCGACATCATCTACTAACCACGGGCTGAAAACAGCAGTCAGGTCTCTGCTGCCACTGGCGGCCATGGTCACCATGCTGTGGCTGGCCGGTTGTGCCACCACCGGGCAAACCGGCCTGGAAGGCGGTGCCCACGGCGCCACCAGCAAATATGCCGAGCAGAAAAGTGGCGGCGCGGCCGCGGACAGCGATGCGATCCATATCCCGCCGGTGCCCCATGATCCCAAAGTGGAAAAACTGGCCGCCAAGGCCGGGCCGGAATACGCCCGCGCCATGCAAACCCTGGCTGGCGGTGATGCCGACAAGGCACTGGTCATGTTCCAGTCCCTGGCCAGCCGCTATCCGCAACTGTCCGGCCCGCAGGTCAACATCGGTCTGATCCACCTGCAGCGCAAGGAATTCGACCAGGCCCGGACGGCCCTGGAAAAGGCACTGGAGATCAACGAAGTCAATCCCTACGCCCATAACGCCCTGGGGCTGGTGTTGCGTGAACAGGGACAGTTCCAGCAGGCGCGCCAGCATTACGAGCGCGCCCTCGTGCTTGACCCGCAATATGCCCGGGCGCACTTTAATCTGGCGGTGCTGGGTGAACTTTATCTGCAGGATCTCAACCTGGCACTGACCCATTTCCGTGCCTATCAGCGTCTGCAGAAGGAAGAAGACCAGAACGTGGCCAACTGGATTGTCGACCTGGAACGACGGGCACCGGAAAAAGCGCCCAGCCAACCGGTGGCCGACCGCCCGGCGCCGGCCAGCAACTCGGAGGTGAATTAATGAAAGCTGCCCTGCCCCTGGCGCTGCTATTGCTTTGCAGCACCGCTTTCGCCGCTGACAGGAAGGACCCGCAGAACGACGGTGCGGCCACCAACGTGATCGGCACCCAGGAAGCCCCAACGGTACTGAACGTGGTGCCCTGGAAAGACAAGGAAGTAAAGCTGGAGAAAAAGGACCCCACGTCGTCCCTGTTGAACCGGGTACTGGAGCCGCTGGATCAGGAAGTGCTGATGCGGGAAATCGAGTATCACGAGCTGCTGTCACAACAACCCGACAGTGATGGGCTGTTTCTGGAATAGTCCGAAAGTATACAATTTTGATGAACCCGTTTTTCTGCTAGCGGGTTCAACTACCGATTTCGTATCAGATGCAACTATGTTGTTTTTCTGATACAACGCTGCTTTCAAGGGGGAGGCAGAGAATCAGGCAAGCGCGCCGTTCTTCTGCCCCGAGAATAACTAAAGCCAACACAAGAAATATCGTCAGGAGATTTCGATGTCCGCCACCACAACCGCTGCCGCCGCACATGACGCCGGTGTATTTCACGTAATTATCAAGTTTATTCAGGACGGCGGTTTCTTCATGTACCCCATCCTGGTGGTACTGGCACTGGGCCTGGCCCTGTGTATTGAACGTATTATTTACCTGCAAAGCACCAAGGCGAAAAATCAGAAGGTCTGGAAAGGCGTCTACCCGCTGATCGCCAAGGGACAGTTCCGCCAGGCCCTGGACTACGTTTCCGACAGCAAGACCGGCATGGCCAAGGTGGTTGGCTATGGCCTGGAGCGCGCCAAGACCGCACGCCGCCACGACGATATTGAACTGGCCATGGAAGAAGGGCTGATGGAAATCATCCCACGCCTGGAAACCCGCACCCCCTACATTGCCACCTTTGCCAACATCGCCACCCTGCTCGGCCTGCTGGGGACCATTCTCGGTCTGATCAGCGCTTTCACCGCCGTCGCCAGCGCCGACCCGGCAGAAAAGGCCGACCTGCTCTCCGCTTCCATTTCCGTTGCCATGAACACCACCGCTTTCGGCCTGATTGCCGCGATTCCCATGTTGCTGGCCTACGCCTTCATCAACTCCATGACCGGCAAACTGATCGACAGCATGGAAATGGCCTCGGTGAAATTCGTTAACGTCTTCCGCCAGGTATCCGCCCAGCAAGAGCGCAAGAACGACGGCCAGTAAGCGCCCTCCTCTTGTTTTCGCCAACCTGGTGTAAGGATCTGGTATGCGATTTCGCAGACGACGTTCGCACGACACCGAGGTGGAACTGAACATCACTGCCTTTCTCAATCTGATGGTAGTGCTGATTCCTTTTCTGCTGATCAACGCGGTTTTCGCGCAGGTCTCCATCCTGCAGCTGAATCTGCCCGCGGTGAATGACAGCAGTACGCCCACCCCGGAAAACGAAAAAGAAAAACTGACGCTGGAAGTGCTGATTTATACCGACCGCTATGAAGTGGTGGACCGCAGCAGCAGTGCGGTGCTGAAAATCGTCAAGAACAAGGACGACAAGCACGATGCCCTGGCGCTGCATGATTTTCTGGTGGAACTGAAAGGCAAGTTCCCCAAGGTCACCGCCGTCACCCTGCTGTGTGAAGATGACACCCCCTACGAGGACATGATTCACACCATGGACGCGGTCCGTCTCTACAGCAAGGAGATCAACGGTCAGCCCATCAAGCAGGAACTGTTCCCCGACATCAGCATCGGTACCGCACCGCCGGACCGCACGGCCAGCCTGGGAGGTGAGGCATGAAGAAATCCGCCCGCGCCCGCCGCATGGACCGCCACCATGGCCGCCACAAGGCGGTGGCCACGCTGAACCTGACCGCATTGATGGATATTTTCACCATCCTGCTGATCTTTCTGCTGGTCAATAACAACAATGCGGCAAAACTGCCTGACAACAAGGACATCACCCTGCCCGAGTCCACCGCGCAGGAAATGCCCAAGGACGTACTGACCATTCAGGTCAGCGCCCGGGACGTGATCGTTGCCGGCCAGAAAATCGCCAGCACCGACGAGGTGCGTCAGCAGGACTCACGCACGGTACAGGCACTGGTTGACGAGCTTAACTACCGTGCCGCACAGAGCCTGGCCGCTGACAAGAGCGCCGAAAAGGAAGTCATGATCCTTGGTGACAAGAGCGTGCCCTACGCCGTGATCAAGAAACTCATGCGTAGCTGCATGGAAACGCCCTATACCAAGGTGTCCTTCGCTGTACTGAAAGTGGCAGAGGAGGAAGACGAATGACGCAGAACAATAACAACAAACTGCGCATCCTGATTGATGGCACTCTGCCCTGGGACAAGCAAGAGGGGGAAAACACCCGCCTTTACGGTATCGTCATCGCCCTGCTGCTGCTGGCGCTGCTGATCATTGTGCTGGTCAATTCCATCACCATTGAAAAGCAGGATCGTCGTGAGCAGCAGAAAATTCCCGAGCGTCTGGCTCAGCTGGTGATCGAGAAGAAAAAGGAACCACCGCCGCCGGAGCCGGAGCCCGAACCGGAACCTGAAAAGGAAAAACCGGAGAAGGAAAAGCCCGAGCAGCCGAAACCCGAGCCTAAACCCGAACCCAAGCCGGAACCCAAACCCGAGCCGGAGGTAAAGGAGCAGCAACGCGAGCAAGCCCATGAAAAGGCCAAGGCCCGACTGAACGAGGACATCGGCGATGCCCTCAGCGGCCTGGATGATATCGGTCCCGTGGTCAGCAGCGGTTCCGGCCTGCGTACCGGTGGCAATACCGAAGCCAAGGCCCAGCGTGACCTGATCGGCAAGCGGGCCGGCAGCGGCTCCGGAGGCGTCTCTGTTGCCAGAGCTTCCAGCGGTGGCGGTGGCGGCGGCAAGTTGTCCGCCGGTACCGTGGGTGGGGGCAAGGTCGACAGCAAGATCGCCCAGGCCGGTCAGGCAGCCAGCACCAGCCGCAAGGGCAGCGATGGCAAGAGCCGCCGTACCCAGGAACAGCTGCGCCGTGTGTTTGACCGTTATGCCGGCAAGTTCAACAGCCAGTACCAGCGTGCCCTGCGCAGCAACCCGGCCCTGCAGGGTACCGTGGTGCTGTATCTGGAGATCGCGCCCAGTGGTGAAGTGTTGAAAGTGAGCATCAAGTCCAGCCAGCTGGGTGATGCGAAACTGGAACACCGCATCATGCTGGTGGCCAGACAGATGAACTTCGGCGCCATGAAAGTGGAAACCTGGAAAGGTGACTACAAGCTGAACTTCTTCCCCAACTGACGGGGAAAGTGATGCACAAAAAAGCCCGGCAATGCCGGGCTTTTTTGTGCTATCCCGATGCGGCTACAGCGACTGCAGTGCCGCAAGCGCTTCACGCAGCCTCTCCGGAATCGGCACCGGCCGGCCACTGTCACGGTTGACGAAAACATGTACCACAAAGCCGGTGGCCTTGGCCGATCCCTGCTCACCAAACAGAGCCAGGCCGTAGCGCACCGAACTGTTGCCCAGTTTATCGACCTTCATGCCCACGGCCAGTGATTGTGGATAGGCCGCTGCCTCGAAATAATCACAACCGGAGCTGACCACGTAGGCGATCACCTCACCATCGTGAATATCCAGCCCGCCCTGCTCAATCAGGTAACGGTTGATGGTGGAGTCAAAGTAACTGTAATAGACCACATTGTTGATATGGCCGTAGATATCATTGTCGCGCCAGCGGCTGTCCACCGGGCACAGGTAACCGTACTGCTCCCGACCGGGCCGGGCTTTCTGCTCACTCATCAATAGACTGCCTTGTAAATGGCCAGGGCATCCGCCTCACTGACCTCACGGGGGTTATTGACCAGCAACCGCTGCTGCAACATGGCATCCGCCGCCAGCGTCTCCAGGCTGTCCTCGGTAACGCCGGCATCGCGCAGGCGCACTGGCAACTGCACATCCGCGATCAGCGCATCCAGCGCGTCGATCAAGGTAGCGGCCCCCTGCTCTGCCGTGCTGAACGGCTCGTCACTGAGAATTGGCGCCAGCTCGGCGTACAGGGCCGCAGCCTGGGGGGCGTTGAAGCGTAGCACTTCCGGCAATACCAGCGAATTGCTCAGGCCATGGGGAATATGGAAATGCCCGCCCAGCGGATAGGCCAGCGCATGAACGGCAGCCACCGGGGCGTTGGCAAAAGCCTGACCGGCCATCATGGCGCCCAACAGGCAAGCCTCGCGAGCGGCCGTATTGCTACCATTGTGTACCGCCTCCGACAGGTTGCCAGCCAACAGGCGCAGCGCTTCACGGGCCAGCATGTCCGAATAGGGGTTTTTCTTGTGCGCGCTGGTATAGGCTTCGATGGCGTGCACCATGGCATCGATGCCAGTGGCCGCAGTCACCGGCGCGGGCAAGCCCAGCGTCAGCTCGGCATCCAGTACCGCCAGGTCCGGCAGCAGCACCGGTGATACCACGCCGGCCTTGGTAGTGGCGCCGGTGGTCACAATGGCCACCGGTGTCACCTCGGAACCGGTACCCGCGGTGGTGGGCACCTGAATCAGCGGCAGGCGCGGCCCTTCAGCCACGCCCACGCCATAGATCTCCTCCAGCGCCTGGTGGCTACGCGGGTCGGCCAGCAGGGCGACCAGCTTGGCCACATCCATGGATGAGCCACCACCGAAACCGATTACCAGGTCGGCCTGCACGGCGCCGGCCTGCTGCAGCGCTGCCTGCACCACGGTATCGGCGGGATCGGCGCTGACCTGGTCAAACACATGCAACGGCATCCCCGCCTGCTCAAAGGCGCGGATCACCGGCTCCAGCAAAGGGGTACGGCGAATCCCCGGATCGGTGACCAGCAGCACCCTATTGGCACCCAGTTGCCGGCTGAGTTCCGGCAGGCGCCCGGCGGCACCGGCCTCGACCAACACACGGTGGGTGGTGGCAAATTCAAAGCCCGCCATATCAGTTCTCCTGTTAATCAGATTTCGGGGCCGGCGAAAACCTGTCCGCGATGACAGCCGCACAATGAAGGGTTTCATGCGATCGTATCCGCCGGGATACCGCCCCGTCATTCTATATCAACAGCCAGTGACACTGCTGGACGGAAAAGCTCCCCGCACTTCGGGTTATGCCCCAACGAATATTGCCTATCCAGTATTAGCAGGCGGCGGCACAGGGTAACAGGATCAATGTGGCCAACTTCAGGGCCTATCACGCCATTATTCACAATCGATAAAAAAAGCGCGCCGGAGGCGCGCCTGTTTGTGTATTCGGTGACCGCCGATCAGGACAGGAACAGACTGTCGGCACGCTGGTTGATACGGTCGCTGACGTACTGAGCCAGTGCCTGCACGGTCCACTGGGGCGGCGCCACCAGGGGTTCCGGGATCAGGCTGGCATCCGCCACGAACAGCCCCGCCGTGCCATGGGTCTCGCCATTGGGCCCGACTACATACTGGTAGGGGTCGGCGCCCATGCGACAGGTGCCATGGGGGCTGAAGCTGTTGGCACGGAAGGTGTACATGCCCTTCAGGCCATAATCCACCTTGTCCAGCTGGGCATCCAGATTGAACACCGAATCGGCTTCCAGGCTCTGGAAGGTCGGCAGGAAGACTTTCTCCGCCCCGCCCGAGAAGAAGATCCGCGCGGCCAGAGCGGCGGAACGTTTGATGTTCTCGAATTCTTCATGGTTGGGATTCCAGTGAATGGTCTTGTCGCCGTTGTACGGGTCGCCATCCCACTGCACGTAGCCACGGCCGGAATCCACACTGAAAGCATTCACACCGGCGTAGTACTTGTAGTCCTTCATGAATTCCAGGTGCGCCTTGCCGGCACGCATGTCCCCCTGGGCCAGCAACGACTCCGGCTCGGCCAGGCCGGACAGAATCATGTAGCCATCGGTCTCGGTGAACTCATCCACATAGACACCCACCAGGGCACCGCGGAAGCCATAGAGCGGCTCCGGGAACTTGCCCAGCACCTGGGTAAAGGGCTGCACCGTCATGTTGCGACCAATCTGGCCGCTGGTGTCCTTGAGCTGACTGCGCTGCATGATCAGCGGCGTCTGGATGGCGCCGGCGGCCAGCACCACGATATCCGCATCCACACGCATGTCGGCCACATGGGCACCGCTATCCGGGTCGGTGATACGCGCTTCCACGCCGTTGGCCCGACCATTGCGGGTCAGCACCCGCACCACTTCCGTGTCGGAAAAGACCCGCGCCCCATAAGCTGCCGCCCAGGGCAGGTGCGTCACCAGCGAGCTCATCTTGCGATCCGACGGGCAGCCCGCCAGGCAGTGGCCGGTAAGGGCACATTGCTTGACGTTGCGCTGGGCCGGTTTCCACGAGAATTTCATCTTCTCGCAGCCCTGGATCACCTTGTGGGCACAGGCGTTGATCTCGTGGGCTTCGTTGGTATGCACATGCAGCTGCTCGCCCACCTTGTCGAAATAGGGTTTGATGTTTTCGGCGCTCAGCTGAGGCAGTTCATGGCGCTTGGCCCAGCCATCAAATACCGCATCGGACGGCTGCTGCATGACACAGCCACCGATCACGGTGGAACCACCCACACAGGCGCCGCCCACAAAGATCACGTCGGCGGTGGTATTCACCTGCCCGACCTGATCCTGATAGATCTTGGTCATGGTGTCGCCCAAATGCTCGGTGAACTGGGCACTGGGGTAATAGCGACCGGCTTCCAGGACCAGCACATCCCGGCCGGCCTTGGCCATCTCGTAGGCCACCAGGGCACCGGCGGCACCGGAGCCCACCACCACCACATCGGTTTTCAGGGTAAAGTTCTTGCCCAGGGTGGCATCCAGGGCCACATCCCGCGCCTGGGTGACCGGTACGCCATCACGGGCGACAGTTACAAAAGCCATATCAACTCCGCTCTCAGGCCCGTGGCAGCGGGGCGTTGCCGAGCCGGCGAATCCCCCACAGTTCGGAAACCGGGCCACTGTATTCCAGCCCCGGCCAGGTACGTTCATCGCGCCAGTAATTCAGGGTCACCAACGCTTTCAGGGTGGTCATCAGGCCGCGCTCGAAGAAGGGGCCATCCTGCATGGCATTCACATAGGCCAGGGCCTTGTCATCGGACAGGCTGGTAAAGCGGCTGAACTTGAAACTGACCATGGGGCGGCGATCGAACACCCAGATGCCCAGCCCCAGCAGGTCGCGAGTCTGGTCCGGCATGCGTGCCGCCATGGCGTCAATATTCTGTACGGTGGGCACCACCTGGGTGCTGGAAGGCAAACCCATGGACTGGGTCGGTAGCAGGACCTCGGTGAGCCGCGTCAGGACTTCTGCCTCATCCGGCTGCAGGCTGCGATACTGAATGGCTTGCGGCGCATCCCGGCGCCCCATGAGGTGAGCACAGCCGGCGGTGAATGCCGCGCCGGTCAGCGCGGTGGCGCGCAAAAACCCCCGGCGGCTAAGCGGCTCCAGCCCTGCCATAAAACCCGGCAGTGCAGGATGCTTGTTGTTCTTCATGGACCCTCTCCTGGGCTGGCCTTGGTGGCCCTTGTTGTTATTGGTGGAGCCGGTTTATGCCCCTTATCCCTGAGAGTCTATAACAAACCGTTACAAACACCAAAGTCCCCGACGCCATGGAACGGGGACTTAAAAAGCCGACAAGGCCGGCCCTGGGGTCAACCCCCTTCAGGCCTTTGCCATATGCTCGGCAATGCGGGTGGCCAGCGCGTATACCGTAACCTGCGGATTGACCACGATGGAGGTGGGCAGCAGGCTGGCATCGGCCACGTAGAGGCCGGGCACGTCGTGGCTTTCGCCCTTGTCGTTGACCACGCTGGTGTCCGGATCACTGCCCATGCGACAGCTTCCCTGCGGGTGATAACTGACCATGCGAAGGTGCTGGGGCAGATTTTCCAGGCTGTCCACCATCGGATCGATGTCCGCCTCGGAGCGGATTACCCGCCGGTCACTGGAGGGCACGTAAACCTCCTCGGCGCCGGATGCCAGATGCAGTCTGGCCGCTGCCTTGAGGGCCCGCTGCATGGACGGAAAGTCCGCATCCGCCAGCTGATAGTCGATCTTCTTCTGCTCACCATCCCAGTGAATGGTGCCCACATTGTGATCATGTATCAGGGTCACCAGCCCCGCCAGATACTTGGCATTGGCCATGTAGTCCATAAACGGCTTGCCGGTGCCCGGCTCCGCCGCCATGGTCATTTCCACCGGCCCGGAACCGCCATCCTCGATCACGAAAGCGCCCTTCTCCGGGCTGAGAAATTCATCGATATAAACACCCAGCAGGGCACCCCGCCACGCATGCACCGGCTCCGGATACCGCGCAGGCACATATAGCGACGGGTGACACGCAAAGTTCTTGCCCACCTGACCGGAGCGGTTGGCAATCTGGCTCTTCTGCAGCAGCAATGGCGTCTGCACGGCACCGGCGGCCACCACCACCTGGGACGCCTTCACCGTCATCGATGCCACTGGCGTGCCGTCGTGGGCCACCACCGTTGCTTGCACACCGCTGGCCCGCCCCTGCTCGGTCGTCACGCGCTCTACCCGGGTGTCGGCGTAGATACGGGCACCATGGGCAGCTGCCCAGGGAAGATAGGTCACCAACATGGACTGCTTGCGTTCGCTCTTGCAGCCGGACAGGCAGTGGCCTGTCAGGCCGCACTGGCGGATATTGCGTCGTAACGGTTTCACCGACCAGCCGAGCTTGTTGGCGCCGGCACGAATCAGCTGGCCATGGCGGGCAATTTCATATTCGGCGTTATCGTGGATGGAAAGGTTTTTTTCCACCCGTTCGAAATACGGCGCCAAGGTATCGCTGGTCAGATCGGTGAGACCGAAACGCTGCTGCCAATCCTTGAGGATGAAATCCGGCGTACGGAAGCAGACACAGCCGTTAACCACCGTGGAGCCGCCCACACAGGCACCCTGCAGCACCAGAAGATCACCGCTGGCATTGGTCTGGCCACCATGATCCTGATACAGGGTTTCCAGGCTGTCGGCAAAACGCTCGGTAAACTGTTGGGACGGCACATAGGGGCCGGCTTCCAGCACAATGACTTTCTTGCCGCGACGCGCCAGCTCATAGGCGGTCACCGCGCCGCCGGCGCCGGAGCCCACCACCACCACATCGGCACTGAGTGACAGGTTCTTTTCGCTGATATCACTGGCCTG
This sequence comes from Alcanivorax hongdengensis A-11-3, assembly GCF_000300995.1. Taxonomy (GTDB): domain Bacteria; phylum Pseudomonadota; class Gammaproteobacteria; order Pseudomonadales; family Alcanivoracaceae; genus Alcanivorax; species Alcanivorax hongdengensis. The sequence goes on along the minus strand of NZ_AMRJ01000005.1, from coordinate 121,999 downwards.
GATCACGGCCAGGCCGGACGCCGGCATGGATGCCATACTCATACACGGCCCTCCCCGTCTTCTTGCGGCAAGGGCGCATTGCCCAGATAGGCCAGCCCCCATTTGTCTGTTACCGGGCCGTCAAATTCCACCGCCGGCCAGGTGGCCGGCTCACGCCAGTAGGCGGTATAGGTGAGTTGCTTGATGGCGGTGGCCAGGGTGCGCTGGATCACGGCGCCCTGCCCCCATTGATCAAAATAGCGCCGGGCACTGTCGTCATCCAGATCCACGAAACGGCAACCATGACTGAACACCGCCGCGTTATCGAACAACGACAGCCCCATGCCCAGCTGCTTGCGAACCGGCGCCGCCATGAACGACAAAATGGCGGCCACATTGGCCACCACGGGCAGGGAATCACTGGGGTGGAGTTCGGTGCCCTCGGTGGGCAGCAGCACCTGCTGGCAGCGCGCAAAGAGATGGTATTCGCTGTGGCTCAAGCCGCTGATATCGGCGGGAACCGGCTGATCATCCAGCGCAGAACGGCGTAACAGGGCAAACCCGCCGGCGGCCACCGCCGCCACGCCGGCACCGCCCATCAGGGTCCATTTGAGAAAACGGCGCCGGCCGAACCCCTGTTGCAGGGTGCGGGAAACCTGGCGCGCCGGGCTAACGGAATTCATGCTGAGTCCCTCGCTAGGCAAGAGACCTAACGCTAGTGAAAAGCCCGCATGAATACAATGTGTTTACCCGGACAGGTGCCCTTGACCGCAGGGCACAGCCAGGTTCATATCAGTCGCTCATCCACACTGACGTGGGGGCCCACTGCCACCGGATCCTGGTGGATGATCACATCCGCTGCGGGGAACTGCTCACGGATGCGCATCTCGATGCTTTCCGCCAGGCCATGGGCCTGCAGCAATGACAGGTTCTGGTCCATATCCACATGCAGCTGAATGAACTGGGTGCGCCCGGACTGCCGGGTGCGCAGGTCATGAAAGCCCAGGGCCAGTTCGTGCTCGGCGACAATGGCGCCCACCACCTCACGGACATCGCCGGGAATTTCCCGATCCAGCAGCAACTGGGCCGATTCGAAACCGATCTGCCAGGCGCTGCGCAGGATGTAAAGTGCAATGCCCAGTGCTACCAGCCCATCAAGCCAGTCGAAGCCCAGAGGCGACAGCACCAGCACCAGGATAATGCCCACATTCACCGACAGGTCAGACAGGTAATGCAGGGAATCGGCTTCAATCGCCGTGGAACCGGTCTGCCGCACCACGTACTTCTGAATCATCAGCAACAACAGTGTCATGACAATGGAAAACACCATGACTGCCACCCCCACCGTGGTGGCTTTCAGCGGCACCGGTTCCATCAGTTTCTGCACCGCCTGGACCAACAGAAATACCGACGAAGCGAAGATAAAAACCGCCTGCCCCAGCCCCGCCAGCGCTTCGGCCTTGCCGTGCCCGAAACGGTGCTCTTCATCCGCCGGCACCAGCGAATAACGAATGGCGACAAAATTGATCAGTGATGCAATGGAATCCATCACCGAATCCACCAGCGACGCCAGCAGACTCACCGAGCCGGTCATCATCCAGGCCACCGCCTTGGCGGCAATCAGGATAATGGCCGTCAACACGGAAGCCAGGCCGGCGGTGATCAACAGCCGGTGATCGCGTTTTACATCCGCAGTCATGTAATCCCTTAACGCTTGGGTAAATAGTGCAACGGATCAACCGGTTTGCCGTCGCGACGAATTTCAAAGTGCAGCTGGGTCCGAAAGGTACCGCTGGCCCCCATGGTGGCAATCTGTTGTCCGGCACTGACCGCCTGCCCCTCATTGACCAGCATTTTATCATTGTGTGCGTAGGCACTTAACCAGCGGTCATTGTGCTTGATGATCAGCAGATTCCCGTAACCGGTGAGCCCGCTGCCTCGATAAACCACCTGCCCCGGCGCCGCCGCAATCACCGGCGCCCCCTGGGCGCCACTGATGGCAATGCCCTTCTGGCCGTGGGCATCACCGGAAAAGGTTTCCACCAGCTTGCCGCTGGCCGGCCAGCGCCAGGTGATCGGCCCGCTGACCAGACCACTGCCGCTGGATGCCGGCGCAGGCGCCGGTTTGCTGGTCGACCGGGGTTTGGCACTGGGCTTGGGTTCGGGTTTGGCGGGCGCCGGTTTGCTATCGTCACGGGACGGCGAAGGGTGGCGGGTCACCGGCCGGCTATCACCGCCATGACCGGCCAGGGAGATCAGCTGTCCGGGATAGATGGTATAGGGCGCGGGGATATCATTGGCGTTTGCCAAGGCCCGGTAGTCCCAGCCGTAACGCCAGGCAATGGAATAGAGGGTCTCTCCCTGACGCACCCGGTGGGTGCCGCTGGTCACTTTTTGTGGCTTGGAAGACTGCCCGTAAATATCCACCACCGGCGCCCCGCCGGCGGTGCAGGCGCTGAGCAGACAGATTATCAGAACCGTGACCGCTAACCGCATCAATGCATGCCAGCCCGGTAACCGGTGGTGTCTGTCATGGCTCCCTCCTGCCTATCCCCTCACCGCCATGTTCGGGTCAGGGAGATGATTGCTGCGCCACATTATGCACAGGCGCGGCCCGATAAAGTAGCCACACGGCCAGCACGCCCACGGCCACCATCAATGCCGCCAGCCAGACCTGCGCCGGCAGACCGGTAAGGTGGGCATATTGTCCGGGCGTCAGCCAGTCACCACGCTGCCCATGTTCGCCGGCCTCGCGCCAGGGCCACAGCACCAGCAACGAACCGCCCATGAACCCGGCCAGTAGCGCCATCAGGGTGTCATGGTAGTGATGCAGCAGCCACTTGAGCAGGTGCACAAAACTCAGCAAGCCCGTGGCACAGCCGGCCAGGAACGCCAGAATATGCAGATAGCGACCGGCATTCACAGCTTCCAGAATCGGCTGATACATGCCCAGTAAAAGAAGGATAAAACTGCCGGAAATACCGGGCAGGATCATGGCACAGATAGCCAGCGCCCCACTGGCAAAGAACACCCAGACCGGCGCATCCACGGTATCAATACCCGGCGCCAGGGCAATGGCCAGTGCGGCGCCAATACCGACCAGCAAGGCCAGCCACTGGGCCAACCCTCTTTGCCGCAACGGCGCCAGCACCAGGGCGATGCTGGCCAGAATCAAGCCGCTGAAGAAGGCCCAGACCGGCACCGGGTGATCATCGAGCAACCAGGTAATCAGGTGAGACAGTAGCGCCACACTGGTAAAGATGCCCGCCAGCAAGGTCACCAGAAAGGTCAGGTTGGCCGCCCGCCAGGCGGCCACCAGTCCCTCACGGCGCCAGACACCCAGCAGGTGTGGTCCCAGCCCCCCCAGGGTATCGATCAGTTCCTCGTAAACGCCGGTGATCAGCGCCATGGTGCCGCCGGACACGCCGGGCACCAGATCGGCTGCCCCCATGGACATGCCGCGAAAATAAACCCCCAAGCGAATCATCGTGTTGGTCAGTCCTGTTTAGAGAACACCGCGCTGAAAAGGCACAAAGCGCACGGCATCCAATGTCTGGGTGTGATACTGATCGCCCTCGCGATCCACCACCGTGAGTTGCTGCCGGCCATCACTGCCCACCGGCATGACCAGGCGCCCGCCATCGGCCAGCTGGGCCAGCAGATCCTGGGGAATATCGGGCCGACCGCAGGCCGCCAGAATGGCATCGAACGGTGCCTGGGCACTCCAGCCGAAACCGCCATCCGCATGCCGTAACTGCACCCGTGCCAGCCCCAGCTGCAGCAAGCGTTTGCGCGCCTGATCCTGCAACGGGCGAATACGCTCCACCGAATACAGCTCGTCACAGAACTGCGCCAGCACTGCAGTCTGGTAGCCACAGCCGGTACCGATCTCCAGTACCTTGTTGGGACGCTTTTTGGCGATCAACAGTTCCGTCATTCTTGCCACCACCCAGGGCTGGGAGATGGTCTGCCCGTGGCCGATGGGCAATGCCGTGTCGTCATAGGCCTGGTGGGCCAGGGCCTCTTCGATGAACAAATGCCGAGGCGTGTTGCGGATCACCTCCAGCACCTGTTCATTACCGATGCCGACATCGCGCAAACGTCGCACCAGTCGTTCCCGGGTGCGCGCGGACGTCATGCCGATACCGCTCAATTGGATGTCCATAATCGTGTTGTCGTCTTTCCTGCCAAGCCTGAATTCGAAACGCCGAATTCACAAAACGTTGTATTACGCGGTGTCGGGGGGCGTCACCAGTTCGGCCAGTACCGTGGTGGCAAAGGCACCGGCCGGCAGCACGAATGACAGTGTCAGCTGGTCCCCCTGCTGCTGCCATTGCAAGTCCCGTACCGGCAAGCGCGTGGCACGGCGGGCTTCTTCGACCCCCTGTGCACACAAACCGTCAATCAAAGCCTGATGCGGGGCCAGTATCCTCTGTTCCAGCTCCCGGCAAGCGCCCGATGATGCCATGCCCGGCACGCCCGGCATAGGGCCGGTGGGATGAACCTCACCGGCGGCAACCCGCTGCCCCGCCAGCGGCTCGTCATCGGCCATGAACAATCCGCGACTGCCATCGGGCTGCAGAATATCGCCCGTCAACAGCGCCGCCCAGGCACCCTGCTCCACCCGTGCGGCCAGCACACGATTGAACAGATCGCTGCGCACGGCGGACAACCAGATTCCCCGCAGCGCTTTCTTGCGCGGCGGCTCACCGCCGAGCAGCCATTGCCGGCCCCTTTCCAGGTTACTGGCCAGGCGCCCGAACCGCTGTTCACCGAAGTAATTGGGAACACCCTGCTGATCTATCGCCGCCAGCTGCCCGGCCAGACGCCCCGTGTCACCATGCAGATCACGCACACACAACTGGAAGGCGTTGGCCCGATGGGTACCCCGGTTCAGTTTACGGCGGTGACGAACGGCCTGCAGCGAAGACAGGCCCGCCGGCCAGTGAAATTCCGGGTCCGGCTTGCCAGGCAAATGCAGGCTGAACCATTGCCGGGTCACCGCGTGCTTGTCCTTGAGACCGCTGTAGCCCACGGCCAGGCGATGAACAGCCGCCTCTTTTGCCAGCCAGAGCGCCACATCCTCGGTGTTCCAGCCGGTCTTCTCGATATGCAGCCAGAGGTGCTCACCGTCGCCGTCCAGCGGCACATGCATCTGCTCCAGAACACGAAAATCCTGCGGCTCGGTCTTGATCCGCCCCAGGCAGGAAGCGCCGCCGTGGGCCCGCGGCAGTGTCATGGCTGCTCCAGCAGGACAGCCGCCTGCACGGCAATGCCTTCCTGGCGACCGGTGAAACCGAGTTTTTCGGTGGTGGTGGCCTTTACCGACACCTGGTCCAGCGCGCAGTCGAGCAAGGCCGCCAGTCGCTCACGCATGGCAACAATATGCGGCGCCAGTTTGGGGGCCTGGCAGATGAGCGTCAGATCCGCGTTGCCCAGTCGCCAGCCGGCCGCGGTGACATCCTGATAGACACGCGTCAGCAGCACGGCCGAATCGGCTCCTTGCCACTGCGGATCCGTATCCGGGAAATAGTGGCCGATGTCACCCAGTGCCAGGGCGCCCAGCAAGGCATCGGATAACGCATGCAGGGCCACATCGCCATCGGAATGGGCCTTGAGTCCACGGTCATGGGCAATGCGCACGCCGCAGAGCATCACATGGTCGCCCTCTTCAAAGGCATGCACATCAAAGCCCTGACCGATCCGCATCCTCACGACCATGTCTCCTGTTGTTGCGACAGATAAAACCGCGCCAGGGCCAGATCCTCCGGCACGGTGATCTTGATGTTATCCCCGTGGCCAGCCACCAGTGCCGGCTTCCATCCCTGGCGCTCCATGGCCGACGCCTCATCGGTGAGGCTGTCAGGGTCGTCCTGCAGGGCTTCCAGCAGCGCCCGCGCCGGGAAAAGTTGCGGCGTCAGGGCGCGCCAGATATGACGGCGATCCAGGGTGGCGGCAATACGCGCGTCAGCGTCGGCCTGCTTGATGGTATCCACCACCGGACTGGCCAGGATGGCCCCCTGCGGGCCGCACTGTTCCAGTAGTCGCTGGATATCCGACAGGCGCAGCAGAGGCCGGGCCATATCATGGACCAGCACCCAGGCCTGCTCGCCACCCAGTTGCAGGGCCCGTGCCACACCGGCGCGCACGGAATGCGCCCGGCTGGCACCGCCGGTGACCGCTTGCACTCGCGGGTGGCCGGCCACCGGCAGCGTCGGCCACCAGGGATCTTCGTCGCAAACCGCCACCACCACCGCCTCAAGCGGCGCAAAGGCCAGCAAACGCTGCAGGGTATGCTCGGCCAGGGTCCGGCCATCCAGGGTCAGGTACTGCTTGGGAAGGCCGGCCCCCATGCGCGTGCCAACACCGGCAGCAGGGACAACGGCATAAAGAGGGCCGCGAATCACGGAACGGCTCACGGTTTGGGTTTTTCCATGATCAGAAAAAAGGTCTCGCCATCACGAATCATGCCCAGATCCTTGCGGGCAATTTCCTCCACCGCCTCGGTGCCCTGCTTCAGGTCTTTCACATCCGCAGCCATCAGACGGTTACGTTCGGCAAGTTTGGCGTTCTGTTCTTTCAGGTCCGCCACCTGGGTTTTTAGCGCCGAAACATGGCGCAGGCTGCCCTCGCCGAACCACAGGCGAGCCTGCAGGCCGACAAACAACAGCGCCAGCAGGGCCAGCACCACCTGACGCCCGGGGGACAGCTTCATGAGACCGCCTCCCGGTGCATCCGGCTTGTGACTGTGTCAGGCCCCGCGGCGATCATGATCAGCCGAGGAACTTGAACTCTTTGCGACCGTGATAAGCGGCACGGCCCAGTTCCTGCTCGATGCGGATCAGACGGTTGTACTTGGCCACCCGGTCGGAACGGCACAGGGAGCCGGTCTTGATCTGGCCGGCGGCGGTGGCCACAGCCAGGTCGGCGATGGTGCTGTCGGCGGTTTCACCACTGCGGTGGGAAATCACCGCGGTATAACCGGCATCCTTGGCCATCTTGATGGCATCCAGGGTTTCGGTCAGGGAGCCGATCTGGTTGAACTTGATCAGGATGGAGTTGGCCACGCCCTGATCAATGCCCTGCTTGAGGATCTTGGTGTTGGTCACGAACAGGTCGTCGCCGACCAGCTGCACCTTGTCACCCAGTTTCTCGGTGAGCACCTTCCAGCCGTCCCAGTCGGACTCGTCCATGCCATCCTCGATGGAAATAATCGGGTAACGGTCGCACAGCTCGGCCAGGTAGTCGGCAAATTCCTCGCTGCTCATGGTGCGACCTTCGCCGGCGAGCACGTACTTGCCGTCCTTGTAGAATTCACTGGAAGCGCAGTCCAGCGCCAGAGTGATGTCCTCTCCGGCCTTGTAACCGGCGATCTCGATGGCTTCCATGATCGCTTCCAGGGCCGCCTCGTTGCTGGGCAGGTCCGGAGCGAAGCCACCTTCATCACCGACAGCGGTATTCAGGCCGCGCTTCTTGAGCACCCCTTTCAGGGCGTGGAAGATTTCCGCGCCATAGCGAATGGCTTCCGCCACGGTGGGGGCGCCCACCGGCTGAATCATGAATTCCTGGATATCCACGTTGTTATCAGCGTGCTCGCCACCGTTGATGATGTTCATCATCGGTACCGGCAGGGAGTATTCGTTGTCATCATCCTGCAGGTCGGAGATGTACTCGTAGAGCGGCTTGCCCTGATCCGCCGCGGCGGCCTTGGCGGTGGCCAGCGACACGGCCAGGATGGCGTTGGCGCCCAGGTTGGCCTTGTTCTCGGTACCGTCGGCATCCAGCATGGCCTGGTCAATGCCCTTCTGATTGGACGCTTCCATGCCCACCAGCAGCTCACGGATGGTGGAATTCACGTTGCCCACAGCCTTGGTCACGCCCTTGCCCAGGTAACGGGCCTTGTCGCCATCACGCAGCTCCAGCGCCTCGCGGGAGCCGGTGGAGGCACCGCTGGGTGCACAGGCACTGCCGCTGGCACCGGATTCCAGAATCACATCGGCTTCGATGGTGGGGTTGCCACGGGAATCGAGGATCTCGCGGGCTTTGATGTCAACGATCTTGGACATGACAGTCAATCTCTCTTTAACTGGGTGTTGATTCCGTTCAGGCTGCGCGCCGGCAGCCGCTCAATCAATGGTTATCAAAGTCAGGCAGTGCCTTGACGGTATTATCCAGGGTTTGCATCTGCGCCAGGAATGGCTCCAGGCGATCCAGTCGCAGGGCGCAGGGGCCATCGCATTTGGCATTATCCGGGTCGGGGTGCGCCTCCAGGAACAGCCCGGCAATGCCCTGGCTGATACCGGCACGGCCCAGCTCGGCCACCTGGGCACGTCGACCATCCGCGCTGTCGGCACGCCCACCCGGCTTCTGCAGGGCGTGGGTCACATCAAAGAAAATCGGGTACTGGAACTGCTTCATGATGCCGAAGCCGAGCATGTCCACTACCAGGTTGTTGTAGCCGAAGGAGGAGCCGCGCTCACAGAGGATCAACTGGTCGTTACCGGCATCCTCGCACTTGTGCAGGATGTGGCCCATCTCGTGGGGCGCCAGAAACTGGGGTTTCTTGATGTTGATGATGGCCCCGGTCTTGGCCATGGCCACCACCAGATCGGTCTGCCGGGCCAGGAAGGCCGGCAGCTGGATGATGTCGCACACTTCGGCCACCGGTGCCGCCTGATAGGGCTCGTGCACGTCGGTGATGACCGGGCAATTGAAGGTCTTTTTCACTTCCTCGAAGATCTTCAGCCCCTCGTCCATGCCCGGGCCACGGTAGGAATTCAGCGAGGAACGGTTGGCCTTGTCAAAGCTGGCCTTGAATACCCAGGGGATATTCAGTTTGCCGGTCACCTCGGCATAGGCTTCGGCCACCTGCATGGCCATATCGCGCGATTCCAGCACATTCATGCCACCGAACAATGCCATGGGCTTGTCGTTGGCGAACTCCAGGCCGTTAAGGCGAATGGTCTTCTGGTTACTCACGGATCACTACTCCTTAGTGCTGTGCTTGTGAGCCAGGGCGGCTTCCACATAGCCCTTGAACAGGCCATGGCCATCACGGGGCGTGGAGGTGAACTCCGGGTGGAACTGGCAGGCCAGGAACCAGGGATGGTCACCCACCTCTATCACTTCCACCAACTCGCCGTCATGGGACCGGCCGGTAATTTTCAGCCCCGCCGCTTCCAGCTGCGGCAGGTAATTGTTGTTCACTTCATAACGGTGGCGGTGGCGCTCGAAAATGCTGGTGCTGCCATAGCAATCAGCCGCCAGGCTACCGGCCACCAACTGGCATTCCTGCCCGCCCAGACGCATGGTACCACCCAGGTCGGACTGCGCCGAACGTTGCTCCTTGTGGCCGTCTTCGGCGGTCCACTCGGTGATCAGGCCCACCACCGGGTCCGGGGTATCGGGCTTGAGTTCGGAGGAATGCGCCTGGCTGATGCCGGCCACGTCGCGGGCATACTCGATCACCGCCAGCTGCATGCCCAGGCAGATGCCCAGGTAGGGCACCTTGTTTTCCCGGGCATAGCGGATTGCCGCAATCTTACCCTCGGTGCCGCGATCCCCGAAGCCACCGGGCACCAGAATGGCATCCAGCTGCGCCAGCACGTCGGTGCCGTCGCGTTCAATTTCTTCAGCATCCAGATAGAGAATTCTGACCTTGGCCCGGTTACTGATACCGGCATGAATCAGCGCCTCGTTGAGAGACTTGTAGGCATCCACCAGCTCGATGTATTTGCCCACCATGCCGATGGTCACTTCCTCTTCCGGGTTGAGCTGAGCTTCCACCACCCGGTCCCACTCACCCAAGTCCGGCTCCGGCAGATCCAGGCCGAATTTCTCCACCACGATGGCATCCAGGCCCTGCTCGTGCATCACACGGGGCACCTGGTAGATGGTTTTGCAGTCCGGCGCAGAAATCACCGCCCGGGCTTCCACATTGGTAAACAGGGCAATCTTTTCCCGGGCGCCCTGGGGAATCGGGTCATCCGCCCGGCACACCAGCACGTCCGGCTGCAGGCCGATGGAGCGCAGCTCCTTCACGGAATGCTGGGTGGGCTTGGTCTTGATCTCGCCGGCGGTGGCGATATAGGGCACCAGCGTCAGGTGCACCAGCAGCGAACGGCTGGAACCCAGCTCCACGCGCATCTGCCGGGCCGCCTCCAGGAACGGCAGGGACTCGATGTCACCGGCGGTACCGCCGATTTCCACGATCGCCACGTCGGCATCGCCGGCGCCTTCACGGATCTTCAGCTTGATTTCGTCGGTAATGTGCGGAATCACCTGCACGGTGGCACCCAGATACTCACCGCGGCGTTCCTTGTCGAGCACGTCCTGGTAGACGCGACCGGTGGTGAAGCTGTTGCGGCGGCTCAGGCGAGTGCGAATAAAACGCTCGTAGTGGCCCAGGTCCAGGTCGGTTTCCGCGCCGTCCTCGGTCACGAATACCTCACCGTGCTGGTAGGGGCTCATGGTGCCCGGATCCACGTTGATGTAGGGATCCATTTTGATCAGGGTGACGTTCAGGCCACGGGCTTCGAGCAGCGTGGCCAAAGACGCGGAGGTAATCCCCTTACCCAGGGACGACACCACACCGCCGGTGACAAAGATGAAACGAGACATGCACACACCAGATAGCTAGTGGGTTAATAGCGCCGATCAAGTTTGTCAGCGTGGCCCAATAAAAAAAACACCTTGCTCGTGAAAACGGGCAAGGGTGTTCTTGGATCGGGTTGGCCAGCTGCGCAAAGAATGACCGTTATTCCTGAAATTTCAGGAAATTGCGCTACATCAGGACGGGAGGAAATATTAACAGAACCCCCCTGCTGCCTCAATCGGCAATCGCCTCAATCGGCGATAAATGCCAAAGCTGGCAGTCCTGCGGGGCGACACTATCGGCCAGCCCCACCCCGGGCACGCAGACCAGCTCCTCATCCCGGTACAGTAGAGGCCACTGGCGACGCTGCCAGGGTGGCACGCCGGCGGCGCGCCACAGCTCGGAGACCTGCTGGTGCATGCCATTGCGCCGCAACCGCTCGCCGCCCCGGAAGGGTCTCAGTATCAAGCGTCCCGGCGGCACCGGCACCGGCACCGCCCCGGTACCGGGCCGCAGTTGCCAGGCGCCTAGCTGGCAGGCGCCCTGCTCAGATTGCCAGGCCTGCTCGCCGCGCAACGGTGCCAGTGCCGACAGGCGCAGACGATACAGCTGGCCCTGAAAACGGCGCAGCTGCCAACCGCCCCACTCCACCCGGGCCTGACGATCCGCCGGCGCGGCCAGCAGATCCTCGATCTGCGCCAGCACCGCCGCCGAAGGGGCCTGGCTTGCCTCGCGCCGCAACCACCAGCGCAACAGGTTGCGCCGGCGCGGACCGGATAGCGCCAGCAATGGCGCCACCTTGAGTGTCTCGCCGCGAGCCACCGCCTCGGCATCCTCTTCGGCACGCTCATCGAGCAGCCAGCCGGCTTCCTCAAGGTGGCGGGCATTGCGCGCCAGGGTCTCCACCACCGCCGGCCAGCGCTCGGCCAACAGCGGCAGCACCCGATGACGCAGGAAGTTGCGGCGCGGCGCCAGGTCCCGGTTGCTGGGGTCCTCAATCCATTGCAGCTGCCGACGCTCGGCCAGGGCCAGCAGCTCGTCCCGGCGGGACGCCAACAACGGCCGCCATATTTGCAGCGTGCCCCGCCGATGAAGGGGACGCATGGCGCCCAGGCCTGCAACACCGGTGCCTCGCAGCAGGTGCAGCAGCAACGTTTCCGCCTGATCATCCCGGTGGTGGGCGGTGACAACGGTGGCCCCGTCGGCCAGACTCTCCAGGGCCCGGTAACGGGCCTCGCGGGCACCGGCCTCCATCCCCTTGCCGGTATCCACCGCCACGGTCACCATTTCAAAGGCCAGGCCCAGGGCCGTGACACGTTCGCGACAGCACGCCGCCCAGTGATCACTGTCGGCCTGCAGACGATGGTTGATATGCACCACCCGCAGGCGCGGCCCCAGGCCGGCGCGGGTCAACAGATGCAACAGAACGGTGGAATCCAGCCCGCCGCTAAAGGCCAGCAGCAGGGGCCCGTCCGGGGCCTGGCCAGCCAGCGTGCGGGCGTCGGGGATCATTACTCGTCAGCGGGATCGCTGGTGACGTTGCCGTAGCTCATCAGACGCTGGTAACGGCGACTCAACAGCGCGTCGGTATCCATTTCGCCCAGGGTCGCCAGCTGTTTACTGAGCGCCTTGCGAATGGCCCTGGCCGTCTGGTCATAGTCTCGATGGGCACCGCCCAGGGGCTCCTTGATGACCTGGTCGACTATGCCCAGTTCGTGCAGACGCCCGGCGGTCAGGCCCATGGCCTCGGCGGCCTCCGGTGCCTTGTCGGCGCTGCGCCAGAGAATCGAGGCGCAACCTTCCGGGGAAATCACCGAGTAGGTGGAAAATTCCAGCATCTGCAGATGGTCGCAGACACCAATGGCCAGCGCCCCGCCCGAGCCGCCCTCGCCAATCACGGTGGCAATGATGGGCGTGTTCAGCTGTGACATGACCCGCAGGTTGCGGGCAATCGCTTCGGACTGGCCACGCTCCTCGGCATCAATACCGGGAAAGGCCCCCGGGGTGTCGATAAAGGTCAGCACCGGCATACGGAACCGCTCGGCCATTTCCATCAGGCGCAGGGCCTTGCGGTAGCCCTCCGGCTTGGGCATGCCGAAATTGCGGCGCACCTTTTCCTTGACCTCCCGGCCCTTCTGGTGACCGATAACCATTACCGGCTGGTCATCCAGTCGGGTAATACCCCCGACGATGGCCGGATCATCGGCAAAGGCACGATCACCGTGCAGTTCGTCAAAATCGCCGAAAATGCGTTTGACGTAATCCAGCATGTAGGGGCGCTTGGGATGACGGGAAAGTTGCGAGATCTGCCACGGCGTCAGGCTGGAGAAAATGGTCTCCGTCAGACTGATGCTCTTTTCCTGCAGCTTGCTCACCTCCTCGGAGATGTTCACTTCGCTGCCACTGCCGACCAGACGCAATTCCTCGATTTTGGCTTCCAGGTCCGCGATGGGTTGTTCAAATTCGAGGAAGTTTGGATTCATGTTTTACCCCTTGTCCGAATCGGCCCAAGTGTAGCCGCAAGCCGATGACAACGTCGAGACACGGCGGCAGGAACTCGGTTGCAAACTGTTTCAGTATTCCACTCGCACGCACTGGTCACCGAAACGGGTACGCAGCTCTTCCACCAGTGAATCATGGGGACTGACCTTCCAGCTGTCACCTAGCCAGAGGGTGGCATCTGCGGCCTGATGGGCCACATCCAGCAGTACCGGCGTGTTCCCGCCCTGGTAAGGCCCCAGCGCCTTCTGCAGGGAATCGGCCAAGGCATCCTGGGCCGGCACGGCGACCCTGAGGCGGCGGGCATAGGTTTCCCGCGCCTGGCGCATGTCCATCACCTCATCGGCCACCAGATTGAAGCCACCGGTATAATCATCACTGCGCACACCGCCCTTGAAGATCAGCAGGGTATCTTTCTGCACGATGTCGCCATACTGAGCAAAGGTCTTGCCAAAGACCGACACTTCCACCCGGCCGGTCTTGTCATCCAGGGTCACGAAGGCCATGCGCTCACCACTACGTTTGCTGCGGGTGATACGCAGGGCCACCACCAGCCCGGCCACCGTGGCGGCCTCCCCCTTGCCGGTTGGCTGCAGGGCGTTGAGCCGGGCGGACACGAACTGCATGACCTCGGTTTCGTACTGGTCGATCGGGTGACCGGTGAGGAACAGGCCCAGCGTGTCGCGCTCGCCGTTCAGCCGGGTATCGTCGTTCCAGTGACGCGCCGGTTTCCAGGCCACCGCAGTGGCCGGGCTTTCGTCCACGGCACCGAACATGTCCATCATGCCGGCGGCCTCGTTGCGGGCATCCTGATCGGCGGCGGCAATGGCATCCGGCAAGGTGGCCAGCAAGGTGGCACGGTCATGGAAATCGCCGTTGGGGCCCAATTTGTCCAGTACCCCGGCACGGACCATGGCCTCCAGGGAACGACGGTTGATCTTTTTCAGGTCAATGCGTCGACAAAAATCGAACAGGTCCTTGAAGTCGCCCTTGCCGTCATCCCGGGCAGAGACAATGGCATCAATGGGCCCTTCGCCCAGGCCCTTGATGGCACCCAGCCCGTAAACGATGTCGCCCTGCGGGTTCACCGTGAAGCGGTAGCCACAGGAATTCACATCCGGTGGCAACACCTGCAGACCCATGGTCTTGCACTCATCAATGAAGGTCACCACCTTGTCGGTGTTCTGCATATCCGCAGAAATGGTGGCGGCCATGAACTCCGCCGGGTAGTGCACCTTGAGCCAGGCGGTCTGGTAGGCAACCAGCGCATAGGCGGCGGAGTGCGACTTGTTGAAGCCGTAGCCGGCGAACTTCTCCACCAGATCGAAGATCTTCATGGCCAGGTCCGGGTCCACGCCCTGCCCCTTGGCCCCTTCCTCGAAGATGGCCCGCTGCTTGGCCATTTCCTCGGGCTTCTTCTTGCCCATGGCCCGGCGCAGCATGTCCGCACCGCCCAGGGTATAGCCGGCCAGTACCTGGGCGATCTGCATCACCTGCTCCTGGTACAGAATCACCCCGTAGGACGGCTTGAGAATCGGCTCAAGCCATTCGTGCTGGTATTGCGGGTCCGGGTAGGCCAGCGGTTCGCGACCGTGCTTACGGTTGACGAAATTGTCGACCATGCCCGATTCCAGCGGCCCCGGGCGGTACAGGGCCACCAGGGCGATGATGTCTTCGAAGACGTCGGGCTTGAGCTTCTTGATCAGCTCCTTCATGCCCTGGCTTTCCAGCTGGAACACGGCGGTGGTGTCACCGCGCTTGAGCAGATCGAAACTGCCACTGTCATCCAGTGGAATATGGTCGATGACCAGCTCGTCCTGCCCCTCGCGCTGACGCTTCACATTGGCGGCTTTCACCGCCCAGTCGATGATGGTCAGGGTCTTCAGGCCCAGGAAGTCGAACTTCACCAGGCCGGCCGCTTCCACATCGTCCTTGTCGTACTGGGTAACCAGGTTGGTGCCGTCTTCTTCACAGTAGAGCGGCGCAAAATCCGTGAGCTTGCCCGGCGCGATCACCACGCCACCGGCATGCTTGCCCACGTTACGGGTCAGGCCTTCCAGCTTGCGGGCCATCTCCCAGATCTCGTTGGCCGACTCCCGGTCGGAATTTTCGTCGCTGCTGAGAAACTCACGCAGGGTCTCTTCCTGCTCCAGGGCCTTTTCCAGGGTCATGCCCGGGGTGCCGGGAATCATCTTGGAGAGCCGGTCCGCCAGGCCATAAGGTTTGCCTTGCACCCGCGCCACATCACGCACTACCGCCTTGGCGGCCATGGTGCCGAAGGTGATGATCTGACTCACCGCATCACGGCCGTATTTGTCGGCCACGTAATTGATCACCCGGTCGCGCTTCTCCATGCAGAAGTCCACGTCAAAGTCGGGCATGGAGACCCGCTCCGGGTTAAGAAACCGCTCGAAGAGAAGGTCATAACCGATTGGATCCAGGTCAGTAATCTTCAACGCGTAGGCCACCAGCGAGCCCGCACCGGAGCCCCGGCCCGGCCCCACCGGCACCTCGTTGTCCTTGCCCCACTGGATGAAGTCGGCAACGATCAGGAAGTACCCGGGGAAGCCCATCTGGTTGATGATGTCCAACTCGAACTTGAGTCGGTCGTCATAGGGCTTGCGCTTTTCCGCATAGGCCGGGTCACTGTCATCCAGCAATGCCTTGAGGCGGTCTTCCAGGCCCTGCCGGGAGACATGCTCGAAGTACTGCTCGATGGTCATGCCCTCGGGGATCGGGAAATCCGGCAGGAAGTTCTCGCCCAGACGAATATCCAGGGTGCAGCGGCGGGCAATTTCCACCGTGTTCTGCAGGGCCTCGGGCAGGTCGGCAAACAGCTCCACCATCTGGTCGGCGGATTTCAGGTACTGCTCTTCGGAATACTTTTTCGGCCGGCGCGGGTCTTCCAGGGTATTGCCGTCATGGATACAGACCCGGGCCTCGTGGGCCTCGAAATCCTCGCGCCGGATAAAGCGCACATCGTTGGTCGCCACCACCGGCAGCCCCAGCTCGCCGGCCAGGGCCACGGTGGCATGCAGGCAGTCTTCGTCGCCCGGCCGCGAGGTGCGCTGCACCTCCAGGTAGAAACGGTCCGGATAAATCGCAGCCAGATGCGCAGCCAGCTCCCGGGCTTCCCGGGCCTTTTCGGCCAGCAGTAACTGGCCGACTTCGCCATGACTGGCGGCGGACAACACAATCAGCCCTTCGTTGAGCTCGGCCAGCCACTCGGCCTTCACCAGCGCCCTGCCCCGATCCTGGTTGGTTTGCCAGGCCCGGCTGATCAGCAACGTCAGATTCTGGTAGCCGACTTCGTTCTGTACCAGAAAAGATAGAGGTGTGGGCTCCTCCAGGTGGTGAGACTGCACCCACAGATCGGCGCCCATGATCGGCTTGATACCGGCGCCCATGGCCGCCTTGTAGAACTTGATCAGGGCAAACAGGTTGGAATCATCGGTGACCGCCACTGCCGGCATTTGCTGGGCGGCACAGCTTTTGATCAGTTCCTTGACGCGCACGACCCCATCGACCAGGGAATAATCCGTGTGCAGACGAAGATGGACAAAACGCGGTTCGCTCAAAATAAGTTTCCTTGCCTAATCGCATGGGCCACCGGACCGAAGGAGCGCCGATGTTCGCTCAGGGCACCGTGCTGTTCCAGGGCAGCCAGATGAACAGCGGTGGGATAGCCCTTGTGGCGGTCAAAACCATACTGGGGGTAACGCTCGTGGAGCTGCTGCATTTCCCGGTCGCGGGCCACCTTGGCCAGAATCGAGGCGGCGGAGATGGCCGGCACCCGCCCATCACCCTTGACCACCGCTTCCGCGGCACAGGGAAAATCAGGAATTCGGTTACCGTCCACCAGCACGGCATCCACGTCAAGAGGCAGTGCCGCCACCGCCCGCTGCATGGCCAGCATGGTGGCATGGAGAATATTGATCTGGTCGATTTCCGCCGGTTCTGCCCGCCCGAGGGCCCAGCCCAGAGCTTGAGACTTTATCTCAGCTTCCAGCTGCAAGCGCTTCTTTTCGGTTAATTTTTTCGAGTCGGCAAGACCGGCTATCGGGCGTGCGGGATCCAGCACCACGGCGGCGGTGACTACCGCCCCCACCAGCGGACCACGGCCCACCTCATCGACACCGGCCACACGCATGCCGTGGCACCATGTAAAGCGCGAGGGAATGAAAGGATCGGCCAGTCCGTATTCGGCGAACGGGTCGGACATCAGGCCTCCAGCAGCGCGGCCACCGCCTGGGCGGCCTTGTCACTGGCCCCGCCGCGCAGCTGTTCATGGACCGCCAGGAATCGTGCCTTGAGCTTATCCGCCTGGTCCGGCTGGTCGAACCAGTGACGCACCGCACTGACCACCTGCTTGACGGTGAGATCACCCTGGATCAACTCCGGCACCAGCGCTTCCCGGCACAGCAGATTGGGCAGGGAAACAAACTCGCTCTTGAGCAAACGGCTGACTATGGCGTGGGTGATCTTGCCGACCCGATAGCCCACCACCATGGGTTTGCCCAGCAGCAGACCTTCCAGGGTGGCGGTGCCGGATGCCATCAGCACCACATTGGCCGCGGCCATCACCGTGCGACTGTTGCCGTCCACCAGCGTTACCGGCAGGCCGGGCAACCGGTCCAGGTAGCCCTGAATCTGGTCCCGCCGGGCGGCGTTGGCCGCCGGAATAACAAAGTGCAGAGCCGGGTCCAGGCGCTCCAGCTGGTCCATGGCCTTGAGAAACACCGGCATCAGCTGGTCCACTTCCCCGCCCCGACTACCAGGCAACACCGCCAGCAGTCGCTGCTTTGCATCCAGGCCCAGTTCGGCACGGGCGCCCGCCACATCGGTTTGCAGGGCGATGGTGTCGGCCAGCGGGTGACCGACGAACGTTACCGGCACCTCATGCTCTTCATAAAAGCGCGCTTCGAACGGCAGCAAGGTGAGCATCAGGTCGATACTGCGCTTGATCCCCTTGATGCGACCCTGGCGCCAGGCCCAGACCGACGGGCTCACATAGTGAACTGTCTTGAGCCCGCGAGCATGCAGGCGTTTGGCAATGGGCAGATTGAAATCCGGTGAATCGATGCCGATCACCACATCCGGTTTTTCCGCCAGCAGGTGGGCGATCAGCTGCCGGCGCAGGCGCAGCAACTCCGGCAAGTGCGCGAGCACCTCGGTGATACCCATCACCGACAGCTTTTCCATTGGGAACAGGCTGACCTGGCCGGCGGCCATCATTTCAGGCCCGCCGACGCCGATGAAGCGGGCCTGCGGGTAGCGCTGTTGCAGGGCGCGGATCAGGCCCGCCCCCAGGATATCGCCGGACGCTTCCCCGGCAATCAGCGCGATCAGCGGGCCCCGGTCAGCCATGTCAGCGGGTAATCCCGCGGGTGGAAGCCCGCAGCGAATCGATCAGCAATTGCAGTTCCGGCCCCTGGGGCTGGCTTTCCAGCTCGGCAATGGCCTGTTCCAGAGTCAGGCCGCGACGGTAGACCGTCTTGTAGGCCTGGCGCAGGGCGCTGATGGTGTCCGCCGACCAGCCGCGGCGACGCATGCCCTCAAAGTTCATGCTGCGAGCCGTGGCCGGGTTGCCGGACACCATCACGTAGGCCGGGATGTCCTTGAGCACCAACGAACAACCGGAGGTCATGGCATAGGAGCCAATACGACAGAACTGGTGAACCCCGGTCATGCCACCCAGAATGACACCGTCGCCCACATGGGCGTGGCCGGCCAACGAGGCGTTATTGGCGAAGATGCAGTCATTGCCCACCATGCAGTCGTGGGCCACATGCACGTAGGCCATCAGCAGGTTACGGCTGCCGATACGGGTCAGGGACTGGTCCTGAACGGTACCGCGGTGGATGGTCACGCCTTCGCGAATGACATTGTCATCGCCGATTTCCAGGCGGGTGGGTTCCCCCTTGAACTTCTTGTCCTGGCACTCCTCCCCTACGGAAGAGAACTGGAAAATACGGTTGTTCTTGCCAATGGTGGTCGGTCCCTGAATCACCACATGGGAGGCAATAACGGTGCCGGCACCAATTTTCACATCGGCACCGATCACGGAATACGGGCCGACCTGCACGTCCTCTGCAAGCTCCGCGGCCGGATCAATAAGGGCGGTCGGATGAATCATCAAATCGTCGCTTAAGTTATTGTGTGACTGGATAGAGTATACGCCTGTTGCGGCGGCGTCAGCCCTGCTCAGACCCGCTGCTCGGCAACCAGCATTTCAGCGCTGGCAACCAGCTTGCCGTCCACCTTGGCCTCACAGGAGAACTTCAGGATATTGCGCTTGACCGTCAGGAAACGGGCATGCAGATGCAGTTGATCGCCGGGCACCACCTGACGCTTGAAACGCGCCCTGTCGGTACCGACCAGCAAGTACATGTAACCATCGCCCGGCTTCTTGTTTTCGGTAACAAAACCGAGGATACCGGCGGCCTGCGCCATGGCTTCCACAATCAGCACCCCGGGCATGATCGGGTCATGGGGGAAATGGCCGTTGAAGAAGGGTTCGTTGATCGTCACATTCTTGATGGCTTCAATGGATTCACCGGCTTGTACGTCGAGTACCCGGTCAACCAGCAAAAAAGGGTAACGATGGGGCAGGTATTCCCTGACCTCTTGGATATCCATCATCATGTATTCCACAGGCAAGTGCCGCACAGGCGGCGTTAATCGCTCGAACGTTCCAGCTTGCTGACGCGACGAGCCAAATCGTCAAGATTGCGGAATCGGGCCACATTCCGGCGATAACGGGACTGTTTGTCCACCGGCAGAGCGGAGCCGTAAGTGCCCGGCTCATTGATGGAGCTGGAAACCAGTGACATGGCCAGCACCTGGACCTTGTCACAGATTTCGATATGACCGGCGATACCGGCGGCACCACCAATCAGGCAATAGGCCCCGATTTTGGCAGACCCGGCAATGCCGGCCTTGCCGGCCACCGCCGTGTGATCACCGATGACCACATTGTGGGCAACCTGAATCTGGTTATCCAGAATGACACCATTACCGATCACGGTGTCCTCAATGGCACCCCGATCCACCGTGGTGCTGGCACCAATCTCCACATCGGCACCGATCCGCACGCCGCCAACCTGGTGCACCTTGGTCCAGCCCGCGCCATTGAAGGCAAAGCCGAACCCGTCCGCACCGATTACGCAATTGGCGTGTATGATAGTGCGCGGACCCAGTGTCACTCCATGGTAAATTGTAACATTTGGCCAGAGACGGCATGCGTCACCGATCACACTGCCGGCGCCGACCACCGTATTGGCCATGACCACCGCGCCCTCACCTACCCGGGCGCCCGCTTCCACGACCGCGTTGGGGCCGATACAGGCACTGTCAGCGACCCGGGCAGACGGATCCACCGTGGCGGCCGGATGAATCCCGGCCGCGGGCTGGGGGGCCACCTCGAAAAAGGCGCTGGCCCGGGCGAACGCCAGATACGGATCTTTTACCACCAGCGCGGCCACCGGACAGTAGTCCTGCTGCGACTCGGGCAGCAACACCGCCGCCGCCCCAGTGTTCTCCAGGAAGCTGCGGTAACGGGGATTGGCCAGAAAGGTTAACTGACTGCCAGTGGCGGACTGGATGGTCCCCAGTCCGTCCACCGGCGTGCTGGCGTCACCCACCAGGGTGGCGTCCAGCTTTTGGGCAAGTTCACCGAGAGTCAGCATTACTTCATCTTGTTCAGCTGTTTGCTCACCGCGTCGGTGATGTCCATGCCGTCTTCGGCGTAGATCACTGCCTGGGCGTTTACCACCAGATCCAGCTTCTTGTCCTTGGCGATCTTTTCCACCGCTTTTTGCAGTTTCGGCTGCATCTCCTCAAGGATGGCACGCTGGCCTTCGGAGGATTTCTTCTGCAGCTTGCGCTGCAGGCTCTTCAGTTCGATCACTTTCTGCTGGCCCTGGGTACGCAGCTCATCCACCTTGTCGGAAGACATTGTCATGCCATCCTTTTCCAGCTTCTGCTGCAGGCTTTGCACCTCGGCGCTCAGCTTTTGCAGGTCAGCCTGATCACTCTTCATTTCGGAATCCAGAGCGGACAGACGCTCCTGAACATGCTCGGACCCCTGCAGGGCAGCCAGCGGATCAATCACGCCCACGTTGC
Organism: Alcanivorax hongdengensis A-11-3; assembly: GCF_000300995.1. GTDB lineage: Bacteria > Pseudomonadota > Gammaproteobacteria > Pseudomonadales > Alcanivoracaceae > Alcanivorax > Alcanivorax hongdengensis. The sequence goes on along the minus strand of NZ_AMRJ01000005.1, from coordinate 100,803 downwards.
TGTCAGCCAGTGCCAGAGCGGGCAGAAAAACGGTCAGTGCAATCAACAATTTTTTCATTATTAAACTCCTAGAAAACCTGTCCCAGAGAAAACTGGAAGACTTCAGTATCGTCGCCAGGCTGGTCGTTCAGCGGCTTGGCAAGGTCAAAGCTGAGCGGGCCGATGGCCGTCAGCCAGGTCAACCCCACACCCACGGACGTGCGCATTTCATTCCATGAAACGTTATCCGCGGCATCGTTGAACTCGGTCTGGAAGACGTTGCCGGCGTCAGCGAACAGGAAGGTTCTCACGCTTCGCGAGTCAGGCGCAAAGGGTGTGGGGAAAATCAGTTCCAGGCTGGCCTCGGTGAGCAGGTTACCGCCCACCGGGTCCGGGCTGGGATCCACGGTGCCATTATCCACGTAGATCATACCCGGCGACCGCGGGCCCAGCGAGCGCGATTCATAGCCACGCACGGAGCCGATGCCACCGGAGTAGTAATTCTCGAAGAACGGCAAAGACTTGTCCTGGCCATAGCCGTCACCGTAGCCCACCTCACCGCGGGTACGGACGGTCCAGCGACGGGTCAGCGGGAAGTATTTCTGCCCTGACCAGTTCAGCTTGTAGAACCCGTAATCGGAGCCCGGCACCGCGACCTCCAGGCCCAAGGTGCTGGACCAGCCGCGATCCGGCAATACGCCCCGGTTCAGGGTGCTGGTCTGCAGGGAGATATTGCCCTTGTACTCGTTGAACTTGTCGCCGTATTCGTCGAGGAACTGGTAGATATCGTAGGCCACATAATCACCGGTGGTGATATCGGTCTTTTCATAGGTGGCGCCGAAACTCAGGCGTGAGTATTCGGAAATGGGATAGCCGAAGGTCACCGAGCCGCCCAGACGGTCCGCCGCGTAGGACGCCACCGAGGTCTGATCAAAGTCGATCTTGGAATAGAACAGGCTGAAACCGCGACTGACACCATCCAGGGTGTAGTACGGGTTGTAGTGCGAGAAGCTGTAGGAATCACGCACGTCGGAGCGACTCAGGGCGAACGATACCCGGTTACCGGTGCCGCGCCAGTTGTTCTGGGTAACATTGGCACCAAAGATGAAACCGGAGGAGTCGGAATAGCCAACATTGGCGCCAATGGACCCGGAAGGCTGCTCTTCCACCTTGTAGTCCACGTCTACCAGATCATCGGAATTGGGCACCCTGGGAGTGTCCGCATCCACGGTGCTGAAGTATCCCAGGCGCTGCAGACGCTGGCGGGACAGATCAATCAGGGAGGTGTTGGCCGGTGCCTGTTCGAACTGGCGCAGCTCCCGGCGCAAGACTTCGTCGTCGGTTTTCGCGTTGCCGGTAAAATTGATGCGACGGACATAGACCTTGTTGCCCGGGTCCACATAGAAGGTCACATCCACGGTGTTATTGTCGCTGCCGGTATCCTGCTCGACGCCGTGGACTTCCGCAAAGGTATACCCTTCGTTGCCCAGGCGACGCTTGATCAGGTCACTGGTATAGGTCACCAGCTGCTGACTGAATACCTGCCCTTTCTTGATCACCAGTAACGGACGCAGCTGGTTTTCATCCACCACCAGGTCACCGGCCAGTTTCACATCATTGACCGTGTACTGCTCGCCCTCGGCCACATTGATGGTAATGAACACATTCTTGCGGTCCGGAGTCACCGATACCTGGGTGGATTCGATGGAGAAATTGATATAACCACGGTCCAGATAATAGGAACGCAGGCGCTCCAGATCACCGGACAGTTTCTCTCGGGAATATTTGTCATCGCCCTTGATGAAGGACCAGAAATGAGACGGCTTGAGTTCGAAATCCTTGAGCAGGGTGTCGTCATCAAACAGCGTATTGCCAACGATATTGATATCGCGGATACGGGCCGCCTTGCCCTCGTAGATTTCGATTTTCAGCTCGACCCGGTTGCGCGGCAGCGCCACGGATTTGGTCTGGATATCGGCGCCATAGCGCCCCTGGGACACATACTGACGCTGCAGTTCGCCGGCAATGGCCTGCAGGGTGGAACGTTGGTAGACCTCGCCTTCCACCAGCCCGGCCTGCTTGAGGCCCTTGCGCAGGTTGTCTTCGTCAATGGACTTGTTGCCGGAGATATCAATCTTGGCAATGGTCGGCCGCTCGGAAACGATCACCACCAGATCATCGCCGTCACGCCCCAGCTGCACGTCCTCGAAGTTGCCTGTGGCAAACAGGCGCTTGACCGCGTCAGCCACCTGATCGTGGTCAATGCTGTCCCCTGCCTGAATCGGCAGGGCCGCGTAGACTTTCTCCACCGGTAACCGTTGCAGGCCTTCCACACGAATATCGTGAACCTTGAAAGGCAGGTTGGCGGTTGCCGCGTGTGTCATCGATGCTGCCAACAGGCAAAGCATCACCAGTAAGCCCCGCGCGGGGCCGAGCAGGATGTCCCCAAATCTCATGAAAACTGCCGCACCAAATCGTTATATATGGCCAATAACATGAAGCTGATAACCAGCGTCATCCCAATACCTTGAGCGGCAAGTAAAAACCGCTCGGACAAACTGCGACCGCGAATCATTTCAATGATTCCAAAGAAAATCCAGCCGCCATCCAGCATGGGCACCGGTAACAGGTTGATCACGCCAAGGGTGATGCTCAGGTAGGCCAGCAAGGCCAGAAAACTGGCCAGCCCCACGGAGGCGCTCTCACCCGCCACCTGAGCGATAGTGATCGGGCCGCCCAGGTTGTCCAGTGACAGTTTGCCGGTCACCAGTTTCACCAGGCTGGCCCAGACCACGGTAGTCTGTTCGCCAAAACGGCCCAGGGCGGCACTGACCGCCTGCACCGGTCCGAATTCACGCTGATAAAGGCCGCCCAGGGCCACCCCCAGCTGGCCATACTGCTTGCCATCGTGGGCCACGCTCTTGGGCGTGAAAGTGAGCGTCAGCGTCTCGCCATCGCGCAACACGCCGGCCTGCATGGCCGTGCGTGGATTGTCCATGATGGCCTGCTGCCAGGGGCCCCAGCCGTCCACCGGTTCACCATTGAGGCTCACCACCTGGTCACCGCGACGGAAACCGGCCTGCTGGGCCGGGCTGTCATCCATCACCTCGCCAATGACCACGGCCTGATGCAGGCCCAGCGCCGCCAGCGGGTCTTTTTCCGCATCCGCCGCCCAGGCACTGAGATCCAGTGCCCGCTCGGCGCGCGCCCCGGAAGGCGTGACCACGGTAACGTCCAGCGGCGGTTTTTCACCCAGATGCAGAATCAGCTGACTGATAAAGGGGCTCCAGCCCTGGATCTCGGCATCTCCGGCGGCAATGATCCGGTCACCGGGCTCGAAGCCCGCCTGCGCCGCCGCCGATGCCGGCGTCACCGGCCCCGAAATGGCCAGCAGATCGTTCTGGCCGTAGCCGAACATCAACGACCAGTAAATCAGCAGCGCCAGAATGAAATTGAAAACCGGCCCGGCAGCATAGGTAATCACCCGCTGCCATGCCGGTTTGCCGGAAAATTCACCCGGGGTATCAGCGGCGGTCTCGTCATCCCGGCAGTCCAGCGGTTTCACATAGCCGCCCAGGGGAATGGCACTGATCACCCACTGGGTGCCCTTCTTGTCGGTAAAACGCAGAATCTTGGGGCCGAACCCCACGGAAAAGGTGAGCACGCGAACGCCAAAGGCGCGCATGGCAAGAAAGTGACCCCACTCGTGGAAAGCCACAATGATGACGATGGTGACAACAAAGGCCAGGACCGTCAGCATCCGCGCTCCTTGATCTGTCGACGGGCCAGCTCACGGGCCTGTCGGTCTATATCCAGCACCGCTTCCACATCGTGACAGACCGGTGCGTCCAGTTTGCTCAGGGATTGCTCGACCACGGCGGCAATACCCATGAAATCCAGTTTGCCGGCCAGGAATGCCGCCACCGCCTCTTCGTTGGCGGCATTCAGTACCGCCGTGGCCGTGCCGCCGGTTTCCATGGCCTGGCGCGCCAGCCCCAGGCAGGGAAAACGCTGCAGGTCCGGGGCCTCGAAGTGCAGCCCCCGAAGCGTGGCGAAATCCAGCCGCCGGGCGCCGGACTCCACCCGCTGCGGCCAGGACAGGGCACAGGCAATGGGCGTGCGCATGTCCGGAGTGCCCATCTGGGCCAGCACCGAGCCATCCCGGTAGGCGACCATGGAGTGAATCACACTCTGGGGGTGGACCACCACCTCCACCATGGCCGGCGGGACATCAAACAACCAGCAGGCCTCGATAAACTCCAGCCCCTTGTTCATCAGGGTGGCCGAATCCACCGAGATCTTCGGCCCCATGTCCCAGTTGGGATGGCGAATGGCCTGCTCCGGCGTCACCGATTGCAGGGCACTGGCCGACCATTCCCGAAAAGGCCCGCCGGAGGCCGTCAGCAGCAACTGCTCGACGCCTTCGTTGACGCCTTCCAGGGGCAGGCACTGGAAAATGGCATTGTGCTCGGAATCCACCGGCAACAGCGTGGCACCATGCTCACGCACCGCAGTCATGAACAACTGGCCGGTAACCACCAGGGTTTCCTTGTTGGCCAGCAGTACCCGTTTACCCGCCTGCACCGCCGCCAGCGTGGGCCGCACACCGGCCGCGCCGACGATCGCGGCCACCACGGTATCGGCCTCCGGGTGGGCCGCCAGTTGGCACTGGGCATCAGGCCCGCCAAGCACTTCAACGTCAGACCCGGCCTCTCGCAGATGGTTCCGGAGGGCCGCGGCAGCGGCGTCATCGGCCATGGCCGCATAACGGGGTTTGACGGACAGACACAAACGGGCCATGGCCTGCCACTGACTACCGGCAGTCAGTGCCAGTACCCGATAATGGTCAGGATGGCGAGCCACCACATCCAGGGTCTGCTGACCGATACTGCCGGTGGCCCCCAGGATCGTGAGCTGCTGTGTCACAGACTGCCTCCGGGCAGGGAAAACCAGTTGAAGCCGGCCAGAGCAATAGGCAGAGCCGCGGTCACGCTGTCGATACGATCAAGCATGCCACCGTGGCCGGGCAGGATACTGCCACTGTCCTTGATGCCACGCTGGCGCTTAACCATGCTTTCAAACAGATCGCCCAGCGCCGAGGCCAGCACCGTCAGCAACGCCACGATCATCAACGACGGCAGGCTGGCCCCCAGCCAGCCAGCGGCAAACACGCCGGCCACCACCAGCAGGGCCAGCAATACACCGCCAATCAGCCCTTCCACGGTCTTGCCCGGGCTCACCAGCGGCGCCAGCTTGTGCTTGCCAAAGGCGCGACCGGCAAAATAGGCCCCGGTGTCCGCCGCCCAGACCCATAGCAGAATGAACAGCAGTGCCCAGGGCCCGCCCAGGCCCAGGGCGCCCTGGTCCTGCAACTGCACGATGGCCGCCCAGGAAGGCACCAGCAGCAACAGGCCGATGACCGCGAGCAAGGGCGCCCGGTACCAGTGGCGGGCATTGCCGGGATAGCCAACCACCAGTATCAGCGCCAGTAGCCACCACAGCGGCATGGCATTGAGCAGCCAGGCCGGCCGGTAGATTTCCGCCGCGGCCATGGCCAGCGCCAGCATCAGGGTCCACAGGGCTCTCAGCGGCAGGGTCAGTGGCCCCATCATGGCTGACCATTCCCAGCCCGCCACCAGGAAAAAGACACCGGCAATGATGGCAAAGGGCAGACGGTCGAGACCAAACATGGCACCGAGCACGACCGGTAGCAGTACCAGCGCGGTTATCACGCGCAGCTTGAGCATTATTGTTCTCCTTGCAGGCCGGCGACTTCCTCGCCGGAACGGCCGAAACGGCGCTGCCGGCCGGCATAATCATCCAGCGCCGCATCCAGGGCCGACGCATCGAAATCCGGCCACAGTAACGGCGAAAAGTACAGCTCGCTGTAGGCCAGCTGCCATAGCAGAAAATTGCTGATGCGCTGGTCACCGCCGGTGCGAATCAGCAGATCCGGCAGCGGCAGGTCCGCCATGCTGACCTGCTGCCCGAGAAGCTCATCATCAATCTGCTCCGGGCTCAGTTCCCCGGCAGCGACCCGGTCGGCCAGCACACGGGCCGCCTGGGCGATATCCCACTGACCACCATAGTTGACCGCGATCACCACCGTCATACGGGTGTTATCGGCGGTCAGGGCTTCCGCCTCTGCCATGCCCTGCTGCAATTCCCGGGCAAAGGCACTGCGCTCACCGATGAAACGGATGCGCACGGCATTGTCATGGAGCTCGGCCACCCGTGCCCCCAGCGCCTTGAGGAACAGCGCCATCAGGTGCTGCACTTCCGCCGGGGGCCGGCGCCAGTTCTCGGAGCTGAAGGCAAACAGGGTCAGCACTTCCACGCCACGCTGGGCGGCATGGCGAATGATCGCCTGGACCGCGCCCTCCCCGGCCCGATGCCCTTCCTCGCCGGGCAGCCCGCGAGTTCGCGCCCAGCGGTTGTTGCCATCCATGATGATGGCCACATGGCGCGGGAGCTTGCCCTGGTGACTGTCCAGATCGGGCGCATTGGAGCGGGGGGACTGACTGGCCATAATGTTTCCGCCTCAGCAGGCACGGCTGCAAAAAACAAAAACGGGCTGACATCTCAGCCCGGAATACAGTGTTTCAGGAGCGCAGGAACGACCGTTATCAAACGGTCATCAGCTCCTCTTCCTTCTCTTTGAGCATGCGGTCCGCCTCACCGACCATCTTGTCAGTGAGCTGCTGGATCTGCTCTTCACCCCGGCGCTGATCGTCCTCGGTGATTTCCTTTTCCTTGAGCAGTTCCTTGATGTCGGAATTGGCATCACGACGGATGTTTCGAATGGCTACACGGGCCTGCTCCACCTCGGCGCGAACCATCTTGACGAATTCGCGACGGGTCTCTTCGGTGAGCGGCGGCAGCGGCAGCCGGATCAGATCACCGGAGGTCGACGGGTTGAGCCCCAGATCGGAGGTCATGATGGCTTTTTCGATCTGCGGAATCAGGGTCTTGTCGAACGGCGAAATGGTCAGCGTACGGCCCTCTTCCACGGAGATGTTGCCCAGCTGCTTGAGCGGCGTTTCGGCGCCGTAGTAGTCCACAGTGATCCCGTCCAGCAGACTGGGATGGGCCCGCCCGGTACGCACCCGCTTCATGGCCGTATCCAGTGCTTCCAGGCTCTTCTTCATGCGGCTTTGCGCATCATCACGAATCTCGTTAATCACCTTGTGTCCTACCCTGTTATTTTGCAGCTTCTACCAGAGTGCCCTCGTTGCCACCCAGCATCAGGTTGAGCAATGCACCCTTCTTGTTCATATCAAATACACGCAGCGGCATGGCATGGTCGCGGCACAGGCAGATGGCCGTCAGGTCCATCACGCCCAGCTTCTTGTCCAGCACTTCGTCATAGGTGAGCACATCGTACTTCACCGCCGCCGGATTCTTCACCGGGTCATCATTATAAACCCCATCCACCTTGGTGGCTTTCAAAACCACATCCGCATTGATCTCGATGCCTCGCAGACAGGCCGCCGAATCGGTGGTAAAGAAAGGATTGCCGGTACCGGCACAGAAAATCACCACCTCACCGTTTTTCAGGTGACGGTTGGCATTACGGTGGTCGTAATGCTCCACCACCCCGCTCATGGGAATGGCGGACATCAGCCGGGTGCGGATATTGGAGCGTTCCAGCGCATCCCGCAGCGCCAGACCATTCATGACCGTGGCCAGCATACCCATGTGATCACCGGCGACCCGGTCCAGCCCGGCGCTTTGCAGGGCCGCGCCACGGAACAGGTTGCCACCGCCAACGACCAGGCCCACCTGCACACCAATGCCCACCAGCTGACCGATTTCCAGGGAAATCGCATCCAGCACCTTGGGGTCAATCCCGAACCCCTCGTCTCCCGCCAGCGCCTCACCGCTCAGTTTGAGCAGAATACGGTTGTAGCGCGGCGAGCGCTCCTTGTTCGTCGGCATTTCCTGATCTCCGCCACTCATGAATACCCGCCAATTTTGTCATACTGCCGGCTGCCGCCGACATGGATTCCACTCTTTGGCCACTGCCCCTGACCGGTGCACTAGCACAGTAACGGCCCGCACGACGGTTGCAAGTGATTTTACCCCTGTCACCGTTTTCGGGCCGAAAAAAACGCCTTGCTGGTCGGGCCAACAAGGCGTTTCTTCAGAGCCGCAAGGCTCCTACGCCAGACTTGACTACGCCTTAGCCCTTGGCCTGAGCCATTACCTCGGCAGCAAAGTCGACTTCTTCCTTCTCGATGCCCTCGCCCACGACCAGGCGCTCAAAGGCAACGATTTCCGCACCGGCACCTTTCACCAGAGCACCCACGGACGTGTTGGGATCTTTCACGAACGGCTGGTCCAACAGGCTCACTTCTTTCAGGAACTTGTTGATACGGCCGCCGAGCATTTTCTCAACGATTTCCGCCGGCTTGCCTTCCATGTCAGGCTGGGCACGGATGATTTCTTTCTCTTTTTCCAGCACCTCTGCCGGCACCTGGTCACCGCTGACCACCATCGGGGCCACCGCGGCCACGTGCATGGCAACGTCTTTGCCCAGCTCGGCGTCACCGCCTTTCAGGGACACCAGCACACCGATCTTGCCACCGTGAACGTAGGCACCGATGGCGCCTTCGGCTTCCAGCTTGGCGGCGCGACGGATCTGGATGTTCTCACCGATTTTCTGGATCAGCGCCTGGCGCGCTTCTTCCACGGTGGAACCGTCTTCCAGCTTCAGCTCGGCGATCTTGGCCGCATCGGTTTCAGCAGCATCCAGGGCAGCCTTGGCCACCTTGTCGGCGAAGCCCAGGAAGTTCTCGTCACGGGCAACGAAATCGGTTTCGGAGTTGATCTCCACCATCACGGCAACGGTGTTGTCGTCGTTGGCAGCAATCACCGCGACACCTTCGGCGGCGGTACGGCCGGCCTTCTTGGCCGCCTTGGCCTGACCGGACTTGCGCATGTCTTCGATGGCTTTCTCGATGTCACCATCGGCTTCCACCAGCGCCTTCTTGCACTCCATCATGCCAAGACCGGTACGCTCGCGAAGTTCCTTAACCATTGCAGCAGTTACAGCAGCCATGATTATCCTCTTAAACTTGGTTGTTTCGGTAAATCGGGCGGGCCTGTGAGCCCGCCCCCGACAGATCAGCCTTCGGCTTTCTCGCCTTCTTCTGCGGCGCCGCCGTCAACTTCAACAAATTCGCTTTCGCCACCGGTCTGGTTCTGGGCGTACTGCTTGCCTTCCAGAATGGTGTCAGCTGCAGCTTTCACATACAGCTGGATAGCGCGGATCGCATCGTCGTTACCCGGGATCACGTAGTCCACGCCATCCGGGTCGGAGTTGGTATCCACCACGGCTACTACCGGAATACCCAGTTTGCGGGCTTCCTGCAGGGCGATGTCTTCGTGATCCACGTCGATCACGAACAGGGCATCGGGCAGACCGCCCATGTCCTTGATACCACCGATGGAACGCTCGAGCTTGTCCATCTCGCGCTTGCGCATCAGCGCTTCTTTCTTGGTCAGCTTGTCAAAGGTACCGTCCTGGGCCTGGGCTTCCAGGTCACGATAACGCTTGATGGACTGACGGATGGTTTTCCAGTTGGTGAGCATGCCACCCAGCCAGCGGTGATCCACGTAGGGCATACCGGCACGCTGAGCTTCTTCACGCACGGCCTTCTGGGCGGCGCGCTTGGTGCCCACGAACAGAATCTTGTTGTTGCTGGCTGCCAGTTTGTTCAGGAACGCCATGGCGTCGTTGAACAGCGGCAGGGTCTTTTCCAAGTTAATGATGTGGATCTTGTTACGTGCACCGAAGATGTAGGTATTCATCTTCGGGTTCCAGTAACGGGTCTGGTGGCCGAAGTGCACACCGGCCTTCAGCATATCGCGCATGTTTACGCTAGACATTGGTTTTCTCCAACTTTGGGTTAGGCCTCCACGCCCCCGCATAAACCCAACCTTATGAGCATCCCTTGAAACAGGAATACAAGGCACCCGGGGCTATGTGACGGGGCATGTGTGATTTCCTTCCCTGACCACCCGCAGGTACAATGCAGCACCGGCGAGGAGCAGGAAAGCGCGCGCTTTATACCACAAGCGCCGGCCCCAGGCAACGAGAAAGGCGCTTTCCGGCGCTGTCACGGCGCCCTTCCCCATCGCCCAAGCCCATGAAATCGCTGGAGTTTCCTGAATTCTAATGACTGTCATCATTAAAACCCCGGAACAGATCGAAAAAATGCGCGAAGCCGGCCGACTGGCCGCCGAAGTGCTGGAGATGATCGGTGAATACGTGCAGCCCGGGGTCACCACCGAAGAGCTGGACCGCATCTGCCACGACCACATCGTCGACCGACAGCAGGCCATTCCTGCCTGCCTGGGCTACCGGGGGTTCCCCAAATCCGTGTGCACCTCGGTGAACCACGTGGTCTGTCACGGCATTCCCTCTGACCGCAAGGTGCTCAAGAAAGGCGACATCATTAATATCGATGTCACCGTCATCAAGGATGGCTGGCACGGCGACACCTCCAAGATGTACTTCGTGGGCGAACCGTCGGTACTGGCCAAACGCCTGGTGGAAACCACCCGTGAATGCATGCTCGAGGGTATCCGCATGGTCAAACCGGGTGTGCGACTGGGCGATATCGGCCAGCGCATCCAGAAACTGGCTGAAAGTGAGCGCTTCTCCGTAGTGCGCGAATACTGTGGTCACGGCATCGGCGAGGTCTTCCATGAAGAGCCCCAGGTGCTGCACTACGGCAAAGCTGGCACGGGACTTGAATTGCAGGAAGGCATGGTGTTCACCATCGAACCCATGATCAACGCCGGCAAAGCCGCCAACAAACTGCTGCCGGACGGCTGGACCGTGGTCACCAAGGATCGCAAGTTATCCGCCCAGTGGGAGCACACCATTGCCGTCACCGCGGATGGCTACGAAGTCCTCACCGCCCGCAGCGAAGAAACGGACCTTTACTAAGTGCAACCTTCGCTCAGTCAGGAACAACTGCAGGAGGCGCTGCAGAAAAGCGCCCAGCCCGGTCAATATGCCCGCCAGTTTCTCGAACAGGAACAGGCGCGACTTAACCAGGCCTTTGAAACCACCGACATCCAGGTGCTGGTCCGTGCCCGCGCCGAACTGGTCGACCGGGTACTGATCGCCGCCTGGTCCCTGTTCGGGCTGGCCGGGCGCGAGGGCGTGGCGCTGGTGGCGGTGGGCGGTTACGGCCGCGCCGAGCTGCACCCCTGCTCTGACGTGGACCTGCTGGTGCTGCTGGCCGATGACCCGTCCCAGCCGGTTCGCGACGGTCTGGAGCGTTTCGTCACTTTCCTGTGGGACATCGGCCTGGAAATCGGCCATGCGGTGCGCACCCTGGACGAATGCGTGGAGCTGGCCCGCGCTGACATCACCGTGGCCACCAATATCATGGAGGCACGCACCCTGGCCGGCAGCGACCGCCTGCGCGAACAACTGGAAGACCGCACCGGCCCCGAGCACATGTGGGATTCGGCGGCCTTTTTCGCCGCCAAATGGGAAGAACAGACCGACCGCCACCGCCGCTTCAATGACACCGAGTACAACCTGGAACCGGACATCAAGAATGCCCCCGGCGGCCTTCGCGATGTGCAGATGATCGCCTGGGTGGCCAAGCGGCATTTCAACGCCGACAGCCTGGAAGCCCTGGTTGACGTGGGTTTTCTTACCCGCGAGGAATACGGCGTGCTGCGCAAATGCCTGGATACCCTCTGGGAAATCCGCTGGCAGCTGCATGTGCTCACCGAACGCAACGAGAACCGCCTGCTATTTGACCACCAGCGCCAGCTGGCCACCCGCCTGGGCCATGAGGACTCCGACGCCAATCTGGCGGTGGAGCACTTCATGAAGGGCTTTTACCGCGTGGCTCTGGCCCTGTCGGTACTCAACGAAATGCTGCTGCAGCTGTTCGACGAGGTCATCCTGCGCGCCAACGAGCCGGAACAGGTACGCCCGCTAAACCGCCGTTTCCAGGTGCGCAACGACTACCTGGAAATCAGCCACCCGGACGTGTTCAAGGAAACGCCATCCGCCCTGCTGGAAACCTTCCTGCTGATGGCCCAGAACCCGGACCTGAAAGGCATCCGCGCCGCCACCGTGCGATCGCTGATTTTCCACCGGCGTCTGATCAACGATGCCTTCCGGGCCGACCCGGCCAACAACGCCCTGTTCATGCAGCTGCTGCGCAGCCCCCATTCGCTGTTCTCGCTACTGCGCCGCATGAAGCGCTACGGCATCCTCGGCAAGTACCTGCCGGAATTCGGCGGCATCATCGGCATGATGCAGTACGACCTGTTCCACATTTACACCGTGGACGCCCACACCCTGCTGGTGATCAAGAACATGCGCCGGCTGCGCTACGAAGACATGCGCGAGGAATTCCCGCTGGCGGTGGACGTATTCTACCGCCTGCCCAAGCCGGAGCTGCTGTATGTGGCCGGCCTCTATCACGACATCGCCAAGGGCCGTGGCGGCGACCACTCGGAGCTGGGCGCCGACGACGCCATTGCCTTTTGCCAACGCCATGGGCTGACTCCCTGGGATGGCAAGCTGGTGGCCTGGCTGGTGCGCAATCACCTGACCATGAGCGTCACCGCCCAGCGCAAGGACATCTCCGACCCGGAGGTGGTCTACGAGTTTGCCCGCAAGGTCGGTGACCTGGTGCACCTAGATTATCTCTACGTGCTGACCGTGGCCGACATCAATGCCACCAACCCCACCCTGTGGAATTCCTGGCGAGCCTCCCTGTTGCGCCAGCTCTACACCGAGACCAAGCGCGCCCTGCGCCGCGGCCTCAACAACCCGGTGGAAAAGCAGGACTGGATCGACGAGACCCGGGACGAGGCCATGAAAATGCTGGTGGACCGGGACTGCGATGCCGGGGCCATCGAAACCCTGTGGGCCAATATCGGCGACGAATATTTTCTGCGCGAAGCCCCCCGGGATATTGCCTGGCACACCGAAGCCCTGCTGCAACGTGACACCCCGGACGACCCGCTGGTACTGATTCGCGAATCCAGCCAGAGCGTGTTGGCCGGCGGCTCACAGATCTTCATCTACACCCCGGACACCCGCAACCTGTTCAGCGCCACGGTGAACGCCCTGGACAGCCTGGGCCTGACCATCATGGACGCGCGCATCATCACCAGTGCCGATGGCTTCAGCCTGGATACCTATATCGTGCTCGATGAACATGGCACCCCCATCGGTGAAGACCTGGCGCGCATTGAACAGATCCGCAAGACGCTCACCGAAACGCTCAAGCATCCGGAGCGCTTTGCCACCACCGTGAGCCGACGCATGCCGCGGCGCAACAAGCATTTCGACGTGCCCACCCGGGTGGTCATCAGCAATGATCTGACCAACGACCGCACCGCCGTGGATATCCAGACCCTGGACCGCCCCGGCCTGCTGGCGCACATTGGGCGCATTTTCATGCGCTTCGAACTGCTGGTGCAGAATGCCCGCATTGCCACCCTGGGCGAAAAAGCGGAGGACGTGTTCTTCATCACCGACCTGAACGGTGAACCGGTCTCCGACCCGGCCCTGTGCCAGCAGCTGCAGCAAACCCTGATACAAGAACTCGACGACAAGAACGGTCAGTCGTAAACGTTAAGAGCCCCTTTATGAATCCCGATCTGGAACGGTTACATCCCTATCCGTTTGAAAAGCTCAAAACCCTGTTTACCGGTCTGCCCGCCTCGGACAAGTCGCCCATCGCCTTGTCCATCGGCGAGCCCAAGCACCCGTCACCGGATTTTGTGCAACAGGTATTGCGTGACAACAGCGCCCTGCTGGCCAGATACCCGACCACCGCCGGCATCCCGGAACTGAGCCAGGCCATTGCCGACTGGCTGAAGCAGCGCTTCCACCTCAACAGCGTTGACCCCGCCGGCCAGGTTCTGCCGGTGAACGGCACCCGCGAGGCCCTGTTTGCCTTTACCCAGGCGGTGATCGACCGCCAGCGTCAGCCGCTGGTGCTGATGCCCAACCCCTTCTACCAGATCTACGAGGGCGCCACCCTGCTGGCCGGCGGTGAGCCGGTCTATCTGCCCTGCACGGATGCCACCGGTCTGCAGCCGGATTTCGATGCGGTCAGCGAGGACACCTGGATTCGCACCCAGCTGCTGTTTATCTGCACGCCGGGCAACCCCACCGGTGCCACCCTGTCACTGTCGCAACTCAAGGCACTGATCCAGCTGGCGGACAAGTACGACTTCGTGATCGCCTCCGACGAGTGCTACTCGGAAATCTACCGCGACAAGCCCCCCGCCGGCTTGCTGCAAGCCTGTGCGGCCCTGGGCCGCGATGACTACCGCCGTTGCGTGGTCTTCCACTCCCTGTCCAAGCGCTCCAACCTGCCGGGACTGCGTTCCGGTTTTGTGGCCGGTGACCGGGAAATCCTCGCCGGCTTCCTGCGCTATCGCACCTACCACGGTTGCGCCATGCCCATTCACCACCAGCTGGCCAGCATCGCTGCCTGGCAGGATGAAGCCCATGTGGCACACAACCGCGCCCTTTACCGGGAAAAGTTCGACGCCGTACTGGACATTCTCGGTGGCCCCCTTAAGGTATCCGCCCCGTCAGCAGGCTTTTACCTGTGGCCGAAAACCCCCATCAGCGATGAGGCCTTCGCCAAGCGACTGCAGGCGGAACAGAATGTCACCGTGCTGCCCGGCCGTTACCTGTCGCGCACCGTGAACGGCAAAAACCCCGGCAGCAACCGCGTGCGCATGGCACTGGTGGCACCGCTGGAGGAATGTATTGAAGGGGCAACGCGCATCAAGGCACTGCTGGATACCCTGTAGGAGCGTTAGAGGGAAACCAACATGGAACTGACCGTCTTCGGTATCAAGAATTGCGATACCATGAAAAAGGCCATGAAGTGGCTGGACGATAACGGCATTGCCTACCACTTCCATGATTACAAGAAGGAAGGCGTGAACACACAGGCCCTGCGCCAGTGGATCGACACCCTGGGCTGGGAAACCGTGATTAACCGTCGTGGCACCACCTGGCGTAAACTAGACGAGGCCCTGCGTGACAGCATGGATGCCGACAAGGCCATGCAGGTGGCCCAGGACAACCCGTCCATCATCAAGCGCCCGATCCTGCAGAACGACAGCATTCTCACCGCCGGCTTCAAGGCCGACGCGTGGCAGCAATTACTGAAAGGTTGAGAGGACCCCCATGAGCATTTTCGCACTGGCCCTGGGCTGTGGCACCAAGAACCGTAACGATCAATGGCTGGAAGTGTTTTACCCGGACCCGGCCCTGAACCCGGACAGCAAACTGCTGGAGGTAATCCGCGAAGAGCTGGGCTACCAGGGGGGCAATGCGGCCATCGAGCTGACCCACCGCCAGGTTCAACATATTGCCCGCGAATGGCGTGACGCCGGCTTCGAACATGAAGCCAGCTATGCCGTGGCCTTTCAGGAAAGTGATCGCCCGGTGGTCTGCACCGTGCTGGAAACCGATGCAGAGCCGGCTTCCACCCCCGAGGCCTACCTCAAGCTGCACCTGATTTCCCATCGTCTGGTCAAACCCCACGGCGTTAACCTGTCCGGCATGTTCCCGCTACTGCCCAACGTGGCCTGGACCAATGAAGGCGCGGTGGACCTGGAAGAGCTGCCCGAGCGCCAGCTGCTGGCCCGCCTCAACGGCACCGTGCTGGAAGTGAACAGCGTCGACAAGTTCCCCAAGATGACCGACTACGTGGTGCCCAGGGGCGTGCGTATTGCGGATACTTCACGGGTGCGCCTGGGCGCCTACGTGGGCGAAGGCACCACCATCATGCATGAGGGCTTCATCAACTTTAACGCCGGCACCGAAGGCCCGGGCATGATTGAAGGCCGCATCTCCGCCGGCGTCTTCGTCGGCAAGGGCTCCGACATCGGCGGCGGCGCCTCCACCATGGGCACCCTGTCCGGCGGCGGCAACATCATCATCTCCCTGGGCGAAGGCTGCCTGCTGGGCGCCAACGCCGGCACCGGCATCCCGCTGGGCGACCGTTGCACCATCGAGGCCGGGCTCTACATTACCGCCGGCTCCAAGGTGCAGCTGCTGGACGACAAGGGCGAGATCGTCGACACCGTCAAGGCCCGCGATCTGGCCGGCAAATCCGACCTGCTGTTCCGTCGCAATACCACCAACGGCGCCGTGCAGTGTCTGACCAACAAGAGCGCCATCGCTCTCAACGAAGAGCTGCACTCGCACAACTAAAGCACCACGCCCAGACTGCCATCTGTGGGAGTGTGCTTGCACGCCAATAGCACCGGCTTCGCGTGCAAGCACGCTCCCACAGGGACGACCTTAGCCATCGATACTTGGAAGCCCCATGTCCCGCACTCTCGACTACACCAAGGAACTGATCCGCCGCCCCTCCGTCACGCCGGATGACCAGGGCTGCCAGGACTGGATGATCGAAAAGCTGCAGGCCCTGGGCTTCCAGTGCGAAACCCTGTGGTTCGAGGAGGTGCGTAACCTGTGGGCTCGCCGTGGCAACAGCGGCCCCCTGTTCGTGTTTGCCGGGCACACCGATGTGGTGCCCACCGGCGACAAGGGCGCCTGGAAACATGATCCGTTTACTCCCACCCAGGATGGCGACTTGCTGTACGGGCGTGGCACAGCGGATATGAAGGGCTCCATCGCGGCGATGCTGGTGGCCATGGAGGAGTTCGTGGCCGAACACCCGGACCATGACGGTAGCCTGGCGCTGCTGATCACCGCCGACGAGGAAGGCCCGTCCGTGAACGGTACCGTCAAGGTGGTCGAGCACCTGCAGGCCCGTAACGAACAGATCGACTACTGTCTGGTGGGCGAGCCCTCGTCCACCGATACCGTGGGGGATGTGATCAAGAATGGGCGCCGCGGCTCGCTGGGCGCCCGCCTGGTGGTCAAGGGCATTCAGGGCCATGTGGCCTACCCGCACCTGGCCCGCAACCCGGTCCACGACGCCGCTCCGGCGCTGGCGGAACTGGCCGCCACCGAATGGGACCAGGGCAACGCCTTTTTCCCGGCCACCAGTTTTCAGATCTCCAACATCAACGCCGGCACCGGGGCCACCAACGTGATTCCGGGCAGCTGCGAGGTGATCTTCAATTTCCGCTTCTCCACCGAACTCACCGAAGCCATGCTGCGTGAGCGCACCGAAGCGATTCTCGACCGGCACGGCCTGGACTACGAGTTGCAGTGGACCCTGTCCGGCCAGCCGTTTCTCACCGACCGCGGCGCGCTGGTGGATGCCGCCGTGGCGGCCATCGCCACCGTCACCGGCCAGGACACCGAGCTGTCCACCGCCGGCGGGACCTCCGACGGGCGTTTCATCGCGCCCACCGGCGCCCAGGTGGTGGAATTGGGGCCGGTGAATGCCACCATCCACAAGGTTGACGAGCACACCTCGATCAGTGAGCTGGATACCCTCACCCGTATCTACCGCCAGCTGCTGGATAATTTGCTGGCCGCCAGCTGAAAAATCCCCAAACAGCGGGTGCCCCCTGCCCCGCAGACCGCTACCATGGGTCATCAAGGATCGTTGATGGCGAGGGGCCATGTGGCTTCGTGAAATGACACTGGGCGGCCTGCTGTTCAGCCCGCTGCTGGCATTTGCCCTGGTGGGCCT
Source organism: Alcanivorax hongdengensis A-11-3 (assembly GCF_000300995.1). Taxonomy (GTDB): domain Bacteria; phylum Pseudomonadota; class Gammaproteobacteria; order Pseudomonadales; family Alcanivoracaceae; genus Alcanivorax; species Alcanivorax hongdengensis. Next base: position 83,191 of record NZ_AMRJ01000005.1, on the reverse strand, counting down.
GGTGCTCACCGGCCTGACCCGTCTTGCCATCCATCGCCTTAACGGCCAGCAATGGCTCTGGAAAGATGCCTGGTTCTACGTGGCACTCTTTGTCTGTTACAGCGCCCTGGCCCTGCGGCTACTGGGCTGACCGACCACCTCTGACGGCAAGGGACCATGCGACTGTCACTGCGAATTCTGCTCACCGTTGTCATCGTTATCGTCGCCATACTGGCCGGCACCTGGGTCTGGCATTATTACCTCTATGCCCCCTGGACCCGTGACGGGCGCATCCGCGCCGAGGTCATTACCCTGTCCCCGGATGTTTCCGGCTGGGTGCGCCAGCTTGATGTCAGCGATCATCAGCGGGTAGAGAAAGGCCAGCTGCTGCTGACCATTGATGACAGCCACTACCGCGCCCAGGTGACCAAGTCCCGGGCCGAGCTACAGCACCAGCAGGTGGCCAGCCGCCTCAGCCAGCACCAGTACCAGCGTCGCAAACAGCTGCGCGCCAATCACGCCATCAGCCAGGAAGACCTGGATACCGCCCAGATCCAGGCGCAGCTGGCCGAGGCCAATGTGGCCATCGCCAGTGCCCAGCTGGACAGTGACGAACTGAATCTGGCGCGCACACAGATACATGCGCCGGCCGCCGGCAGCATCGTCAATCTCAACCTGCGCGCCGGGAATTACGTCACCCGGGGCACACCGGTGATGTCACTGGTCAGGGAAAACAGCTACTACGCCACCGGCTATTTCGAGGAAACCAAGCTGGATGGCATCCACATCGGCCAGAAAGCCAGGGTCATTCTAATGAATGGTGGCCATGAGCTCAGCGGCCATGTCAGCAGCATCGGCACCGCCATTGCCAATGCCAACACCCGCACCGACAACCAGCTCCTGCCCCAGGTGCAGCCGTCGTTCAACTGGGTACGTCTGGCCCAGCGCATCCCCGTGGACATTACCCTGGACACCCTGCCCGACCACGTCATTCTGGCCGCCGGCATGACCGCCACCATCCGTCTCGAGACGGCCCCGCACGATGATGACGGCGCTTGATCCACGCCTGGCGGTGTTCCTGACACCGCCACGCAGCAGCGTGCTATTTGCCCTCAAAGGCATCATCGCCATGACCCTGGCGCTCTATCTGGCCATGCTCATGCAGCTGGAGCGTCCCTACTGGGCGCTGATCTCGGCGGTCTTCCTGCAGGTGCGCCCGGAAACCGGGCTGGTGCTGGAAAAGGGGCTCTGCCAGATCGTCGGCACCCTGATCGGCGGCGCCGTGGGCATTGTCATCCTCGCCAATCTGATGCCCTATCCTGGCCTGGCCATCGCCGCCCTGGCCCTGTGGCTGGCCTTCAACGCCGGCGCCTCCGCCTGGGTTCGCCAGGCCAACTTCATTTACGGCTTCGCCATGGCCGGCGTCACTGCCACCCTGATCGTGGTGCTGTCGCTGGCCATCGGCGACTCACTGACCAGCGCCCAGGTGTTCTCCCTGGCCAGCGCCCGCATCAGCGAACTGGGCCTGGGGGCAGTCTGTGCCACCCTGGTCAGTCACCTGCTGTGGCCGGCCCATGTGGGAGACCTGCTGATCGGCCATTCCCGTGACGCCCTCAACCAGACGCTGGCCTATCTGGAACTGGAGCTGGACCCCGCGGGCAGCCACCACCAGCGCCACGCCCGGGCCGATACGTTGTTGCAGAGCGTCTTCGCCCTCAACGATGACAGCAGCGCGGTGAGCTACGAGGGCCAGCTGGGTCAGGGGCAGGCCCGGGCCGCCAGTGTGGTGTGCCAGAAAATTCTCGCCCTGGTGGCGCGTATCCGGGTCTTTGCCCGCCTCAAGCGCAACCACCAGGATCTGATGACACCGGCCCTCGAGCAGCTCCATGAGCAGATGCGTGACGGCTTTCGCCAACTGCGCGAAGCCGGTTCCGGCGAGGAAGGTGTGCAGCTGGGCCAGCGCCTGCGTCAACAGCTGCGCCAGGCGGAAGACGCCCAGAGCGACGATGCCCCGCCCCTGCAGAAACGTTTCTTCCAGGTTAGCCAGAACCTGATCGCCGATCTGATTGTGGCCCTGGAAGCCAACCGGGCCCTGGCCCGACATGATCAGACCCTGCTGCGCGCCAACCGCCTGCAACCCTATCGTGATCCGCTGCTGGCCCTGGCCGTGGCGCTGCGCAGCGCGCTGGTCTTTCTGGTCGCCGCCGGGCTGTGGATCGGCACCGCCTCTTCCTCGGCCATTTTGCTAATGGTGATGCCGGTCATCTTCACCATCCTTTTTGCCCGCCTGCCAGCACCGGAGCTGGTGCTGCAGAAAGCGGTGATCGGTGCCCTGATTGCCCTGCCCACCGGGCTGTTCTTCACCCTGCCACTGCTGGCGGCCAGCAGCGGCGATTTCCCTCTGCTGGTGATGCTGATGGGCGCGCCGCTATTTCTCGGCCTGCTGGCCATCAGCGACCGGGCCACCATGGCCTACGGGCTGGGCTTCTGCACGCCCTTCATCATTCTGGTGCGGCCCGGCAACAACATGGCCTTTGCCATGGACCAGACTCTCAGCAGTGGCCTGGCGGTCACCCTGGGCATCATTCTCGCCTATTTGATGTTCCGCCTGATCACGCCGCCCAGCGCCGGGCTGATGCGTCGTCGCCTGCTGGCCAGTATCGCCGATGACCTGGCGCGATTGGCCAACCCGGCCTATCACCATAGCGAACAGTGGTTTAACGGCCGCATGGCCGACCGGCTGCGACGGCTGGCCGAATGCGACAAGGTGCTGCCGCAGGAACAGCGTCACTATACCGACCTGGGCCTCACCGCCCTCAACCTGGGCCAGGTGTCACGCTGGCTGCAGGGGCGCCTGGAAAGTTACGCGGACGCGGCGCTGGTGCAGGCCGGCCAGCACTGGCAGCAAAGCCTGGCTCGGGCGTTTCGTGCCTGTGCCCGCGGCGAAACCGACCCGGACTTCGCCCGCGCCTGCGCGACCCTGCTTGATCAGCTGGCGTACAGTCAGCCGGACGCCGTTCACCGCCGGGACCTGATTGACGGCGCGCTGGAGCGGCTGGTATTCACCTTCCAGCGACTGGCCGGTCGCATTGCAGGCACAGACGCCGCCATCAACAACGGATAGACTGTGTGTCTACAGCTTGTATGAGCCCTGTTTTCAGACCCCGATGGATTGACCACGGGCAGGCCGCCCTGCCCGGAATGATGAAGAGAGACATCATGACCGCACAACAAACCCACACCCCCAAGGTGGTGCTTGATACCAACCCGGCCACCGGTACCGCGGTGGCCGAGCTGAACGAAACCGACCTGGCCACGCTGGGCGAGCGCATGGCAAAGGCCCGGCAGGCACAAGCTGTCTGGGCGGCCAAATCCTTCAAGGAACGCGCCCGCCATATTCGCATGATGCGCAGCTATATCGTTGACCGGGCCGAGGATCTGGCTCGCACGGTGAGCGAGAGCAACGGCAAGACCCTCACCGATGCGCTGGCCACCGAAGTGCTGCCCTGTGCCCTGGCCTGCCAGTGGTACAGCAAGAACGCGGAAAAGGCCCTCAAACCGCGCATGCGCCCCACCGGCAGCCTGCTTTTCTTCAACAAGCGCACCCAGATGATGCGCGTGCCGCTGGGCGTGGTGGGCATTATCAGCCCCTGGAACTATCCGCTGTCCATTCCCTTCGGTGAGATCGTCATGGGCCTGATGGCCGGCAACGCCATTTTGCTCAAAGTCGCCGCGGCCACCCCGTCCGTGGGTCGCGCCATCGAACAGATCATCGCCGCCGGCGAACTGCCCGAAGGGCTGTTCCAGCATATTGTCGGCTCCGGCAGCAAGGTGGCCACCGGCTTCTTCGAAAACGGCATCGACAAGCTGTTCTTTACCGGTAGCGTGCCCGCCGGCAAGACCCTGATGGCCCAGGCGGCAGACACTCTCACGCCGGTATCCCTGGAGCTGGGCGGCAACGACCCGATGATCGTGCTGGACGATGCCGACCTGGAACGGGCCACCAACGGCGCCGCCTGGGCCGGTTATCAGAATGCCGGGCAGAGCTGCGGCGGTGTGGAGCGGGTCTATGTGGTCGAGGCCGTGTACGACGCCTTCGTGGACATGCTTGCCAAGAAAACGCGCCAGCTACGCCACGGCGTCGGCTGCAAGGGCTTTGATGTGGATATCGGTAGCTTGACCACCGCCGGCCAGCTGCGCACCGTGCAGCAACACCTGGAAGATGCCCTGGCCAAGGGGGCACGGATCGAGGCCCAGTCGCGCCCGGTGGGCGATGTGGATAACGGCTTCTTCTTCCCCGCCACCCTGCTCACCAATGTCAACAACGACATGCTGACCATGTGCGACGAAACCTTCGGCCCGATCATCGCCGTACAGAAGGTCGCCAACGAGGAAGAGGCGCTGCAGCGGGCCAATGATTCCAACCTGGCGCTGACCTCCTCGGTATGGACCCGCGACCGCAAACGCGGCCGCGCCCTGGCCGCCCGACTGGAATCCGGCGTCACCACCATCAATGACCATCTCTACAGCCACGGCCTGTCCGAAGCCCCCTGGGGCGGCTGGAAGGAGTCCGGTATCGGCCGCACCCACGGCTTCGAAGGGCTGGAGGAAATGAGCCAGGCGAAGATGGTCAACTGGGATCTGCTGCCGGCCAAACGCAACCTGTGGTGGTATCCGTTTGACCAGGCCACCTACAAGGGACTGCTCAACGCCCTGCGCTTTGCCTTTCCGGCCGGCGCTGGTCAGTGGCTATCTGCCTCACTGAAGCTGACGCCCTTTTTGCTGGGCAAGATGTTCAGCAAGTGGAAAACCGGCGACTGAGCAGAGAGCCAACTCACAGGCACAACGCAAAACAGCGCGGTCATCACCGCGCTGTTTTGCTATTGGGGCCTGTTTACCCCCCAACACCCGCCGATCCAGGCATAAGGAGCCTGCTAACCAGGCCAGCGTGCGTTTTCAGCGGGCCAGGGACGCCAACCATTCCTGACTGGGGGCATACCACCAGGAGCTCATGGCCGGGCGGGTGTAATCAAGCAGGCGGTCCACCACCGCATCGTCGGCAATACCGTACATGCGTCGCATCAGATAATCGAAGCGATCCAGCTCGCAGCTGAACGCCAGGAAATACAGCCCATGCTCGGTGGTAGTGCCATAGGGTACCGATCGGCGCCAGATCTTCTGGGCAACGCCGTCACGGTCAACGTCTACCCGACCCACGTGGGCATTGGCGGGCATGCGCTCGTCATCGAACTCCACCGCATCGGCCTTGGTACGGCCGATCACGTTCTCCTGTTCCGCCACCGGCAGTTTGTTGAATGATGCCAGGTCATGGTTCCACTTCTGGCCCAGCACCCAGCTGCCACCGGCCCCCGGATGCGGCTCGGGAATCATCGCCGCCTGCAACGCCCTGTCGCCGGTGGGGTTGCCGATACCATCCACAAAACCGGTCAAGTCACGCATGTCGTGGTAGACAAAGCCGGTAAGTTCGAGCTGACTGGCCAGGCTGTCGCCGATCAGGTTACGCACCGCCATGCCACGGTCAAACAGGTCGGCCCGATCACGGGCCTGCACCCAGACAAACAGATCCGACTGGGTGGACGGAATGTGCCCATCCAGGGAAAAACCGGGGAAATCGAATTTGCCACCCAGCTCGCGCCACAGGCCCGGCCCAAACGCCAGCAGTACCGGCATATTGTCATCACTGATATCGACCAGGGCCGCCAGGGCCCCGCGAACGGCCGCCAGGTCCGAGTTACTGCCCAGACAATATTCAAAAAACAGATGATGCTGGTAACTACGATCAAAAATTCCCGCCTGATGTGTCGACACGGGCCTCTCCCCTGTTCAGCAAGTCAAAATTCATCAATCCCCAGTGTAACAGCAAATCCGAAGCGGCCGGGCCGGGATTTTTACCGCCCCGTTCCCCCCGCGCCGGGGCGACAGGCCACCATTTTGAAACAAATTGAAATATCCGCTGGTGTCCCCATTATCCGGCTTTAGATACACTTGCTGCACACTGACTACCCTTGCGACCCTATGAATTTCTGGTTTGGCCTTGACCGCCTTGCGTTTTTTGTTGTCCGCGTCTTTTTGCGGCTGTGCACCCGTGCCAACGCACTCCCCACGGACCCCAAGGAGCTGCAGCTCAATCCGGATATTCCGGTCATCTATGTGCTGCGTGATCGCTCCGCCGCGGATGCGGCGGTGGCGGACCAATCCGCCCGGCGACTTGGCCTGGCCCCGGCGCTGGCCGGCATGAATGTGGGCAAGACCCACCTCAGTCGCAGTTACTTCCACCTTTATCGCCGCCAGTTCAGTAATGGCCGCCAGCGCACCGCCCTGTCCCCCGCCCGGCTGGAAAAACTGGTCAAGGCCCTGCAGGACGACCCGCAGGCGGATGTCCAGCTGGTGCCGGTGTCCGTGTTCTGGGGCCGCCGCCCGGAGAAGGAAAGCTCCCTGTGGCGCATCATCTTCTCGGACAACTGGTCACCGGCGGGTTTCATCAAGAAATTCTTCATTATTCTCACCCAGGGTCGCCAGCTGTACGTACAGTTCAGCAAGCCCATGTCCCTGCGGGCACTGGTGGACCGTTGCGAGCGTCAGAAACAACAGCAGGTGGTACGCAAGGCGTCCCGCATTCTGCGTGTGCATTTTCGCCGTCAGCAGGAAGCGGCCATCGGTCCGGACCTGTCCCACCGCCGCACCCTGTCCAGCAGCGTGGTGGACTCTTCCACCGTGCGTGCCGTGATCCGCGAGGAAATGACGCGCACCGGTGAAAAGGAAGAAAAACTGGAAGCCCAGGCCCGCCGCTATGCCCTGGAAATCGCCGCCGATTACTCCCATACCGTGATCCGCTTCCTGGAGCTGATACTCAACTGGGTATGGAACCGTCTGTATGGCGGTATTCGTCTTTACAACATGGACAACCTCACCGAGGTCGCCGGTGACCACGAGATCATCTATGTGCCCTGCCACCGCAGTCACATCGACTATCTGCTGCTGTCGTTCGTCATGTACCGCAACAATCTGGTGCCACCGCACATTGCCGCCGGCATCAACCTGAACCTGCCGGTGGTGGGCACCATCCTGCGCCGGGGCGGCGCTTTCTTCATGCGCCGCAGTTTCCGTGACAACCCGCTTTATGCCGCGGTGTTCAGCGAATACCTGCACACCATTACCGCCCGCGGTTTCTCCATCGAATATTTCGTCGAAGGTGGCCGCAGCCGCAGCGGCCGCATGCTCAAGCCCCGTACCGGCATGCTGGCCATGACCGTGCGCAGCTATCTGCGCGATGCCCGCAAGCCGGTGGCCTTTGTGCCGGTGTATATCGGTTACGAGAAGGTGATCGAGGCCGGCTCCTATATCGGTGAGCTGCATGGCAAGAAAAAGCAGAAGGAATCCGTGGGCGGCCTGATGAAGTCCCTGAGCATTCTGCGCAGTCACTTCGGCCAGGTACATGTGAACTTCGGCAAACCGATCAAACTGAGTGATTACCTGGATCAGCACAACCGGGACTGGCGCAGCTGTGAAGTGGCCCCCAGTGACACACCGCCCTGGTTCAAGCACATGATCAATGAGCTCGGCCAGGAAGTGGTGGAGTCCATCAATGCGGCGGCGGTGGCCAACCCGGTCAACCTGATGAGTCTGGCCGTGCTGGCTTCTTCCAAGCACACCATGGATCTGCAGCAACTGCGTCAGCAACTGCAACTCTACATCGAGCTGCTCAAGCAGGCGCCCTACAGTGATACCGCGGCCATCGCCAATACCGACGCCGATGCCATCATTGATTACGGGCTGGAAAACGAATTCCTGGAGCGCATCAAGCACCCGCTCGGCGATGTGGTCACCACCGATGAAAAAACCGCCCTGCAGATGGCCTACGTGCGCAACAACAGCCTGCACCTGTTCATCCTGCCCGGCCTGATCTGCTCACTGTTCATGAATGCCCGCAGCATCAACATCGATGTGCTGCAGCGCATGATACAGCTGCTCTACCCCTTCCTGCGCAATGAGTATTTCCTGCACTGGCAGGATGGCGAGGAGCTGGCCGCGGCGGTGGATCGCATTCTGGTGGTACTGGAGCAACAACAGCTGATCAGTCGCAATGACAACTGCCTGCATGGTGCCCCGGTGCACACCCATGAGTCCGACCTGCTGTCGCACCTGGGCCAGACCGTCATGCCATCCCTGGAACGTTATTACCTGACCATCCGCCTGCTGGTGCAATACGGCAGTGGCAAGCTCAATAGCGACCAGCTGGGTGAACTGGCGCATCAGACGGCCCAGCGTCTGTCGTTGCTGTACGAATTCAACTCACCGGAATTCTTCGACAAGGTGGTACTCAAGCATTTTATTGCCCAGCTCTACAGCACGGGTCTGGTGATGACCGATGATCAGGGCGCCCTGACCTTTGATGAGAAACTGCAGGCTCTGGATGACGAAGCCCGACGTATTCTCAGCCCGGATATCAGTGATGCCATCCAGCGGGTCACCCGGGTCAGCAACCCGGAAGCCTTCAATCCCAGCGAGGAACCGGCGGCCTGATGCCTCCGCCCCCGTCACCCGGCGGGGGCTCAGAAGCGGTAAAGCATGGCCAGGGAATAGGTAAAGCTGGCCAGATTCAGTTCCAGCCCTTCGGCAAAGGGAACAGTGACACCTTCTTTGTAGGCCCTGTCGGCGGTGGTCACGGACCCCGGGTCCAGATAGAAAATGGACAGATCCGCGCTGCAACGCCGCGCCAGCCACACCATCACCCCGCCGCCCACCCGGAACGCCCAGTCGATGTCGTCACTATCATCGACGGTGGCGCTGGTGGTAGGGATCTGCGTGCTGACATCCTCAAAGTGATTGACGCCCAGCCCCAGGCCGGCGCCCACATAGGGGTCGAGCTGGCCGGCCCCGCGCGTATCGCGGAAGTGGAAATAGCCGTTGACCATCAGGGTGCGACTGTAGGCACTGGCACTGACCGTACCCTGCACGGTGGAACCCCGGGTATAACTGATGCGATCGGTATCCTCGCTCGCCAGGCCATAATCCAGCGACAACTCGGCGCGAAAATTAGGTGTGACAAAATACCCTGCGGCCAGCGACACGCCATCGGCGGCGCCGGGATCATAATTGTTCAGTGAAATCTTCGGATAGCCCAGATGCTTGATGGACAGATCCTGGCAGGGGCTTGCTCGTACTACGAGGATAGCTGCTGTTGAGCCCCAAAAGCTGCCAATCTAGGCATGAGAAGTGAAGTTTGGTTGCGCCAAATGAGCGACGAATAACAACGAGTGGCGGCTTTTGGGGCTCAACCCGAAGGGCTGATCCCTTTTCCCATCCAGCAGCGCCAACCGCTGTTTATGTAGAATAACTACACGACACACCGGCTGACGTTACTGGATGAAAAAATGAATTCAGCAGAAGCCATCCTCCTAGTACGAGCAGGCCCCGCAAATCCGAATAGGCATAACCGAGTTTCACGTAGGCGTCCGCCATGGCGCCCCCGGGCAGGCAAACCCAGAGCATCCCCCAAATACACCACTTCATCGTCGTTCTCCTTGAAACAGTGATGCTGTTATCAATACAACGATTTCGGGGAATCAGGCCATGGAGAACGTCAGGGGCGCCGCCAATATTATTCGTCCGGTTGAGATAACCGTCTCAAGCACTAGCCGCGCGGATAGACATCGAAACGTACCGCCTTGCCCTTCTGGCTGAAGCCCGGCGTTCGGCCCGCCAGCAGCGGCGCCCGTGCAGGGCGCTTGACGATAACGCGCCGGGCCGGCAGCGACAGCGCCCAATCCATCAGTCGGCGTTCCTCATCCGCCTGCGGGTAGGGACACAGCCATTGCAGCCATTGCAGGTCCTTTTTCACCGCCGCGCTTTTTTCCCGGGCGGGGAACATGGGGTCCAGGTAAACCGCATGCAGCGGCTCGGTGGGCTGCGCCAGGGCGTCCTCACAGGGCAGCAGGAGCATCCGCTCGGCCAGTGAGGGGGCCCGGGCCAGACCATCGGCCAGTAACGCATGAACAACCGGTGAGCGTTCGCACAGCAGCACTTGAAACCCCGCCATGGCCATCAGGGCCGCGTCGCGGCCCAGGCCCGCGGTGGCGTCCAGCACCGTGGTCTGCGCCTCACGGGGTTTGCCCAGGGCCTTGATCAGCCGTTCGTGACGCACCCGCTCATGGCTCAGACGATAGCCCTGTTTGCCCTCATTGAATTCCACCGCCAGCGGCGTTTCCTGGCCACCGGGGCGCCACAAACTCAGGCGCCCCTCATGCATCCCCAGCACCAGCGCCAGCTGGCGTGACCGTGCCTCGGCATCATCACTGACCGCCACCCCCGGCAGTGACGCCGGACACCCCGGCAACAGGCCAATCAACTCAGCCATAGCAGCAAACCGGCACCCAGCAGCAAACGATAGATAACGAAAGGCAGCATCCCCACCCGCTCCAGCAGGCGGATAAAAAAGACGATGGTCAGGTAGGCGGTGACGGCACTGACAACCACGCCCAGGGCCATCAGGGTCCAGTCCACCGGCTGGGGCTGCGCCAGCAGATCACGGCTTTTCAGCAAGGCCGCACCCAGAATCACCGGCACCGACAGCAGAAAGGAAAAGCGGGCCGCTTCCGTGCGCCGTAACCCCAGCGCCAGGGCCGCAGTCATGGTAATACCACTACGCGAAGTCCCGGGGATTAGCGCCAGTGCCTGGGCCAGGCCGATCAATAGCACTGACCGCCAGCCAAGCTGCTCCAGGCCACGTTGCTGGCGCCCCCAGGCGTCAGCCATCCACAACAGCGCGCCAAACACCAGGGTGGTAGTGGCAATGACCAGCACCGAGCGCAGGTTGTCCTCGATCCAGCGATCACCCAGCAGGCCCGCCAGCACCGCCGGCACGGTAGCCAGTGCCACCCACAGGGCCAATCGCAACGGTGGATTCATGCGCCGCTGCTGCAATGCCCGGCCGGAGCCGACGAGCATGTCGTTCAGATCACGACGGTAGTAAAACACCACCGCCATCAGGGTGCCCAAATGCACCGCCACATCAAACGCCAGCCCCTGATCCGGCCAGCCCAGCAGGCGCGATGGCAGAATCAGATGGGCGGAACTGGAGATGGGCAGGAACTCGGTCAGCCCCTGTATCAGTGCCAACACCAGGGCCTGAAAAACATCCATGTCGATTCCTATTCCTGGGCGGTGACCTTGTAGCCCTGCAGAAACTCCGGTGGCATACGGCGGGGTTTGCCGGAATCCAGGGCCACACACACCCAGCGGGTGCGGCCACGCAACAGGGTCAGACCATCGCTCTCACGAACAATCTGATAGCGGCGGGTAATACTGATGCGGTTATCGTTATCGACGATCCAGGTGCCGATCTGCAGCGTCTCGCCTTCAAAGGCCGGCGCCAGGTAGTCCACTTCCGTATGCCGGGCCACCATGCCCCGGTTGAGATGCTGGTAGATATCCCAGCCCAGCCCCAGCACCCGGGTATGGTCCCAGGCGATTTGCTCCATGAAGCGCAGATACTCGGTGTTGTTGACATGCCCCATCACATCGATGGCTTCCGCCGGCACCGTCACCGACAACACATGCACATTGGGCAAATCCCAGTTAATCATCTGACAGCTCCCTGAATCACCTGATCACGCAAATATACCGGCTGGGCCTGCTCGGCACGGACCACCTCACCGCGTACCACTTTTGCCCTGGCCAGCCTGGCAATGGCAGAGGCACGCGGGTGCACCTTGCCTTCCAGTCGCAGGGCCCCGTATTTTTCTTTCAGTGCCTCGTCATAAACCGCCCCGGAACCGGCCACCAGCCATTCGCCAGCGGGCAGGTCCGGCAGGCCATGGGGGTCGAACAGTCCGTCGGCCACCACCGTCTGTAAGCTATCTTCAATACGACGGTAGGCGCCCAGATAGAGTTCGCCCATGCGGGCATCAAACGCTGCCAGGATATCGCCATGGTCAAACTGGTCAGCGGCGGTCAGTGCGCAGGCGGCCAGGGTGGAAATACCCACCACCGGCAGATCCGCCGAGAATGCCAACCCCTGAGTCACCGCCGCCGCCACACGAACCCCGGTAAAGGCACCGGGGCCATGGCCGAAGGCAATGGCATCCAGCTCCGGCAGGCGCACGCCGCCCTCGGCCAGAACCTGTTCGACCATGGGCAGCACCCGCTCGGTCTGACGGCGCGGCGCCGACTCGAACTGCTCGATAATGTCCCCGTCCGGGCCCATCAGGGCCACGGAGCAGGTTTCTCCCGCGGTTTCCAGTGCAAGAATTCGTGTCATGTTTCCAACGGCGTTGTCACCTCGCCCGCTTGCCGGGCCAGGTAGTCAAAGAAACGGTTCACCACCTCCAGTTTACGGGTGCGCGTCATGTTTGGCAGGCTATTGACGAACAATTTTCCGTAACTGCGTGTGAGCAGGCGGGGATCGGCCACCACCAGCAGGCCGGTATCCCGGGGGTCGCGAATCAGACGCCCGGCGCCCTGGCGCAGAGCCAGTACCGCCTGGGGCAACTGGTAATCGCGAAACGCATTGCCGCCGTTGCGGTTGATGTGCTCAATGCGGGCAGCAGCCACCGGGTCGCCCGGCGACCCGAACGGCAGCTTGTCGATGATCACACAGCTGAGCGCCTCGCCGCGCACATCAATGCCCTCCCAGAAACTGCTGGTGCCCAGCAGTACCGCATTGCCCTTTTCGCGAAAACCGTCCAGCAACTCGCGGCGGCCGGCCTCGCCCTGCACCAGCAACGGAAAATCAATGCGCGAACGCAGAATGGCGGCGGCCTCGCGTAGCGCCCGGTGGCTGGTGAACAGGAAAAAAGTGCGCCCGCCGGCGGCATTGATTACCGGGATCATGGCCTCGGTCAGGGCCGCAGTGTAGGACGGATCATTGGGGGCCGGCAGCCCCTCCGGGGCATAGAATACGGCCTGGCGCTTGAAGTCGAACGGGCTTTCCAGCCTCAGGGTACGGGCATGGTCCAGCCCCAGACGCTTCTGGATATGCTCGAAACGCCCGCCCACGGACAGGGTGGCGGAGGTCAGTACCCAACTGCACGGATGTCGCTCGCGCTGGGCACGCAACTGAGCGGCCACCGACAACGGCGTGCTGTGCAGCACCACGGTCCGCTTGAACGTTTCGAACCAGTAGACCCGATTAGGTTGCTCGCCTTTCAGGTAGGCAGCCAGGCAGTCCACCTGATCACTGGCGCGTCGGGCACAGGCTTCCATGCCTCGGCTGGCCTTGGCCTGGGGGCCCAGAAACATTTCCAGTTCACGCAGGGCGTTGAGCAGATCTTCGCCGGCTTGCTGAACCGTATCCTTGTCCACCACCTCCGACCAGGGCTCACGGCGTTCGCCCTCCCCCAGGCTCAGGCGCAGGTCCAGGCAGCCTTTTTCCAGCGACGCGATGATCTGATTGAGCCGCACCAGATCGGCGGCGGTTTGCCCGGCCTCGGAAAGGCTGTCGCGTCCCAGTTCCTGAATCTGCCGGGTGCTGATGGTATCGGCAAAGAACACCGCCGCGATTTCCGGCAGCTGGTGAGCCTCGTCAAAAATGACCGTATTGGCGGTGGGCAGCAGCTCGGAGGCCGAGGCATTACCGCGCAGGGCCGCATCGGCGAAAAACAGGTGATGGTTGACCACCACCAGATCAGCCTCCTGGGCTTCCTTGCGCGCCTTCATCAGCGGGCAATCCTGGTAGCTGGGACAATCGGTGCCCAGGCAGTTGTCGGCGGTACTGGTGACCCAGGGCCATACCGGGGCGTCTTCGGGAATCTGTTGCAGCTCGGCGATATCCCCGGTGCGGGTGCGACTGGCCCAATGGGCCACGACCTGCATCTGACTGACGGTTTCACGGGTGAGGAAACGGGCATCTTCCTGGTGTAACGCCAGGCGGTAGGGGCACAGATAGTTGGCACGCCCTTTCAGCAGTGCCACCTTGCGCGGCAGTTTCAGGGCCTTGAGTACCAGCGGCAAATCCTTGAAGAACAACTGATCCTGCAGGCTCTTGGTGCCGGTGGATACCAGCGTCGGCCCCTCTGACAATAACGCCGGCACCAGATAGGCCAGCGTCTTGCCGGTACCGGTTTCCGCCTCGACCATGAGTGTGCCGCCCTCGTCGATGACCTTTTCCACCGCCTCGGCCATGTCCAGCTGTGGCTCGCGGGGTTGGTAACCAGGCAACAACGGCGTGAAGCGAGACAGGTCGGTAAGATAATTACGGGCGTCAGTCACATCTATTCCCAGGGCCGAGGATGCACCGCATACTCAACGCTACCACACAGTGCGTTTATCAGTGCCGCGCAGAGCATAGCCGATCCGCCCGCTGAACCCAACGCACAGCGGCCAGAGAGAGCCAATATGCAAGACTATACCCTGATTGTGCTGGCCGGTGGCCGGGGCACCCGCATGGGGGGCGCGGACAAGGGGCTGGTGACCGTGGGCGACCACCCACTGGTACTGACACTGATCACCGCCCTGACACCACCGCCGGTGCGCGTGATCATCAGCGCCAACCGCAACCAGCCAAGCTACGCCCAGTGGGCCGATCAAGTGGTCAGCGATCTGCGCGACGACTTTCAGGGACCACTGGCCGGGCTGGAAGCGGCCCTGGCCATTGCCCACGGGCCCTGCGTCTGCCTGCCCTGCGACCTGCTGGCACCGCCCGCTTCGCTGATTGCGTCGCTGCTGGCCCCCCTGCGCCCGGGTCAGCCCTGCGTGGCTCGGGACCCGCAACGACTGCAACCGTTGTGCCTGAGTTGCTGCGCATCGGACGATTACCGTCAGACCCTTGGCCACTACCTGGACAACGGCGGTCGCAGCGCCCGGGGCTGGCTGGCCAGCTACCCTCACCAGACCGTCACCCTGGATCAACCGCTGGACAATCTGAACCACTTACCCCAGCCCTGATACAACAATGCCCGCACGGGGCGGGCATTGTCACAAGGCGGGAAAGCCGTTATCAGGCAGTCACGTCCTGGATCTGCTTCATCAGGGCAACCTGATCCGCGGACGGTTGTGCCGTCTGCAATGCCATCAGTTTGCTCATGTCACCTTCGATACGAATCTGGCCGCTCATGAAGCCCTGCATCCCGGCGGACTGGTCGCCTTCGATGAAGATACGCTTGGCCAGATCCGCCGGCAGAATCATGGTGGTCGCCGCATCGCCGTGGTGACCTTCCTCGATCATGCCACCCACCAGGGCCAGTTCCTTGTCACCCGCGTCACCGCTGACAGTGATGTTGATCACCAGGTCCGCCAGCGCGGCCGGGGTTTCCACCTCACCGGCGCCGTCACGGATTTCCTTCACCTTTGCAAACCACTCGTCAGACAGAAATTCCAGGCTCATTGTTATCTCCTTGGTTGTAGTGCGCCTCGTCACCCGGGGATTGCACCGCAGCCCCCTATTCAAACGGGCGTTCGAAACTTTCCTGTACCTTATAGAAAGGCCGCAGGGGTGACAATAGCCACCACCGGTTCCGGCGGGACAAAAGCTCAGGGCGGCGAAACCCGGGTCGCTCGCAGCCAGTGGCGGCCGCACTCATCCACCTCCCGGGCCAGATTCAGCAGGCTGATGCCGTCATCGCTGGCGGCCTGTAAATGCCGATAGGCCAGTTCATGCAGGGCCGTCATGGCCCGATGGTGTGACGCCTCATCGGGCACCTCGCCCCCTTCGGAAAACACCGCCAGCACACTCTCGCGCAGACGCGCCGCCACCGGAGCAAGCCGCGCCGAACGGCTGTGCTGCAAGCGGGCAAAATCCTCCGCCACATCCTTCAGGGCCTTGGCCGCATAGACCGACTCGCTGATTTGCAGGCGCAAACGCTGGATTCGTTTGGCCTGCAGCGAACTCATGGGCAGCTGCTCCAGCTTCTGGAAGGCCAGTGCCAGGCGAATTTCCTCATCGCGAATGTCCCGGTAGCTCTGCAGGAAAGGCTCCGCGTTACCCCTGCTGGCAAAGCCCTGAGCCAGCTGGCGGACATTGTTCACCAGCTTCTCGCAGGCGCTGGTCAGTAGTTCCAGGGCCGCATCCAGGGTTTCCGGGCGAACCGCTTCCAGCAACATGGGACGATTTGCCGCTGGCAGGCGTGCCTCAATAAAGGCGGCCATTCGCCCCAGCAACGGCACAAACACCACGATACCCAGGGCATTGAAGGTGGAATGAAAACCGACCAGCAGGATCAAGGGGTCTTCGATGCCACTCCAGCTTGCCACCCGTGGCCACAGTGGCATGATCAGCAAAAAGGCCAAAATGGCCGTGGCCAGGTTATAGATGACATGGAACAGGGCCACTTGCCGCTTGATACGCGGCCCCTTGATGGCACCCAGCAACAAGGTGCTGGTGGTTCCCAGGTCCGCGCCGATCACCAGGGCCAGACCATCATGGAGGCTGATCATCTGACTGTTCAGCGCGGTCAGGGCAATCAGCATGGTCGCCGACGATGACTGGATCACCGCCGTCACCACCACCCCGACCAGCAGATAGACCAGTGGTGAATGCCCTTGCAGCGCCGTGACATCCACCGCCTGGGCCAGCCCCTCGGTGGCCGTTTTCATGGTATCCAGCCCGAACAGCAACAACCCCAGGGCGAACAGCAACACACCCTGTGAACGCCAGCGCCCGGCCGGCAGCAGCACCGACAACAAGGCGCCAACGCCGGCCAGCGGCAAGCCGGCACTGCCCAGTGACAACTTGAAGCCCAGCAGTGTTACCAGCCAGCCGGTGGCCGTGGTGCCCAGATTGGCGCCCAGCATGATGGCCATGGCCTGGCGCAGGTCGAGCATGCGCGAGGACACCAGCGCCAGTACGATCAGTCCCACCAGCGAACTGCTCTGCATCAGGGCAGTAACCAGACACCCTACCCCCACACAGCGCAGCGGCGTGCGGGTGGCGGAGCGCATCCACCGGGCCACCGGCCCGCTGATCAGATGTTCCAGCGCGGTTTCCAGCTGCTGCATGGCATAAAGGAACAACCCCAGCCCGGTAATTGCCATGCCCAGCGATACGGTCTCAGTCACCGCCCTTCTCCAGCTGCTCGATATATTGTTCGATGCAGGCGGTGTTTTCCTGCGGATAGGACGGCGCCAGCGCCTCCAGAATGTCGGCCAGCAGGTGGCCGACCTGGCGGCGAGCTACTTTCTTGTCGTCATTGGCGACGATATGCCAGGGCGCCTGCACGGTATGCGTGGCGGTCATCGCCTCGTTGAGCATCATCAGGTAACTGTCCCGGGCCAGCCAGCTCTGCACATCCGCGGGCTCGAATTTCCAGCGTTTACGGGGCTGGCGCAGCCGCTTGAGCAAACGCAGGCGCTGCTCCTCGGCCGACGTATTCAGCCATATCTTGATGATACGGGTGCCCTCGTTATGCAGGTGCTGCTCAAAGGCATTGATTGCCTGATATCGCTGTGCCCAGTCCGGCTCGCGGGGGCACTCGGGTGACGGCCACAGTCGCTCTGACAGTACCGCCTCGTAATAACTGCGATTGAAGGCCACCACCTGCCCGCGGGCTGGCAGATGCCGCCACAGACGCCAGAGAAAGTCGTGCTGCAACTCCTCTCCCAGCGGACGACGGAAGGAGTTGGCCCTAAAGGCCGCCGGATCAAGGCCCTGGGCCAGCGTGCGAATCAGGCTGTCCTTGCCAGCCGCGTCCAGCCCCTGCACCACCAGCAGCACACTGTAACGGCCACCGGCAAACAGTCGCCGATGGTATTCAGCCAGGCGTTCCAGGATGGTATCGAGATGAGGAAGGTGACGATGAGAAGTGCGCGTCGGCAGGCGCCGAACATCCAGAGGCCCCTTGCGTGGCCAGCCGTAGGCATCCAGTTCCATGTGCACTCCCCGGGTCAAAGAATAAGGAGAGCATAAACGCAGCGGGGGAAAAGAAGTAAGGGCTCCGGAGGAGCCCTTATCTCAAAGCCTGTTCACCCTCAATCAGAGGTCGTAACCGCGCTCTTCGTGGAGCACGATATCCAGACCTTCCGTTTCTTCATCGGAGCCCACGCGCAGCGGCGCGAACAGGGCGATCACCTTGAGCAGAACCCAGGTCACCACGGCGGTGTAGACAAAGGTCGCCAGCGCGCCCAGGGCCTGGACACCGACCTGATCCAGCATGGTGTATTCCGGCTTGCCAAAGCCCACACCGGAGAAGGCGCTGCCCAGCTGGCCGGAGGCAAAGACACCCACCAGCAGCGTGCCCAGGATGCCGCCCACGCCGTGCACCGGAAACACATCCAGGGAGTCGTCAATCTGCAGCTTGTGCTTGACGAACAGTACCATGTAGAAACAGATGACACCGGCGGCAATACCGATCACCACAGCCGCCGCCGGGCTGACAAAGCCGGAGGCCGGCGTAATGGTGCCCAGCCCCGCTACCATGCCGGTGGCAATACCCAGCGCCGAGGGCTTACCGAACTTCTTCCACTCCATCACCATCCAGGTCAGCGAACCGGCCGCCGCGGACAGGTGGGTCACCAGCATGGCCATGGCCGCATCGCCATTGGAGGCCAGCGCCGAGCCGCCGTTGAAACCGAACCAGCCGACCCAAAGCATGCCGGCACCGGTCACCGTCATGGTCAGGTTGTGCGGCATCATTCCCTGATGCGGGAAGCCCTTGCGGTTACCCAGCACGATGGCCGCCACCAGCGCGGCCACCCCGGCGGTGATATGCACCACAGTACCGCCGGCGAAATCGTACATGCCCAGCTGGGCCAGCCAGCCACCGCCCCAGACCCAGTGGCAGACCGGCACATAAACGCCCAGAAGCCAGAGAGCAGAAAACGCCAGCATGGGGCCGAAACGCATGCGCTCGGCGAAAGCCCCGATGATCAGTGCCGGAGTAATGATGGCGAACGTCATCTGGAACAGGCCATGCAGGCTCTTGGGCAAGGTGCCTTCCAGGGTGTCGCGGGTGATGTTGGCGAAGAAGGCATTATCCAGACCACCGATCCAGGCATTGACGCTGCCACCATCGGAAAAGGCCAGCGAGTAGCCGCACACCAGCCACAGCAATGACACCACGCAGGTAATGGCAAAACACTGCATCAGCACCGACAGCACGTTCTTGGAACGCACCAGGCCACCATAAAACAGGCTCAGACCCGGCAGCGTCATGAACAGTACCAGCGCGGTGGCGGTCATGATCCAGGCGCTGTCGCCGGTATCCAGGCCGTCGGCCATGGCCAGCGACGGCAGCAAAGACAAGGCAATAATCCACTTTTTCATTATGGGTTCCTCAGAGGGCTTCGGAACCGGTTTCACCGGTACGGATTCGAATGGCCTGCTCCAGGTCGGAGACAAAGATCTTGCCGTCTCCAATCTTCCCGGTGGCCGCAGACTTGAGAATGGCCTCGATGGCCTGGTCCAGCAGTTCTTCGCGAACGGCCAGCTCCAGCTTTACCTTGGGCACGAAATCCACCACATACTCGGCGCCACGGTACAGCTCGGTATGGCCTTTCTGGCGGCCGAAGCCCTTCACTTCGGTAACGGTCATGCCCTGAATGCCCACCTGGGCCAGCGCATCGCGTACATCATCGACCTTGAACGGCTTGATCACCGCGGTCAGCATCTTCATTCGATCTCTCCTTCGGGGAGGTTCCTGGTCCTGTGCACCAGCAGCAAGCATGCCACCAAAACGCACCGCCACGGTGCATACAAGAATCAGGCCAATGATTTCGCTTTTTTAAATCAGTGGGTTAGCTGTAACTCTGGCCATTTATGCACAATAACAATGCATAAATGGCGCAAGATGCACCATATAAATGCATTCTCGAACGCCATAATGACGCAGCCATGATCCGCGGACACAAAAAAAGCGCTGCGGCGCACCACCGCAGCGCTTTCAGGCCATGCCCGGCAGGAATCAGTAGAGATAGTTGAACATCTTGCGGCGGTATTCGCTGGCCAGCGGGTCCCCCTTTGGCAGGCATTCAAAAACCTCCAGCAGGGCACTGCGCGCCACCCCGTCACGGTAGCTGCCGTGATCACGCAACAGCTGTAGCAGGGCCTCCAGCCCGGCTTGGAACTGCCCGGCGGCGGCGGCCTGCAAACCATAGGCATAAAGGTCATCCGGCGTGGCGTCCTGCGCCAGACGCCGGCTCAGTTCGGCAAGCGGCTCACTGTCACCGGCCAGTTTCTCCAGCAAGGCAAACCGGGCACGGAACGGGCGCAGTACCTCCACATCCTCGGTCACTTCCGCCAGGCAGGACATGGCCTCGTCACGGCGCCCTTCGCCCAGCAGGTATTCCACCAGCAGGGCCCGAAATGCATGCTTGTCCGGGCTTTCCTGCAGCATCTGGCGCAGCGCCTGCTCGGCCTGCTCACCGTGCCCGGCCTCCATGGCCATACGCACCTGCTCGAGAAAGCTTTCATCCTGTTGCTGCTGGGCCGCTTCCGGGTCAACCACCGGCGCCAACCACTGGCGCAGGGCCCCTTCGGTCTGGGCACCGTCCAGCTCACTGACCAGCTGCCCCTGATAGACCAGTTTCAGTGATGGCAGGCTGCGCACCCCGAACTGGCTGGCAATCATCTGCTGCTCATCGGCATTGACCCGGGCCAGCACCACCTTGCCCTGGTATTCATTGACCAGCTTTTCCAGCAGGGGCGCCATCTGCTGGCAGGGCTGACACCAGCTGGCCCAGAAATCCACGATCACCGGGATCTGGCGGGACTGTTCCAGCACCTGCTGGATATTCTGTTCGGTGACATCAATGATGAAGCTGTTCTGCTGCACCGCCGTAACTCCTGAAACTGCGAATGAGGCGCCAATTGTACGCCATGGATGATCCAAAATGTCGAGTTGACGGCTTACACTCGAGCCGGGGAGACTGTGTAAAGACTGGTTTGGGGCAGCGGCCCTCTTTCACATGATCTCGATGGTCGCTCGCTAGGCTATGTTAAACCTGTCCTCAGGGATTTTTATCCGGCAAAGGAGTTCATCATGCTTAGCCTTCTGGCTATTGTGTTGTTAGTTGCCACACTGCTGACCATTTTCTATCAGGGATTGTCCCGCGGTGTGGGTAGTGCCGTCTTCGCCATTGTCTGGCTGTTGTGCGGCTTCCTCGCCTCCTGGTTGTTCAACCCCATCCTGCTGATCCTGGTAGCAGGGGTACTGGTGGTGCTCAACCATGTGGATCTGCGACAGAAATTCATTTCCCGTCCGGTCTACAACGCGCTGGCCAAGGTCATGCCAGCCATTGGCGATACCGAACGCGAAGCCATCGAGGCGGGGACCACCTGGTTCGAGGCAGATCTGTTTTCCGGCAAGCCGGACTGGCAGAATTTTTCCAAACTGCAGTTTTCCACCCTCACCGACGAGGAGCAGTCGTTCCTGGACAATGAGGTGGTGGAACTGTGCCAGATGCTCGACGAATGGCAGATCTTCCATGAACTGCGTGACCTGCCCGAGGAAGTCTGGGATTTCCTCAAACACAAGGGCTTCTTCAGCCTGATCATCCCCAGGGAATACGGCGGCAAGGCGTTCTCCCCCTATGCCCAGAGCCGCATCATGAGCAAAATCGCCACCCGTTCGCTGACCGCTGCGGTTACCGCCATGGTGCCCAACTCGCTCGGTCCCGGTGAATTGCTCGCCGAATACGGCACCCAGGAACAGAAGGATCGCTGGTTGCCGGGCCTGGCCAAGGGTGACGAAATCCCCTGCTTCGGTCTCACCGGCCCGGAAGCTGGCTCCGACGCCGGCGCCATTCCCGATACCGGTGTGATCTGCAAGGGCAAGATCGACGGCAAGGAAGTGCTGGGCATGCGCCTGAACTTCGCCAAACGCTGGATCACCCTGGCACCGGTGGCCACCGTGGTGGGCCTGGCCTTCAAGCTTTATGACCCGGACCACCTGCTTGGTGATGAAGACGAGCTGGGCATTACCTGTGCGCTGATTCCCGCCAGCACCAAGGGCGTGGAAATCGGCCGTCGCCACTACCCCGGCTCCCCCTTCATGAATGGCCCCATCAATGGCAAGGACGTCTTCGTGCCGCTGGATGCCATCATTGGCGGCCCGGAAATGGCCGGCAAGGGCTGGCGCATGCTGATTGAATGCCTGGGCGCCGGCCGTGGTATCTCCCTGCCCGCCCTGGCCACCGCCAGCGGCGAAATCGGCTACCGCATGACCGGCGCCTTCGGCCGCATCCGTCGCCAGTTCAAGACCGCCGTCGGTGAGTTCGAAGGCGTTCAGGAAGCGTCAGCGGAAATCGCCGGTATTGCCTACACCCTGGAAGCCTACCGCCATCTGGTGACCCGCTCGCTGGAAGACGGTGCGCCCTCCGTGGTGACCGCCATGGCCAAATACCATGCCACCGAAATGATGCGTGACCTGATTAACCACGGCATGGATATCGCCGGTGGGCGCGGCATTCAGCTGGGTCCCCGCAACTTCCTGGCACTGCCCTACCAGTCCACCCCCATCGCCATTACCGTGGAAGGGGCCAACATCCTTACCCGTTCGCTGATGATCTTCGGTCAGGGGGCCATGCGCTGCCACCCCTACCTCTACGAGGAGCTGCAGGCCATCCAGGCGGACGACAAGGAAAAGGGACTGCAGGATTTCGACAAACTGTTCTTCAGCCACGCCGGGCATACCGCCGGCAACATGTCCCGGGCCATCGTCCAGGGCCTGGCCGGTGGGCTGTTCTCACAGGCACCGGGCAATGCGGATGCCTTCAGCGCCCCCTGGTATCGCCTGATCAACCGTTACAGCGCCGTGCTGGCAAGCACCGCCGATGTGGCCCTGGGCCTGCTGGGTGGCGACCTCAAGCGTCGCGAGCTGCTGTCCGCGCGCCTGGGTGACATGCACAGCCAGCTGCTGATTGCCTGTGCCATTCTCAAGTATCACGCCACCCTGCCCCGGGACGAGGCCAACGACGCCCACGCCACCTATGCGTTGCGTCGCGCCTTCAGCAAGGCCCACGATTCCCTGGATGCGTTCACCCGCAACTTCGGTTTCTTCGGCATTGCCCATGTCTTCAAGGCGCTGTTTTTCCCGTTTGGTCGCCCCTGCATGGCCCAGGCACCGGATGACGATATGATCCGCATGCTGGGCACGCAAATCATGGAGCCCAGCTCCGTGCGTGACGCCCTGGCCGAGCCGGCCTACATCTCCCGGGATCCGGAAGATGCCATCGGCCGCGTGGAAGTCACCTACAGCAAATTGCTGGAAGTGGAGCCGGCCTATATGGCCTTCCTGAAAGCGGACGGCAAGGGTCAGCTGCAAGGCAGCACAGTGCTGGAAAAACTGCAGGACGCCGCCGAGAAAGGCGTTATCGCCAGGGATCAGGTGGACGCGGTCAACGACTACGACGCCATGCGTTATGACTGCCTGCTCACCGACGCCTTCGACAAGAACCTCAAGAAGGTCAAGGTGCACGCCGAACGGCCCTCCATGTAGAGCCCGGTACGGCCCCCAGCCGGCCACCCACGCGGGTGGCCGGCCATCTTTGCGGGCCGAACCAGTCCACAAAAACACAAAAACTTACAGCACCGGCTTTACGCCGGTTTTTTGCTGATTTATCGAGCAATTTCCCGCCGAGACATTGTTGTCATCCCCCTGCCACCGAGATTTAACAATTCAATCACCCTTTTGGCGCTTTTACGCCTCACCGCTTTCGTCTAGGCTTGGCGCAATTTCCGATTCTCCGGGCCTGCCCCGCCATTCCCATGCCGGCCCACTGGATAACAGGTCAGTAATGACAGCAGTCGTGGAAGAAAACACCATCCTGGAATTCAAGGGCCGCATGTTGATGATGACGGTCCTGCAACTCAACGATCTGGACCCCGGCACCCTGCACCAGCAAGTCAGCCAGAAAATGGTCGACGCCGCCCAGTGGTTGCGCGATGCACCGGTGGTCATCGATGTGGCCAACCACGTGGATGCCGATCAGGTCAGCCTGCTGACCGCGGTGGATACCCTGCGCGGGCTGGATGTAAACCTGGTGGCCCTGGCCCGCAACGAAAAACTGGATGCGGAAACCGCCGCCATGCTGGGGCTCGGCTCGATCAGCCTGCTGGGCGGCCGGGAAGTAGCGCGGCGGGAAGAACCCCGCAAGGCCGAGGACGACAACAGCAGTGAATCCACCATTGAAACGCTGGTGGTGGAGCAGCCGGTACGTTCCGGCCAGCAGGTCTACAGCCGTGGAGACATGATCGTTCTGGCCCCGGTGAGCCCCGGGGCAGAATTGCTGGCCGAAGGCAATATCCACGTCTACAGCAATCTGCGCGGCCGCGCCCTGGCCGGTATTCGCGGCAATGGTAATGCGCGCATTTTCTGCCAGCAGCTCAATGCGGAGCTGGTCTCCATCGCCGGCCATTACCGGGTCGCCGAAGACCTGCCCGAAGAGCACCGTAATCAGGCTGTTCACCTTTCCCTGGAAGGTGAAGCCATGCAGTTCAACGCGCTGAAATAGTGCACCAGGAAGACCTAAAGGAGACAAGCGTGACTAAGATCGTGGTCGTGACATCCGGCAAGGGTGGCGTCGGCAAAACCACCACCAGCGCGGCGCTGGCCACCGGCCTGGCCCTGCGGGGGTTCAAAACCACCGTGATCGATTTTGATGTGGGCCTGCGTAACCTGGACCTGATCATGGGCTGTGAGCGCCGCGTGGTCTATGACCTGGTAAACGTCATCAACGGCGACGCCAACATCAAGCAGGCGCTGATCAAGGACAAACGGGTGGACAACCTGTTCATCCTGCCGGCCTCCCAGACCCGCGACAAGGACGCTCTCACCCAGGATGGCGTGGAGAAAGTGCTCAACGCCCTGCGCGATGACATGCAGATGGATTACATCATCTGTGACAGCCCGGCCGGCATTGAAAAAGGTGCCCTGATGGCCGCCTACTTCGCCGACGAAGCGGTGGTGGTGACCAACCCGGAAGTCTCCAGCGTGCGTGATTCGGATCGCATCATCGGCATTCTGGCCAGCAAGACCCGCCATGCGGAACAGGGCGACGGCGACATTCCCTCGCGTCTGCTACTGACCCGCTATTCCCCGGAACGGGTAGAAAAAGGTGAAATGCTCTCGGTGCAGGACGTGCAGGAAATCCTCGCCATTGAGCTGCTGGGGGTGATTCCCGAATCCCAGGCGGTACTCAATGCCAGTAATGCCGGTTCGCCGGTGGTACTGGATACCCAGTCCGACGCCGGTCAGGCCTATGCGGACGCCGTGGCCCGTTTCCTCGGCGATGAGCTGCCCCACCGTTTTGTCACCCTTAACAAGAAAGGTCTGTTCGGCCGTCTGTTCGGAGGCTAAGGATGAGCATCTTCAGTTACCTGCTTCCCAAGAAGCAGACATCAGCCTCTGTGGCCAAGGAACGCCTGCAGATTATCGTGGCCCGGGAACGATCGAGCCGTGGCGGCCCCGACTACCTGCCGCAACTGCAGGAGGAACTGCTCATGGTGGTGCGCAAATATGTGCCCGTGGGCCAGGATGCCGTCAACGTGCAAGTGGACCGGGAATCCGGCTGTGACATTCTGGAACTGAATATCACGCTGCCGGAAGACAGCTGATTTTCCGCCACGGTTCTACCCGAAAGCCCGCCCCGTGCGTAATGCTGTTCACTTAAGCTTTTAAGCCCCTCTCCCCTTGCGGGAGAGGGGTTGGGGAGAGGGGGACGTGACAGCCAGATCAATGGTAAGTCATTGAAATTTGCCCGCACCCTCTCCCTGTCCCTCTCCCGCAAGGGGAGAGGGGACCTGCCTGAAAGGGTTGAGCCAGATTTGCACCGCTTAAGTGAACAGCATTACGCCCCGTGCGGGCTTTTTTGTGCCCTGCTCCTTTGTCATTACCCGACCCTGCCAGCCTCTCAGCGCTTTTACCTAGCCGCGACAATGTCCTACAGACAAGGCGTGACCGTGGTCTGAAAATGGCCACTTTCAACAAAAAATATGCACTTTTTGACAATGCATAATTTGTGACCCGATTCGCATAATGCCCCGCTAAAAAAAATCACAAGGACGTTATAAATGGCAGCTTCACGCCTGATGGGGAAACGCCGTACCGCTTCATGTCTCGCACACCGTCACCACCGGTTCCTTGCCGGCCTGGCCGCCACCGTGCTGCTGGCCACCAGCGGTGCCCATGCCGACAGCCAGATCAGCCACGAGGAGGCCAGCCCGCGGCAGTACCTTAGCCCGCAGCTTTCCTACCTGGTGCTCGACAAGGACCGCAACATTACCCGGCACGGCATCGGCATGGCCATGCAGTATGGCCGTCAGCTCAGCGACCATGTCTGGTGGGAAACCGAGTTCGCCGGCTACAACCTGGAATCCGGCATCCGCAATGGCACCGACTATTACCAGGGCGCCCTGACCACCGGGCTGGCCTATGCATTCGGCGACCGCCGGCACTTCACGCCCTACCTGGCTGCCGGCCTGGGAGCCATCTACAGCGACGTGCTGCCTGACGAGGACGACGGTTTTGCCTTCCACGCCAATGCCGGCCTGGGCGCGGTCACCGGCCCGGTATTTGATAACGGACTGAAACTGCGCGCCGAAGCACGCTATCTCTATGACGACGCCAGCGGCGCCGGCGATGCCGGCAGCTTTGGCGACTGGCGCTACTCCCTGGGCGTGGAAATCCCGCTGGGCTACACCCGCATCCGGGAAGTGGAAAAAGTGGTCTACCAGACCCGCGAAGTGGAAAAGGTGGTGGAAAAACCCTTTGTGGACAGCGACGGCGATGGCATTGCCGACGAGCGTGACCGCTGCCCCGCCACCCTTTCCGGCGCCAAGGTGGACGCCAGCGGCTGCATGATTGCCAACCAGACCATCACCTTCAACAACATCAACTTCGAGCCCGGCTCCAGCACCATCAGCCCCACTTCCAGGGGGCCGCTGGATCAACTGGTCAACGCGCTCCAGGCACAGACCGACTTCAACGTGGAAGTGGCCGGCCACACCGACAGTACCGGTGCCGCCACCTACAACCTGACCCTGTCACGGCAACGGGCCCAGGCGGTGCGTAGCTATCTGGTCAGCCACGGCGTGGATGGCGACCGACTGACCGCCGAAGGCTTTGGTGAGCTGCAACCGGTCGCCAGCAACGAGACCCAGGCCGGCCGGGCCATGAACCGCCGTGTGGAATTCCGTGTCATCGAGCAAGGAGCGCAACAATGAAACTGCAACCCGCCGCGCTAGTGTTAAGCGCGCTTCTCGCCACCACACTGCTGGCCGGCTGCAATGCCGACGGCGGCGATGATGGCACGACGGCCCGCCCCACTGGCACCCTCAACAACGGTGACCAGGACGGCGATGGTATCAACGACACCAGTGACAACTGCCCCAGCATTGCCAACAGCAGCCAGCTGGACACCGATGGCGACGGCCAGGGCAATGCCTGTGACGACGACATCGACGATGATGGCCTGCCCAATGGCTCGGACAACTGTCCGGCCGTCGCCAATCCGGACCAGAACGATCTCGACGGTGACGGCCTCGGTGACAGCTGTGACAGCGATCGCGATGGTGACGGCGTCCCCGACCAAATCGACAACTGCCCGTTGACCGCCAACCCGGACCAGACGGACAGCGACCAGGACGGTAGTGGCAATGCCTGTGACAGCAACACCGACAGCGACAAGGATGGCATCGATGACAGCACCGACAATTGCCCGACCATCGCCAACAGTGACCAGCTGGACAGCGACAACGACGGCAATGGCGATGCCTGCGATGATGATCGGGATGGCGACGGCATCGGCAATGGCAGTGATAACTGCCCGCTGACCGCCAACCCCATCCAGACCGACACCGACGGTGACGGCACCGGCGATGCCTGCGACAGCGACACCGATAACGATGGCGTCATCGACGACAATGACAACTGTCCGCTGGTGGCCAATGCCAGCCAGACCGATACCGACGCGGATGGCAGCGGCGACGCCTGTGACAGTGATGATGATGGCGACGGCCAGAGCGACAGCAATGACAATTGCCCGCTGACCGCCAACCCGGACCAGATGGATACCGATGGCGATGGCAGCGGCGATGCCTGTGACAGCAACACCGACAGTGACGGCGACGGCCAGTCGGACAGCACCGACAACTGCCCGGCCCTGGCCAACGCTGACCAGAGCGACAGCGACCAGGACGGCCAGGGCGACGCCTGTGACGACGACCGGGATGGCGATGGTCAGGACAACGGCACCGACAATTGCCCGGATCAGGCCAATGCCGACCAGCTCGATACCGATCATGACAGCATCGGCGATGCCTGCGACAGCGACAGTGACGGCGACGGCATCGACAATGGCAGTGACAATTGCCCCCTGGCCGCCAATCCTGACCAGAGCGATCAGGACCAGGATGGCAGCGGCGATGCCTGTGACGACGACAGTGATGGTGACGGCATCGACAACGACAATGACAACTGCCCCGCCACGGCCAACGCCAACCAGCTCGACAGTGACAGCGACGGCAGCGGTGATGCCTGTGACGACGACAGCGACGGTGACGGTATCGACAACGACAGCGATAACTGCCCGGCCACCGGCAACCCGCTGCAGGACGATACCGACGGTGACGGTATTGGTGATGCCTGCGACACGGACACCGATGGCGACGGCATCAGCGATGGCAGCGACAACTGCCCGGCCACCGGCAATGCCGACCAGCTCGACAGCGACGGCGATGGCATCGGCGATGCCTGCGACCCGCTCACCGATACCGATGGTGACGGCATTGATAATGACAGCGACAACTGCCCCACCGTGGCCAACGCCAACCAGCTCGACACTGACAACGATGGCCAGGGCAACGCCTGCGATAGCGACGACGATGACGATGGGCACAACGACGGCAGTGACAACTGCCCGCTAATCGCCAACCCGGACCAGCTCGACACTGACAATGACGGCCTGGGCAATGCCTGCGACAGCGACAGTGATGACGATGGCATCAACGACGACAGTGATAACTGCCCGCTGATCGGCAACAGTGACCAGCTCGATAGCGACAGCGATGGCCAGGGCGACGCCTGCGACAGCGACAACGACAACGACGGTCTGGATAACAGCAGTGACAACTGCCCGCTGACCGCCAATGCCGACCAGTCGGACGCCGACGGCGATGGCCAGGGCGATGCCTGTGACGGTGACCGCGATGGCGACGGCGTGGCCAATGGCGCGGATAACTGCCCGGCCACCGCCAATGCCGACCAGCTGGATACCGATGGGGACGGCCTGGGCGACGCCTGCGACAGCCTCACTGACTCCGACGGCGACGGCCTCACCGACAGCACCGACAACTGCCCGAACCAGTACAACCCGGATCAGCTGGACACCGACGGCGACGGCCTGGGCGATGCCTGTGATACCCTCACCGACGCCGACGGCGACGGCGTCGATGACAGCACCGACAACTGCCCGGCCACCGCCAATGCCGACCAGGCCGATACCGACCAGGACGGCCAGGGGGATGCCTGTGATACCCAGTTCACCTGCACCGACACCTTTGGCGCCGGCCTCAGCCCGTTGCAGGCCCCCCAGGCGTCAAGTACCGGCAGCCGCTTCGGTCTGGTCTGTTTCGGCTGCGGCGTGTTTGCCCCCGAACGGGCCACCGATGGTCAGCAGCAGACCGCTGCGCAGATGTACGTCACGCTGGGACTGTTTGGTGGCGCCCGTCTGCATACCGACACCGGCACGGACTACAGCGGCCACAACCGGGCCGGCTTCGTGGTCAGCACCGGCAAGCGGCTGCTCAGCGCCAGCCTGCTCAACCAGTTCAATGTGGTGCTGCTCAAGGATGGTCACGAGGTGGCCTCGAGCCAGAGTGGCAGCCTTATCAGCCTTCAATTGCTGGGCTGGGCGAATAGCTCCCAGCAATTCCTCTACGTGGACAGTGACCGGGACTTCGACAGCGTGCAGCTGGATATGGCCTCGGCGGTGGGCATCTTCAGCAGCCTGAATGTCTACCAGGCCTGCGCCGGCCCGGCGCCCTGATAAAAGGTTGGCGGTGCTGGCTGTTGCTTTTCAGCGGCCAGCTACTGCCCGCCCGGCTCCGGCACCACCTGCCATTCCGGCTCCTCGAACTCCCCCACCACGGTGACCTCACAGACGTTGGCATGCTTTGCCAGAATCGCCTTTACCCGGGCACTGCGGCTGTCATCCTTGGCATCCCGGTGCGCCTTGCTATCCCAGTGGGCAATCGCCAGCACCGTATCCGGGTGGCCGATCTTTCGATGCAGATAGGTGCCCCGTGCACCCGCTGTCTGCTGAATGATTTCACTGGCCTCCAGCCAGCCCCGGGCATACTCCTCGACACTGAAGCCGGGTTTCACCCGCACCTGAAAAATGTATTTCATGGCTGTTCTCCCTGCCGGTAAAACTGTGCCAGCAACCGGTAAAGATCGGGCCAGTCCCGATACAAGGCTGCCGGCGCCTCGAAAAAGGCCTCGCTGCAGACCGCAAAAAACTCCCCCGGCCCGGTCAGCGCATAGGCATCCACCGGCATATGCCGATGATGACGATAATCCTCCTGTAACGCCTCCCAGCAGCGGCTAAAGGTGTCGTGCCAGCGAGCCGCACTCATGCCCGCATGCAGGGGCGGTGCACCATTGGCGCCCTGGTGCCGCATGTCCAGCTTGTGGGCCATTTCATGGATGACCACATTGCTGGCGCCGCCGGCACTGCGCACCGCCTGCCAGGACAGGATCACCGGCCCCTGGTGCCAGGCTTCACCCAGCAATGCCGGCCCTCGCTCATGGACCACACCGGCCTCGTCCATGTAAGCGCGATTCGGCACAAAGGCATCGTCATAGACAATCACCGTGTACCAGCCGTCATACCAGTCCAGCCCCAGGTGAAGAATCGGCACGCAGGCCATGGTGGCAATCGTCAGGCACATGGCATCGGTGAGCGTGGCCCCCTCGGCGGGCGCCACGCTCTTGCGTACCAGAAAGCGCCGGGTCATCTCGAACAGCGCCTGCCGTTCTGCACCCTGGTAACGGGCGGCCACCGGCCAGTGGCCGATGGCGGCTTCCCACTCCTGGCGGGTATAGCCCATCCGTTCCACCCTGCGACGCTCGCGCCATTCCCGAAAAGCCTGCAACATGTCCTCTCCCTGCCAGTGGCATCATGACGGCGCGGATAACCGGTCCCCACGCCACCGTGCTACCATCGCACACCTTTTGACAATGTCACTGCCTATGCCATTCACCCAGGCCAACAAAGCGGATCTGTGGCTGGTGCTGGTCACCCTGCTGGCCGGCATCAGCTGGATGTTTTCCAAAGAAGCGGTACTACTGATGCCGCCACTGCTGTTCATGGCCTTGCGTTTTTCACTGGCCTCGATGTTGCTGGCACTGGTGGCCCACCGGCAACTGCGGCATCTACACCGGCAGCAACTGTGGCGCTGTGTGCGAGTGGGGCTGGTGTTTGCCATTGCCATGAGCTGCTGGGTCATGGGTCTGGCGGTGGGCAGCCACCTGGGCGAAGGCGCCTTTATCACCAGCCTGGGGGTGGTGCTGGTACCGGTGATCGCCCGTCTGGTATTCGCCGAAGCCGTTCCGGCCAGCACCTGGGTCGCCCTGCCGATTGCCGCCGGCGGCCTGGCCCTGCTCTCCCTGAACGGCGGCTTTCGCACCGAGCCCGGCCAGCTGTTCTTCGTGGCCGCCGCGGTTATTTTTGCCCTCTACTTCAACCTCAACACCCGGGCGGCCAACCGGGGCCCGGTCAGATACCAGGGCCAGTGGACTCAGCAAGAGGCCGTGCCGGCGCTGGTGCTGACCACGATCGTGCTGGGTGTGGTCGGGCTTTTTACCGGGCTGCTGTCGGTGTTGCTGGAGCCCTGGCCCATGGCGGCCCTGCAAAGCGCCCTGCCATCCCTGATCGTCTGGGTGGCCCTCAGTGCCATTGTCGGCACGGCCCTGCGCTTTCTGATCCAGACCCATGCCCAGAGCCTGTCGCTGCACAGCCACGGTGTGGTGATCATGGTGCTTGAACCCATGTGGACCGCCCTGTTCGCCGCGCTCTGGTTCGGCGAAACCATGAGTGGATGGCAAACCGCCGGCTGTGCCCTGATTTTCTGCTCGCTGCTGGTCAACCGCTGGCGGGCGCTGCGCCGCCTGCTGAAGGGCCGGCGCTCTACCACCGGTCGGTGAAGGCGTTATTCATACCGATAGCTAACCGCCGAGCCGTTTCAGCTGTGATACAGTTCCTGTCATTAGGCAATTCTTGGCGCAACATTGTTCGCCACTAACAATTCTAATAACACGCCTGTGCCTGCTATGGGATACCAACACCGATTACTGACCCTGCTGGCCGTCTGCAGCCTGTCACTCACCGCCCATGCCGGAGACAGCTGTCAGACCCGCACCGCAGACTGGAAACCCACCCTGCCCGCCGATGATCAGCGTGTGCTGCAATCCTTCATCGAGCCGGCACGGCGAGACAACGCCCCGCTACTGCTGGACTATGTGCAGCAAACCCGCAGCCCCAACGCGCCGATTCTGTCCAACTATGCCCGCCTGCGCCTAGCCGCCCTGGCCCTGCGCGACGGTGACACCCAGTTTGCCCGCCAGCAGCTCAGTCAGATAGAACAGAACAGCCCGGCGGCGGTGGATGCGGCACTGCTACTGGCCGACAGTTACCGCCGTGATGGCGACATGGAACGGGCTCGGGGGTGGTTCCTGCGCATTGCCGCCCGCTTTCCGGGCAATCCGCGGGCCGTTTCCGGGCTGGTGCTGGCCGGGGACGACTGGCGCAAACAGGGTGCGCCGGAACTGGCCCTGCCGGTCTACAACCTGGCCCTGAGCAAGGCCGAAGAAAACATGCAGGCCCTGGAACAACTGCAACAGGACCCGGACCAGCTGTTTCGCACCCTGACCAACACGGTGGCCGGCAACAGCACCACCGTCACCGATCAGCTGGTACTGGCCCTGGTACGTGACCCACACAGCCAGGTGCTGGATGCGACCCGCCAGTTAATGGTGGCCCATTCGGAAAAGAAATGCCTGCGCGAACAGGGCAAGGCCCTGCACAATGCCCTGCAGCATGCCTCTGCCCGGGATCTGTCCAATGCCGCGTTCCGCACCGCCGCCAATCGGGAAAAGGCCGCCACCGAGCAGGAGGTCGCCGACCTGAAACGCATTCTTCAGAATGCGCCGGATGCCCAGGACCTGCAGGCCCGCCTGGCCGACGCCGAGGGGCGACTGGAGCGTCTCAACCATCGACTTAACACCCTGGGCAGCACGGAAGTGCCACCGGAATTGCAGAAACGGGAAGCGGCGCTCGACGCACAGGAAAAGCGTGTCGATCAACAAATTCGCCAGGCGCGACAACAGGTGCGAACCGCACTGCAGAAGCAGTTACCCACACTCAAGACGTTCTACCGGAATCTGGCCGGGGAGGCCCAGCTGGGCAAGGCTCAGCTGCTTCAGTCAAGCAGCTGAGCAGAGGTCAGAGGCCACCATGGCGGCCCGGGCATCATCAGCCCTTGTGGCTTTTCAGCAGCGCAGCAACCTTGTCGATATATTTCTGTTTGGCATCGTCCTGGGACATGCCCTTGAGCTTGGCCCAGGCATCGTATTTGGCACGGCCGACCATATCCAGCATGCCCGGGCGCTTGCCACTTACATCACCGGTGCTGCCCTGCTTGAAGTGCGCGTAGAGGAACAGCAGGTCATCGTTACCGGGCTTGCGGTCCAGGGTGTTCACATCTTTCTGGGCTTGTTCGAACTGGGCGTTATCAGTCATTATGCGTCCTGTTGGTTATCCATATTGTTGTGCCAAGTCACTGGCAATGAACATAAAAATACTGCGCTGACACGCCAACGTAATCAACACCCTTCGACGATCCGGGGGATCCATATTTGCCATGAAGGAACAACGGCCCGTTGACCTGACACCTCAGGAAGAGGCACTGCTTCGCGAGCGCAGCGATACCCTGCTGGTCCGTCTGAAAGGCCGTCTGGAAGAGGCCTACAAGGTCCACGCAGAAAACCGCGCGGCCAGCCTGATCCACCGTTCCGTCTACCTGCTGCTGGGTATCTACCTGCTGGTCATCCTGCCGGTCATGCTGATCGTACAGACCGAAGACATGGTGCGCTGGCGCAGCTACGGGGTGTATCCGGTGGCGCTGGCACTGGCGTTGCTGTGGTGTTCAGGGCGTATTCCGCTGCTCAGTCGTCATGTCACCACGGCCATTGGCGTGGCGGTGATGATTGCCCTGGCCGGCACCCTGCTCGGCGCCATTTACCTGGACGGCACCTTCGCCGGCACCGTGGCCTCCTTCGAAAGTATTTATATCCTCATCATCGCTTTCTCGATCCTGCGCCTGCCGCCGTCCCGGACCCTGCTCTGGTGTGGCCTGGCGCTGGTACTGGCACTGGTCATGGCGCTGGCACGCGATATCCCCATCGCCTTTCTGGATCTGCTGCTGTGCTTTCTGGTGCCACTGTGCATCTGTGGCGTGAACGGCTACATGCTGGATGCCAGTGCGCGACGCAACTTTGCCAATACCCTGCTGCTGGAGCAGGAATCCAAACACATGGCCGCCTGGAAAGAACAGGTTGAGCAGGAGCACGCCTACCAGCAACACATCAACCGCTTCATGGAAGAGATCGCCGGCAACCTGAACAGCGCCACCTTGCTGGAACGGGTACTGGGCTACCTGGTGCATCACACCGAGGCCCGCGTGGCCGCCGCCTACGAAGTACAAGGCGATTGTCTGGCAAGGCTGGCGGGCTGGGGGCTGAACGCCGAGGCCGCCGAACAACGCCAGCGCATCCCGCTAAATGAAGGTCTGCTCGGCGGCGCCCTGCAATCGGACGCCATCAGTACACAGAACAACCTGCCGCCCGGCTACCTGGACATGGAAACCGGTCAGGGGCGCTACCCCTGTGCTGCCCTGCTATTCTGGCCGATCCACCATGCCGGTCAGCCCCTGGGCATCATCGAACTGGCCGCCCAGCACCCCTTTAGTGAAGAACAGCAACGCTTTATCAGCCGGCTGCATCGCCCCCTGGCCTATGCCCTGGTTGCCGCACAACGGCGCCAGCAATTTCTGGATGCGGCGGCAACACCGGCCCAGGCCTAGCCGCCCCTTGCGCCCTACCGATCAGATAAACGCCGGTAGCGTAACGGCGCGGAAAGACGCTCCGGCCGACGGGGCTCGATATCCGCCAGCTTATCAATGATGCGCGCCAGGTCCGCGTCCATGTCGCCACTGGGAACAAAGCTGTCCACCACCCGAATCTGCTTGCGCCGGTAACAGAAACCGATCACCACCATGGGCAGTTGCAGTCCTTCGGCGATCCGGTAAAAACCGGTTTTCCAGCGCTGCGCCCGGTCGCGGGTGCCTTCCGGCGCCAGCCCCAGCCAGAACGGCTTGCTGGCCATGGCCGCCGAGGTCTGCTCGACGATCCGGTCGGCCCGACTGCGATCCACCGGAATCCCTCCCAGCCAGCGCAACAGCTGCCCGGCCCGGCCCGTGAACAGGGTATCCTTGGCCATGAAACGGACATCCAGGGACAAGGCCTGAATGGCACTGATACCCACCAGCCCATCAAAATTGGACGTATGCGGTGCCACCACCAGCACCGCGCGGGGCACATCCGGCAGCTCGCCGACAATACGCCAGCCAATCAACCGCAGAATCAGTCGCGCCAGCCACACCAGCACCCCGTGCCCGCGCCGGGGAATCTGACTGCCCAGGGACTGCGGCGTCAGCGCCGGCAACGGGCGAATCATGCGAACACCGTAACAGTCTGACGGCTCAGGGCCACCAGCCTGCCATCCGCATCATGGACCGTGGCCCGGCTCTGTCCATAGCCCTCGGCGCAGTGCTCGGTCACCACCTGGTACTGCCAGAGCTGGTCCGCCGGGCGGCTGGCCGGGTCATCCACCAGCTCCATGGTCCAGGTCAGGGAACTGGCCGGCGCCGGTTTTTTCAGCAGCGGCAGTACCGCCGGCGGCCAGGTGTCCACCAGGGCAATCAGCGCCGCCGTGGACATCACCGCCGGGGGCTCCCGGAAGCCCATATAGCCACTGAAATCCGGCCTGTCCATGCCACTGAATGGCAGGCCTCCACTGGCCCAGCGCATGTCAAAATGGGCTATGAACTCGGGAATCACGCCGGCAATGTAAGGCATGGGCGTGCACTGGTCGGCCGGCTTGATGGACGGCGCCGGTTCCGGCGCCACCCGGATGGCGGAATCCCGTGCCGCTCCCAGGCTAAGCAGCATGACCGCCACCACCTGGCCCTGCTGGCTGGCCGTCACCTGTGCCTGCATGACGGACTTGCCCTCACGCAGCACCCGGCTCTCCAGCGACACCGGTCCGGGTGTGGCCGGCGCCACGAAAGACAGGGAAAAACTGCGCAGCGGGTGTGCCGGCGCCACACTCTTGCACAGGTGGTCATACATGACGGCGCCGACCAGGCCGCCAAACAGGGCGCGGCCCTGCCCCCAGCCTTCGGGAAATTCCCCGTGGCCCTTGCCATCCACGGTGGCCAGAATTTGATCAAACTGCATGCGCAAAGCTCCGTCGTTTTTTACGGCGTAAATCATAGAGCCTGTTTGACGATATATACACAACCGCGCCGGTGTTCATTTTTCCTCAGAGCGTATTGGCGCGAGTGCCGTGTCGTCACTCTACAGTCACTCTACACAAACACGGGCAAGCACGGGCTGGCGGAAAGGGAGCCGATCATTGCTGGACCCTCACCGGACGATAGCAATGGCCGAAAACGCCTTTTTGCGACCCGGTGCCTTACCGTCCGGACTGGCAAAGACCGATTCCATCGCCAAAGCATAGCAAACCTCGATTTGTTCATGCGCTCGGCGCCCTCACTCGGTAGGATAGGCGGCCATTCGCTCAACCCTGGCAATACGGAGAATCACCATGACGTGGTGCAAATCACGCCGCCTTCATTACCTGCTCGCCATTGCAGCCCTGCTGTTTGCCGTGATGCTGGCACTGCGGGCGGTATTTTATTTCGGCTTCTCGCCGCTTTCCTCCACCGCTGATGCCCCGGCAGATGCCATCTGGCATGCCCTGGGGGTGGGGATTCGGTTTGATTTGCGCCTGGCCTTGCTGCTGGTATTACCGCTGGCCGCGCTGGCCTGGTTCCCCCGTTTCAACCTGGTCCGCAGCCCGCTGATTCGTGGTATCGGCCGGGTTTACCTGGCCCTGGTGATCGCCCTGCTGCTGCTCACCTATATCTTTGATTTCGGCCATTACGTCTATCTGGGCGACCGTCTCAATATCACCGCCCTGCGCTTTCTGGAAGACACCGCCATCTCCACCGAGATGGTGTGGGAAAGCTATCCGGTGGTCTGGATTACCCTGGGCTGGCTGCTGACCAGTGCGGTTATCTTCTATCTGGCGCTGCGCCTGGAGAAGACCCTGTTGGACCGCCAGGGCACCCATATCAACGGCTGGCAGGCCACTGTTGGCGGCGTGGTGGTATTCGTCGGTCTGTTCTTCGGCCTGCTGGGCCGGGCCAGCGATATCAATTTCGAGAATCCGGTACCACTGCGCTGGAGCGAAGCCTTTGTCTCCGGCAACAAGGTGGTGGGCGCTCTGGGGCTCAATCCGGTGCTCTACCTCTACGATACCAGCGTGATTCCCACCGACCCCTATGACATGGACAAGGTCAAACGTTTCTATCCACGCGTGGCCGCCTATCTGGACATGGCCGAAGCGGATCGCCATGACCTGAATTTCGATCGTCTGGTATCGGTGCAACCGCACCGTCTCAGCTATGACCGCCCGCCCAATATCGTAGTGGTGATGCTGGAATCCCTGGGCGCCAGCCGGGTCGGCGCCTATGGCACGCCCTACAACCCGACTCCCAATCTGGATGCCCTGGCTGACAAGGGCTGGTTCTTCGAGCACTTCTATGTACCGGTGACCGGCACCGCCAAGACCATCTGGGCATTCTTCACCGGGATTCCCGACGTGACCCCGCGCGAAAGCGCCAGCCGCAACCCGCTGACCAGCCACCAGCGCATGCTGGTCAACGAATTCAAAGGCTACCGCAAGTTCTACTTTGTCGGTGGCAACGCCGGCTGGGCCAATCTGGACGGGCTGATCAAGCAGAGCATCGATGGCCTGGAGCTCTACCAGGAAGGCGACTGGAAATCTCCGAACGTGGATGTCTGGGGCATTTCTGATCTCAACCTGTTCCGCGAGTCCAATGCCATTCTCGACCAGGTACCCGCCGGCCAGCCGTTCTTTGCCTATATCCAGACCGCCGGCAACCATCGCCCCTTCACCATTCCCGAACAAAACGGTGACTTCCAGGTGCGTGATCTGCCCGCCGACAAACTGGCCGCCAATGGCTTTCGTAATGCGGCCCAGTACAACGCGGTGCGTCTGCTCGACTACAACGTGGGCGAATACATGAAGATGGCACGCCAGAGTCATTACTTCGATAACACCATCTTTGTGTTTTTCGGCGATCACAACAATCGCATCACCACCATCCCGCACATGCCGCCGTCCATGGAAAAGCTGGGCCTGGAAAGCAACCATGTGCCGCACATCATCTATTCACCGCGCTACCTGAAGCCCCGCCGGGTCGAACAGGCGGTAAGCCTGCTGGATGTATTCCCCACCCTGGCCGGCATGATGGGTATGGAATACCGCAACACCACCCTGGGCCGCGACTTTCAGTCCCCCGCCCCGGAAGGCGAGCGCGCCGTCTATGTGATCATTCAGGAAGGCCCCAAGCCGATTTACGGCATGGTCAGCAAGGATTATCTGATGCGCATGCATGATGATGGCAGCCACGCCACCTTGCATGATCTCAGTGACCCGGCCCCGGAAACCGATCATCGTGCCGAGCACCCGGATGTGGTTGAAACCCTGGCGCCGCTGGCCCAGGGCATTTACGAGGATGCCCGCTACCTACTCTACGACAATGTGGACGAGGATCGTTGACGCAGTAAAAAGGGCGTGCATTGCACGCCCTTTTTTGTGGCATCCCCCACCTTTACCAGTCCATTTCCGGCAACTCGGAAAACGCCTGGCGCAGCCCCACTGACCAGGCCTCGCCCAGCGCCCGAAAATAGACATTGTCTTCGGTAATATCGAACTGGCGAGCGGTACAGAAACTGTTCCGGTCATAGAGCAACACATCCAGGGGCAGGCCCACGGACAGGTTGGAACGAATGGTGGAATCCAGGCTGATCAGGGCACATTTGGCGGCCTGTTCCAGGGGCAGATCATAATCAATCACCCGATCCAGTATCGGCTTGCCATACTTGGTTTCACCGATCTGGAAGTAAGGGGTATCCGGGGTGCATTCGATGAAGTTGCCCTCCGGGTAAACCAGGAACAGTCGCGGCGGCTCGCCATGGACCTGCCCGCCAACAATGAAACTGCAGCCGAAATCCACCTTGCCCTGGCTCTGCCCGGAATCACGGCGTACCACCTCCCGGCTGGTGTTGCCCACCACCGTGGCGGCCTCGTAAAGGGACTGCACCCCGAACAGGTTGGGCTGATCACTGCCCAGGCGCATTTTCAGCAGGCTGATGACACTCTGCGTGGTCGCCAGGTTGCCCGCAGACAGCAGGATGATCACCCGCTCACCATCCACCGTGAACTTGTGCAGCTTGCGGTAGGTGGCAATCTGATCCACCCCGGCATTGGTGCGTGAATCGGCGGCAAACACCAGCCCGTCTTTCAGGGCCATGGCCACGCAATAGGTCATGCTTGCATGCTCCACGCCATCACTGGGAATCCGGCGAACCCGACTGGCGCACCCGGGCCACCGCCTGCAGGGACTCCACCCCGCCGCCGAAGCGTACGCCACGCACCGGACAGGCGTCCATATAATCCAGCCCCACCGCCAGCTTCAGGTGATGGCGGGGCCGACAGGTCTGATTGGTCACATCATAGGTATGCCAGCTGTCATCGCGCCACACTTCCGCCCAGGCATGGCTGGCTACATGCTCGGAATCCTGACTGTAGAGATAGCCACTCACATAGCGCGCCGGCATGCCCAGTGCCCGGCAGCAGGCCAGAAACACATGGGTATGGTCCTGGCAGACGCCCTTGCCGCCCCGGTAGGCCTGGGCGGCGCTGCTGGCCACATCGGTGGCACCGGGGCTGAACGGCATCTCCTCGAGAATGGTTTCGCTGAGTCGTTCCAGCCGCGCCGGCATGGCCAGTTGCGGCTGGCGCCCGGCCAGTTCCAGCAGCGCCTCATCCGGCTGGGTCAGGGCGGTAAAGCGGCTGAATACCAGCGGCGACAGGCGCTGGTCCGCATCCTCGCTGTCCTCGTCGGTGATCTCCACCTGCCCTTTGACCGCCAGACGAATTTCCTGGTGCGGCCGGTCCAGGGTCAGTACATGGAGAATATTGTTGTAGCCGTCCGAAGCCCGTTCCGCCTGCTCGGGCAGATCCATCTCCCAGCTCAGGATCTGCTGGCGCGGCGACGGCCGCGGCGTCAGGCGCAGGTACTGGGTACTGTGCTGCACCAGCTCGGAATATCGGTACTCGGTGCTGTGGCGGATTGACAGTTTCATACCAGCTCCAGGTATTCGCTTTGAATGGTATTGGCCAGCTCGTTGATGCGACGCAGAAAGTCGGTGAGATAGTCGTGCAACCCGATATCAACAATATGCGCCAGGTCGCCGTATTGCAGTCGCGCCAGTTGTACGGCGGCCAGGCGCTTGGCCTCCAGCCCCGCCTGCCCTTCGATATCCGGCAACAGGCCGCACAGCTCCTGCAGACACGACAGCAAGGAACGAGGGACCTCCGGGCGCAGGATCAGCAGCTCGGCCACCCGTTCACCATTGATGGTTTCACTGTACATTTCCCGGTAGGCCTCATAGGCACCGACGGATCGCAGCAAGGCATGCCAACGGTAGTAATCCACCGTGGTATTGGAATCCGCCTCCCCGTCACGATGCTTCACATCCAGAATCCGGGCGGTATTGTCAGCCCGCTCAATGAAGGTGCCCAGGCGCAGAAAACGGAAAGTATCACTGCGCATCAGGGTGCCGTAGGTGGCCCCCCGGAAAAGGTGCGAGCGGTTCTTTACCCATTCGAAAAACAGGGTCTCGCCATAGACCTGCAGACCGGTCTGTCGAATCTCGCGCAGTTCCAGCCAGGTGCTGTTGACGCTTTCCCACATTTCCGCAGTGATCTTGCCGCGTACCGCATGGGCACTGGTACGGGCCAGTCGCAGGCAGGAATAAATACTGGCCGGGTTGTCCGCATCCAGGGTGAAGAAATGCAACACATTGTGGATGGTCACCTTGCCGTAACGGGCACCATACTGCTCGGCGGTACCGGTAATGGCCAGCGGCGCGGCAATTTCCGCCTGGGTATCCACCGCGTAGCGAATCAGCGACAGGTTCCAGACCACATCCAGCATGCGTGCGGCGTTCTCGGCACGCTCGAAATAGCGGGACAGCCAGTAAAGGTCTGATGCGGTGCGACTCAGCATGGATCATCCTCCAGCACCCAGGTGTCCTTGGTTCCGCCGCCCTGGGAGGAATTGACCACCAGCGAACCGGCCTTCATGGCCACCCGCGTCAGGCCGCCGGGCACCACCCGGGTGTCGTAACCGCTGAGGACGAAGGGCCGCAGATCGATATGCCGGGGGGCAATCCCCTCGTCCACGAAAATCGGGCAGGTGGACAGCGACAGGGTCGGCTGGGCGATGTAGTTGTCCGGGGCAGCCAGTAGCCGCTGGCGAAACTGTTCGATTTCCTGTTCGCTGGCTGCCGGCCCCACCAGCATGCCGTAGCCACCCGCGCCGTGGACTTCCTTGACCACCAGTTCAGGCAGCCTGGCCAGCACATGCTTGAGTTCGTTGTCACGGCGGCATTGCCAGGTGGGCACATTGGCCAGGATCGGCTCTTCATCCAGATAAAAGCGGATCATCTCCGGCACATAGGGGTAGATGGACTTGTCATCTGCGACCCCGGTGCCCACCGCATTGGCCAGTACCACCTTCCCTTCGCGATAGACCGACAACAACCCGGGCACACCGAGCATGGAATCGGAACGGAACGCCAGCGGATCGAGGAAGGCATCATCAATGCGCCGGTAAATCACATCCACGCGCTGGGGGCCGGCGGTGGTGCGCATGTAAACGAAGCCCTCCTTGACGAACAGGTCCGCTCCCTCCACCAGTTCAATGCCCATTTGCTGGGCCAGGAAGGCATGTTCGAAATAGGCACTGTTGAAACGCCCCGGGGTCAGCAGCACCACGGTGGGGTGGCTATGCACGGCACTGTGCTGCAGCGTCTCCAGCAACAGACTCGGGTAATGCTCCACCGGCGCCACGGTCTGCTGGGCGAACAGCTCGGGGAACAGACGCATCATCATGCGCCGGTTTTCGATCATGTAGCTCACCCCGGACGGGGTACGCAGATTGTCCTCCAGCACATACCAGGTGCCCTCCCCGTCGCGAATCAGGTCCACTCCGCTGATTTGCGAATAGACCTGGTTGGGCAGGTCCACATCCTGCATGCAGGGCTGATACTGGGCATTGCCGAAGACCTGTTCGGCGGGAATACG
This sequence comes from Alcanivorax hongdengensis A-11-3, assembly GCF_000300995.1. GTDB lineage: Bacteria > Pseudomonadota > Gammaproteobacteria > Pseudomonadales > Alcanivoracaceae > Alcanivorax > Alcanivorax hongdengensis. The sequence continues at coordinate 40,741 of NZ_AMRJ01000005.1, read as the reverse complement.
CCCGTCACGGATGATTTTCTGGTCGTGGTAGATATCGTGCAGAAACAGGTTCAGCGCCTGTACCCGCTGGATGGCACCGCGCTCCAGCAATGCCCATTCCCGGGCGGGAATCATGCGCGGCAAGGTATCGAAGGGAATCAGCCGTTCGGTACCGCTGTCCTCGCCGTAGACATTGAAGGTAATCCCGACCCGGTGAAACTGCAGCTCCGCTTCCTTGCGTTTGCGTTGCAGGTCACGGCTGTCCTGTCGCAACAGCCAGTCGTGATAGCCCGCATAGTGGGACCGCACCTCGCTGGCCGGGCCAATCATCTCATCGAAACCGGACACCGCCGGCATACGTAATGACCGCATGGCGCTTTCCTTGTTGTGAAGCGGCTTCGCGCCCCTTTCACCCACAAATCAGCAAGTCCCATGCCAGAAAATGCGCATCCAGAACACGCCCGAAGCCTGGTTTTCACGGCGCCGGCGCCAAAACAGGGCACGCGCCACAACCTGCACCAAACCAAGCCCCCAAAACGGGGCAGCGGCCCGGCCTGTTGCTCTGCACCGTCAGTCTGCGCACACTGCATGACAGACCGTTCTGCCTGCCCTGCCGGAACTCCCATGCATGACATTGATACGCTGATCATTGGCGCCGGCGTGACCGGCCTGGCGCTGGCGCGGCAACTGGCCCCGTCCCGCTCCGTGGCGGTGCTCGAACAGGAAGCCCGTCCCGGCGAGCACCTGTCGTCGCGCAACAGCGAAGTGATCCATGCCGGCCTCTATTACCCGCCGGATTCGCTCAAGGCCGCCCTGTGTCTGCGCGGCAAGGCGCTGCTCTATGAATATTGCCACCGGCACCACCTGCCCCACCGCCGCTGCGGCAAACTGGTGGTGGCCGGCGCCGGACAGCAGCACCAGTTGCAGGCCCTGCATGACAATGCCCGCCGTAGTGGCGCTCAGGGCCTGCACCTCAAGGGGGCGGCCTGGCTGACACGGCATGAGCCCTGGTTGCAGGCCCGGTCTGCCCTGCTCAGTGAAGAGACCGGTATCGTCGACAGCCATGCCCTTCTCCAGCAACTGGCCAGCGATGCCCAGTCACACGGCGCCATACTGGCCTGCCATCACCGCGTGATACAGCTGGAAGCCCACCGCGGGCGGTTTTTACTGCACGTGGAAAGCGACGAAGGGACCTTCGAAATGGAAAGCCGGCAACTGATCAACGCCGCCGGCCTGGGTGCTGTACCGCTATTGCAACGCTGTATCGGCTTTCCCCCGGAGCGCCTACCCCGGCAACAGCTGGCCCGGGGCAGCTACTTTGCCCTGCAGGGGCGCAGCCCCACCCAAAGGCTGGTCTACCCGCTACCGGAGGCCGACGGGTTGGGCATTCACCTGACCGTGGATCTGGCCGGCCAGGCCCGCTTCGGCCCGGATGTGGAATGGCTGGACGGCGAGCACTGGGACTATCGGGTCAATCCACAGCGCCAGGCACTTTTTGTCGAAGCCATACAGCGCTACTGGCCGGCACTGGAAGGCCAACGGCTGACACCGGCCTACGCCGGCATCCGCCCCAAGCTCGTTGTGGATGAGCAGCCCTTTCGGGACTTCCTGATTCAGGATGCCTCAAGCCATGGGCTAACGGGCATGGTCAATCTGCTGGGCATCGAATCACCGGGGCTCACCGCCGCCCTGGCCCTGGCCGAACGGGTGGCCGGGCAGCTTCAGTGATGGCGCCCCATCACCCGACCGGCCAGGCGCACCACCCAGCTGCCCGGCAACAGGCGCGTCACGGCCGTCATTACCTGGTACAGCACACCCGGCACCACCACGGCGCGGCCCCTGGCCAGGCCCACAAGCCCGGCACGGGCTACCGGGGCAACCGGCATCATGGCTTTTTCCAGGGTCGGGTCCATCTGGCCACGGGCCTTGCGGGAAAACTCGGTACGTGTGCCGCCGGGGCTGAGCGTGGTCACAATGATGCCGGCGGGTTTGAGCTCTTCATGCAACGCCCGGCCCAGCGTCTGCACAAAAGCCTTGCTGGCCGCATACACGGCCATGCCCGGGATCGGAAACCAGGCTGACACAGAGCCGACATTAAGCACCCAGCCCTGACCTCTCTGTGCCATGGGTTCAGCGAACAGCCGCGTCAGTGCCAGCAGGGCACGGTCATTCACATCCACCATGCCGAGCTGATCCTCGAGCGTCATGCCCAGCAGCGGTTTTTGATAACCAAAGCCGGCATTATTGACCAGGATATCCACCTGCAGCCCCCGCTGAACCACGGCCTCCATCAGTGCCTGTGGTGCGGCCGGTTCCGACAGGTCCATGGTAATCACCGCCACCTGCACACCCTGCAATTGCCCGGCCAGCGTTTCCAACCGCCCGGTGCGCCGCGCCACCAGCACAAGATTGCTGCCCGCCCCGGCCAGCTGCCGTGCCATTTCCTCGCCAATGCCACTGGAGGCACCGGTGATCAGTGCGGTTTTACCGTTGAAGATATCCATGGCCATGCTCTTGTCTGTCTCAACCGTTGACGGTCTGCCAAAAACAAAAAACCCGGCGCCAGGCCGGGTTTTTTGTTGGTGCGGGAAGCGAGCCTTACAGCTTGCTGTCCAGCTCCGGTACGGCTTCGAACAGGTCAGCCACCAGGCCGTAGTCAGCCACCTGGAAGATCGGGGCTTCTTCGTCCTTGTTGATGGCAACGATGACCTTGGAATCCTTCATACCGGCCAGATGCTGAATGGCACCGGAGATGCCCACAGCAACGTACAGGTTCGGGGCAACGATTTTACCGGTCTGACCGACCTGCATGTCGTTGGGTACGAAGCCTGCATCAACGGCGGCACGGGATGCACCCACGCCAGCGCCCAGCTTGTCAGCCAGCTTGTAGAGGATTTCGAAGTTTTCGCCGTTACCCATGCCACGACCACCGGAGATCACGATCTCGGCAGAGGTCAGTTCGGGACGGTCGGACTTGGCCAGCTCTTCACCCACGAAGGAAGAGATGCCGGCGTCCTTGGCCACGTCGATGTTCTCGACGGAGGCGGAGCCGCCTTCGGCCGCCACGGCGTCAAAGGAGGTACCACGCACGGTGATCACTTTCTTGGCATCGCTGCTTTTCACGGTGGCGATGGCGTTGCCGGCGTAGATCGGACGCTTGAAGGTGTCCGCGTCGACCACGTCGGAGATCTCGGAGATCTGGGCCACGTCCAGCAGAGCCGCAACGCGCGGGGCGAAGTTCTTGCCGGTGGTGGTGGCAGCGGCCAGGATGTGGCTGTAGTCACCAGCCACTTCGGCAACCAGGTCACCGATGTTTTCGGCCAGCTGGTGCTCGTAGGCGTCGTTGTCAGCGCACAGTACCTTGGAAACGCCATCAACCTTGGCGGCTTCCTCGGCAACGGCGCCGCAGCCCTTGCCGGCAACCAGAACGGTGATGTCGCCGCCGATAGCCTTGGCAGCAGCAACTACGCTCAGGGTGACCTTGTTGAGCGCGGCGTTATCGTGTTCGGCGTAAACTAATACACTCATCAGATCACCTTCGCTTCGTTCTTCAGTTTCTCGACCAGCTCGTCAACGGAGCCAACGATGATGCCAGCCTGACGCTCGGCCGGGGCTTCCACTTTTTCGGTGGTCACACGCGGGGTCAGGTCAACGCCCAGATCCGCCGGGGTCTTGGTGTCCAGCGGCTTCTTCTTGGCTTTCATGATGTTCGGCAGAGACGCGTAGCGCGGCTCGTTCAGACGCAGGTCGGTGGTGACTACCGCCGGCAGGGTCAGCTCAACAGTCTGCAGACCGCCGTCGATTTCACGGGTCACTTTTACCTTGCCGTCAGCCACGTCGACTTCAGAGGCGAAGGTGCCCTGCGGCATGCCGGTCAGCGCCGCCAGCATCTGGCCGGTCTGGTTGTTGTCGCCGTCGATGGCCTGTTTGCCCAGGATAACCAGGTCGGGCTTTTCTTCATCGACAATGGCTTTCAGGGCCTTGGAAATACCCAGAGGCTGAACCTCTTCGTCGGTTTCCACCAGGATGGAGCGATCAGCGCCCAGTGCCATGGCAGTACGCAGCTGCTCCTGAGCAGCCTTCGGACCGATGGTGACAGCAACGATCTCGGACACCACACCCTTCTCTTTAAGGCGTACCGCTTCTTCTACAGCGATTTCACAGAAGGGGTTCATGGCCATTTTCACATTGGCGAGATCAACACCAGAGTTGTCCGCCTTCACGCGAACCTTGACGTTGTAGTCAATGACCCGCTTGATGGGTACAAGAACCTTCATAGGATCCTCGGAATGTTCCATTGGGTGACTTGTAGAAGGAGGCGGCATGGCGCCGTTGCCGGGTCCACCCCCGCGAAAGAGCCGCTATCTTGAACGCTCGACCATAACAGGTCAATAGCCCGGCAGTGGCTCTGTAAACGTAAGCGGATGATTTTTCTGCAAATAGATTTTTCCGCTGTCCACTTTTCGTGACTCTGTGGTCGGTCATTTCCTTGTAAATCAAGCAGCTAGCAAGAGATAATCCAAACACTTGTTTGAATGGCCGTCACGGCACCGGTGACAATGCTCCCGGCGTGCCGGTCAACCCGGGCAGTGGTGCGTAACCGTCTATCTATATATACTCCGCGCCACCCCAAGGCTGGCCCTTTCAGGTAAATCCCGGGCCGAAACGCAACCGATAGCGAGGAGACAGGCTGTGGAACGCGAATCTATGGAAGTCGACGTAGTCATCGTCGGCGCCGGTCCTTCCGGTCTGGCAACTGCCTGCCGTCTGGGCCAGATCGCCCAGGAAACCGGTCAGGAAATCAGTGTGGTCGTGGTAGAGAAAGGCTCCGAAGTCGGCGCCCATATCCTCTCCGGTGCGGTCCTGGAGCCGCGCGCGCTGAACGAGCTGTTCCCCAACTGGGAAGAGCTGGGTGCACCGGTCAACACCAAGGTCACCGGTGACGAAATCTACTACCTCACCGGCCCGGACAAGGCCCAGAAAGTGCCGAACCTGTTTGTGCCCAAGACCATGCACAACGAAGGCAACTACATTATCTCCCTGGGTAACCTGTGCCGCTGGCTGGCCGAACAGGCCGAAGGCCTGGGCATCGAGATCTTCCCCGGTTTCGCAGCCAGTGAAATCCTCTACAACGAAGATGGTTCCGTTAAGGGTATCGCCACCGGCGAGATGGGCGTGGCCGCCGACGGCGAGCACAAGCCCAGCTACGATCCGGGCATGGAACTGCATGCCAAGTACACCATCTTCTCCGAGGGCTGCCGCGGTCACCTGGGCAAGCAGCTGCAGGAAAAATTCAACCTGCGCGAAGGCACCGATCCCCAGCACTACGGTATCGGCATCAAGGAGCTGTGGGACATCGACCCGGCCAAACACCAGGAAGGCCTGGTGGTGCACACCGCCGGCTGGCCGCTGACCGAATCCGGCTCTCCGGGTGGTGCTTTCCTGTACCACATCGAGAACAACCAGGTGGCCCTGGGCCTGATCACCGACCTGGCCTACTCCAACCCGCATGTATCGCCGTTTGACGAAATGCAGCGCTGGAAAACCAACCCGGAGATCAAGAAGCACCTGGAAGGCGGCAAGCGCGTTTCCTACGGCGCCCGTGCCATCTCCAAGGGCGGCATCCAGTCCCTGCCGAAGATGACCTTCCCCGGCGGTCTGCTGGTGGGCTGTAACGCCGGTACGCTGAACTTTGCCAAGATCAAGGGCACCCACACCGCCATGAAGTCCGGCATGATCGCTGCCGAGATTCTGGCCGAAGCGCTGAAAGGCGGTCGCGGTAGCGATGAACTGACCGAATACAAGGCGGCCTTCGAGAAGAGCTGGGTTTACCAAGAACTGCATGCCCAGCGCAACTTCGGTCCGGCCCAGCACAAGTTCGGCAACTTCATCGGTTCCGCCTTTGCCTTCGTGGACATCAACCTGTTCAACGGCAAACTGCCCTTCACCATGCGTGACACCACCCCGGATCACGCCACCCTGAAGCCGGCGGACCAGTCCAAGAGGATCGACTACCCGAAACCGGACGGCAAGATCACCTTCGCCAAGCTGGACAGCGTGTTCCTGTCCAACACTAACCACGAAGAAGATCAGCCCTGTCACCTGACGCTGAAGGATCCGAGCGTACCGCTGGAAGTGAATCTGCCCAAGTGGAACGAGCCGGCCCAGCGTTACTGTCCGGCGGGCGTGTACGAAGTGGTGGAAGACGAGAACACGGGCGACAAGCGTTTCCAGATCAACGCCCAGAACTGCGTCCACTGCAAGACCTGTGACATCAAGGACCCCACCCAGAACATCAACTGGGTGACCCCGGAAGGTACCGGCGGCCCGAATTACCCGAACATGTAATTTCGCCGCACGGCTTTCGTGTCACCAAAAGGCGCCTTCGGGCGCCTTTTTTATGGCCCTCTTGATCCGGACTTCACGGCCGACGATAATACTGTTCATATGATCAGCATTTTGTGGAGCCCATCATGTCTGTGCAATGGCTCGGCCGGGCGTCCCGCAGGGCGCCCTTGTGCCTTCCCCTCTTCAGCCAGCCGGTCGCCGCCGGCTTTCCGTCTCCGGCCCAGGATCATGTGGAGCAGCGTCTGGACCTGAACGGCCTCTGTATCAAACACCCCCAGGCCACCTATTTTGTGCGCGCCAAAGGCGATTCCATGGTCGAACACGGCATTGTCAGTGGCGATATCCTGGTCGTGGACCGGGCTCTGGAAGCCCGTCACGGCGATATCATCATCGCCAGCCTGCAGGGAGACTTCACCGTCAAACGGCTGTGCCTGCACCCCAGCCCCTGCCTGCAACCGGGCAACCCGGCCTACCCGCCCATCGCCATCGAGGAAGATAACCCGCCGGACATCTTCGGTGTGGTCACCTTCGTGGTACACCCGACCCGGCTGTCCTGACATGTTTGCCCTGGTTGACTGCAATAATTTCTACACCAGTTGCGAGATGCTGTTTCGCCCGGATCTGCGTGACCGGCCGGTGGTGGTGCTGTCCAATAACGACGGTTGTGTGGTGGCCCGATCACCGCTGGCCAAGGCAATGGGCATCCCCATGGGCGTGCCCGCCTTCCAGGTGCGCCACCTGGAAAAACAGGCCGGCCTGGTCATGTTCTCTTCCAACTACGCGCTGTACGGGGACATGTCCGCCCGGGTAATGGCGACCCTGGAACAGCTGGTGCCGGAGGTGGAAGCCTACTCCATTGATGAGGCCTTTCTCGGTTTGCACGGTCTGCCGGCCACCACCCTGCCCTCGCTGGCCCGCCGCATACGACGCACCATCGACCGGCACCAGGGCTTGCCGGTCTGCGTCGGCATAGCCCCCACCAAAACCCTGGCCAAACTGGCCAACCACGCCGCCAAGACCTGGCCGGCCACGCAGGGCACGGTGATTCTCACCGACCCGGCCCGCCAGCAACGGCTGATGTCGCTATTACCGGTGGGCACCATCTGGGGCATTGGCCGGCGCATGGTCGGCCACCTGGAACAGCTGGGCATTCATACCGCCCTGGATCTGGCCCGCAGCCACCCGGCCACCCTGCGCAAACGGTTTTCGGTGGTGATCGAGAGGCTGGTGCGGGAACTGAACGGCGAGCCCTGTCTGCCGCTGGATCTGCTGCCCGGACCACGCAAACATATCGTCGCCAGCCGCTCCTTTGGCAACCGGGTCACCGAACGGCGGGTGATCGGCCACGCCGTGGCCTCCCATACCTGGCGGGCATCGGAAAGGCTGCGCCAGGATGACAACCTGGCCAGGCAGATGACCGTCTACATCCGCACCGGCGCCAAGGACCCGAACTACTACGGCAACGCAGCCAGCGGCGCCTTTGCCCAGCCCACCCGGGATACCCGACAACTGCTGGATATGGCCCACCGGCTGCTCGACCAACTCTGGCAACCCGGTTACCGCTATGCCAAGGCCGGCGTGGTCCTGACCGATCTGTGCCACCGCCACCAGCAACAGACCGACCTGTTTGGCGACCGCCCCGGCAGCGACGCCCTGATGGACGTGATGGATCGCATCAACCATAGCGGCAAGGGCAAGGTCTGGCTGGCCGGCCAGGGCATGCAGGCGGATCGCAAGGCCTGGGAAATGAAACGCCTTCGCCTGTCCCCCTCCTATACCACGGACTGGCAACAGATCCCGGAGGTGAGCTGAACGTCGGCGGGCACAAAAAAGGCCGCCGGAAGGCAGCCTTTTGAAACTGGAGCGGGTGATGAGAATCGAACTCACGTATGCAGCTTGGGAAGCTGCCGTTCTACCATTGAACTACACCCGCGCAGGTGGAACGGCAATATAATCAAAATGCCAAAGCGGCGCCAGCCCCGCGAGCAAAACCGTTCTTTCCCCGTCAGCCGCCTCCCCCTTGTGTCGGCAATGCTTGCCTGTTTGCAGCGCAAGGGGTAAAGCTACAGCACACACCTTTGCAGGAGTCGGCACATGCCCGTTGCCTTTATCAGTGGTGCGCGAGGATTTCTTGGCGGCCATCTCGTTGACCAGCTACAACAGGCCGGCTGGGAGATTGTTGCCCTGGTGCGCCCGCAAAGTGACGCCCGCGCCCTGCAGGAAAAAGGCATCACCGTGGTACAGGCGCCCATGGATAACGCCACCGAGCTGGAACTGGTGATGCCGGACCAGCCGGACGCGGTCTTCCATGTGGCCGGCAATACCAGCCTGTGGCGCCGGGGCGATCGCCAGCAATACCGCGACAATGTGCTGGGCACCCGCGCCATGGTCACCGCCGCCCTGCATCGCAAAGCCGGCCGTTTTATCCAGACGTCCTCTATTTCCGCCTGGGGAATTCAGGACACCCCCATCAACGAGCAGACCCCATCGAACGCAGCCAGTGACTGGATTTCCTATAACCGCACCAAGTACCAGGCAGAGCTGGAAGTGCTCGACGGCGTTCGCCACGGCCTGGATGCGGTGATCGTCAATCCCTGCGGCATTATCGGCCCCGGCGACACCCACAACTGGTCACAGATGATCAGCATGATCAACCAGGGCAAGCTGCCCGGCGTGCCACCCGGCGGCGGCAGTTTCTGTGCCGTGGAAGCGGTGGCCCAGGCCCATCTGCGCGCCTATGAGCGGGGCAGTTGCGGGGAACGCTATATCCTGGCCGGGGTGGAAGCGAGCTTCATGGAACTGGCCGGCACCATCGCTCGCCTGTTGGGCAAGAAGGCACCGCACGGGCCGCTGCCGGCGACGGTACTGAAACTGGCCGGGCAGCTTTACCCCATCGCCAGTTTGTTCACCGGCAAGGAGCCGTCACTGACACCGGAAAAAGTGGCGCTGGTCACCAGCCGGGTCCACGCCGATGACAGCAAGGCAGTGGCCGAACTGGGCTTCGACAACCGTATTGCACTGACGACCATGTTGGAAAACTGCATCCACTGGATGCGCGACACCGGGCGTCTCTAGGAACTAGCGGGCCCGGTAAACCCGGAAGCGATTGGTCTCGCGGACAATCTCCACCCGCGAGAAGGCCTCCTCCAGCCACTGCATGTAAGGCAGTTCACGGTTGGCCACCAGCCACAACACACCGTCGGCAGCCAGGTGCCCCGGCGCTTCGCGAATCAGCCGGCGGCTGATTTCCGTGGTGCGCTGCCGGCCATCGTGGAATGGCGGGTTGGTGACAATCATGTCCACCCGCCCTTCCAGGGCAGAGAACAGATCGCCACCACGCACCCGCCCCTGCAAGGCATTGCGCGACAGACTTTCGCAACTGGCCGCCACCGCGGAGGCACTGACATCCACGCCCTGAACCTGCCAGCCGAGACGGGCCAGGGTGACGCTGATAATGCCGGCACCGCAGCCCACGTCCAGCACCCGCCCCGGCGTCGGCAGCTGCCCGTCCATGGCATCGAGCAACAGCTCGGAGCCTTCATCCAGGCGACCATGACTGAATACCCCCGGATAGCTGACCACCTCCAGTTCGCCCCGGCGAATCAGCTGGCCCCAGCTTTCCAGTAACTGGCGCGGCCCTGGCTGCAACAGGCCGCTGTAAAGCTTGCAGTGACGCGCACTGTCCAGCAGCACCGCCTCATCCACATGGGCCTGCAGATGTTTGAGCGCTCCGCGGATACCGCCCTTGGCCGGCCCCAGCAACCAGATTTCACAGGGCGCCTGCAGCTCACCGGCCAGCCAGTTGAGCACAAAGCGCAAACGGTCGATGGACTTGGGCAGGGGCAGCACCAGCAGATCGGTCTGTTCGGGAATGGTGGGAACCGGCGCCCACTGCTGGGCCCCCACGGTAAAGTCATCGGCGTGCAGGTGCAGCGTTTTTGCCGGCAGAGCCGACAGCGCCGGATCGTTGGCATCCACCACCAGCACCGAACGGTCCGCCAGGGTCGGTGCCTGGCGCTCAAGCAGGCGGGTGGTATTTTCCATCTATTCTCTCCGCGATCGGGGGCCTGTCAGGACATTGATGCGGCGGAGTATAACGGAACTGCCAGACCCTGTTCACGGCAAGATAGCGCGAAGTTTTTACATAATCACCACCCCGAAATGGCAAAACTCCCGATAAGATAATGCGATTACAGACGATGTTGTGGAGGCATGGATGGTCCGTTCCGCAGTTCTGCTAATCAGCTGCATGATGCTTGCCCCGCTAGATGCGATGGCATTCAATGGCGCCGACATGAGCAAGGCTCTGGAAGCGGCGCGCAATGATGACTGGGACACCCTGGCCAGTGAAGAAGCGCGCCTGGGTGACAACAACCCGCTACAGGCCTATCTGGATTTCCACCGCCTGCGCGCTGCCCTGCCCGATCTGGCGCCGGGCAAGGTGACTGCCTATGCGGCGCGCTACCCGGATTCCCCCCTGCCCACGGATGTTCGCCAGCTGGCCATGGTGGCCTATGCCCGCGCCGAGAAGTGGGACAAGCTGCTGGCCCTCACCGATACACCACCGCGGGCAGTGGAGCTTCGCTGCTACTACTACCGGGCCAAACTGCAGAGCCAGCGCGATGAGGCACTGCATGCCGCACGCAAATTGTGGCTCACCGGCCATTCACGCCCGGCCAGCTGCGACCCCCTGTTCGATGCGGCACGCGAAGCCGGCGTCATTGATGACGACGCCATCTGGAAGCGCCAGAAACTGGCATTCTATGCCGGCAGCAGTGGCCTGCAGCGTTATCTGAACAAGATGCTGGATGACGACGACAGCCAGCTGGCGCAGGCCAGTGACTGGCTGCTGACGCTCTACAAGGACCCCACCCGGGTGGATGACCTGCCTGCCTCCCTGCCGGCCAGGCGCAAGCAGGCCCTGCTGGCCGCCGGTCTGCACCGGTGGGCCTATGTGGATACCGTAGCGGCCCGACAATGGTTCGAAGCGCACAGCCGCCAGGCCGGCCTGACCCGCGACAGCCTGCGCGAAAAAACCAGCCACCGTATCGCCTGGTATTCCACCATCCGCGGCATCGAGGAAAACCGGGACTGGCTCGACCACTGGCTGCAAGGCCATGATGACCCGGCCCTGCTGGAACAGCGTGCCCGGCGTGGCATCATCGAACAGGACTGGGCCGATGCCCTGACCTGGATAAACCGGCTGTCCGACAGCGAACAGGCCGATGCCCGCTGGCTCTACTGGCGTGCCCGGGCGCTGGAAGAAACCCACCAGGAAGACCAGGCCCGTGAGGCCTACCGGCAAGCCGCCCGACAACGCAACTTCTTTGCCTTCATGGCCGCAGACCGGCTGGGGGAACCCTACCGCTTCAGTAACGATAGCCCGGAAACCGCCCCCTACAAGGAAAATGCCGCCATCGTGCGCATTCGCCTGCTGCGGGACCTGGGCGAGCCCCAGCTCGCCCACCAGGAATGGCAGTGGCTGATGCAAAACAGCAGCACCGAACAGGTCAATCAACTGGCGGCGCTGGCGCTCAAGCATCACTGGTACGACCTGGCGGTACAGGCCTCCATCCGCGCCCGCGCCTGGGACACCCTGGCCTGGCGCTTCCCGCCGGCCTATCAGCAACGTTTCCAGCAGGCCGCCAGTCGTAACGACCTGGACCCCTGGCTGGCCATGGCCGTGGCCCGGCGTGAAAGTGCCTTCTACCCCCATGCCCATTCCCCGGTGGGGGCCCTGGGCCTGATGCAACTGATGCCCGCCACCGCTCGCAAGGTTGCCCGCGAGGCCAACCAGGGCAGCGTCAACCGCAAGGCCCTGTTTGACCCGGACACCAACATCACCCTGGGCAGCGAATACCTGGCCAGCCTGCTCAAGGACTTCAAGGGTAACCGGGTACTGGCCCTGGCCGCCTACAATGCCGGGCCCAGCCGGGTGAACAGCTGGCTGGCCGAAGAGCCGGAAGCGGTACCCGCCGATGTCTGGATCGAGGCGATTCCGTTCCGGGAAACCCGCGATTACGTGCAGGCGGTATTGACCTACCGGGCCCTGTTTGTGGGGCTGCATGACAACCAGTCACGCACCGGCCAGCTGCTCACGCGCAAGGAAAGCGCCACACCCTACTCGCTGGGTATGCTGGATTGATACCCGATGGGAAAGGCATCAGTCCAACTGGCGAATGTGATAATCCAGCCGGGCTTTCTCGCGCCGGCCTGACAGGGCCGGCAGGGACGCCAGCCGGCGGCGCAGATGAATGCTGCGCGCCGGCTCACGGCTGAAGGCGATCACCGCATTGTGGCAATCACTGCATGACAGGCGGAAACGGCTGGCATAACCGGCCATGGCATATTGCCCCACCAGAGCGCTGTCCCGGTACTCCGGCCAGTCGCCAAAGTTCATTACCAGCATGCCTTGCGCCGACAGGTTGGCGCTGAGAACCGCCAGCCAGTCCAGCTCCGCCGGCACCGCCCGGCTGACCTGCCGGTTGGAGGCGGCAAACAGGTCTTCAATGATCAGATCAAAGGGCGGGCCCTGGTAGTCACGTAACCAGGACACCGCATCGCCCTGGTGGGTCTGCACCGCGAAGCGCTCGGCAATGCCGAACACATCCCGGGCCACCTCCAGATGACAGCCGTCCATCTCCACCGCCACCAGTGTCTCGGGGTCCAGCAGGCGACGCAGCGGCGGAATCAACGATCCACCACCAAGCCCCAGCACCAGCACCCGTCGGTAACGCTCGGGCTCGTGCAATAGCGCCGGCAACCACAGCAGATCCCAGACGCTACCGGTAAGCAGCCGTTGCGGATGAAACTCCGAATGCTGCACACCGTTGGCATACAGACTCAGGGTCTGCCCCGCCCGACGGACTTCATAATCGACACCGTCCCGGGAGGACGACCAGACCACGGTCATTATTCTTTTTCCAGCCCCAGCGTCAGCCCGGCAACCTTGCCATCCACTTGCGCGCGATTGATATAAAGCCGGCCCTGATCCACGCCCAGCTGCTGCACCAGGTAGACCTTGGCATTGTCCGCCCGGTCCCGGGCGAGTTGGCGCAGGGCATCCGTGGAAATGGCCGCCGCTTCGCTTTTCACCATGCTGTCCCAGGCCGCCTGAGCCAGTCGCTGCTGGCGCTGGCTTTCAGCCTCGGGCAGCGTCTTGACCAGGGTTTCAGCGTCCCGGCCGCTCTCGCGCTCATAGCGACGAATGAGCGGGCGCTGCCATTGCGGGTCCTGCGCCGCCGCCTCGATCCCCGGCCAGTCGGTGCCGGCCAGATCGGTGGCGATGGCCTGCTCGGCCAGAGCCTGCCGATCCTGGGCGTTGGTGCTGCCCGCCAGCCCCACGGTCAGGCTGGGGCGTTCCCCCAGCACCTTGGCCAGCGCCTGCAGGGAGTTACCGGCGTCATCATCCACATCCTTGCGACCCAGCGGGAAGGCAATGTTTTCCAGGTTCTCGCCACCGGCCAGGCCGGCCAGTACCGAGAACGGCGAGGTCGCGGCCTTGACCAGCACATTGCCGATCACTTTCAGAATCAGCCCGCTGACACTGAAGCTCGGATCATTGAGATCCCCGGAGACTTTCAACGGCAGATTGATATCGCCGTGCCGATTACGCAGCACCGCCAGGCCCAGTTTCACCGGCGCCTTGACCGCCTCGTCGCTTTCCACCTTGTCACCCAGATAAAACTGGTTGGCGGCGATATCCGAGCCACTTTTCAGTTGGCCATGGTCAATATCCACCTTGCTGCTGACACCCAGCTGGCCTTTTTCCACGCCATAGCCCAGGAACATACCGGTGTAGGAGGTCAAGCCGGTCATTTCGTAGTTGTGCAGCGACACGTCCATGTCCACGTAGAGCGGATCCGGGGCGATGGTGCCGGAAGCCTTGAAAGGCGCGTAACGATCCACCTGGGCATCCAGCGTCAACTGTGCCTTGTGACCCGGGCGGGTATTGAGGCCCTTGACGGAGCCATTTAGCTTGTAAAGGCCGATCTTGAATTGCGGCACCAGCGATTCGTCCTGGTAACGCAGGGTACTGTCACCGATCTTCACCTGGTTGACCGCCACCTGCCAGGGCTTGCCGCTGTCCTTCTTGGCGGCGGGTGCCTCCGCGGGCATGGCGGTAGCAATACGCGAGGCCGCATCCTGGCCCTGCTTGTTGACCTTGTTGAGCACATCCAGGCCATTCAGGGCCAGCTGCTCGATATTCAGGGTCTGCTGACCGGTATCCGCGCTCAGCCCCTGCACATCCAGCGCCTTGACCTTCACCCAGGGCTGGCCGCTCTCCTGCAGCGAGACATTCTGCACAGACGCCTTGCCCTTGAGCGTGGCCACCGGGTTGTCGCCACTCACCCTACTCTCCACGTCCATGGCCAAAGTGCCACTGTCCAGGGACAGGGGCGCCTGCTTTTCCAGCCAGGGCGACAACGGGGTCAATGGCAAGCCGGCCAGCGTCGCTTTCATGTCGATATCCAGCGGTGATAGCTGGCCTTCGCCGGAGTGGGCAAGCTCCCCGCTACCCAGCAACGTGCCCTTGCCTTGCCAGCGGAAACGGGCTTTCTCGTCCCCCACCACCAGGTTTTCCAGGGCGAAATGGCCGTCGGTGAGCATCAGGGTTCGCGCCGGCGACAGGGTCTGGTCGGTGAAGGCCAGCTGGCTGCCATTGATGGCAATGTGGTCCAGTTTCACCTTCCAGATGGTCTCGGCCTTCTGGATATTCTCCGCCGCCTTTTTGGCCTTTTCCTTGACCTTCTCGGCCACCTGTTCGGCTTTCTCTTCATCCGGTGGCAGGAACAGGGTGGCCAGATCCACCCCCTGTTTGTCGAGTACCGCCGCCACTTTGGGGTTGGTTATCTCGATGCGGGGGATCTCGATATGGCGGCTACCGCTATCGATGCTGACCCCCTCGATACGGGTTTCGGGCAGGTTCAGGCTGTCCTCATCGGCTGCCGGCTTTTTCAGCACCAGGCGGGTGACATCGATCAGGCCGTTACTGACCCGGATCACCGGCTCCGGTTCACTCTCGAAATGGTAATCCAGCCCCACATCCAGCAAGCCGGAAGGCACCTCGAAGCGCACCTGGTTTTTCAGCAGGCTGGCAAACTTGACCAGGTCCACCTTGTTGACCTTGAGGGTACCGTCGGCCACCAGCGGGTCCAGATCAAAGCGGCCATCCCAGTCCAGACTGCCACCATCCGGCCCTTCGATCCTGATCACATAGTGGTTGCTGCTGTTTTCTTCCGAGCGGGTGGCAAAATTCTGCACCGTGAAATCCACCGGCAGTACCAGCTGCTGACTGGGCTCACTGGTAGCTTCGGTATAACGCAGATCGCCCCCGGTCAGGGCCAGGCGAGCAATGGAAATGGCGGGCAGTGGTGCCTCCTTGTCGGCCTCTTCCTCTTGCGGCGCCGGCGGGTCGGCCTCGGCCAGCTGCGTCTGCACGTGTTCAATCACATCGTCAAAGCTGAAGACATTGTCCGGATTGCGCTGGGCACGCACTGTCAGGCCGTCCAGCAGCACTTCCTTGAAATGCCAGCTCCAGCGGAACAGCGACGACAGTTCGAAATTGACGTAGAGCTGGTTGAAGCACAGCAACACCTGGGTCTGGTCATCGGCCACGGAAAAGCCGTTGACGGTGGCCGACAGGGTCAACGGATTGATTTTCACTTCCTTGATGGTGACCTGCCGGCCGGTCAGGTCGGCCAGCGCCTCCCGGGCCTGATCACGGACGATACCAGGCACCACCAGCCACATCACCAGAGCGTAAATCAGGTACAGCAGCGCGATAACGACAAGGGTTTTTGTCTTCCAGCTGCTACGCTTCCAGGTATCCAACACCTTCACGGGTCTCTCCCTTTGCCACCGTGCATTGATACGGCATTTTAGCAGTACCGCAGTCCCCTGACCCAGTACGGCCAATTGCCAGAATCCGTTAACCGTGGACAATAGCGCAAAATGACACAGGAGCCTCCCCGTGAGTGACAATTATTTGCTCAACCTCTACAACAAGACGCTGAAGCTGCCCGCCGGTCGCAAGCTGTTTTCCCTGGTGTTCAGCCGAAAGGCCCCCTACTTCGGCACCATCAGCCCGGTGATTACCGAGTTGCGCCCCAACTACTGCGAAGTGAAGTTCAAAAAGCGCAAGGGCGTGGAAAACCACATCCAGACCGTTCATGTGATTGCCATCTGCAATGCACTTGAATGTGCCATGGGAGCCATGGCGGAGTCCTCCGTGCCCAAGCACCTGCGCTGGATTCCCAAGGGGATGAGTGTGAACTACACCGCCAAGGCCACCAGCGACATCACCGCCGTGGCTGAAGCTCGTCCGGAAGACTGGAAACCCGGCGATCTGCCGGTCACCGTCAAGGCCATGCGCGATGACGGCACCGTGGTGGTGGAAGGCACCATCAACCTGTGGATCAGTGAGAAGCCCGCTAAAGGCTGAGCCTGCGGCGAATGAAGAGGCACAGTCTCTGCTGCCGATAACCCGGTACCAGGGACTGCTGCCAGAAGGTTGTCAGCGCATCAGCAATGCCGGATCAGATCCGCAACCCGGCTGGCGGCGGCGTCGATCAGCTGCTGCTGGGTCGTGCCGCTGCGCTTTCGCGGTTTGAAATCGTGGTCACCATCGGCCAGCCAGTGCACCTGCACCGACGCCGGCAGCCTGTAACTGGCGACCTCCTCCGGTTTACCGAACGGGTCCCGATCCCCCTGGCATATGAGCAAAGGCGAACCGATTTGCGGCAAATGCTCGATGCGGGTTTTCTCCGGTTTGCCCGGCGGGTGAAACGGATAGCCCAGCGCCACCACCCCGGCCACCGGCTGCTGCGCCGCCAGCATGGTGGCCATGCGACCGCCCATGGATTTGCCACCAATCCACACCGGCAAGCCAGCATCGGCCAGCGCCGCCAGCTGCCCGGCAAAGGCCGCCAGCAATTTGGGCGCCCGGTCCGGCGGTATACGACGGCTTTCCTGCCGACAGCGCTGCATGTAGGGAAACTCGAAGCGGGCCACGCTGATACCACGCGCCGCCAGTGCCTCGGCCATGGCCACCATGAAATCACTGTCCATGGGGGCACCGGCGCCATGGGCCAGCAGCAGAATCGCGACAGGGCGATCCGCATGATTCCATAACAGGTCACTCATGCTTTCAACGCCTGTTCCAGCGCCACCAGATGAGCACGCATGGCATCGGCAAAATCCACCTGAAACACGCTCAGCGGAGCCTCACTGATGGCTTCGCGCACCGCTTGCGGCGGATGACTCATGGACCAGCAACCCACCAGGGCCTGCTGCAATTGCAGCAGGTACTGTACGGATTGCGCCGGCGTCAGCGAAAACGTCTGCTGCAAACGCTGCGCCAATGTGGAAAAGCGGGCCAGCAAATCGACCTTGAACTGACGGGCCTGCTGCCGGTCCAGGCCATGCTCCAGTACGCTGTAGAGAATGGAAGTCAGCCGGCAGAACAGCGGGTGCGCCAACAGCAGCTCTGTCAGGGCATCCGCCAGGGACAACCGGTCATCCACGTCCGCCTCACAGACCTGGTCCAGTTCCGTCAGGTACAGAGCCAGAAACAACGATTCCTTGGAATCGAAATAACGATAGAGCGCCGCCTTGGTCACCCCGGCCTGGCGGGCAATGTCTGCCAGGCTGATGGCCTCGAAGCGATGCCCGGAAAAAAAGGTCGCCGCGGCCTCAAGAATCTGGGCGCGCCGCTGGGCCTTTTGCTCCGGCGAGCGGGCGCGCTGAAAACATCGGGAATTCACGCTTGTAACAATCCTGCCAATCGTCGCGTGATGATACGGGGGGAGATTTTGCCAAGCCAGACCAGAATCCGATTTTTCAGGCCGGGAATCACGATGGCCCGCTTGCGCGATGCCAACGCCTTGCGGACCACCGCCTGCGGCGTCATGGTGCCGGCCTTGAACAACAGGGTATGGGTCATGTTCGCCTCGCTGGCAAACTCGGAAGCCGTGGCTCCGGGGCACAGCGCACTGACAGCCACGCCATTGCCCTTCTCTTCCTCGTGCAACGCTTCGGAAAACGACAGCACAAACGCCTTGCTGGCATAGTAGACCGCCATGTTCGGCCCCGCCTGGAAGGCCGCCGTGGAGGCCACATTGATGATGAAGGCCTCCGAGGCCTCACGCAGCTGGGGCAACAGACGCCAGGTCAGTTCCATCAGGGTGGTGACGTTAAGCTGCACCATGTTCAACTGCCGCTCCAGGCTCAGTGCACCCACATGCCCCCGGTCGCCGAAACCGGCATTATTGACCAGGCCGCTGATGCGGATGCCGGCGCTCTGCACACGCTCAACCAGCTGGGCCGCGGAACCGGAGTCGGCCAGATCCGCCTCCAGGCAGTGCACCTGGACCCCGTGGGTCTGACTCAGCGTAGCCGCCAGCGCCTGCATTTTCTCCAGACGGCGCGCTACCAGCACCAGGTTATGGCCCTCGGCGGCCAGTTGACGGGCAAACTCCTCACCGATACCGGCGCTGGCGCCGGTCACCATTACAGCCTGCATGGGTATTCCTCTTTTAAGTAACCAGTGGTCACTAATATAGAGGCAGCCATACGCCCTGTAAATAACCACCGGTCACTTAATGGCAATTCACCACAATGCCAGCTGCCCGTGGGCACCGGGAGGTCGAAAGCCGCTGCAATCCAGTGCCTCCCGCCGTGGTACATCCAGGCCGGCATCCCGGCGCGCCTTCTCGAAACGCTGGCGCAGCAGAGCCGCCCAGGCGCCCTGCCCGGTTTGACGCACATGCCAGCGGCTGTCATAGACGGCCCCGCCATGCAGCTCGCGCATGATGCCCATGACCTTGTCGGCCCGGTCCGGGTAATGTTGCGCCAGCCATTGCTGCCATAACGGCCCCACTTCATGGGGCAGACGCAACAACACATAACCCACGGAGCTGGCACCGGCCTGGGCCACCTGCTCGACAATATCCTCCAGCTCGTGGTCATTGATGAAGGGAATCACCGGGGCCACCAGCACGCTGACCGGCACCCCGGCGCGGCTCAGTTCACGGATCACCCGCAGGCGTTCCCGACCGCCGCTGGCCCGTGGCTCCAGCTGCCCCTTGAGGCGGTTATCCAGGGTGGTCACGGATATCGCCACACTGGCCCGCCCGGCCCGGGCCATGGGCGCCAGCAGGTCCAGATCCCGCTCCACCAGGCTGCTCTTGGTAATCAGACTGAAGGGATGCTGGCAATCCACCAGCACCTGGATTAATTGGCGGGTGAGGCGCTTTTCCCGCTCGATAGGCTGGTACGGGTCGGTCACGGTGCCCAGCACAATGGGCTGGCAGCGGTAGCCGCGCTTGCGCAGGCTGTCGCGCAACACCTCCGGGGCGTTGTCCTTGCAGAAGATCTCGCTTTCGAAATCCTGGCCCGGAGACAGGTCCACGTAGGCATGGTTGGGTCGCGCGTAACAATAGATGCAGCCATGCTCACAGCCGCGGTAGGGGTTGATGCTCTGGGTAAAGGGCAGGTCCGGGCTGCTGTTACGCATGATGATGCTTTTCGCCCGTTCCCGGTGATAGCGGGTGGGCCGGGCCGCATCCGGCGCATCCAGCTCGCTGTGACTCACGGCAAAACGGCCGGGCATGCGACTGACCGAGCCCCGATTGGCAGTACGTGCACTCATAACACTCCCCACAACACTGTCCATATGGACAGCATTATGGGTAGCCCCAAAGCGTCATGCAACCGCTTTCCACACCGATCAGCAATGCGGGTATATCGGTTGAATCAAAGGCTGCGCAGCTTGCGCAACTCCCGTACCCCCACCGCCAGCGACATGAAGTCGTGCACGCTGTCTGACTGCAAGGCCTGCAGGCGCATAATGCCGAAACGCACCTGGGTGGGCGCCTGCTCCTGCCAGTGCTGAAAACGCGCCTGGGCTCCGTCACCGGGCTGTTCCAGCACCTTGGCGGTGACCTGGCGATGCAGCTTGTAGGTGTCCTCGCGCAGGCTGGAACGCGCCAGCGCCTGCCAGCGGCTCTGCACCGTGAGCCCGATGATGCTCGATAGCAGCCAGAGAATGTGCAGCGAATCCCCCACCAGGAAATAGGCCTGGGCGGCCTCTTCCACACTGACCTGGGCACTGGAGGCCAGCTCGATAATATCCGGCGCACTGCCCAGCACCATGGTGTTGGCCAGCTGGCGAGCCACCTCGGTGGGCACACCGTCCTCTTCCATGCCGGCCACCGCGTCCTGCCAGTCCTCCAGGTAGCTGCCCGGCAGCAGCCGTGGCAACGAGTTGGACAGTTCGGCAATGGCATCGCGGTAACGGCCCACGGCCTCCTTCACCGGCCGTTGAGCCCAGCGGTAATTGATCAGCCAGCTGGTGATATGTTTCATCAGCCCGATCACCCGGCCATACAGGCGCAACTGCACCCGGCTGTCGATGTGGTTGTCCAGGGCGTCCAGCGGTGCCCAGAAGGCATCACCGTCAAAAATGGCATGGGCCATGGCGTAGGCTTTCACTGGCTCGTGCAGGGCCAGCCCGTGTTCATCGGCATAGCGGTGGGCAAAACAGAAGCCCATGCGATTGACCACCGCATTGGCCAGCACCGTGGCAATCAGTTCCCGGCGCAGGCGATGCTTCAATAACGCATCGCGATATTCCTGCTGCATTTCCGTGGGGAAATAGGCCAGTACATCCCGGTCAAAAAAACCGTCATCCGGCACCTTGCTGGCCAGCAGCGCATCGCTCAGGGCGTTCTTGCTGTAGGACAACAGCACCGCCAGCTCCGGGCGGGTCAGCCCCTTGCCCCGGTTGCGGCGTTCGTTGAGGGCCTCGTCATCGGGCAGAAATTCCACCGTGCGCGACAGGAAGCCGTTGCGCTCCAGCAACCGCATCTGGTTGGCATGCTCGTCCAGCCGCCCCATGGCGTCGTTTTCCAGCAGGCTCAGCGCCAGGCTCTGCACGTAGTTGTCCCGCAGCACCGAGCGGGCCACATCCTCGGTCATGCGCACCAGCATGGGGTCACGGGTTTCCCGGGTCAGGCCCGCCTCACGCACCATCTGATTGAGCGGAATCTTGATATTCACTTCCCGGTCGGAGCTGTGCACACCGCCGGAATTGTCGATGGCATCGGTATTGATACGCCCGCCGTTGAGGGCATATTCGATGCGGCCCAGCTGGGTCAGCCCCAGGTTGCCGCCCTCGCCCACTACCTTGCAGCGCAGGTCACGGCCATTGATGCGGATGGCATCGTTGGCCCGGTCACCCACCTGGGCATGGCTTTCGTGGCTGGCCTTCACATAGGTGCCAATGCCGCCGTTCCAGAGCAGCTCCACCGGCGCCTTGAGAATGGCCGTGATCAGCTCCGCCGGCGTATAGGTGCTCTGCGTCAGCCCCAGCGCCTGCATGGCCGGTTCACTGAGGGTGATGCTTTTGGCGGAGCGCGGCCAGATACCACCGCCCTCGGAAAGACAGTCGCGATCAAAGTCCTCCCAGCTGGTGCCCGGCGTCTCGAACAGGCGCTGGCGCTCAGCGAAGGTACGGGCCGGGTCCGGGGTCGGATCGATAACGATGTGCAGGTGGTTGAAGGCCGCCACCAGCTGAATCTGGTCAGAGAGCAACATGCCGTTGCCGAATACATCGCCGCCCATGTCGCCGATGCCCACCACGGTAAAGGGCGTGCTCTGGGTGTCCTTGCCCTCTTCGCGGAAGTGGCGTTTGACGCTCTCCCAGGCGCCACGGGCGGTGATGCCCATCTGCTTGTGGTCATAGCCGGCACTGCCGCCGGAGGCGAAGGCATCACCCAGCCAGAAGCCGTACTCCTCGGCCAGGCCATTGGCGATATCGGAAAAGGTGGCGGTGCCCTTGTCCGCCGCCACCACCAGATAAGGGTCGTCCTTGTCGTAACGCACCACCTGGGCCGGGGCAATCACCTGGTCACCTTCACGGTTATCGGTAATGTCCAGCAGCCCGCGGATAAAGGTCTTGTAGCAGGCCACGCCGCGCTGCTGCCAGGCCTGGCGATCGCCGGGGTCGCCGCCCTTGACCACGAAGCCGCCCTTGGCACCCACCGGCACGATGATGGCGTTCTTGACCATTTGTGCCTTGACCAGCCCCAGCACTTCGGTGCGGAAATCCTCGCGGCGATCCGACCAGCGCAGCCCGCCCCGGGCCACCGGCCCGCCGCGCAGGTGGATCCCTTCCATCTGCGGCGAGTAGATAAAGGTCTCGAACATGGGGCGCGGTTCCGGCAGGTCCGGCACCTTGTGCGGGTCCAGTTTGAGGCTCACGTAGGCCTTGCTGTGGCCCTGGCTGTCGCACTGATAGTAGTTGGTACGCAAGCCGGCGCGCACCACGCCCAGGTAGGCACGCAGCACCCGGTCCGCATCCAGCGAGGCGACCTTGTCCAGCGCTTCATCCAGCGCCTGGGCCTGGGCCAGCCCTTCGGTTTCCCGGCGTTCCGGGCTGCGCTGGGGATCAAAGCGGGCCTCGAACAGTTTCACCAGCAGGGTGGCGAAACGGGCATGGTCGGCCAGCAGCTGTTCCATGTAAGGCTGGGAGTACGGCAGGCCGGTCTGGGTCAGGTATTTGGTGATCAGACGCAGGCACACCACCTGCCGGGCATCGAGCCCGGCCAGCAGCACCAGCCGGTTGAGGCCATCATTTTCCGTCTGGCCCTGCCAGCATTGCAGAAAGGCTTCCTCGAAATAGGCTTTCTGCTGGGCCGGCCCCAGGGCGCAGTCGCCGTGAACCTGCACATCGAACTGCTGAATCCAAAGGGGCTCGCCATCGCGGGGCGTAATACGGGTGGGTTCCTGACGGATGACACGCAGACCGAAATTTTCCAGGGCCGGCAACACATCGGACAACCCCACCGGTTTGTGCCAGCTGTACAGGCGCAACTGGGTGGGACATACCGCGCCGCCCTCGTTCTCCACACTGAGTCTGGGCAGCAGCGGCTGCCGGGCTGACAGCTGCGTCAGGTAATGCAGATCCGCAGCGGCGTCCATGGGGTCGCAGGTGGTGGTGTAACCCGGCGGAAAAGCCTCGGCAAAACGCCGGGCCAGTTCCATGCCCTCATCACCGTCTTCGCGCAACAGCTCACGCAGCTGGTCACTCCAGGAATGGGTGGCGGCGATCAGGCGCTGCTCCACCTGTTCGTCGCTCATTGCCAGCCGGGTGCCGCGGGGAATCCGGATGATACAGTGAATGCGCGCCAGCCCCTCGCGCAGGAAATCCACCGTACGCTCCACCGACAACCCGTTGCAGATCGACAACAGCTCTTCGGTGACCCGGTCACGCAATTCCCGGGAAAAACGCTCCCGGGTCAGGTACACCATGCAGGAGTAGAAACGCCCGTAACGGTCACGGCGCATGAACAGGCGCAAGCGATGACGGTCACGCAGGGCGCGGATGCCCATGCAGGTCTGGAACAGTTCGTCCTCACTGCCCTGGAACAGCTCATCGCGGGGCAGCTGGTAGATGATGTCGCGCAGGTGTTTGCCGGAGTGGGAGCGCTCCGGCAACCGCGAGCGAGTCAGCACCTCTTCCACCTTGCGGCGAATCAGCGGGATATCGCGGGGCCGGTTGATGTAGGCGTCCAGCGAGAACAGGCCGATGAAACGATCCGTGCCTTCCACACTGCCATCCGCCGCCAGCCGCTTGATGGACACCACATCCATGTAATTGGGATGATGGATGGGCGAGCGCATGTTGGCCTTGGTCACCACCGCCAGCCGGCCGGAGGCGATGTACTTGGCCATCTCGTCATGGGGAGCGATGAATTCATCGGCATTGGCATAGCGGCTGCCCGCCCGGGCCAGCCCCAACCCCTGGTCATCGAGCAGCTCCAGGCTGATGCCGTCCTTCTCGGTATGGGCCACGGAGCGGGCATAGCCCAGAAAGGTGAAATGCTCATCGAGCAGCCAGTGCAGAAACGCGCAGGCTTCTTCCTGCTCCTCCGGGTCACGCTGGGGAAACGGCACCGCCAGGTTGTCCAGCACGGTCTGCACCCGCTCCTTCATGGCCGGGAAATCCGCCACCACGACGCGCAGATCCGCCAGCGTCAGGCGCAGCTGCTGCTCCAGCGCGGCGTAGTCCTCCTCGTCGGCCAGTGGCTCGAACTGCACATGGATCAGGGACTCCGCCGGTGTCAGCCCGTCGCCCACTCCCAGTACCTGAAGAATGTTGCCGTTGTCGTCCCGGCGCATCTGAATCACCGGGTGAATACTCCAGTCGATGGCCGTGCCCGCATCACGGACCATCATGGAGACCGAATCCATCAGAAACGGCATGTCATCGGTCACGGTATAGAGGCTGGCCATCTGGCCCGGCCCCACCGGCGGGAAAATGGCCACCAGCGCCTCATCCGGCTGACGGCTGGCGGCCAGCTGCCAGTGCTGCCAGGCAAGGTGGAATAACTGGTCGGGGTTGCGGGCGGTCAGTGC
The DNA here is from genome assembly GCF_000300995.1 of Alcanivorax hongdengensis A-11-3. Classification (GTDB taxonomy): domain Bacteria; phylum Pseudomonadota; class Gammaproteobacteria; order Pseudomonadales; family Alcanivoracaceae; genus Alcanivorax; species Alcanivorax hongdengensis. The sequence continues at coordinate 15,994 of NZ_AMRJ01000005.1, read as the reverse complement.
GGCCAGGCTGGCCATTTCAAAGTAGTAACCGAGAAAACTGCGAAACTGGGGCTGAACTTCCACGTCGACGTGGGCGGCAATCAGGCTTTCAAGCTGGGCCTGCAACAATGCCTGACGTTTTGCACTGTCCTCTTGCATGAACACCTCCGGATCCCTGTGCCATGGAGCCCGGCAGGCGGCCGCCGGCAACCCGCGCTTGCGTCAGGGCCGAGGCCCCTCGGGCTCCCTGAAGACGCCTCTTTACACACTGTATACCGGGTACTGTGGAAGACGCCACTGTTGTCCGGGAAAGTCTGCGCCGGTCATGTGACAGGGGGAGGTCCGCTTGGTGTGATCGGTCGTCGAGAGCCGGCTACGGGCAGGGCTGCACCAGCACCCAGGGCATCACCACCAGGGTCCACAGAGCCTGGGTGTTGTCGAACCATTGCGCGGCCTGGGCATCAGATACCTTGTCGACCAGGCCGGCGTCCTTCCACTGACCAATCTGGCTGGCATCGTCCCGGGAAAAGCTCACCGCCACCTCGATCAGATCCAGGGACGGGTCCACCGCCACCGTCTGGCCACGGGCAAAGAACGGCTGCAGTTCGCGCCAGTCGGCCTTGGCGGTTTCCTGGTTGAGCTTGGCTTTGAGAATATCCAGATCGTCAGTCATGGCGGGCTCCGTTGCTGGGCGCGCCATTATCCGGATTCAGACAGGGGGAAGCAAAAGGCAAAAAGAAACGCCCGCTTGGGCAAGCGGGCGGGCTGTACCAGGCCGAAGAGGAACATCCGTGTTCTTTCGCGTCCTTGCAGGGGCTACTTTACCCCCGACGCGGCCTTTGCAAAGTCTGCCAATGCCGACAACTCATGTAAGCCTTTGCCGACAAAAACACGAGGTTATTACCACTGGATGCGCTGGCTACTGTCCGGCAGCGGCTCACCCCGGCGATCGAACAGCTCGAAGTGGGCGCCCTGCTCGTCCAGGGTCACGCGGGAAAAGGCATCGCGACTGTAGACCTCGCCGGGCACGGTGACCCTGCCCAGCGGCTGCCCCCAGCCACCGCGCAGCAGGCCCGGCAGTTTGAGCATGGGCCGGTACCAGCGAAACGCCATCAGTGCCGTGGGCCAGAACAGCCCGGAACAGGTCCAGCTATGGATACGCTTGCCATTGTTGAGTTTCAGCTGGGCGTAGAGCGAGGCATGCACATCACCACTGAGCACCACCAGCTTGTCCGCCTCACTGTTGGCCATGGCCCTGAGAAAACGCTGGCGCTGGTGACGGAAGCCTTCCCAGGCGTCCTTGCCACGGAACGGCTGACGCTGTTCAGGGAACATCACCACCGTGGAGACCAGCACCTTGATGCGGTCGGTATCGGTGTTGAGCCATTCCACGAAGGCCGCTTCCTGGTCATCACTGACCATGCGGCGCTGCCAGGGCCAGCGGCTCAGTACCCGCTCGGTGCGCGCATCCAGCACGAAGAAATCCGCCGGCCCGCGGCGGAAGGTATACCAGAAACGGTCCGGGTCACGATCCAGATAGGTGCCGGCCTGATTGAGCGGCGCCGCCGGCGAATGGGAGGCCTGGTAAATCTGGTAGGCCTTGATGGCCGCCGGGTACTTGCTGGTCCACAGGTGCGCATCCGCCCGGGCCGGCCAGTTATTCTCGATTTCATGGTCGTCGAGAATCATGTAGTGATTATATTCGCGCAGCAGCTGCGCCATGCGAGGCTGGGAAAAGCTCTCCCGATAGAGGGCGTGAAACTGTTTCAGCGAGGACGCCGCGCCCAGCCGATAGGTGGAATCGGCATACACCTGATCCCCCCCGAACAGCACGAAATCGATGGGCTTTTCGCTGGCGCGCTGGCGAATTTCGCTGAAAATCTTGTCGCCACGATCATCCTCGATATGACCATCCAGGCCGACAAACCGGTAACAGCAGGAGCCGAACACAAACGATGAGGCGGCAGCCTGATCATCATCGGTCTGCAGATAGCCCAGCGGAATATTCTGCCAGTCCAGCGCCAGGGCCGGCTCTTCGCTATCGACCCAGCCGGCCTGAAACTGGTAACGGCTGGCGCCCTGAAGCCCATTCAGCACCACCACCCCGGAACCATCAAAATTACCATTGAGCCGAAACCGCAGCGGCCCCTGCCACTGGCTCTCGCCATCGCGGCGCCAGCGCACCCGGCCCCAGAGCTTTTTTTCACCCACTTTCAGGGTGTTTTCCGGCAGCGCGGCAAAAATCCGTGCATGGCCGTCGGAACTCTCCCCCACCAAAGGCCCCACATGGAACGCCTTCACCCCCTCGGTCATCTTCCACTCCTTCCATTGAGCCACCCGCCCGGCACTGCTAGCATCGGATAAAAAGGTATCCTTCCCTACCTGCCAAGGACTGTGACGATCTTGTTCAAGAATGCCCGCGCCGGCTTGCTGGTTTTTATTGTCAGCTTGCTGTCATTCGTTCCCGGCAGTGTGTTTGCCGCTGCCAACGACACTGTGCTCATCAAGGACACCGTGCAGTCCCTGCATCCCTATCAGGGGCTTTATTATTTCTGTTCGCCGGCGGATCAACCCGTGGACATCCAGTCCGTGCTCGGCCAGCAAAAACAGCAATGGCGATATAGCGAAGGCGAGCTGCCGAATTTCGGCTTTACCAGCAACGAATGCTGGTTCCGTTTCACGGTGCGCAACCTCAATGCCATGCAGGAACGTTGGGAGCTGGTGGTCGATTATGCCATGCTCGGTGAGCTGGATGTCTACCAACTGGATGCCGGCGGCAACCTGATCGAACATTACCAGGGCGGTATGGATCGCCCCTTCGACGTGCGCCCCAACAACACACCGGTACCCTCCTTCCCGCTACATCTTCCGGCCGGCCAGGACAGCCAGGTTTTCATCAAGGTGGTATCCGCCAGCAGCATTCAGTTGCCGCTGACGCTGATGACCCACGACGCCTTCGCCAACAGCATGCAGAACCGCACCCTGACCCAGGGGATTTTCTTTGGCGGCATGCTGGTGATGATTCTCTACAACCTGTCGCTGTTCTTTTCCATCCGCGAAAAAGTCTACCTGCTCTATGTCAGCTGGTCGGCGGTGGTCACCCTGTTCATGGCTGTACTGCATGGCTTCGCCCAGCGTTACCTGTGGCCGGAAAGCGCCCTGATCAGCCAGTACATTCTGCATTATCTGCTGCCACTGATCGTGTTACTGCCCTCCCTGTTCACCCTGCATTTTCTCAACCTGCCGGAAAAGGCGCCAAGACTGGCCGGCTGGCTGAAAATCCTGGTGGCCACCGGCACCATCCTGTTGCTGCTTGCCCCCTTCGTCAGCCGCGCAGCATTGATTCCGGTTTCGGTGATGGCCGTTCTGGTGATGGATTTCAGCATCTTTGCGGTGGGGCTGATTCGTTTTCGTGATGGCGATCAGGACGCCCGCATCTTCACCCTGGCCTGGGCCTGCTTCATCGTCGGCGCCGCCACCATGGCGCTGAACAAGTACGGCGTGCTGCCGCGCAATGCCCTCACCGAGAATCTGGTACAGACCGGTGTGTTCCTGGAAGTGGTGCTGCTGTCACTGGCTCTGGCACGGCGTATCAATCGCCTCAAGGAAGCCCATGCGGATTCCGTGCGTGACCGTGCCATTGCCGAGATGGAAGCTTTCAAGGCCGGCGCGCGCAACCACGCCAAGAGTGAATTCCTGGCCACCATGAGCCACGAAATCCGCACGCCCATGAACGGCATCATGGGCATGACCGACCTGCTGCGCCGCACCGAAATGAATCCGCAACAGGCGCAGTACGTAGGCACCATCTACCAGTCCACCCAGTCCCTGCTGGCGGTGATCAACGATATCCTCGATTACTCCAAGATCGAATCCGGCAAGCTGGAGCTCGATTATCAGAACGTGGACATGGAAAGCGTGATCGATGATTGCGTGCGCCTGTTCGCAGTACCATCGGCGGACAAGAACCTGCCGCTCTACACCTATATCGACAGCCGGGTGCCCGAGCGCATCACCACCGACCCGATTCGTTTCAAACAGATTCTCACCAACCTGCTCAGTAACGCCTTCAAGTTCACCGATAAGGGTCAGGTTGCCCTGCATATCAGCCTCAAGCAGCCGCCCAATCCGCAGGGCTATGCGGTGCTGCAACTGGAAGTGGTGGATACCGGCATCGGCCTGGATGAAACCCAGCAGAACAACCTGTTCCAGGCCTTCACCGATGTCAGCGTCCGCAACAAGCACAAGGGCGCCGGCCTGGGGCTGGTGATCAGCAAGCGTCTGGTGGAATTGCTCGGTGGCAGCATCGGCGTGTCCAGCTCCCTGGGCCGCGGTGCCACCTTCTGGGTGTCCCTGCCGGTGAAAGCCGAAGCGCCCAGCCAGCGCCAGCTGCTGGCCGGCAACACCGTCATGCTGCTCACCGAAAGCCCGGCCCTGAGCCTGAGCCTGTCGCAGATTCTCAGCCGCTGGCAGGTCAACACGCTAGAATACCGCAACGTGGAGAGCGCCCTGCAACACCCGCCCGGCCGCGTGGACATCATTCTCTGCGAACAGCACCACCTGGCGGACACGGCCACGCTCAATGCCCTGCGCGAGCGTTTCGGCAATCCGGCCATGGGCCTGCTGCACCCCACCGGGCAGCCCCTCAGCGACGAACTGCCCGACAACATGTTGCTGGTGGAAACCCCGGTGTCCACCCGCGCCCTGCGCCGCAGCCTGCACACCCATTTGCAGGAACACGAAAGTCAGGAACCAAGCCCGGCCCCGACAGAGCGCCCGGCGGGCAGCGATGCCCTGCAACGGCTGAACGTGATCGTGGCGGAGGACAATGCGGTCAACCAGCTGGTGGTCGACAGCATTCTCAAATCCCTGGGCGTGCATGCCACCCTGGTGGACAACGGCCAGCAGGCCCTGGAGAAATTCCGCGGTTCACCGGGCTACTGGGACATGATCTTCATGGACTGCGAGATGCCGCAACTGGATGGCTACGACGCCACCCGGGCGATACGCGAACTGGAAGCGGAAACCGGCCGCCATTGCTGGATCATCGGCCTGTCCGCCCATGCCACCGGCGACTATGTGCAGAAGGCCCGCGATGCGGGCATGGATGATTACCTGGCCAAGCCGGTCACCCAGAAGCAGGTGCAGGACGCCCTGCTACGGGGTCAGAAATCCGCGGACGCAGCCCTGGGCTGAACCAGCAAGCGCGCGCAGATATCCAGCAGATCGCGCACCCGCACCGGCTTGCCGAGAAACTCGTCACAGCCGGCCTCCAGGCAACGCTGGCGATCCTCGGCCAGCACATTGGCGGTTAGCGCCAGTACCGGCCCGTCAAAGCCCCGGTCACGCAGCGCCTGCACCGTCTGGTAGCCATCCATCACCGGCATCTGCATATCCAGCACCACCAGATCCAGCGCCCGGTGACGGCCATGTTGCTCGCAGGCATCGCGCCCATCCGCGGCCTCGATCACCGTCATGCCCGCCTGCTCCAGCACCTTGCGCACAAACAGGCGGTTGACGGTATTGTCCTCCACCAGCAAGACTCGCCCTTGTAACCGCGGGCCCTTCTCATGGGCAACCGCCGTCTCCGGCTCCGGCGCCAGCTCCACCTGGCAGGCCCGCGCCAGCGGCAAGGTCAATACAAAGCAACTGCCCACCTCTTCCTGGCTGGTCACGGTAATGTCGCCGCCCTGGGAACGGGCCAGCTGCCGGGCGATGCTCAGCCCCAGCCCGGTGCCGGTGTAGCGCCGGCTGTGGGTGGCATCCACCTGCGAGAACGGCTGGAATATCCGTGACAGCTGCCGCTCATTCATGCCGATGCCGGTATCCGCCACCCGCACCTCCAGTTGCGAGGCGGACGACTGCCAGCCCACCTGCACCTCCACACTGCCCTGCTCGGTGAATTTGACCGCGTTGCCGATCAGGTTCATCAATATCTGCCGCAGCCGGAACACATCCCCGGACACCGAAACCGGCACCGAGTCATCCAGTGTCAGCGACAGGGCCACCTGTTTCTCGCGGGCCAGCAAACGGTGGCTGGCCACCACTTCGTCCATCAGCTCGGCGATGGTGAACACCCGCTGTTCCAGGCTCAGCTGGCCGGCCTCGATACGGGACAGGTCAAGCACGTCATTGATCAGTGCCAGCAGCGCATCGCCATTGTTCTGGATGATATTGAGGTAGCGCGCCTGTTCCAGCGACGACAGGGCGCCATCACGCAGCAGCTCGGTATAGCCGAGGATGGCGGTCATGGGCGTGCGGATCTCGTGGCTGATATTGGCCAGGAACTGGCTTTTCGCCTGGCTGGCCACTTCCGCCTGACGGCGAGCACTGGCCAGCTGGTTCTGGGTATGGTCGATGTTGTCGACCATGGTGTTGAAATCCTCCGCCAGCAGCGAAATTTCGTCGCGGCCCTCCACCGGCACCCGCTGATTCAGCTCGCCCCCCCGGGCAATGGAGCGCACCGCATGGTGCAGGTACTGCACCCGGCCGAACAGGATCGACTTGATACGCCGGTTGATGAACAGCACCGCCCCCCAGGACAACAGCAGCATGATCACCGCCATGGTCAGCACCGCATGGAGCACCGCATTGCTGCCATCGCTGGGCAGGTCCACCAGCATTTCCATGGGCGAGCCGCCCAGATAATCCGGCAGCGGGAAGCGCCCCCGCCACTGGCCATCATCCTGCCGGTAAAGGCCGCGCTCGGTGGACTGGCCCTGCTCGAGCGGTTGCAGATAGAGGGCATGGCCCACCCGCGAAGACAGGTAGTTGAGCCACTGGGTATTGATCCACACCCCCACCAGATAGGCATGACAGCCCTGCTCCACCGCCGTGCTGAACAGCAGCGACCGTTTGCCCACCCGCACCACGCCCCAGGTTGGCAGGCAGTAGCCTTCCACGAAGTGCGAGGCCAGCGCGACCAGCGCCGGGTTGTCCGCGCTGACATCGCCACGGCGGATATTGACCCGGTCATCGCGGATCTCGGCCAGCAAATCCAGCTGGCCAATGCCATCCTGGCTCAGGGGCAGGGCCTGCTGCCGATTGGACCAGTCCGCCGCGCGTACCCGCAAAATGGACAACTGATCGAGAAAGGCCGCCTCCACCTTGTCGAGCTCACGCCCGGCGTTGCGTTCGGCCAGAGAATCGACCAGGTTGTCGTTGACGTAATAGAGGGCAAGCGTGGCCAGCAGCGCACAGCTGGTGGCTGCAAAATAAAGCAGATAAAGAAGGCGCCGACTCAGTGTCATTTATCGTTATTCCCCGTCATTGCCGGCCAACCCTAGCATAACCGTAGACGCGCTGTACCCGGCCAACCGCCGAAACGCACAAACCCGGGCTCAACGGGTGAAAAAAGCGCCGGCGACCCGTATCATAGGCAGCCCTTTTTCGCTGTTGATGTACCCGATTCCATGAGTGACACCGCCCGTAAAATCCTGGTCACCAGTGCCCTGCCCTACGCCAATGGCCCCATTCACCTGGGCCACCTGCTGGAATACATCCAGACCGATATCTGGGTGCGCTTCCAGAAACTGCGCGGCGAGCAGTGCATCTATGTCTGCGCCGACGATGCCCACGGCACCGCCATCATGCTCAAGGCGGAAGAGAACGGTGTGACTCCGGAGCAGCAGATTGCCCAGGTCAAGGCCGATCACGAGCGCGACTTCGCCGACTTCCAGATCCGCTTTGACAACTACTACAGCACCCACAGCCCGGAAAACCGCGCGCTGTCGGAGATGGTGTTCCAGCGCAACAAGGACGCCGGCTACATCATCGAAAAGACCATTACCCAGCTGTACGACCCGCAGAAGGGCATGTTCCTGGCCGACCGCTTCGTCAAGGGCACCTGCCCCAAGTGCAAGTCCGAGGACCAGTACGGCGACAACTGTGAAGTGTGCGGCGCCACCTATACCCCGGCGGAGCTGATCGACCCCTACTCCTCGGTCAGCGGTGCCACCCCGGTAGAAAAGGAAACCACCCAGCTGTTCTTCGACCTGCCGCGCTTCGAGCCCATGCTGCGCGAATGGACCCGCTCCGGCGCCCTGCAGGAACAGGTGGCCAACAAGCTGCAGGAATGGATCGAAGACCTGCAGCCCTGGGACATCTCCCGCGAGGCCCCCTACTTCGGCTTCGAGATCCCCGGCTACCCGGGCAAGTACTTCTACGTCTGGCTGGATGCGCCCATCGGCTACATGGCCAGCTTCCAGAACTACTGCGAGCGCGAAGACCTGAGCTTCGACGACTACTGGGCCAAGGACTCCAGCGCCGAGCTGTACCACTTCATCGGCAAGGACATCATCAACTTCCACGGCCTGTTCTGGCCGGCCATGCTGGAAGGCGCCGGGCTGCGCAAGCCCACCGCCATCTACAGCCACGGTTTTGTCACCGTCAACGGTGCCAAGATGTCCAAATCCCGCGGCACCTTCATCAAGGCCCGCACCTACCTGGACCACCTGAGCCCGGAGTACCTGCGTTACTACTTCGCCGCCAAGCTCTCCAGCCGCGTGGACGACTTCGACCTGAACCTGGAAGACTTCGCCCAGCGCGTCAACGCCGACCTGGTCGGCAAGCTGGTCAACATCGCCAGCCGCACCGGCAACTTCGTCAAGAAGTTTGGCGGCACTCTCAGTGAAGAGCTGGATAACCCGCTACTGGTGCGCGAAGTGCAGGAAGCCGGCCCGCGTATCGCGCAAAGCTACGAAAAGCGCGAATTCGGCAAGGCCATGCGCGACATCATGGCGCTGGCCGACCATGCCAACGGCTACATCGCCGAAAAGGCGCCCTGGAGCCTGGCCAAGGAAGAAGGCCGCGAGCAGGAAGTGCTGCAGATCTGCACCACCGCCATCAACGTCTTCCGCCTGCTGGTGATCTACCTGAAACCGGTACTGCCGGCCCTGGCCGAGCGCGCCGAGGCCTTCCTGCAGATCGAGCCGCTGACCTGGAACGACAGCGAACAACTGCTGCTCAACCACGAGATCGCCAAGTTCAAACCGCTGCTCAACCGCATCGACATGGCGCAGATCGAATCCATGCTGAGCGCCTCGAAGGAAAGCACCCCGGCGGCGGCGCCCCAGAGCGACAGCAAGCCGGCAGCCAAACCGAGCGGCAACGACGGCCCGGCCAAGGATGACACCATCAGCATTGATGACTTCCTCAAGGTCAAACTGCGCGTGGCCCGCGTGGCCAGGGCAGCCCACGTGGACGGTGCCGACAAACTGCTGCAACTGACCCTGGATGTGGGCGAACTGGGCGAGCGCAACGTGTTTGCCGGCATCAAGGCCAAGTACAAGCCCGAGGACCTGGAAGGCAAGCTGGTGGTACTGGTGGCCAACCTGGCGCCGCGCAAGATGAAGTTCGGTGTCTCCGAAGGCATGGTGCTGGCCGCCGGCCCCGGCGGTGAGGACATCTACGTGCTGAGCCCGGACAGTGGTGCCGAGCCGGGCATGGAAGTGCGTTAACAGCTTACCCCCTCTAACTCCCCCTCATTGAGGGGGAGGACCGGAAACTCACCCCCTCTGGCTCCCCCTCGTTGAGGGGGAGGATCGGAAGCTCACCCTCTCTGGCTCCTTCCTCGTTGAGGGGGAGGATCGGAAACTCACTCCCTCTGGCTTCCCCCTCGTTGAGGGGGAGGATTGAAAGCTCAGCCTCCCCTGGCTCCCCTCGTTGAGGGAGAGGATCGGAAGCTGCCCTCTCCGACGCCCCTCGCAGGGCAGGAAGATGGCAAGGCGCTCAATACCCTCCCCCTCAATGAGGGGGAGCCGGAGGGGGTGCGCCCTTACAGTCCCGGCGAATGACTGAACGCCGCCTCCTGATAGCGCACCGTCGCCTGCCCATACGCGGCCTCACTGCCGGACGCATAGACCCCCAGCTTGAAGTAGCAGTTATGCCCCGCCCAGTCCGACACATTCTCCACATGCACCAGTGAGCCGTTCAGGCTGATGAACACCTGGTAGTTATAGGCTTCCAGACTCACCGTCATGGGCCCGTCCTGGCGCGGCATCAACGGTACCTTGTGATAACCGCTGTCCGGGTGATAGAACACCGCCACCAGATAATCCGGGTAGCTCACCCCGTCAATCACCTGGTTCTTGGCCCAGGTCAGCCTCAGGGGTGGTTTCACCGAGGTGCTGGCCTTGCGATGCAACTGCATCCAGGTGTACTCATTCAGCGCCGTGCCCGTGAGTGTGACGGTGGCATCCAGACGGTGCCGGTCGGCCACCGACCATTCCGGGTACTGGCGCAGCTCCGAGCGCTGCTTTTCCTTGCCGTCGCGGGTAACGGTGAAAACCATGTCCTGGTCGGCAAAGTAGAAGGCCTTCATCTGCGGGTGGGTGAGCAGCTCGTCGCTGTAAACCGTCTTCATGTTACTGCCCACGGTGTACTGCAACACACTCTGGCCCAGCGCCCCGTCAAAGCGGCGGATATCCTTGGGCGTCTTGTTATCGACCTCACCGGTGGCACTGCTACCCGGCGCCTTGTCTCCCGCCGTGCTGTTTCCGGACGAGGCGGTCGAGCTGGATGGCGCCGCCGGGGTGGCGGGGGTTTCCTCGCTCACCGCGCCACTGCCACCACCACCGCCGCAGGCCCCCAGTGTCAAACAGGTCCCCAGTAAAATGATCTGATAGAAAAAACTCATAGAATTTGCCCGCTTTTCCCTTAAAACATTGAGCGGGTTCATCCCAAACACCGCAATTACTCCATGATGAGTGGCGCCAAAGCGCCGAGGAGTAACGATTTGTTGTTTCATTGATGGGTTTTAAGGAAAAAAACCGCCTTTCCTGGCCCCAGGGACTAACGCTGAATGTCAGCCACTGGGCCATATGGAATATGCAATTTACGACTGTTCCTTAAAATGCGCTTGAATCCTATAAAATCGCCAGAGCGCGATTCCATAGCAAAAACGATTATTTACCCGTGATGTGAAACAGACGGCGGGCGAAGCGGAACCGGGTCACTTCGTTATTTTCTTTTAAAATAAAGGCGGGCAATGAAATAATTATTTTTATATGCAAATAGAGGGTACTTATTAATACCCTACACCAGCGTATCCAGGTGGGCCTCCAGGGCCTGCGGATGGGGAATCACGATCTCCCCGTACCCGAGCGAAATCAATCCGGCTTCCTGGTAATTTTTCAGCACCTTGTGAATGCCCTGGCGGGTCACGCCCATCATGTTGGCCAGGTGCTCGCGGGTCAGCAGCACCCGCACCGGCTGCTCACCGCCGCTGCGGCTGCGCTGCATCTGGGCCAGAAACAACAGGCGCCGCCCCACCCGCGATGCCAGGCCGCGCAGGGCATCCTCCTCCAGCAGGGAAATGGCCGACCACAGCCGCTGGCTGAGCAGATCCAGAATCACCGGGTAACTCTGCGGGTAACGGGCCATCAGCTGGCGAAACGCCTCACCCTCCAGCTCCACCAGCACCGCCGCCGTGTGAGCGGTGGCGCCATAGACCCGAGGCGTATTGGGGGAAAACACCGCATCACCGAACCAGGTGCCCTGATCAAACAGGATCAGCGTGGCCTCGCGGCCCTCCGCATTCACCGAGCTGATACGCACCGTCCCCTCGGCGATCACGCACAGGCTCGACTGCATGGCGCCGTCCTCGTAAATCACCTCGCCGCGGGCAAAACGGCGCACCCGGGCATGCTGGCCCGCCTCGCGCAGGGCCGCCGCCGGGAAGCCCGCGAACAGGGGGCAGTCCTTGAGTACCGCAGAAATATCGACCATGCACAGAGTGTAAACCAGTTGACAGTCTTTGCGCGGATTCCCTGCCTAAACTGCCCTAACAGGCTGCTGAAACCCCATGCGTGCTCAGTCTTTCTGGCTGGCCCGGGGCGCGCGGCCGGAAGCGCACATCTGCTGCGCCTTGCCTCCAGGAAAGGGAGCCACCCTGACCCTCGGGGCAAGACACAACAGCGGCACGCTTCAGGCCACGCTGAGTACACAAGGGGTTTCAGCAGCCTGTTAACCAAAAACAATTCGGGAGCGCTACACATGAACAGCATGACACAACAGAACCCGGCCTCCAGGCAGGGCCAGGTCAGTGAGCAGGAATGGCAACTGCGGGTGGACCTGGCCGCCGCCTACCGGCTGATTGCCCTGTACGGCTGGGACGACCTGATCTTTACCCATCTATCCGCCCGTATCCCCGGCGACGAGCATCACTTTCTGATCAACCCCTACGGCATGATGTTCGAGGAAATCACCGCCTCCAGCCTGGTGCGCGTGGATCAGCACGGCAACAAGCTCGACGACAGTGACTTCGACATCAACCCGGCCGGCTTCACCATCCACAGCGCCATCCACGCCGTGCGCGAAGATGCCGTCTGCGTGATGCACACCCACACCACCGCCGGCGTGGCAGTCTCTGCCCAGCAGGAAGGCCTGCTGCCGTTGTCCCAGCAGAGCCTGTTTCCGCTCGCCAGCCTGGCCTACCACGACTACGAAGGCGTGGCCCTGCGCGAGGACGAAAAAGCCCGCCTGCAAGCGGACCTGGGCGAGGCCAACTTCATGATCCTGCGCAACCATGGCCTGCTCACCGTGGGCAGCACCATCGCCGACACTTTCCTGAGCATGTTCATCCTGCAACGGGCCTGTGAAATCCAGCTGCAGGCGCTGTCCGGCAACCGGCCGCTCACCCCCATCCCGGAGGGCATCGTCAGCACCATCAAGCAACAGGCGGCCCAGGTCACCAAAGGCATGGGCGGCAACCTGGCCTGGCCCGGCCTGCTGCGCAAGCTCGACCGCCACAACCCCGGCTACGCGGACTAAGGGGCCAGCCATGAGTGACAACACGGCGCCGCGCGCCACCTTCACGCACATGAAAGACGGCAGCGGCGAAGACTGGAAAATCATCGCCGACAGCTTCGGGCAGTTCAGCCAGGGCCTGCCCGACCGCATCATGGATCACCTGAAACTGCTGCAGGGCGACTTCGGCGGCTTCCGCATCGACCGCTTCCAGCACTGCCTGCAAACCGCCACCCTCGCCCACCGGGACGGCAAGGACGAGGAATACGTGGTCTGCGCCCTGCTCCATGACATCGGCGACACCCTGGGCACCTTCAACCACGCGGACGTGGCCGCCGTGCTGCTGGAGCCCTTCGTCAGCGAAGCCAACCACTGGATGGTCAAGCACCACGCCATCTTCCAGGGCTACTACTTCTTCCACTATCTGGGCATGGACCGGCACATGCGCGACAACTTCCAGGCCCACCCGCACTACCGGCAGACCCTGGAGTTCGTCAGCAAGTATGACTCGCCGGCCTTCGACCCGGACGGCGAGATCCTGCCGCTGGAGCACTTCGAGCCCATGCTGCGCCGGGTCTTCGCCCAGCCCCGGCAATCGCTCTACAAGGACGCCATGGCGCAAAACGCCTGACCCCGCCGCCGGGCCACGGCCCGGCGCGGTTTTGCCTGCCTGTCATTGCGGGCCAAAACCGGCCTACCTATACACAAAGATAACTTCCGTTAATTGTCTCAACCGGCGCGTATACGCAATGTATAGGCCAACGAAAGACAGTTTCTGCCGAGGTTACCGATGCCACAGTCCCTGGACGCACTCTGGGAAAAAGTCCGCGCACAGAAAACCCTGATTCCCTCGCTCTACGGCGATATCGACTTCGACGTGACCCCGGAACGGTTCACCGACGACATCGCCGTGCGCAGCACCCTGCCGAAAAAATTCGCCAGCAAATACCGCGCCGGTATTCTCAAGGATAGTGAGAAGGTCGAGCGGGCCCGCGCCTACACCCTGCTGGGCGACACCGTGGCTGACGCCTATGCGGCCCTGATGCCCCGGTACGGCTTTCGCGGCCTGATCAGCATGCTCAAGCAGGCCTGCGACGAAGGCCTGCACGCCGTCGCCGATGCCCCCCAAGAGCTCACCGATTTCATCCTCGCCATGGAAACCACCCCCGACTGGGTGGACATGGCACTGGTGCGCGAAGGCGCCCGCCTGAGTCGTAACCAGATGGTCAACCTGGCGCCCTACGTGATTCGCGGCGCCTTTGTGGCCACCTTCATGAACAAGTACTCCGGCCTGCCCATGGCCATCACCGGCACCCTGGCCAACGACTCGGTGAACCAGCGCATCAACGAAACCGCCAGCTTCTTCACCACCGCCACCCTGCCCGGTGCTCTGGAGCGCTTCGGCCCCGGCTTCAAGGCCGCCGCCATGGTGCGCCTGATGCATTCCATGGTGCGCTTTAACATCATCAAGCGCTGCACCCCCGACAAGGGCGGCCCCTGGGACCCGGCCGTCTACGGCATCCCCATCCCCCAGGTGGACCAGATGCCCGCCGGCACCATGCCCGCCTACCTGACCGCCTTCAAGGCCATGCGCAAGGGCCGCAAGCACTTCACCCGCAACGAACGCGCCATCGTCGAGCTGTCCCGCTACCAGTGCTTCCTGTTGGGCCTGCCCGAAGAGCTGCTGCCCGCCGAAGCACCGGACATCATCGACACCATGCTCACCTACTCCGGCACCCTGCGCGAGGGCTACGACCACGACACCTGCGGCGAACTCACCCGCGCCACCATGTCCGTCTACCGCCCCAAAGACCGTAAACTGCTCAGCCAGCTGCACAACCGCGTGGAGCGCAGCTTTTCCAAGGTGTTCTTCACCGAAGCCTTCCTGGGCCGCAAGGACAAATCAAAAGCCCGGGAAATGGGCGTCGAACCTCACCTGCTCGACTACGCCCTGTTCACCGTCGGCAACCTGTTCGTCATGCCCCGCCTCATCGCCTACCGCACCCTGCAGGACATCCCGGTGGCCAACAAGGTGGCAGACAGAATACTGGTGAGAAGAATCAAGGAACTGCTGGTGGAATACGGCCACGCGGAATACACCACCGATGCCGCACAATACACACCCACCACACAAGAAAGCGTAGCCTGAAAGGTCGCCCCCACGACCATGGCCCCGGCTTTCCGGGGCTTGGTCGTGGGGGGGGCTGCCCCATAACCGCCATGATCCTGCTACTCTCGAGCTAGTAGGCCATGGAGGAAACATGATGGGAAAGTGGCGCTGGATTATTGTCTCGACCCTGCTCATCGGCACGGCCACTGCCGATACGGTCCTGCGAAAGAGCCCGTATCTGGCGGCTTTTGGCGACTATCTGACGCGCCCGACCGTCAGCGTTCGTCATGACAAAAGCCCGGAAGACTATGAGCCCTTGTACTACGAACTTCGCCAGGGCGAGAAAATCGACAATGGCTGTCGCACCCACAATGAGAGCATCAGCACCGGCACGGTGCCGCGTATTGAAAGGCGTATCGCCAAAGACATGCATGACTGCACCTGGCTCATACTGATCGGCAAGCTCAAGTAACCAGAAAATCAGCCGGCAATCGTGTCAGGCTACAACCCCAGATACGCCCCGATCAGAAAGGCATCCCCCTGCCCTTCGCGCTTGCCAAAGAAACTCACCGGGTCGTACTCGCCCTCCTCGATGGAGCCGATCTCGCAATCAATGCCGTACTGCCGGGCAAGGTCGTTGAACAGGTTCACCGGAAAGGTGAGATGCACGGTCTTCTTCACCGGCTGGCAAATGCCCAGCCGCCAGTCCTCGCACTCGTCGCTGTCGCACTCATCAATCAGCGCGACCCCGTTGGCGGCGTTATCGTCCACATAGGCCTGGAGAGCGGCGCGCAGATCCGGCAGATGGCGTTTCAGGGCCTTTTCCTGCTTTTCATCAAGGCCATCACAGGCGACGAGCACATAGAGCTGCATGTTGGGGTCCGGGTTGGGGAATGTAGGGGAGACTCTACCACAGAGAGGGGTCTTTCTGGTGTCGGGGAGAGCCGATGTTGGCCGAAGGCACGACCTCAAGTCTGAGACTTCAGAAGGCGTTTAGACGTTGTGTTGACGCACGGGGAAAGAGCTGGCCCCGTTTACTGTGCCCCCGTTTACTGGGCTAACAGCGCCGGAAAACCGATCCGCTTGCGCTACTGGTTATGCAGCCACATCGATGATTAGTAGGCTTCGGGTTCTACCCCGTTACTGCGGACACTTCTA
>NZ_AMRJ01000004.1 GCF_000300995.1 Alcanivorax hongdengensis A-11-3 | reverse complement strand
TCAATGAGGGGGAGCTGGAGGGGGTGAACGGCACGGCCATTGCCTCCCAACATACACAAAAGCAGGAACCACCCATGGCGGACAGTCTTTTCAAGCTCCATTCCGATTACCAGCCGTCCGGTGACCAGCCCACGGCCATTGCCCAGCTGGTGGAGGGCCTGCAGGACGGCCTCAGCCACCAGACGCTGCTGGGGGTAACCGGGTCGGGCAAGACCTTCACCATGGCCAATGTGATCCAGCAGACCGGCCGGCCCACCATCATCATGGCACCCAACAAGACGTTGGCGGCGCAGCTGTACGGGGAGTTCAAGGAGTTCTTCCCGGAGAATGCGGTGGAGTACTTCGTCTCCTACTACGACTACTACCAGCCGGAAGCCTACGTGCCGAGCTCGGATACCTTCATCGAGAAGGATGCCTCGGTGAACGAGCAGATCGAGCAGATGCGGCTGTCGGCCACCAAGGCCATTCTCGAGCGCGAGGACACCATCATTGTTGCCACCGTGTCCGCCATCTACGGCCTGGGCGACCCGGCCAGCTACCACGCCATGGTGCTGCACCTGGTGCGTGGCGATCATATCGACCAGCGCGAGCTGCTGCGGCGGCTGGCGGAGCTGCAGTACACCCGCAACGAAATGGATTTCCGCCGCGCCACCTACCGGGTGCGGGGCGATGTGATCGACATTTTCCCGGCGGAAGAAGAGAAAGAGGCGGTGCGCATCGAGCTGTTCGATGACGAGGTGGAGGAAATCAGTATCTTCGACCCGCTCACCGGCGAGGTGATCAAGCGGGTGGGGCGCATCACCATCTATCCCAAGAGCCACTATGTGACCCCCCGGGAGACCGTGCTCAAGGCCATTGAGATGATCAAGGAGGAGCTGGCCGAGCGGCTCACCGAGCTCAAGGAGCAGAACAAGCTGGTGGAGGCTCAGCGCCTGGAGCAGCGCACTCGCTTCGATATCGAGATGCTGCAGGAACTCGGCTACTGCAACGGCGTGGAAAACTATTCCCGGCTGTTCTCCGGCCGTGCCCCCGGCGAGGCGCCGCCCACCCTGTTTGATTATCTGCCGGCCAATGCGCTGCTGATTGCCGACGAATCCCACGTCACCATTCCCCAGCTGGGGGCCATGTACAAGGGCGACCGCTCACGCAAGGAAACCCTGGTCAGCTTCGGTTTCCGGCTGCCGTCGGCCATGGACAACCGCCCGCTCAAGTTCGAGGAGTGGGAGCGGCTGGCGCCACAGATGGTGTTCGTGTCGGCCACGCCGGGCCCCTACGAGGAGAAACACGCCGGCCAGGTGGTGGAGCAGGTGGTGCGGCCCACTGGCCTGGTGGACCCGAAAATCGAGATTCGCCCGGCCACCAGCCAGGTGGACGACCTGCTGGGCGAGGCGCGCGAGTGCATCGAAAAGGGCCAGCGGGTGCTGGTGACCACCCTCACCAAGCGCATGGCCGAGGACCTCACCGAGTTCCTCAACGAGCACGGTATCAAGGTGCGCTACCTGCACTCGGACATTGATACCGTGGAGCGGGTGGAAATTATCCGTGACCTGCGGCTGGGCAAGTTCGACGTGCTGGTGGGTATCAACCTGCTGCGTGAGGGCCTGGACATGCCGGAAGTGGCGCTGGTGGCCATTCTCGATGCGGACAAGGAAGGCTTCCTGCGCGCAGAGCGCTCCCTGATCCAGACCATCGGCCGGGCCGCCCGGAACGTGGAAGGGCGCGCCATCCTCTACGCGGACAAGATCACCGGGTCCATGCAGCGGGCCATCGACGAGACCGACCGGCGTCGCGACAAGCAGGAAGCCTTCAACAAGGAGCACGGCATCACGCCCCAGGCCCTCAACAAGAAGGTTCGCGACATCATGGACGACAGCGGCGGCAGCCGCTTCGACCGCAAATACAAGGGCGAGAAGAAGAAGGTGGCCGACGCCGCCCCTGCCTACGAGGCCATGTCACCGGCCCAGGTGGCCAAGGAAATCCAGGCCCTGGAAGGGCAGATGATGGAACACGCCAAGAACCTGGAATTCGAACAGGCCGCCGCCGTGAGAGACAAGATTCACCAGCTGCGCGAGCTGGGCTTTATGCGGTAGGTTCAATTGATAATGGAGAATTGATAATTGATAACGGTGCGAAAGTGCCGTTGAGGGTTCTCAAAGCGAAGAGGCCGCGCCTATTGCCTGGACGCGGCCTCTTGCGTTTCGCGGCATGAATTCCTGTCTCGCGACAGTTATCAATTCTCCGTTATCAATTCTCAATTGGGGACAGCTGCTCCACCCAGATCAAGGTCCCCGCAATCACCGCAATCGGCATGATCACCAGGTTGACCAGCGGGATCATGGTCAGGCCCAGCACGATGGCGCCGAAGGTCAGTACCAGCCAGCGCTTGGTCTTGAGCCGCTCCAGCATCACCTCGAAGGGCACCTGGCGGTTGTCGGCGCCGAAGTCGATGTACTGCATGCCCAGCAGCCAGCCGGACCACAGGAACCAGATCGCGGAGGCCAGTACATTGATCACCGGGATGAAGTAGATCACCCCCACCACGAACAGGATCAGCAGCGCCCGCCACAGCCAGTACCAGGTCTTGCGTAGTTCGCGCTTGAAGGTGCGCACGATCATGGCCGGGATGGACTCGTCATTCATGGGCACGCCGGTCACCTGGGTGTCCACCTTCTCGGCGAGAAAGCCCATGAAGGGGGCGGCGATCAGCTGGACGCCAATGGAGAAGATGCTGGCGAACAGTCCCAGCAGCAGGATCCACACCAGCACCACGGCGGCGTTGACCAGAAACTCGATGCCGCCGTTGAGGAAGCTCCAGAAGCCGGTCAGGTGCCAGCCGGCGGTGGCGTGGGCGATCCAGCCGGCGATCCAGCTGCCGCTGAGCCAGTAGAGGCCACCAAACACCAGGATGTTGAAAATCAGCGGGATGATCACGTAGGGCCGCAGGCCCGGTGTTCTGGCCAGAGACAGGCTGCGACGGAGGTAATTGAGAGCATCGGTAATCTGGGTCACGGCGTATCCTTGGCTGTGCGATAGGTCGCAGGCAGTCTACCCGCCCGGTGAAAGCCGGCACAAGCGGCCCGGGAGACGCCATGACTGTGATACCGGTCAACGATGGTGCGGGTTTTGCACTCCTTTACCTTCCCCGGTCAGTGGATCGGGTTATAACCGGCGCCGGGTTTGCGATCTTATTGTAAACAGGGCGCCGCGGCTGATGAATTCGGCCCGGCTTGCCGCTAGACTTATGCCTTTTATGGGGTCGGCCCGCTTGGCCGGGCCATCGCGGCTGCGAGTAACTTCTGACTATGCGACTGAAATCAATAAAACTGGCCGGGTTCAAATCCTTCGTGGACCCCACCACCGCCAATTTTCCGGAAAACCTCACCGCCGTGGTGGGGCCCAACGGTTGCGGGAAGTCCAACATCATCGATGCGGTGCGCTGGGTCATGGGCGAATCCTCCGCCAAGCACCTGCGTGGCGAATCCATGGCGGATGTGATCTTCAACGGCTCCAACGCCCGTAAACCGGTGGCCCAGGCCTCCATCGAACTGGTGTTCGACAACTCCGATGGCACCGTCAGCGGCGAGTACGGCAAGTTCAGCGAGATTTCCGTCAAACGCCAGGTGACCCGGGACGGCCAGTCCAACTACTTCCTCAACAGCACCAAGTGTCGCCGCAAGGATATCGCCGATATCTTCATGGGCACGGGCCTGGGGCCGCGCAGCTACGCCATCATCGAGCAGGGCATGATTTCCCGGCTGATCGAGGCCAAGCCCGAGGAACTGCGGGTTTACATCGAGGAAGCCGCCGGCATTTCCAAATACAAGGCCCGCCGCCGCGAGACTGAAAACCGTATCCGCCGCACCCGCGAGAACCTGGAGCGCCTCACCGACATTCGCGACGAGCTGGCACGCCAGCTGGAGCGCCTGAGCCGCCAGGCCAGCGCCGCCGAGAAATACAAGCAGTACAAGGAAGAGGAGCGCCTCAAGGGCGCCCAGCTCAAGGCCCTGCGCTGGAAAGGCCTGGATGGCCAGGTCAAGCAGCTCGACCATGTGATCGGCGAGCTGGATGTGGCCATCGAGGCCAAGATTGCCGAGCAGCGCCATGTGGACGCGGAAGTGGAGCGCCTGCGCGAAAACCACCACGAGGTGCAGGAGCGCTTCAACGAGGTGCAGCAGCATTTCTATGCCCTGGGGGCGGAAGTGGCGCGGCTGGAGCAGAACATCCAGAACCAGCGTGAGCGCAAGCAGCAGCTGTACGAGGAGCTGGAGCAGATTTCCGCCAGCTGGAAAGAGGCCGACGAACACCTGCGCATGGACAGCGAAAAGGTTGCCGAGCTGGACGCCATCCTGGCCGAGCGCGAACCGGAGCTGGAGCTGATCAGCGAGCAGCAGGAAGCCTCCAACGAGGCGCTGGCCCTGGCTGAGGAGGCCATGCAGGGCTGGCAGCAGGAGTGGGAAGAATTCAACGGCAAGTCCGGAGAATCCCGCCGCCAGGCAGAGGTGGAACAATCGCGCATCCAGCACCTGGACAAGTCCCAGGAACGCCTCAAGGACCGCATCGAGCGCCTGCGCAAGGAACAGGAATCCCTGGACTCCGGGCCGCTGGCCTCGAAAATGCGCCAGCTGGAAGAGCAGGTGGAACAGTATCGCGGTCAGGCGGAAGAAAACGAGCTGCGCAGCGAGTCCCTGCAGGAAGAGATCAACCAGATGCGCCGGGACAACGGCGAGCGTGGCCGCCAGCTGGATGAAGCCCGCGAGAAGCTGCAGACCCTGAAAGGTCGCCGTACCTCCCTGGAGGCCCTGCAAAAGGCCGCCATGGGCGATGATGGCGCGGTCAGCGACTGGCTCAACCGCCACGAACTGGATGACGAGCCGCGCCTGGCCGACCAGGTGCAGGTGGCCGAAGGCTGGGAAAAGGCCCTGGAAGCGGTGCTTGGCGATAGCCTGCAGGCAGTGGCCATCAGCGGTTTCGAGCAGGTCAGTGACTGGCTGGAAGACCTGGACCATGGTCGCCTGGCCCTGGTCAGCACCGGCACGGCCAAGGCCGCCGGTGACAAGGGCCCCCTGTTGCGCGATCAGGTCAGCGGCCAGGTGCCGGAAGGCCTGCTGGCCGGTGTCTACGTGGCCGATGATCTGGCCGCGGCGCTGGCGCTGCGCGGCAAACTGGATGCCCACGAATCCGTGGTCACCCGCGACGGCATCTGGCTGGGCCCGGACTGGCTCAAGGTGGCCAAAGAGGAAGACCAGGAAGCCGGTATCCTCGAACGTCGCCGGGAGCTGGAAACCCTGGAAGAACAGATCGACACCCTGCAGGCCACCGTGGAAGACCTGAAAGAGCAGTTGGAAAGCAGCCGCGAACAGATCGGTGAACTGGAGGAAGAGCGCGAGGAGGTGCAGCGTCAGGCCAGCCGCATCAACCGCGAGCTGGGCGAAATCAATGCCCAGGTCAGCGCCCGCCAGGTACGCCTGGAGCAGATCACCATGCGCCGCGAGCGCCTGGGCCGTGAGCTGGACGAAACCAACGAGCAGCTGGCCCAGGAGCAGGAGCAACTCAAGGAAGCCCGTGCCGTGCTGGCCGAAGCGCTGGACGCCATGGAAACCGACAGCGGCCAGCGGGAAACCCTGCTGTCCCGCCGTGACGAGCTGCGCCTGCGGCTGGACGAGGCCCGCCAGAAGGCCCGTCACGACCGGGACCAGTCCCACCAGCTGGCCATGGACGTGCAGGGCGCCCGCACCCAGGCGGATTCCCTGCGCCAGAACCTGTCACGGCTGGAATCCCAGGTGCAGGCCATGACCGAGCGCAAGGCGCTGCTGGAAGAGCAGACCCGTGACGGGGATGATCCTGGCGCCGAGCTGCAGGCGCAGCTGGAAGAAAAGCTGGAAGTGCGCCTGGAAGCGGAGCACAAGCTCACCGAAGCGCGCCGCGAGCTGGAGGGTGTGGACCATGAAATGCGTAACCTGGAAGGCCAGCGTGCCCAGTACGAGCGCCAGGCCCAGGAAGTGCGCAGCACCATGGACCAGAAACGCATGCAGTGGCAGGACCTGACCACCCGTCGCCAGACCGTGGCCGAGCAGCTTGCCGAACAGAATTTCGACCTGGATACCGTGCTGCAGGGCCTGCCGGACGAGGCCAATGAGCAGGAATGGGCCCAGGAGATGGACCAGATCGGCCAGCGCATCTCGCGCCTGGGCCAGATCAACCTGGCGGCCATTGACGAGTACCAGCAGCAGTCCGAGCGCAAGACCTACCTGGACAGCCAGAACGACGATCTGGAAGATGCCCTGGGTACCCTGGAGAACGCCATTCGCAAGATCGACCGGGAAACCCGGGCGCGCTTCAAGGAGTACTTCGACCGCATCAACCGGGGCCTGCAGGAGCTGTTCCCGAAAGTGTTCGGCGGCGGCCATGCCTACCTGGAGCTCACCGGCGAAGACCTGCTCGACACCGGCGTGGCCATCATGGCGCGCCCGCCGGGCAAGCGGAACAGCACCATTCACCTGCTGTCCGGGGGTGAGAAAGCCCTGACCGCCCTGTCACTGGTATTCAGCATCTTCCAGCTCAACCCGGCGCCTTTCTGTCTGCTTGATGAGGTGGACGCGCCGTTGGATGATGCGAATGTGGGCCGTTTCTGTAATCTGGTATCGGAAATGTCCAACAAGGTGCAATTTATCTATATCACCCATAACAAGATTGCGATGGAAATGGCGGCCTCCCTGATGGGGGTAACCATGCACGAACCGGGCGTTTCCCGCCTGGTGTCCGTGGATGTGGAAGAAGCCGCCGAAATGGCCGCCATGTAGGCGCTACAACGTTTGAGGCCGAACTGAGACTAGCTAAGGAAGAGGCAAGGCTATGGGCCTGAACCTGGAAACACTGATTGGAATTCTGGTCATCCTGATTCTGCTGATTCTGGCCGATGGCCTGCGTCGCATGGTCCGGGAGCGCCAGGGCCGCCTGCGCATGCGCATCGACCCCCGTTATCGCGATGCCCAGGACGAGCCGGAAGAGAAAGACTACAACCCGGAGCTGGTCGGCAGCGCCCGGGTGATCCGCAAGGCCATCGAGCGCGATGCCGCCAGCGAACCGCCCATGATGATGGAGCAGGAAGAGCACCCCGAACCGGCCAGCGAGGCCGAGCAGGGTAGCCTGTTCGAGGGCGATGATCCGGAACCGGCGATGGCCGACGACGAGCCGCAACCGGTCCGTGAGCCGACCCCGGAACCGCCGCCGGTGGCCGCCGAGCCGGAACTGACCCCCGCGCCGCAGCCCAAACCGGAGCCCCGGCCCGCCGCACGCAAGCCGGCGGCGCAGAAGCCCCGCGAACCCCAGCCGGTGCTGGAAGTGATCGTCGTGCACCTGATTGCCCGCCGTGGTGAGCCCTTCGATGGTGGCGAGCTGCTGCGGCTGTTGCTGGAGTCCGGTCTGCGTTTCGGTGACATGAACATTTTCCATCGTCATGTGGATTATCGCGGTGAGGATCAGCTGCAATTCTCCATGGCCAATGCGGTGGAGCCGGGCACCTTTGACCTGGACACCATGGAAGACATGACCTTTGCCGGCGTTACCTTCTTCCTGAAGCTGCCGGGGGCCAGCGATGCCATCGGCGCCCTGGACAAGATGCTGTCGGTCTGCCGCCGCCTGGCCACGGAGCTGGAAGGGGAACTCAAGGACGAGCAACACAGCGTGCTGACCCGCCAGACCATGGAGCATCTGCGCCAGCGTGTGCAGGAATTCGAACGTCGCCAGCGCGTGCCGAGCGCATAACGCTGACAATGATCGCCGTGCTGTAGGGCGGAAATTGCTGCCGGCAATCTCCGCCGTTTTTTTGACGGCGATCGGCGCATGCCGGTTACCGACCTTCGCGTGAAGCCGAAACGGTTTTCGCTGTTAACTTTCACTATTAACTGTTCGCTGCCCAAACGTGCCCGAAACCAACGATCTCTCCCAGAAAGTCCAATCCCTGCGTGACCAGCTCAACAACTGGTCCTACCGCTACTATGTGCTGGATGACCCGGCGGTGCCCGATGCGGAATATGACCGCCTTTACCGGGAACTGAAGGCGCTGGAGGAGGCACACCCGGAACTGGTCACCGCGGATTCGCCCACCCAGCGTGTCGGCGATGTGCCGCTGGACGCGTTCGATCAGGTGCAGCATGAAGTGCCCATGCTGAGCCTGGATAACGCCTTCGACGATGACGACCTGCGCGCCTTCGATAATCGTATCCGTGAACGGCTGGATGTCAGTGACACCATCGCCTATGTGGCCGAGCCGAAGCTGGATGGCCTGGCTATTTCCCTGCTCTATGAAAACGGCGAGCTGGTACGCGCGGCCACCCGTGGCGATGGCCAGACCGGCGAGAACATTACCGTCAATGCGCGCACCATCCGTTCGGTGCCGCTGAAACTGCGCGGCGATAACCCGCCGGCGCGTCTGGAAGTGCGCGGCGAAGTGGTGATGCCCCACGGTGGCTTTGCCGAACTCAATGCCCGCCAGGAAGCGGCCGGGCAGAAGGTATTCGCCAACCCGCGCAATGCCGCCGCCGGCAGCCTGCGTCAACTGGACTCGCGCATTACCGCCGAGCGGCCGCTGGAATTCTATGCCTATTCCCTGGCCCAGCTGGAAGGTCAGCCCTGGCCCGCCACCCATTCCGCCATCCTCGATGCCTTGAAGCACTGGGGCCTGCGTGTGAACCCGGAAATCCGTGTCTGTGAGGGCGTGGAGGCACTGCTGGCGTTTTATCACGGCATTCTCGACAAGCGTGACAAGCTCGATTACGACATCGATGGGGTGGTCTACAAGGTCGACCGGCTCGACTGGCAGCGGGACCTGGGCTTTGTCAGCCGTGCACCGCGCTGGGCCATTGCCCACAAGTTCCCGGCCCAGGAAGAGCTCACCGTGCTCAACGGCGTGGACTGGCAGGTGGGCCGCACCGGCGCGCTGACGCCGGTGGCGCGGCTGGAGCCGGTGCAGGTGGGCGGCGTTACCGTCAGCAATGCTACTTTGCACAATATCGATGAAATCCGCCGCCTGGATATCCGCGTTGGCGACACCGTGGTGGTCTACCGGGCCGGGGATGTGATCCCCAAGGTGGTGCGGCCGATCCCCGAGCGCCGTCCCGCCGATGCGCAGACCATTTCCCTGCCGTCCAACTGCCCGGTGTGTGGCAGTGATATTCTGCGCGGCGACGGTGAAGTGGTGGCCCGTTGTACCGGTGGCCTGATCTGTGGCGCCCAGCAGCGTGAAGCGATCAAGCACTTTGCTTCCCGCCGGGCCATGGACATCGACGGCCTGGGGGACAAGCTGGTGGATGCCCTGGTGGATGAGGGCCTGATTGCCACCGTGGCCGACCTCTACCGGCTGGAGGCGGCCCGCGTCGCCGGCCTGGAGCGCATGGGCGAGAAGTCGGCGGATAACCTGATTGCGGCGCTGGAGACCTCCAAAAAGGTCGGTCTGGGCCGCTTCCTGTTTGCCCTTGGCATCCTCCAGATCGGCGAGGAAACCGCCAAGAACCTGGCGGACTGCTTTGGAGACCTGGACGGCATTCGTCATGCCTCCCTGCTGTTGTTGCTGGCGGTGCCGGATGTGGGGCTGGAAGTGGCCCGGGCCATTGGTGCCTTCTTTGCCGAGGCGGATAACGAGGCGGTGATCGATGGTCTGCTGGCCGCCGGCGTCACCCCGCAGTCCAGTGGCCAGCCCTCCGCCGCCTTTGTTTCCTCCCTGACCCTGGCTCACTTGCTCAAGTCCGCCAAGCGGCTGGGCATGGATCTTGAAGGGATCGGCGACAAGACCCTGGAAACCCTGGGTAGCCATTTTGCCAGCGTGGCGGCACTCAGCCAGGCGGCAGCGGAAGGCGCCGGGGCCGAACCCGGGGGCGTGCGCTCCGGGGTCATGGTGCAGATGGCCAGGGCGCTGGCGGCGGATGATTGGCAGGCGCGCCTGCAACAGGCCGAGCAGCAGGCCGCGTCACTGGCGGCGCGGGCACCGGCCCATACCGAGAGCCGGCCGCTGGAAGGGCAGACCTGGGTGCTCACCGGCACGCTGGAATCGCTGACCCGGGATCAGGCCAAACAGGGGCTGCAACAGCTGGGCGCCAAGGTGGCCGGCTCGGTCTCCAAAAATACCGCCATGGTGGTGGCAGGCGCCGCCGCCGGCTCCAAACTGGCCAAGGCCGAGTCCCTGGGAGTTGAGGTGTGCGATGAAGCCGCGCTAATGTCGGTCTTCAAGGAAAACGGTATCGATCCGGGAGCATTATGACCGTGAGAGTGGCGCTGCTGATGGTGTTACTGGCGTTGGGTGGCTGTGCCGGCACACCGACCAATACCGATGATGCCTGTGCGGTGTTTGATCAGCGAGGTGGCTGGTTCAATAACTGGTACAAGTACGCCAAGAAGACCGAGAAGGAATATGGCGTGCCCGTACCGGTGCTGATGGCTACCATCTACAAGGAATCCGGTTTCGATGCCCATGCCAAGCCGCCGCGCACCAGGCTACTGGGCTTTATTCCCTGGAAGCGTCCATCCTCGGCCTACGGCTATTCCCAGGCGCTGACGTCCACCTGGGAGTCCTACCAGAAGGCCACCGGTCGCCATGGCGCGGACCGGGATGACTTTCAGGATGCCATTCGTTTTGTCGGCTGGTACTACTACCAGAGTTACAAGATCAACGGCATCGCCAGAAATGATACCTATCACCTGTACTTGTCGTACTACAGCGGCCATGGTGGCTATGCCCGTGGCACCTGGAAGCATAACCAGTGGGTACAGGGCGCGGCCCGGCGCACGGCGGCCATGGCCAACCGCTATGAACAGCAACTGCGTCAGTGCGGACGCTAGCGGGCAATCACTGTTGAGAGGCTGATTTGGATAACGAATCCATCGTTTACGGTTGTATCAAGCACCTGCCCTTCGGCAGTCTGCAAGAGCGTAAGGCGAGCTGTTTCCAGAACCGGCGGGCCATTCGCCAGTTGCCCCAGGCCGATGAGTGGCCGTTTCTGTGCCGGGAAATGTTCTCGGTCCCCGGTGATGACCTGATGGGGGGGACCTTCCAGACCCAGGTGATTCATTTCGGTATGTCCTACCGGGCGGTGGAGTACGAGTGGGAGCACTGGATCGCCAAGTTCGAATCCCTGCTCAAGAACATGTTCTGGGTCAATGCGGTGGTGCATCTGGAAACGGAACTGTCCGGGTTCCATACCTTCGTCTGGGACAGCGCCGATGTTTGCCATGAGCCTTCCGAGGCGCCCCTGCGGGTGCGTTGCGAATGGGCCCGCGAAGGAGCTATTGCCTGATGGACGAGGTGGTGATCGTTCCCTGGCAGGAGCTGGCGGCGGACACGCTGGATAACCTGCTGCAGGAGTTTGTGACCCGAGACGGCACCGACTACGGTGAACAGGAAATCAGCACCGCCACCAAGGTGGAGCAGGTGCGCCGTCAGCTTACCAAAGGCCAGTCATTGCTGGTGTTCGATAGCGCCACCGAAACCGTCACCGTCATGACCCGCGAACAGTTCGACCAGCATCAGCGTCACCCGGGCTGACAACCTTTCCCCAATTTCAGACCCTGTGGGAGCGTGTTTGCACGCGAATACTTGCCCCTTCGCGTGCAAGCACGCTCCTACACAATCAGGCTCTCGCCTAACCGATTCTTCCCCAAAGCAACTGCACGCTGGTGCCCAGAATGACTGCCCAGGACGCCACAATGCCCAGCTGGCGGGGCAGGTTGGCACTGCCGCGGGGTACCAGCATGCCAAAGCCGTGCAGCAGCCGGCCGGCGACCAGAATGATGCCGTAGGTGTGTAACGCCGTGGCGCTGCCACCGTTGGTTTCCAGCAGGGCCATCAACAGCAGGGCCAGCGGAATGTATTCCACCGCATTGCCATGGGCGCGGATCGCCCGGCCCAGATCGCGGTGACCCCCATCGCCCAGGGAAACCTTGCTGCGCAGACGGTGGCGCACCACATTGGCGGCCAGCAGGATGACCAGCAGACCACAAAGGCCGCCGTAGAGGGCGGTAATTGGCAGGTTGAGAAAGTTCATGGCGTCCACCTCGGTTGTTTTTTGCGTTTGCGGACAATAAACCGGGCCGGGTCAAGAGCGTCAAGTAACGGTTTGTCTACCGGCAGTGGCAGGCCACTGATGAGGTCGGCGAGCAGCTCGGCGCACAGGGGGGTGCCGGTAATGCCACGGCTGCCATGGGCCAGGTTCAGATAAAGCCCGGCGGCGGCGCGGTGGGGGTGCTCGCTGGCCACCGGCAGCGGTCCGCACAGGGGCAGAAAATCAATGCTCTGGCAGCGCATGGCAGCCCGCCGGTCCGCCACCTGGATAGCGTCGCCGCCCAGTTCCTGCCAGAGGGTGGGCAGGTATTCCTGCAGCTGGGCCAGGTTGCGCCGGTCGTCTTCGTCGTGCGGTGTCTGCTCCAGCTGGTGCAGGTCAAAGGTGGCACCGACACAATGCAGCCCGTCCAGGGCCGGTGTCAGGTAGCCGCCGTGGCAGCGCGCCTGTTGCCAGCCGGCGCTGGCTTCGGTGGCCCGGCAGTAACTGACCTGGCCGCGAATCTGTTTGAGCGGCAGCCAGTGCAGCCCTGGCAGTTGCAGGCTGGCGGCGGCGATGCACAGTACCACCGCGCTGGCGGACAGGCTGTCACCGTTTTCCAGGGTTACACTGGCGGGCTGGCCTTCCTGCAGGGCGGTGATGCGCTCCTGGCGCAGGCGAATGTGCGGGTGATCCAGCAGGTATTCACACCAGCGCGCCGGGCGAATATAGCCGCCGCCCACCAGCTCCACGGCCTGATCGCCGGCCGGGCGCAGCAGGGATGCGGGCCACACGCCGCTGGCCATGGCCTGGCTGAGCTTGTCCCATTGCCGCGTGTCCACGGCATGTTGAATCACGCCGTTGAGGCGCCCCTCATCCGGGTGTCGGGGGAAGCCATGCTGAGCAAACCAGCGCAGCGCCTGACTGTAGCTGTTCTGGTAAAAGCGATTCTGGGCGGTCAGGTGGGCGCTGGGTGTGCTGTAGACCACGCCGGCAAGATTGCCGGAGGCGCCGCTGGCAATACCCGCCGGGTCCAGTACGGTGACCTGCCAGCCGCGTTCGGCCAGGGCCCGGGCGGTGGTGGCGCCGGCCAGTCCGGCACCCACCACAATGGCCTGTTGCCGCCGGCTCTGCCGGGCCGGGGCCTGACTCTGTTGCCAGTGGCCCACCAGCATATGGCGCTTGTGGCCGAACCCGTCGCGCTTTTGCATGGTGAAGCCGGCCTCGATCAGGCCGCGCCGGACAAAACCGGCGGCGGTAAAGGTGGCCAGGGTGGTGCCCGGCCGGCTCAGCCGTGCCAGCTGGGCAAACAGGGCCGGTTGCCACATGTCCGGGTTGCAGGCGGGGGCAAAGCCGTCCAGAAACCAGGCATCCACCGGGCTGTCGAACAGGGGCCAGAGGGCTTCGGCTTCACCGTAAAGCAGGGTCAGGCTGACGCGCGGGTGAAGCTGCAGACGGTGAAAGCCGGGTGCCGGGGCCGGGTACTGGGCCAGCAGGGCATCGCTCAAGGCCGCCAGTTGTGGCCAGTGGGCCAGGGCCCGCCGCAGATCCTCGGCGCAGAGCGGGTGTTTTTCCACCGATACCAGATGCAGGCGGGCGCCATCGCCGGCCTGTTGCAGAAAACAGGCGGCGGCCAGCAGGCAATTGAGCCCGGTGCCAAAGCCGGTTTCACCAATGACAAAGAGGTCGCCATCGGCGAGGCTGGCAAAGCGCTCGGTGAGGCGATTGCCCTGCAGGAACACGTAGCTGCTTTCCGCGGCACCGTCCTGGCGGGAAAAATAGGGGTCGTCGTAATCACTGGCCACCGGCGTGTGGGCCTGCCAGTCGATGCGGGCCGGCGTCAGGGGCGAAAAGGGTGTGTCGGTCATGCCGGGTATTGCGCAGTCCTGTGGGGCGCACAGGGTATCACGCCCGCCGTGGCCCGTCGCTCAGTGCGCGGCGGGGCGGGTGTCATCGTTGTTGTTCTGCGCCGCCCGGAACTCGGCCAGGGCCCGCTTGGTCTGTTGCAGCAGCCAGCGGCTGTTCTGCTTGTAGCTGGCATTGGCCACCCGGATGTAGGTGCCATCGACCAGGGTCAGCAGCAGGGCGCGATTCTCGATCGGGCGACCGGCCTCCACCCAGCGCATTTCGGCCTGGGCGGTGGGGTGGCCTTCCAGGTCAATCAGCCGTTCGCTGACAATGGTCAGGGCATTGGCGCTGTTCTGCAGAGCCCGGTTGACCAGCCGCTGGCGCACTTCGCCGTAGTTGCCGGCCACCGCCCGTTGCGGGGTCATCAGTTGCCAGCCCGGGGGCAGGCCGTAAACCATCAGGTTGAGCTGCTCGGTGTTATCGTCGTTGTGATAGCGAAAAGTGCGCATGCTGTCAGAGCTGATTTCGCCATCATATTGCAACCCGGCCAGTTGCCGGGGCGCGGTAAAATGAGACAGCTCCACCGGGTTCTGACCGACCTCGGTGGGCAGATCGTCGCTTTTGGGGTCCAGCTTCTGGGCCTTGAACGTCTTGATCTTGACCGGCTCAAGGGCTTTTTGCGAGGCATCTGGCGGCGTGTTCTGGCACGCTACGAGAAGTAGCAGGGATACGAAAGTGACAAAAAGTTTTACAGTCATTGAAGGCGCCATGGTGCAGAGTGTACCCCATTTTTCCGGTGTTGCAGGGCAGGGACATGCCCCGGGTCGAACGGGTTGTTGTGTTTGTTTTTTATCCGCCGGATGGCAGACACTGAGCATACCCCGCCGAGGGAGTGGTCAATGAAAGGACCGTCACATAATGGCATAAGAAACGGCGCAACCGTAGGGTTGCTGCTGGCACTGGTGACGGTGCCCTTCGTGATCATACTGGTGCTGCTGATCCAGTACCGGCTGTCGGTGCTGGATGCCTACCGCAGCATGCAAAACGATGTGCGCCTGTTCGGTAAGGGGCTGGAGGTGCTGCCTCCCCTGGGGGACGTACGCGACCTGTCGCCGGCATTGATCCACATCGACAGCCAGGATATCCGTGAACAGTTCGATCTGCGCCGTTCCCAGGCGGACAGTCGCCTGCGACTCTTCATCGACGGTATCCGTGCCAGTGGCGAACCGGGGCTGGTGGACCAGGCCGCGGTGCTCGGCAATACCTGGCGGGATCTGACCGTCAAGACCGGCATTCCCATCGAGGATGTGGCCGGCCCCTTCCAGAATGTGGAGCGATTCACCTCGCGGTTCTACAACAGCATGTCCACGGTGCTGTATGTCTCGGATATCCCGGTCGGGCAGGCGCTGCCCAACGAGATCATGTCGCTGGCGGTGGGCTCTTTCCGCGAAGCCAGTGAGGATGTGGGGCTGATCCGGGCGGTGGCCATCTATATCAGCCAACGCGGCGGTTATGTCAGTGATACCGATGCCCGCCGGCTGGAGAATGCCTGGCAACGCCTGGATGCGGAGCTGCCCCTGATTGACAGCGAGATCAAGGCGCTGGTGCTGCGCACCGGGGCGATTCAGTTGCAGCAACAGTGGCGGCTGGTGCAGGGGGAGTTGCAGAGCTACCTGGACTGGACCCAGAACGAGCTGATCCTGGCGCCCCAGGTGGACATGCCCTGGCGCACCGCCTACCAGCGGGGCGGTCAGTCCCTGAAATCCCTGGAGGACCTGTCCCAGACCTTGGTGGACCTGGCGGACCGGGTGCTGGAGGCCGGTTACCAGCAGGCCCTGCGCACCAGTGTATTGATCGCGGTTGGCCTGTTACTGCTTTACATGGTGGTGCTGGGCCTGGCGCTAATGTTCTACCGCTCCAATTACCGCGTGATCACGGCCAAGGCAGAAAGTGATGCCAAGGGGCAGTTTCTGGCGCGCATGAGTCACGAGATTCGCACGCCGCTCAATGGGGTGATCGGCCTGGCCGAGCTGTTGCGCGAGACCGAGCCCACCCCGCGCCAACAGGAATATATCGGCCTGATTGAAAGTGCCGGGCGCACCCTGAGTGCGCTGATCAATGATGTGCTGGATTTCGCTAAGATTGAAGCGGGCAAGCTGCAGCTGGAGCAGGAAGAGTTTGATCTGGTGGCGCTGATGGTGGAGTGCGCGCACATGTTCAATCTGCCGGCCAGCGACAATGGCACCCTGATTCTGGTGAACGTGGACCCGGCCACGCCGGCCCGGGTGCGGGGGGATCCGATTCGCCTGCGCCAGATCCTGATCAACCTGATGGGCAACGCGGTGAAATTCACCCCCCATGGGCGGGTGGTACTCTCGCTCAGTTGTCGGCGCCACGCTGGCGAGGCGCCATTGCTGACCTTTGCCGTGACCGATACCGGTATCGGCCTGAGTGCCGAGGAAAAGAGCCGCCTGTTCGAGCAGTTCAGCCAGGCCTCACCGTCCACCGCCAAGCGCTTTGGTGGCACCGGGCTGGGACTGGCCATCAGCCGCGAGCTGGTCATGCTGATGGGCGGTGATATTCAGGTACGCAGCACCCTGGGACACGGCGCCCGTTTTTCCTTCAGTATCCAGCTACCGGTTTGCGAGGAAGCGGTGCCACTGATGGTCGAGCCTCCGCCGGATTCGCTGGTCTGGGATGTGCAGGGCACCCTGGGGGACTGGCTGGCGGATGACGAACGTTTCGAGAAAGCCCGGGTGGCACACCGTCTGCAGGAGGTGGCCGACGAGCTGGAGAAACAGGATTGCTCCGTGCTGCTGATCAATGGGCTGCCGGAGCCGGAATTCCTGCAGGAGGCCCTGTCGTTTTGCCGGGTTTTGCAACCGGACATGCCGATACTGATGCTGACGGGTATGCGCAGCGAACCGCCTGCCGGTCTTCCGGAGGGCATTCGCCTGATTCGTCGCTCGGTACTCACCGTCAGCGAGTTGCAACAGCTGCTGGGCAGTCAGCTGCCAGGTTCCATCCCGCTGGTCACCGACACGGTTTCCTCGGAGCGCTTGGATCAGCTACGGGTGCTGGTGGCCGAGGACAACCCGGTCAACCAGATGGTCACCCGTGGCTATCTGCAGCGGCTGGGCATCCGCAATGTGGATATTGCCGAGGACGGGCGCCCGGCGCTGGCCATGTATCGCGACAACAGCGACATTGGCCTGGTACTCATGGACCTGGACATGCCGGACATGGACGGCTTCACCTGTGCCCGCGAGATCCGTGCACTGGAGCGCACATCCGGGCGAGAGCCGGTGGTGATACTGGCGCTCAGTGCCCATGCCCTGCCGGAACACAGCAAAATGATCCGTGAGGCCGGCATGGATGGCCAGCTGATCAAGCCATTGACGCTGAGTGGCCTGCAGGCGGCCCTCAAGGAACACCTGAACCTCAGGGTTTGAGGTATTCCAGCGTGTCCTGAAGGCCCACGGGCAGCAGCGGCTGCGCCAGCATGATGGCTGCCATGACGGCCAGCAACAGGCTGTCGGCAAACGCCCCGGGGCGATAACGCAGCGCCCGCCAGGCAAAGCCCACTACCGTGGCCAGGGCGCCGGCAAAGAACGCCAGCATGCCCACCAGTTGCAGACGAATGTCCAGGGTCATCATGGTAATGCCCGCCAGCATGGCAACCAGTGCCCAGGCGGTACCGGTTTCGACCATGGGTCGGGTGGAACGAGGGCCGGATGTCTCGCGCATGTGTACTACACTCCCCACATTGACTGTCTTCAACCATTGCTGTGCCCGCGGCTTGCGCTCCCAGCCTGGGAGAGGCGGCAGCGGGCCCCGCGGTTCTCAGGCAAAGCCTTGAGCAATGCCTTAAGCAAAAAGCATTCCAGCCCCGGGGCCAGCTATGTTGGCAGGCTGCCAAGGGCATCCGGCAAGGGTGCGAGCGGTTGGTGACAGATTTATGACATTATTTTGGCATTATAATAATGACGCAGTAGTCACTTTTGTAGGGCAAAAGGATTATTTTTGTTCACTAAGTGGTCAAATCTTACCTATAATCTGGCCGTTCCGTGAATGGGGGATTTCCTATGCGTTATGTCATGTTTGCCGTGCTGGCCGCGATGGCCATGCCCCTTCAGGCCCAGCCCGTGGATCAGGGCCTGACCGATCAGTTGTGCCTTGCCGCTGGCCAGGACAGTGCACTGGGTGTGCTGGTTGACCAGTTGATCGAAGAAGGCCGGATGCCGCTCAAGTCCGGTGAAGAGCTGTTGTCGCTGCCCTGTGGCGGCAACCAGAGCCTGTTGAGCCGGGTAGTGGATCAGCACCAGGCGGAAAACCTGGAGTATGCGGTGATCGACATGGGCCTGAGCCTGAAGCGCTCCCATGTCCTGCTGCAGGGCCAGGACCTGCCGCTGGGCCAGGCCATGCAGCGTCTGGCCGAGCAGGGTGACGGGGAAACCCGGGCCTTTGTCAGTGATTACCTGGATTCGCTGGCCGATGAGGACTTCAATCCCAACCTGCGTTTGAGCCTCAAGTAAGTCGCCAGGCCGTGCCCCGTGCCCGGCCTTTGGTCCTGCTGCCCGGCTGGGTATAATCCGCCCTGTTCCGTGCGCCGCTGTCATACGGTGCCCCCCGACGTTGTTCCGGATTGCCTATGTCAGACCAGCAGGACCGTATCTATGCCACCGCCCATGATCAGGTGGCGCGCTTCTCCTTTGATGACACCGTGGTACGTGTCTTTCCGGACATGATTCGCCGCTCGGTGCCGGGCTATCCCACCATCATCGACATGATCGGGGTGCTGGCGGCCCGTTATGCCCAGCCAGATACCGTGCTTTACGATCTGGGCTGTTCATTGGGCGCGGCCACCACCGCCATGGCGGCACTGACCCGGGACCGGGCCTGTCCGCTGATTGCGGTGGACAATTCCGAGGCCATGATTCGCCAGGCCGGGACCTTGCTGGAAGAGGCGGGCCTGCGTGAGCGGGTCAGTCTGCAGCTTGGCGATGTATCGACCATGGCCTTTGAGCCCTGCTCCATGGCGGTGCTCAATTTCACCCTGCAGTTCATCGAGCCGGCCCGGCGCGATGCGTTGATTCGCCGTCTGGCCGAAGCCACCGTGCCGGGTGGGATTCTGGTGCTGTCGGAAAAAATCACCTTTGCCGATGCGGCGGAAAATCAGCTGCAGACCGACCTGCACCATGCCTTCAAGCGCAATAACGGCTACTCGGATCTGGAAATCAGCCAGAAACGCTCGGCACTGGAAAACGTGCTGATTGCGGAAACGCTGGACGTGCACCGCGAACGCTTGCTGAAGGCCGGTTACCGGCACATCCATGTCTGGTTCCGCTGTTTCAACTTCATGTCCCTGATGGCGGTGCGATGACCCTGAACGATTATCTGGCGGCCCTGGATCCGGCGCTGCGATCGCTGTTCACGGCGCAAGACCACGAGCAGGTGCTGTCCCTGACTCGCCACCGGCTTGTCGATCATCCCCATGGTGATTTGCCGCGCTGGCTGGCGGCGCTGGATTCCCTGCCCGCCGGCCCGGCACCCTGCCAGCTGGACCGGGACACACTGCAGCTGGGTGAGCCTGGCAGCGAAGATAGCGATGCGGTGCGCCAGTCACTGCAAGGGCTGATTCCCTGGCGCAAGGGGCCGTTCAACTTCTTCGGTGTAGCGGTGGATACCGAGTGGCGCTCGGACTGGAAATGGCAGCGGCTGGCGCCGCATCTGGCGCCTTTGGCCGGGCGGCGGGTGCTGGATGTGGGCTGCGGCAGCGGTTATCACTGCTGGCGAATGGCTGCCGCCGGGGCAGAAAGCGTACTGGGTATCGACCCGACCATCCTGTTTCTGGTGCAGTATCTGGCGGTAAAGCGCTATGCCGGCCAGGCGCCGGTGTGGTTTGCGCCTCTGCGCATGGAAGAATTGCCGACGCAGACCGATGCCTTTGATACGGTTTTTTCCATGGGCGTGCTCTATCACCGCCGCTCGCCGCTGGACCATATTCTGGAACTGAAGGGGGCGCTGGCACCCGGCGGTGAGCTGGTGCTGGAAACCCTGGTGGTAGAAGGTGACGGGCAAACCGTGCTGATGCCGGAAGACCGCTACGCCAGAATGCGCAATGTGTTTTTCCTGCCTTCGGTGGCCATGCTGACACTCTGGCTGCAACGCTGCGGCTTTACCGACGTGCGCTGCGTGGATGAAAGCCAGACCACGGTGCAGGAGCAGCGGGCTACGGACTGGATGCGCTTTCAGTCCTTGCCCGATTTCCTGGATCCGCAGGACCCCTCACGCACCTGTGAGGGGTACCCGGCGCCGCGACGGGCGGTGTTACTGGCTCGCAAGCCTTGAGTGGGCCAGCGACGCCTCCAGTAGCAGGTCTACCAGTTGCAGGCGCAGGCCTTCGTCCAGGCGCGACATGGCCGGCGTCAGTGTTTGCAGGATATCGTCACGGTTGTTCTGGCTGACCAGCTTCTCCAGTTGCAGAGCCAGCGAGGCTTCGCATTGCCGGGCGGCCTGGTCCTCCTCGGAACTGGCGCTCTCGGCACGGGCGGAGAGAATGACCGGCGCCTTGCTGGCATCGGTTTTCAGCACGCCCAGGGCGGTGGTCAACAGATCGCGCGGGGTGTCTTTGCTTTCCGGGTCGCGGCAGTGCACGACGATGCGCGGTTGCAGGCAGACGTGGTACTCATCCAGCGCAAACTCGTGCTTGCGCAGACTTTGCTGCAGGCGTTGGGCCGCCGCTGCCGCACCCCGGGCGCTGGTACCGGGCAGGGTCAGTATCAGGTAGCCTTGATGCCAGCTAACCGGCGCATCTTCAAGGCGTTTGTGTTTGCCGATAAAGCGGTTGATCAGCTGGCGAAGCTGCACCACGCGATCCATACCGATCTCGTCGGCCAGACCGAGTAGCTCGGAGAAGTGTACGGCCAGCACGGAGAGTGGCAGCTGATGGCGGCAACAGAAGGACAGTTGGCGGCTCAGTGTGGAAAGACTATGACTTTCGGCACTCTTTGGTGGCGTCACAGCAGTCATTGGCGTCCCCAGGGAAATAATTATTATTGCTCCTTCCCGTCTGAACTCGGGCGTCCTGCCCAGTGGAATGACTATAGCGGTTTGGCCGTTAAACGGGCGTGAGCTCTCACCATTGGTAACAACAATACCGGTTACTGTTACATCCGCATTATGGCTACGCCATGGCCGTGACTGTGGGACAATGGCAATAAATCAGGACCGGTTCTGGAGACAAACATGACATTATTCTGGGTACTGATGACCGCGGTACTGTGTGCCGTGATCACGCTGCTGGTGGTGGCGCTGTGGGCGCATTTCTATTTCCAGCCGCGTTTGCGCGGCAGCCTGCAAAAGGAACTGGATGCGCAGGTGGAGCAGGCCGCCACGGTGCTGGCCGAGCGGGTGGAGGAAGCGGTACGTCGGGGGCTGGTGGAAGGCGTTCGGGATCTGCCGTCCCGGGAGGTGCTGCAGGGCGCCAGCCGCAACCTGGCACGCACCAGCGCCGAGCTGGTGGGGGAACGGTTGGGCCAGATTTTCGGTCGCCGCGAACGGGATTGATCCCCGCGCTGGCAGGTCAGGAGCGCCGCGGCAGCAACCGGGCAACCAGACAGGCCAGCCCCAGGCTCAGCATGGCCAGCGACAGGGTGTCATGCTGCAGTGCCTGCCAGGTGCTCTGCCACTGGCCCATGGCCTTGAGTAGCGACAGCAGGATCAACAGGGTGCCCACCAGCATGAAGAACAGGTCGAGCTTGCGGGCACGCCGCATTTCTTCTCGCAGGCCGCGCACTTCGTCCAGAATGTCTTCCTGAAGCAGTTGCTGGCGGGCCATCTGTTCGGCCAGCTCGCCGACCTGGGAGGGCAGCGTGGCCAGTTTCTCCAACCAGACCGGGTCCTCCCGGCGCAGCACGGCCAGCAGTTCCTTGAGACGCACATGGTCGTCCAGCCAGTTGCGGATCAGCGGCCAGAGGCTGAAATGCTGTAGCAGCTGTGCCAACTGGGCCACACGAGCCTCATCGCCATTAACGCGAAGCGCCTCCTGATCTTCCAGATTGTCACTGCTGAATACCCAGCCAAGCATGGCACCCAGCGGCCCGCGCACCCGAATGTCCACACTGCCTTCGTATTCGGTGAGCAGCTCGATGCCATCTTCGTAGATCAGCACATAGAGCACCCAGCGAGGGCGCTCTGCACGGATGCGCACCACGGTGCCGTGCAATGCCGCCAGGCGTTCGCGGCCTGCCGCTGTCCCGGTGAGGGCCTGGTTCAAAATATTTTCCAGCCCCCCAAGGAGAATCAGCTGAGGGAAGTTCCCGGTCTGCGGCATGGTATTGACGACATTCCTGTTGGTATGTGAGTGCTTTTGTCCCCGGTGGGGCCGTTTAGTTGCCAAAAATTACGTTAGGTTGCTTATATTTAGCCCCCCCTCTACCTATACTATGCATTTTCATAATTGCACAACATTGGCTTTTTTGACTGGGGTGGTTGCTCTCGGGAGCTGTTCTGTTTTGCCCCGTGAGGCTAGAGTGCGTTTTCCCTTGGAGGGGAGTTGGTTGTAAATGCTTGATTCTCTGCTTTCGTATCCTGATGTCTGGAAGTACATCAGTATACCCTTTATTGCCGGTGCCGTTGGCTGGACTACCAACTGGATGGCCGTGCAAATGACGTTTTATCCTCTGGAATTTCTCGGTATTCGCCCTTTTTTCGGCTGGCAGGGCATTATCCCGTCCAAGGTGGAAAAAATGGCCGGCATCGTGGTGGACAAGGCCCTTTCCAAACTGGGTAGCCTGGATGAGTTCTTCCGCGAAATGGAGCCGGAAAAAATTGCCGCCCACCTTACCCGCACCATCCAGGCCCGCATCGAAGAATACACCGATGAAGTGATGACCGAACGCAACGCCGTGCTGTGGGAGAACCTGCCACTGGTGGTGCGCAAGCGCGTCTACAGCCGCGCCCGCC
The DNA here is from genome assembly GCF_000300995.1 of Alcanivorax hongdengensis A-11-3. Lineage (GTDB taxonomy): Bacteria > Pseudomonadota > Gammaproteobacteria > Pseudomonadales > Alcanivoracaceae > Alcanivorax > Alcanivorax hongdengensis. The sequence goes on along the minus strand of NZ_AMRJ01000004.1, from coordinate 162,228 downwards.
GTGCCATTCCGGCGGTGATGGACAATGTGGTGGATGATATCAGCCGCAATCTGGAAAGCCTCGTGGACATGAAGCACATGGTGGTTACCCAGATGAGTGAAGACAAGCAGTTGATGGTGCAGATGTTCCGGGAAGTTGGTGATCCGGAATTTCGCTTTGTCACCAATTCCGGCCTCTACTTCGGTTTTCTGTTTGGTCTGATTCAGGTGCCGGTGTTCATCTTCTTTCCGGAAAACTGGGTGCTGCCGCTGTTCGGTTTCATCGTCGGTATTGCCACCAACTGGCTGGCGCTGAACCTGATCTTCCGTCCCCTGCATCCGGTCAAGATTGGCCCGGTGAGAATCCAGGGGCTGTTTCTGAAACGCCAGAAGGATGTGGCGGAATCGTTTGCCCGCCTGTCCACCGAGCAGGTCATTACCCTGCGCAATATCATGTATCAGGTGGTTAATGGCCCCCGTGGTGACCGCACCAAGGCGTTGATCAAGCGCCACCTCAAGCCGTTGCTCAATGGCGGTGTGGTTCGCACCGCCGCCCAGCTGACGGTGGGCCCCGGCGGCTACGCCGACCTGAAGAAGGCGGTGGAAGAAAAGGCCGTGGACCTGGCCGTGGAGCCTTTCGAGGACCCGTCCTTCAACCGTGAGCGCGGCGCCATCGTCGAGCGTCTGATGAGCGAGCGCATGCAGGCGCTCAGCGTGGACGAGTTCCAGGACCTGCTGCGGCCGGCCTTCCAGGAAGACGAGTGGATCCTGATCGTGGTGGGGGGCTTCCTGGGCGCCATGGCGGGGCTGGGTCAGCTTGTCTTTATGTTTGGTGTGGCATGACCCTGACGGTGGATCTGCAGACGCTGGGCTGGCTGCTGTTCGCCGCCGCCGGTGCGTCGTCGTTGCTGACGCTGCTGATCCTGGCGCTGGTAGGGCGCTTTTATCTGGGCCCGCGGATCGAGAAGAAAATCGACCGGCGTCTGGAAGAGGGCGCCGACCAGCTGGAAGAACGCCTGCGCAAGCGCTTTGTGGACCTGCTCACCGGCCGCTCCCGGGAGGTCATTCGTGACCGTGCCCGGGATCTGGCCCGGGGTATGGGCCTGATTGGCGGCAATCGCCGCGACCGCGAGGACGATGAGCTGTAATTTTTTTGCTTATTGGCTTTTTGTTCGACAATGTGAACACGCTTTTCGCTTGCCCCCTCTATACTTTCCCTTATTGCGCTTTCTGTTGAGTTTTGTGTTGTTTTCCCGCTGCATTCGCTCGTGGAATTGCCTTCGGGAGTATTAGGACTATGTCCGATCAGGAACAGGAACATAAAGATGGACGCACCGGCGGCCCCATTCGGGCGCTGACAGGTGCTTCCCGCGACCTTCGCAAGTATACCCACCAGATCTGGTTAGCGGGTCTGGGCGCTTTCGCTCGCGCGGAAGAAGAGGGCAGCGGCTTTTTTGAAGCGCTGGTGGAAGCCGGTCGCGAAGTGGAGCGTCACACCAAGGACAAGACTGAGTCCCGGGTGGAGGAGCTCAAGGAACGGGTTCGCCATCATACCGGCGAAACCATGGAAAAGATGGAAAAGGCCTTTGACGATCGTCTCGGCAAGGCGCTTTCCCGTCTCGGAATTCCCAACAAGCGTGAGGTGGAGGCCCTGCAGCAACGTGTGCAGGAGTTAACCCAGGCGCTTGATAGCGTGGACGAAGAAGAAGCCCGGGAAGCGGAGAAAGCCGCCGCCCGTCGCTCACGCAAAAAGTAAGGGTCAGAGTGTTGTAGCGCACACCGCTAACCCCTTAGTGGTGTCTTTCGGCGGGTACCTCCCAGGTACCCGCTTTTTTTATGTCTGTCATTTTGCCGCCATGATCGCCGGGCGTAAACCGCGGGTACCGCTTGTCGGCGTGGCGGCGCATCGGCTTGCACCGTGTCAGCGCGTTTTATGGCGACGGTAACACCGGGCTGTCACCGCTGGTAACGCTTGAAACACGCCGGGAATTCTTTTTTTGTGCACAGGCGCCTGTCAATGGATTTTTTCACGGCGCGAGCATGACAAAAACGTTAAAAGTGCGGAAAAAATAACACAACTCATTGAAATAAAAGAAAAATATTATCAGGTTAAAAAATAGACAGTCAGTTGAGAGCGCCGTTTTTAGCAAGCTTATGGGGGGTTATCAGCATACTGTTCACAGCTTTATCCACAGAAGCTGTGGAAAACCCGGCACGACCGTTCTGCTGTAAATTTTTTTGAGGACTTTATTGACTCGGCGTCGATTTTTTTACACAGGCCGTGATTTCCTTGCCAGACGCTGGAGTTGGCGTGACTTCCTCACTCGCTTTGTCTGAAGTTGAATGTAACTAATTGAAAATAAATAAAAAAATAAAGAGGGTAAAAAATCACCAATGTGTGAAGGGTGGGGCTATCACTGGTCTTGCTCGGGTTTTCCTCAAACCATTCACAAACTTGTCCACAGATTCTGTGTATAACCTTCAGTGCCAAGCCATTCGTATTTTTCCTGGGGATAGTCTATTGGTGAAAAACTGCTCTTATCGACTAACTGATTGTTTTAAAAAGAATTAAAAGGTTTGTTAGAGGAGGGTTAACAGGGTTGTCCACAGTAATCGTGGATAAATGCTGTTGGGGATAAGCGAGTGAGGCGGGCGGTGGGGCCGCGGACTCGTCCCTGAGTCCGCGTTTTCGGGTATCAGAAGCGGTGTTCGCCGCTGTCGATACTCTTCTGGGTGGCTTCGTCCAGTTGCTGGTAGCAGCTTTCCTTGGGCAGCAGCACGTAAACCGCGTTGTCCTGCTGGCTGAGGTCGTATTTCTGCTCTTTCAGCTTGTTCTTCTGGTGCTTGAAGGTACCCGTGGTCTCCATGGCCTGCTCATTGATACGCAGGAATACCGGGATGGCATAGGGCGGCAGTTCGCGCTTGAGGTAGGCGCACAGCCCCTGGAAGTCGAACTCCTTGTGGTCCCGGTTCAGGCGAACCTGGGCCATGCCGGCACGGCCGTTGGTATTGGGGATCTCGACCCCGTAGACCACGGATTCCTGAATACCGTCGAAGCCGTCGAGAATCTGTTCCACCTCGGTGGTGGAAACGTTCTCGCCTTTCCAGCGGAAGGTGTCACCCAGGCGGTCCACGAACTGGGCATGGCGGAAGCCGATATCGCGCATCATGTCGCCGGTGTTGAACCAGGCATCGCCCTGTTTAAAGACATTGCGGAAGATGGATTTTTCCGTCTTTTCCGGGTCGGTGTAGCCGTCGAAGGGGGTTTTGTCGGTGATTTCCCCCAGCATCAGGCCGGATTCGCCCTTACCGACCTTGATCATGTGGCCCTTGCTGTCCCGGATCGGCTCGTCACGCTCCTTGTCGTATTTGACGATGGCGTAGCTCACCGGCGAGAAGCCCACGGTGTTATCGAAGTTGAACACGTTGGTGAAGGCCACGTTACCTTCCGAGGAGGCATACAGCTCGACCACCCGCTCAATGCCGAAGCGTTGCTTGAAGTCTTTCCAGATGCTCGGGCGCAGGCCGTTGCCGACGATGGTGTGGACCTTGTTGTCCTGATCGTTGGGCTTTTCCGGCTGTTCGTGCAGATAGCGGCACAGCTCGCCCACATAGCCAAAGGCGGTGCAGTTGTGGCGACGGATATCATCCCAGAAGCCGCTGGCAGAGAACTTGCGGGCAATCACCAGGCTGCCGGCGCTGGCGATCACCGAGGCCCAGCAAATCACCATGCCGGTGGCATGGTAGAACGGCAGGGTGGTGTAGAGACGATCATCCTTGCTCAGGCGTACCGCGGAGAAGCCGAAGCCGCCGAAGGCCTTTTCCCAGCGCCCGTGGTTGAAAACCACGGCTTTGGGCAGGCCGGTGGTGCCGGAGGTATAGATGTAGAACAGCGGATCACGCAGAAAGGTTTGCTTGCTGGAGGCCGGGTTCTCACTGGAGCAGTCACGGATTTCCGTGGCCAGGTTCTTGTAGCCCTGTGGCGCTTCGCCCGGGTTTTCCAGAGTGTCCTGGTCGGCGAAGAAGAAGAAATTGTCCTTCAGGTCCAGCTGGTCACGGATTTCTTCCACCGCGTCCACCAGCTCGGCGCCGATGATGGCCGCTCTGGGTTTCACCAGATTGAAGGAATGGATCAGTACCTTGCCACGCTGGGAGGTGTTGATCAGGGCCGCACAAACACCGATCTTGGCGCAGCCGACCACGGTGGCCAGCAGTTCCGGGCGGTTTTCGATATTGACCGCAACGGTGTCGCCTTTTTTCAGGCCGATGGACGCCAGGTAGTCGGCGATGCGGTTGGCCCAGGCATTGAACTGCTTGTAGGTCAGTTCGGTGTCCTGGTAGATCACGGCGGCGCCGTTGGGGTTCATGCTGGTGGCACGTTCGATGGCCACGCCCAGGCCCAGGGGTTTGTTGGCGTCGGTGATCTTGGCCATCCGCGAGCCCTTCACCAGGCCGGGAAGGTTGGTGATCAGCTCGGGAACCTTGGACAGAATCTTGGGCAACGTGATGATGTCGGCGTTGCTCATAGGATCTCCATTGTCTGTGTTCTTGGAAGGCCCGGGGATAGCAGTGTTTCGGCATAACCGGATACTCGCGTGTGCCCAACGGGCCGCAAACGGTATCGAATTAACCGGAAACCCCTCGCCGGGAACCCAGTGTTGGCAAGCGGGCGCTTACCTTAACCGCAGCACCAGGGCAGGGCAAGCGCCGTGCCCCCGGGCGGTGTGCCGGGCGGGCCGGCGCATCCATGATTGGCCCGATATGCCCGGCATATTGCATCACAGCGGAGTGTCCCTCTCCGTTCAGAAATTGTCACTGACCCCGGATTACGCCTCGTCTGGACTCAGGGTGACCAGCACCTGCTGGCGTTTCACCTGATCGCCAACGGCCAGTTCAAGGCTTTCCACCTGCCCGTCACAGTCGGCCTTGAGGCTGTGCTCCATTTTCATGGCTTCCATAATGACCAGCACCTGGCCCCGTTTGACCGATTCGCCGGCACGGGCGCAGACCTCAATCACCGCGCCATCCATGGGCGCCCGAATCTGGCCGGAACCGGCCTGGTCGCTGGCGCCGGCGGCCAGGTGAGTGATGTCTTCAAAGCAGGCGGTCTGCCCGCGGCATTGCAGCCAGTAACCGTTACCGTCTTGCACCAGGTTATAGGACAGTCGCACGCCATCGACGATGGCCTGTCCGTCCCCGTCCAGGGCGACCTGAATGTGCTGGTCAGCCATGCTGATGCGGGCTTCATGGCCCTGGAAGGTGAGGTAGAGGGTGTGGCTGTGTTCGCCGCTGCGCAGTGTCACCGGCTGGGCACCGACGCTGCTGGAATGCCAGCCGCGCAGGTTGTCGGCGGGCGTCTGGCTGCGCGAATGCAGCATGGCCGCCAGGGCCCAAAGAGCGGGTGCCGGGCCGTGCCCCTGCAGGCTGGCGTCATCGGCAAAATCACTGCCGATGAACGCGGTGGTGGCCTGTCCGGCCGCGAAGACCGGGTGGCGCAGGATGGCAGCCAGAAAGGCCCGGTTGTCGTTGACACCCATCAGCACGGTGTCCTCCACCGCGCGAATCAGCCGCCGGCGGGCATCCTCGCGGCTGTCGCCGAAGGCGATGATCTTGGCCAGCATGGGGTCGTAATGGCTACCCACCGGGTAACCCTGTGCCAGGCCATGATCAACGCGCACGCCGTCGCCTTCGGCGGGTTGCCATTTCAGCACCGGCCCGGTTTGCGGCATGTAGTTCTGGGCCGGATCTTCCGCATAGAGGCGCACCTCCATGGCGTGCCCGCGCAGTTGCACCTGTTCCTGGCTCAGCGGCAGGGTTTCGCCTCGTGCCACCTTGATTTGCCAGGCGACCAGATCCTGGCCGGTGACCAGCTCGGTGACCGGGTGCTCCACCTGCAGGCGGGTGTTCATTTCCAGAAAGAAGAAGTCGCCCTCGGGCGCGAGCAGAAACTCCACTGTGCCGGCGCCCACATAATGGCAGGCTTTGGCCGCATTGACGGCGGCTTCGCCCATGCGCGCGCGCAGGGCGTCGTCCACCGCCGGCGACGGGGCCTCTTCCACCACCTTCTGGTGACGGCGCTGCACCGAGCAATCCCGCTCACCCAGGTGGATCACATTGCCGTGGCGGTCGCCGAATACCTGGATCTCCACATGTCGTGGCTGCATCACGGCGCGTTCCAGAATCAGCTCGTCACTGCCGAAGGCGCTTTTCGCCTCCTGACGGGCACTTTTCAGTTGGGCCGGTATTTCGCTGGCATCGGTGACGACGCGCATGCCACGGCCGCCGCCGCCGGCGCTGGCCTTGATCATCAGGGGCAGGCCGATGCGCTCGGCTTCCTTGAGCAGGGTGTCATCGCTCTGATCTTCGCCTTCATAGCCGGGAATGCAGGGCACGCCGGCCTCGATCATGGCGATCTTGGACAACCGTTTGGAGCCCATCAGGTGGATGGCTTCTTCGTCCGGGCCGATAAAGGTGATGCCGGCATCCTTGCAGGCGCGGGCAAAGCCGGCATTCTCCGACAGAAAGCCGTAGCCGGGATGCACCGCATCAGCACCGGTCTGCCGGCAGGCATTGAGCAGTACCTCTACATTCAGATAGGAGGCACTGGCCAGTGCCGGGCCAATACACACGGCCTCGTCGGCCAGCTGGGCATGGCGGGCCCCGGCGTCGGCTTCGGAATAGACCGCCACGGTCCGGTAGCCCAGGGACCTGGCGGTGGCGATCACCCGGCAGGCAATTTCCCCACGGTTGGCAATCAGGATTTTTTCAAAGCTCATAATGTTCCCTTACCGGCAACCGGTATGTCTTTAGCCGCGCAGCTCGGAAATGCCAGTAGGGCATCTCCGACATGGCCTTGCAGGATGGCACGGCTCGCTTTCAGTCATGGCGGAGAGGGGCTGGTGCCCATTGCCGCCCTACGGTTATTGATTCCAGGACGCCGGTCGTTTCTGCACGAACGCCATGGTGCCTTCCTGACCCTCTTCGCCGTTGACGGCGTCGGCAAAATCCCGCGCCGCCTGGTCGAGAAGGCTGTCCATGGGTTCATGGCCGACCTTCAGCACCAGCTGTTTGGTCACCCGGTTGGCGTTGGGCGCGCAGCGGCGCACTGTGGCCAGCGTCTGCGCCAGGGCGTTGTCCAGTTCGCTGCTGTCGACCACCTCGTGCACGATGCCAAGGCGCTGTGCCTCCTCGCCCTTGAAACGCAGGCCGGTGAGTGCCAGACGGCGGGCCTGGGTGAGGCCGATGCGTTGAACCACAAAGGGGGCGATCTGGGCGGGAATGACGCCCAGGCCGGTTTCCGGCAGCCCGAAGGTGGCATCGCGGCTGGCAATGGCCACGTCGGAAATACAGGCCAGGCCGAAGCCGCCGCCCAGCACCGCCCCTTCCAGCACGGTGATAACCACCTGTGGCTGCTGATTGGCGGCTGTGATCATTTCCCCGAATCGGCGGTTGAGTGCCACGTAGGCGTCACTGTCACCGGCGGCGGCCTGCTGGCGGGCGCCGGCCATATCCTTGATATCGCCGCCGGCACAGAAGTGGCCGCCGGCCCCGCGCAGCACAATGGCGCGTATATCGCGGTTGTCCTTTACCGCCTCGAACAGGGCCATCAGTTCATTGACCATGGCCAGGCTCATGGCGTTACGGCTGTCCGGCCGGTTCAGGGTGATGTGCAGAACCGGACCGTCCTGGTTCACCAGCAAGGTGTCGGTGTTGGGTAAGCGCATGCTTCACCTCGTTGTTTTCTTCTGTAGGAGCGACACTCGAGTCGCGAACAGGGTTGCAAGCCATCGCGACTCGAGCGTCGCTCCTACGGATGAAGGGCCTGACGTTATTTTTTCTTGCCCGGAAGGATATCCATGGTCTTGCAGATGATGCCCAGCATGACCTCGTCGGCACCGCCGCCGATGGAGCCCAGGCGACCATCCCGGTAGAGCTGGCCGGCCGGGTTGTCCCACATGAAGCCATTGCCACCCCAGTACTGCAGGCAGCTGTCGGCCACTTCCCGGCTCAGACGGCCCACTTTCAGTTTCGCCATGGAGGCCAGCTGCAGCACATCCTTGCCGTTGATGTACATTTCGCAGGCCCGGTAGGTGAGGGCACGCAGGGCTTCCAGATCGGTCTGCAGCTCGGCCAGGCGGAAATGCACGCTCTGGTTATCGATCAGCGGCATGCCGAATACCTGGCGGTCCTTGGCATAGGCAATGGTTTCGTCGATCACGTGCTGCATGCCCATCAGGCTGTTGGCGGCGGCGAACAGGCGCTCTTCCTGGAACTGCATCATCTGCATCATGAAGCCCATGCCCTCCTGGCCGATCAGGTTGCGCTGGGGGACACGGACATTGTCGAAGAACACCTGGGCGGTTTCCGAGGAGCGCATGCCCAGCTTGTTGAGCGGCTTGTCCACGGTGATGCCGGAGGCATCACGGGGCACCACGATCAGGGACTTGTTGACATGGGGCTTGTCGTCGGAGGTACAGGCCAGCAGGCAGAAGAAGTCGGCACTGGGGGAGTTGGTGATCCACATCTTGGTGCCGTTGATGACGTAGTCATCGCCATCTTTTTTGGCGGTGGTTTTGGTGTTGGCCACATCGGAGCCGGCATGGGGCTCGGACACGGCAATGGAGGCCACCATGTCACCGGCGATGGCCGGCGCCAGGAATTCCTGGCGCAGGGCATCGCTGCCGAAACGGGCCAGGGCCGGCGTCGCCATGTCGGTCTGCACGCCCACCGCCAGCGGCACGCCGCCGCAGTGCACGCGACCCATTTCCTCACTCATGACCAGGCCATAGGAGTAATCCAGCCCCATGCCACCAAACTCGGCGGGCTTGGTCACGCCCAGCAGGCCCAGGTCCCCCATTTTCTTGAACACCTCATGGATCGGAAAACGGCCGGCGTCTTCCCATTCCTTCACATGGGGGTTGAGTTCCTTTTCCACAAAATTGCGGACCGTACGGCGCAGTTCTTCATGTTCTTGAGTGAAAAGCATGAGTGACTCCTGTTGTGTTCGTCATGTTCTGTTGTGTTCAGCGCTTGCCGGAAAGGCCGGGGGCAAATTGATAATTGAGAATGGATAATTGATAACGAAAACCCAAAAGCGCGGGCTCAGGAGTGGAAGATCGGCAGAGCCGTACTCGCGTCGTTATCCATTGTCAATTCTCCATTATTCATTGCTTTATAGCCTTGCCACCCCGAACGCATTCGGGTGCAGTTGTCGTTGTTCCGCGTCTTCGCAGATGTCCAGGGCATAGGCCACCACACGGCGTGTGTCGCGGGGGTCAATGATGCCGTCATCCCACAAACGGGCGGTGCCGTAGAGGGCCGTGGATTGGCTGTCGAGTTTCTGTGCGGTGCTCTGCTGCAGCATGTCCAGCACCTTTTCATCCGGCTCGATGCCGTTGGCGCGCTGTTTGGCTTCGGCGACGATGCGCAACACCATGCCGGCCTGCTGGCCGCCCATCACGGCTACCCGGGAATTGGGCCAGGCAAAGATGAAACGCGGGTCCAGGCCACGGCCGCACATGGCGTAGTTGCCGGCGCCGTAGGAGCCGCCGATGACCACGGAAATTTTCGGCACGCGGGCATTGGCTACTGCCTGCAGCATTTTGGAACCGTGCTTGATGACACCGTTCTGTTCCGCATCGGTGCCCACCATGAAACCGGTGGTGTTGTGCAGAAACAGCAGGGGACGGCGGGTCTGGTCGCACAGCTGGATGAACTGGGCGGCCTTGGCGGCGCCACGGGGTGTGATCGGGCCATTGTTGCCGATGATGCCCACCGGCTTGCCTTCAAGGGTGCTCCAGCCACAGACGGTGGCGCTGTCCCAGTCATTCTTGAAATCCAGGAAATCGGAGCCATCGACGATGCGGGCAATCACCTCGCGCACGTCATAGGGTTTTTTGGCGTCCGCCGGTATCACGCCCAGCAGCTCCTGCGGGTCGTAGCGCGGCGGTTCGTGGGCAGGGGCCTCGGCGGCGGCCCGGCGCCAGCCCAGCAGCTTTACCAGCTCGCGGGCCTGGCGGATGCCGTCGCCGTCGTTTTCGGCCAGGTATTCAGCAGTGCCAGCGGTGCCGCTGTGCATTTCGGCGCCGCCCAGTTCCTCGTCGGTGGCGATTTCACCGGTGGCGGCTTTCAGCAGGGGCGGGCCAGCCAGAAACATCTTGGCCCGCTCGCGCACGACTACCACATAGTCGGACAGGCCCGGTTGATAGGCACCACCGGCGGTGGCATTGCCGTGTACCACAGTGATCTGCGGAATGCCGGCGGCGGACAGGCGTGCCTGGTTGGCAAAGGTGCGCGCACCATCGACAAACACTTCCGCAGCGTAATTCAGGTTGGCACCGCCGGATTCCACCAGGCTCACCACCGGCAGCTTGTTTTCCAGGGCGATGCGCTGCAGGCGCAGGGTCTTGTGCAGGCCGGAGGGCGAAATGGTGCCGCCCTTGATGGCCGAGTTGGAGGCGGTCACCAGGCAGCGTACGCCGGACACATAACCAATGCCGGCAATGGTGCTGCCGCCGGCTTCGGTACCGTCCTTGTCATCGTGCATCTTGTAGCCGGCCAGGTTCATCAGGCTGAGGAACGGTGAGCCGGCATCCAGCAGGCGGGAGATCCGTTCGTGGGGCAGCAGCTGGCCGCGTTTCTCGAATTTGGCGCGCTTGCCTTCGGCGGTATCCACCACCTGTTGTTCGATGGCGCGGAATTCCTCCACCGCGGCCAGCAGGGCCTCGCGGTTCTGGCGGTATTCCTCGCCGTGGGTATCCAGTGCGGATTCGATCACAGACATTAGAGATCCTTGAAGACGTCCGGGGTGGAGGCTCGGTGAAAGCCGTCAAAGGGCTGGCTCTTGTCATGGTCGGGCAGCGGGAAGATGGCCACGTTGCCCTGGCTGGCGGCACCGTCGATGCGCAGGGTGTCGCCACTGATAAAGGCGGCGGCATCACTGAGCAAAAAGCAGATGGCGCCGGACACTTCGGACTCGTTGCCCATGCGCTTGAGGGGCACCGCCGCTTTCAGGGTTTTCAGGGTTTGCTTGAAACCTTCCGGGTAGGTATCCATGCCGCTGGACATGATCCAGCCCGGCGCCACCGCATTGACGCGTACCCCGCAGCTGCCCCATTCGTAGGCGGCGGTCTGGGTGAAGTTGACCATTCCGGCCCGGGCAGCGCCGGAGTGGCCCATGCCGGGCATGCCGCCCCACATGTCGGCGACGATGTTGACGATGGCGCCGCCATGGCGATTCATGCCCTGGGTGAACACCTCGCGGGCCATCAGGAACCCGCCGGTCAGGTTGGTGCGCACCACGGTTTCCCAGCCTTTCTGGCTGATCAGGGCCAATGGTGAAGGGAACTGACCGCCAGCGTTGTTGACCAGTCCATGGACCCGCTCCACGGCCTGATAGACCTGGGCCACGGTCTCTTTCACCGCCTCCTCGTCACGGATATCACAGGTAAAGCCCAGGGCCTGGCCGCCATCTTCCTCGATCTCCGCCATGACGCTATCGAGCTTTTCCTGCTTGCGACCGATCAGTACCACCCGGGCGCCCAGCGAGGCCAGTTCATGGGCGGTGCAACGGCCGATGCCGGAGCCGCCACCGGTGACGATGATGTTCTGGCCGCTAAACAGCCCTTCGCGGAAAACACTGCGGTAACCCATTTAATTCAACTCCTCGGCGAGTGCCCGGGGGACGGGCACGGGATAATCCAGTAACTGCTGGGCAAAGGCTTTGCCCTGGGGGTCGATGCGCAGCGATGCGATACCGCCGCCCCCGAGAGCATTTTTCAGCAGGAAATTAAAGGCATGCATGCCCGGCATGGACCAGCGACTGACGCTGCCGGTGTCCGGATCGAGCACATGCCGCATGTAATCGGCTACGCTCTCGGCGGTGAGCGCGGCATTGATGTAGGGAAGATAGTCCGCCCGGCGGGCGATCACGCCGATGTTGGCATGGTTGCCCTTGTCGCCGCTGCGTGCCCAGGCCAGTTTCACCAGTGGCACGCAAACCTCTCCGCTGGCGCTGTCGCCGGTCGGGTCTGTGGGCAGGGCGCCGGCATCGAAGGGCTCGCCGGCGGGAATGGCCACCGTCAGCGTCTGGTTATTGATGTCCACGGTGACCGGCACCTGCTCTTTGCGCACCAGGGTGGAGAACAGACGGATGCGGGGGATCGGTTTGGGGCGACCGCCGACCAGGCCGGACAGGCCCGGTGCCATGCCGGTGGCGGCCTGGGCGATTTCCCGGGCAAACAGGCCCAGCGCCTTCTTGTCGTCGTGCAGGGCGGCAATCTTGACTACCACTTCGCGGGTGTCCCGGCGGCGGGCGTGTTCGCCATAGGTGCTTTCGCTGCCGAGAATTTCCACGCTGGTATCGCGGAAGGGTGCCATGCCGACCTGCTGGAACAGGCCGGCCACCTTTTTGAGAATGGCGTCGGCCACCACCTGGCCTTTTTCCGGGGCATCGAGGCCGCCCATCAGGAAAGAGGCGGTAATGCGATTGCCGTCCGGGTAGGTGGCGGAGACCTTGTAGCTGTCGGTGGGCGCGCGTCCCCGGGCGCCGGTGACCTTGACCCGGTTGTCGCCATCCTGGGTCAGCTCGATGCCGGTAAAGTCGCAGACCACATCCGGCAGTATGTAGGCACGCGGATCACCGATTTCATAAACGATCTGTTCGCCCACGGTGGCCGGCGTCACCAGACCGCCAGTGTTGTCCGGTTTGCTGATGATAAAGTGGCCGTCGGCATGGCACTCGGCGATGGGAAAGCCCATGTTGTGAAAGTCGGGCACGTCACGCCAGTCGGTGAAGTTGCCGCCGGTGCACTGGGCACCGCATTCAATCACATGGCCGGCCAGGGAACCCTGGGCGAGCTTGTCGTAATCGTCATTGGCCCAGTGGAATTCGTGCATCAGTGGCCCCAGTGCCAGCGCCGAGTCAGCGATGCGGCCGGTGAGTACGATGTCGGCGCCGGCATCCAGCGCGGCCTTGATGGGCAGGGCGCCCAGGTAGGCGTTCATGGTGACGGTAAACGGTGGCAGTGGTGCGCCACTGTCCATCTCGGTGGCGTGGGCAAAGTCGGCCCGTCGCGGGTTCAGATCGTCGCCTTCCACCAGGGCAATCTTCATTGTCACGCCGGCGGCCTCAAAGGCCTTTTCCAGTGCCTCGCGGCAGGCGCGAGGATTGACGCCCCCGGCATTGCTGATCACCTTGATGCCCTTGTCCTTGATGTCCCGGGCCAGCGGCGCCATGACGTTGTTGACGAAGTCATGGGCATAGCCGGCGGACGGGTCTTTCATGCGGGCTCCGGCCATGATCGACAGGGTCACCTCGGCCAGGTAATCAAACACCAGGTAATCGATCTCGGCCTGCTTGACCAGCTGAAAGGCGGCACTGTTGGTGTCGCCCCAGAATCCGGCGGCACAGCCGATGCGCACGGGGTGGGTCATGGTGGCTCCATTTGCGTGTTAAAGCGTGGTCTCGTAAGCTACCAAGCAAGCGCTTGGTTTGTAAAGGTCCGGGGCGGCCTGCGTGGATTTATTGCCTGTCCCGGGCAAGCCTTGCGGCTACGGCGATGGAACCGGGATAATGCCGCGTCACAGAATGAGGGTAGCAATGGTTGAGTCACTGGCGATTAATGGAATTGATGATTCTCCCCGCGGGCGCTTGTTGAGTGCAGCGGCTCACCTGTTCCGTGACAAGGGGTTTGACCGTACCACGGTGCGGGACATCGCGGCAGCGGTGGGCATTCAAAGCGGCTCCATCTTTCATCACTTCAAGAGCAAGGAGGATATCCTCTACGCGGTGATGGAGGAGGTGATCCACTTCAATACCGAGCGACTGCGTCAGGCTATTGCCTCGCAGGACTCGGCCCGTGACAAGTTGCGGGCCCTGCTGCGTGCGGAATTGCAGTCCATCGTCGGTGATACCGCCGAGGCCATGGCAGTGCTGGTGACCGAATGGCGCTGTCTGAGTGATGACAAGCAGCGCAAGGCGCTGGCCCTGCGCGGCATTTACGAGCAGCTCTGGCTGCAGGTGCTGGAAAGCCTGCATCGTGAGGGAGCTTTCCGGGCCGACCCTTTCATTATTCGTCGCCTGCTCACCGGCATGACCGGCTGGGTGCCCAACTGGTTTGACCGTGATGGCTCACTGAGCCTGGATGATCTGGCTGACATCATGGTCGAGAGAGTGGTGGGCGAATCATGATCGGCAGCGCTCTGGCCTGGGGCAAGACCGGCTATACCATCATCGAGGAAGGGGAGCTGAACCGGCAGACCTGGGCCCTGGATGTGCACCATTACCTGATAGCCCGGCCCAACGGCCAGCCGGTAGCGGGCACCTACACCCTGGAGGAGGCCAAGGCGCGAATCGAGGCGCTGGAGGCCGGCGAATAGCGGCTCGTTGCCGGTATTTCCGCCGTTTTTGTGAGCATTCCGGCCAACTTTTCGGCGTTTCGCCCATTTTCTAGGCAAACGAACCTCTTTCTGAAAAAAAGCCGTTGACACCCGGGGCCCAATCCCTAAAATGGCGCCCACTTCGCAACGCGATGCGGGTGGTTAGCTCAGCTGGGAGAGCATCTGCCTTACAAGCAGAGGGTCGGCGGTTCGATCCCGTCACCACCCACCAAATTTTGAAAAGAGTTCCGTAAGGAATAGTGGAGCGGTAGTTCAGTTGGTTAGAATACCGGCCTGTCACGCCGGGGGTCGCGGGTTCGAGTCCCGTCCGCTCCGCCATCTATTCGCAAGACGCCCTCAGTATTGAGGGCGTTTTTGTTTGTGCTTGTCCCGTCTGTCTGCGCCGCCCGGCAGGAACTTTCCGATTCACTGTATTGTCATTTCTTCAGGTTCCAATAGAGGGCCGAATCCAACAAAAAGAGGACAATACCATGGAAGAATATCTCGAAGATCGTCTGGAAGAGCAGTTGATGATGCAAAGCCTGGAAGAGTGGTACGAGGGCGATGACGCCTGGGGAGATGACGGCGAAGAGCTGTAATCTCTCCTTCCCGGCCTGGCCGGCTTCCTTTCCTGCTTACCTCCCTCACCGCATTACCACTATCCACCTGAAACCCCACATATTTTGTTACCGGTATCCGCCCCGGACGTGATCCGTGCACTGGTTTGTGCCGGTTGTCTGGCGCATGGTGTCGGTTGGGCATCAGTGCTTTTTTTTCAGTGCTGATCGGGTCACACTCTTGGCCCGACGCATGACTATAATTGGCAGGCTTTGACCTCTTGTGTCACTCGGCACGTCAGGTCAGTGTGCAGGCAGCCTGCTGGATCAAGCCGCCACATTACAATAACCGTAAAGGGAAGGAAGGCATCATGGCAGCATCCTCAGTGACCTCGGAGGCGATACTTTTTTTTGACCATCGGGGCATCTGCAAGAGCATGTTGTACGCGGATTTCGAGGCGATTCTGGACGGTATGGTGGGTGTGCCCGAGTTTGCCGACAAGGAAATGCGGGGTGCCTACTGCCTGGTGAACGGCCAGTTAAAGGTCCGTTCCATGGTGCTGTTTACCATTGATTTTGATGAAGACGGCATGGCGGATACCAGCTGGAATGTACCGTTGCGTCACCTGGCCGAGCATGCCGGTCAGGGGCCGGACATGGGAGCCGGGCCGATCCGTCTGGCCTGCCGCAGCCAGTGCCCGGTGGCCTGGCACCAGGACCAGCTCTGGGACCCGAGCATGAAGCCCGGCGCCAATGACTTTATCGCCATCCGCGATACCATCCGCGAGCGCGGCCCGAAGATGGGGCTGGAGATGGATGATGAGCTGGATGCCCCGTCGGTACCGACCATGTCGGCGCCGGTGGTAGCGCCGGAGGCGGCCCCCGCGGCGGCCCGGGACGACGCCGAGCGAGTGCGACTGGCCCGCATCATCAAGGAGCTGCGCCTGCGTGTGCAGACCCTGGAAACCAGCCACCAGGAAGAGGTGGGCAAGCTGCGTTACAGCGCCCAGCAAAAAGAGGAAATCCTCAATGCCCAGCTGGAAAAGGTGCTGACCCAGTTCAAGACGCTCAAGTCCCAGAATGTGGCCCTGCGCGAGCAGAACGATTCACTCAAGGGGCAGGTGATTTCCCTGACCGGCAGCCTGGAAGAGAAAAATCGCGAACATGCCGATCAGGGCAGTGAGCTGGAAGTGCTCACCGAGCAGTACAAGCTGGCTCTGGAGCAGCGCCTGGAAGAAGAACGCGCCAAAATGGCCGAAGAGATGCACAGCCGCGAGATGGAGGTGCTCACCCGGGACGACGTGATCGGCCAGCTGCGCGAGGAAATCAGCGAACTCAAGCGCAACCAGGGCAAGATCGCCAACAGTGGCGCCCAGAAAGTGCTGGAGAAACTGGAAGATCTGGGCCTGAGCTTTATCGCCTTCCACCCCGGTGCCGGCCATATTTCCGTATCGGCGGATCAGGTGGCCAACTACATGGACAACCCCATCGCCTTTGCCGCGCGAAAGTGTCTGGTTACCGAAGACCATTACCGGGCCTGGCTGGCTCACTATGAGAATCCGGTCTGCCAGGTGCCGGTGGGCAGCGATGAAAGCCCCTGCGGCAAGCGGGTGATCCGGGTGGAAGTGCCCAACCAGTTCAAGCCCGGTGTCTCTGATTGCAACTCCAACCGCTGCCCGAATTGCCGTTCGGATTCTGCCATCGATAACGTGCTGCGTTTTCGCTAGCGGGTCAAAGGTCATATAAGAATATTTTCTTACAAAGCTGGTAAGGTTCTTGCAGGCAGGTAAGAAAATCGGGGTTGAACAACAAGAAGACGGGAGGCGCTGCATGGCGCAGGAATCCATTGACAAGAATCTGCTGCAAACCTTCGTGCCGGTGAATGCGTTGTCGGGGGATCAGCTGGACTGGTTACTGGATCAGCAGGAGGTCTGCCGCTTTCAGGCCGGCGATGTCCTGTTCTCCATGGGTGACGAGGACAACACCACCATCTACCTGCTCAGTGGCAAGGTGGAACTCACCGACGAGAGCGGTGAGGTGCAGGTGGTCAGTGCCGGGGACACCGCATCCTGGCACCCGCTGGAGCATGTGCAGCCGCGTCGCAGTACCGCCAGGGCCGTGGGGGAGGTCAGCGTGGTCCGTTTTGACAGCTTCCGCCTGGATACCATCCTTTCCTGGGATCAGTCCGCCGGTTACGTGATTCTCGATATCAATGCCAATGCGGCCTATCAGAATGACCGCGAGTGGATGATCCGGCTGCTCAAGTCCAAGTTGTTCCACCGGGTGCCGCCTACCAACATCCTGGAAATCTTTCGACGTCTGCGCGCCCAGCGCCACAAAGAGGGGGATGTGATTATCCGCCAGGGGGAAGAGGCGGATTGCTGCTACATTCTCAAGGAAGGGGTCTGCGAGGTAGCCATCAGCATTGGTGATGCGCCGGAAGCGACGCCCGTGGCCATGCTCGAAGAAGGCCAGTGGTTTGGTGAAGAGGCGCTGCTGTCGGGCAAGCCGCGTAATGCCACCGTGACCATGGCCACCGATGGGGTGTTGATGCGTCTGGATCGCAAGGACTTCGATGCCCTGTTGCGCGAACCCATCATCAACACGTTACCCGCAGACGAAGTGCTGGGTGTGGCCGAGAAAGGCGCCTGGTGGCTGGATGTGCGTACCAGTGACGAGTTTGACCAACAGCATCTGGTGGGCGCCACCAACATGCCCCTCAATGTGCTTCGCCTCAAGTCCCGGTTGCTGGACCCGGGCAAGACCTATATTGCCTACTGCGACACCGGTCGACGTAGCGCCACGGCGGCGTTTCTGTTAAAAAACGCGGGTTTGGATGTGATCGTGCTGGATGGCGGCCTTAACAGCAATGCTGCTACCCTGAACGAATACCTGACCTAGGAGACTGCCGCCTGCGGCAGGCTCCTCCACCGGATGCAGCTGCGGCTGCCCAGGATGACCGTGTCGCAAGAGACTTCCTTTAGTAACAAGTGGCGCAATATCGGCCTGGTTGCCCGTTCCGAGAGCGAGCAGGCGTTGTATTCCATGCGCCAGCTGATCCACTTTCTGCATGGCCGCGACTGTACCGTGATTCTTGACCGCAAGATCGCCGACAGTCTCTCCGAAATGGGGCTGCAGGCCGCCTCCGCCGCCCAGATGGGCGAATCCTGCGATTTGATTATCGTGGTCGGTGGCGATGGCAGCCTGCTGGGCGCCGCACGCACCCTGTCCCGTTATGATGTGCCGGTGCTGGGTGTTAACCGTGGCCACCTGGGTTTTCTCACCGACATTCTGCCCTCGGAAATCGAAAGCCGGGTCGGGCAGGTGCTGGATGGCGAGTACACCACTGAAAAACGTTTTCTGCTGGATATGGAAGTGCGCCGGGGTAAATCCGTGGTGGGCGAGGGGTGCGCCCTGAATGATGTGGTGCTGTTGTCCGGTGACAGTGTCCACATGATTGATTTCGAGCTGATGATTGATGGGCATTTTGTCTATGGCCAGCGCTCCGACGGTCTGATTATTTCCACGCCCACCGGCTCAACGGCCTATGCCCTGTCCGGTGGCGGCCCCATCATGCACCCCAAGCTGGATGCCATGGTAATGGTGCCGCTCAATCCTCATACCCTGACCAGCCGCCCCCTGGTGGTGGCCGGTGACAGCGAGATCAAGATTCACATCACCACCGAGAAGGTGCGCCCGTTGGTCAGCTGTGACGGCACCGAGGGGATTCGCCTGCAGGTGGATGACGTGATCGCCATTCGCAAGCGCCCCCACCGGCTGCATTTGATTCACCCGCCAGGCCATGATTTCTATCAGGCCTGCCGGTCCAAGCTGGGCTGGAGTACCCGTCCCGGCGATGGTAATTGAGGGGCGGTTTTATGTGGGAGCGTGCTTGCACGCGAACCCGAGCTCCCTTCGCTTGCAAGCAAGCTCCCACAGTATGGGTATGGATTCTGTAGGAGCGTGCTTGCACGCGAAGGGGCAAGGTCTTTTGCAGGCAAGCTTCCACAGTCCTGGCAGTGGCTTCCCGTGCTGCCTGTTGTGACCTGTTAATGAGTTAGTGTTATGAACTACCAGAGTTTTGATGATCTGATCGCCAGCATGACGCCGGAGGTCTACCAGAATATGCGGCGTGCCATCGAGCTGGGGCGCTGGCCGGACGGGCGCACCCTGTCACCGGAGCAGAAAGCGCTGTGCCTGCAGGCGGTGATTGCTTGGGAAAGTCGTAATCTGCCCGAGGAGCAACGCACCGGTTACATGGAGCAGGCCTGCAAGAGTCAGGAGGATGCCGACCGGGAGCAACCGGTTACCATCAAGGGGCCGGATACCCTTCAGTAGCGTCAGGGCAGGGGCATTCGGCGACTCGCTACCGGCCGTCTGCCCCGTGACTCGCTGGTCGTCGTTTATTTCTCTTTTCTCGTGTAAAAAATACACTCTGGCATGGCTTAATACTTTGGTGCTGCCGAGCCTGATCATGTATTCTTCCTAGTCAGGTTTGGCTGCCCTGCTTGCGCATGCAGACAGAAACCTGGGTCTTTATATAAAAAAATAAGCACTGGTTTCGGGAGAAACCCATGGGAAATTACAAGAAAGTCCTGCCACTGGCGGTTGCCATGGCATTGGCCGCCTGCGGCGGCGGTAGTGATTCATCGGTACCTGATCAGAGCATCGGGTCCACCCGGGTCGGGACTCATCCGGTTTTCAACCCGGCAGCAAGTCAGTTGCCATTGAATACGGATCTGGTTTTTGCGGGTAGTACCGATGGCACCGCAGATGTGGGCGTGGCCACCAACCCGGTCACCGCAGCGCTGAACAAGCTGGATGGTTTTTCCACTTCGGCCTATTTCGATATCGCCTTCGAAGGCGATGCTATTGATCCGGCTTCCGTTTGCGTGCCTTCGGATGGCTCCTGTACCCCTAATGTCTATCTGGTGCCATTGGCGACCTCAGACGATGATGCCTTGCCGATTACCGCTAACTTCGCGCCTGACTCGGATGCCAGTCACCAGCCTGCCTACAGCGCGTCGGTCGAATCACTGGATGGCGGCACCAACAATGTGTTGCGTGTTATCCCCGAGCAGCCTTTGCTGGCCAAGACCAAGTACCTGGTATTCATCACCAATGGCCTGCGCGATGAGCAAGGTGACCCGATGGAAGCCTCGTACCAGTATGATTTGCTGGGCGGGCCGGACGACAGCAGCCTGATTGACAGTTTGCAGTCGGTACAGAAGGCCGTGCATGGCTGGGAAGCGCTGGCGGCGGCGGTAATGAAGGGCAATCCTGCGGATCAGGCGGCCAAGGATTCCGTGGTGATTTCCTACACCTTTACCACCACGGATCCGGTTGCCCCGCTGGTGGCCATGGGTGCGCCGAGGGCGGCGGTGGTGAAAGCGCAGGTTGACGCGGGTGTACCGCCTGCCAATGCGGTGACCAATGCCGGTAATCTGGAAATGGGCGGGTTGCTGAGCACCCCCAAGGCGCGCGATCTTGGCGTCAGTGCCATGAGCGGTGTGGATTTCGGCACACTGACCCAGGGACAGCTAAGTGGCGGTGGCAAGCTGTACACCGGCTATATCAAGCTGCCTTATTACCTTAGCGCGCCGGCAGCGGCCTCCGATTACAGCTTCCTGCAGAAAAGCTGGAATGCGGACCAGGTGCTGGGCAGCCAGCTGGGTGCGGGCGTTCCGCCTCAGGATGTGGATGGTTCCTACAATGTGACCTACCGCTATCCGTTTGCTGCCAAGACCGGTATCGAGGATGTGCCCCTGCAGGTCACCCTGCCGGATGCGACACAGACGCCCAGCGAACTCGGTGGTGCCTCCTGTGCCAATGTGCGGGATAACACCGGTTACCCGGTAGTGATCTATGTTCATGGCATTACCAGTGACCGTACCTCGGTGATTGCCCTGGCCCACTCTCTGGCGACCAAGTGTGTGGCAACCGTAGCCATTGATCTGCCCATGCATGGGGTGCCGGCCAACAGTGATTTTGTCAATGTGCTGAACGTGGAGCACGGCGTTAATCCCGTAAACGGGAAAAGCTATAGTGAAATCTACCCTGACAATGCTCCCCATGAACGTCATTTCGAGATAGTTCAGGATGCCGCTGGCAATCCTGCCCCGATGAATTTTGCTAACCCTTCCGATGACTTTGATGGTTCCGGCAGTTGGTTCATCAACCTGGCCAACCTGCCCAACACCCGCGATAACCTGCGCGAGAGTGTCATGGACCTGATGAACCTGAATGCCAGCCTGGGGGCGATTAGTGATTTGAATATCGACGGCAATGGCACCCTTGATCTGGACAATGTGAAGGTCATTGGTGTATCGCTGGGTGGTATTGTCGGCACCGTATTCGCCTCTGCCAACCAGCAGGCGATCGCTTCTCTACAGCAAATTAATTCAGCGACGGGGGCTTCCTTTGTTTCCAACCTGAATCCCCTCAAAGGGTTGCTGGTTTCCTCTGGTGGCTCTCAGGTGACGCAGATTCTCAACAATTCGCCGACCTTCGCACCGCGCATCCAGGCTGGCCTGGCCGTCAGTGGTGTGAAGCCGCATACCTCGGATTACGAGAAGTTCCTCTATGTGGCCCAGAGCACCGTGGCCTCCGGGGATCCGTTGAACTTCGCCCAGACCCTGGTCGGTGACACCCTGTCCGGTGCCGGGTTGGGGATGCCGGTGCTGGTGCAGCAGATTGTCGGTGGTGGTGATACCGATACCTCCGGCCTGGGTGAAAGCGATACGCCGCTGCCTGATCAGGTCGTTCCCCCCGTGGCAGAGGGTGCACCGTTGGCTGGTGTGACTGCCTTGGCGAAGTTGCTGGACACAACTCAGGTCGGCGCAGGTGGGTATGATTTGACTGCATCTGATCCGGGACCAAGATTGTTGGTTAATCTGAAGATCGGCCAGCATGCTTCTCTATTGACGACTTACCCGGATGAAGAGGGTGACAGTAAAGCCAGTGATAAGCTGGCGACGGCCGAGTTGCAAACGGAAGCGGTCACTTTCGTGCTGTCACCAGCCAGTTCTTTGGCGGTTGGCTCGGCGCCGGGTGGCAGCAATACGGCGGCATCGTTTATCCAGGTGCCCGCGCCATAGTGAGCTGAACTTCAGCACCACAAATGGCATTATCAACAACACCCCGCTCTGTCGGGGTGTTGTTGTTTTGGGATAGCGACATGGCCGTCCGGTGAAGGGCGGCACAACCTGGATTGTCTGGAGTAGGGTTATGGAAGGTGCAAATACAGCGATCACCACCACTCGCCTGGCGGATTACCAGCCGCCGGTTTACCGGGTTGAGCAAGTGACACTGGATGTGGATATTCATCCGGGCCAGACCCGGGTCACCAGTGAGCTGCAGCTGCAACATAACCCGGATTCTGACCAGCCGGCCGGCGAACTGGTACTCAATGGTGAAGCGCTGGTGATTGAATCGCTGAACCTGGATGGCGAAACACTGACGCAGGACAGCTACCACTATGATGGCCATCTTCTGACAGTGCGCGATCTGCCGGCCCAGTGTGTGTTGACCTCGGTGGTGACCATCGAGCCGGAGAAGAACACCGCGCTGGAAGGGCTTTACCAGTCCAACGGCATGGTCTGCACCCAGTGTGAAGCGGAGGGTTTTCGCCGTATTACCTTTTTCCCGGATCGCCCGGATGTGCTGGCCCGGTTTACCACCACGGTGCACGCGGACAAGGCGACCTACCCGTTGCTGTTGTCCAACGGCAATCCGGTGGACTGGGGCGAGGAGGGCACACGTCACTGGGTGACCTGGGATGACCCTTTCCCCAAGCCCTGTTATCTGTTTGCCCTGGTGGCCGGCGACCTGGCCTGCCTGGAGGACAGTTTTAACACCGCTTCCGGGCGTCCGGTGGCGCTGCGCCTTTACGCCGAACACCGTGACCTGGACAAGCTCGACCACGCCATGCAATCGCTGAAAAATGCCATGCGCTGGGACGAGCAGACCTATGGCCGCGAGTACGATCTGGATATCTACATGATTGTGGCGGTGAGCCACTTCAACATGGGCGCCATGGAGAACAAGGGGCTCAATATCTTTAATACCGCCTGCGTGCTGGCGCACCCGGATACCACCACCGACGCCGGCTTCCAGCGGGTGGAGTCGGTGGTCGCCCACGAGTACTTCCATAACTGGTCCGGTAACCGCGTCACTTGCCGCGACTGGTTTCAGCTCAGCCTCAAGGAAGGCTTTACCGTGTTCCGTGACCAGAGCTTTTCCGCGGATATGAACTCCGCCGCGGTCAAGCGGGTCGAGGACGTGGATTTTCTGGTCAACCACCAGTTCCCCGAAGACCAGGGGCCCATGGCCCATCCGGTGCGCCCGGCGGAATATCAGAAAATCGATAATTTCTACACCCTGACCATCTACGAGAAGGGCGCGGAAATCGTGCGCATGCAGTATAACCTGCTGGGCCCCGAGGCCTTCCGGCGAGCCAGTGACCGCTATTTCGAGCAGTTCGATGGCCAGGCGGTGACTTGTGATGATTTTGTTGCCTGCATGGAAGCCGAGTCCGGCCTGGACCTTTCCCAGTTCAAGCGCTGGTACAGCCAGGCCGGCACGCCGGTGCTGACGGTCACTGATGAATATCATGAAGGTCAGTACACCCTGCATGTTCGTCAGCATACCCCGGCCACACCGGGTCAGCCGGACAAGGCCCCGCTGGTGATCCCGGTGAAACTGGCATTGCTGGATAGTAACGGTCAGGCCGTGGCCATGGACGAGCAGGGCAACCGCGAAACCGTAGTGATTGTGGACCAGTCGGAGCAGAGCTTCCGTTTTGCCGTGCCGGAGGCGGTGACGCCGTCGCTACTGCGCGGTTTTTCCGCACCGGTGGTGCTGGACTATCCCTATACCGAGGCGCAGCTGGCCACGCTGCTGGCCCATGACAGTGATGGTTATTGTCGCTGGAATGCTGCCCAGCGGTTGTATTTCTCGGCCCTGGATCGTCTGGTTGGCGACCCCGGTCAGGCGCAATCGGAAGCGCTTGCCCTCAAGCCGGTACTGGAGCGAGTGATCGAGCGAGCCAAGGAAGATCCGGCCCAGGCGGCGCTGTTACTGACGCTGCCCACCGAGGTGGCGCTGGGGGACCGGCATTCGCCCCTTGATCCGCGCGCCGTGCATCAGGCTCGCCGTGCGCTGACTGGCGCTCTGGGGCAAGTACTGGAGGAACAGTGGCAGGCCCAGCAACAGGCCTGGCAGCGGCAGGATTTCAGCATGGAGGGCGACGCCATTGGTGGCCGTCAGATGCGTCTGCTGGCGCTGGGGTATCTGGCTGCTGCCGGGAGCGCCGGCGTCACCGAGACCGTCGGCGAGTTGTTCGGTCATCCCCTTTGCATGACCGAGGAGCTGGGTGCCCTGCGCCTGCTGGTGCACCACGGGCTGCCCGGTGCCGACCAGGCGCTGGCAGATTTTGCCGCGCGCTGGCAGGGCGAAGCGCTGGTTATGGACCAGTGGTTTGCCGTACAGGCGACCTGTCCGGGGGAAGACACGGTGTCGGTGGCCAGCGCCTTGCTGGACCACCCGGCCTTCGAGTGGACCCTGCCCAATCGGGTGCGGGCGCTGGTGGGAACCCTGGTCAATGCCAACCCGGTGGCCTTTCATGCCGCCGACGGGCAGGGCTACCGCTTCTTCTGTGAGGCGCTGGCACGCCTGGATGCCATCAATCCGCAGGTGGCCGCGCGGCTGGCCAATGGTGCCGCCCGTCTGCGTCGTCTCGAGCCGCAGCGCCAGGCCATGCTGGAAAAGGGGCTGCAGGGCGTGCAGCAGAAGGCCTCGGCAAACCTGTCAGAAGTACTGTCCCGCATTCTCACAGACCGTTCATAGCGGTTTGCCGGTGGTCTGCGAGGCCCCGGGAATGTAAAAAGGTGACCGGAAGGTCACTTTTGGATGAAGGATGGGGCTTTTTTTTGACCGGTTCTGTGTAAGAATTAAATACTAGAGTGGGTGGCGGTCTGTGTCAGAAAGATTGATGGGACTCTGGCCGGCCGGGGAGCCAACCGCCACACTTGATAACAATAAGCCTTGCGCAAGGTAACTCGGAGTAGCTAATGAATAATAACCACCTGCGTAAAACCAGGCTGGCGCTGGCTGTCGCCAGTGCTGCCGCCCTCAGTGGCCTGTCTGTACCCGCCTCTGCACTACAACTGCAATTCGACAACCCGGATATTTCCGGGCGGTTGGATACCACCCTGTCGGTGGGCGCTCTATTCCGTACCGAGAGTCAGGACCCGATGCTGGCGGCGACCGGTGATGTGGTCGACATGACGAAGCAAGGGTATGGCTCGCAGATCAACAAGAACGATGCCGACAACAATTTCGACACCGGCCTGGCGTCCCTGGTCTACAAGATTACCCCGGAACTGGATCTTAGCTGGCAGAACAAGTACGGCGTATTCCTGCGCGGTACCGCCTTTTACGACGCGGTGATCATGGGTGGCAACCATGACGGCGGTGATCTGTTTGCTTCCGGCCCGTATATTCCCGGTAGCAACATGTACACACGCTACGCTACCTACTCCGATTACGCCAACAACGGCACGGGTGACGATTTCACCGATGACACCAAGCGTTATGCCGGCAAGCGTGCTCGCATGCTGGACGCTTATGTCTGGGGTAACTTCGACATGTTTGATCGTCCGCTGAACCTGCGACTGGGTCAGCAAGTGATCAATTGGGGCGAGGCCCTGTTCATGCAGGGTGGGGTCAATACCGCCAACTACTTCGATCTGAATGCCCTGCGGCTGCCCGGTTCCGAGATCAAGGAAGCGCTGCTGCCGCTGGACAGCTTCTACTTTTCCTACGGCCTGACCTACAACGCGACTCTGGAAGGCTTCTACCAGTTCGAGTGGAAGAACTCGGAAGACGCGCCGGTGGGCAGCTACTTCTCCACCCATGATGCGTTCCCCGGTGAAGGGGCGGATCACGTGATCGTGGATGGCCGAGCTGTAGCTTACACTGCAGGTCTTCCTGGACTGGAAACGGCCTTTGCGGGCTATACCTCACAGTTCTCCGATTACCAGTATGAGGCAACTCAGGTAACTGTGGACCGCATGCGGGATGACGAGGCTAAGGACAATGGGCAGTTTGGTCTGGCCTATCGTTATTTTGCCGAAGGGCTGAACGGCACTGAGTTTGCCCTGTATTACACCCGGACGCATGCGCGTACCCCTATTGTCGGGTCTCGCATTACAAAATTGAATAAAGGTGGTGGTGCTGCGGCAATGGCGGAGACTATTGATACCTCTCAGTATCAAATGGTCTATCTCGAAGATCAGGACATGTTTGGTGCCAGTTTCAATACCAATATTGGCACCATGTCCCTGGCCGGTGAAGTGGCCTACCGGCCCAAACGCGCCATCATCAACGAAGTCGGTGATAATCTGATCGCCAAACTGGCCGGTGCAGCAGGTATCTCTGCTTTGCAGGGGCAGGATGTCCAGATAGATGATCTGACTTCGCATTGTGTTCGCGCTGAAGTCGGCGGGAGCTGTCTCGACGGTAGTACCACGGTGCAGGAAGGCCAGATGTACTACTTCTACGACGAGGTAGAGAGCTACAACGGCTCCCTGGTGAGTATCTTCAACTTCGGCCCGACGCTGGGCACCGATAACCTGATTGCCTTGCTGGAACTGGGTGTCGAACGTGTGGATGGCCTGGAAAACCCGGAGCTGAACTACAACTCCACCGCAGCCATTCTTGATAGCGAGGCCAACACTCTGGGCGGCGGCCCGGATCATTACGATCTGGACAAGACCTCCTGGGGTTATCGCGCTGTCATTAAAGCCGATTACAACAATATCTACCGCGGCATCGCCATGAGCCCGAGCATTCGCTTCGCCCATGACGTGGACGGTAATTCACCGATCGGCGGCAACTTCATGGAAGATCGAAAGGCAGCCACGCTGGGCGTCAATTTTGTTTACCTGAACAATCTTGAGCTGGATCTTTCCGCTACCACCTTCTGGGGCGCGAATTATTCCAACAAGCTGGCTGACCGTAATAACGCCACGGTTTCCGTCAAATATTCTTTCTGATAATGAACAATTGCGGGCCGGTGCGAGCCGGCCCGGTTTTCCGGAGAGCAACCATGTTTAAAAAGATTGCAGTGATGGGCGGTGCCTTGGCACTGTCTCTGTCTATGGCCAGCGGGGTCCAGGCCGGTGTGTCTGCCCAGCAGGCCGCTCAGCTGGGCAAGACCCTGACGCCGTTTGGTGCCCAGGTGAAAGGCAACGGCAAGGCCACCTCCACCGGTCTGGGTATTCCCGACTGGACCGGCGGTATCCAGCGCAAGGACATTCCCAAGACCTACACACACCCGGGCCAGCATCACCCGGACCCGTATGCCAGCGACAAGATCGCGTTTACCATCACCGCCCAGAATCTGGGCAAGTACGCCGACAAGGTTCCCGATGGCGTACAGGCGATGCTGAAAACCTACCCTGATACCTTCAAGTTGAATGTCTATCCGAGTCACCGTTCCACGTCGGCACCGCAATGGGTGTACGACAACACCAAGAGCAACGCCACCTCCGCAGTGCTGGAAGACACCGGCGTGAAGAACGTCTTCGGCGGTATTCCCTTCCCGGAGCTGTATGGCAGCAACAGTGAGAAGGCCCGTGAAGCGATCTGGAACCACATCCTGCGCTGGCGCGGTATTTACGTGGTACGTCGTGCGTCCGAGGTAGCGGTACAGCGCAACGGTGCCTACTCACTGGTGACCTCCCAGCAGGAAGTGTATTTCCGTTACTACGACCCGAAATACTCCTTCAACACCCTGGACAACGTCATCTTCTACTACCTGTCCTTCACCAAGGCGCCGGCGCGTCTGGCCGGTGGTGCCGTGCTGGTGCACGAAACCCTGGACCAGAAGAAAATGCCGCGTCAGGCCTGGGGTTACAATGCGGGTCAACGTCGGGTCCGTCGTGCCCCGAACCTGGCCTACGACACCCCGATTGCCGCGGCCGATGGCCTGCGCACCGCCGACGACACCGACATGTATAACGGTTCACCGGACAAGTACAACTGGTCCCTGGTGCACGAAAAGCCGGTGGAAATGTTTATCCCCTACAACAACTACAAGATCGATAGCGCCGACATCAGCTATGAACAGCTGCTGCAGCAAGGTCATGTGAACCCGGAATACGCCCGCTGGGAACTGCACCGCGTGTGGGTGGTGGAAGCCAACCTGAAAGAGGGTGAGCGCCACATCTACACCAAGCGTCGTTTCTACATCGATGCGGATTCCTGGCAAATTGCCGCCGTGGATCAGTATGACCGTCGTGGCGAACTGTGGCGTGTCAGCCTGGCCTACATCAAGAACTACTACGAGGTTCCCACCCAGTGGAGCGCGCTGGATACCTTCCACGACCTGCGTGCCAAGCGTTACCACGTGCAACTGCTGGATAACGAGGAACCCTCCATCCTGGACTTCAGCCAGCCGGTACCGGATGAGCGTTACTTCCATCCGGCGGCCCTGCGCCGTCGCGGTCGCGGCTAACAGGATCTGAACCACTACGCCGGCAGCAAGCACCTGTCGGCGTTGATAATACGACCGGGCGCCCGGGCATCCTGCCAGGCGCACCGGTCGTTTTGTGCTTGCCTCGGGAAGAGATGGGATATGAAAAAACTAATAACGATGGCCGTGATGGCCACGCTTGCCGGTTCCGTGCAGGCGTCAGAATTTCTGGATAACAACGCGCCACTGGTTCGTGCCAATACCTATCTGGGTCTGGCCTATGCCGGTGAGCGTGCCGTGGCCGTTGGCGATCGCGGCAAGATTATTTATTCCGATGACCAGGGCAGCCACTGGAAAGTGGCTGCTACGCCCACCCAGGTGTTGCTCACCGCCGTTTGCTTTGCCGATCCCCGTCATGGCTGGGCGGTGGGCCATGATGCCGTGGTGCTGGGCACCGATGATGGTGGTGAAACCTGGACGCTGGAATACAGTGACCCGCTCGGCGGCGAAGGCGACCAGCAGGACGACACCGCCTACGATGACAGCGGTGACATGGGTGACATCTATGGCGACCCCTACGGTGACGACAGCTACGATGAGCCGGCGCCGGTGGATACTTCCGGAGCCCCGCTGCTGGATGTCTACTGCGAAGGCCGTGACCGTGCCGTGGCCGTGGGCGGGTATGGTTATTTTCTGGAAACCCAGGATGGTGGCCAGAACTGGAAAAAGGACCTGAAGCGTCTGGATAACGTTGATGGCTGGCATCTGTACAGCTACAACGGCAAAGCGGGCCTTGATGAGCGTTATGTGACCGGCGAGAAAGGCGTGATTTTCCGGTCCCGTGATCGTGGCAAGACCTGGAAGAAGCTTGATAGCCCTTATCAGGGCACCCTGTTTGGCGCCACGCTGTTGTCTGATTACCAGGCCCTGGTTTATGGCCTGCAGGGCAATGTCTGGCTGACCGGCAATCGCGGCAATAGCTGGACCCACATCGACACCGGCCTGAGCCGGGGTATTAATGCTGGCACTGTCCTGAAAGATGGCACCGTGGTGCTGGTAACCAATGCCGGTGGCATTCTTACCAGTCATGACGGTGGCCAGTCACTGTCCCTGCGGTTCCTGCCGGGCCGCGAATCCATTTCCGCTGTACTTCCCAGATCCCAGGGTGGCGTGTTGATCGCCGGCCAGGGGGGAGTACGTGTGGTTGAAGACGTCAAATAAGGGGGCTCAGCATGTCAGGACGTATTTCCAAAGGTATTGCCGGCGGCCTCTTCGCGGTTCGCCCGCTGATCCTGCTGGCCTTCATTGTCGCCACGGTGGTGCTGGGCCTTCAGGCCAGCAAGATTCAGCTCAATACCGATATTCGCAAGATGATCCCGCTGGATCATCCCTATATCCAGAATTTCCTGGAGCATCAGAGCGACCTTAACCTGGGTAACGACATCCGTGTGATCGTCGAGGAAACCCAGCACGATGACATTTTCAATGCCGATTACATGCAGGCATTGAAAGATGTCACCGACGATGTGTTCGCCATGGAAGGGGTGGATCCCAGCAAGATCAGCTCCCTGTGGACCAGCAATGTGCGCTGGAACGAGGTGACCGAGCAGGGCTTTCAGGGCGGTGAAGTGATTCCGCTGGGCTATGACGGCTCCGAGCAGAAGCTGGAACAGCTGCGCACCAATGTGCTGCGCTCCGGGCAGGTAGGGCGCCTGGTGGCGGATAACTTCCGCTCCAGCGTGGTCCACGCCCAGTTGCTGGATGCCCTGGGCAAGGATGGTGTGGATATTCCTGCCTTGTCCGCCAAGCTGGAACTGCTGCGCAGTGATTATCAGAAGAAGTATCCCAATGTCAGCATTCACATCGTCGGCCTGGCCAAGAAGGCCGGTGATGTGATGTCGGCGGCCCAGGAAGTGGCCATGTTCTTCTTCTTCACCCTGGCTCTGATTGCGGTACTGCTGCTGGTAGATACCCGCTGCATTCGCAGTGCCCTGACGGTGACCGGTTGTTCCTTTATCGCCGTGATCTGGCAGCTGGGGATCGTCAGCTATCTGGGTTTCACCATTGACCCGTACTCCATGCTGGTGCCTTTTTTGGTGTTTGCCATTGCCGTGTCCCACGGTGTGCAGGTGGTCAATACCCTGGCCAACTTTGCCGCCGGCGGCATGGATTCCCGCACCGCCGCCCGTTCCACCCTGGAGGCCCTGTGTGTCCCGGGCATGGTGGCACTGCTGTCGGATGCCATCGGTTTTCTCACGCTCTACATCATTGATATTGGCGTGATTCGCGAGCTGGCCATGGCCGCCAGTATCGGTGTGGCGGTGATCATCATCAGTAACCTGGTGGTGGTGCCGATGGTGTTGTCCTACCTGGGCGTCAGTGGCGCCGCGGTGCGCAAGATCCAGGCCGGTGACAAGAAGGACCACCCGCTGGCGACCCTGTTTGCCCGCTTTACCAAGACGCCGCTGGCGATTGTTTCCATCGTTATCGCGCTGGCCGGTTATGGCGTGGGTATCTACTACAGCCAGGATCTGAAAATCGGTGACCTGGACAAGGGCGCACCGGAACTGTGGCCGGACCCCTGTGCCGACCAGGAATGCCCCCGTGGCTTCCAGCCCAAGCACCGTTATCAGTACAACCATGACGTGAACTTCCTGGTGTCTAACTACTCGGTGAGTGCGGACGTACTGGTGGTGATGGCCAAGACGCCGGTGGAATCCTGTAATGCCTACGAGGCCATGGAAACTATTGATGACCTGGCCTGGCAAATGCGTAATGTGGAGGGTGTGCAGGATGTGGTGACCATTGCCTCGGCCACCAAACAGATTGCCACCAACATGAACGAGGGCTCGCTCAAGTGGGCCACGGTTTCCCGTGACCAGTATGCGCTCAACAACGCCATGAGCTTCATGCCCGATTCGCTCTACAACCTGAACTGCTCGCTGACACCGGTTTACGTCTTCCTGGATGACCACAAGGCGGAAACACTGGACCGGGTAACCGCGGCGGTGGCCAAGTTTGCCAAGGCTCACAACAATCCGGATCAGGTGGTGTTCAAGCTGGCTTCCGGCAATGCCGGGGTGGAAGCGGCTACCAACCAGACCATCGCGGCCAACCAGTACCCCATGCTGGCATTGGTTTATGCGGTGGTGTCGGTGCTGATTCTGCTGGCCTTCCGATCCCTGCGGGCGGTGATCTGTATCATCGTGCCCCTGGGGCTGACCTCGATTCTCTGTCAGGCGCTGATGGCGCAGCTGGGTATCGGCGTGAAGGTAGCCACCTTGCCGGTGATCGCATTGGGCGTGGGTATCGGTGTGGATTATGGCATCTATATCTATAGCAAGCTGTCCGAGTTCCTCAAGCAGGGCATGGATCTGGAGCAGGCCTACAAGGAAACCCTCAAGACCACCGGCAAGGCGGTGGCCTTCACCGGCATTACCCTGGCCGTGGGCGTGGTTTTCTGGGTGTTCAGTTCCATCAAGTTCCAGGCGGACATGGGCATCCTGCTGACCTTCATGTTCCTGTGGAACATGATCGGAGCTCTCTGGCTGTTGCCGGCGCTGGGCCGCTTCCTGCTCAAGCCGGATGCGGCACGGGCCCGACAGCGCGATTGACTGGCGCGCTGATTCCGTTGGTTATTTTTTAGCCCGGCCTGTGCCGGGCTTTTTTATGGTTCTTCGCGGGGGTGCGTGAAAACGCACAAGGTCGGACGTCAGAGGTCGGACGCCAATCTCAACCTCGACAGTTGGCGCGGCATTGCAATTCCGAGGCGCCTCTTGCATGCGCACGCCTATGCCCTTCGCCTGCAGCCTATTGCGTCCGACGTCTGACCTCAGACCTCAGACCTCAGACCTCAGACCTCAGACCTCAGACCTCAGACCTCAGACCTCAGACCTCAGACCTCAGACCTCAGACCTCAGACCTCAGACCTCAGACCTCAGACCTCAGACCTCAGACCTCAGACCTCAGACCTCAGACCTCAGACCTCAGACCTCAGACCTCAGACCTCAGACCTCAGACCTCAGACCTCAGACCTCAGACCTCAGACCTCAGACCTCAGACCTCAGACCTCAGACCTCAGACCTCAGACCTCAGACCTCAGACCTCAGACCTCAGACCTCAGACCTCAGACCTCAGACCTCAGACCTCAGACGTTGGACCAGGCTGATATGCCTCTAATCCGCGAATAACCTTTTTAGGCCCCAAGCCGCCCGGCAGGGCGATTCCCTGTCCGACACAAAGCATCGAAGTGGCTGCTTGCCTTGGCTATAATGCCGCGGTCGATCCCTTATCAGGCCTGCCCATGCTGTATTCCCTTGCCCGACCATTGCTGTTCTCCCTGTCCGAAGAGCATGCCCATGAACTGACCCTGGCGGCCCTGCGCAAGCGCCTGGGTAAATGCTGGCCGGGGTCGGTGCCTGACAAGCCGGTGGAAGTGATGGGTATCGAGTTTGCCAATCCGGTGGGGTTGGCAGCCGGGCTGGACAAGAATGCCGACTGTATTGATGGTCTCTCCGACCTGGGCTTCGGGTTTATCGAGGTGGGCACGGTGACGCCCCGGGCCCAGCCTGGCAATCCGCGCCCGCGACTGTTCCGGTTGCCCAAGGCCAGCGCGCTGATCAATCGCATGGGATTCAATAACCAGGGGGTCGACTACCTGGTGGAAGCGGTCAAGCGTAGCCGCTATGAAGGCGTACTGGGCATTAATATCGGCAAGAACAAGGACACGCCGGTGGAAGATGCGGTGCAGGACTATCTGATCTGTCAGCAGAAGGTCCATGCCTATGCGGATTATCTGGTGGTGAATGTATCGTCCCCGAATACCCCGGGCCTGCGTACCCTGCAACACGGTGACGCCTTGCACGAACTGCTGGGCACCCTGCGCGAGGCCCAGACTCGCCTGGATCAGCAACATCGTCGTCGCGTCCCCCTGGTGATCAAGATTGCACCGGATAACAGCGCCGAAGAACTGGCCGGCATGGCCGAAGCCTTCGTCCAGCACGGCATTGATGGCGTCTGTGTGGGCAATACCACGCTGTCCCGGCAGGGGGTACAGGGCCTGCGTCACGGGGATGAACAGGGTGGGCTCAGTGGGGCGCCGCTCAAGCCAATCGCCGATCAGGCGCTGAAAACCATGAGTCAGGCACTGCACGGGCGGATTCCGATTATCGGCGTAGGTGGCATTACCAGCGCAGACGATGCGCTGGAAAAGAAGCGCTTGGGGGCCAGCCTGGTGCAGATCTACAGTGGGCTGATTTATGAAGGGCCGGCGCTGATTGGCGATATCGCCCGCAGCTGGCCGGATACGTTTTAACCAGCAGGCTTGTCGCGAGCCAGACATTAAGAAGGGCCCGGGTAGGGCCCTGTAGGTCGGCGCAAGTGCGCGTCGGCGCGGGTAAAGAGAAGGTGGCTTGAATCAGCCGATGTCTTTCAGATTCTGAATGCCGGCAATGCCCAGAAAGCCCTGGGCCTGGTCGGTGCGACCTTCCCGCCAACCGCCCATCCAGTGGGTACGACCCTGCAGCGTGCCGAAGGGGCAATCCTCGCGGGATTTGCCATTGATTCCGGCCATATATCCTCTGTTATAAGCGCGGTCGTCCCGGTTTCTTTTTTGTCGCTTCATAGACGCTTTCCCCTTCGCTATTGACAGTAAAATGGGTGAGGCTGAGAAGACAGGCGCGGCACTTCGAAAAGGGGCCGCGGCAGCCAACAAGTTCAGTATGGGATAAGGCTGAAAGTGGTGTCGAATACCATGTAGCAATATGGTGGAGGCCTGTTAAGCATATGACGTATAAAGGACAGCTAGATGACTGTTTCCGTAACGCCTTGAAAGTCATGAAATTCTTTTTTTCTGCGTAAAGAGAAACAGTCACTTACGAGGACCCAATCATGGAATTTGTTGCCACCTGCATGCCGGGTCTGGCGCCGTTACTGTCCGATGAACTGAAGTCACTGGGCATGACGGTAACAGAAGAAGGGCGTGCCCATGTCCAGATCGACGCGGGAGTGGCCGATGCCCTGCGCGTTTGCCTCTGGTCACGGCTGGCCGAGCGCCTGCTGATGCCGCTGGCGACGCTGGATGTGGACCCCCGTGAGGCGCCGGAGCGGTTGGCCCGCAGCCAGGAGTGGCCAGCCCTGGTGGCCGATGGTGCGGCGGTGCATGTGCAAGTGGAGCATGGTGCCGGCGTGCGGGGAGACAATCGCATCAGTGCCAAGCGTTTCTGCCAGGCATTACCGCCGCAGCTGACGGTTTCCCGCGAGGCCCGTGGCAGCCTTTGTGTGCGTGCCCGTCTGGATGAACAGCAGGCTTACCTGTGGCTGGATCTGGCCGGAGACCCGTTGCATCGGCGCGGTTACCGATTGGCCGGTGGCCGTGCGCCGCTGCGCGAAACCCTGGCCAGCGCCATGCTTTGGGCGGCCGGCTGGGCCCGTGAAGGGGGCCCCCAGGCCTTGCTCGATCCGTTCTGTGGTAGTGGCACCCTGGTGATTGAAGCGGCGCTGATGGCCGCCGGTCATGCTGCCGGTGCCCGTCGTCAGCATTACGGCTTTCAGCAGTGGCGCGGTTGCCGCCGCAAGCTTTGGGAAGACGCCATGAGCGAGGCCGCGGCCAGCGCGGCCCGACCGGTGCCGGCGCTGTCCATCAAGGGCTTTGATGTGGATGCCCGGGCGTTGCAGCTGGCACGGCAGAATGCCGAGCGGGCCGGCGTTGGTATGGCCATCCATTTCGAGCGCCGCGAACTGGGTGCGTTACGGCCGCGGGATTTTGTCGAGCAGGGGCTGGTGGTCACCAACCCGCCCTGGGGCGAGCGTCTTGATGAGCAACAACAGGCCGGATGGCTGCATTATGCCCTGGGCCGCATTCTGGCTCTGCGGGCACCGGGCTGGCAGGTCATGCTGCTGGGGGCCGATGCCGAGGTCATGGATCGCTCCGGCATGCAGCTGGAGCAGCAGTGGCGCCTCAAAAATGGCCCGTTCAACAACTTTATCCGCCTGTATACCCCCCGGGCGGTGAATCCGGTCCGGGTGGTGCAGGTGGCCGATGACAGTGCCTTCGAGGTGCCAGCGCAGGCGCAGCCACTGCTCAACCGGCTGCGCAAGAATGGCAAGCACCTGAGACGCTGGGTCGAGCGTGAGGATATTCAGTGCTACCGCCTCTACGACCGGGATCTGCCGGAGTTCAATGTGGCGGTGGATATCTATGGCGATCAGGTGCTGGTCCAGGAATTCAAGGCCCCCAAAACGGTGGACCCGGAAAAGGCGCGCCTGCGTCGGGACTGGGCGGTAACGGCGGTGCGGGCGGCGCTCGGCGTACACCGTGAGCAGGTGCACCTGCGTACCCGCGAGCGCCAGAAAGGCAAGCAGCAGTACCAGAAACTGGATGGCCAGGGCCATTACCGGGTGGTGCGCGAGGGGCAGGCTCAGTTGCTGATCAACCTGCAGGATTACCTGGACACGGGCCTGTTTCTTGATCACCGGCCCACGCGCCTGCGCATTGCCGAGCAGGCTGCTGGCAAACGCTTTCTCAACCTGTTTGCCTATACCGGTTCGGCCACGGTGCATGCGGCCGTGGCCGGCGCCAAACGCACGGTCACCGTGGATGCCTCCAAGCGCTACCTGGAGTGGGCCGCCTGCAACCTGGCAGCCAACGGTTTCTCCACCGACCAGCACGAGCTGGTACGGGCCGACACCATGCGCTGGCTGGATGAGTGTCGCGAGCAGTTCGATCTGGTGTTCTGCGATCCGCCAACCTTTTCCAACAACAAGTCGCGCAGTGACTTTGTGGTGGAAGAGCACCACGCGGAACTGATTCGCAAGATCATGCGGCGTCTGGAGCCCGGTGGCGTGTTGTATTTCTCCTGTAACTACCGGCGCTTCCAGCTCGATGAGAGTATCAGCAAGTGGTATCACGTGGAGGATATCAGCCGCTGGAGTATCCCGGAGGACTTCCGCCGCAATGATCGTATTCATGTCTGTTTTGCCATCCGCCATGTGGAGGATTGATGCCGGTTCGCCTTTACACCACCGTGGGCTGCCATCTTTGTGAGCAGGCCCGTGACTGGGTAAGCATGGTCGACCCCGGTCTGGCGCTGACACTGGTGGATGTGGCGGAAGATGATGCCCTGCTGGCCCGCTATGGCGAGCGCATTCCGGTACTGTGCATGGACGGGTGTGAGCTGGCCTGGCCATTCGGCCTGCTCGAGGTGCAGCGGTTTTTGCTCAACACTTGATGTCGGCTTCACGGCCGCCGGGCAAGGATGTCCTTATGGAAAAGATAACCGTCAAAGCGCTGAAAAAACGGCATGCCGAGCATATTCTGCTGCGCTCGGTGACATTGTCTGTGTGTACCGTTCAGGTACAGCTGGAAGGCACCCTTTATTGGGTGGTGGACGAGCAGGGCAGGGTCATGCGCTTCAATGGCCCGGAGCATGCCAACAATCAGCTTGCCTTTCTGCCCACGGATTCTGCCAGTCTGGTACACCAGTCCGCCCACGCGGAAATGGTCGGCCAGCCGGATGGAGAGGTGGCGCCGCTGGACGTGCCCTATAACTGGCGAACTAACAGCTAACTGAACAGCGTTGTCGCATTGGTATAAGTCAGCCTGGCCACGGTCGCCACGGGCTGCTGACGCAGCTGGGCCACGCGCTGGCCAATCCAGGGCAGCAGGGCGGGTTCGTTACGGCGTTTTTTCGGCGGGGCGCCGGGTAAGTCCCGGGGCAACAGGTAGGGCGCATCGGTCTCCAGCAGCAGACGCGTATCCGGAATATTGTGCACCAGCTCAGCCAGGGGTTTGCCCCGCCGCTCGTCACAGATCCAGCCGGTTATGCCAATGTGACAATCCAGATCCAGGTAATGAAACAGGGCCTCGCGACTGCCGGTGAAGCAGTGCACCACGGCACCGGGAATGGCATCCCGGTGGGCCTTGAGAATCGGCAAAAACCGTTCATGGGCATCACGCTCATGGAGAAACACAGGCAGGTTGTATTCCGCAGCCATTGCCAGCTGGGCTTCGAAGGCCCGCTCCTGATCCGGCCTGGGGGAAAAGTCCCGATTGAAGTCCAGCCCCATTTCGCCGGCGGCCTTTACCGGTGGCTGAGCAAGCAGATGGCGCAAATCCCTTTCCAGGCTTTCGCAGTAGAAACGCGCGCTGTGGGGGTGCAGGCCGGCGGTGGCGAACAGCCCCTCATTGGCCTGGGCCAGTTCGATGGCCTGGCGAGACTCTTCCACATTGGTGCCCGTAAGCAGCTGCCAGTCGACGCCGGCAGCCCGGGCCCGATCAATGACAGCATCACGGTCATCATGAAACTGCTTGTCGGTCAGATTGACGCCAATGTCAGCCCATTGAATGGGACTGTCCGGTGTAGTTTTGCTGTGGGTCTCGTTGTGAGGTTCGGTCATTGCTCGTCGGCTCGGCCAGTTGCTCGCGCAGGGATTCTACCCGACGACGATTGACGCCGAAATCGTAATAGCCGATTCGCGAGGCCGAGCGTACTTCCGCCGTGCCGTCTTCACGCACGTAGAAGGTGACATCGTCCACGAAGCGGAAAATCAGGCTCTTGAAGCGTGCCTGGATGCGGGACTGGCCCACCACTTCATATTCCACCCGGGGCAGGGTATCCAGCACGGCCTGGATGCGCGCCATGCTGTCCGCCCGGTTGTCACTGACCGCCAGCGGGTCCACATGGTGCTTTTCGTCCGTGGCCAGGCTCGACACGCAGTGAGGCGCGTCCGGGCAGGGCGCAAGCAGGTTGGTGTCTGACATTACACTGGTACTCAAAAGAAGCAGGATGGCGCTAGAAAGAATTCGGATCACGGATCAACCCCACGAAAATGCCTTCGATCACCAGCTGATCCGCCGGCACCTTGATCGGCTCGTAGGCCTCATTGGCCGGCAACAGCGTGGCACTGGATTTGTTCAAGCGTAGGGTCTTCACCGTGACTTCCTCGTCAATGCGCGCCACCACGATTTCACCGCTGCGCGCCACATTGGACTTGCGCACCGCAATCAGGTCACCGTCGAAGATACCGGCATCGATCATGCTGTCGCCCTGCACCTTGAGCAGGTAGGTGGGGCGCTGCTTGAACAGACCCTGGGGCACCGGCACGGTGCGCTCCACATTCTCGATGGCTTCGATGGGTACACCGGCCGCCACCTTGCCGACAATCGGCAATTCCTCGTCCGACCAGTAGGCATTATCCAGTAGCTGGATACCGCGGGAGCGGTCGCTGTGGAGCTTGATGTACCCCTTGCGCTCCAGGGCACGCAGATGATCGGAGGCGGCGTTCTTGGACTGGAACCCCATGCGATCCGCAATTTCCGCCCGGGTGGGGGCCATGCCGGTATCGCTCTGGAATTCACGGATGCAGTCCAGTACCTGCTGCTGGCGCTCGGTCAGTTTGCTGCTCATACCCATCTCCTTGTGGTTCGGGCCGCCGGGCGGCCATCACTGCTGTCGGATACGCCGAGCGGCAGTGAGCTGCGATCAGCGTGATGCGGCGTCTATTCCCGGCCTGTTTCGTTTGCCTGGAGTGGGCCGCTGGATTAAGACTAGCATGACTACTGATAATATGAACAGTGTTATTTGTCCAGTTGCCGTGTAGGAGATTGCACAACATTTTGCGTTTAGTCGTTGCCCGTTGCGGGCCGGCCCTCTAGCATTGACGTAAATAAAAAAAGGGCTGTGGGGGAAAGCATGCAGCAGGCCAATGATGATCAGTACGGCATCGAGCGAACCCGGCAACTGCTGTCCGGGGTGCCGTTTTTCAATGAAGTGGCACGGGGTGAGCCCGGTCAGTTCGAACTCCTCAAGACCAAGACCCGCATTCTGGTGGCGGCCCCCGGTGAGCAGATCATCAAAGCCGGTGA
Organism: Alcanivorax hongdengensis A-11-3; assembly: GCF_000300995.1. Classification (GTDB taxonomy): domain Bacteria; phylum Pseudomonadota; class Gammaproteobacteria; order Pseudomonadales; family Alcanivoracaceae; genus Alcanivorax; species Alcanivorax hongdengensis. The sequence continues at coordinate 122,973 of NZ_AMRJ01000004.1, read as the reverse complement.
CGTGGATACCACCCTCTATTTTCTGTTGCGTGGGCAGCTTGAAGTGCTGGCGGAGCAGGATGATGACGCGCCGCTCTATTATGTGTCCCCCGGCGAGGTGTTCGGCACCCTGTCCATGCTGCTGGGGACCCCGCGCAGTGCCAGTATCCAGGTGGCAGAGAGTGCCCGCGAAGCGGTGCTTGCCAGCCTGGATTTCAATGACTTCAATGACGACGATAACAGCCCCTACACGCTGGAAAGCCGGCTGGCCTTCTTCCACATGATTGTCCACCACATTCGCTGGACCCTGGAGGTCAAACGCATGCAGATGCCGGACCACGAGCTGGTGCAGTCATTGCGCAAGCTGCCGGTGTTTCATGGTGAGAAGGGCACGGCGGACGAGCTGGATGCGCTGAAGATCCAGGCCCAGGCGCTGGCGGAGCTGCTGTGTCGCTGGAACGAGGAGCCGGTGGCCTCCACTGGCACCCTGCAACTGACCTGAATCAGTCTTTCTTTTTATCCACCTTCACCGCCAGCACATCGCAGTGGGAGCCGGGTACCAGCCCGCGGGCGGTGGAGCCCAGCAACAGCGCCAGGCCACTGCGGGTATGGCTGCCCACCACGATCAGATCCGCCTCCAGGCTGTCCGCCTTGCCCAGGATGGTCTTCTCGATGGAGCCCAGCTCCACATAGATATGTTTGTCGGGGATATGGTAGCGCTCGGCGTACTGGTGAGCGGTCTGTTTGGCCTGCTCCACCAGGCCGCTTTGCAGGTCGGTGACGTCCATGGGCACATCGGCCCCGTAGGCCAGTGCCAGAGGTTCGATCACATGGATCAGATGCAATTCGCCACTGACCCCTTCCAGCACACCGGCGGCCCGGGCCAGCACGGTGGCGGATTCATCACTGCAGTCAATGGCGACCAGAATCTTGCGGTACGGCGAGGCCATTTTCTGTCTCCCTGAGTGGATTTAACCCCAGTATATAGGCCGCTGACAGCACCTTGCCAAGGGGCAATTGGCATTCTCGCGCTTGCCGGTTATGGCGTGCATGCACCAACGAGGTCGGTTGACGCTACCGGGATGCGTGCTGCGGGGTGAAAAGAGGAATCGGCCTTGCGTGTTGAGCCCCAAGCCCCCGCCACTCGTCATTATTCGTTACCTGTCTGGAACGACCAAACGCGTCCCTCCGCGCCCGGATTTGATGGGCTTGGGGGATCAACAGGCGTCATTCGGATGGTGTTAACAGGCCCACCGAAAAGTGGCTGGCGCTTGACCCGGCCCCCAAGGCGCTGTCTAAATAGCGCCGGTTAACGTAATCCGCCGTCATTTGAGAACCTGAGAATGGGCAAATCCCTCGTTATTGTGGAGTCACCGGCCAAGGCCAAGACCATCAACCGTTATCTGGGCGATGATTTCGTCGTGAAATCCAGCGTCGGCCACGTGCGGGACCTGCCGGTCAGCGGCGGCTCCAAAAAGAGTACCCCTCAGGAACGTGCCAAGGAGGCGGCCTACACCCGCTCCCTGCCCAAGGAAGAGCGCGAAGCCTATAAAAAGAAGAAGGCCAAGGCCCAGCTGATCAATCGCATGGGCGTTAACCCGGAAAAGGGCTGGGACGCGCATTACGAGATCCTGCCGGGCAAGGAAAAGGTCATCGACGAGCTCAAGCGTCTGGCCGCCAATGCCGACCGTATCTATCTGGCCACTGACTTGGACCGCGAAGGGGAGGCCATTGCCTGGCACCTGCGGGAAGTGATCGGTGGTGACGACAGCCGCTTTGATCGGGTGGTGTTCAACGAGATCACCAAGAAGGCCATCCAGGCGGCCTTCCAGGAGCCCGGCAAGCTGGATATGAGCCGGGTGGAAGCCCAGCAGGCCCGCCGCTTCCTGGACCGGGTGGTGGGTTTCATGATTTCGCCGCTGCTGTGGGAAAAGATCGCCCGTGGCCTGTCCGCCGGTCGGGTGCAGTCGGTGGCGGTGGAGCTGGTGGTGGAGCGCGAGCGGGAAATCCGCGCCTTTACCCCGGAAGAGTTCTGGGAGATGCACAGCGACACCCACACCGGTGACGGTGAAGCGTTGCGCCTGGAAGTGGCCAAGCATGCTGGCCAGACCTTCCGCCCCAACAATGGCGATGACGCCGAGCAACACCGCCAGGCCCTGCTGGCCGCCGGCAACCTGACTGTCAGCCAGCGCGAGCAGCGGCCCACGCGCTCGAAGCCGTCTGCGCCCTTTATTACTTCCACCCTGCAGCAGGCGGCCAGTACCCGTCTGGGCTTCGGGGTGAAGAAGACCATGATGATGGCCCAGCGTCTCTACGAGGCCGGTCACATCACCTACATGCGTACCGACTCCACCAACCTGAGCACCGATGCGGTGGCCGCCTGCCGGGACTGGATCAGTGACAAGCTGGGCGACAAGTACCTGCCGGAAAAACCGCTGTCCTATTCCAGCAAGGAAGGGGCCCAGGAAGCGCACGAGGCGATTCGCCCCTCCGATGTGAAGCGTACCTCCGACTCGCTCAAGGACATGGAGCGCGATGCCCAGCGCCTTTACGAGCTGATTCGTCGCCAATTCATCGCCTGCCAGATGCCGCCGGCGGAATACCTGAGCACCACGCTCACCGCCACCGCCGCTGATTACGAGCTCAAGGCCCGCGGTCGCATCATGAAATTCGACGGCTGGACCCGTATCCAGCCGCCGGCCTCACGCAAGGGCCAGGAAGACACCCTGCTGCCGGACGTGAAAGAGGGCGATAACCTGGCCATCGATCAGGTGGACATTGCCCAGCACTTCACCAAACCGCCGGCCCGCTATACCGAAGCCAGCCTGGTCAAGGAGCTGGAAAAGCGCGGTATTGGTCGGCCGTCCACCTATGCGGCGATCATCTCCACCATTCAGGATCGCGGCTATGTGCGCCAGGATAATCGCCGTTTCTATGCCGAGAAGATGGGCGACATCGTCACCGACCGGCTGGCGGAAAACTTCCCGGACCTGATGGACTACGGTTTCACGGCCAAGATGGAAGAAACCCTGGACGAAGTGGCCGAGGGTCGACGCAACTGGCAGGACGTGCTCAACGAATTCTACCGTGATTTCGTCGCCCGGCTGGAAGCGGCCCAGGGCGAAGGCACCGGCAAGCAGGCGGTGGGCGGCATGCGTGCCAACCTGCCCACTGACACCGATATCCAGTGCCCCACCTGCGGGCGGCCCATGCAGATCCGTACCGGTTCCACCGGTGTGTTCCTGGGCTGCTCCGGCTACAGCCTGCCGCCCAAGGAGCGCTGCACGGCAACGCTCAACCTGCTGCCCGGCGAGGAAGCGGAGACGGTCAACGCCGACGATGACGAAGCGGAAACCAAGGAACTGCGCCGCAAGAAACGCTGCCCCAAATGCGGCACCGCCATGGAAAGCTACCTGATTGATGAAAAGCGCAAGTTGCACATCTGCGGTAACAACCCGGACTGTGACGGCTATCTGGTGGAACAGGGCGAATTCCGAATCAAGGGTTATGACGGCCCGACCCTGGAGTGCGAAAAGTGCGGCAATGAAATGCAGCTGCGCACCGGCCGTTTCGGCAAGTTCTTCAAGTGCACCAATGATGATTGCGGTAACACCCGCAAGCTGCTCAAGAACGGCGAGCCGGCGCCGCCGCGGGCCGATCCGATTCCCATGCCGCACCTTCAGTGTGAAAAATATGAGGATGATCACTACCTGCTGCGTGATGGTGCTTCGGGCCTGTTCCTGGCGGCCAGCAAGTTTCCCAAGAACCGGGAAACCCGCCCGCCGCTGATCGAAGAGATCCAGAGCGTGGCCAAGCAGCTGGACCCCAAACACAAATACCTGGCCGATGCCCCCGCCAGGGACCCGGACGGCAATCCGGGTGTACTGCGCTACAGCCGCAAGGCCAAGGAGCAGTACGTGATGAGCGAGGTGGACGGCAAGGCCACCGGCTGGATGGCGTTCTACCGCGACGGCAAGTGGGTCGAGGAACAGACCAAGAAAAAGGCGCCGGCCAAGAAGAAGGCAGCGAAAAAGAAGGCGGCAAAGAAAAAGGCCGCCGCAAGGAAATCCTAGTCGTGCCAACGGTGAATCGCGTCAGACGTCCGAAAACCGGCGTCTGACGCCAACCCCAAAGACAGTCCCCCGAATCAGGAAGTCCCCATGTCCCGAATGGTCCGCGAAAATGAAGTCAGTGGCCTGCGCGAGCGGCTGTATTTTGCCCGCGCGCTGCTGGGGCAGCTTACCGGCGAGCAGGCCGGAGCCACTCCCACTCTGCGGCTGGCCTTGCGTGGCGCAGTGGTGTTCCACCTCTATTCCGCCCTGGTGGGGCTGGCGCGTCAGTCCGCCAGGACTTACCGGGTAGAGGGCTATGAGTCGCTGTTCAGCCTGGCCGCGCTGCAGCAGGCGTTTGCGCAGTCCGGCGTGGAAGCACCGGAAATGGCCATCCTGTCACAGGCGCGCCAGGACCGCGGTGACCTGATTGCCTGGCTGGACGAGCAGATGCAGGCCTCGCTGGGGGCCGCCGGCCTGGCCCGTCGACCGACCCCGCCCAGTGATGCCAATGCGCTCAACCTGCTGGCCGAGGACAACTATGCGCCGCTGGCCGAAGGCGACCTGGATCGCCTCAAGCAGGCCTGCGAGCGGGTGGCCGAGCTGATCGAACACTGTGTCACCTACCTGGATGAGTGGTAAGAGACGTCAGTGGATCGTTGGACCTTGACAGGGGAATCCCTGCCTTGCCTGAACGTATGCGCTTATTTAGCGGTCAACGGTCCACTTTTTACTCTCAACCAACCCCTGCCTTGCTTGACCCCCCTTGTCTCCAAACGTATGTTTGAAACGTATGTTTTTGTGACCAGCAGGGGACAGGCAGATGGCGCAACCGGGCACCGTTGACCGGATTCTTGATACCGCGGAAGTGCTCTTCGCCCAGAAGGGATTTGCCGAAACCAGCCTGCGTGCCATTACCAGCAAGGCCGGCGTCAACCTGGCGGCGGTGAACTACCATTTTGGCTCCAAGGAAGCGCTGATACAGGCGGTTTTCGAGCGCTTTCTGACGCCCTTCAGTGCCGCTCTGGCGGCCAAGCTCGACGAGCTGGAAGCCTCCGGGACACCGGACACCCCGGAAACCATTCTCGGTATTGTCTCGCGGCTGGCGCTGGGCACTCATCCCCAGGATCCGCAACGGGCGGCGATCTTCTTTCGTCTGGCCGGTCAGGCCTACAGCCAGCCCCAGGGCCATTTGCGCCAGTACCTCAACCAGCATTACGGCGCCGTGTTCAAGCGCCTGCAGGAGCACCTGCAGCGGGCGGTGCCGGATGTGTCGCCCATGGAGCTGTTCTGGCGGGTGCAGTTCAGTCTTGGCTCGGTGATTTTTACCCTGTCCGGGCTGGAGTCACTGCAGGCCATCAGCAAGAGCGATTTCAAACTGGAACTGAGCGCCGCCGATATCACCCAGCGGCTGTTACCGTTTCTGGTCGGTGGTATTCAGGCGCCGGTGCCGGCACAGTAACACTCCTGTTCATTTGCCGTTTCGAGGCAGGGATGCACATAACCATTTCATTGGCCGGGCAGTGGCTGGAACTGGCCGGCCCAACCACCCAGCGTTTTCCCGTGTCCACCGCCGCTGTCGGTGCCGGCCAGGGGCAGGGCAGTGGTGCCACGCCGCGGGGGCGTCATCTGGTGCGCGCACGCTTTGGTGACGGGCTGCCGGCCGGCGCCGTGTTCGAAGGGCGTAAATTCAACGGCCAGATCCATTCGCCAACCCTGGCGGCGCAACACCCGGACCGGGACTGGATCCTCAGCCGCATACTCTGGCTTGGCGGCCTGGAACCGGGCCATAACCAGGGCGGTGACGTGGATAGTTTCCGGCGCTTTATTTATATTCACGGCACACCGGACAGCGAGCCCATGGGGGTGCCGGCTTCCCATGGCTGTATCCGCATGCGCAATCAGGATGTCATCACGCTGTTCGACCAGATCGGCGTGGGCACACAGGTCAACATTGTTTAGGGCTACCCATGTCTGTATCTGTTTCACCGTTGTTGATGCTGGATCTGGAAGGGCTGGAGGTGTCCGCCGTCGAGCGTGAAATGCTGGCCCATCCGGCCACCGGAGGCCTGATCCTGTTTGCCCGCAATTACCAGGACCGTGACCAGTTGCAGGCCCTGATTGGCCAGGTCCGCGCCGTGCGCCCGGAGATACTGATCGCGGTGGACCAGGAAGGCGGGCGGGTACAGCGCTTTCGCGATGGTTTTACCCGCCTGCCGGCCATGGCCGCCCTGGGACGCCGTTACGACAGCAACCCGGCTGCCGCCTGCCGGGAGGCCACCCTGCTGGGCGAGCTGATGGCCAGCGAACTGGTGGCCATGGATATCGATATCAGTTTTGCCCCGGTGCTGGATCTGGATTACGGCAGCAGCACGGTGATCGGTGATCGCAGCTTCCATGGTCATGCCGATGCCATGATTGCCCTGGCCGGCGCCTTTATTGACGGTATGAGCGCGGCCGGCATGGCCGCCACCGGCAAGCACTTTCCCGGCCATGGCCACGTGGTGGCGGATTCCCACCTGGAGCTGCCGGTGGACCCGCGCCCGCTGGCCGAGATCGAACATGCGGACCTGCGTCCCTTCGCGGCGCTGGCGCCGCGGCTGGCCGGCATGATGCCGGCCCATGTGATCTACAGTGCGGTGGATGCCGAGCATACCGCCGGCTTTTCCCGTCACTGGCTGCAGACAGTGCTGCGCGCCCGGCTGGGTTTCCGGGGCGTGATCTTTTCCGATGACCTGTCCATGGCCGGCGCCCACGCGGTGGGCGACTGCACGGCCCGGGCGGCGGCGGCGCTGGACGCCGGCTGCGACATGGCGCTGGTCTGTAACGACCGTGCCGGTGCCGAGCAGGTACTGCAATGGATGGAAAGTCAGCACTATGCCGGCCAGGTGCCGGCGGCCGGGCTACGTGCGGTACGCCGTGCCCCCATGGACAAGGAACGATACCGCCAGGGCAAGGCTTTGGCGCAGACATTGATTGAGGAAAACGCATGACCCTGGACTGGAACCTGATACTGCAATGGCCCAATGCGGAGACGGCCACGGAGGTCTGGCTCACGCAGCTGTTTGTGGTGGTGCTGTGTACCGTGTCGGTGAATTTCATCCTCATGCGGGTGATTGATATTCTCGACAAACTGATCATCAAGACCGATACCCTGTGGGACGATGCCCTGCTGGAAGCGGCGCGCGTGCCGGTACGACTGGCGTTCTGGGTGGTTGGTCTGTCGGTGGCCATGGAGCTGTTGCAGGCGGTGGCGGAGGACCAGAATGACCTGTTTTCACTGGTGCCGATGGCGCGGCGCATTGCCTTCATCGTCATCATCGCCATGTTCTTCAACCGGTTTATTTCCTACACCGAGAAGAACCTGATTGACCCGTCACGCATGCGCAAGCCCATGGACCATTCCACCGCGGCGGCGGTGGCCAAGCTGCTGCGGGTATCGGTGATCATCACGGCGTTACTGATCATTCTGCAGACCCTGGGGTACAGCATCTCCGGCGTGCTGGCGTTTGGCGGCATCGGTGGCATGGCGGTGGCGTTTGCTGCCAAGGATCTGCTGGCCAACTTTTTCGGCGGCATGATGGTGTATCTGGACAAGCCCTTCCGGGTGGGGGACTGGGTACGCTCACCGGATCGCTCCATCGAAGGCACCGTGGAAGATATCGGCTGGCGGCTGACGCGCATTCGCACCTTTGATCAGCGTCCGCTGTATATCCCCAACGCCATGTTCACCTCCATCGTGCTGGAAAACCCCTCACGCATGCTTAACCGCCGCATCAATGAAAAGATCGGTATTCGCTACGATGACTGGCAGAAAATGCCCGCCATCGTCGAGGCGGTGAAAGCCATGCTGATTGCACACGAGGAGCTGGAAACCGACACCCGTACCCTGATCGTCAACTTCGACAGCTATGGCGCCTCGCACCTGGAATTCTTTATCTACACCTTTACCAAAACCACCGCTTGGGTGCGTTACCATGAGATCAAGCAGGATGTGCTCATGAAAATCATGAACATTGTCCACGAGCATGGTGCCGAGTTCGCGTTCCCGACGCGCACCCTGCATCTGATAAGTCAGAACGACAAGAGCCCGGATACCGGTCTGGAAGACGACAATCTTGAGGAAGCACACCATGTCCAGCGCTGATCAACTGCAGCAGGAACTGAGGCGGGTTCGCCGTGAAGCCATCGAACTGCATTCTTCCGACCAGGTGCAGGAAGCCATTGGCAAACTGGCGTTCGAAGTCACCGAAGCCTATGCCGGCAAGGTGCCGGTATTCGTGACCATCATGAATGGTGGCATGATCTTCGCCGCCGAGCTGGTCAAGCGGCTCGATTTCCCGCTGGAGATGGATTATCTGCACGCCAGCCGCTACCTGGGCGAAACCACTGGCGGCGAGGTGGAGTGGCTGGTGACACCCAATGCCTCCCTGGCCGGCCGTGATGTGCTGATTGTCGATGACATTCTGGATGTGGGGTCCACGCTGCTGTCGATCATTGATGCCTGCAAGGCCCAGGGGGCGGCCAGCGTGAAAACCTGTGTGCTGGTGGACAAGCAGCATGACCGCAAGGCGCGACCGGGCCTCAAGGCGGACTTCACTGCCCTGCAGGCCGAGGATCTGTACCTGTTCGGTATGGGCATGGATTACAAGGGCTTCTGGCGCAATGCGCCGGGCATCTACGGGGTCAGAGAGAGCAATAGCTGATGCTGGCATTTATCGGCGGTACCGGCCTGACGCGCATGGATAACCTGCGCATCGTGGCAACACACCCCCTCGACACCCGCTTCGGCAAGCCGTCGGCGCCGGTGGTGGAGGGCGAGCTGCACGGGCGTCGGGTGCTGTTCCTGGCGCGCCATGGTGACCCCCATGTGCTGCTGCCCCACCAGGTGAATTACCGGGCCAACCTGGCCGCGCTCAAGGAGGCCGGCGCCAGCGCCATTGTGGCGGTCAATGCCGTCGGTGGTATTACCCCCGACGCCCCCACCGGCGCGCTGGTGCTGCCCGACCAGATGATCGATTACACCTGGGGCCGTGACAGCACCTTTTTCGACAGCCCGGACGAGCCGCTGGTGCATGTGGATTTCAGCTGGCCGTTCGACGGCGCCCTGCGCACGGCACTGAAAAATCAGCTGGCTACCAGTGAGCTGGCCTGGAATGACGGTGGTTGCTACGGTGCCACCCAGGGCCCGCGACTGGAAACCGCCGCGGAAATTGCCCGCCTGGAGCGCGATGGCTGCGATATCGTCGGCATGACCGGCATGCCTGAAGCGGTGTTGGCCCGGGAGCTGGCGTTGCCCTACGCCATGCTGTCGCTGGTGGTGAACCCGGCGGCGGGCAAATCCACCCATGAAATCACCATGGCAGAAATCGAGGCAGTGATTCACAGTGGCATGGCTGGCGTTTGTACTCTGCTGGCCGACTTTGCCCGCGATTACGGCTAAACCGTCAGGAACTTGTGCCCGTTGCCAGCAGCCCTATAAACAAAGGCTGCCAGCCGCGAGACAGACAAAGAGAGCGGGGCGGTGCGTTCACGGACTGCCCGATCATTGAGCGAGACCACGGCGAGGCTGTTCTTTCTACAGTGATCGCCACACCCGACAACCGGCAACGGAGGGAGCGCCATGAGCAAGATTTACAAAGACAACAGTGAAACCATTGGCAACACACCGCTGGTGAAAATCAACCGCATCAGCCAGGGCAACATTCTTGCCAAGCTGGAGTCGCGCAACCCGGCCGGCAGTGTCAAATGCCGCATTGGTGCCAGCATGATCTGGGACGCGGAAAAGAGCGGCAAACTCAAACCCGGCATGACCCTGGTGGAGCCCACCAGCGGCAATACCGGTATCGCACTGGCTTACGTGGCTGCCGCCCGCGGCTATGACCTGGTGCTGACCATGCCCGACTCCATGAGCCTGGAACGACGCAAGATTCTCAAGGCGCTGGGTGCCAAGCTGGTGCTGACCCCCGGCGCCAAAGGCATGCCCGGTGCCATTGCCCGGGCCGGCGAGCTGGTGGAGGAAAACCCGGATACCCACCTGATGCTGCAGCAGTTCGATAACCCGGCCAATCCGTCCATCCATGAAAAAACCACCGGCCCGGAAATCTGGGAGGCCACCGATGGCGCCATTGATGTGCTGGTGGCCGGCGTGGGCACCGGCGGGACCCTGACCGGGGTGTCGCGTTACATCAAGCAGCAGCAGGGCAAGGCCATTATCTCGGTGGCGGTGGAGCCGGATTCGTCCACCATGATCAGCGCCGGTCTCAAGGGCGAGGAACCCACCCACGGGCCGCACAAGATCCAGGGCATCGGCGCCGGTTTCGTGCCGAAGAATCTGGACATGTCCATGGTGGACCGGGCCGAGCAGGTCAGTAATGAGGACGCCATGGAATGGGCCCACAAGCTGATGCAGGAAGAGGGCATCCTGGCCGGGATTTCCTGCGGCGCAGCCATGTGCGTGGCCGATCGCATCAGCCAGCTGCCGGAGTTCAAGGACAAGACCATTGTCGTGGTTCTGCCGGATTCCGGCGAGCGTTACCTGAGCTCGCCGCTGTTCGCCGATATGTTCAGTGACCAGGAGCTGAGTCAGTAATCGCCACTTTCCGCGGGGGATGCCAGCGCCGGCAATCCCCGCTATCCTTGCCGCCCCATTGATGACGGAGCAGGGCATGGCCGGCAACAGGCAAGTGGATGTGGTGGTTATCGGCGCCGGGGCGGCGGGCCTGATGTGTGCCGCCACGGCTGGCTACCAGGGTCACCGGGTACTGCTGCTCGATCATGCCAACAAACCCGGCAAGAAGATTCTCATGTCCGGTGGCGGGCGCTGTAATTTCACCAACCTGAATACCACGCCGGAGCATTTCGTCTCCGCCAACCCGCATTTCTGCAAGTCCGCGCTCAAGCGTTACAGCCCCTGGCACTTTGTTGATCTGGTGGAGCGTCATGGTGTCGAGCACGTGGAAAAGGCGCCGGGCCAGCTGTTCTGTGCCGACTCCGCCAAAGATGTGTTGCGGGTGCTGCTTACCGAGTGTGAATGGGCCGGTGCCCAGGTGCAGCTCAACACCAGCATTCGCCGGGTCAGTTACAAAGACCCGGGGTTCGAGCTGGTCACCAGTGAAGGCACGGTGGCCTGCCGCAAGCTGGTGGTGGCCACTGGTGGCTTGTCGATCCCGACCATGGGCGCCACCGGCTTCGGCTATCAGCTGGCCGACCAGTTCGGTCTCAAGGTCTATCCCACCCGGGCCGGTCTGGTGCCCTTTACCCTGCAGCCGTCGGACAAGGACTGGCTGGCGGCGTTGTCGGGTATCAGTACCGAGGTAGTGGCGCAGGCCGGCGGTGCCCGTTTTGCCGAGCCCCTGTTGATTACCCACCGCGGTTTGTCCGGGCCGGCCATGTTGCAGGTATCTTCCTTCTGGCAACCGGGCCAGTCGGTGCATGTGGACTGGCTGCCCGCCGTCGCCGACCCCCGTGCCGCGCTGATCGATGAGCGCCAGCAGCACCCCAACCGCAGCCTTGAGCGCTGGCTGCGACAGTATTTTTCCCAGCGGCTGGCCGCGGCGCTGGTGGCGCAGTTCGGCTGGCAGGGCAACCTGCAGCAGTTCAGCAATGACCGCCTGGGCGACGTGGCCGCGACCCTCAAGGGCTGGCAGTTCAAACCGTCGGGCACCGAGGGGTATCGCACCGCGGAAGTCACCCTGGGCGGGGTTGATACCGATGCCATTTCATCCCGTGATTTCCAGGTCAAAGAGGTGCCGGGCCTGCACTTCATTGGCGAAGTACTGGATGTGACCGGTCAGCTGGGCGGTTTCAATTTCCAGTGGGCCTGGGCCAGTGGCTGGTGCACGGGGATGGCGTTATAAACCCTGTCAGGCGATGTCAGGGAAACGGGCGCGGAAGTCTTCCGGCACCGGCATTACGCCATGGGTCTGATGATCGAAGAACACGAAGCCCTGTTTGGCCAGTACCACCATCTGGTCACCGGGTTGCTTGGTAACCCGGAAGATCAGGTCCGCGCCATACCTGTTGAAGTCCATCAACCCCACCTCGAACCGCAGGTCATCCTGGGCAAAACTCTCCGCCAGATAGGTGGCCACCAGATCGGTGACCACAATCCGTTCCTGGCTGTAGTCGATATGACAGAAGAAACGGTAACGGGCCTCCGAGAGCAGCGAGATCATCTGGTCATTGCCCACATGCTTGCCAGTGTTAAGGTCAGTCATGCGTACATTGATGGTGTGGGCGTAGAGAAACTGTTCGGGAAGATCGAGCTGAACACGGGCCATGGGGCACTCTGGGCATGCAAACGGGAGGAGCGCCATTATAGCCGGTCGGCGATGGATCTTCACGGTTTGTGAAACAGGGTTCCGATAATTCTCGGGAGGCAGGCCATGATTGATGTCAGCCACGGCTATCTCACCGCCGGCCTGCTTTATCTGGGCATCTGGGCCCTGTTGTTCGCGGTCAGCGAACCCTTTGTGCGGGTGGTCATGCTGGTCGGGGGCGTGCTGTTCTGCGGGTTGGGCCCGCTGGCAGGCTGCTGAAAAACCCCTTGCGTACTCAGCGTGGCCTGAAGCGTGCAGCTGTTGTGTCTTGTCTCGACGGTCAGGGTGGCTCCCTTTCCTAGAGGCAAGGCGCAGCAGATGTGCGCTTCAGGCCACGCCCTCCGGGCCTTCCAGGCTGGCCCGTACTCGTTGTTGCAATTTCTCGATGGGTGGACACACACCTTCAAAATTGCGCCTAGATTACGAGCCAGCCTGAAAGGCTGAGCATGCAAGGGGTTTTTCAGCAGCCTGCTGGGGCAACAGCTCTGGTTTCTGCATGACTGGTGGCACCCGCCGGGCGCTTTCACAGCGCAACCCTGGCCGGAGGACATCCTGCTGACCTTTGCCCATATCGGCATTGTGGTGGCCATTTACCCGGCCCTGGTCCGCCGCCGCAGTGGGCGTCGCCCGCATTCAACCTCCATGAGCGATTGCGCTCGGGCACTGATGCGCATGGTGCCCTTTTTGTTGTTATCGCTACTGGTGGTGTGGGGCGTGTGGGCCCTGCAAGTCCATTCCTCGGTGGCCTGCGCTGCGGGCATGCTGGCCGGTGGCAGCTATCTGCTCTGGCGGCGGCCGGATCTGTGGCCGGAGGCGCTGGTCAGCGGCGCCCTGATGGTGGCCGTGACCCTGCCGGTGTTCTGGCTACTGGCCTGGCTGAGCCCGCACTGGGTGGATCAGAGCTGGCAACCCGGGCTGTACTCACGCTGGCGGCTGTTAGGTATGCCGCTGGGGGACATGGCTTTTTATGCCTGCTCCGGGTTCCAGTGCGGCCCCTTGCTGGCCTTCATGTTCGATTTTCGCTGGCAGCCTCTTCAACGCCGAATGACAGTCCATCAGTAGCGGTTAGACGCTATCGCGTCATAATGGCCAGGATTGCAAACAGCAAGGAGGGGCCGAGGGATAAATCAGGCTGACGAGCGGCCCCACGCCTGACTTGCTGATCGGATTATTATCGTGATCGGTGCCAACAGCAGGATCGGCCTGGAAACCGTCAAACTGTCTGATGTCAGGGGGGCCTGCTTGCCGGACGTAGGCGCTGTGGACGTTTTGCCCTAGAATCCACGGTTTCCTTTTGATGCCGGAGCAATCAGCCCATGGGCCGCGCCTACCAGAACCGAAAAGAATCCATGGCCAAGACCTCGGACATGAAAGCCAAGGTCTACAGCCGTTACGGACGGGAAATCTATGTCTGTGCCAAGGCTGGCGGGCTGGACCCGAGTGCCAACCTGGCGCTGCGCAGCCTGATTGACCGGGCCAAGAAAGACCAGGTGCCCGGCCATGTGATCGACAAGGCCATCGACAAGGCCAAGGGCGGCGGTGGCGAAGATTTCGCGCCAGCCCGCTACGAGGGCTATGGCCCCGGTGGCTGCATGGCCATCATCGAGTGCCTCACCGACAACCCCAACCGCACTTTCGGCGATGTGCGCGTGGCCTTTACCAAGACCAAGTGCAAGATCGGCACCCAGGGCACCGTGGCGCACATGTTCGACCATGCGGCGATTTTCCGTTTTGCCCACGATGACGAGGATGCGGTGCTGGAAGCATTGATGGACGCGGACGTGGATGTCACCGATATCGAAAACGAAGACGGCATGCTGACCGTGTTCACCCCCAATACCGAGTTTGCCAAGGCCCGTCAGGCGCTCGCGGCGGCGATAGAAGGTATCGATTTCGATGTGGAGGAGATCCAGTTTATTCCCCATGCCTACACCACGGTGGAGGGGGATGATCTGGAGCTGTTCGAGAAATTCCTGGGCATGCTCAATGACCTGGACGATGTCCAGAACGTTTATCACAACGTGGAAAACGTCTGATTCCACGGCGGCCATACCGGAGCAGGGCACAATCAAAAAGCGGGAACCTGTTTACCCTGCAGTGACTCTTATCAGGCAGGGCGCTAATCTGACAGCGCCTTGTCCGATATGGAGGCTAGATCATGGCGAAAAACCCCCGGCGTCTTGACCCCATTTACCCTGCCAGATCGTCAGCGGCGATGACGCCCCGTTTTCTGGGTTATGTGGCCCTGTTCGATTCGTCCGATGAAATTCTGGCGTTCGGTGGGCTGGATCACCCGGATGAGGCCGGTTTCCGCACCGATCATCCGGCCTGGGCTCACCGCTTTACGTCCCTGGAAGAAATGCGCAGCCTGCGCAGCGCCGACACCATTCACCCCATGGCGCTCTTCGATGCCGGTGGCCGCTTTGTGCTCAGGCCCACCGAGAGCGTGCACTGACACCCGCCGGCCGGAGGCCCAGTCTCTGGCCGGCTCGTTTCTCGCGAGTAACACTTTCCCCCATTCCGTTTCCCCTGTCTTTTCTGCGTGAAGCTTTGGATGCGTCGTTGTAAGGCCTTAATGCGCCTGCGTATCCAACTGTCGTCTTGTGGTAAGACTGCCGGCGGTCATCACTTTCCGCTGCCGTTATCGGCGCACACTGGCCTCGGGTGCTTGCCATCCGAGTCAGACAGCACCCCATAACCATGACAATCAATGACAGTGGGAGAGGGCCATGAAAGCGTTTAATAAGCTGGCCAGCCTGGCGGCAGCGTCCGTCTTGCTGGTGGCTTGCGGTGGTGGCGGTGGCGGCAACGCCACCCCGGTGTCCAGCACGAACAATGCACAGGAGCCCCGGGCGGCGGACCCCATGGCGCCGGCTCCGCCCCCGGATGCCGCGTCCTTTGCCGGGCGGGATTATCGCTGTGTGGGCGAAGAATGCCGCATCGGTAAATTCAGCGGGCCTTTTGCCGAGCCGACCATCCGCTACAGCGACTCCACCACCGGTGATCAACTCAAGGTGGTCACCACCGACGACAAGTGCATCAAGGACGCGGAAAATGATTTCCGCTGCAAGCCCACCGCCGGTTCCGTGGCACTGCTGCCCGATGACCGTCTGGTGTACTTCAATGCCCTGGAGGGGACCGAGAATGTGGAACTGTCCATCGTGGCCGAATTCGGTTTCGTCTCGGTGGATGACCAGACCCGGGTGCTGAGCCTGGGCCCGGCCGGTCCGGTGGACCAGCCCTCCTGGCAGCGCCCGTCGCCCCTGAGCGGTGGCGCCAATGTGGATGGTAACGACAGCGAAACGCTGCTGCCCGGTAAACAGCTCACCGATGCGGAAAGCACCGCCGGTAATGACGGGGCGCTGTTCTGTGCCGACCTGGTGGCACTGGCGGATGGTCGCATCATGGCGGTGGGCGGTACGGACTATTACACCGAACCGTCCCTGGGCGCGGTATTCCCCCAGGCGCGGGACGTGCTCAGCGACTTTGATGCCGAATTCCCGCTGCCCAGCAACTTTGGCCGCCTGGGTGTGCCTGACGACATCGGTGTGGCGGAACTGGAAGGGCTCAAGGATGCCCGCATCTTTAACCCCGATGACAATTCCTGGACCCAGACCGGTCACATGAGCCAGGGGCGCTGGTACCCGACTCTGGTGACGCTGGCCGATGGCGATGTATTTGTGGCCAGCGGCGTGACCAAGCTGCTCAAGCCGGTCTACACCGGTAACCTGCTCACCGGCGAGGACCCGGTCAATGGCCTGGCGGACCTGCTGCAATCAGCGGATAACGTGCGCATCAGCGAGACCTACCATCTTGATACCGGTAACTGGACCGAGAACGGCGAGCAAGTCGGCACCTTGCACACTGCGGACAAATCCCTGCCACTGTTCCCGCGCCTGCACCTGCTGCCCAACGGTCAGGTGCTCTACAACGCCGGCGGCCAGGCCTTCAATCCCTTCGGCCAGTCCTATAACCAGGCCCAGTGGAATGTGGTGTCGGCCTACAACCCGAAAACCCAGCGCTGGAATGATCTGGGCTATGCGGGCCTCAATGTGCAGCTCAACCAGCTGTCGCTGGAGCGCCTGACCTCGGCGCTGACCCTGACCAACCCGGATTTGCTCAGTGACCTGAACCAGAGCACGGCCGGCCTGCTGGAGAATCTGCTCAACAAACCGCTGGACAGCCTGACCCAGGTGGAGAACCTGCTGGGCGATGTGACCGACCCACAGGTGGTCAACCGGGTGCTGGGTGCCGGTTTCCGGGGTTCCACCTTTTCAGTGATGATGCCCCTAAAGCCGGATGACAATGGCCAGTATCACAAGGCCGAGTTCCTCACCGCCGGCGGCGTGCTGGGCCTGGTGGCAGCCACCAGCCCGGGCAGCTATCTGGCCGTGCCCAACGGACGCATTGATACCGTGGAAGTGGGGGTGGATGGCGATGACACGGTCAGTGGCATGCGCTACTCCTCCCGTATCGTCGGCAATTTCAGTGGCCCGCGCTGGTACCCCTATGGCGTGTTGCTACCGGACGGCTCGGTGATGGCTTTCAATGGCGGTAACCGTGACGGGGTGGTATTGCCCGGGCTGGATGTGCCGGTGCGTCTGAGCGAGCGTTTTGATCCGGTCAGTGAGAGCTGGCAGCCCATGGCCACCTCCCTGCATCCGCGTACCTATCACAACACCGCCTTGCTGTTGCCCGATGGTCGGGTGCTGATCGGGGGGCATGCGCCGATCAATACGGCTTACCTGTTCAGCCTCAACCTGGAGAGTCTGGGACTGTCTCCCAACGATGGCCGTGACCCGTCCTTCGAGGTTTACAGCCCGCCCTATGTGTTCAAGAGCCGGCCGGTGATCGAGCAGGCCCCCACCCAGGTCAACCATGGCGATCGCATCACCGTGAAGGTGGATGATGCCGGGGCCATTCATCAGGTGTTGCTGGTTCGCCGTACCGCCACCACCCATCTGGTGGACGGTGACCAGCGTACCGTGGTGTTGCCGTTTACGGTGGCCGGTGCCCATTCCCTGTCGGTGCAGGTACCGGGTAATCCGGCGGTGGCGCCGGCGGGCCATTACATGCTGTTCGTCAACCGCATGGCTGAAGATGGCTCCGGCATGATCGTGCCGTCCGTATCGGCGCCGGTGCATGTCTCCCTGCCCACGCCGTTGGCCCTGGCCAGTTATCAGGAGGCACCATGAGAGCATGGATGGCCGGTCTGGTACTGCTGATGACCACCGCCGCCTGGGCCCACGGGCCAGAGGCCAGTGCCGTGAAAGTGAGACTGGACCCACTGCCGGCGCCAATGGCGGACATACAGGTCCAGGTGCAGACCACCGTTGCCCCGCAGCTGGTGGTGGCAAACCATGGCAAGGCGCCGCTGACGGTACTGGATGAACAGGGCCGGGCCTTTGTGCGCATTGCCCGTGACGGGGTCTATGCGGACGTGCGCAGCCCGGCCTGGTATCGCACCCAGAGCGCCGCCCGTGGCGTGCCATTGCCACAGGGGGTCAGTCAGACGGCATCGGCGCATTGGGTCAAGGTCCAGCGGGAGCCGCACTGGGGCTGGTTCGACCCGCGCCTTCGGACGGAGGGAGTGACCGTACCCCATGCGGTAAAGGATGCCGGCCAGCCGGCGTCCATTGCTGGCTGGTCCGTGCCGGTGCGTGTGGGAGATACCGAGACCCGCCTGCAGGGCCAGTTCCGCTATGAGCCCTTGCCCCGCGGCGTGATGTTTTCCCGGCTGACGTCTGCGGCTCAGCCGCTGGAAGGTGTCACCGTCAGCCTGGCGCCGGGAACGGTGCCGGCACTGCTGGTGGAAAACCGCCGCGACCAGCCGCTGCTGGTGATGGATGGCCAGGGCATGCCCTATTTGCGAATCGGCCCGCAGGGCAGTTTCGTCAACGCCCGGGAGGCTTCGCAGCGTAATGATCTGGTGCCGCCGCGCTGGGTGAAGGTGGCCGATGTGCCCCGTTACACCTGGACAGAACCCCGGGCGGCCCATGCCTCGCGCTACCCGCCGTCGGCGGTGGTGCGTCAGGGCCGGCGTGCCGTGCTCGATCACTGGCAGATTCCGGTGACCCTGGCCGGCAAAACCGTGCCGATCTCCGGTGTGGTCTATTGGCAGCCCGAGCGGGGCGAGTCAGTGGCCCGGGCGGGGCATGCCCATCATTCCCATTGAGTATTGGAACCCGGAAAGCAAAAAAGGCCGCGTCAGCGGCCTTTTTCATGTTGGCATTTTTCATTCTGGCATTGTGACTGGATCAATACGGTGTCAGGCGAATCAGCATGCCGAATTTGGGGTGGTCGAAGTAATAGACCGTCTTGCTTTCCATGCGCCGGCTCTGGTTGATATCCACGTAGTATTTCTGGCCGTTGCTCTGAGCCAGAAACCAGATGCGCGGGTCCACGTGCAGGTAGCGTTGCAGGCTGAAGTGCAGGGTGCCTTCCAGTTCCGGCACCGTGCCATCTTCGGTGGGGATCTGCTGGCCGCCCTGGATGTAGACCGGGCGGGTTTCGGCCTTGTCGCCAATCGGCTGGCGCCAGGCCTTGTGGAAAAGCTCCCGGTATTTGCCGGTGCCTTCCATGCGCTCGAGCATGTAGCGAAGAATCCTGTCGTCTTCCGGCAGCGGCTGCCAGGCGCCACGGCCGAAGGCATCCTGGTCGGCTCCGGTGCCCATGGGGTCAGCCAGGCTGATGGCCTGGCTGTCGTAGCGCGGTTGCAGGTTGAGCGGCCACAACTCATCGCTGATGCTGTTCTGGCGGGCAAACACCAGCACTTCTACCTGGTACCACTTTTCTGCCAGGGCCGGGCTGGCGAGCAGGGTCAGAACGGCAAGCAGTAACGCACGGATCATCCGGAACTCCTTCATACTACGACCGTCACGCCATGGCGGGACGGTACATCCAGCCGGGGACTATAGCGGGTATGCCCGCCGAATTCACCGGCAATGCGATTTTAGGCGGGCGCCTCTGGGGTCAGGCGCTGTCGCGCCTGATGCTCTGGGCCGCCAGCCGTTTGAGCAGGGCGTCCACCACCTCGATGCGCTCCAGCGCGGTTTCGCTGTCTTCCACAAAGCGCAGGGCGTTGGCGCCTTCCAGTTTGTAGCGATTGGGGCCCGACTGCACCAGTTTGACGATGGTCAGCGGGTCCACCGGTGTGCGCTCGCCGAATTCCAGTTTGCCGCCACCGGCGTGAGCATCCAGTCGGGTAATCCCCAGGCGTTCGGCCTGCTGGCGCAGTTCGGTGACCGCAAACAGGTTCTTCACCGGTTCGGGTAGCAGGCCGAAGCGGTCGATCATTTCCACCTGCAGTTCTTTCAGGCCGTCGCGGGTCTTGCAGCCGGCGATGCGCTTGTAGAGCGTTAGGCGGCCGAACACATCCGGCAGGTAGTCTTCCGGGATCAGCGCCGGGATGCGCAGGTTCACCTCCGGGCCGCCGCTGAGCGGTTTTTCCACGTCCGGCTGTTCGCCGCGTTTCAGGGCCTCCACCGCCTGTTCCAGCATTTCCATGTAGAGGCTGAAGCCGATGGTTTCGATGTTGCCGTGCTGCTCCTCGCCCAGCAGCTCGCCGGCACCGCGGATTTCCAGGTCCTGGCTGGCCAGCATGAAGCCGGCGCCCAGGTCGGTGGCCTGTTCGATGGCCTCCAGGCGCTTGAGTGCATCCTTGGTCATCACCTTGGGGCTGGGGGTGATCAGGTAGGCGTAGGCCTGGTGGTGGCTGCGGCCCACGCGCCCGCGCAGCTGGTGCAGCTGGGCCAGACCGAGCTTGTCGGCCCGGTCGATGATGATGGTGTTGGCGCTGGGCACGTCGATGCCGGTCTCGATAATGGTGGTACAGACCAGCACGTTGAAGCGGCGGTGGTAGAAGTCGCTCATCACCGCTTCCAGCTCGCGCTCGCGCATCTGACCATGGGCGATACCGACGCGGGCATCGGGCACCAGTTTGCGGATGTCCGCCGCGGTTTTTTCCATGGTGTCGATGTCGTTGTGCAGGTAGTACACCTGGCCGCCACGCAGCAATTCGCGCAGCAGCGCTTCCTTGATGGCGGTGTCGTTGTGCTGCTGCACAAAGGTCTTCACCGACAGGCGCTTCTGTGGCGGGGTGGCGATGATGGAAATATCGCGCATGCCGCTCATGGCCATGTTCAGGGTCCGAGGAATCGGCGTGGCGGTGAGCGTGAGAATGTCACACTCGGCGCGCATCTGCTTGAGGCGTTCCTTGTGGCGCACCCCGAAGCGGTGTTCTTCGTCGACGATGATCAGGCCGAGATTGTGGAAGCTGACGCTTTCCTGCAGCAGCTGGTGGGTGCCCACCAGAATGTCCACTTTGCCGGCCTTGAGCCGCTCCAGCACCTGGGTTTTCTCTTTGGCGCTGCGAAAGCGTGACAGCACTTCAATGTTCACCGGCCAGTCGGCAAAGCGGTCGCTGAAGGATTCATAATGCTGCTGGGCGAGCAGGGTGGTGGGCACCAGCACCGCCACCTGGGTCTGGTTTTCCACCGCCACAAAGGCGGCGCGCATGGCCACCTCGGTCTTGCCGAAGCCCACGTCACCGCACACCAGCCGGTCCATGGGCCGGTTGGCCTGCATGTCGGCAATCACCGAGGCAATGGCTGCCTGCTGGTCCGGGGTTTCCTCGAACGGGAAGGTGGCGCTGAAGCGTTCGTAGTCGCTCATGTCCACGTCGAACTGCCTGCCTTCGCGGGCTTCGCGGCGGGCATAGGTGTTGAGCAGCTCGGCGGCCACGTCGTGGATTTTTTCGGCGGCTTTCTGGCGTGCCTTGCTCCACTGTTCGGTGCCCAGCTTGTTGAGCGGGGCGGTATCGCCGCCCCCGTAGCGGCTGATCAGGTGCAGTGAGGACACCGGCACATAGAGCTTGTCACCGCCTGAGTATTCCAGCAGCAGGAATTCGTGTTGCTGGCGGTCCACTTCCATGTGGGTCAGCCCCAGATAGCGGCCGACGCCGTGCTCCAGGTGCACCACCGGGGCGCCCACGGTGAGTTCGCCCAGAGAGCGGAAGGCCTGCTCCGCAGCGCCATCATCGCTGCTGGATTTGCGTCGCCGGCGCTGCAGGACCCGTTCGCCATAAAGGTCGTTCTCGGTGACCACCAGCAGCTGGTGGTCCGGGGCATGAAAACCGGCGTCCAGTTCGCCGCGGGTCAGGCTCCAGCGCTCCGGTCGGGCGATGAAATCCGCCCAGCTGTCCTTCATGGCCGGCTGGATGCCGATTTTCTGCATCAATTCCAGCAGGGCTTCACGGCGCCCGGCGGTTTCCGCGCAGATCAGGATGCGGGTGTCCGGGTGGGCGTCGGCGAAGGTGTGCAGCAGTGACAGCGGATTGTTGGCACGCACGTCGGCGGTCAGTGCCGGCATCGGGGCGACGTCGAAATGCAGCGCCTGGCTGCTCTCGTTCTGCCGGGCACGGGGATGTTGCTTGAGGGCCGCGCCCAGCTCTTCGGGGCGCAGGAATAGCTGCCAGGGGGCCAGGATGGGGCGATGGATATCGTGGCGCCGGGATTCGTAGCGCTGCTGTACATCTTCCCAGAAGTGTTCGGTGGCCTGCTGGCAGTCGGCCAGTTCCACCAGCCGGACATCGTCGGGCAGGTAGTCGAACAGGCTGGCCATGTGCTCGAAGAACAGCGGCAGATAGTACTCCAGGCCCGGGGCGGCCAGGCCATCGGAGACATCCTGATAGAGCGGCACCTGGCGGGTGTCCACATCGAAGGTATCGCGGAAGGCGGTGCGGAAGCGGGCAATGCCTTCGGCGCTGAGTGGAAACTCCGCCGCCGGCAGCAGGGTAATGTCGTCCACCTTGCCGGTGGAGCGTTGACTCTCGGCCTCGAACAGGCGCAGGGACTCGATTTCGTCGTCGAACAGTTCGATGCGGAACGGCTGCTCGGCGCCCATGGGGTAGATATCCATGATGGCACCGCGCACGGCGAACTCGCCGTGTTCGTAGACGTTGTCACGCTGGCGGTAGCCGCAGGCCACCAGTCGCTGGCGGGTGGCTTCCATGTCGAAGGTGTCGCCCACCGTGAGAAGAAAACTGTTGCCGGTGATATGCAATGGTGGCGCCAGGCGCTGCATCAGGGTGTTGACCGGAACCACCAGAATGCCCTTGTGGGTGTCGGGCAGGCGGTGCAGGACCCGGATGCGGTCACTGATGATGTCCTGGTGCGGGCTGAACAGGTCGTAGGGCAGGGTCTCCCAGTCGGGAAACAGCATCACTGGCACGGCCTCTTTCCCGTCGGCGCCGCCGTCGAGGTAGAAGCCCAGGGAGTCGGCCAGTTGCTGGGCGCGGCTGGTATTGGGCGCCATGACCACGATCAGGTGGTCCTGGCTGCGGGCCAGCTCGGCAAGTACTGCGGCCATGCTGCCGCTACTGAGCCCGGCCCAGTCGCGATAATGCTCGCGGCCGGTGGGGAAGAGGGCACTGTCGGGGAGTAACTTCATCAAGACCCGTTCCTGCGAGTTCCAAGGCAAATCAGGGCGCGTATTGTAGCCGCGCTGATCCGGTGGTGACCATCTTGCCGAATGCGGCGTAAAGGCGGCGATAATGAATTTGACGTTTTAATCCGGTTAACATGATGGCCTGATTGGTTTTTTTGCGCTGAGGATTGGGTATGAAAGCACCGGTGCGGGAGTTGATGGATCTGTTTGATCTGGAACCGCTGGAGAACAACCTGTTTCGTGGCCAGAGTCAGGCCAATGGTCAACGTAGTGTGTTTGGCGGCCTGGTGGCCGGCCAGGCACTGCTGGCAGCGTCGCGCACGGTGCCGGAGGAGCGCCCGGTGCATTCGCTGCACGCCTATTTTCTGCGGCCCGGGGATTTCAACGTGCCGATCGTTTACGACGTGGACCGTATCCGTGACGGCAAGAGTTTCACCACTCGCCGGGTCAATGCCATTCAGCACGGCCGGCCGATTTTTTCCCTGGCCGCCTCCTACCAGGTGGAGGAGAGCGGGGCGTCCCACCAGGCCACCATGCCCGAGGTGCCCGGGCCGGAAGGGCTGGAAAACGATGAGGCCATCCGCCACAAGCTGGTGGAGCGCCTGCCGGAGCAGTATCGCCAGGACTTTCTTACCGAGCGGCCGGTGGAATTCCGCCCGGTGACGCCGCTGGACCCCATTTCGCCGGAGCCCAAGGCGCCGGTACGCGAGGTCTGGTTCCGGGTGATCGACCGGGTGGAGGCCAGCCCCATGATGCACCGGGCGCTGCTGGCCTACTGTTCCGATTTCGGCCTGATGGGCACCGCCATGCTGCCCCATGGCATGAATTTCTGGCAGGCCAATGTGCAATGCGCCAGTATCGACCACGCCATGTGGTTCCATAATGACTTCCGCATTGACGAGTGGCTGCTTTACCGCAGCGAGAGCCCCTTTGCCGGCGGCTCCCGGGGCATCAACTTCGGTGCCATCTATCGGCAGGACGGTACCCTGGTGGCCTCGGTGGCCCAGGAGGGGCTGATGCGTATCCATCCCTCTGACAGTCCCACCGGATGAGCGAGCTGATCTCTCTGCTGGAGGAGGTGAGGGCCTGCCGGTTGTGCGAGCCGCACCTGCCCCTGGGGCCGCGACCGGTGGTGCGGGCGGCAGAGAGCGCCCGTTTGCTGATCATCGGGCAGGCGCCGGGGACCCGGGTGCACGAGACCGGCATTCCCTGGAACGACCCGTCCGGTGACCGCCTGCGTGACTGGCTGCAGATGGATCGTGATACGTTTTACGACGAGAGCCGTATCGCCATTATTCCCATGGGCCTGTGCTATCCGGGGCGCGGGCGCGGCGGCGACCTGCCGCCACGGCCGGAATGCGCGCCCGCCTGGCATGGCCGGTTGCTGGCGCAATTGCCGGCCCTGCGTCTGACGCTGCTGGTGGGCCAGTATGCCCAGAAATCCTACCTGCCCGCGCCGGGCAAGACCCTGTCGGACAATGTGCGGCAATTTGCCACGGCCCTGCCGCATGGCTATTTCCCCCTGCCGCACCCCAGCCCGCGCAACCGCCTGTGGCTGCGCCAGCGCCCCTGGTTCGAGCAGCGCGTACTGCCGGCCCTGCGTGAACAACTGAAAGATGTCTTTGCCGGACGGTAATATCCGCGTCATCCGGGTGGATAAACGGGCCGTTACGCAGTATTATTCGCGCCCCAAACTCCACCGCAGGTGGCCGTGGAACGCGCCGTCCGGGCCCGCTCCCCGCACCTGAACCCAAACTGAGAGGGGCATCTCCGTGAACAAACTGGAAGACCATTTCGGACGCTGGAAGAACCGCGAGGAAATTGCCGAGGCCATGATCCCCATGATCGGCCGCCTGCATCGCGAAAAGAACGTGACCACCACGGTCTACAGCCGCTCCCTGGTCAACAAGTCTGTCATCCAGATTCTGAAGGCCCACCGCTTCGTCAAGCAGGTCGAGGATTCCGAGCTGTCTGTGGTCGATACCCTGCCGGTGCTGGAAGAAGTGAACAAGCTGGATCTGGGCCCTTGCCGCGTGGATATCGGCAAACTGGCGGTGGAGTACAAGAAGGACAACCGTGGCCTGTCCATCGAGGACTATGTCCGTGAAGAGCTGGCGGAAGCGGTCAACAGCAAAATGCCGATGCCCGAGCAGACCGACGTGGTGCTGTACGGTTTTGGCCGTATCGGCCGTATCCTGGCTCGCCTGCTGATCGAGAAGGCCGGTTCCGGCCAGGGCCTGCGCCTGAAGGCCATCGTGGTGCGTGAATCCGGCAAGGGCGACCTGCAGAAGCGCGCCAGCCTGCTGCGCCGCGATTCCGTGCACGGCCCGTTTGCCGGCACCATTTCCGTGGATGAAGAAGACAACGCCATCATCGCCAACGGCAACTTCATCAAGGTGATCTACGCCAACGACCCGAATACCATCGATTACACCCAGTACGGCATCCACAATGCCGTGGTGATCGACAACACCGGTAAATGGCGCGACGTGGAGGGGCTGACCCAGCACCTGAACCGTCCCGGTGTTTCCCGCGTGATGCTGACCGCGCCGGGCAAGGGTGACATGAAAAATATTGTTCACGGCGTGAACAATGACACCATCGTCGACAGCGACAAGATCATTTCCGCGGCCAGCTGTACCACCAATGCCATCGTGCCGCCGCTGAAAGCCATTGAAGACAAGTTCGGCATCGAATTCGGTCACGTGGAGACGGTGCACTCCTACACCAACGACCAGAATCTGCTGGATAACTTCCACAAGGGTCCCCGTCGTGGTCGTGCCGCACCGCTCAACATGGTGCTGACCGAAACCGGCGCTGCCACCGCGGCCGCCAAGGCGCTGCCTTCGCTGCAGGGCAAGTTGACCGGTAACTCCATCCGCGTTCCCACGCCGAACGTGTCCATGGCGATCCTCAACCTGACCCTGGAAAAGGAAACCACCCTGGAAGAGCTCAACGAATACCTGCGCTGGGTGAGCCTGCATTCACCGCTGCAGCGTCAGGTGGACTTCGTGAGCAGCCCGGATGCGGTTTCCACCGACTTTGTCGGCTCTCGTCACGCGTCCGTCATCGACGCCGAGGCTACCATTGTCAACGGGCGTCACTGTGTTCTGTACGTGTGGTACGACAACGAGTTCGGTTACAGCTGCCAGGTGCTGCGCATCCTGCAGCAGATCTCCGGCGTGGAGTATCCGGCGTACCCGAAGGACTGACCGATCAGGAAAAGCCCGCTTAGCGGGCTTTTTTTCGGCTCGATGATGGTGCAGGGGAGTCTGCACCGAAATGGGACTATGCGACCTTTGGCGCCATGGCGGGCGCTGGCGAACAGGCCGGCTGACCTTTATAATGTGCGCCGCTGACCTGTGGGTCGCTTTCATTGCAGAATCCGGTTTTTCCGATATTTCCTGGGTGTCTGGCCATTCCTGGCAGCCCTGGCCGGATATAACTCGACTTCAGCAACACGCAACGTGGGCGAGAAACTATGATTAAAGTCAGGAAGGGCCTTGACCTGCCCATCACTGGTGCACCGCGCCAGGCGATTGAGGAAGGTCATCAGGTTCGTTCTGTTGCCGTGCTGGGCGGCGACTACGTGGGTATGAAACCCACGATGGAAGTCCGCGAAGGGGACGTGGTCAAGAAAGGCCAGCTGCTCTTCACGGACAAGAAAACCGAAGGCGTGAAGTACACCGCGCCCGCCGCCGGCAAGGTGGTAGCCATCAACCGTGGCCATAAACGGGTTCTGCAATCCGTTGTTATCGAGGTGGCCGAGCAGGAAGAGCAGGTGACCTTTACCGCCCATGGTGCGGATCAGCTTGCTTCCCTGAGCCGTGAGGCCGTCCAGCAGCAGCTGGTGGATTCCGGTGAGTGGACCCTTCTGCGTACTCGCCCGTTCGGCAAGGTGCCGGCCATCGGCACGGCGCCCAACTCCATTTTCGTTTCCATCCTCGATACCAATCCGCTGGCCCAGGAGCCGGCAGTGGTCATCAAGGAAAACGAGCAGGCCTTCCGTAACGGCCTGACACTGCTGACCCGTCTGACCGACGGGCCGGTGTGGGTGGGGCGCGGTCCGAAAACCGAGCTGCCGTCCTTCGCCCAGGGTCAGATCCGTGAAGAGCAGTTCGCCGGCAAGCACCCGGCGGGCAACGTGGGCACCCACATCCACTTCCTGGATCCGGTCAGCCTTGGCAAGACCGTATGGTCCATCGGCTATCAGGATGTGATCGCCATTGGCCGCCTGTTCACCGAAGGCAAACTGTACACCGACCGGGTGGTGGCACTGACAGGCCCGCAGATGAAAACCCCGCGCCTGGTGCGCACCCGGGTTGGCGCCAATATCGAGGATGTCACCCGCGGCGAGCTGAAAGACGGTGATAACCGTCTGGTTTCCGGTTCCGTGCTGCATGGCCACCATGCCCGCGGCCCGCTGGCCTGGCTCAATCGCACCAGTAATCAGGTGACCGCCCTGCGCGAAGGTCATGAGCGTGAGCTGCTGGGGTATATCTCTCCCGGGATGAACCGTTTCTCGCTGATGAACATCTACCTGTCCAAGCTGATGCCGTCCAAGCGCTTCAACTTCACCACCACCACCAACGGCTCCGAGCGTGCCATGGTGCCGGTGGGCGCCTACGAGGAAGTGATGCCGCTGGATATTCTGCCTACCCAGCTGCTGCGTTCGCTGATTGTCGGTGATACCGATTCGGCTTCCGCACTGGGCGCGCTGGAACTGCTGGAAGAAGACCTGGCCCTGTGCACCTTCGTGTGCCCCGGCAAGTACGAGTACGGCCCGATCCTGCGCGACAATCTGACCACTATCGAGGCGGAGAACTGAGCATGGGCATGAGACGTTTTCTGGATAACAAGGTTGCCCCGCATTTTCACGAGGGTGGCAAGTTCGAGAAGTATTACACCTTCTACGAAATGTTCGACACCATGCTCTACAGCCCGGATTCGGTGACCCGAACCGGTGCGCATGCGCGTGATGGTCTCGATCTGAAACGCATCATGATGACGGTCTGGTTCTGTACCTTCCCGGCCATCATCTTCGGTCTCTACAACACCGGCTACCAGGCCAACCTGCAGATCACCGAGTTCGGGCAGAGCCCGCTTGCCGGCTGGCGCAGTGACCTGGTGATGGCCCTGACCGGCTTTGATTACCACAGCATCTGGGCCAACTTCCTGCATGGT
This sequence comes from Alcanivorax hongdengensis A-11-3, assembly GCF_000300995.1. Classification (GTDB taxonomy): domain Bacteria; phylum Pseudomonadota; class Gammaproteobacteria; order Pseudomonadales; family Alcanivoracaceae; genus Alcanivorax; species Alcanivorax hongdengensis. The sequence goes on along the minus strand of NZ_AMRJ01000004.1, from coordinate 94,994 downwards.
GCGGTCTATTACATCCCGATTCTGCTCACCGTCTACATCGGCGGCTTTATCTGGGAAGGCCTGTTTGCCTGGAAGCGCGGTCACGAGGTCAACGAAGGCTTCTTCGTCACCGGTATCCTGTTCACCCTGATTCTGCCGCCGGCCATTCCCCTGTGGCAGGTATTCCTGGGGATTTCCTTCGGGGTCGTGATCGGCAAGGAAGTGTTCGGCGGCACCGGCAAGAACTTCCTCAACCCGGCGCTGGTCGGCCGTGCCTTCCTGTACTTCGCCTACCCGGCGCAGATGTCCGGGGACGCGGTCTGGACCGCGGTGGATAACTTCTCCGGTGCCACGCCGTTGTCTCAGGCGGCGGCCGGCAACCTGAACTTCGCCGCCGGTCTGGGTGAAAATGCCCTGGCCGCTGGAGCCAACGGTGCCACCGCCAGCCTGACCTGGATGAACACCTTCCTGGGCGGTATTCAGGGCTGTATCGGTGAAACTTCCACCCTGGCCATCCTGATCGGTGGCGCGGTATTGCTGCTCACCAAGATCGCCTCCTGGCGTATCGTGCTGGGCGTGTTCCTGGGTATGGTGGGCATGTCCGCCGTGTTCAACGCCGTCGGTTCCGACAGCAATGCCATGTTCGCCATGCCGTGGTACTGGCACCTGACCGTGGGCGGCTTCGCCTTCGGCATGATCTTCATGGCCACCGACCCGGTGTCCGCCTCCATGACCAACACCGGCAAGTACATTTTCGGGGCGGTGATCGGCATCATGACGGTACTGATCCGTGTGGTGAACCCGGCATTCCCGGAGGGCATCATGCTGGCGATCCTGTTCGGTAACCTCTGTGCCCCTCTGATTGACTACTTTGTAACCCAGGCGAACATTCGTCGTCGTCTGCGCCGGACCGGGGGAGAAGTGTAATGGCTGGAAATAGCGAAAGTATCAGCAAGACACTGCTGGTCGCCTTCCTGGTGTGCGTGGTCTGCGGTGTGGTGGTTGCCACCGCCGCCGTGAGCCTGCGCCCGGTCCAGGAGCAGAACAAGCTCAACGACAAGCGCACCAACATCCTGCAGGCCGCCGGCCTGTACAAGGCCGGTGTGCCGGTGGACGAGCAGTTTAAAAGCATCGAGCGCAAGTTCGTGGAAATCGATACCGGCAAATACGTGCAGGAACCGGAATCCTACGATCAGCGCAAGGCGGCCAAGGACCCGAAACAGTCCGTGCGGCTGCCCGGTGACGAAGATATTGCCGGCATCAAGACCCAGGCCAAGGTGGCCGAGGTCTACCTGGCCTATGATGACCAGGGCAAGCTGAGCCGCATCATCCTGCCGGTGCACGGCTATGGCCTGTGGTCCACCATGTATGGTTTCCTGGCCCTGCAGGCGGATGCCAACACCATTGCCGGTTTCGGCTTCTACGAGCAGGGTGAGACCCCGGGGCTCGGCGGCGAAGTGGACAATCCCAAGTGGAAAGCCCAGTGGCCCGGCAAGAAGCTGGAAGATGATCAGGGCGATGTGGAGATCCAGGTGGTCAAGCATGGCACCGGCTCCCCGTCCAAGGCGGATTACACCATTGACGGTCTGGCGGGTGCCACACTCACCACCAAGGGCGTCAGCAACCTGGTGCGTTTCTGGGTAGGCGAAGACGGCTTCGGCCCATACCTGGAGCGCATGCGTAGCGGAGCTGCTGATAGCGCTGAGGCGCAGGCCAGCAGCAAGCCGGCAACCAGCGACAAAGGAGAGGCGTAATGGCGGAGAAAACCAAGGACATTCTTTTCGGTCCGATTTTCGACAACAACCCCATCGCGCTGCAGATTCTCGGTATCTGCTCCGCCCTGGCGGTAACCAGTAACCTGAGCACCACGGTAACCATGTGTATCGCGCTGACCGCGGTCACCGCGTTTTCGAACCTGTTCGTCAGCATGATCCGCAACACCATCCCGTCCAGTATCCGCATGATCGTGCAGATGGTGATCATTGCCTCGCTGGTGATCGTGGTCGACCAGTTCCTGCGTGCTTATGCCTACAGCATTTCCAAGCAGCTGTCGGTGTTCGTGGGTCTGATCATCACCAACTGTATCGTGATGGGCCGGGTGGAAGCCTACGCCATGAAGAACCCGCCGCTGCCGTCCTTCATGGATGGTGTCGGTAATGGCCTCGGTTACTCCTTCATCCTGCTGTGTCTGGGTTTCATCCGTGAGCTGCTGGGTGCTGGTAGCCTGTTCGGTCACCAGGTATTGCCGAAGATCGCCGATGGCGGCTGGTACAACACCAACGGTCTGTTGCTGTTGCCGCCCAGTGCCTTCTTCCTGATCGGTCTGTTGATCTGGGGTATCCGCACCTGGAAGAAAGACCAGGTGGAAGAGGACACCTTCAAGATCAAGGCCAACACCCGTGTCAGCGACGCGTTTTAACGGAGACGAGGAATGTTTGAGCATTATCTGAGCCTGTTCGTCCGCGCCGTCTTTGTTGAAAACATGGCGCTGGCGTTCTTCCTGGGCATGTGTACCTTCATCGCGATCTCCAAGAAGATCCAGACCGCCATCGGCCTGGGTGTTGCGGTGATCGTGGTGCTGACCATCACCGTGCCGGTCAACAACCTGATTCTTCACAACCTGCTGGAACCGGGCGCCCTGGCCTGGACCGGCGTGGATGCGCTCGCCAACCTGGACCTGCGTTTCCTGGGCCTGCTCAGCTACATCGGCGTGATCGCGGCGATTGTGCAGATCCTGGAAATGACCCTGGACAAGTATGTGCCGAGCCTCTACAACGCGCTGGGTATCTTCCTGCCGCTGATCACCGTGAACTGCGCCATCATGGGGGCTTCCCTGTTCATGGTGGAACGTGACTACACCTTTGGTGAGTCCGTGGTCTACGGCATTGGCGCAGGCACCGGCTGGGCACTGGCAATCACGCTGCTGGCCGGTATCCGTGAAAAGCTCAAGTACAGCGATGTACCGGACGGCCTGAAAGGGCTGGGCATCACCTTCATTACCGTGGGTCTGATGTCTCTGGGCTTTATGTCTTTCTCCGGCGTGCAGCTGTAAGCGAGGGGTTGAATCATGAGTGTTGAGATTATTCTCAGTGTGGTCATGTTCACCGCCATCGTGCTCGCGCTGGTGGCTGTGATTCTGATTGCACGTTCGCGTCTGGTGAGCACGGGTAACGTGCACATCGACATCAATAGCGATGCGGAAAAAAGCATCGACGCGCCCGCCGGCGGCAAGCTGCTGGGCACCCTGGCCAACCAGGGGATTTTCCTGTCCTCCGCCTGCGGTGGTGGTGGTACCTGCGCCCAGTGCAAGTGTCAGGTGCTGGACGGTGGCGGTGACATCCTGCCCACCGAAGAAGGTCACTTCACCAAGGGCCAGATTCGTGATGGCTGGCGCCTGAGCTGCCAGGTCAACGTCAAGCAGGACATGAAGATCCAGGTGCCGGAAGAATTCTTCGGCGTGAAGAAGTGGGAATGCGAGGTTGTGTCCAACAACAACGTGGCCACCTTCATCAAGGAGCTGACCCTGAAACTGCCGGAAGGCGAGAACGTGGATTTCCGCGCTGGCGGCTACGTACAGCTGGAAGCGCCGCCGTTCGATATCAACTTCTCCGATTTTGATATCGAAGAGGAATATCGCGGCGACTGGGAGCGTTTCAACTTCTTCGATCTGAAGTGCAAGAACAACGAGGAAGTGATTCGTGCCTACTCCATGGCCAACTACCCGGAAGAGAAGGGCATCCTCAAGTTCAACATCCGGATTGCCACGCCGCCTCCGGGTTCCAAGGACATTTCTCCGGGCATCATGAGCTCCTATGTGTTCAACCTGAAGCCGGGCGACAAGATCACCGTATTCGGGCCCTTCGGCGAGTTCTTCGCCAAGGAAACCGATGCAGAGATGGTGTTCATCGGTGGCGGTGCGGGTATGGCGCCCATGCGCAGCCATATCTTCGACCAGCTCAAGCGTCTGAACTCCAAGCGCAAGATGTCGTTCTGGTACGGTGCCCGCAGCTGGCGCGAGACCTTCTACAACGACGAGTACGACATGCTGGCCGAAGAAAATGACAACTTCGAATGGCACCTGGCGCTGTCGGACCCGCAACCGGAAGATAACTGGACCGGCCTCACCGGCTTCATCCACAACGTGCTTTACGAGCAGTACCTGAAGGACCATCCGGCGCCGGAAGACTGCGAGTACTACATGTGCGGGCCGCCGATGATGAATGCGTCCGTGATCAAGATGCTGGAAGATCTGGGTGTGGAACCCGAGAACATCCTGCTCGACGATTTCGGCGGCTGATTCGCAACGCCGGCCTTGGGGCCGGCGTTTTTGTTGGTAATCCATCCCCGTATCTTTGCCGACCCACCTTCCGACTGATATTTCCATGAAGACTGCAATTGCACGATTTCTGCCGTTCTGGGTACTGCTGTTTGCGGTGCTCGCCAGTGGCTGTGATGATTCCCGGCAGCGGCTGTCGGTGCTGTCCGGCCCGACCATGGGCACCACCTGGTCCGTGAAATTTACCGGTACGCCGGATGACGGCGTGCCGGGCCTGAAAAAGGCCATCGAGGGCGCCCTGGTGACCATCAACCAGGAAATGAGCACCTATATCCCGGATTCCGAACTGAGCCGCTTCAACCAGGCGCCGGCGGGCACCCGGGCGACCCTGTCCGACGATTTCGCCCGGGTGATCAACGAGGCTCTGCGGCTCTCTCAACAGAGCGATGGCGCCTATGACGTGACGGTGGGGCCGCTGGTCAACCTGTGGGGCTTCGGCCCGGATCCGGACCGCTTCGAGCCGCCGTCCGACGAGGATATCCGCAAGGCTCAGGCACGTATTGGCTGGCAGAAACTGGTACTGGACGACAAGGTGCTGCTGCAACCCGGTGGTGTTTATGTGGACCTGTCCTCCATTGCCAAGGGTTTTGCGGTGGACAAGGTAGCCGAGCTGCTGGAAAAGCAGGGTCTGCACAACTATCTGGTGGAAATTGGCGGCGAGCTGCGCGCCCGCGGCCACAAGCCCTACAAGCAGCCCTGGCGGGTGGCGGTGGAAAAGCCCATTCCCGGCGTGCGGGAAGTGGAAAATGTTATTGATCTCAAGGACATGGCGGTGGCCACCAGTGGCGACTACCGCAATTTCTTCGAGGACAATGGCAAGCTTTATTCACACACCATTGATCCACGTACCGGCTACCCGGTGACCCACAAGCTGGCCAGTGTCAGTGTACTGCACAAGGACTGCATGACCGCCGACGGGCTGGCCACTACCATGACGGTGCTGGGGCCGGAGAAGGGCATGGAATTCGCCAAGGCCCATGAACTGGCGGTATTATTCATTGTCAGAACAGACAAGGGCGCCGAAGAACTGATGACGCCGGCCTTCAAGGCCATTCTCGACAAGCAGGAGAAGTAATCATGTTGTTGACCATCATTGCTGCCGTACTCTTCATCGGCCTGTTGTTCGCCGGTATGGCCGTGGGCGTGATTTTTGCCAACAAGCCGATCAAGGGCTCCTGCGGTGGTCTGGCGACCCTGGGCATGAAGGAAGGCTGCGAGATCTGCGGTGGTGACCGCAGCCAGTGCGAGGAAAATACCCGCAAGGTAAACGGCGAAAAAGCGGCGGCCCTGAGCAAGGACGCCATGAAAGTCTGATACCGGTGCCGATTGCCGCAACCATGAAAAGCCCCGCCAGAGCGGGGCTTTTTTATGGTTCATCGCGGAATTGCGGGAAAACGTACAAGGTCGGACGTCAGAGGTCGGACGCCAATCTTAACACCGACAGTTGGCGCGGCACTGAGATTTCGAGGCACCTCCTGCACGCGCACGCCTGTGCCCCTCTCCCCAACCCCTCTCCCTCAAGGGGAGAGGGCCTTAACATCTAAAGTGAACAGCATTGCCACAGGCGACGAGCCGGTGAAGATTTTTGGGGTTGGGGGTTTCAGCCTATCGCGTCCGACGTCCGCCGTCCGACCCCAGACGTTGGACCAGGCCGATTTCCCCCTAATCCGCGATGAACCTTTTTTATTGGCTTGCGGTATTGAGCCTAGCCACCAAGGACCACGGCGGTTTTCAGTTTGGCCTGTCCATAGCGATGCATCTGCCCGAACAGACGGCGACTGATGGGCACGTACTGGCAGTCCAGCGGTACCTGTTCCTCGCCTGGGTCCGGGTCGTGGATGTAAAAGCATTCGTCATCACTGCCACTGACAGCGACCCAGTGTGGAGCCTTGCGTCCGTCCAGCCGCCAGGTGCTGATCATCACCAGCACGATACGGCCCGCAGCGATGGCCTGGTCGATCTGGTCGGCGCCGAATTCCCGGTAATGTACCGGCAACTGCTGAGCTTTGGCCTGGGCGACGAAGTGATCGTGCAGGGTTTCGATCACCGCTTTCTTGGCGCTGTCACGGACCGAATCCACAAACAGGGGGCCGCGCTGATTGCACCAGACTTCCGCATTCAGGCCCCGCTGACGAGCGGCCAGTGCCAGGCCCAGTGGATGGCAGCCGCCATGGCCGGCGGTCATGAAAATGGTGGTAGCTTCACGCCACAGCAACAACTCTTCGGTGACCGTGGGGCGGTAGTCGCCCAGGGCCGCCATGGCCATCTGCAGACAGGCCGGACCACAGGTGAACGGTGTGCTCTGCTGCACCCAGGGCACCTGCAGCTGTTCCGCATTCTGTGGCAGATAGTGCAGCCGTTTCTGGAAGCGCAGGGCGTCTTCATGGTCCTCGTAGTAATCCGGCATTTCATCGAAATGCTGATAACCCAGTTGCTGGTACAGGCGAATGGCGCGCTCATTGTCGCGGCGCACTTCCAGACGCAGATAAAGGCGTCGCTGACTGTGGGCATAGTCTTCCGCGGCCTGCATCAGGGCGCGGCCCAGCTGACGGCCGCGACCGTCCGGGTCCACGGCAATGGAATAGAGTCGGGCCAGGCGGGTGCCTTGCTGTAACAGCACCAGGGCATAGCCCAGTAGCTGGCCGTCCTCTTCGGCGACGATCAACCCGGAATGCTGGGCCCGGATCCAGTGGCGGAAACTGCGTCGTGACAACCGGTCGCTCTGGAAACAGCGCTGCTCCAGCGCATCCAGGGCGTTTAGGTCGTCAGCAATGGCGGGGCGAAGGGTAAGGGTCATGGTGTTCAGTCCTGCGTTGCCCGCAGCATAGGGCAGAGTCCGGCATTAGGGAACCATTGAAAACGCCGGTGACGGGTGACGCCGACGGGGCAGGGCGGCATACTGATCAAAGGACACAAGGAGTCGATCCATGCAGCAACAGGACCCGGTACGCGGTCTGATTCTGTCGGGCGGGGGCGCCCGGGCCGCCTATCAGGTGGGGGTCTTGTCGGCCATGGCCGAGATGGTCCCCCGCGGTGAACGCAATCCCTTTCCGATTATCTGCGGCACGTCCGCCGGGGCGCTCAATGCCGCCGCGCTGGCGGCCAATGCCGACAACTTTCGCGTTGCCGTGCGCGGGCTGGAGCGGGTGTGGAGCAATATCACCGCCGAGCAGGTTTATCGCACGGAATTTTTTGCCTGCCTCAAGGGCGTGCTGCGCTGGTTGTTTTCCGGTGTGGCCACCGGGCGTACGCCGGAGAAGAGTGCTCTGCTGGACAACACGCCGCTGCAGCGCTTGCTCAATCTGGTGATCAACTTTCGCAAGATCTCGGGCAACCTGGATGCGGGCAATCTGCGAGCGCTGGCGATCACGGCCTCCAATTACGGCAGTGGCGAGTCGGTGAGTTTTTTCCAGGGCCACGATGAACTGCAGGAGTGGACCCGGGCCCGCCGTCTGGGCAAACGTTCGCATATCGGCGTGCAGCATCTGCTGGCCTCGGCAGCTATCCCGATTCTGTTTCCGGCGGAAAAGGTGGATGGCGGCTTCTATGGGGATGGCGCCCTTCGTCAGCTGGCGCCGGTGAGCCCGGCACTGCATCTGGGCGCGTCGCGGCTGCTGGTGATCGGGGTGTCCGGTAATGCCAGCGCCCACCATCAGCGTCGTCTCAGTGGTTACCCGTCCATGGCCCAGGTGCTGGGTCATGTGCTTAACAGCATCTTCGTTGACACGCTGGAGGGGGATGTGGAGCGTCTGGAACGGATCAACCATACCCTGGGCTCGGTGAGTGAGCGCGCGCGCAAGCGCAATGATATCCAGCTGCGCCAGGTGGAAGTGCTGAAGATTTACCCCTCCGAGCCGATTGATGAAATTGCCGCCGAGCATGTCAGGGAACTGCCCAGAAGCGTCCGCTTCTTCCTGCGCGGTTCCGGTGCGACCCGTTCACCGGGGGCCAGCGCCATGAGTTATCTGCTGTTTCAGCCGGGGTTTACCCGCACGCTGCTGGAGCTGGGGCGCAAGGATGCCCTGGCCCGGGCCGATGATATCCGGGCCTTTCTCAGCGAGGCACCCATGGGGCCCAAGGCGATCAGCGGGGAGAGTGAGCCTGCCGACGCTGAAAGTGCGTGACAAAGCTGCTGGGGTAGTCGGTGATAATGCCGTCTACACCCAGCCGGGTCAGCCGTTCGGCTTCGGTCAGATCGTTGACCGTCCACACCGAAACCTTGAGGCCGCGGCGGCGGGCACGGCGCATCAGCGCCGGCGTCACCAGGCTGAAATGGGGCATCACCCAGCGGCACCCCAGCCCCTGGGCACGGCGGGTCGGTTGCAGGTAGCGGTACTGGCAGACATAGCCGCGGTCGATATCCGGGGCCATGGTACCCATCATGCGCAGAAACCCGGTATGGCTGGAGGTAACCACCACCCGTGATTGCAGTTGCTGCTGCTGAATCATGTGAGTCAGGTTATGGGCCAGCTGGTGCAGCACGCTGCGATCGGCTCCCTTGACCTCGAACTGGAAACGCATGGCCGGGCCGCACAGATCCAGGACATCCTGCAGAGAGGGAATACCGGTGGGGCTGTGCCAGCCGGGGGTATTGCGCCGGGCATCCATGACACCCAGCTGGGCCAGGGTGTAATGGCGGGCGTTACCGCGCTGGCCGGTGGTACGCTGCACATCGCTGTCATGCAGCACGATCAGATGGCCGTCGGAAGACAGACGCACATCCAGTTCGATTTCGGTAACGCCGGCATCCACGGCCACCTGAAAACTGGCCAGGGTATTTTCCGGGGCTTCACCGCGGGCGCCGCGGTGGCCAACCAGAGTGGGATAGGGTGCGGTCATTGCAGCAGTCATGGCCTTATTGTTTCCCAAGAAGATGACAGTGCTGTGACCCGGACACAAGGGGGAAGTTTGTCATTTTTCTGCCGCAGAACTGTTTTATTGTTTCAATAAATCATGTTGCCGTGGACGCCTGCCGTGTTGTCACTGTTAAACCGATATCTGCGTTTTTTCTGTCTCAGCTGGTGGCCGGATTATCAGGGCCGCATTGGTGGTTTGTCACTGCAGCGATTGGTGGTCATGGCCCTGTTCTGGCCGCTGTTTGTCAGCGTACAGGCCATCAACGCTCTGGGCCTGTGTGTGGATCATCTGCTTTTTCCCGGCTTTCGCCGGGTGCCGGTGCGTGAACCGTTGTTTGTGGTGGGCGTGCCGCGCAGTGGCACCACCTTCCTGCACCGGTTGCTGGCCCTGGATGAACGCTTCACCACCACGGCGCTGTGGGAGTTGCTGTTTGCCCCCTCCATCAGCCAGCGCTATTTCTGGACCGGTGTGGCCGGTCTGGATTCGCGGCTGGGGCGCCCATTGGGCCGCTTGCTGATGTGGGCCGAGCGGCGTCTGCTGGGCGGGCTGGACGGGGTGCACAAGACCGGGTTGCTTGATCCCGAGGAGGATTATCTGGGCCTGATCCCGGTGTGGGGCTGTTTCCTGATGGTGCTGGTGGTGCCGGTGCCGGCCCTGTGGCAGCTCACCTACCTGGATCGGGATGGCAGTCAGGCAGACAAGCAGCGGCTGATGACAGCCTATCGTCGCTTCGTGCAACGCCATCTTTATTTCCATGGCACTGACAAGGTGCTGCTGTCCAAGAATCCGTCCTTCACCCCCTGGATGGAGACGCTGGCCCAGGCCTTCCCCGATGCCCGCTTTATCGGCTGTGTTCGTAACCCCAGTGCCTCGGTGCCCTCACAGATCAATTCCATCCTGATCGGCGCGCGCCTGTTTGACGGCCGGGATACCCGCGACTACTGGCGCCAGGGCTTCATGGACATGCTCGACTATTACTACCGCCATGTGCTGGCGGCGCTGGCGTCGCTGCCCGAGCATCGCCAGGCCCTGTCGGTGATGGAAACCCTGGCGACGGCGCCGGCGGACACGGTGCTGGGGTTTTACCGTCGCTTTGGCTGGCAGGTCGATCAGGCCTACCGGGCCCGGCTGGCGGAGCAGGATCGCAAGGCCGCCGGTTATCGCAGTGGTCATCACTATTCGCTTGACGATCTGGGCGTCAGTGCCGAGGCGCTCAACGACACCTTTGGCTGGGTTTACGAGCGCTTCGATTTCCCGCGGCCCTGACGCATTCGGTTACATCTTGTCGCAAAATTCCGGTCAGGCTTTGGGGTGCTGTCACATTTCAGACATGGGCGGACGGGATACTGCCGCTCATGGATACCAAAGACCTGCGCATACTGTTTGTGGTGGATGCGATCAAAGGCCGTAATGGGGTAGGTGCCTACTTCCAGGATCTGGCCGCGCATCTGAAGAATCACGTGGCCCGGGTGGAGCTGGTGCAGCCCTGCATGCAGCAGCCTCATCCTTGCCAGGGAGCGTCCATGCCCATCCCGGGGGATCCCACCCAGCGCCTTTTCTTCCCGAAAATACGCGAGCTCAGTGCTCTGGTCTGGGAGATGAAGCCCCACGTGATCGTCATTCCGGGCCCCGGCATCTTTTCCCTGGCGGGCTACTGGATCGCCAAAAAATGGGGTATTCCGGTCTGCGTGACCTTCCAGACCGATTACAACCGCCTGGTGGAACTCTACTGGGGAGAGCGGCTGGCCAGGCTGGCCGGGGGCCTGCTCAACTGGGGCAACCGCACCCTGTTCCGCGGCAGTGCGGCAGCGGCCACCATCTGTGCCTCCATGATTGCCCAGGCCCGCGCCGCCGGTGCCCGTAACCCGCAGCTGGTGGGTACACCGCTGGCGGCGGAATTCGTGCAGACGCCGGTCCGCTCCCTGTCTGATTCGGTGGAACGGGTCTGTTACGTGGGGCGCCTGGCGGCGGAAAAGAATATCGAAAGTTTCCTGGCGCTGGCCGAGCGCCGCCCGGACCTGCAGTTCGAGGTGGCCGGTGATGGCCCCCTGCGCGGCAAGGTGGAGAGCGCCTGCCGGTCACTGGGCAACCTGACCTTCCATGGCTGGTGCAGCCGTGCCCAGGTCGTGGACATCCTCGATCGCAGCCAGGTGCTGGTGCTGCCCTCCGCCGTGGAAGCCTTTGGCACCGTGGCCCTGGAAGCCATGGCTCGTGAGCGACTGGTCATTACCACGCCGGCCTGCGGTATCAACGAGTGGCCGGCACTGGCCCAGGGATTGTGGGTGATGCACCAGGGCGAAAGCCTGGCCGATACCCTGGCGCGGATGCAGCGGTTGAGCCCGGTCACCCGTCGTGAAAAGGCCTGCCAGGCTCGCCGCGCCGCCCTGGCCATGAACGAGGATGCCATCGGCCACTGGGGCGGTGTACTGGCGGGTTGCGCCGTGCAGGCGCCGGGCCAGGGCGCGGTGTTGCCGTCGCCCACCCTGGCGGTATTGCGCCGGCTGAGTAGCAGCTATGTCCGCAGTGCACTCTGATGCTACCAGGCGGGTGCCGGCGCTGGTGTCCATCCATGATGTGATGCCCGAGACCCGTGATGCGGTGCAGGCCATGCTGGACACCCTGTCGCTGCCGGCGGAGCAGGTCATTTTGCTGGTGGTGCCTGGCCGTGACTGGCAACGCGCGGATCTGCACTGGCTGCAGGATCTTCAGCGTCAGGGGCATCCACTGGCCGGCCATGGCTGGCAGCATCGCTGCCAGCCGCCGGCCACCCTGTATCACCGCCTGCACAGCCGGTTTCTTTCACGCAATGTGGCCGAGCACCTGTCTTTCTCCGCGGGCGGTATCGCTCGCCTGATCCGTGATTGCCACCAGTGGTTCGTGGATCAGGGGCTCACGCCCTCCGCGCTCTATGTGCCGCCGGCCTGGGCCATGGGCGCCATCAGCAAAGAAGCACTGAGCGGTATGCCTTTCCGGTATTTTGAGACCCTGGGCGGTATCTACGATGCCCGTGAAGACCGTTTCGATGCTTTGCCGCTGGTGGGCTTCGAAGCCGACACCGGCTGGCGGGCCCTGGTGCTGCGGCTGTTCAATGGCTGGAATCTGATGCGCGCGCGCCGCAGCGGGCAGCCCCTGCGCGTTGGGCTGCATCCCCATGACTTTTCACTGAAGCTGGCTGGCGACATTCTGTCGTTGCTGGCCCAGGTACAACCGCTGTCCGCCGGTCAGCAGCCTGTGATAGCCGGAAACATCGTTCAATCGCGGTAGCGTTTGGTCAGATCCCCGTAGGCGTCTACCCGACGGTCACGCAGGTAGGGCCAGATGCGGCGCACGGATTCGCTGCGCTGCATGTCCACATCCACCACCAGCACGGCTTCATCGTCACTGCCGGCCCGGGCCAGGAATTCACCCTGGGGGCCGCACACGAAGCTGTTGCCCCAGAAACGAATGCCGCTGTCATCCACCGGGCTTTGCTCGAAGCCGGTGCGATTGGCCACCAGTACCGGCAAACCGTTGGCGACACCATGGGCGCGCTGGATGGTGATCCAGGCATCGCACTGGCGTTGCTGTTCGTCGGCATCGTCGTTGGGGTCCCAGCCGATGGCGGTGGGGTAGAGCAACAGGTCGGCGCCGGCCAGGGCCATCAGGCGGGCCGCTTCCGGATACCATTGATCCCAGCACACCAGCAGGCCCAGTTTGCCAACGCTGGTTTCAATGGGGCTGAATCCGCTGCGTCCGTCGTTGAATTGTCCGTCACCGGGGGTGAAATAGAATTTTTCGTAAAAGCCCGGGTCATCGGGAATATGCATCTTGCGGTAGATACCCGCCAGGCTGCCGTCCTTTTCCAGTACCACGGCGGTGTTGTGGTAAAGGCCGGCGGCCCGTTTCTCGAACAGGCTGGCGACAATCACGATATCCAGTTCCCGGGCCAGTGCGCCCAGGCGTTCGGTGCTGGGGCCGGGAATCGGCTCGGCCAGATCAAACACGTCGGTGTCTTCGGTCTGGCAGAAGTAGAGGCTGCGGTGCAGCTCCTGCAGCATGACCAGGTTGGCGCCCAGGCGGGCGGCCTCCCGGATCAATGTCAGGGAATGATCCAGATTGGCGGCCAGGTCCGCACTGTTTTTCTGCTGAATAACGGCAACACGCATCAGTGACTTTCCTCCTTGCCAGGGCCCAGTGCGCCCTGTGGCAACTGCATGGTGACACAGTGCAGGCTGCCATGCTGTTCAATCAGTACCCGGCAAGCGATCGGTACCACGGTGCGCGCCCCGGCCACCGCCTGCAGGGCATCAATGGCCTGCTGGTCGGTGTCGCAGCGATAGATCGGTAGCAGGATCTTGTCGTTGCTGATCAGGAAATTTGCATAAGTCGCCGGCAGGCGCTCGCCGTCCTCACTGTACTGAGCTACCGGCAGCGGCAGGGGCACCAGGGTCAGACCATGCCGGTCAGCCAGTGTCTGCAGCTCCCTTTCCATGGCGTTGAGGCTGGCATAGTGGCTGTCGGCCGGGTCGGTGCACTGCACGTAGGCCACGGTGTGGGCGTTCACAAAACGCGCCAGGGTATCCACATGGGCGTCGGTGTCGTCGCCTTCCAGTTCGCCATGCTCCAGCCACCAGATGGCCTCAACGCCCAGCTGCGCTTTCAGGCTGGCTTCCAGTTCCGCATCGGTGAGCGACGGATTGCGGTTGGGGTTGCGCAGGCAGTGACGGGTGGTTAGCAGGTTGCCCTGGCCATCGGTGTCGATGGCGCCCCCTTCCAGTACCAGTGCCTGGTTTTCCAGTGGCAGGTGCCAGGGCAGGGTACGATTGAGGCGGTTGTCCTTGTCGGCATCGAACTTGCCGCCCCAGCCGGTAAAGGTGTAATCGAGCAGCAGGGTATGCAGGCCGTCGGCCACGGCAATGGGGCCGAAATCCCGGGCCCAGGTGTCGTTGTAATCGGCTACCACGGTGCGCAGTCGAGCGCAGTCCGTGCCGCGTTCAGCCAGTTGCTGGCGCACGCGGGTCTCGGTGGCATTGTCACGGCACACCAGCAGCACGCCCTCGTGATCCAGCAGGGCATGCATCAGGTCGAGATAACACTGTTGGGCGTCGGCCAGGTGGTCGGCCCAGTCGGTGAGGCTGTCTGGCCAGGCCAGCAGCACCCCCCACTGGGGGTGCCATTCAGGAAGTAATTGGCGCATGGAGGGCGGATCCCGCTAGAGGGTTAACATGCGCGCGAGTGTGCTATTGGCGGGCACCCCAGTCAATATGGTAGCCGCCGCCATTACTGTCGTTGCTGCCGGGGGCCTCGCTGTGCTCCTCGTCGGGGCTGGCTGCCGGTTCTGCCGGTGTTTCGGCCGGTTCCGGGCTTTTTGTGGCAGCGGGTTTTTCGGTCGGGGGCTTGGGCTCGGCGTTGGTCGCTGCCTTTTTGCTGGCATCGACCTTGGCATCGGCGGCTTCCGGAGCATTGCGGGACGCGGCGGCCTGATTCTCCTGGCCGCTGATGACGATGCGACCGGTTACCGGATCAAAACGGAACTCGGCATCCTTGTTGCCGGCCGGGGCGCTGCTTTGCTGTGGCGCAGGTGCGGGGGGCGGTGCCTTCGGTTTGGCCGGTGGTGGGGTTTTTGCCGCTGGAGGTTGAGCCTCGGCGGCGGCCTTGGGCGCCGCTTTCTGTGCCGGCGGGGTTGCCGGAGTGGGCTCTGCCGCCTGCACTGAGTCGGTGTGGTCGGTGGCGCTGCTTGCCGTTTTATCGGCGGCGGCGCTGGATGTCTCGCTATCCGCGCCCGTGCCACCTGCGGGCACGAAGCGCCCGGAAATCGGGTCGAAGGTCATGTCTTCGCTGTCAGCCGCATTGCTTTCGGCGGCGGGTTGCGGCGCCGGGGCGGCTTTTGGCACCAGCGCCGGGGGTGTCTGTGACGGTGGCTGGGTGGCGGCTGGCGCCGGCTGTGCCGGCTGATCGACCACGGTGTAGAGGGTCAGGTTGCGTTCGAAATAGACCGTGAAATGGTCATAGCGCCAGCGGGTGATGGGCGGGTTGCCCACCGGCGGCCGGGTCTGTTCGGGGGCGCCAAACTGGGCACGCACCTGGGACTGGGTCATGCCGCGCTGGGGAACGTCATCCGCCGCCAGAACGCTAACGGGCATGGCCAGTACCGCCGTGGCCAGCAGGGTGGTTATTTTTATAGTCATTCTTTCTTCCCCCAAAGGAAGTGGTAATTTCTTTCGATATTAGAAAGTTAGCGGCGCCTATTCAACCACTTTGCCAGTTGCCTGGCGCTGACCCTTGTCACAAAGCGGTGGCCCGGCCCGGGAACTGCGTCTATAACCGGGCGTCATAAAAAGGCCCATGCATGTGCATGGAGGTTGCCATAGTATTTGTCACCCGATTCGGTTTAAATGCGCCCATGTTTCGACCTCTCTCCTTTTATGTGGGGCTGCGCTATACCGGCGCCAGAGCCCGCAACAGCTTTATTTCCGTGATTACCCTGATCTCGGCCCTGGGCCTGATGCTGGGGGTGGCGGTGCTGATTACCGTGCTGTCGGTGATGAACGGCTTTGACCGGGAATTGCAGACCCGCATCCTTGGCATGGTGACCCATTTGTCCGTGCATGGCCGTGAGCCGGTACAGGACTGGCATGCCCTGGCCAAGCGCGTGGAGGGGCATGATGGTGTGCTGGCGGCGGCACCGTTCGTGCAGATGGAAGGCATGCTGTCCTACCGGGGTAATGTGGCCGGCACCATGGTCAATGGCATTGATCCCCAGGCTGAACGCAAGGTATCCATCGTCGGTGATTTCATGGAGGCCGGTGAGCTGTCGTCGCTCAAATCCGGGGACTTCAATGTGGTGCTCGGCTACGGCCTGGCCCGCAAGCTGGGGGCCAGGCTGGGCGACAAGGTCACGCTGGTGCTGCCGGAGGCGACCATTTCACCGGCCGGGGTCATGCCTCGCTTCAAGCGCTTTACCGTCACCGGTATTTTCCGGGTGCGGGCGGAAGTGGATTCCCTGTATGCCTACATGAATGTGGAGGATGCCGCCCGTCTGCAGCATCAGCCCGGCACCGTGGAAGGCGTGCGGCTCAAGCTGCGCGATTTGTTCAGTGCGCCGGCACTGGGCTGGTCCCTGCAGCAGGAGCTGGGGCCGGAGTACTACACCTCGGACTGGACGCGCAGTCAGGGCAGCCTGTTCCAGGCGATCAAGATGGAGAAGACCATGATGACGCTGTTGCTCAGCTTCATTGTGGCGGTGGCGGCGTTCAATATCATTTCCAGTCAGATGATGCTGGTCACCGAGAAGCGCGGCAACATTGCCGTGCTGCGAACCCTGGGTGCCTCGCCGGGCATGATCATGCGTATCTTCATGGTGCAGGGCTCGCTGATCGGTCTCGCCGGCACCTTGCTGGGCACGGTGATCGGTGTGCTGCTGGCCACCAATGTCAGTGATGTGGCGGCCTGGGTGGAGCGCACTTTCAACGCCCATCTGTTTGATGCCTATTTCGTCAACTATCTGCCGTCCCAGCTGGAGTGGAGCGATGTGCTCACCATTGTGGGCATTTCCCTGTTGATCAGCTTCTCGGCCACCCTTTATCCATCCTGGCGAGCCAGCCGGGTGCAACCCGCGGAGGCGCTGCGCTATGAATAATGCTGCCCAGACCACCGTGCTGCACGCCGAGCAGGTGGTAAAGACCTATCAGGAAGGACGCAACCGCTTGCAGGTTCTCAGCGGTGTGGATCTGAAAGTGGAGCAGGGCGATATCCTTGCCATTATCGGTGCCTCGGGCTCCGGCAAGTCCACCTTGCTGAATCTGCTTGGCGGGCTGGATCAACCCAGCCAGGGCACGGTGCACATTGCCGGCCAGCCGCTGACCTGCCTCAAGGATCGCCAGATCGGCCGGTTGCGCAACCGCTATCTGGGTTTCGTCTATCAGTTTCATCACCTGTTGCCGGAGTTCACCGCGCTGGAAAACGTGGCCATGCCGTTGCTGATTCGGGGCGAGAAACCGGCGCTCTGTCAGGCGCGCGCCGCTGCCATGCTGGAGCGGGTCGGCCTGGGGCCGCGGGTGAAGCACAAGCCTTCGGCACTCAGTGGTGGCGAACGCCAGCGGGTGGCCATTGCCCGGGCGCTGGTTACCGAGCCGGCCCTGGTGATGGCCGATGAGCCCACCGGTAACCTGGACGAGCGCACCGCCGCCCAGGTGCAGGACCTGATGCTGGATCTTAATGCCACTCTCAAGACGGCGTTTCTGATCGTCACCCACGATCAGGAATTTGCCGGTCGCTGCCCGCAGCAATACGAGCTGCACGAAGGGTTATTGCGGCGGCGGGTCTGAGGGATCCGATGCGTTACGGCGCCTGAAACGGCGCCGGGCGCGTTGCTGCCAGCTGCGAATCACCGCCAGCCGCCAGGCGACCTTCACCGCCATGTAGGACAGGGCGCCGAACAATACCGCGCAGGTCAGTGACCCCACCCATAGCGGCACCAGCTGCTCCACGAACCAGGCCACGGTAATGCCTTCGCCGCCATGGGGCGGCAGGCCCAGCATCCAGGCGCCAATACGGTAGGTGAAATAGAAAATCGGCACCCAGGTGATGGGGTTGGAGATCCACACCAGGATGACCGAGAGAGGCAGGTTGCAGTGAAAGCGCACGGCCAGCAGCGCCGCCACGCCCATCTGCATGGGGATCGGCAATAGCCCGGTGAACACACCGATGAACGCCGCCCCGGCCAGGGAGCGCCGGTTGATATGCCAGAGATTGGGATCCGACAGTACCTCACCCAGAAAACGCAGAGACTTGTGGTCTTTGAAACGCTCCGGTGAAGGCAGGTATTTTCGGAATATCCGTTTGGGCATGAAGAAAACTCAAGTGCCGACTGCGGGCGCTATTATGCCCGCATCATCAAAGAAGGCATACTCCCAACCGGCTTTTTCCTCAAACCACAGGAGCAAGGATGCGTGTGTGGTTATCGTGTGCGGCGCTTGTCGCTGCCTGCTGGCTGGGTGTGCTCTGGCCAGGGTGCCTGTTGTTGCTATGGTGGCTGGTGTCCCGCTGGCGGGGCCGTCAATGGCGGCTGCCCCTGTGTCTGATGCTGGCCTATGGCTACGGAATTTTCCAGCTTCATGCCGGGCTTGAAACCCGTCTGCCGCTTTCTCTCAATGGTGAAACCCTGTCGCTGCAGGCCCGGGTGGTGGATCTGCCCGATACGCAACAGTTGTATCGTTACGGTAAACGGCAGACGCGCCAGCGCCTGTTGCTGGACGTGTGGGGTGAAAATCGCTGGCCCGGTCACCATTATGTTCGCGCATCCGCCTACGATTTGACGCCGTTACTCCATGCCGGTGACCGGCTAACCGTGCAGGCCCGCCTTTTTGTGCCCCATGGCTGGTATAACCAGGCCGGCACCGACCGGGCACGCCAGGCTCTGGCCGAGCAAGTGGATGCCCGTGGTGTGATCAAACAGGTCGGGCCCATCACGCCGGGGCAGGGGTTGTTGCACAGGCGCGAGTCGTTGTCACGGTGGCTGGCTGCCGCGGTGGTGATGTCGCCCTCGGGGCAAGCGGTGCTGCCGGCGCTGGTAGTGGGCGACCGGGGTGCGCTGACCGATTCGCTCAGGCACGGTTTCCAGGGCACCGGCACGGCGCACCTGCTGGCCATTTCCGGCCTGCACGTGGCCATTGTGGCCGGCTGGTTGTGGTGGCTGGGGCGCTGGTTGTTGATGCCGTTGCTGCAGTGGCTCTTTCCCCGGTGGCGCCGTTTTACCCTGCAGCAGCTGGCCTGGGGCCCGGCGCTGGCAGCGGCGGCTGGCTATGCCGCGCTGGCTGGCTTCAGCCTGCCCACGGTAAGGGCGTTGATCATGCTTTCCTTGCTGGCTTTGTGTCAGTGGTTAAGGGTGCGGCTGGCGCTATGGCGGGTGCTGGGGTTGGCCTTGTTGATCGTGCTGTTACTGTTTCCGTTGTCGTCGTTATCCATGAGTCTGTGGCTGTCATTCGGGGCCGTGGCGGTGATCGCCTGGCTCACCACCGGTCGGCCAGATGGTCGACTGATGCTGTGGCTGCCGGTGGTGATGATGGTGGCCGGCGGTCTGTTGTTCGGCCAGTGGAGCTGGAGTTCGCCGCTGGCCAATCTGTTGCTGGTGCCGCTGTATGCCATGCTGGTGATTCCGCTGGCGCTGCTGGGTACGCTGGCGGCCAGCCCATTGCTGTTGCAGGCGGCGGCCACCGGTGTGGAATTGTCCGTGTTGGTGATGCAGGGGTTGCTGGCGCTGATGCCGCCGCTCACGGCGATGCTGCCGGGGCCGCTGGCGGGCCTGTTTCTGTTGCTGGCGGTGCTGTTGTGGCTGACGCCGTCGTTACCGGTGCCGCGCCGTTTGCTGCCCTTTCTGCTGGTGCCCTGGTTGGGCCAGCGTCCGCCACCGCTGGCCCAGGGAGCCATGGAGGTGATCTTTTTCGACGTGGGGCAGGGCGAGGCGGTGGTGGTGCGTACCCGGCAGCATTTACTGCTTTATGACACCGGGCCGGGCTGGCCCGGGGGCAGTGCCGCGGACTATGTGCTGTTGCCCTGGCTGCACCGGCAGGGGTTACGACCGGATCGGGTCATCGTCAGCCACGGCGACAGCGATCATGCCGGTGGCGTCCAGGCATTGCCGGCCGGCTTGGCCATGCTCAGTGGTGAACCCGACCGTGTGGATTATCCGGCCGGGCCCTGTCATCGGGGCCAGCACTGGCGGTGGGACGGGGTCGGGTTTGCCCTGCTCTGGCCCGAGGCGGATAGCGACGTCAGCGGCAACAATGCCAGCTGCGTGTTGCAGGTGCGTAGCCGTCAGGGCAGCGTGCTGCTGACCGGGGATATCGAAACGTCGGCGGAATACCGCATGCTGGGGCAACTGTCGCCGGTGGATTTGTTGCAACTGCCCCACCATGGCAGCCATTCCAGCAGCAGTGCCGCCCTGTTGCGGGCATTGTCGCCACGCTGGGCGGTGGCTACGGTGGGTTTTGCCAACCGTTTTCATCATCCCAGCCGCGAGGTGGTGGCGCGTTTGCAGCGCGCCGGCGTCACAGTTCTGCGCACGGACCGGGATGGCATGATTGTGTTTCGCTGGGGGGCCGTCGATAATGCTCCGCTTATAACAAGATGGCGTTTGGCGCATGGCCGGCCCTGGCACGGGCCCGCCCGCTGGCGTCTGTGGTAGCCCGGAATGCCGGGTTTGACGTGGTCAAACGAGGGGAGACTAAAAGGTGCAGGATCTTGTGCAGTCCGGAGGCTGGATGATGCTTCCGATCCTGATCTGTTCTGTGGTGGCGCTGGCCATTATTGTGGAGCGTTTCTGGACATTGCGGCCCAGCAAGCTGGCGCCCACGGATACCTTGCCGCAGGTGCAGTCCATGATTCGTCGCGGTCAGTTGAACGCGGCCAATCTGCAGAAATTGCGTGAAAGCTCGCCGCTGGGTGTGATTCTGGCCAGTGGCCTGACCAATGCCAAGCATGGCCGCGAGATCATGAAGGAGAGCATTCAGGAGAGTGCCACCGGCGTGATTCACGATCTGGAAAAATTTCTCAGTACGCTGGGCTCGGTAGCCGCGGTGGCGCCGCTGCTGGGTTTGCTGGGAACCGTGGTCGGCATGATCGATGTGTTTGCCGCCATCATGGCCCACGGCACCGGTGATGCGGCGCAGCTGGCCGGGGGCATTTCCCAGGCGTTGTTGACCACCGCGGCGGGTCTGATCGTGGCCATCCCGGCCATCTACTTTCATCGCTTCTTCCTGCGTCGCGTGGAAGAAATCACCGTGATGCTGGAGCAGAGCGCCGTGCATGTGGTGGACCTGGTGCACGGTGACCGCGAAGCGGAGCCGGGGGACAAGGCGTGAAGTTTTCCCGACCCCAGCGGGAGGAGGTGAACATCAACCTGGCGCCACTGATTGATGTGGTGTTTTTGCTGTTGATTTTCTTCATGGTGTCCACCACCTTCAACAACAAGACACAGCTATCCATTACCCTGCCGGAAGCCGATGGTGCACCGCGGGTTCAGCAGGCCCAGCAGGTGGAAGTGACAGTGACCTCCGCCGGTGATTATCTGGTCAACGGCGAGAAGCTTGCGCGCAATGATGCACAAACATTGCGTACCGCACTGATGCGTCTGGGTCAGGACAAGACCAAAATGCCGCTGATGATCTACGCCGACGCCAACGTGGCCTACCAGGCTGTGGTGCGCGTTTATGACGTGGCGGGTCAGCTGGGTTTTGATAAGCTGTCGCTTACCACCCGCGAAGCGTCCAACGAGGCACAATGAATCAATCCAACGTGGATGTGTGGCCGACCTACAAGCGGCTGCTGGCCTATGTTCGGCCCTACTGGTACATCCTGCTGGCGAGTGTGCTGGGTTATGGCATCTATGCCGCTACCCAGGCCGCTGCCGCCCAGCTCGCCGGCTATCTGGGCGAAACCATCCTCAATCCCACCGATTTCCGTGTGCTGGTGGTATCACTGGCGCCGCTGGTGCTGGCCTTCACCCAGGGGCTGGGTCAGTTCATGGGCAGTTATTCCATGAACTGGGTGGCCCAGGAAATCGTTTACGTGTTGCGCAACGATGTCTTCGGCCATGTGCTGAAACTGCCCCAGGGGGAGTTTCACAAGCAGGCGTCCGGCCGGTTGATGTCGAAGATCATCTTCGATGCACAGCAGGTGACCAGTGCCGGTACCGACGCCCTGATCGTGCTGTTGCGCGAAGGCATGACCGTGATCGGCCTGTTCAGTTATCTGCTCTGGCAGAACTGGAAACTGACACTGATTCTGGTGGCAGTGGCGCCGATCATCGCCTTCGTGGTCAATACCACCAGCAAGCGGTTTCGCAAGATCAGCCGGCGTATCCAGTCTTCCATGGGCAATATTACGCACTTTCTCAGCGAAGCCATCGAAGGCATTGACGTGGTGAAAACCTTTGGCGGCCAGGAGCAGGAAGCGAGCCGCTTTCATACCGTCAGCCGCCGTTTTGCCAAGCAGAACAACAAGCTCAATGCCAGCAAGATCGCCAGTACCGTGATCGTGCAGTTGTTCGTGGCGGTGGGGATTGGCGCGATTACCTTCATGTATATCAAGCTGATGGGGGAAAACCTCACCGTGGGCGGCTTCCTGTCCTACATTGCCGCCGCCGGCATGATCCAGAAACCGCTCAAGCAGCTCACTGATATAAACGTGAAGGTGCAGCGCGGTGTTACCGGCGCAGCCAGCCTCTTTGAAGTGCTCGATACGCGTGCCGAGGAAGACCTGGGCGAAGCCACTGCTGATCGAGTGCAGGGTGATATCCGCTTCGAAAATGTGATCTTCGGGTATGAGCCGTCGACGCCTGTATTGCGCAATCTCAGCTTCGAGATCAAGGCCGGTGAGACCGTGGCCCTGGTGGGGCGCTCCGGCGCCGGCAAGAGTACCATCAGCGCCATGCTGCCGCGTTTTTTCGATCCGGATCAGGGCCGTATCTATATTGATGGGGTGCCGCTGGACGAATACAGCCTGGCCGGGCTGCGCCAGCAGATCGCCATGGTCAGTCAGAAGGTGGTGCTGTTCAACGACACCGTGCGCAACAACATCGCCTACGGCGAACTGCGTGGTGCCAGTGACGAGGCCATTTTGCAGGCGGCAAAAGACGCCCACGCCTGGCGCTTCATCGAAACCCTGGAAAACGGCATGGATACCTTTGTCGGCCAGGACGGGACCCAGCTTTCCGGCGGTCAGCGTCAGCGTGTCGCCATTGCCCGGGCGCTGCTCAAGGATGCGCCGATTCTGATTCTCGACGAGGCCACCAGTGCCCTGGATACGGAATCCGAGCACCATATCCAGCAGGCTCTGGAGCGGGTCATGGCCGGTCGCACCACCCTGGTGATTGCGCACCGTCTGTCCACCATCGAAAAGGCGGACCGCATTCTGGTGTTGGACCAGGGGCAGTTGATCGAGCAGGGCAGTCACGAGGAGCTGTTGGCCAGAAACGGCCTTTATACCCAGCTCTACCGCATGGACTTTTCAGAACAATAGGAAACGCATGGGCAAGCTGGAAAACTGGGTGGAAAAACAATGGTATCAGGGCAATCCCAGTGGCTGGATGAGTGCTCTGAAACCGCTTTCCATGCTGGTATCCATGGAAGCCCGCCGTCGCCTGAAACGTTTTCACCGGCGTCGCCAGATACCCCCGGTGCCGGTACTGGTGGTGGGTAACATTACCGTGGGGGGCACCGGCAAGACACCGCTGGTGATTGCCCTGGTGGAGGCGGCCCATCAACGTGGTCTGACCGTGGCGGTGATTTCCCGTGGCTATGGTGGCACCACCACGGATTATCCGCAGGTGGTGCGTGCCGACAGCAATGCCCTGGAAGTGGGTGACGAGCCGGTACTGATTGCCCGCCGCACCGGTGCCCCGGTGATCCTCAACCCGGACCGCCGCGCGGCACTGGATTACGCCATCGAACGCTTCAATCCGCAGCTGGTGATCAGTGATGATGGCCTGCAGCATTATGCCCTGCCGCGCTCGGCGGAAGTGGTGGTGATCGATGGCCAGCGAGGTCTGGGCAATGGCCAGTGCCTGCCGGCCGGGCCCCTGCGAGAGCCCGCCGAGCGTCTCAAGGAAGTGGATTTTCTGATCAGCACCGGCGGCGGCTGGGCCGGCGCCCATCCCATGCTGATGCACCCGGCCGGGGTAGCGCCGGTGGCCGGCGGTGAAATACAGGACCTGGTGGCCTTTCAGCGCCGTGCCCCGCAGGTGCATGCGGTGGCCGGTATTGGCAACCCCAAGCGGTTCTTCAACCTGCTCAACCTGCTGGGTTTCAGCATCAAGCCCCATGTATTCCCGGATCATCATGCCTACCGGGCCGAGGAGCTGCATTTCGGTGATGACCTGCCGGTGTTGATGACCGAAAAGGATGCGGTAAAGTGTGCGCCTTTCGCCGAGCCCAACTGGTGGGCTCTGCCGGTTGAAGCTCGCCTGCCCGATGGTCTGGTGGAGCAGATGCTTGACCGTGCCCTGAATGGAGAAACTGCATGAGCTTTTACGTGGTGGTGCCCGCCCGTTACGCCTCCACCCGGCTGCCGGGCAAGCCGCTGGCAGAGATCGCCGGCCAGCCCATGGTGGTGCGCGTGGCCGAGCGTTGCCAGCAAAGCGATGCCGGCCAGGTCTACGTGGCCACCGATGATCCGCGCATTGCCGATGCCCTGGAGGGCAAGGTGCCAGTGGTGATGACCCGTGAAGATCATCCGTCCGGTACCGACCGCCTGCAGGAAGTGGCTGCCCAACTGGCGTTGGCCGACGATGACATCATTGTCAACGTGCAGGGCGACGAACCACTGATTCCGCCGGCGGTGATCAACCAGGTGGCGGAAAACCTGGCGGCCAACCCCCATTGCCAGATGGCCACCTTGTGCGAGCCCATCGAGCAGGCCGATGACCTGTTCAACCCCAATGTGGTCAAGGTGGTGTTCGATAATGAGGGCCGTGCCCTGTATTTTTCCCGGGCGCCGATTCCCTGGCACCGGGATGCTTTTGCCGGTGGTGGTCGGGATATCAACGGTGGTGACTGGTGGCGACACATTGGCATCTATGCCTATCGCGTCGCCTTTCTGCATCAGTACGTGAGCTGGCCCCCGGCCGCCCTGGAAACCCTGGAATCCCTGGAGCAATTGCGCGCCATGGCCAACGGCGTGGCGATTCACGTGGCCCCGGCCTGCGAGGCCGTGCCCGGAGGCGTGGACACCCCGGAGGATCTCGAGCGCCTGCGTGCCCAGCTGGAGTCCCGGGCATGAGCGTGTCCGTGCTGTTTGTCTGCCTGGGCAATATCTGCCGGTCTCCCACCGCCGAGGTGGTGTTTCGCGAACAACTGCGCCGCGCCGGCCTGGACAGTGAGATCGAGCTGGACAGTGCCGGCACCGGTGACTGGCATATCGGCCGGGCCCCGGACCCGCGTACCCAGGCGGCCGCCGCCCGGCGCGGTTATGACATGAGCGACCTGCGGGCCCGACAGGTCAGCCCGGCGGATTTTCATCGCTACGACCTGATCCTGGCCATGGATAATGCCAACCTGGCGGATCTGGAGGCCATGCAGCCCGACCAGGGCCGCGCCAGCCTGGGGCGCTTTCTGGATTACGGCCACAGTGGCGTACAGGAAGTGCCTGACCCCTACTATGGCGGTGAGGACGGCTTCGATACCGTGCTCGATCTGATCGAGGACGGCGCCGCCGGCCTGCTGGCCCGGTTGCGGGAGCGCCTGTGACGGTGCAGGTTATCCGCGATGCGGACCTGACCCCCTTCAATACCCTGCGCCTGCCGGCCAGGGCCGCGGCCCTGGCCCGTCCCCATACCATGGATCAGCTGGCCACCCTGCTGACCGGGCGCGACCCGCGCTTGCCCCTGCAGATTCTGGGGGAGGGCAGCAATCTGGTGCTGCGTGGCGATCTGCCCGGCCTGACCCTGATTCCCGCCCTGGATGGCATGACCTGTGTCCGTGAGGACGGCCGTCACGTCTGGGTGGCCGCCGGCGCCGGGGTGCGCTGGGACGACCTGGTGGCCTGGACCGTGGCCCGCGGCTGGCAGGGGCTGGAAAATCTGTCGCTGATACCGGGCAACGCCGGCGCCGCACCGTTCCAGAATATCGGTGCCTACGGGGTGGAGCTGTCCCAGGTGCTGGAGCAGGTGACCGCCATGGCGGTGGATACCGGTGTGGTGCATCACTTCAGTGCCAGCGAATGTGACTTCGCCTACCGTGACAGCCGCTTCAAGAGCGCCGACCGGGGCCGTTACGTGATCACCGGCATTGAGTTGCGACTCAATCGCCAGGCCGCCTGTAACGTGGAATATGGCCCCCTCAAGGCCGTTTTTGCCAACCAGCCCCCGGAGGCCATCACCCCGGCGGCGGTTCGCGAACGGGTGATTGCGGTGCGCCAGAGCAAGCTGCCGGACCCGTCGGTCCTGCCCAATGCCGGCAGCTTCTTCAAGAATCCGGTGGTCAGTGACGCCCAGCATACCGCGCTCAGTACGCGTTTCCCGGATCTGGTGGCCTTCCCCCAGCCAGCCGGCGCCAAGCTGGCCGCGGGCTGGTTGATCGAGCAGGCTGGCTGGAAGGGGCGGCGTCTGGGGCCGGTGGGCATGCATAGCGAACAGGCCCTGGTACTGGTCAATCACGGCGGCGCGACCAGTGCAGATGTGCTGGCATTGGCGGCGGCAGTGCGCGACAGTGTAAGGACCATGTTCGGGGTCGAACTGGAGCAGGAACCGATTCTGCTGCCCTGAGCATGCCTTGAATAGCTGACAGGGAGTCCGGCATGTACGAAGTCTATGTGCCCCTGGCGGGGCAATCCGATGCCTGGCAGACCGTGGACGCGGTCCATGTCCATGGCCAGGTTTACCGCCTGATCGGCGAAATGCCGGAAGATGAACAGTGGCTCTACAGCACCGGCCAGATGGTCGAGTGCGAGCGCCAGGCGCCGCCACAGCAACCGGACTCCGAAGAGACGGTCCTGGTGGCCCGCAAGGCAGTGGTGCCGGCGTCGCTTTAGGGCGCGACACTCTCGGGCATTGAAGACCTGTTTTACCGCAGAGACCACAGAGACAAAGCCTCATTCGTGCTCTGTCGTATTTGTGGTACGTCCACCCTGATTATCGCGCGACAGTGATGTTGCTGGTTTCGTTGCACCAGCGGAATTCATAAACCACAAAAAAGCCCGCCAGATTGGCGGGCTTTTTTGTGGGTGGCGAAAGCGGGCGGCGATTACTGATCCGACGCCGCATCCTCCGCCTTGGCTCGAGCCTGCTCGGCGGCCTGTTGCTCACGACGGCGCTGGCGCGGGTCGTTGCTGGCGCGGCCCTGTTCGGCGGCGGCCGGTTCGCTGCTGGTGCGCGGCGTGGTTTTTACCTCCACGGCGCGGGTGGGCAGCTCATTTTCCGGCTTGGCCTGGGGCTTGGGCTTTTCTGCCTTGGCCGCCGGTGCCGGTTGGGGCGCGGGCTGGCTGGCCGCAGGCTGATTGCCGCGCTGGCGCGGGTCGTTGCCGGCCCGTACCGGGCTGCTGTCAGCGGCCGGCGTTGCCGGTTTTGCTTCAGGCTCGGCGGGTGCCGCTTTCGGGGCTTCGGCTTGCTTCAGGGCTTGCTCCGGCGCTTTGACCGGTGCCTGGGCCTCAGGGGCTGCCGGTGCCGGGGTTTGCTCTGCAGCGGGTTTTTGCTCGGCCTGGGTAGGCGCCGGCTCGGCTTGCTGTTGCGCCGGGCGTTGCTGGGCGGCCGGGGCTTGCGGCGTCTTGTCGTCCTGCTTGTTGTCCTGCTCCGGGGCCTGTGCCTTTTGCGGCTGGGCCTGTGCCGCCGGTTGGGCGGCCGGCTTGTCTGCCGGGGCCGGCTGCGGCGCGGGTTTGTCCTCGGCGTTTGCCGTGGCAGGCGTGTCGTTGCGCTCGGTGCGCGCCGGTTTGCTGTCAGCGGCTACCGGGCCCTTGTTGCCGTCGCCGGCTTTGTCGGCGGCGGGTTCGTGGGCCGGGACCAGCTTGGCCGGCGGATGGCCTTCGTCATCCTTGTCCGCGGCATCGGTCTGGGCCGCCGGCTGGGGGCTGGGCCCCTTTTGCTCGTCACGGGCCGGCGGCTGCGGCTTGTTGTCCGCGGCCGGCTTGCTGCTGTCACGGTTGTCTTCGCGCTTGTCGGCCTTGGCCGGGCGCTGGCGCTCACGCAGGGGGCGGTCGTCCTTGGCATCGGTGCGACGGGGAGCCTTGGGACCCTTGTCGTTGTTGCCGGACTTGTTGTCGTTCTTGCTGTCGCCCTTGTTGTCCTGGGCGGGCTTGTTGTCGTCACCGCTGCGGTTGTTGCGATTGCGGTTGCGGCCCTTGTTGTTGCCGTCGTTGCGGTTGTCGTCCTTGTTGTCCGCGTTCTTGTTGCGGCGGTTGTCGTTGCG
The DNA here is from genome assembly GCF_000300995.1 of Alcanivorax hongdengensis A-11-3. GTDB lineage: Bacteria > Pseudomonadota > Gammaproteobacteria > Pseudomonadales > Alcanivoracaceae > Alcanivorax > Alcanivorax hongdengensis. The sequence goes on along the minus strand of NZ_AMRJ01000004.1, from coordinate 66,947 downwards.
CCCGCCGCGGTTGTTGCGGTTGTCGTCCTTGCTGTCCTTGTTGTCGGCAGCACGGTTGTCGTCGCCCTTGTTGGGGCCGCGCTTGCGTTGTTGATTGTCGCCGCCGTTCTTGTTGCGGTTGTCAGCACGGTTGTCGCTGCGCGAATCGTTGCTGCGATTGTTGCGGCGGTTGTCGTTGTTGCCACCCCGGCCACGGCTGTTGCTGTTGCGGTTGCGGGTGTTCTGCTGGCGCTGATTGCCGTTGCTTCTGGCCTGCGGTTTGCTGGCCTTTTGCGGCTGGGCGTCCTTGCTGAATACCTGGGCCAGCCAGGTGAACAGGCGCGCCAGCAGTCCCAGCTGCTGGGTGCTGGCCGGCGGGGTCTTGGCCGCCACGGGTTCTGCCGGTTTCGGCGGCGGCGCAGCGGTGTCCGGGGCCATCAGTTTGACCGCCGGTTCCTGGGTCTTGATCTCGGTGTCCTGGGCGGACACGGTGGCCGGGTCCTTGTCGCCTTCCAGCAGGTCCATTTCGTGGCTCAGCTGGGCGGTGGTCTGGTCTTCGCGGATACGCTCCACTTCGAAGTGGGGGGTTTCCAGGTTCGGGTTGGGAATGATCACGACCCGGACCTTGTGGCCTTCCTCGATGGCGCGCAGGGGTTTGCGCTTCTCGTTGAGCAGGTAGGTGGCCACGGCCACCGGCACCTGGGCCTGGATTTCCCCGGTGCGCTCCTTCATCACCTCTTCTTCGATCAGGCGCAGGATGCTCAGGGCCAGGGATTTCACATCACGGATGTGGCCCTGGCCGTCACAGCGAGGGCAGACGATGCTGGAGGTTTCCCCCAGGCTCGGGCGCAGGCGCTGACGGGACAGTTCCAGCAGGCCGAAGCGGGAGATACGGCCCAGCTGAATGCGGGCGCGGTCGGCTTCCAGGGCATCGCGCATGCGGTTTTCCACATCGCGCTGGTTGCGCGCCGGGCCCATGTCGATGAAATCCACCACAATCAGGCCGCCGATATCACGCAGGCGCAGCTGGCGGGCGATTTCCTCGGCCGCTTCCAGGTTGGTCTGCAGGGCGGTTTCCTCGATGTCCGCGCCCTTGGTGGCCCGGGAGGAGTTGATGTCGATGGATACCAGTGCCTCGGTGGGGTCGATGACAATGGAGCCGCCGGAGGGCAGTTTCACTTCCCGCTGGAAGGCGGTTTCGATCTGGGATTCGATCTGGAAGCGGGAGAACAGCGGGGTTTCCTCGCTGTACAGCTTGATCTTGTGCTGGAAGTCTTGCATGACCTGCTGCACAAAGGCCTGGGCTTCCGCGAAGACCTTTTCGGAATCGATCAGGACTTCACCAATGTCCTTGCGCAGGTAGTCGCGGATGGCGCGGATAATGACATTGGATTCCTGATAGATCAGGAAGGGCGCCTTGCGATTTTGTGCGGCTTCCTCGATGGAGGTCCACTGTTTGAGCAGGAAATTCAGATCCCACTGCAGTTCCTCGGCGCTGCGACCCAGGCCGGCGGTACGCACGATCACGCTCATGTCATCCGGTACGGTCAGGGCGCCCAGGGCCTCCTTGAGCTGGGCCCGTTCTTCGCCCTCGATACGGCGCGAGATGCCGCCGCCACGGGGGTTGTTGGGCATCAGCACCAGATAGCGTCCGGCCAGGCTGATGAAGGTGGTCAGGGCGGCGCCCTTGTTACCCCGTTCTTCCTTGGCCACCTGGATGATGACTTCCTGACCTTCCTTGATCACATCCTTGATGTTGATGCGACCCTGGATGTCCTTGGGATCTTTCTGGAAGTACTGGCGGGAGATTTCCTTGAGGGGGAGGAAGCCGTGGCGCTCGGCGCCAAAGTCGACAAAGGCAGCTTCCAGGGAGGGTTCCACCCGGGTGATCTTGCCCTTGTAGATGTTGGCTTTCTTCTGTTCCCGTGTGCGGTGTTCGATATCCAGGTCATACAGCCGCTGGCCGTCGACCAGTGCCACCCGAACCTCTTCGGGGTGAGTGGCGTTGATAAGCATACGTTTCATTGTGCTACCACAAGTTCGTGGTGGCATGGGGCAGGGCCGGGTAATAACCGGTAGCAGACCAGGGGGAGTGCCGACAGGCTCGTCACGGGTTTTGACGCACCGTCTTCAGAGCGGGTGCGTGTTCCTTCGCGATGGTTGTGCCTGGGTCGGTGCGCTCTCCGAGTTGTTTGCAATGTTTAGTGCGTATGGTGCTGGCAATGGGCCAGTCATTAATGCTTCACGCTATTGCCGTGGCGATTGTCACACAGCAATCTGTAAACTCTTGTCTGTCTGTTTTCCAGGTCATTCTGACCGGCGCTGCAGGCCACCATTGTTAACGTTCAGGGCCCGGGAATGCCGGACGCTGTAAATGGATTTGCTGCAGCGTTTGCCCGCTGTGCCTCAATGAGAGCGGGCGCTAACGCTATGTCTGGCCGGGCGGACGGGCTGAATGTCTGACGGCGAATGATCGCTGCGCGTCGCCGTTGCCTCCGCAGGCCGACGCTTGACTATAGCAACAAACATAAAGGCAGTGAATAGTTGATCACGAATAATGCATAGCAAAAACAAGGGCTTCTTGGGTTGTTTATAGTCTTTGACTATTAATGAAGCGCTATTCACTGATATCGGCTTTCTATAGAATCGCGGCCATGTCTGAACGTACCCCCTCCGCGGACCGTGTCACCTTCGTTACCATTGACGAGGGTCGTGCCGGTCAACGCCTGGATAATTTCCTGTTCACCCATCTCAAAGGGGTGCCCAAGTCCCGTATCTACCGGATCATTCGCTCCGGCGAGGTGAGGGTGAACAAGGGCCGCGCCAAACAGACCACCCGATTGGCCACCGGTGACCAGGTGCGTATCCCGCCCATCCGTACCAGTGAATCGTCGGCGCCGCCGGCGGTCAGCGATGGCCTGGCCGAGCGCCTGCGCCGGGCCTGTGTCTATGAGGATGATCAGCTGATGATCTTCAACAAGCCGGCGGGGTTGGCGGTGCATGGTGGCAGTGGCGTCAGCCTGGGGCTGATCGAGGCCCTGCGGGTGATGTACCCCAAAGAGCAGAATCTGGAGCTGGTGCACCGGTTGGACCGGGATACCAGCGGCCTGATCATGGTGGCCCGTCACCGGGGCATGCTGCGCAAGCTGCAGCGGCTGATGCAGTCCGGTCAGGTGGAAAAGCGTTACTGGCTGCTCTGCCAGGGCTTCAAGGGCAAGGAAAGAACCCTGGAGGCCCCTTTGCTGAAAATGATGAACGGTAATGAACGCATCGTGCGGGTTTCCCGGGAGGGCAAGCCGTCCGTGACCCATTTCCGCTTGCTGGAGCGGCTCGGTGACGCTCAGCTGGTGGAGGCGCTGCTGGAAACCGGCCGCACCCACCAGATCCGCGTGCATGGGCAGTTTGGCGGGTTTGCGCTGCTGGGCGACGACAAGTACGGCAGTGACCGCGGGGCGGCCCTGCTGGAAAGCCTGGGCCGTCGCCGCCTGTGTCTGCATGCCCGCAGCCTGACGTTCGTGCACCCGACCACCGGCAAGCGTCTGACCGTCAGTGCGCCGCTGGATGAGGACTTCGAAGCCATCATTACGGCGCTGCGGGAGCGCGCATGAACTACGACCTGATTATCTTCGACTGGGATGGCACGGTGATGGATTCCACTGGCCGCATTGTCAGCTGCATGCAGCTGGCCGCCAGTGACCTGGCGCTGCCGTCACTGCACGATGACGCGGTGCGGGGGATTATCGGCCTGGGCCTGCCGGAAGCCATCGCCACGCTTTACCCTCACCTGGACGGGCAGGGCATCGAGCGGATGCGTGACCGGTACGCGCAGCACTTCATTGCCGCCGAGCAAACCCCCAGTGCCCTTTATCCCGGTGCCCTGGCCCTGCTTGGCCGGCTGCGGCAGGCTGGCCTCAAGCTGGCGGTGGCCACCGGCAAGAGCCGCAAGGGGTTGCAGCGGGTCTGGAACAATACGGACCTGGGTAGTTACTTTCATGCCTCCCGCTGTGCCGATGAAAGCCAGTCCAAACCGCATCCGGCCATGGTGCTGGAACTGCTGGAGGAACTGGCGGTCGCACCGGAGCGGGCTCTGGTGGTGGGGGATACCAGCTTTGATCTGGATATGGCCCGTGCTGCCGGGGTGGACCGGGTGGCGGTGAGCTACGGGGCCCATCCGCTGGAACGGCTGGCTCCCAGCGAGCCCCGCGCCATTATTGACGAACTGATGCAGTTGCTGCCCCTGATCGGGGTGGCGGACCAACCGATAACAGAGAGCGCCTGACAATGACCGATAATGAACAACCGCGCCCGCAGAACGACCGTGAGTGGAAACTGATCGAAAAGCTGCTGGGCCAGGCCCAGGATGAGCAGCGCAAGACGCGCCGCTGGGGCATCTTTTTCAAAGCCCTGACCTTCGTTTACCTGTTTGCCCTGCTGATTTTCATCATGCCCGGGCGCACCGGTGACAGCGTGGCGCTGGCCGAAGACCATGTGGCCGTGGTGGATGTGAACGGCATGATTGCCGCTGACCAGGATGCCAGTGCCGATCTGATCGGCAAGGGGCTGCGCGATGCCTTCGAGGCGGACAATGCCAAGGCGGTACTGCTCAAGATCAACAGCCCGGGCGGCTCGCCGGTGCAGGCCAATCAGGTCTACAACGAAATTCGCCGGCTGCGCCAGGCGCACCCGGACAAGAAAGTCTATGCGGCGATCACCGACATGGGCGCTTCCGGTGCCTACTACATCGCGTCTGCCGCCGATGAAATCTATGCGGACCCGGCCAGTATTGTCGGTTCCATCGGTGTGATCATGGCCGGCTTTGGCCTGGAAGGTACCGCCGACAAGCTGGGCGTGGAGCGTCGCGTGATGACCGCCGGCGAGCACAAGGACCTGATGGACCCCTTTGCACCGGTCAGCGACTGGGACAGGAAGTACATGCAGAGCATGCTGGATGACATTCACCAGCAGTTTATCGACGCGGTGAAGCAGGGCCGTGGTGACCGACTCAAGGTCGAAGGTCATCCGGAGCTGTTTTCGGGGCTGTTCTGGACCGGCCGCCAGGCCCTCCAGCTGGGCCTGATCGATGGCCTCAAAAGCCCCGGCCAGGTGGCCCGTGATGTAATCGGTATTGACCGTACGGTGGAATATTCCGCCAGCCGTTCTCCCCTGGACGAGCTGATCCGTCGCTTTGGTGTGTCCGTGGGCCACGGCGTGGCTTCCAGCCTGGGCCTCAACGCCAACGTGCCCACGGTGCGTTAGGCACGAACCTTGAATCCCCCTGTGCGGCGGCGAGCATCCGGCTCGCCGCCGTTGTTTCTGCATGAGGAATCTTCCCGCAAATGGATATCTTGCAAGCCATCATTCTCGGCATTGTCGAAGGGCTGACCGAATTTCTGCCAGTGTCGTCCACCGGCCACCTGATTGTGGTGGGTGACTGGCTGGGCCTGGCCAATACCGATGCCAACAAGGCCTTCGATGTGATCATTCAGCTGGCCGCTATTCTCGCTGTGCTGGCCAATTACCGTGACAAGATCAGCCTGCGACACCTGGAGCTTTGGAAGAAGCTGGTGCTGGCCTTTATTCCCATCGGCATCATTGGCCTGCTGTTTCACCACCAGATCAAGGAGCTGTTCTCGGTCACGGTGGTGGCGGTGATGTTTATTGTCGGTGGGGTGGTGTTCCTGGTGCTGGAACACTTCTACAAGGAAGAGCAGTCCCATACCGTCAATGTGGAGGACGTGACCTACCGGCAGGCGTTCTGGATCGGTATTGCCCAGATCTTTGCGGTGATACCGGGTACCAGCCGGGCCGGTTCGACTATCGTTGGCGGCTTGTTGTGCGGACTGAGTCGCCGCGCCTGCGCGGAGTTTTCCTTTCTGCTGGCCCTGCCGGTGATGGCAGCGGCCAGCGGCTTTGACCTGCTGCGTCATTACCAGGATTTCAGTGATGCCAACCTGATCAGCCTGGCGGTGGGTTTTGTCACGGCCTTTGTGGTGGCCTATTTCACCATGAAGTGGTTTATCCACTTCCTGCAGCGCTTCACCTTCGTCAGCTTCGGTATCTACCGGATCGTGTTCGGGGTGATGTTGCTGGTGTTCTACCACTCCAGCGTGGTGACCGGCTAGCCGGGCCACGGGGCCGTGGCCGAGGTGGCCTACAGAGGCAGAGTGACGCCCTCTGCGGCCAGGAAATCGGTCAGCTGAATCAGCGGTAGCCCTACCAGGGCGTTGGGGTCACGGCCCTCCAGGGTCTTGAACAGCACAATGCCGAGGCCCTCGGACTTGAAACTGCCGGCGCAGTTGAGTGGTTGCTCGATGTCCACATAGCGCTCGATCTGCTCGGGGCGCAGGGTGCGAAACTGCACGGCAAAACGCTCGCAGGCCACCTGGCTGCGGCCCGTGGCGGTGTTGAGCAGGCACAGACCGGTGAGAAACGTGACCCGCTGGCCGCTGGCGGCGCTCAGCTGGGCAATGGCATTGTCCCGGCTGCCGGGCTTGCCCAGCACCTGGTCGCCCAGCACCGCCACCTGATCCGAACCGATGACCAGTGTCTGCGGGTAGGCATCGGCCAGCGCCTGGGCCTTTTGTCGGGCCAGGCGCATCACCAGGGCAGTGGGGCTTTCCCCCGGATGGCGGGTTTCGTCGATATCCGGGCTCTGGTGCTGGAATGCCAGCCCCAGCTTGCCAAGCAGCTCCCGGCGAAACGGCGAGGAAGAGGCAAGCAGCAGGGAAGGGGTGTCAGTCATGATGATCTCCGCGTCAGGCGGCCAGAGTGTAGAGATTTTCCCCGGCGGGAAGAAGAGCCAGGCGCCGGGAAAACCGGTAAAATACCGTTACAGGGCTCCGATTGGGCGGCCGGGCCGGGAAGTTTTTTTACGGCCGGGAAAAAGTCTTTTCCCTTCAATCGGTTAGCCTCCCACATTCACTTTGACAGCAGGGCCTTGCGGCCCTAGAATTGCGCGCTTATGTTTTCAGGGCAATTGCCACAGTTCCTCGACCCGCGCAAGTACGCGGATCAGGGTCGCGTATTGGAAGGCCAGCTGACGGTGGCGGACCTGCCACGCCTGCAGGAATACCACGACAGTCTGGATCAGCCGGTGACCGTGTCACTGGCATTCGGTCGCGATGAAGAGGGGCATCGGCGTATTGAAGGCGAGGTCAGTACCACCATGGTACTGACATGTCAGCGCTGCCTGGAGCCGGTTTCCTATCCGATCACGGCCCACATTGATGTGGCTCTGGTATGGGGCGAGGATCAGGCCAAGGCATTGCCGGAGCGACTGGACCCCTGGCTGGTTGGTGATGAACCCATGGTTCTCGCCGAGCTGGTGGAAGAGGAGCTGCTGCTGGCCATGCCGCTGGTGGCGTTGCATGACCCCTGCCCGACATCCCTGCCGCAGGAGAGCGGTGAGGATGAAAAACAGGAAAACGCGGATAATCCTTTTGCCGTGCTGGCCCAGTTGAAAGGTCGCGGCAAGTAAACTGGCAGAGATAAACGCCCGAGGAGCTCGAAATGGCTGTTCAACAGAATCGTAAAACCCGTTCCAAGCGCGGTATGCGTCGTTCCCACGATGCGCTGTCCGCATCCACCATCACTGAAGATGCGAACACCGGCGAAGTGCATCGCCGTCACCACATTTCCCCGGATGGCATGTACCGTGGCCGTCAGGTGATTCGTCAGGTGGAAACCGACGACGAAGAGTAACACCGCAAAACGGGAGCTTCGGCTCCCGTTTTTGTTTGTGGCGCAATGCCCCTGAAATCCTCCCCGTGGAGGATTTTTTGTAAGTGGATGTGGGGAGCATGTTGCTGGCAACCGTTTTTTGTCAGAATGCCTGCGCTTAAACAATAAAGGAAACTGCCCATGTCGGTTGTGACTCTGGCGGTGGATGCCATGGGGGGCGATCACGGTACGCCAGTGACCGTGCCCGCCGTGGCCAGCATGCTGTCCCGCCACGAACACCTGCATATCATTCTTGTCGGCCAGCCCGCCGAGCTGGAAGCGGCACTGAAAAAGCAGGGTATTGCCGGCCATTCGCGCCTGGAGATACAGCCCGCCAGCGAAGTGGTGGCCATGGATGATCCGGTGGCCGTGGCCCTGCGTCAGAAAAAAGATTCCTCCATGCGCGTGGCTATCAATATGGTCAAGGACGGCCGTGCCCAGGCGGCGGTCAGCGCCGGTAATACCGGGGCACTGATGGCGGTCAGTCGTTTCGTGCTCAAGACCCTGCCCGGCGTTGACCGCCCGGCCATCTGTACCGCCATCCCCACCGCCAATGGCCATTGCCACATGCTCGACCTGGGCGCCAATGTGGATTCCGAACCGTCACATCTGTTGCAGTTTGCCCTGATGGGGCAGGCGGTGGTGTCTGCGGTGGACGGCGTCGAGCATCCGCGGGTGGCGCTGCTCAATATCGGTGAGGAAGACATCAAGGGCAACGAGCAGATCAAGGAGGCCGCCAGCCTGCTGCGTGAGCATGACCGTCTCAATTACGCCGGCTTTGTGGAAGGCAATGGTATTTTCGCCGGCGAGGCGGATGTGGTGGTCTGCGATGGTTTCGTGGGTAATGTGTCACTCAAGACCATGGAAGGCGTGGCCACCATGATCGCCGGCATGATCCGTGAAGAAGTGGGGCGCAGCTGGTGGCGCAAGCTCAGTGGCCTGTTTGCCCTGCCGCTGCTGACCGGCCTGAAAAAACGCATGGACCCGGAGCGCTACAATGGCGCCAGCCTGGTGGGGCTCAACGGTGTGGTGGTAAAAAGCCACGGCGGTACCGGTGTGCAGGGCTTTATCAGTGCCCTGGAGGTGGCCCAACTGGAAGCGCGGCGCAATGTGCCGGCGTTGATCCGTGATGCCCTGGCGGAGCCCGTCCCCGGATAACATATTTTGTTGCAGCCTGACCCGGACAGCACCGGCCAAAGCCGGCATACTGCGCCGGCATTGGCACATCCTGTCTTCGTACACCCTGTAAGAGTGGAAGGGAAAAAGAATGTCCAAGATCGCTTTTGTATTCCCCGGCCAGGGCTCCCAGAGCCTGGGCATGCTGGCGGACTTCGCCGACCAGACCCCTGTTCGCCAGGCTTTCCAGGAAGCTTCCGGCGCCCTGGACCTGGATCTCTGGGAGCTGGCTCAGCAGGGGCCCCAGGAGGCTCTCAACCAGACTGAAAATACCCAGCCGCTGTTGCTCACCGCCGGTGTGGCGCTGTGGAAACTGTGGGAGCAGAGCGGCGGCCCGCGGCCAACACTGCTGGCCGGCCACAGCCTGGGGGAGTACACCGCGCTGAGCTGTGCCGGGGTCATCAATCTGGGCGATGCGGTGCGTCTGGTGCGCACCCGTGGCCAGCTGATGCAGCAGGCCGTGGCCCAGGGCGAGGGCAGCATGGCGGCGATTCTGGGCCTGCAGGATCAGCAGGTACGTGATGCCTGCCAGCAGGCCGCCGAGGGCGATGTGGTGGAAGCGGTGAATTTCAATGCCCCCGGTCAGGTGGTGATCGCCGGGTCCGCCGCGGCGGTGGAGCGGGCCATTGCCGCCTGCAAGGACGCCGGCGCCAAGCGTGCCATGGCGCTGCCGGTGAGCGTGCCGTCCCACTGCGCCCTGATGAAGCCGGCGGCGCAGAAGCTGGCCGAAACCCTGCAGAGTATCAATTTTCATGCCGCGGAAATCCCGGTTATCAATAATGTGGATGTGGCGGTGGAAAGCGATCCGGCACAGATTCGTGACGCACTGATTCGCCAGCTCTACTCGCCGGTGCGCTGGGTGGAAACCGTGCAGGCGCTCAAGGACAAAGGGGCCACAAGGCTGTTCGAATGTGGCCCCGGCAAGGTGCTTTCCGGTCTGGTCAAACGCATTGATCGTGAACTGGACGCCAGGCCGCTGGAAACGGACGCTGCCTTCCAGGCAGCCTTGAAAGGGGAATAGGGATGACAGACAAGAAAGTGGCCCTGGTCACCGGTGCCAGCCGTGGCATTGGCCGGGCCATTGCCGAAGCCCTGGTGGAAGCCGGTTTTTTTGTGATCGGCACCGCCACCAGTGACAACGGCGCCCAGGCCATCGGCCAGGCGTTGGGCGATAACGGCGCCGGCAGGGTATTGAACGTGGCCGACAGCGACTCGGTCACCGAGACCATCAAGGCCATCAACGAGGAATTCGGTGCGCCGCTGGTGCTGGTCAACAATGCCGGCATCACCCGTGACAACATCATGCTGCGCATGAAAGAGGACGAGTGGGCGGACGTCATCAACACCAACCTCAACTCCCTCTACCGGGTCAGCAAGGCCTGCCTGAAAGGCATGACCAAGGCCCGCTGGGGGCGCATTATCAATATCAGTTCCGTGGTCGGTACCATGGGCAACGCCGGGCAGGCCAATTACGCGGCGGCCAAGGGCGGGGTCGAAGGGTTCACGCGCGCATTGGCGCGGGAGCTCGGCTCACGTAACATCACAGTCAACGCCGTGGCGCCGGGGTTCATCCAGACGGATATGACCGATGCGCTGCCTGATGCCCAGCGGGAGACCCTTCTCAAGGAAATTCCGCTCGGTCGTCTGGGGCAGCCACAGGAGATCGCCAGTGCGGTGAGCTGGCTTGCCAGCGACGGTGGGGGGTACGTTACCGGTACCACTTTGCACGTCAATGGGGGCATGTTTACCGGGTAGCTCAAAAAACGAGCGTTTGAGAGTTTCTGGGAAAGTGCTCTAGTTGACTGTTTTCCCAGAGAAAAATATTTGGAAAAACTTAAGGTTAAGTCGGTACCTGCGGCGGCTTGCAAGCGCAAACAGCGTTCACCTAGAATAGCCGCTCATAGGTGCTAGCACACCATTAACAGGAGAGTAATAGGATCATGAGCAGCATCGAAGAACGCGTGCAGAAAATCATTGTGGAACAACTGGGTGTAAAACCGGAAGACGTAAAATCCGAAGCGTCCTTCGTTGAGGATCTGGGTGCAGACTCCCTGGACACCGTTGAGCTGGTGATGGCACTGGAAGAAGAATTCGAAACCGAAATCCCGGACGAAGAAGCTGAGAAAATCAGCACCGTTCAGGCAGCCGTGGATTACATCAAGGCCCACAGCTGATTCGGTTGCTTTCAAAGCAGACACGAAAGCCGCAGGTTCTGTGAACTTGCGGCTTTTTTGTGTTGGTCAGTGATGGCCCGGCCCAGACCGGGCGACCGTGATGTTTGCTTACACAACGACGACCCTGCAATCAGGGCGTTGTAGTACGCTTGCAGCCTGAAAACCGGATAATTCAGGCAAATAATCAGGATTGGGAGGAACAACAGGTGACGTTACGTCGTGTAGTGGTGACTGGCCTGGGCATGCTCACGCCCCTGGGTGCGGATACCGCCAGCAGCTGGGAAGGGATCAAGGCCGGCAAGAGTGGCATCGGCATGATCGAGCATTTCGACACCGAAGCGTTCTCCACCAAGTTTGCCGGTCTGGTTCCCGAGTTTGATGTCAGCGAGTATCTGCCTCCCAAGGATGCCCGCAAGATGGATATTTTTGTCCAGTACGGCCTGGTGGCTGCCATTCAGGCCTTCCGGGATTCCGGTCTGGACATGGAACGCGAAGATCCCACCCGCATCGGTGCCGCCATCGGCTCCGGTATCGGCGGGCTGACCAACATCGAGGAAAACCATCGCAAGATGCTCGATGCCGGTCCGCGCAAGCTGTCGCCGTTTTTTGTGCCCGGCACCATCATCAATATGATCGCCGGCAACCTGGCCATCATGTACGGCTTCAAGGGGCCCAACTTCGCCACCGTTACCGCCTGTACCACCGGCACCCACAACATCGGTTTTGCCGCCCAGCAAATCCAGCTGGGCCAGGCGGATGTGATGATTGCCGGCGGCGCCGAGAAGGGCTCCACGCCCCTGGGCATGGGTGGCTTCAGTGCCGCCCGGGCGCTGTCCACGCGCAATGATGATCCGCAGGGTGCCAGTCGCCCCTGGGACAAGGAGCGTGATGGCTTCGTGCTGGCCGACGGCGCCGGCGCCGTGGTGCTGGAAGAATACGAACGGGCCAAGGCCCGTGGCGCCACCATCTATGCGGAGCTGGTGGGCTATGGCATGAGCGACGATGCCTATCACATCACCGCGCCCGCAGAGGGCGGTGCCGGTGCCGCCCAGGCCATGCGTAATGCCCTGGTGGGAGCCGGTGTCAGCCCCGAGCAGGTGGGCTATATCAATGCCCACGGCACCTCCACCCAGGCCGGCGATGTGGCCGAAGCCATGGCCATCAAGAGCGTCTTCGGTGACCACGCTTACAAGCTGGCGGTGAGCTCTACCAAATCCATGGTTGGCCACCTGCTGGGCGCCGCCGGCGCGGTGGAGGCGATCTTCTCCATTCTTGCCATGCGTGATTCGGTGGCACCGCCGACCATCAACCTGGAGAACCCGGACGAGGGCTGCGACCTGGACTTTGTGGCCAACCAGGCCCAGCAGCGCGGGATCGAATACGCCCTGTCCAACTCCTTCGGTTTTGGTGGTACCAACGGCACCCTGCTGTTCAAGAAAGGCTGACGGATTCGGTGCCCGTGGACCCGAGAGATCGCGGCCTGGCCTACGGTGACGGGGTGTTTGAAACCCTGCGCGTCACCGCCGCCGGCCAGGTGCCTCTCTGGCCGCTGCACCGCCAGCGTCTGCAAGCCGGCTGTGCCGCCCTGGGCATTCCGCTGGAGCTGAGCCGGCTGGAACAGGCCCTGGCCGATCAGCTGAGCGCGTCGGCCGGGCAGGGCGGCGTGCTCAAGCTTATCGTCACCCGCGGTGTCGGCGGCCGGGGTTACCTGCCACCGGCGTCGCCCGTGCCGAACTGGTTCTGGCAACATGGCGCGCTGCCCGTTTGGGCGGATTCCCTGCGCCGCGAAGGCCTTACCCTGGGGCTGTGCAGCACGCCGCTCTATCCCGAACCGCTGGCCGGCTTCAAGCATCTCAATCGCCTGCCCCAGGTGCAGGCCCGCCGGGAAGTGGCCCGTCAGGGCTGGCACGAGGGCCTGCTGCTCAGCGCCCATCGTCAGCCCCTGGAAGCCACCGCCATGAACCTGTTTGCCCGCATTGACGGCCACTGGTGGACGCCGGATCTGGCCGCCGCCGGCGCCGGAGTGGGCGGAGTGATGCGACAGTGGTTGCTGCAGCATCTGGCCGGTCAGGTACGCTGTGATCTGCGGCCGTTGTCACAGCTGCGTACCGCCGAGGCAGTATTTCTTTGTAATAGTGTTGTCGGCGTGCTGCCGGTGCGTAAACTGGCGCAATGGCACTGGCCGGTGAGCGAGTCAGTGCGACAACTCCAACAGACTGTCGATACCCTTTTTTAATGCGTCGAAAAATTCGCCTTTTTGGCCTGCTGGTCGTACTGCTGGTGGTGGCCGTGCCCGTCGGCGGTGCCTGGGTTGCCCGTTACCTGCATCAACCGCTGCCGCTCAAGGAAGCCCAGCTGGTGTTGATTTCACCGGGGACCGGCTTCAACCGTTTTCTCTATGACCTGCGCAGCGAAGGTCTGCTGGGCGATGCCCACCAGGCACACATGCGCTACTGGGGCGCGCGGCTCTATAGTGCCTTCACCGGCATTGCCGGGCGCATGCATGTGGGCGAATACCGGGTAGAACCCGGCGACAGCCTGCTGACCCTGCTCGATCGCATTGACCAGGGCAAGGTGCTGCAGCGCAGCATCACTTTTGTGGATGGCTGGAATTTCCGGGAAATGCGGGCTCGCCTGGCCGGCATGGATACCATCGAGCACCGGATCAAGGGGCTCAGCGATGCCCAGGTGATGACCCGTCTGGGCCGGCAGGGGCAGCACCCGGAAGGCTGGTTTGCCCCGGATACCTACTTCTACACCCGTGGCACCACCGACCTGACCCTGCTGCAGCGGGCCCTGGAACGTCAGCAGGCGATTCTGGACCGGGCCTGGGCCCAGCGTGACCAGGACCTGCCCTACGACACGCCCTACAAGGCATTGATCATGGCCTCCATCGTCGAGAAGGAAACCGGTGTCCCGGATGAACGTGCGGAAATTGCCGGCGTGTTCGTCAACCGCCTGCGCAAGGGCATGCGCCTGCAGACCGACCCGACGGTGATCTATGGTATGGGCGAGCGCTACGACGGCAATATCCGCCGCTCTGATCTGCGCCGCCCGACACCGTACAATACCTATGTGATTCAGGGGCTGCCGCCCACGCCCATTGCCATGCCCGGCCGTGAGGCCATCGAGGCGGCCATGCATCCGGCGCACACCGAGGCGCTCTATTTTGTTGCCCGGGGTGACGGCAGCCACTATTTCTCCAAAACGCTGGCCGAGCATCGCAAGGCCGTGCGCGATTACCAATTACGGCGCCGGGATGGCTATCGCTCGGCACCGGGAGACAAGCCATGAGCAGCGGGCGTTTCATTACCCTGGAAGGCGGCGAGGGGGCCGGCAAAAGCAGTAACCTGCAGTGGCTGGCTGAGCAACTGCGCGTCAAGGGCCACCGTGTGGTAGTGACCCGTGAGCCCGGCGGTACCGTGTTGGCCGAACGTATTCGCGAAGTATTGCTGCACCCCGGCGACGAGCCCATGGCCGACGATACCGAGCTGCTGCTGGTATTCGCCGCCCGTGCCCAGCACCTGGAGGCGCTGATTCGCCCGGCGCTGGCCCGTGGTGACTGGGTACTGTGTGACCGTTTCATCGATGCCACCTGGGCCTACCAGGGCGCCGGGCGTGGCCTGGATGCCGGAGCCATTGCCCGCCTGGAACAGCTGGTGTTGCGCGACACCCACCCGGACATGACCATCCTGTTTGATGTGCCGGTGGAAGTGGGCATGGCCCGTGCTGGTGAACGTGGCAGCCTGGATCGCATCGAGCAGGAAGACCAGGCGTTCTTTGAGCGCATCCGCGCCTGTTATCGCCAGCGTGCCCACCAGCAGGCGGAGCGTTTTCGGGTGGTGGACGCCGCGCTGACCCTGGAACAGGTGCGCGCCCAGCTTCGCCCCTTGCTGGAGGAGATGGATCAATGGCCGTGACCCGTGCCCGCGTTCAGGTGCCATGCCCCTGGCACCAGCAGGAAATGACCCGGCTGCTGGAGCAGCATGAGCAGGGCCGTCTGCCCCATGCCCTGTTGCTCAGTGGCGTGGCCGGCACCGGCAAGCTGCGGTTGGCCCAGTCGCTGGCGCAGACCCTGTTGTGTGAAAAGCCCAGCGGCGGTGTGGCCTGTGGCCAGTGCCAGGGCTGTCAGCTCAGCAGCGCCGGTACTCACCCGGACCTGCACACCCTCTACCCGGACGAGCCGGGCAAGGCCATCAAGATCGACCAGGTACGCCAGCTGGTGGCCTTTGCCACTCGCACTGCCCAGTACAGTGGTTACCGGGTGGCCATCATCCGCCCGGCCGAAGCGCTCAACCGCAATGCCCAGAATGCCTTGCTGAAAACCCTGGAAGAGCCGGGCAGCCAGACCCTGCTGTTGCTGGTCAGTGATCAGCCCAGCCTGTTGTTGCCCACCATTCGCAGCCGCTGTCAGCAACGGCCGCTGCCACTGCCGGCGCCCGGGCAGGCGCTCGACTGGCTCTCGCCGCAGGTGGGGGAGAGCGCCTCGTCCTTGCTGGCGGCGGCCCAGGGGGCCCCCCTGAGGGCGCTGGAACTGGAGCAGGCAGACTGGTTTGCCGATCGGCAGCGCCTGCTGGAGGCCCTGGTCAATGTGGCCGAGGGGCGCCAGAGTGCCGCCCAGGCCTCACCGGCCCTGTCCCGCCACGACCCGAAGATACTGGCACCGGTGATCTACGGCTGGTTGTCCGCCTGTCTGCATCAGCACTACAGCGGAGAAGAAGGCTCGGACCCGGCCCTGTCTGCCTTGCTGGCCCGGCTGGCCAGGGCGGTGCCGCCGGCGCGGCTGCTGCGCGCCGCCCAGCGGGTGCTGGAGGGCCGGCGAGCCCTGCAACAGGGCGCCAACCCCAACAAGGAATTGCTCTACGAACAGTGGCTACTGGTGCTGCTGGGAATTGACGCTGCAGCAGCGGCGTTCTAATCTGCCGACATCATTAATAATAATTTCGTAAGGGGCTCGTACCATGAAAATGCCCGGGGGCCGCAGTGGCATTCTGTCACTGACGATCAAGGACAAGGCCGTGCTGTACTCCGCCTACATGCCCTTCATCACCAACGGTGGCCTGTTCATTCCCACCGACAAGCAATACAAGCTGGGCGAGGAAATCTTCCTGCTGCTCAACATCATGGATGAAGCGGACAAGATTCCGGTGGCCGGCAAGGTCATCTGGATTACTCCCAAGGGGGCCCAGGGCAACCGCAGCGCCGGCATCGGCGTGCAGTTTTCCGACCAGGACGACACCGCCCGCGTGACCATCGAAAACCATCTGGCCGGCTCGCTGGAATCTGACCGACCGACTCATACCATGTAACCGCCGCCGGCCATCGATGGCCGGCGCGTCCCCTGCGTTTTCCTTCGATGGCGTTACCACTTCGGTGGGAACTGTACAAAAAAACAGTGTATGGTGGGCTTGCCGATCTCCCCCGGGAATTCGTTACAATCCGCCTTTTGCAAAACCGGAGCTGTTTGACGCCATGACCGCCCCCGCCGTGCCCCTTGTTGACTCTCATTGCCATCTGGACCGCCTGAACCTGGAGGCCCATAACGGTGATTTCGAGGCCATGATGGCTGCCACTGCGGATGCCGGGGTCAGTCACATGCTATGCATCGGCGTGGATCTGGAATCCTTTCCACAGGTTCAGGGTCTGGCGGAGCGCTATGACAATGTGTTTGCCAGTGTCGGTGTGCATCCGCTCTACAAGGAATCCCGTGAGCCACAGGTGGCAGAGCTGGTGGAACGGGCTGCGCACCCGCGGGTGGTGGCGATAGGCGAGACCGGACTGGATTACTTCTATGCCAGGGAGCAGCGCGACTGGCAGCAGCGCTACTTCGTCGCCCATATTCAGGCCGCCCGTGAGACCGGGCTGCCGTTGGTGATTCACACCCGTGGCGCCAAGGACGATACCCTGGCGTTATTGCGAGAGCATGGCGGCGGGGAAGTGCGCGGTGTGCTGCACTGCTTTACCGAAGACCTGGACATGGCTCGCCAGGCCATGGACATGGGGTTCTATATTTCCATCTCCGGCATTGTCACCTTCCGCAATGCCGAGGCCCTGCGCGAGACCGTGCGCGAGCTGCCGCTGGAGAGGCTCTTGATCGAAACCGATTCCCCCTGGCTGGCGCCGGTGCCGTACCGGGGCAAGCCCAATGAGCCGCGCTACGTGGCCCAGGTGGCCGAGTGCGTGGCCAGCCTGAAAAACGTCAGCGTGGAAACCCTGGCGGCCGCCACGGCGGAGAATTTCTTCACCCTGTTCAACAAGGCGCAACCATGAATCTGACGGTAATGCTGGTGCTGGCGGTGGTAGCGGGGGCGGCCCCGTCAGCCCTGCTGGTGTTTATTCTCGAACGCCGGCGTGCGGCACGGGCGCAGGCCGAGTGGCAGCAGGCGCTGGATGGCAGCCGTGAAAAGCTGGCTCGCCTGCCGGTGCTCGAGCAGCAGCTGGCCAGCGAGCAGCAACATCGCCAGCACAGTGACGAGCACGCCCGGCAACTGGCAGCGGAAAAAGCCCGGCTGGAAGAGCGCGTTGCCGGCCAGCAGGAAAAACTGGCTTTTTCCGAACACAGTCGCGCCCAGCTCAAACAGGAATTCGAAAACCTGTCCGCCCGCATTTTCGAGCAGCGTGGCAAGCAGTTACAGGAGCAGCAGCAGCAGGGGCTGGATGGTTTGCTCAAACCCTTCCGTGAACAGCTGGCCGACTTTCGCCGTCGCGTGGACCAGATCCACAGTGACGAAACCCGTGCCCAGGCCTCCCTGATCGAGCAGCTCGGCCAACTCAAGAGCCTTAACCAGCAGATGCATGAGGACGCCCGTAATCTCACCGATGCCCTCAAGGGCCAGGTGAAGACCCAGGGCAACTGGGGCGAGATGATTCTCGAGCGGGTGCTGGAATCTTCCGGGCTGACCCGTGGGCGCGAATACGATACCCAGGTGAACCTGAAGGACGAGGATGGCCAGCGACGCTTACCTGATGCCATTGTGCACCTGCCGGAAGGCAAGGATGTGGTGATCGATGCCAAGGTGTCACTGGTGGCCTACGAGCGCCTCAGCAGTGCCGAGGGGCCGGAAGAGCGTGACCAGGCCCTGCGTGATCATCTGCTCTCCCTTCGCAGTCACATCAAGGGGCTGGATGCCAAGGACTACAGTGGTCTGGCCGGTATTCGCAGTCTCGATTTCGTGCTGCTGTTCATTCCGGTGGAAGGCGCCTTCATGACTGCCATGGAGCAGGACGCGTCACTCTACACCGATGCCTTCGAGCGCAATATCGTGCTGGTCAGCCCCACCACCTTGCTGGTGACTCTGCGCACCATCCAGAACATCTGGCGCTACGAATACCAGAACCGCAATGCGCTGGATATCGCTGATCGGGCCGGCAAGATCTGTGACCAGGTATCGCTGGTGGCCGAGTCCATGGATGATGTGGGCGACAAGATCGACAAGGCCCAGCAGGCCTGGCAGCTCACCTACAACCGTCTCAGTCGTGGCCGCGGCAATCTGCTGGGCCAGGCTCACAAGCTTCAGGACCTGGGCGCCAAGGCTCGCCGTAATCTGCCGTCGCCCGGTGACGACGTTGATGGGGAGAGTTAAGGAAGCTCTGAAAAACCCCTTACATACCCAGAGGGCATAAACGCTCAGGCTTACAGGCTGGTTCAACCCCTCGGCCAAGGTAAAGGGGGGCGCTTTTTTGAAGGTGTATGTCGATCCATCGGCTTTTTACCTTCAAAGAAAGGGCAACAACGAGTGTGGGCCAGCCTGAAAGCCCCGAAGGGCGAGCCCTGACGCGCACATCTGTTGCGCCTTGCCCCTGGCAAAGGGAGCCACCCTGTCCGTCGTGGCAAGATACAACAGCTGCACGCTTCAGAGCACGCTGAGCATGTAAGGGGTTTTCAGAGGTTCTCTCAGGGTGTTGCCTGCGGGCAAAGTCGGTTAGCGTAAAGGCCCCCTTTATGCTGACGGAGATGCCTCAATGGCCGCACTGCTCAGAGGACTGGCCCGTTACGGCGCCCTGATTGCTGTCGTTTTTTTGGCGCTGGCCAGTGCTGCGGGACTGTTTTTCTTCCCGCAGCGTCACGGATTATGGATGCTGCTGCTGGTGGCCGGGCCGCTGGCCATCATCGGGCTCTGGGATCTGTTGCAATCGTCCCACTCGCTGTTGCGCAATTACCCCCTGCTGGGTCATGTGCGCTGGTTCTTTGAATTTCTGCGCCCCTTCCTGCGCCAGTACATTGTCGAGGGGGACCGTGAAGCGCGCCCCTATAACCGCAACATGCGCTCGCTGATTTACCAGCGCGCCAAGGATGTGGTGGACGTAAAACCCTTTGGCACCGACCTGGATGTCTATGCCAACGAGTATCAACTGGTTACCCACTCCATGGCCCCGCGGCCGACGCCGGATGCGGATTTTCGCGTCACCGTGGGCAGCAGCCAGTGCAAGCAACCCTACCAGGCCTCTTTGCTGAACGTGTCGGCCATGAGCTTCGGCTCGCTCAGTGCGCCGGCCATCGAGGCGCTCAATCTGGGCGCCAGGAACGGCGGTTTTTACCACGATACCGGCGAGGGCAGTATCAGCCGCTATCACCGTCTGCACGGCGGCGATCTGGTCTGGGAGTTGGGCAGTGGCTATTTCGGCTGTCGTGACGACAACGGCCACTTTGATCGCCAGCAGTTCCGCGAACAGGCCCGCAGTGATCAGGTCAAGATGATCGAGATCAAGCTCAGTCAGGGGGCCAAGCCCGGCCATGGCGGGGTGCTGCCCGGTTCCAAGGTAAGCGAGGAAATTGCCCGTGCCCGGCGCATCCCGGTGGGGCAGGACTGTGTCTCCCCGGCATACCATTCGGCCTTTTCCACGCCCCGGGAGCTGTGCGAATTTGGCGCCCTGTTGCGAGAGGAATCCGGCGGCAAGCCGATTGGTTTCAAGCTTTGTGTCGGCCACCCCTGGGAGGTGCTGGCGGTCTGCAAGGCCATGCTGGAAACCGGCTTCTACTTTGACTTTATCGTCGTCGATGGCTCGGAAGGCGGCACTGGCGCGGCGCCGGTGGAGTTCTCCGACCATATCGGCATGCCGCTGCACGAAGGCTTGCTACTGGTGCGCAATGCCCTGGTTGCCACCGGTCTGCGCAGCGAGATACGACTGGCCGCCAGCGGCAAGGTCTACAGCGCCTATTCCATGGCCGCCAACCTGGCGCTGGGGGCGGACTGGTGCAACGCGGCGCGGGCCTTCATGTTGAGCCTGGGTTGTGTACAAACCAAGAAGTGTCACACCGACCGTTGCCCGACGGGCGTGGCGACCCAGCATGCCGGTCGTCAGCGTGGCCTGGTGGTGGCGGACAAGGCGCCCCGGGTGACCAACTTCCAGCGTCACACCCTCGAACATCTGGCCGAACTGATTGCCGCCGCCGGGCTGGATCATCCCGGCCAGTTGCATCCTCATCATATTCTGCACCGTCGCAACGGCACGCGGCTGGAGCCGCTGGACGAGATTTATGCCTTCCTGGAACCGCGCAGCCTGCTGGACAACCCGGAGCAGAGCCCCTATTACGCCTGGTGGCAGGCGGCGGACCCGGACAGCTTCCTGCCCAGACAGGTGGTGGGGCCCCATCACCACAAGGAAGAGAAATAAGGGTTTCATTATATAAAGTTTATTGCTGTATATTTTTATGCACTACAAAGTGTTGTAATCGTGACGTGATTTGTCGTGAATGGCAGCGAAAAACGGCACTTCGCGTCGGGTTTTGTCAAATCAGTAAAAAATATTAGGGTAATGATTTAATATTAGAACCCCGTCACAGGATCTAACCCTTTTCCCTCGATAGTATCTCTGCGTTGCAGAATATTAACCGAGGGTTTAGTTATGTATCGTTTGTGTCTTGCTCTGCTGTTGAGCCTGGGGCTGATTCAGGCGGTATCGGCGCTGGAAGCCCAACCTCGAATCATCGGGGGACAGGACGTCACACAGGTTCGGCCCTGGATGGCCGAGGTGGAAATCAGCCGATCCGGCGATCCGCAGAAGACATCCACCCTTTGCGGTGGGGCTCTGATCGCACCCAACTGGGTGCTGACCGCCGCTCACTGTGTCACCGCCAGTGGCACCACCCTGACACCGGATATCCTGTTCGTGTCCCTGGGTAGCCTGGATCGCCAGGCCACGCCGGCGGAGCGGCTGGCGGTGTCAGCCGTGCACATTCACCAGAATTACGACAGCAGCATCTACCACAATGACCTGGCGCTGCTGAAACTGTCTTCCGCGTCGTCCATGACGCCCATCAACCTGGCCAAGAGCAGTGTGATCGATCAACTGGTGCGTGGCCCGGCGGACGAGGCGCTGCTGGCTCTGGGCTGGGGCAAGACGGAAACCGAAACCCTGTCGGACGCGCTGCAGCAGGCACGGCTGGACTACGTTAGTGACGCCTACTGCGCCAGCCAGTGGGGCAACCTGACGGCCCAGCAGATCTGCGCCGGAGAAATGAACCCGGTGGCCGGCGTGGAGCAGGATACCTGCCGTGGCGATAGTGGCGGGCCGCTGGTCTACGAAAAGGATGGCCAGACCTGGCTGGTCGGTGTGACCAGCTACGGTAATGCTGAATGCGCTACCCCTGGCGTGCCGGGGGTGTATACCCGGGTCAGCAGCTATCTGGCCTGGCTGGAAAGCGCCTCCGACGGTGACCTGGTGGACCTGAGCGACAGCCTGCCGTCCACCCCGGTCTACCAGACCCCCGGTGTGCCGGTGACGGTGCAGACTCGCATTACCAATGCCAGTGCCATCAGCAGTGCCCGTCGGGTGGGCCTGCGCATTGAGCACAAGCCGGGCCTGCAAGTTTCCGCCCAGGGACTCAACTGTACCGACTACCGGGGTTACACCGATTGCACCAGCTATCTGAGCCTGGTGCGCGATGCCAGCACATCCACCCTGACCCTGACGCTCAGCAGCAGCGAAGAGTGGTATGACGACATCCGTATCCACCCCATCAGCCAGTCCCATGACTATTTTCAGGATGGCAACGGTGCCTTCCGGCTGGTATTCAGTGACAAGCCCGATGTGGCCCTGACCCTGACCAGCACAAAGCGCGACGATGGCCGGGTCAGCGTGCGGGCCCGGGTGACCAACCATGCCAGCCACCGCACGGCGGCACGGGTGCGCCTGGGCGTGTCCCTGCCCGGCGGCTGGCAGGGTGATCTGCCGGCGGACTGCTATGGCAGTGCCAGCATTCAGTGTGGCCTTGGTGATCTGGCACCCGGCGCCAGTGCCGAGCGCGAATGGTTGCTGGAAGGGTCGGGCAATGGGGCCATGCAGGTCAGTGTCTGGACTGACAACGGTGACTATCCCACCGGCGACACCTACGATTACACGGTGCCGGCCCAGGCCCGCAAGAGCCAGGCCCAGTCCCGTTCCGCTTCCGAGGGTGGCAGCAGTGGCGGTGGTGGCGGTGGCGGCAGCCTGTCGCTGGGGCTGTTCGGCCTGCTGTCAGTGCTTGTCCTGCGCCGTATCCACCAGTGACAGATGACGCTGGCGCTCCGGCGCCAGCGCACTCTGATTGCCTTTCCAGGGCAGGGTATCCATGCCGGCGGGCACGGCACGCATCTGGAAGGGGGCCTTGATGATCTCGAAATAGGGCGAGTGGTCGAAGTCCGCAGCAATGAAGGCCCGTGGCTGTAGCCGCAACAGACGCGGTGGCGTGCCGTTTTCCTTGACCAGCGGCAATACCGGGAACTGGACAAAGCTGAAGGCATCGCCGGCCAGGGTGCCGCTCAGCGCCTTGAGCACATCGCCGGCCCAACGCCGGAACAGCCGGCTGCGCCAGCGCGGTGTCAGCCAGCGCCAGGGCATCAGGGTCAGCATGAACAACGCCGGCCAGGAGCGCACGCTGGCACCACCGATGCGGCTGATGGCAAAACGCAGCACGTCCTGGGTTTCCTGTTCACTCAATCCCTGCGGGCGGCAGACGCGCAGCTGACGGCCCTCCAGGGTGGTCAGCGGCTGCACCGTCAGCCCCCGTTCCAGGCGCGTGTCGATGACCAGCTGGGTATCCGGTTCGCAGGGCGTGTAATCGGCCAGCAGGGCGCGCAGGGTGGGATCGGCCACATCGTGCAGCCGGCCGATATAAAGCACCGCCCGGGCAAAGCGACTGTCACTGATGGCCTTGAAGGTGCGATCCACGCGACTGTGGCCGGAAACCAGCAGCACGTCGCAGGGGCGCAGCACCGGCCGCAGGCTGTCCAGGTCCGCATTGGGCTGGCCGGAGAGCGGCTCGTCATGCTGCAGATGCTGACAAAGCCACGGGTAGATATCGATCTGTCGAAGGTTCATCCCTGTATCCTGAATCTGGACCGGCCCGCAGATTACAACAGCGCCAGGGCCCGGTCGATGACCGAAGTGTCGGTATAGAAGTGGGGCGACAGGCGTACGCCTCCACCGCGCTCGGCGCAGACCACGCCGCCGGCTCGCAGACGCGCAAAGGTTTGCGTCGGCGCTTCCTGATCCAGCCGAAAGGTAACGATGCCGGCGCGTCGCGCCTCATCCGGGTGACTGAGCAGGGTGGCGCCGGGGCGCTCGGCCAGGCCATCCACCACCCGCCGGACCCGGGTGTGCAGCATGTTCTCCACGGTATCCATGCCGATATCCTGCAACAGGGACAGGGAGGCCTCCAGGGCATGGGCGGCCAGCATATTGGGGCTGCCGCACTCGAAGCGGCGGGCGTTGGGGGCTGGCTGCCAGTGGGTCTGATTGTAGTCGCCGGCATTGGCGATCATGTGCCAGCCATGCTGGCGCAGAATCAGTTGCTGCTGGATCTCCTGGCGGCAGTAAAACAGTGCCAGTCCCTCCGGGCCCAGCATCCATTTGTGACCATCGGCCACCACAAAGTCGGCATGCACGGCGCGGGCATCAAAGGTCTGGGCTCCCAGTATCTGGATGGCATCCACACAGAACAGCACCTCACGTTCGCGACAGACCGCGCCGATCGGCGCCAGATCCAGTTTTAGCCCGGTGCCGTACTGCACCGCAGACAGTGACACCAGCCGGGTGCGGGGACCGATGGCGTCGATAATGGCCTGTTCCGGGTTGTCGTTGTCCAGGTTTACCTCGATCACTTCCACACCATGGTGGGCCAGTGCCTGCCAGGGGATACGGTTGGAAGGGAACTCCTGGTCACTGATGACGATCTGGTCGCCCGGGTGCCAGTCCAGCCCCTGGGCAATCACCGACAGCCCTTCGGAGGTGTTCTTCAGCAGCGCGATTTCATCCCGGCTGACACCGCCAATCAGCGATGACAGCCGGTCGCGCAGCTGTTGCTCCACCTTCAGCCACTGCGGGTAGTCACGGGCGCCGATGGTACAGTTCTGTTCGGCAAACGCCTTCACCGCCTCGCTGGTGCGGCGTGGCCATGGTGCCACGGCGGCATGGTTGAGATAGAGCACATCCTGGTCGAGGGGAAACTCGTAATGCAGATCCGGCATGCTTTTCTCCACGGCTGACCGTCGGCATCACGCCATGCCGACAGGGATTCTCCGATTGTAGGCGTTTGTTGCCACCAATGCCCATGACCGACTTGGCATGACCTGATATGCGTATCAATGGCTGATAGGCTAGAATTGCGCGTGTAACGCGCTATGGTTGGCGCAGTGTCCCAAGGGTTAGAGCCCCGAGGAGAAATGAATGGGTGACCTTGAAAAAGCCACACGCAAGGCGCAGGAGTTTCGCCAGCGTGAAAGACAGATTCTCGATGCCGCACTGGCGCTTTTCCTGGAGCAGGGTGAAGACCGTGTCACGGTGGAGATGATTGCCGACCGGGTCGGTATTGGCAAAGGGACCATCTACAAGCATTTCGAGACCAAGAACGAAATCTACCTGCTGCTGATGCTCCGTTACGAGGAAGATCTGGCGGAGATGTTCCAGAACATTTCCGACCAGGACGACAAGGAAAAACTGGCCCGCGAATATTTTCTTTTCCGCATCAAGGACCCCAAGCGCTACCAGCTGTTCGACCGGCTGGAAAACAAGGTCATCAAGGACCATGCGGTACCGGAACTGGTGGAAAAGCTGCATACCATTCGCGAAGCCAACTTCGACCGCCTGACCCAGATCGTCAAGGCGCGCATGGCCGAGGGCACGCTGGAAGAGGTGCCGGCCATTTACCATATCTGTTCGGCCTGGGCGCTGGCCCATGGGGCCGTGGCACTGATGGAATCGCCGTTCTACCAGAAGCTGATCGATGACAAGGATGACTTTCTCGATTTCCTGGTGGAGATCGGGATTCGCATGGGCAACAAAGGACAACGGGGAACCCGATGACGGCACCGGACGACCTGCTGGCACTGTTGGAAAAGGCCGCCGAGGATGAGAGCGGCCTGCCACCGGTGCACCAGTGGAAACCCGAGCATGAGGCCGACGTGGCCATTCGTATCGCCCGCGACGGGCGCTGGTATTACCAGGATTCACCCATAGAGCGACAGCGCATGGTGAACCTGTTTTCCACCATCCTGCTGCGCGAAGGCAAGGAATACTTCCTGGTGACGCCGGTGGAAAAACTGCGTATCCAGGTGGAGGACGCGCCCTTTGTCGCCGTGGAAGTGGAAAAGGTGGGTGACGGTGACGACCAGAAGCTGGTGTTTCGCACCAACGTGGACAGCCACGTGGTGGCCGGCCCGCGTCATCCCATCCGGGTCACCCATGATGCCAAAACCGGCGAACCGTCGCCCTATCTGCTGGTGCGTGACAATCTGCAGGCGCTGATCAACCGCACCGCCTTTTACCAACTGGTGGAGTGGGGCGAGTGCCAGGATGATCACCTGATGATCCGCAGCGAAGGCACGGCTTTCGAACTGGGCAAGCTTACTTGAGCGCCACGCTCAACATCAGCAGCACCACCAGAATCACACACAACCCCTTCCAGATACGCAGCTCCCGGTTGTAATTGTCCGGCAGCGGCGCATCCCGATGCAGGGGGCGGCGCAGGGCATCGCGGAACTCCGCCGCATCGCGGAACCGTTGCCCGGGCTGGCGCTGCAGGCCGATGCGCAGCACATTGTTCACCCACAGCGGCACAAAGGCATTCTGGCCCTGCAGGTCCGGTAGCGGTTTGTGCCCGGCCTTTTGGTAATGGCCCTGCCAGGGCAGGCTGCCGGTGAGCAACTGGTGGATGATGATGGCGGCGGAAAACAGGTCACTGTGTTCACTGGGGCGCTCGCCGGCGGCCACCTCCGGGGCAGTATAATCACGGGTGCCCAGGGGGATGTCCGCCGCTGGCAGGTCCATGCCCCGGCAGTGACAGCTGCCAAAGTCGATGATGTGCACACGGCCGTGGCGGTCCACCATCAGATTGTCGGGCTTGAGATCACCGTGAATCACGTCACCCCGGTGCAAGGCACGCAGGCCGTTGAGTATCTGGTCCGCCAGGTAAAGGCGCTCCTCCACCGAGGCATCCGGGTGCTCGCGTAACCAGGTCTGCAGTGTCACGCCGTCCACGTATTCCAGCCGTTGATAGAGACCACTGGGATGCTCCGGGCCGGGCAGGGCCCGCAACAGATGCGGGCTGCGCAGGCGGCTGGCGATCCAGCCTTCCAGCACAAAGCGTTCCAGCGCGGCGCGCTGGTCTTCCAGGTTCACCGATGGTGCCTTCAATACACTCAATTCGCCGTCCGCGTCTTTCACCAGATAGACGTGACTACGGGCACTGGCATGCAGTTCACGGATCACGGTGAGGCCGTCCACGGACATGCCCGCGGCCAGCGGTGGTAGCAGCGGCAGGTTGCCGCGGGACTGAATCGCCTCGTCGGCGCCGGCATCGGGCAGCGCATCAATGCGCAGCACCTGGCAGCTGAGGTTGTCATCACTGCCGTTGGCCAGGGCCGCTTCCACCAGGGCCCGGGCGGCGGCTTCCGGGTGGCGGGTTCCCCGCACAATGCCCTGCATGCGCGCACGGCTGAGAAACTCATGCACGCCGTCGCTGGTGAGCAGGTAGATATCGCCCACCTGCAGATCGGTTTTGCGGTAGTCCACGTCCAGGCGGGTATCGCCGCCCATCACACGGGTCAATACCCGATGATTGTCACCCACGGTACGGCTGTGATCCCGGGTCAGGCATTCCAGCTTGTCGCCACGCAGGCGCCAGATACGGGAGTCGCCCACCTGGAAAAGGTGAGCGGTACAGGAGCGCAGGATCAGCAGCGACAGGGTGCAAAGATGGCTGTCGCCGGCCAGGGTCTGGCGGCACAACCAGCGGTTGAGCGCTTCCAGTACCCGCTGGGCGGAGCGCGCCACGCTCCACAGAGCCGGCGTGGCGTAATAATCGCTGATGAAACCCAGCACGCAGGATTCCGCCGCTTCGCGGCCGGCGGCCGCGCTGGACAGGCCATCGGCCAGTGCGGCCACCAGCCCCTTGGTGCGCAGAAGACTGTCCTCCGGCACCTGGATGGCGAGCGCATCCTGGTTATGGGCCTTGTGGCCCGGGTCACTGCACTGGCCGGCGGTAATGCGCGGGTGCAGCACGGTCTCCCGGGTTTGCGCTTGCATGGCGGTCATCAACTTACCTCGATCAGCTGGACCTGGCCGTCTTCGTCCACCTCGGCGATATGGCCGCGGGGCTCATCCAGAAACTGTACTGCGGCAAAGGCCACGGCGGCACTGCCGGCAATCACCAGGAAGAAGGTGCCCGGATCCACAAAGGTCAGCACGGTCAGGAAGATCACCGCACCGGCATTGCCGTAGGCGCCGACCATGCCGGCAATCTGGCCGGTCAGGCGGCGCTTGATCAGCGGCACGGTGGCAAATACTGCTCCTTCACCGGCCTGCACGAAGAACGAGCAGCACATGGTGGCGATCACCGCCAGGGCAATCGGCCAGCCATTGCTGATCTGGCTCATCACCACATAGCCGACCATCAGGCCACACAACATGATGCTCAGGGATTTCTTGCGGCCGAACTTGTCGGAGACCCAGCCGCCACCGGGGCGAGCCACCAGGTTCATAAAGGCATAACCGGAGGCCAGCAGGCCGGCGGTGACCGCGCTCAGTGAAAAGGTATCGGAGAAAAACAGCGGCAGCATGGACACCACGGCCAGCTCCGAGCCGAAGGTCACCAGATAGGCCAGATCCAGAATCGCCACCTGCTTGAACTGGTAGCGGTCATGTTCCTGCACGCCCTCACGCAGGTGTTCACGGTTGACCCGCCAGGCCTGGCCCAGCTGTACCACCGCCAGGCTGACGATCAGGGCACCCAGAATCAGCTGGCTGCTCTGGCCCAGCAGTTCCAGATTGCCGGGGCCAAGGCGCCAGACAATCACCAGCAGGGCGGCGTAGAGCGGCAGGCTCATGGCCAGGTAGAAGAACAGGTCCTTCTTGCTGCTCACCTCCAGGGCGGCGGCTTTTTTCGGCTTGAAATAAGAGGCGCCTTCCGGCGTGTTGCGTGCCCGCCAGAGGAACACCAGGCCATAGACAAAGGCCAGCAGGCCGGTGCTGGCAATGGCCCAGCGCCAGCCATCGTCACCGCCGAACAGCAATGCCACGGTGGGCAGACAGATGGCCGCTGCGGCGGAACCAAAGTTGCCCCAGCCCCCGTAGACACCTTCGGCCAGGCCCACTTCCCGGGCCGGGAACCACTCACCGATCAGGCGGATGCCGACCACGAAGCCGGCACCCACAAAGCCCATCATCAAGCGGGTGATGGCCAGCTGTTCATAGGTGGTGGACATGGCAAAGGCCCAGCAGGGCAGGGCGGCCAGTATCAATAACAGGCCGAATACCTTGCGCGGACCATAACGGTCCACCAGCGAGCCGATGATGACCCGGGACGGAATGGTCAGGGCCACGTTGAGAATCAGCAGGGCCTTGACCTGTTCTGCGGTCAGGTCGAATGCCTCGCGTAATTCTCCCATCAGGGGCGCGTGGGAAAACCACACGACAAAGCTGATAAAGAAGGCAAGCCAGCTCAGGTGCAATAGCCGGATGCGCGGGGCGGACAGGTTCAACAGATTCAGTTTTTGAGCGCTCATGGCTTCTCCGTGCATGGGCGGGTTAGCGATACCTCCCTTGAGCAAGGCCCGTGCCATCCATCTATCTGTTTGATTTAAATTGGTTTTTTGCCGTGTGAATCAGGCCCGCGCAAAAAGCCTGCGCAATACCGGCGCGCAAAACGCTCTTTTTGAGTGCACGAAAAAATGCCCCGTGGTTGTGCGTTGGCGCATTAAAAAAACGCAGCAGGCTGCAGAAATTTCTGAAATTTTCATAAAAAGTTTTTTTAAAACATAAGGTTAATGAGTTGGCACGTGCCTTGCTCTGCTAGCCCCAACTGTCATTCGCCAGTGAGGGTGAAGCTTATGACCAAGCAAAACATTCTGGTAATCGGCCACGGCATGGTCGGTCAACGTTATCTGGAAGCGCTGGTGCAGCATGGCGCGCACCAGCAATACAACATCACGGTATTGTGTGCCGAGCCGCTGCCGGCCTATGACCGGGTTGGCCTGACCAGCTACTTCTCCGGCAAGAGCGCCGCAGACCTGTCACTGGTGCCGGCCGGGTTTTTCGAGGACAACGGCATCACGCTCAGACTCAATACCCGGGCCGAACAGATTGACCGTCAGGCTCGCACGGTGACCACTGACCAGGGCGACACCCTGGGCTATGACAAACTGGTACTGGCCACCGGCTCCTACCCGTTCGTGCCGCCGATTCCCGGCAATGATCGCGACAACTGTTTCGTTTACCGCACCATTGACGATCTGGATGCCATTATCGCCGCCAGCCGGAACGGCAAGGTCGGCACCGTAGTCGGCGGCGGCCTGCTGGGGCTGGAGGCGGCCAAGGCGCTGCATGATCTGGGCCTGCAGACCCATGTGGTGGAATTCGCGCCGCGCCTGATGGCGGTGCAGGTGGATGATTTCGGCGGCGCCTTGCTGAAAGACAAGATTCAGGAATTGGGCGTTACCGTTCACACCAACACCGGCACCCGCGATATTGTCGACGGTGAGCAATGCCTGCATCGCATGAACTTCGGGGAAGACCGCCACCTGGAAACCGACGTGATCGTGTTTTCCGCCGGCATTCGTCCGCAGGACAGCCTGGCCCGTGAATGCGGCCTGGCACTGGGTGAGCGTGGCGGTGTGGTGGTCAACGACCAGTGCCAGACCTCCGACCCGGATATCTATGCCATCGGTGAGGTGGCCCTGTGGGGCGGTCGAATCTTTGGTCTGGTGGCTCCGGGCTACCAGATGGCGGAAGTGGCCGCCGATCACCTGGCCGGTGCACAGCAACAGGCCTTCACCGGCGCCGACATGAGCACCAAGCTGAAACTGATGGGCGTGGATGTGGCCTCCATCGGCGATGCCCACGCTGCCACCCCCGGCGCGCGCAGTGCCGTGTTCATGGATCAGACCGCCGGCATCTACAAGAAGGCGGTGATCAGCGAATGTGGCAAGAAGCTGTTGGGGGCGGTGCTGGTGGGGGATGCCAACGATTATGGCAACCTGCTGCAGCTATGCCTCAACAACATGGACCTGCCCGGTGATCCGGCCGCGCTGGTGGCGCCGGTCTCCGACGGCGCGCCGCTGCTGGGCGCCGATGCGCTGCCCGATAGTGCGCAGATCTGTTCCTGCAACAATGTCTCCAAAGGCGATCTGTGCGGTGCCATTGATGGTGGCGCCACCACCGTGGGTGAGCTGAAAGCCTGCACCAAGGCTTCTGCCACCTGTGGTGGCTGTGCCGCTCTGGTCAAGCAGGTGCTCGACAGCGAACTGGAAAAACGGGGCGTGGAGGTGAACAACCACCTTTGCGAACACTTCGCCTATTCGCGCCAGGAAATCTATCACCTGGTGCGCGTGGGGCAGATCACCACCTTCGACGAGCTGCTGGAGAAACACGGCAGCGGTGATGGCTGTGATATCTGCAAGCCCACCGTGGCATCGGTGCTGGCCTCCTGCTGGAATGACTATGTGCTGAAAAAGCCCCACGCCGGCCTGCAGGACACCAACGATTACTTCCTGGGCAACCTGCAGCGCGACGGCACCTACTCCATCGTGCCGCGGGTGGCCGGGGGCGAAATCACCCCGGACAAGCTGATCGTGCTGGGGCAAGTGGCCAAGCAATACGACCTCTACACCAAGATCACCGGTGGCCAGCGGGTTGACCTGTTCGGCGCCCGCGTGGAACAGCTGCCCGAGATCTGGCGGATTCTGGTGGATGCCGGTTTTGAAACCGGTCACGCCTACGGTAAATCCCTGCGCACGGTGAAATCCTGTGTCGGTTCCACCTGGTGCCGCTACGGCGTCAAGGATTCCGTGGGCACCGCCATTCAGGTGGAAGAGCGCTACAAGGGCCTGCGCAGTCCCCACAAGATCAAGATGGCCGTCAGTGGTTGTACCCGCGAATGTGCTGAAGCGCAGAGCAAGGATGTGGGGGTCATCGCCACCGAAAAGGGCTGGAACCTTTATGTCTGCGGTAATGGTGGCATGCGTCCGCGCCACGCGGATCTGTTCGCCTCCGATCTGACCGATGAGCAGCTGATCCGCACTATCGACCGCTTCCTGATGTTCTACATCCAGACCGCCGACCGTCTGCAACGCACCAGCGTCTGGCTGGAAAACCTGGAAGGCGGTCTGGATTACCTCAAGGCGGTGATTCTGGAGGACTCCCTGGGGATCGGCGACGAGCTGGAAGCGCAGATGCAGCACGTCATCAGCACCTATCAGTGTGAGTGGAAATCCACCATCGAAGATCCGGAAGCAGTGAAACGCTTCAACCACTTCATCAACGACCAGGACGCCGCGGATGACAGCCTGGTCTATGTGCGCGAGCGCGGCCAGCGTCGCCCCGCGTATCAACACGAACGAATCGAAATGGCAGAGGAGGCCTGAGGCCATGAACAGTGCAGTGAATGTGGAATGGCAGCCGGTATGCCGGCTGGAAGAAGTGCTCCCCGGTACCGGTGTGGGCGTGCGACTGGCGGGCGGTCAGGCGGCCCTGTTCCGCACCCGTGAAGACGAGCTGTTCGCACTCGACAACCACGATCCGTTCAGCCGCGCCAATGTGCTGAGCCGCGGCCTGCTGGGCTCGCTGGGTGGCAAGAAGGTGGTCGCCTCGCCGATCTACAAACAGCACTTCTGCCTGGACAGTGGCCAGTGCCTGGAAGATGAAAGTGTGCGTCTGACGGTTTACCCGGTACGCCTCAACGGCAGCCAGGTGGAAGTGGGCGTGGCGGTATAACCATGACCGGAACCGGCAGCAGACAGGGCAACAGCAGACCCGGTGACAGCAAGAAGCTGGTGGTGGTCGGCAATGGCATGGCGGCCTGCCGCCTGCTGGAGGAGTTGTTGCGCCTGGCGCCGGATCTCTATCAGATCACGGTGGTCGGCGAGGAACCCTTTGCCGGTTACAACCGGGTGATGCTGTCGCCGTTGCTGGGAGGGCACACCGATGAGCCGGGCATTACCACCCATTCCCACCGCTGGTACCGGGAGCAGGGTATTCGGCTGATCACTGGTTCGCCGGTGACCGCCATCGACCGTCACCGGCGCCGGGTAATCACCGCCGCCGGCCACGTGTTGCCCTATGACCGTCTGCTGCTGGCCACCGGCTCCGCGCCGCGGGCGCTGCCGGTGGACGGTGCCGGGCTGCAGGGTGTGGTGAGCTTCCGTGATCTGTATGACGTGCGTCGCCTGCTGGCGTTGCCGCCGTCGCGCATTGTCGTGGTCGGCGGTGGCTTTCTCGGTCTGGAGGCGGCGGAAGCGCTGCTCGGCCACGGCCATAGCGTGACCCTGGTGCACAGCCGTGGCCATCTGCTCAACCAGCAACTGGATGCCGCCGCCGGCACCCGCCTGCAACAGGATCTGGAGGGCCGAGGCCTGAGGTTTGTCATGCAGGCCCGCACCGCCGGGTTGCGGGACAATGGCCGGGGACAGGTGACGGCCGTGTGCCTGGACGATGGTCGTGAACTGGCCGCCGACCTGGTGGTGCAGGCGGTGGGAATCGTGCCGCGCACGGCGCTGGCCAGCCAGGCGGGCCTGACCGTGGGGCAGGGCATCCGCGTGGATGACACCCTGCAGACCTTCGACCCGGCCATCTATGCCGTGGGCGAGTGTATCGAACATCGCCAGCGCACTTTCGGCCTGGTGGCGCCGCTTTATGAGCAGGCCGCGGTCTGT
The DNA here is from genome assembly GCF_000300995.1 of Alcanivorax hongdengensis A-11-3. Lineage (GTDB taxonomy): Bacteria > Pseudomonadota > Gammaproteobacteria > Pseudomonadales > Alcanivoracaceae > Alcanivorax > Alcanivorax hongdengensis. The sequence continues at coordinate 33,775 of NZ_AMRJ01000004.1, read as the reverse complement.
GCCAGCCACCTGGCGGAACTGGGCCACCGCCGTTATCTGCACACCGACACCCCCACACGGCTGAAGATCGCCGGCATCGATGTCTATTCCTGTGGCCGGTTTGACGGCGAGGGAGACATTCTCACCCTGCAACTGCCCGGCGGCTACCGACGCCTGCGTCTGTGCGACAACCGACTGATGGGCATGGTGCTCTACGGCGATGTCAGTGATGCGCTGTTCTATGAAACGCTGTGGCGCCAGGGCCGGGACCTGAGTGAATGGCGTCAGTGCCTGTTGCTGGGCGAGGCCTTCTGCCAGCCCGCCGAGCACAGTGAAAAAGACCAGGAGGAACTGGCCGCATGAGTGTATGCACCACCTGCCCCTACTGCGGGGTGGGCTGTGGAATCAACACCGATGGCGAACGTCTTTCCGGCGACAATGCTCACCCGGCCAACGCCGGTCGACTTTGTGTCAAAGGCTCCTCGGTACTGGAAACCCTGGGCGACCAGGATCGCTTGCTGGAGCCGGAAATACAGGGCCGCACGGTCAGCTGGGAAAAGGCGCTGGGCGAAGTGGCCGATCGCTTTCGCCGGGTGATCGATCAGCATGGTCCGGATGCGGTGGCTTTCTATGTTTCCGGGCAGTTGCTGACGGAAGATTATTACGTGGCCAACAAGCTGATGAAGGGTTACATCGGCAGCGCCAATATCGATACCAATTCGCGCCTGTGCATGAGCAGTGCGGTGGTGGCCCACAAGCGCGCCTTTGGCGAAGACGTGGTGCCGGGCTGCTATGACGATCTGGAGCTGGCGGACCTGGTGATCCTCACCGGCTCCAATACCGCCTGGGCCCATCCCATCGTTTACCAGCGCATTGCCGCGGCCAAGGCCGAACGCCCGGCCATGAAAGTGGTGGTGATTGATCCGCGCCGCACCGCCACCTGTGACCTGGCCGACCTGCACCTGGCCATCAATCCGGGCCAGGACGTGACCCTGTTCAACGCGCTGCTGGGCTGGCTGGCCGACAACAATGGTCTGGATGACGACTATATACGCGACCATACCGAGGGGCTGGAGCAGGCCCTGGCGCAAGCCGGTCAGGGCCACCGTCATGCCGGCAAGCTGGCCGCGCAGCTGGGCCTGAGCCGCCAGGATCTGGACAGCTTCTTTCACTGGTTCCGGGATACCCCGCGCACGGTCACCGTGTTTTCCCAGGGCATCAACCAGTCGCGCAACGGTTCTGATCAGGGCAATGCCATCATCAATGCCCACCTGGCCACCGGGCGGGTGGGCAAACCCGGGGCCAGCCCCTTTTCCATTACCGGCCAGCCCAATGCCATGGGCGGGCGTGAAGTGGGCGGACTGGCCAATCAGCTGGCCGTGCACCTGGACATCGAAAACCCGGATCACCGCCAGGCGGTACAGACCTTCTGGCAATCACCGACCCTGGCGGACCATGCCGGCCTCAACGCGGTGGATCTGTTTCGCGCGGTGGAAAGCGGCCAGGTCAAGGCGGTCTGGATCATGGCCACCAACCCGGTGGATTCCCTGCCGGAGGCGGACCGGGTACGCCATGCACTGATGGCCTGCGACACCGTGGTGGTGTCCGATTGCGTGGCCAGTGGCGACACCCTGGCCTGCGCCGACATCAAGCTGCCGGCCCTGGGCTGGGGCGAGAAATCCGGCATGGTGACCAATTCCGAGCGCTGCATGTCACGCCAGCGGGCCTTTGTGCCGGCGCCGGGCCTGGCCCGCCCGGACTGGTGGATCATCACCCAAGTGGCACGCCGAATGGGCTTTGCCCGGGGCTTCGAGTATCAGCATGAACAGGAGATTTTTGCCGAGTATGCGGCGCTCACTGCCGAGGCCGTGCGTTTTGGCAAGCGGCTGGACCTGACGGCCGCGGCAGGCTTGAGCGCCGACCAGTACGAGCGTTGGCTACCCGCCCGCTGGCCGTTGCAGGGCGCGGACCGTTGCTTCGCCGATGGCCGTTTCAGTACCGCCAGCGGCCGGGCCCGTTTCGTGCCCTGTGCGCCGCCGCCATCGGTGGAAACCCGCGCGGAATTTCCGCTGCTGCTCAACAGCGGCCGCATCCGCGACCAGTGGCACACCATGACGCGCACCGGCCGGGCCGGGCGGCTGTTTGCGCACCTGAGCGAACCCTTTGCCGCCCTGCATCCCAACGACATACAACGGTTCCGGCTCTGCGATGGCGGCTTTGTGCGCCTGACCAGCCGGGTGGGCGATGCCCTGGTGCGGGTACGCGCCGATGCCGGCCAGCAGCCGGGCACGGCCTTCATGCCCATGCACTGGACCGATCAGTTTTCTCGCCGGGCCCGGGTGGATGCCCTGGTCCCGGCACGTCTGGATCCGCATTCCGGCCAGCCGGCGTTCAAGCATACGCCGGTCAATGTCAGCGACTGGCAACCCCGCTGGCATGGCTGGTTGTTCACCGCCGTGACCCCACCGGCGGTGGAGTACTGGGCCCGAGTTCCCGTCGATGCCTTTGTGCAGGCGGGCCAGGTACAGCGCTATCGGCTGGCCGGCGATGCGGACCTGACACAACAGCAATTACAGGAGTGGCTGCCCGATGCCGCCCAGTGGCTGCATCTGGATGATCCGGGGCAGGGCCATTTCCGGCGCGCCGCCATGGACAGCCACGGTCGTCTGCTGGCCTGGCTGGCCATCGGCCCGGACCTGCCCAACTGTGATGTGGAGTGGCTCGCCGACTGCTTCGCCATGGATGCCTCGCCGCCGCCGCTGGCGTTACTGGCCGGCCAGCCCGCCGATGCCGGGCCGGATCTGGGCGCGGTGGTGTGCAGCTGTTTCCAGGTGCGGGAAAAAACCATCGAAGCGGCCATCGAGGAGGGCGCCGACAGTGCCGAGGCCATTGGCCGCTGTTGCCAGGCCGGCACCAACTGTGGCTCCTGCGTGCCGGAACTCAAGGCGCTGCTGGCCCGCGGCGAAACAGCCATGCTGGCGTCCACGGCGGAGTAACAAGCGGCCAGACGACGCATCAGATACCCGTTACAATCAGCACCCGGTGGTGACGCAACCACCGGGCAGCCAATCGGGAAAGGTCTGATGAAAAGTCTTAAATCGTTATTTATCTCTGCGTATTTTGTGGTCCTGCTGGTGACGCTGACGGCCGCCGGGTGGTTACTGGCACAGCAGGATCGCAGTGGCCTGGCGTTGCTGGCCGCGAGCGCGCCAATGATCGGCTTCTTCGGCTGGTTGTTCTTCAAGCAGCCGGCCCGCACGCCGGAGCAGATTCCGCTGCTGCAGTGGACCGTGTTCGGTGGGTTGCTTGCCGCCTGCGGCATGTTGTGGGTGGGCAACACCCAGCCCTGGGTGCCGTTGCTGGCCTTCCTCTGTCAGATGGGCATGCTGCAGTACTTTGGCTGGTACAGTCATTATCAGAATCGCCGCTCCACCGTGCAGGTGGGCAAGCCGATGCCGAAGCTGGCCTTTACCGATGAAGCGGGCAAACCGGTGACCCTGGCGGCCTTCAAGGGCCAGCCACTGGTGTTGCTGTTCTACCGGGGCAACTGGTGCCCGCTGTGCATGGCCCAGGTGAAGGAAATGGCCGGCCAGTACCGCAACCTGCAGGCGCGCGGCGTGCGGGTGGCACTGGTCAGCCCCCAGTCCCAGCGTCATACCCGCGAGCTGGCTCAGCGTTTCGATGTCCCGTTCGAATTTCTGGTCGACACCGACCTCAAGGCCGCCCGAGCGCTGGGCATTGTCGATCAGGGCGGCACCCCCCTGGGACTGGAAGCGCTGGGGTACGGCAGCGATACCGTGATGCCCACGGTGATGGTGATCGACAGCAAGGGGCGTCTGGTTTACCAGCACCTGACGGATAATTACCGCATTCGCCCGGAGCCGTCCCTGTTTGTACAGGTGCTGGAAGAGAAGGGGCTGCTGCGTCCAGCCAGTGACTAATCCATCGGCAGCCTGGGCAGCACGGTGCCGCACTGTTTGCAAAAGCGGGCATCCAGATCGTGGTCATGGTGATGGCACTGGGTGCATTCGCGCTGAAAACGCAGCGCCACCCGGGCGGCGGAAATTTCCGCGGTGACGATGCCGGTGGGCACGGCAATAATCGCATAACCGGTGATCATGGCCAGTGAGGCAATAAACTGCCCAAAGGGTGTCTGTGGCGAAATGTCGCCATAGCCCACGGTGGTAATGGTGACCACCGCCCAGTAGATGCTGCGCGGAATACTGGTAAAGCCGTTGTGCGGCCCTTCCACCACGTACATCAGGCTGCCGAAGATAATGATCACCACCACCACCGAGAACATGAAGACGGCAATCTTGCGGCGGGTGCGTACCAGCGCCAGCCCCAGCTGATTGGCCTCGCCCATGAACTTGGCCAGCTTCATGACCCGGAAGACGCGCAACACGCGCAGGGCCCGAATGGTCAGCAGGTAATTGGAGCCGGGCACAAACAGGCTCAGGTAGGTGGGAATCACCGAGAGCAGATCCACCACGCCAAAAAAGCTGCGGGCATAACGCACCGGCCGTTCGCTGACCCACAGGCGCACCACATACTCCAGCGTGAACAGTATCGTGAAAAACCATTCTGCCGCGTAAAGCCAGCTACCAAAGCGTTCATGAATGCCGGCGACACTGTCGAGCATCACCGCCGCCACACTGGCGATGATGGCGATGATCAGCAGCTGGTCGAACAGCTGCCCGGCGGGCGTGTCGGTGCCGAAAATAATATGCCGCCAACGCTGGCGCTGGGTGTCCATACGCATTCTGTGATTAACCCGTAGACCTTATTGACCGCATTGTGTCTTGTTCAAGGCGCCGGGGCTACTTACTCTGGGATAAAGCACGCAGCAAGAGTCCGTCGATGGCGTCCAACCGCAACAACGCCGACAGCATGCACCCTGCCATCAGCTGGCAGGGCAGGGTGGTCAACCGGGTAATGGGCCGTGCCATCAAGCCGGTGATCAGCCGTCTGCGTTTTACCCGACGTTTCATGAAGTTTTCCCAACTGGGTTTTGATGCCTTGACCCTGGCCCTACCGGTGCCGGCCAACGTGCATATTGCTCGCACGCACATGGGCGGTGTCCCCTGCGAGTGGTTGATCGCCGGGCGAGAAGTGCGTTCCAACCGTGTGGTGGTGTATTTCCATGGGGGCGCCTACTTTTTCGGCTCGCCCCGTTCCCATCGGGCGGTGACCTGGCGGCTCAGTCGCCATTGCCGGGCCAAGGTGCTGGCGCTGGATTACCGGCAACCGCCGGACTGGTGTTATCCCGCGCCGCTGGAAGATGCGGTGCGGGCCTATCAGGGGCTGCTCAAACAGGGGTATCGCAGCCGCGATATCGTTTTCGCCGGGGATTCCGCCGGCGGCAACCTGGCACTGGTGACGCTGCTGCGGCTGCGCGAACTGTCTTTGCCGATGCCGGCCTGTGCCGTGCTGATCAGCCCCTGGGCGGACCTGACCTGCAGTGGTGAAAGTCACTGGCGCCATGTTCGGCACGATCCGTTCATTCCCATGAAGGCCCTGCGCTTTGTATCGGCCTCCTACAGCGAAGGTTACAACCCGGCATCGCCCATGCTGTCACCGGCCTTTGCCGATCTGACCGGCCTGCCGCCGTTGATGATTCAGGTGGGCAGCACCGAGGTGCTTTACAGCGATGCGGTGCGCGTGGCGGAGCAGGCCCGCAAGGCCGGCGTGCCCTGCCAGCTTCAGGTGTGGGAAGACATGATGCATGTCTTCCATGCACTGGCAGCCTGGTTACCGGAGGCATCACTGGCCCTGCGTGAGATCGGCAGCTTCGTCAACGAGATCCTGCGCGAGGAGGATGAAGCCGGTCACCTGCGTGCCCGCACCCGGGTCGTGAGCCGGCGAGCCTGAATGGCCGGCGCCAAAAATGTGACCGGGTTCTCATAAATCTGCATATTGTATCCGTGCGTATCGGCGAGGCCGGTTCAGACACCATTCGGTAACCAGAGCTACGCTTGCTTACAGTCAGTCAACCACCTTGCTCTACATTAGATTGCACATCCCTTCCATAGTCGCCAGTACATCTCTCTGCCCAGAGAGAGTATGACGACAAGTACAAGGGAGGGATTCACTTTGGCTACCAATATCAAGCTCCTGATCGGCAGCAGCCTGCTGGCTGCGCTGCTCAGCGCCTGTGGCGGCGGAGGCGGCGGTAGCTCGGCTACTCCGGCCGACGACAACGCGGCGACACCCCGTGAGCAAACCCCCGATACCACGGAAGTGGTGGATGAGGATAACGATTTCACCGATACCTTCTGTCCGGATACCGCTGCGGCGGCGGACGAAGATGGCGCGATCGATCCTGAAGACTGTATGGAAGAGGGCGAGGACCAGGCGGAAGAGGACACCGGGTATTCCCTGTCCCTGAACCCGATCGTCCAGAGCTTCTGCCCGACCGCGGCCGAAGCGTTCGACGCTACCTTCCACTTCAACGGTGAAATGCTGCCCCAGGATTTTGCCTATGACACCGACACATCCTTTGATGGCACCCTGACGTTCCCGGCCGCCTGTCTGCAGGAAGCCGCTGGCAACCTTCAGAATCTGGGTGACATGCTGGGTGGCAGCAACCCGATCACCGATGCCATCTGTCCGCAGGAAGCCGCGGACGGCAACATCGATCCGGAAAGCTGCTTCGCGGAAGCCGTGGGTAACGGTAGCCTGCCCGGTGGTGGCGGCGATGGTGGTGATGGGGGTGCCGGCGGCCTGCCCGGTGCTGGCCAGATCACCGATCAGCTGTGTCCGGAAGCCGGGGCCGGTGGTTTTGGCCCGCAAACTCCGATCGACTGCCTGAACGAGGCCAGCCGTGTCTACATCACCGTGATCGACATGCTGACCGCGCCCAACCCGCTCACCGAGGCCCTGTGTCCGATGGATGCGGCTGACGGCCGTATCGACCCGATGACCTGCTTCAGCGAAGCGGTTACCGGCGGTGGCAACCTGCCCGGTGGTGGTGGCGATGGCGCCAATCCGCTGGCGCCGGTACTGGAGCAGTTCTGTCCGGAAACCGCCATGGCCGATATCGGCCCGTCCACGCCGATTGACTGTCTCACCGAAGCCGGTGGCAACTTCTCCGACGTGCAGGATCTGTTGCTGGGTGCCAACCCGCTGACCGAGCAGCTGTGCCCGGAAGCGGCGGCCAACAGCCCGATTGATCCGGCTGCCTGCTTCATGGAAGCCGCCGGTAACGGCCTGCCGGGTGGTGGTGATCTGCCCCTGCCGGGCGCTGACGGTAACCCGCTGGCGCCGGCCCTGGCTCAGTTCTGCCCGGATACCGCAGCCGGTGACCTGGGTCCGACCACGCCGATCGACTGTCTCACCGAAGCCGGTGGTAACTTCGGCGACGTTCAGGATCTGCTGCTGGGTGCCAACCCGCTGACCGAGGCCCTGTGCCCGGAAGCGGCGGCCAACAGCCCGATTGATCCGGCGGCCTGCTTCGAAGAAGCCGCAGGCGGCGGTCTCCCGGGTGGTGGTGACCTGCCGGGTGGCGATGGCAACCCGCTGGCGCCAGTCCTCGAGCAATTCTGCCCGAACGTGGCGGCCGGTGATCTGGGCCCGACAACGCCGATCGACTGCGTGAGCGAGGCCGGTGGCAACTTCTCCGACGTGCAGGACCTGTTGCTGGGTGCCAACCCGCTGACCGAGGCCCTATGTCCGGAAGCGGCGGCCAACAGCCCGATTGACCCCGCTGCCTGCTTCATGGAAGCGGCCGGTGGTGGCCTGCCGGGTGGTGGTGATCTGCCGGGTGCCGATGGCAACCCGCTGGCACCGGCCCTGGCGCAATTCTGCCCGAACACCGCTGAAGCGGATCTGGGCCCGACTACGCCGATCGACTGCCTGACCGAAGCCGGTGGCAACTTCTCCGACGTGCAGGACCTGCTGCTGGGTGCCAACCCGCTGACCGAAGCCCTGTGCCCGGAAGCGGCGGCCAACAGCCCGATTGATCCGGCGGCCTGCTTCCAGGAAGCTGCTGGCGGTCTGCCGGGTGGTCTTCCCGGTGGCGGCACCGGCGGTGACAACCCGCTGGCGCCGGTGCTGGAGCAGTTCTGCCCGAACGTGGCGGCCGGTGATCTGGGCCCGACCACGCCGATCGACTGCCTGAGCGAAGCCGGTGGCAACTTCTCCGACGTGCAGGATCTGCTGCTGGGCGCCAACCCGCTGACCGAGGCCCTGTGCCCGCAAGCGGCGGCCAACAGCCCGATCGACCCTGCTGCCTGCTTCATGGAAGCGGCCGGTGGTGGCCTGCCGGGTGGTGGCGGTCTGCCGGGTGCCGATGGCAACCCGCTGGCGCCGGTACTGTCCCAGTTCTGCCCGAACACCGCTGAAGCGGATCTGGGCCCGACCACGCCGATTGACTGTCTGACCGAGGCTGGTGGCAACTTTGGTGACGTGCAGGATCTGCTGCTCGGTTCCAATCCGCTGACCGACGCCCTGTGTCCGCAGACTTCCGCTCAGGACGGCCCGCTGGATCCGGCCGCCTGTTTCATGGAAGCCGGTGAAAACCTGCCCAGCGGTGGCAACCTGCCGGGTACCGACGGTAACCCGCTGGCGCCGGTTCTGGAGCAATTCTGCCCGACCACGGCGGCCGGCGATCTGGGTCCGACCACGCCGCTGGACTGCCTGACCGAAGCCGGTGGCAACTTCGGTGACGTGCAGGACCTGCTGCTCGGTGCCAACCCGCTGACCGAGGCCCTGTGCCCGGAAGCGGCGGCCAACAGCCCGATTGACCCCGCTGCCTGCTTCATGGAAGCGGCCGGTGGCGGCCTGCCGGGTGGCGGTGGTCTGCCGGGTACCGATGGCAACCCGCTGGCGCCAGTGCTGAGTCAATTCTGCCCGACCACCGCCGATGGGGACCTGGGCCCGACCACACCGCTGGACTGCCTGACCGAGGCCGGTGGCAACTTTGGTGACGTGCAGGACCTGCTGCTCGGCTCCAACCCGCTGACCGACGCCCTGTGTCCACAAGCGGCAGCCAACAGCCCGATTGATCCCGCCGCCTGCTTCATGGAAGCGGCCGGTGGTGGCCTGCCGGGCGGCGGCGGTCTGCCGGGTACCGATGGCAACCCGCTGTCTCCGTTGCTGAGCCCGTTCTGCCCGACCACCGCTGACGGTGATCTGGGTCCGACCACGCCGCTGGACTGCCTGACCGAAGCCGGTAGCAGCTTTGGTGACGTGCAGGACCTGCTGCTGGGTGCCAACCCGCTGACCGAGGCCCTGTGTCCGCAAGCGGCAGCAACCAGCCCGATCGACCCGGCGGCCTGCTTCATGGAAGCGGCCGGTGGTGGTCTGCCCACCGGCGGTGCCAACCCGCTGGAGCCGGTGCTGACCCAGTTCTGCCCGACCACGGCGGGCGGCGATCTGGGCCCGACCACGGCCTTTGACTGCCTCACCGAAGCCGGTGGCAACCTGTCCCAGCTGCAGGACCTGCTGGGCGGCGCCACGGGCGGCACCGGTGGCACGGATCCGATTACCAGCCAGCTGTGTCCGGTGGCCGGTAGTGGTGGTCTGAGCCCGACTCTGCCGGTGGAGTGTCTGATGGAGGCCGGCGGTGAGTTGCCCAACCTGCTCACCGGTCTGCTGGGTGGTTTTGGCAACCTGGGTGGTTGATCCGAACCGCACCTGCCGGCGCTGGGGCGCTGGCAGGTAAGCACAGCAAGACAGCAAACAAAAAAAGCCCCGGCATTGCCGGGGCTTTTTTGTGGGCGCCGTTGGAGGCTTGGGCGTCAGCCGTTACGCTTGGGCAGCACGTCGCGCAGCTTGTCCGCCAGGCCGCGGATGGCCTCTTCGGTGGTGTCCCAGGCAATACAGCCATCGGTGACGGAAACGCCATATTCCAGATCTTCCAGGTTGGCCGGGATCTTCTGGTTGCCGAATTTCAGATGCGATTCCACCATCAGCCCGACAATGGACTGGTTGCCTTCCAGAATCTGGTTGCCAATGTTTTCCATCACCAGCGGTTGCAGGCCCGGGTCCTTGTTGGAGTTGGAGTGGGAGCAATCCACCATGATGTTGGTGGACACGCCGGCTTTCTCCAGAGCCTTTTCGGCCAGTGCCACGGACACCGAGTCGTAGTTGGGCTTGCCGCCACCACCGCGCAGTACCACATGGCCGTACTGGTTGCCCTTGGTGGTGGTCAGTGCCACGCGGCCTTCCGGATCAATGCCCAGGAAACGGTGCGGGTGCTTGACGCTGAGCATGGCGTTCACGGCCACATCCAGGCTGCCGTCGGTGCCATTCTTGAAGCCCACCGGGCTGGACAGGCCGGAAGACATTTCCCGGTGCGTCTGGCTTTCGGTGGTGCGTGCGCCGATGGCGTTCCAGGCAATCAGGTCCTGCAGGTATTGCGGGGTGGTCGGGTCCAGCGCCTCGGTGGCCGCCGGCAGGCCCAGCTCGGCCACGTCCAGCAGCAGTTTGCGGGCGATGTGCAGCCCGTCCTGTACCTTGAAGGAGTCGTTCATGTAGGGGTCGTTGATCAGCCCCTTCCAGCCCACGGTGGTGCGGGGCTTTTCAAAGTAGACGCGCAGCACCAGGTAGATGGTGTCCTTCACTTCCTCGGCCAGGGCCTTGAGCTTTTGGGCATACTCCATGGCCGCCTTGGGGTCATGGATGGAGCAGGGGCCGATCACCACGAACAGGCGGTGGTCCTTGCGGTCGAGAATATTGCGAATCGTCTCACGGCCTTCGATCACGGTCTGACGGGCATTGTCGGAGAGCGGCAGCTCTTCCTTCAGTGCGTTGGGCGTAATCAGCAGTTCCTGCGAGGCGATATTGAGATCGTCTACCTGTTTATCGGTCATGATGGTCTTAACTACCTGTCGTTGCTGGAGGCCAGGGGCGTTCCCACCCCTGTTTCAGCCCGGGCTGACACTCCTTTTGTAGAGGCTCAGCAGTCTAGCCGAATCCGCCGGCTATAGAAATATCAGCCCCCCTGTTCCACTCATAGGTTGGGGCAATGGGGGCCGATTCAATGCGGCGCGGCTGTCAGCGTTGCGCGATCAGCGCCTCCACATAGGCCGGCACCAGTTCCGAGGCCAGCCCGTGGCGATGTTCGGCGAACGATGTCAGTCGCTGGGACGGCTCCAGATTCAGCTCGACGGTGTGGGCGCCATGGCGGTTGGCTTCTTCCACGAAGCCGGCGGCCGGGTAGACGTTGCCGCTGGTACCGATGCTGATGAACAGGTCGCAGCGGGCCAGGGTCTGGTAGATGCGCTCCATCTCCAGCGGCATCTCGCCGAACCACACCACATGGGGGCGCAGGCAGCCGCTGGCACCGCACAGGGGACAGGGCAGCTCCACGCTCAGATCCGTGTCGACCGGCACCAGGCCGCCGCTGCGCTGGCAACGGCCCTTGAGCAGTTCGCCGTGCATGTGGATCAGGTTGCGGCTGCCGGCCCGTTCGTGCAGGTTGTCGATGTTCTGGGTGACCAGCAGCACCTCGCCACGGCCATATTGCTGTTCCAGCCGGGCCAGGGCCCGGTGGGCGGCATTGGGCTGGACGCCGGTCAGCAGCTGCCGGCGCCGCCGGTTATAGAAGTCCTGCACCAGCACCGGGTCACGCTGGAAGGCCTCCGGCGTGGCCACATCCTCCACCCGGTGGTTTTCCCACAGGCCGTCAGCGGCGCGGAAAGTCTTGATACCGGATTCCGCAGAGATTCCGGCGCCGGTAAGTATTACAATGTTTTCAGCCATTTACCTGCTCGATCCATTAAGGTTGAACGTTCTATGGATACCATTATCGACCGCCAGGAAAACCTGGCGCTGCCCGGGCGCGGCAACGTGACCCTGCTGCATTTTCACCAGGGCATGGTGCTGCTGGTGGGGGCCGATGCGGTGGGCCTCTACCGGGACCGGGTGGCCATTGATGACCCGCTTGCCAATGGTGTCATCGGCTATGAAACCATTCCAGCCTCACTGCAACCGCACTGGCAGGACGAGGGCGGTTATGTGCGCGAACACAGCGCCGGCTATGTGGGGCTCAATGATGGCGGCGTCATCTTTATCCGCCCGGATGGCGTGGCCCTCTATCCCCATGGCATGGATGCATTGCAAAATCGTAACCTGTGCTGGGTTATCCCTTTCCCGCCGCTCAATGCCTGAGGCCTGACGGCCCGCTCTGAATCAAGGAGTCAGTATGGCTGAAGAAACAACCCGCCTGCGCCTGCGTACCCTCACCGAGGAAGACTACCCGGCGCTGGCCCGTCTGATGGATCAGGTGTATCACGACATCGGTGGTGCCTGGCCGGAAGATACCATCAAGACCCTGATCCGCATTTTTCCGGAAGGGCAGCTGGTGATCGAGGACAATGGCGAGCTGGTGGCCACGGCACTGACCATCAAGGTGGACTATGACCGTTTCTCCAACCCGCATCGCTATGAAGACCTGATCACCGATGACAAGGTGCGCTCGCATAATCGCAAGGGCGACGCGCTGTACGGGCTCGATGTATTCGTCGACAAGGAATACCGCGGTTACCGGCTTGGCCGGCGTCTCTATGAAGCGCGCAAGGAACTCTGCCGCGATGAAAACCTGCGTGCCATTCTGGCCGGTGGCCGGCTGCCGGGTTATGCCACCTACGCGGATCAGATGAAGGTCACCGAGTACATTGCCCAGGTGGAAGCGCGGGCCATTTACGATCCGATCCTGACGTTCCAGCTGTCCAACGGCTTCGACGTCAAGCGGCTGATGAAGCAGTACCTGCCCGAGGATGAAGATTCACGCGGCTACGCCACCCTGCTGGAATGGGACAACATCCTCTACGAACCGGAAGAGGACACCACCTGGCCCCGTCGTTCGGTGGTGCGTCTGGGGGTGGTGCAGCGGCGCATGCGAGCCGCCCGTGACGTGCAGGACCTGCTCAACCAGGTGGAATTCTTTATTGATGCCCTGTCCGACTACCGGGCGGACTTTGCGGTCTTGCCGGAGTTCTTCAGCGCGCCCCTGATGGGCCTGCGCCCGGAGCTCAATTCGGTGGAGGCGGTGCGTTTTCTGGCCAGCTTCACCGATGAGGTACGTGATGCCCTGGCCGACATGGCGGTGAGCTACAACATCAACATCGTTGGTGGCTCCATGCCGGTGATTGAAAACGACAAGGTGTTCAACGTGGCCTATCTGATGCGCCGCGATGGTTCGGTGGAGTCCCAGTACAAGATCCACATCACCCCCCACGAACGCCGTGACTGGGTCATCCAGGGCGGTGACAAGGTGCAGGTGTTTGAAACCGATGCCGGCCGGGTGGGCATTCTGATCTGCTACGACGTGGAATTTCCGGAGCTGGGCCGCATTCTGGCCGAGGACAAGATGGATATTCTGTTCGTGCCGTTCTGGACCGACACCAAGAACGGTTATCTGCGCGTGCGTCACTGTGCCCAGGCCCGGGCCATCGAGAACGAATGCTACGTGGCCATTTCCGGCTCCGTGGGTAACCTGCCACGGGTGGACGCGGTGGATATCCAGTACGCCCAGTCGTCGGTGTTTTCACCCAGTGATTTCTATTTCCCCCACGATGCCATCATCAGCGAGTCGGTGCCCAACACCGAGATGCTGATGTTCGCCGATGTGGATCTGGAAAAACTGAAACTGCTGCACCGGGAAGGCTCGGTCACCAACCTGCGTGACCGTCGCAAGGACCTCTACGAGCTGAAATGGACCGCTGACCGTCAGGACTGAGCGGTGTGCCGCCAGGGGCGTCGATAGCGCGCACCTGGCGGTTTGATGGCGCCGCTATTGTGTCGCCTCACGCAGGGCATCCTGCTGCGCTTTGGCCTGGTCGTCGTACAGTTTGTTGATGTCCTTGTCGAATTGCTCGATCTGATCCGGGCGTTGCGGTGCCTGGATAGGGCCCTGGCTGGCCGCCGCCGCATCCGGCGAATTCGCCACCGGGCTTTTCTGTAGTTGGGTCATGGTCAGCCAGCCCACCGCCAGCAGCGCGATCAGCACAACAATCATTCTCATGGTGTTTCCCGTTTTTCTTGTCAGAGTCTTCGGTATAGAGACTGACGCGGTCGCGGTCAACGCTGGCATGACAGGATGACCATGGGGCGGCCTGTCCGGCGGGGCAGGGACGATCAGGGAAAACCCGGCCGAAACCGGGCAGGGCATACAGGAAACGGATCAGACCAGCGGCTTGCCGGTGGCCAGGCGGCGACGAAACCCCCACATGATCAGGTTATAGGGCATCTGCCGGATGGGCCGGGGCAGCAGGCGGCTGAACCCGCCGATGAGGCGCAGATGGCGCTGAAAACGCTGCTGGTGTTTGTCTGACCAGTGGAATTTCATTTTTTCACGCACTTGCGGTGGCAGGAAACCGGCGGTCATCAGCAGGTTGAAGTTCCCGAACAAACGCTGGCTGATCGGGCTGAGAAATTTCAGCCTGGCAATGTCTTCCAGCATCTGCCGCACCGGCTCGTCAATCTGCAGCTTTTGCAAACCGGCCTGCCAGTATTGTTCGAAGGCGTCCAGATCGCGCGGCCACATGTCCGGGCGCACCTGTAAGGTTGTGCCCAGCGGTCTGGCCTGGTCATAGAAACGTTGTTTCTGCTCCCGGGTCCAGCGGCCGCGCAGCTTTTCATTGGTATCGGTGAAACCCCAGTAAAGGCAGGCTGCCACCCACAACTGCAACTCGGGATCGAAGGCGTTGTATTCCACCGGTGAATGCTCGGTGGAATGTACATGGGCATGGGACCGGTTTACCGCCTTGCGGTAGGCCAGTTTTTCCTCGGTGGTGCCGAGCATGGCCACCGCCAGGTAGGTAAAGGTGGTGCGCGAGCGTTTGATCGGGTGACGGAAAATATTGCCGCTTTCCACGCGGCTTTCCTTCACGCCATAACCGACCCCCGGCAACGCCAGTTGCATGATGATATTGGCAGCACCGGACAACAGCATGACGCCGTCAAAAATACCGGGGTATTGCTGGTCCAGTTGTTTGGCGGTCATGGGCTCGGGCCATTCGCGTTGAATGCGGCTTTCGTCCAGGCCACGGGCTGAAGCAGTCATCTTGTTATATCCTCCTTATCGAGGCGTGTTCACCGGGCGCGCCGGAGTCACAGGCCCTTGTACCTTGGTCCCCATGCTAGCGACAGCTCCGGGCCGAAACAATGACACAAATTTTATTAAATGTATCAGTGTGCGGTGTCATTATTTGCGTAATCGCTGGCCAGTGATGACAACAGGGAACCGCGGCCAATCCGCTCAGTCTCAGCCATCACCGATAACAGGGAGGTCACCATGAAAGTCATTGCCAACCTACAGATACTGCTGCTCTCACTGCTGATAGCCGCCTGCGGCCAACCGGATTCGCCGGCGCCGGAGGCCGGCCAGGGTGACAGCATGCAAACCGATAAAAGTGGCCAGCTGGTATTGAGCGGCAAGGTGGTCTACCGCGAGCGCATGGCCATGCCCGAGGACGCCACCGTTCACGTCAGCCTGGCGGATGTCTCCCGGGCGGATGCCCCGGCCCGCGTGATTGCCGAGCAGGTCATCGAACAGCCCGGTCAGGTGCCGGTGCCCTTTACCCTGCGCTATCTGCCGGAAGCCGTGAAAGGCGCCCATGCCATGGACTATGCGGTGCGCGCGGAAATTCGCGATGGCGATGACCAGCTGCTGTGGACCACCACCGAGCGGCACACCGTCAAGGTAGGGGAGAGCGCCGATGGCAAGCCGGTAACGATCATGGTGCACCGTGTGGGTGGCGTGGAGGCCGCGCCGGAACTGTCCCAGGCCGCCCACAAGGCCGCCGCTGCCGGTGCCAGTTTCTGGGCCGTCGGCAATGAGCCGGGCTGGAACCTGGCGGTTTACCCCGATCACCTGGAACTGGTTACTGACTACGGCAATAACCGCCTCTCGGTGGACAACCCCGGCGCCGTCGTGGAGCAGGGCAAGACCCTGTACCATGCGCGCAGCGATGACGCCGAGCTGCGCGTGGAAATCGACAAGACGCCCTGCAAGGATGACATGAGCGGCCGTGCCTACCCCTACCAGGTGCGCGTGGCTCAGGGCGATGAACTGTTTTCCGGCTGCGGCCGGGATCTGTAAGCGCCTGTTCAGGACCGAAACACAGCCGAGCCGGCGCTGGTTTTTCGTCAGCCCTCACGCTGGCTCAATGGGAGAACATTATCAGCGGCTATACCGTGCCCGAGGCGCCTCTTGAGCGGGAAGTGGTGATCAACAAAAGCCGCTTTATTGCCTGGCTGCGCCCGGTAAACAGCCGCGAGCAGGCGCTGGCGGAAGTGACGCTGGCGCGCCAGCAATATCCGGATGCCAGCCACCACTGCTACGCCTATCTGCTGGGCGAACCGGCCAGTGCCCAGGCGGCCATGAATGATGATGGCGAGCCCTCCGGCACCGCCGGCAAACCCATCTTCAACGTCATTCAGCACAAGGCCATCAGTGATGTGCTGGTGATCGTGACCCGCTACTTCGGTGGCGTGAAGCTCGGTGCCGGCGGCCTGGTGCGGGCCTACGCCGCCGCCGCCGAGGCGGTGCTGGCCGACGTGCAACGGGTGGAGCATGTGCCGTTGCAGACCGTGATGCTGGAAATGGATTTCCCCCAGGAGCAACGACTGCGGCACTGGGCGGATCAACATGACGCCTGTCTCGGCGAGGTCATCTATGGCCAGCTGGTCAGCCTGACCCTGACGTTGCCCGAACAGCATCTGCACGCCCTGGAAACCCTGTGCGCCGCCGAGCGCATCGCGCTGCAGCGGCCCTGAGCGGGTGACACAAACCACTGTCTCCTTGTCGCCATTGACCATTGGCGCCGCGCGGCGGCGCGGGCAAGCTCAAGGAAAAAGGAGAGAGTCATGGCTGTGATAGATCCCGATCCCAAACGTCTGCCCGAGATAATGGCGGCGATCCCTGAAGATACCCCCATCGTGATGCTTAACCTGCTGCGTTTTCGTGAGGTGGCCGAATACCGTGACGGGCCGGCGGATTACTCCGGCAGGGAAGCCTACCGGCGTTATTCCGAGGTGGCCCTGGGCAAGGTCAAGGGCGTCGGTGGGGAGCCGGTGTGGATGGGCAAGACCCTGGCCGGCGTGATTGCCCCCGCGGACGAACACTGGGACGAGGTGCTGCTGGTGCGTTATCCCTCCCGACAGGCATTCCAGTCCATGCTGGCGGACCCGGAATACCGCGAGGCCACCCGCCACCGTAGCGCGGCACTCAGCGAGGCGCGCCTGATTGCCATGCAGGAACGCTGATCGGGCCAATTGATCATGGGGAGTTTTTCTCTGCCAACGGGGCGTTTATGGTGAAGCGATTGCGAAAATCGGGAGCGACACCAATGAAAAACGAGCCGGTAGAGATTTCCCTGCCCGGTGGACACACCATGCGGGCCCGCTGGATACGGCCCGCGACCCCCAACCCCCATGGCGCGGGCATCATCGCCATTCACGACATCTTCGGTTTTACCGACGATATCGAGCGCATTGGCAAGCGGCTGGCCGATAACGGCTACCCGGTACTGGTGCCGGACCTTTATGACCTGCCGGGCAGCAAGCCGTTGTGCGTGGTCAAAACCCTGCGCGCCCATGAAACCGGCAAGGGCTTTGCCTTTGAGCAACTGGAAGCCTGCCGTGAATGGTTGCTGGCCCAGCAAGAGGAAAAAGTCAGCCAGGTGGGCGTCATGGGCTTTTGCATGGGTGGTCGCTTTGCGCTCCTCTATGCCAGCCGTGCCCCGGTGCAGGTGGTGGCGCCGTTCTATGGCGGGGTGCCGGGCAAGGCATCGGACCTGTCGGGCATCTGCCCGGTGGTCGGTGGCTGGGGACGCAAGGACATGGTGTTCGGCAACCATGGTGACCGGCTGGCCGGCCATCTGCAGGAGCTGGGCGTGGAGTTCGATGTGAAGACCTACCCGGATGCCGGCCACTCCTACATGAACAATCACCAGACCTTCGTGTTCAAGCGTCTGGCGGATTACTCGCCACTGCGATCCAAATACCACGAGCCCAGTGCCGAGGACAGCTGGCACCGGGTATTCAACTTCTTCGAGCGGGTATTTGCCCGTCAGGCAGCCTGACGGGCCGCCGTTTTATTGCCCGGCCTGATCGCAGCTGGCCTTCAGCCAGCTGCCTTTCACCGTCGACTTCATGCTGTGGCCGTTGGCCTCCACATCCGTTTGCGTGGTGTAGTGCGTGGCATCGACGAAGGTCATGGAGCCGTGCATGTGTGAATCGAACTTGCCGGTCTTGCAGGTGGCGCTCCAGGTGAGGGTATTGCCACTCTGGTCCAGTTTGTCCGGCTGACACTGGCTCTCTCCCCAGCTTTTCTTCATGGCCATTTTCGGGTCGCTGGCCTGTTCCTGCGTAATACAGTGAGTACTTTGCCGGGTGCGCATCTGCTTGGGCAGGTTGGGGGCATCCATGGTGATTTCCTGCTTCCACAGGCCGGGTTTCAGTTCCAGAGCCTGGGCGGCGGGCATGGCGATGCACAGCAGGGTGGCAGCGCTGGCCAGGGTGATGAAGCGTTTCATGACAGGTCCGTCCTTGTTGTCAGGGTGTCATTACCCTAGCAACACGGCCTGCTGGTGCGCCAGCGCCTTGCCTCGGGAGTGAGACTCAGGTGGGTCTTTTACTGGGCGGGTATTCGCACAGGTCGGCGATCAGACATTCCCCGCAGCGCGGTTTGCGCGCCATGCAGGTATAGCGGCCATGCAGAATCAGCCAGTGGTGGGCATCGCGCAGAAATTCCTCAGGCACCAGTTTCAGCAGCCGTTTTTCCACTTCCAGCACATTCTTGCCCGGGGCAATGCGGGTACGGTTGGAGACCCGGAAGATATGGGTATCCACGGCCATGGTCGGGTGGCCAAAGGCGGTGTTGAGTACCACATTGGCGGTCTTGCGCCCGACACCGGGCAGCGCTTCCAGATCTTCGCGGCTGGGCGGTACCTGGCTGTCATGCAGCTCGATCAGCATGCGGCAAAGCTGGATGATGTTTTCCGCCTTGGAATTGAACAGGCCGATGGTCTTGATGTATTGCTTGAGGCCATCCACGCCCAGGGCATAAATGGCCTCCGGCGTGTTGGCCACCGGAAACAGCCTGGCGGTGGCCTTGTTGACGCCCACATCGGTGGCCTGGGCGGACAGCACCACCGCCACCAGCAATTCGAACGGGTTGCTGTATTCCAGCTCCGTGGTCGGGTGCGGGTTCTGGTCGCGCAGGCGGGTAAAGATTTCGGTACGTTTTTCGCGATTCATGATTCACCATCCAGGCTGCGCCGGCAGTATATCTGATCATCGCTCGCCTGTGAGGGGCCGGAACCGGCTACAATGGTCCCTGTCCAATTTTTCTGCCCTTGCGGAAGAGATCAAAGGAGAGATCCATGCAGTTTTCCGCCATGGAAACCCTGATGGTGGCATTGATCGTACTGGCCGTGGGCCAGTGGCTGGTGCATCGCATCCATATCCTCTCGCAGCTGAACATGCCTGACCCGGTGGTGGGCGGGCTGTTGGCCACCATTATCGTGACGGCCCTGCAGCTGGGGGGGATTACCCTGCAATTCAACGATGCCCTGAAAGAACCGGCCATGCTGTTCTTCTTTGGTGCCGTGGGGCTGGCGGCGGATTTTCGGCTGTTGCGACGCGGCGGCTGGCCCATGCTGCTGTTTGCCGTGCTGGTGATCGTGCTGGTGATGCTGCAGGACCTGGCCGGTGTCGGCATGGCCAAGCTCATGGGCCTGTCACCGTTCTACGGCCTGCTGGGGGGCTCCATTACCATGACCGGCGGGCACGGTACCGGCGCCGCCTGGGCTGAGGTCTTCGAGCATCAGGCCGGCTTGCAGGGGGCCACCGAACTGGCGGCGGCTTCCGCCACCTTCGGCCTGATCTTCGGGGCCTTGCTGGGCGGCCCCCTGGCCATGTTCCTGATTCGTCGTTATCACCTGATGGTGCCGGCCCATGGTGTGGAGGGCGACCCGGACTTTGACGAACAGGAAACCCCGCACCCGATTTCCGGTGCCAGTGCCATTCGTATCATGATGCTGTTGTCCGTGGGCGTGGTGGTCGGCTCCGTGGCCGCCGAGCATTTCGCCTCGGTGTTCAGGCTGCCGACCTTCGTCTGGGTGCTGTTTGTCTGCATTCTGCTGGGCAACGCTGCCCGGCGGCTGTGGCGGGTCAACGATGCCACCATCGAAGTGGTGGGCAATACCTCGCTGGGCATTTTCCTGGCCATCACCCTGATGAGCTTGCAGCTGTTGCAACTGGTGGATCTGGCACTGCCCATGCTGGCCATGCTGCTGGTGCAGGTGGTGCTGGCAGTGGCCTTTATTACCCTGGTGACGTTCCGAATGATGGGGCGCAACTATGACTCGGCGGTACTCTGTGCGGGGCACTGTGGCTTCGCCATGGGGGCCACGCCCACGGCGGTGGCCAACATTCAGGCGGTGACCCAGCACCATGGCCCCTCACCGCTGGCCTTTATCATCGTGCCGGTGGTGGGTGGCTTTATCGTGGATATTGCCAATGCCACGGTGATTCAGACCTTTGTCACCTGGCTGAGCTGAACAGCGGCACCACAAAAAAGCCCCGATAACGACCGTAATGCTGTTCACTTAAGCGGTGCAAATCTGGCTCAACCCTTTCAGGCAGGTCCCCTCTCCCCAACCCCTCCCCCGCAAGGGGAGAGGGACTTAAAAGCTTAAGTGAACAGCATTACGATAACGGCCGGGGCTTTTTTGTGGTTGCGGGTTTTGTGGTTGGGGGTGCGGGCTGTTACGGCATCACCACATCGCCGTCTTCGATGCGCAGCCGGTCACCCGGGCGCTTGTCCATATGGATGGTTTGCTGATCACCGTTGAAGGTGTAGGTCACGTCATAACCCTGGGTGTGGCTTTTGCTTTCCATCACCGTATGACACTGCTCTTCGGTGGTGGTGTAGGTGTTTTTATCCTGCATGTTTTTCTGAATGCGGTTACCGGCAATACCGCCGGCAATGGCACCACCGGCGGTGGCTGCATCCTTGCCGTGACCACCGCCGAACTGGTGACCCACCACGCCACCAATGACGGCACCAATCACACTGCCGGCCACCTGTTTGTCATCCTTCACCGGCTTCTGGTGTTGCACGGTGACCTGGCGACATTCCTGCCGCGGTTCTTCGCTGTGAGTCACCACCGGTTTCACGTTTACCACTTTGGCATAGCCGGAAGCGGACGGTGTCATGGCCTGGTAGGCGCCATAACCCACACCGGCAACGGCCACGGTACCCACGACACTGAGGGCGGCAATCGCTGCACTTTTCATGGCTCACTCCTTGTTCTGCTTGATTACCCCTTAGAGCGGTGCCGGTGCGTCAGGGTTCGCCGGTTATTGCAAAAGAGTGTTAACCGCAGTGTTCAATAAAGCGAAAAAAATTACATAGATGCCAGGTAAATCGGCACCAGAATGTCCTCTTCATCGTCCATGTGGCGGTGCAGCAAGGCATCCAGTTGCGCGGCCTGGCCATGGGCCTTTTCCAGCGTGGCGGGGGTGGCTGCAAAGGCTGGCACATCAGCAATGGCCATATCGATATCGGCCAGCAGGCCGTCCAGGGCCTGATGGTCGTTTTCCAGCAGGGTGAAGGCATCCTGCAGACGCGGGTGATGCAGGCGCAGTACCGGGAACACGCTGCTGTCTTCAAAGCCGTGATGGCTGTGCAGGTTTTTCAACAGGGTGCGGCCATGGTGGGCAAGGGTTTGGCGCAATTGCCGGTTCTCTTCACTGTCGCGGCGGGCGTCCGGCTGATTGATCAGATGGGTGAGGGCACCATGATACTGGCGGGCCTGGCGCTTCAGGCTGTTGTGGTTGCGTTGCAGGGCACGGGCGTCGCTGATCAGGTAATGCGGGTGCTCGCGCCACTGGTCCCGCGGTGGTCCATAAAGGCGGGCACGGATGGTGTCCGGCAGTTGGCGGCGTTGCAGCACAGCATTCACAAGTGGCGTGTTCATGGCGTTCCTCCTGTTGCTACTGTGCGGTTTTGTGTGCGCCGAATGAATGGCGTTAAATAGCGCCACATTATCGGACAATCTGATCGATTTATTGTGGGGGAATGGAGTGTCACAACGGGAACAACAACTGCAGGCGGAGTATTTCCATCTTACCGGCCTGATTGATGCATTCGACCAGAAATCCCTGACCATCAAGGCCTGGAGCCTGACCCTGGCGGGCATGCTGGCCGGCTCCGGTGCCTTTTTCGAACGCCCGGCATTGCTCTGGGTGGGGGTGCTCGGCAGCCTGATGTTCTGGTGGGTAGAGGGGCACTGGAAGGCGTTTCAGTCGGCGCACTTTGCCCGCATCGAAAAAATCGAGGCATTTTTTCGCGGTGACATTGCGTCGCTGGCGCCGTTTCAGAGTGCCGCCAGCTGGGACCATAGCCGTCACCAGGGCGGCTGGCGGGAGCTGCTGCGCATTCTCTGCTGGCGCCATGTCTTCCTGCCCCACGGGCTGATTGCCCTGGTGCTGATCGGCACGGCGGTGTGGGTGTGACTCTAGCCATGACCCCACCCTGACCCCACCCCGGCCCTCCCCTTGAAAAGGGGAGGGAGTAGATCCTCCCCCTCCCGGAGGGGGAGCTAGAGGGGGTGTGGTTTAGCTAACCTTGCCAGTGGTACGCACCCGGCGGCTGACCTTGGGCTCGTCGCTGGCCCTGGCCTTTTGCGCGTCCTTGAGGCGTTTGTCGATCACGTTCTTGCCGGCAATGATCAGCCCCAGGCCCAGGAAGGCCCCCGGCGGCAGGATGGCCAGCAGGAAGCCGCCGTAGTTGTGGATCACGTCGATTTCCCAGTTGGCCGCCACCGGCCCGAACAGCAGCTGCATGTTGGCAAACAGGGTGCCCTGGCCAATCAGTTCACGCATGCCGCCCAGCAACAGCAGCACCACCAGGAAGCCGGCGCCCATCATCATGCCGTCGACCATGGCCGGCAGTACGCCGTTCTTGCTGGCGAAGGCATCGGCGCGGCCCAGCACCGTGCAGTTGGTGACGATCAACGGGATAAAGATGCCGAGAATCTGGTAGAGCTCGAAGGTGTAGGCCTGCATCAGCATTTCGATCACCGTCACCATGGCGGCGATGATCATCACGAAGGCCGGCAGGCGCACGGCGTCGGTGACGTAGTTGCGGATCAGCGACACGCAGGCGTTGGAGCCCATCAGCACCACCAGGGTAGCCAGGCCCAGGCCCATGGCGTTGACCACCGAGCCGGTCACCGCCAGCAGCGGGCACAGGCCGAGAATCTGTACCGTGGCCGGGTTGTTGTTCCACAGCCCATCCATGGTGATCTTCTTGTAGTTTGCATCAGCCATTGCAGGACTCCGCCTTGATACGGTCGGCCGGCGCCGCGAATAGCGCGTCGCGGTGGGCCTGGAAATAGAGCAGGGCACGGTGCACGGCACCGACCACGGCACGGGGGGTGATGGTGGCACCGGTGAAGCTGTCGAAGGTGCCGCCGTCTTTCTTCACCGCCCAGCCGGCGTTATCCGGGTTGCCCAGGGATTTGCCGTTGAAACTGAAGATCCAGTGGGATTTCTTGGTTTCGATATGGTCGCCCAGCCCCGGGGTTTCGTTGTGCGGTGGTACCACGCGCACACCGAGAATCTGGCCATCCATGTCCACGCCCACGATCAGGTTGATGGGGCCACCGTAACCGTCCGGCGCGGTGGCTTCCAGTACCGCGCCGCTGGGCGCGCCGTTCAGCTGCGCCCGGTAAATGTGGTGATCGCCGCGACCCAGTTGCGGGTCGTTGACGGTGGTGCGGTCACTGAGCAGCGGCCGGTCGTGGTGGTCTTGCGGCATCACCTGGGCCAGCGAGCTGGACAGGGCCTGCTGCTTGTTGCAGTTCACCTGGCTGAGGGTGGCCTCGTTGGTGATTGCCAGGGTGGCGGCGGTGCCGATGGCAAACAGGCTCAGGATCACGGTGTTCTTGCTGATGGTGCCAATCATGAGCCGACCCCCCGGTTGGCCTTGCGGTGGCCATAGGTGCGCGGCTGGGTGTAGTAATCGATGAAGGGCGCGCACAGGTTGAGCAGCAGCACCGAGAAGGCCACCGCATCCGGGTAGCCGCCGAAGCTGCGGATCACCCAGATCAGCACGCCGATCAGCAGGGCATAGATGAAACGCCCCAGCCGGCTGGTGGCGGCGGTCACCGGGTCGGTGGCGATGAAGAAGGCGCCCAGCATGGTACCGCCGGAAAACAGGTGGAACAGCGGGCCGGCAAAACGCACCGGGTCCACCAGCGAGGCAATCAGCGCCGGCACCGCCACGCCCAGCAGGAAGGCGGCGGGGATCTGCCAGGTAATGATGCGACGGGCCAGCAGGTAGAGGCCGCCCAGCAGAAACGCCAGATTGACCCACTCCCAGCCAAGCCCGGCGAACTGGCCGTGCAGGATGGCATGGCCGCTCAGTTCGCTGGCGTTGCCGGCCCAGGTACGGAAGGTATCCAGTGGCGTGGCGCCGCTGAAGCCGTCCACGCCGGCCTGGCCGAGAAACAGCTGCCAGCTCTGGGCCGGCTCCGGCGTCTGGCCCGGGGCGATCCAGCGGGTCATGGCCGCCGGGAATGAAATCAGCAGCAGCACATAGCCGACCATGGCCGGGTTGAAGGGGTTCATGCCCAGGCCGCCATAGAGTTGCTTGGCGACAATGATGGCAAAGCTGACGCCGATCAGCGTCAGCCACCAGGGCGCGGTGGGCGGCAGGGCCAGGCCCAGCAGCACGGCGGTGACCACGGCGCTGTAATCCTTCAGGTAAAAGCCCAGCGGCCGGCCACGGGCCTTGAGAATGGCCGCTTCACTGAGCAGGGCCACCAGCACGGCCCACAGCACATTGATCACCGAGCCCCAGCCGAACTGCCAGGTGAGCACTGCCAGCCCGGGCAGGGTGGCGTAGAGCACCTGGCGCATGAAGGCGCCGGTGTCGGTCTTGCCGGTGGTGTGCGGTGAGGTGGAACTGATCAGGCTCATGTCGGTTTAGCCCTTACCTTTCAGGTAGGGCGGAAATGGGCGTGAGCCCATCTCCGCCGTTGGCGTCATGATGGCGGAGATTCCCTGCGGGAATGTCCGCCCTGCGAGGTGTTCGCGTGTTGCGTGTTGCATGGATGCCTGCATGCGTTTCATTCTTCCACTAACCCCTGTTCTTCAACGGCCTGCTTGAGGGCCTTGCGGGCGATGTGGGCTTCGGTTTCCAGGGCCTTGAGTTCCGCTTCCAGCGCTTCCAGGGTCTCTTCGGCGGCGCTGTCGCGGCGCTGGGCCAGTTCCTGCTGCTTGTCGGCCAGGGCGCTTTCCGCGCGGGCGGCTTCCAGCTTCAGGGTTTTCAGGTCCTTGCCGGTGTGGGCGCGGATATCGGCCTTGGCCTCTTCCACCAGCGCATCCAGGGCATCACGGGCCACATCGGCCTTGCCCTTGAGCTTGTCCACCTTCTGCTGCATGGCGTTGAACTCGTCGGCGCTGAGTTCCTCGTGGCGCTCGGCGCGCTCCAGCGCGGCGTGGGCGTCCTTGTACTGCTTGTGGGCCATGTTGTAGGCGGTTTTCAGGGCTTTGAGGCGCTTCTGGCGCTTGGCGGCCTGCTCCGGGTCCACGCCGGCCACGGATTGCGGCGCGTCGCTTTCCGGCACTTTCGGGCTGTCCGCCGGCGGCGCCTTGCCGGCGGGCGCGGCCTTGGCCGGTGCCGGCGCATTGGCCTTGGCATCGCGCAGGTCGGCCTTGAGCTGATCGGCCACGGCTTTCAGGCGGTCGGCCTCGGCGCGCAGCTCGGCGGCGTTGTCGGCGCCTTGTGCTTCCGCCTCCTTGGCCGCTTTCACGGCGCTCTTGTAGGCGGAGGAGGCGTCACCAACCTGCTTTTTCAGCTCGGCCACCGGGTCCGTCTGGGGCGCCGCTGGCGTGGTCGGGGCGTTGGCCTTGGCGTCACGCAGCTCGGCCTTGAGCCGGTCGGCGGTGGCTTTCAGTGCCTCCGCCCGGGCGCGCAGGTCGCCGGCATCGTCGGCGCCGCTGGCTTCGGCGTCCTTGGCCGCTTTGACGGCGGCCTTGTAGGCGCTGGAGGCATCGCCAACCTGCTTTTTCAGGCTGGCGACGGCATCGTCCGCCGGGGCCGCCACGGCCGGGGCGTCGGCCTTGGCGTCGCGCACCGCGGCCTTGGCCTTGTCCGCCACGGCCTTGAGGCGCTCGGCCTCGGCTTTCAGGTCGGCGGCGTTATCGTCGCCTTGGGCTTCCGCCGTCTTGGCGGCTTTCACTGCGGCCTTGTAGGCCTTGGAGGCCTCCAGCGAGGCCTGTTTGAGCGCGGCGGCCTGCTCGGCGCTGGGGCCGGTCGGGGCCGCGGCGCCGGCTTCCTTCTTCTTGCGATTGGCTTCCAGGCGTGCCTGGCGGCGGGCTTCTTTTTCCGCCTGTTCCTGTTCGATACGGGCCTGGCGCGCCTCGAAACGCTGGCGGGCCTTGTCGGCCTTCACCTGGTCGGCGGCGCGCTGGCGCACCTCGCCCTTGGCGTAGCGGTAGTACTGCACCAGCGGAATATGGCTGGGGCAGACATAGGCGCAGGCGCCACACTCGATGCAGTCCATCAGGTTGTGGTGCAGGGCCTTGTCCAGATCGTCGTTCTTGGCATGCCAGTAAAGCTGTTGGGGCAACAGGTTGGCCGGGCAGGCCTCGGCACAGGAGCCGCAGCGGATGCAGGGTTGCTCCGGCGGCGGCTCGGGCAGCTCCTGCGGGCTGGCGGCAATGATGCAGTTCGTGGTCTTGACCACCGGCACCGCCGGGTTGTGCAGGGTGAAGCCCATCATCGGCCCGCCCATCACCAGCCGGCCCAGCTGCTGGCTGTGCACACCGCCATGTTGCAGCAGGTCTGCCACCGGGGTGCCCAGCAGGGTCTCGTAGTTGCCCGGTTGGGCCACCGCATCGCCGGTGAGCGTGGTAATGCGAGACAGCAGCGGCTCGCCATGGCAGACCGCCCGCTGGATGGCAAAGGCGGTGCCCACGTTCTGGCACACCACGCCCACCTGGGCGGGCAGCTGGCCGCTGGCCACTTCCTTGCCGGTGAGCAGCTGGATCAGCTGTTTCTCGCCACCGGAGGGGTACTTGGTGGGCACCACCCGCACTTCGATATCGCAGCCCTTGCAGGCGCGCTTGATGGCGGAGATGGCCTCGGGTTTGTTGTCCTCGATGCCGATCAGGGTGCGGCGCGGGTTGAGCAGGTATTGCAGGATATGGATACCGGCGACGATGTCGGCGGCGCGCTCGCGCATCAGGCGGTCGTCGGCGGTGATATAGGGCTCGCACTCCACCGCGTTGATGATGAGCTGTTCCACCCGCTGGTGATCGCCCAAGTTGACCTTGATGCTGGTGGGGAAGCCGGCGCCGCCCATGCCGGCGATGCCCGCCTGGCGAATGGTGTCGACCAGCTCGCCGGGGCTCAGCTCGGTGTAGTCGGCGATGCCCTGATGGTCCACCCAGCGGTCTTCGCCATCGCTGTCGATGACGATGCAGATGGCGTCCATGCCGGAGGGATGCTGAATCGGCCGCGGGCCGATGGCACTGACGGTGCCGGAGGTGGGGGCATGGATGGCGGCGCTCACCGCGCCCACCGGCTCGGCGATCATCTGGCCCTTGAGCACCTTGTCACCGGGGGCCACCAGCGGTTTGGCCGGGGCCCCGATATGCATGTTCAGCGGCAAGATCAGCCGGGCCGGCAGCGGGCCGGGCTGGATCGCAGTGCCGTTGGACTGCTGCTTGTTCTCCGGCGGGTGCACGCCACCGTGGAAATCGTACACCCGGTTTTTGCGGTGAGTGCCACCGAACAGCTTGGCGAGCATCAGGCTGACCTCCGGTATGAGGTCGGACGTCGGACGTCTGACGTCCGGCCCGCCCGCAGGGCACAAGTCATCATAAATTCACCACCTCGATTCGGCTGTCCGGGCGCTGGCCGATGCCGGCGGGGCGGTTCCAGCCCCAGGTCTGCAATGTGGGCTTCACTTCCAGCATGTCGATGCAGTCCACCGGGCAGGGCTCCACGCACAGGTCACAGCCGGTGCACTCGTCCACGATGACGGTATGCATCAGCTTGGCGGCGCCGACAATGGCGTCCACCGGGCAGGCCTGGATGCACTTGGTACAGCCGATGCACTCATCCTCGCGGATATAGGCCACCTTGGTGACGTCCGCGTCTTCGGCGCCGTCATCGTCCACGGTCATGGCATCGCGGCCTAGCAGATCGGTGAGGGCGTCCACGGTGTCCTGGCCGCCGGGCGGGCAGCGGTTGTGTTCCTCGCCCTCGGCAATGGCCTCGGCGTAGGGGCGGCAGCCCGGGTGGCCGCACTGGCCGCACTGGGTCTGGGGCAGCAGGTCATCGATCTGGTCGACAATGGGGTCGCCCTCGACCTTGAACTTTTCCGAGGCAAAGCCGAGCACGGCACCAAACACCGCGGCCAGCCCCAGCAGGGCAGCGATGGCAATCAGCACAGCGGTCATTGGCACGCTCCGCGTGGCGTCGGACGTCGGACGTCGGGCGTCAGACGCAGGAAAGTCATATTTGCGTGCAAGCGGCCCTTCATAGCTTGATCAGCCCCGAGAAGCCCATGAACGCCAGCGACATCAGGCCGGCGGTGATCAGGCCGATGCTGGGGCCACGGAAGGCCTCGGGCACATCGGCCACGGCAATGCGCTCACGCATGGCGGCAAACAGCACCAGCACCAGGGAAAAGCCCAGCGCCGCGCCGAAGCCATAGGTCAGCGAGCTCATGAAGGTGGCATCGTCCTGGCGCACGTTGAGCAGCGCCACGCCCAGCACCGCGCAGTTGGAGGTGATCAGCGGCAGGAACACGCCCAGCACCCGGTAAAGCACGGGGCTTGCCTTCTTGACGAACATCTCGGTGAACTGCACCGCCACCGCAATCACCAGAATAAAGCTGATGGTGCGCAGGTATTCCAGGTGAAAGGGCACCAGGATGTAGGCCCAGGTCAGGTAGGACAGTACCGACGACAGCGTCAGCACGAAGGTGGTGGCCAGGGACATGCCCATGGCGGTTTCCACCTTGTTGGACACGCCCATAAAGGGGCACAGTCCCAGGA
Source organism: Alcanivorax hongdengensis A-11-3 (assembly GCF_000300995.1). Classification (GTDB taxonomy): domain Bacteria; phylum Pseudomonadota; class Gammaproteobacteria; order Pseudomonadales; family Alcanivoracaceae; genus Alcanivorax; species Alcanivorax hongdengensis. Next base: position 4,762 of record NZ_AMRJ01000004.1, on the reverse strand, counting down.
ACTGGACCAGCACAAAATTGTTCACCAGCACAGCGCTGATCAGAATCAGGACGTACTCAGTCATGTGATCGTGGCTCGCTTGCCGAAAATAGGAGTTAAACGCTGTGTTTACAGGGCGTTAAGGCCGCATAGTATGAGGCAGCGCCCCGGTTGGCTCAAGAATGATGGGACATAAGCTTAATTGATTTGAGGGAACAGTCATTGACTGTGAATTAGGCAGTTGAGGCCGGTTTTGCCATCTTTTGGCCCTGGACGGTTGCGGCGTCGGCGGCAATCCAGTATCCAAGACAAACCGGAACACAAGCTCACAATACAACGCAGAACATGAACAGAGCAGCGGCCAGTCGCCGCTGGAGAGGTAATCCCCCGTGACAGATTTGCCCCGTGACTTCGACCGAGACGGCCTGCTCGAGTACTCCGTGGTGTTCACCGACCGCTCGCTGAACCATATGTCCCAGCGTTTTCAGCAGGTGATGCGCGATATCTCCAGTAACCTCAAACAGGTCTACAATGCCCACTCCGTGGCCGTAGTGCCCGGCGGTGGCAGCTTCGGCATGGAAGCGGTGGCGCGCCAGTTCGCCACCGACCAGTCCTGCCTGGTGATCCGCAATGGCTTCTTCAGCTACCGCTGGAGCCAGATCTTCCAGATGGGCAGCATTCCGGCCAGCGAAACCGTGCTCAAGGCCGCACGGGTCAGCGACCAGCCCCAGGCCCCGTTCGCGCCGGCCCCCATTGACCAGGTGGTGGCCACCATCAAGGCCGAAAAACCGGCCCTGGTATTCGCCCCCCACGTGGAAACCGCCTCCGGCATCATCCTGCCCGACGACTACCTCAAGCAGGTGGCCGAAGCCGTGCACAGCGTCGGTGGCCTGTTCGTGCTCGACTGCATCGCCTCAGGTGCTATCTGGGTGGACATGAAGGCCGTGGGCGTGGATGTGTTGATCAGCGCCCCGCAGAAGGGCTGGAGCTCGTCACCCTGTAGCGCCCTGGTGATGCTCAGCGAGGCCGCAGAAAAGCGCCTGCACGAAACCACCAGCACCAGCTTCGCCTGCGACCTGCGCAAATGGCGCGACATCATGATCGCCTACGAAAACGGCGGCCATGCCTACCACGCCACCATGCCCACCGATGCCCTGCGCGGCTTCCGCGACACCATGCTGGAAACCATCGACCGGGGCCTGGACAAGGTCAAGGAACACCAGTGGCGGCTGGGCCGGGCGGTGCGCCAGGCCATGGCCGAACACGGCTTTGCCAGCGTCGCCGCCCCGGGCTTCGAAGCCCCCGGCGTGGTGGTGTCCTACACCGACAACGACACCATCAAGAGCGGCGCCGCCTTTGTGAAACTGGGCCTGCAGACCGCCGGCGGCGTGCCGCTCATGTGCGACGAAGGCGACGACTTCAAGACCTTCCGAGTGGGCCTGTTCGGCCTGGACAAGCTCGGTGACGTGGACGCCGCCGCGGCGCGTTTGAAAAACGCGCTGGATCAGTTGGCCGCGGGCTAGCTGGTTGACAGTGGACGGTTGATAGTTGATGGCGAAAGCGGGTAGCGCGAGGGCCAGCCTGACGTTGAAGCTACTCAGTGGCCTGCTACTGGGGATGTTTGTAAGCCCCTCTCCCCTCTGGGGAGAGGGGTTGGGGAGAGGGGGCACGGCCTTGCCAAATACCGAGGGGGCAACGATGAAAACCCATCACCCCCAAGCGGCACCACAAGACCCCCAATGCGTCATCCTGCTCCATGGCCTGGCCCGAACCGCCCATGCCATGCACAAGATGGACGTGGCCCTGAGTGATGCCGGCTACACCGTGGTCAACCAGGGCTACCCCTCCACCAAAAAAGACATCCCCACCCTCGCCGAACAAACCCTGCCCGCCGCCCTGGCAAAATGCCCGGCTGATGGCCAGATTCACTTTGTCACCCATTCCATGGGCGGCATCCTGCTGCGCCAGTATTTGAGTCAGCACCGCATCGCGCGGCTGGGCCGCACCGTCATGCTCGGCCCGCCCAACCAGGGCAGCGAAGTGGTCGACCGCCTGGGTGACTGGGCGCCGTTCCAGTGGTTCAACGGCCCCGCCGGCAGCCAGCTGGGCACCGGCCCCGACAGCATTCCCAACCAACTGGGCCCGGTGGACTTCCCCCTGGGCGTCATCGCCGGCAGCGACACCATCAACTTTATTCTCTCCACTATGCTGCCCAGGCCTAATGACGGCAAAGTCAGCGTGGCCAGCACCAAAGTCGAAGGCATGCAGGACCATCTGGTATTGCCAGTGACGCACCCGTTTATGATGCGCAATCGGGACGTGATTGAGCAGGTGAAGGTGTTCCTGGCTCACGGGCACTTCAATTAGCTCGCCTGAACACGCTCAGTGTTTTTCTGGTGTGGGAAACCCTCGATACACGATGGGAAACCCACTTCATCAGCGAGCCGCCTCCCGAAGGAATAACATAGGAAAACGCCCGCGACGGGATTCCCCAGGTAAGCGATAACGACTCAAATGTAAGAGATCGCTTACAGACAACCCAGCCATATTTGAAGAAGATACGGTGGAGGGATTCAAACCGTTTACAGGAGGAGCTGCCGCTATAGGTAGTTTAGGGCCGTTGGATTAATGCTGTCGCTATGTGCAGTGTTATTGGTTTGGGGAAAAGAAGAAGTCAACATATTGAATCATGCGCTCAGGCATGGGTTTGTAACCTGCTGAGAACCATGGTTTTCTTCTTCGTTATATAAATTTGATAACCGTGATATGACGCCGGCACGTTCATTGGATATTCGAGCCGGCTTCCTAATACCTGTTAGCAGCCGTTCCAGCTTCCCAGCTCCGTATAGTAAAACACTTTACATCTTGAATACTGTAATACTATAATCAACCCGTTCCGGTTAATCCGGCTAGCAAGCCTACCGAAAGGTAGCTGACCTAGGGATAAGCGATGACAAGCCCCTTAGGTCATGAACCGGCCAGTCCGGCTAGTGTCAAGAATGCAAGCCCTAAAGGTGAAAGCCTTTAGGGCTTTTTCTTTTATTTCAAGTATTTACGCAGGCCTAACCCGTTTAATATGGCCACCTCAATTGCAGTCATGTCGTCAGCTGTAGCCGTCGTCGTCATATATATGCGCTTTCCGTCAGGCTTGCGCTCTCGAATTCTATCTAATCGGTTCAGCCCCACAGTATAGAGCATGTCGCATTTCGCCCAGCACTCTGTTGCTTGCATCTTGGGAGTGAGCGAGCCCGGATCCATTTTGTGGTGGTATGGCTGCATTGGCACGGGCTCAACCGAGCTAATCGGCACCACAGTACACAGCCCCGGCCTCCCCGGTAGTTGGGGGGTAATTACAATTACGGGTCTAACCTTGACCATTTCAGGAGGTTCAAATCCTTTTGAAAAGTCACAGCAGAGTACAGTACCCTTCCTAGGGTGAAACTTTATCATTCTTAATATTTAGCCTAGTGCTTTGTCCTTAGTAAGCCATCAAGAATATCAAAATTGCGAGGCTGCTGCTAACAAGGCCAAGCACCGCGACGCATTTTTCGTTGCGCCTGCGGCTCCACAAAAAATACGCGCGTGTTGGCGGCGTTATGTGGATGGTGTGAGCCATGAATCGTTATTGCTTTATATTGCTCATGGTTGCTAGCCCTCTCGTACATTCAGAGAGCAAGCCTGTTGCAATCATTGAAGTAACGCCATGGGCTTATATCTTAAACGGACACCGTAGTGAGTATCTGCCAGGTTTAACCCAGGAGGCTCAGTCTTTGCCTGTAGGTAAGTGGGTGGTTTATACCGCTCCTTGTATTGATAAAAGCAGAACTAAATGGGCAGAGAATATGGCGGCAAAGCACTCAAGAATGAATTATGAAGTTATTGAGCGAGGTGGGGGCTTTTGTGAAGGCAAGAATTCACATAACAAGTTGCGCCAGTAAAGCCCCTCCGGGGCCGGACGCTCGTTCCTCGCGCCGCTGCGCAAGGCGTTAGCACTTACAAGGAGTGGCCATGAACTTTGAAAAAATGTCAGAAAATGAAATTCTGGCCATTGCGACTCCTATCATGGACAACCTGATGGAAGCCTCCACCAAAATTGACCATGAAGCTCATATTAGAGACTTCACCGATAGGATGAAAAAAATCGTCACAAAGGAGTATCTTCAGAAGGTCTGCCTGCAGTATCAGAAAGAAAAAGGATTCTTTTCAGAGCGTAAGCCGGTAGCAGTATTCAAACGCCCTGATTCAGCAGCAATTATATGGAAGCAGTCATTCACTAAAGCTAAAGGCGAATTTGTTGCCGAGATGGTTCTTGTCAATCAAAACGGAAGATTTCTTTGTGACCACGCAATGGTTTTCTAACCCAAGTGCTAACAAATGGCTGTTGGCGGACGCACCTACGCTGGCGCTCCGGTACGCCGCAAAGCCAAGGCGTTATGAGTTTTCTCTAAAGAGGAACCTATGAACGAAGAACAATTATCTAGGGCGCTCCAGTCGGTCGGGCAAGCGTGTTTTGTAAAGTATTTTGGCGAGTTTTCGTCCTCCGCTATGTCTCGCGAAGATGTCATCGAAAAATTGCGCACTGAAACAGGTTACACCGAAGCATCGTGTATTTCCCGAACAGGGCACGCCCGAAGTATTATCAGCGCTGGGCTGGCTAAATCAGCTCTGAATATAGTTATTTCGTCTGAGTCTGCACGAGTTACAGAAGAAACAAGAGAGCAGGCCCGGCAATGGCTGAAAGCACTAAACTCATAACAAGCGACTGTGATCCCAAATCAACCCT
>NZ_AMRJ01000003.1 GCF_000300995.1 Alcanivorax hongdengensis A-11-3 | reverse complement strand
AAAGAAATGACACAGAATTCTGAACACTACCTCTTGAGGCCCGTTATGCTTCTTTGTTTAGTTCTTCAGAGCCGCAGCCCAGCCTGAAAAGTGTAAAAAGCAAAAAAAGTGATAACCTTACGCCAGAAGTTCTTTCCGAAGCTGTGGCAAAAAGACCTATCGTCTTGTTGGGCGATGTTGGGGTTGGTAAAACATCTTTTATTAAAAACCTAATGTATAACAGTGCACATGAAGAATTCAAGAAAGCGCTGTATATCTACATTGATTTGGGGTCTAAGGCTTCGCTCACAGAAAACCTTCGTGTTTTCATTCTGAATGAGGTGGAGCGCCAGTTAATAGATAAATATGAGGTTGATCCTTATGAGAGCGGGATAATAAAAGGTGTTTATGCTGCGGATATTAGTCGGTTCTCGAGAGGTGTGTGGGGAAGGAAAAAGGAAACTGATCCCGATTTGTATGAAACAAAGCTTCTGGAAAAGATAGAGAGTTTATATGGTGAGAGAGATCAGCATTTAAAGCGAGTTATTGGTTATTATTCGAAAACATCCCAGAAGCAAGTAATAATATGTTTGGATAATGCAGATCAAAGGGACTTTGAAGTCCAGCAAGAGGCTTTTGTTATTGGTCAGGAGCTTGCCCAAGACTGGGAATCCATGGTTTTTATTTCTGTGCGGCCGCAAACTTTCTTTAGGTCCAAAAGGTCTGGAGCGCTTACAGCCTACCCGCATAAAGTATTCACGATTTCGCCTCCCCGTATTGATAAGGTAATTGAGAAGCGGCTTGGATTTGCTTTGAAAATGGCAGAGGGGAATGTTTCCAGTGAAGTTTATCGTGGTTTTGCGGTTAATGCAGAGAGCTTGGCTTTGTTTCTTAAAGCTCTTCTGTCTTCATTGAGGGGAAATTCTGAGCTTCTTGAGTTTCTTTCCAATATAACAGGAGGGAATATCAGGGCTGCCATTGAATTTGTTACCAATTTTATTGGTAGTCCGGGCGTTGATGCAGAAAAAATAATAGAAAAAATGGCTACAAAAGGAAGGTATCGAATTCCCCTTCATGAATTTACTAAGCAGGCTCTATTGGGCGAGTATTCGCATTATAGTTCAGATACATCAATGGCAATGAATTTATTCGATATTTCCAATTCTGATCCAAATGAGCATTTTTTGGCGCCTATAATATTGGCTTTTCTAGATTTGGATGGAAGGCATAGAGATAACGATGGGTTTTGCCTTACTAGTGAACTCTTTTCTGAGTTGCAGAATTCAGGTTTTACCGGAGATCAGATAGAGAGGTCACTAAGAAGGTCAACCAATAAAAAGCTTATAGAAACCTCGCAAAGGGTGACTTTTGAGGAGGATATAAATGGCGCTTTGATCGGTGAGATGCCTGATTCATTTAGAATAACTTCTTCGGGAGCCTATCATTTTCGTCGCTGGATGGGACAGTTTGCCTATTTGGATGCGATGGTATTCGATACTCCAATACTAAGTGCTGATGTGAGGGAAAGTATTAGCGAAGAGCTTGAGTCTCTTACCATTGATTCTAGATTTAAGAGAGCGTCTGTGTTTAAAAAATACCTTTTGGATAGATGGAAGAGATTTACACAAGCTCCAAGTTATTTAGATTTTGAGGCTGTTCTTGAAGAGTCTAATGCTACTTTTAAACGGGTAGAGCTTGCGGTAGAGCGAAATGAGGCAGATAAAAGTTAATCTTTTATTTCATGTTTTGCTTTTCACAAAAATGCCCTTGCTTCCAACGAAGATAAGGGCACTTTTTCAACTTTCAACTTTCAACTTTCAACTTAGCCCTTAATCGCCTTCTCCATAAACGGCGGCATCACCAGCGCGCCCTTGTGCATGGCCGCTGAATAATACTTCGTCTCAAAGCCCTTGCCGGTGGCGTCGGTTTCGCGGAACGCGGCCACGTCGGTGTTCTTGCCGGCCAGGGTGCAGCTCCACCAGCCGCTGGGGTAGACCGGCTGCGGGAAGGGCAGGGTCTGGGTGCTGCTGAAGCCCGCTTCGCGCATGTTCTTGTGAAGATCCTTGATGATGGTGTCGCTGTGCAGCAGCGGTGACTCTGACTGTTGCACGATGATGCCGCCATCGGCCAGGACGCGGTGGCAATCGCGGAAGAAGTCGGCCTTGAACAGGCCTTCCGCCGGGCCCACCGGGTCGGTGGAATCCACGATGATCACGTCCACGCTGCCGTCTTCACAGTTGCGCATGTATTGCACGCCGTCTTCGAACAGCAGTTCGGCACGGCTGTCGTTGTTGGATTCGCACAGCTCCGGGAAGTATTTCTCGGACAGGCGGGTGACCATCTCGTCGATGTCGATCTGGGTGGCCTTTTCCACGCCCGGGTGGCGCAGCACTTCGCGCAGGGTGCCGCAGTCGCCGCCGCCGATGATGATCACCCGTTTCGGGTTGGCGTGGCTGAACAGCACCGGGTGCGACATCATCTCGTGGTAGAGGAAGTTGTCGCGGGTGCTGAGCATGGTGGCGCCATCGATGGTCATCAGGTAGCCGAAGGTGTCGGTCTCCCACATTTCGATGTGCTGATACTCGGTCTGCACCTCTTCCAGCTTCTGTTTCAGGCGCAGGCCAAAGGCGGTGCCGGCGGTGTCGAAGTGCTCGTAAAACCAGTTGTCCTTGGAGGTGCTCATGGGCGATTCCGGTGGAAAATACAGGGGTGTTCGACGGGTGAACGATAGTCGCGATTGTAAGAGATGGGGGGCGTCTGTCAAAACAAGAAAAGGGGATGCGACAGACGGCGGCTGGCAGGCATAATGGCCCCTGTTGCGGGCTTGCCCGCGTGTTGCGTGCCAGTGTGATTCAGGACAGGTAATGACCGACAGAACCCCCGTACCCGCCAGCGAGATCTACAACGTGGACCGCTGGGGCGACAGCTACTTCCGCATCGACGACCAGGGCCGCCTGTGCGTGCGACCCAATGGGGAGCAGGGCGGGGAGGCCACGCTGGAGGCGGTGCTGGCAGCCTGCCGCAGTGCGGGGCTGCGTGCGCCGGTGCTGGCGCGCTTTTCCGGTATTCTGCGCCAGCGCGTGAAGCTGCTGGCCGGGGCCTTTCGTGAGGCCATTGACGGCCAGCAGTACCAGGGCCACTACACGCCGGTCTACCCGATCAAGGTCAACCAGCAGCGCCGGGTGGTGCACGAGATTTTGCGGGCCCGCGATGACGGCGAGCGTATTGGCCTGGAAGCCGGCTCCAAGCCGGAGTTGCTGGCGGTGCTGGCGCTCTCCCGGCCCGGTGACACCATCGTCTGCAATGGCTACAAGGATGCGGAATACCTGCGCCTGGCGCTGATGGGCGAGAAGCTCGGCTTCCATGTGCATATCGTGGTGGAGAAGATGTCCGAGCTGCCGGCGCTGCTGACCATTGCCGATGAGCTGGGCGTGGCGCCGCGCATTGGTCTGCGGGTGCGGCTGATGAGCATCAGCAAGGGCAACTGGCAGAACACCGGTGGCGAGAAATCCAAGTTCGGCCTCAGCGCGCCGCAGTTGATGCAGGCGCTGGAGCACTGCCGCCAGGCTGGCCGGCTTGATTGCGTCAAGCTGCTGCATTTCCATCTGGGCTCCCAGGTGGCCAACATCCAGGATATCAAGGCGGGCATGCGCGAGGCGGCCCGTTACTATGCCGAGATGCGCGCGCTGGGTGCGGCGGTGGAAACCGTGGACGTGGGCGGCGGTCTGGGCGTGGACTACGAGGGCACCCACTCGCGTTCCTACTGCTCCATGAACTACGGCGTGGCGGACTACGCCCGGCACATCGTGCAGACCCTGCAGGAGCAGTGTGCCCGCCACGGTCTGCCCGAGCCGCATATCATCTCCGAATCCGGTCGCGCGCTGACCGCCCACCATGCGGTGCTGCTGGTCAACATCACCGACCAGGAACAGATGGCACCGGTGACCGTGGAGGCGCCCGGCGCCGATGACGCCGACGAGCTGCATCAGCTGTGGCAGCTGCAAGCGGCGCTGGCCGGTGAGCCCGGTAACCTGCTGGAGCGTTTCCCGGAAGTGGTCAGTGCCTGGCAGGACATTCACCAACGCTATATTACCGGCGAGCTGGGGCTGGCCACCCGGGCCCGGGGCGAGCAGCTTTATATCAACTGTCTGCTGGCCCTGCGTGGGCGGCTCAATCCGCTGCGCAAGCAGCAGCGTGAATTGCTCGACCAACTCAATGAAACCCTGGCCGACAAGCTGTTCGTGAATTTTTCCGTGTTCCAGTCGGTGCCGGATGTGTGGGGCATCAACCAGGTGTTCCCGGTGTTGCCGCTGTCCGGTCTGGATCAGCCGGTGACCCGCCGTGCCGTGTTGCAGGATATTACCTGTGATTCGGACGGGCGCATCGATCAGTTCGTGGATGGCGAAGGGGTGGAGAGCTCCCTGCCGCTGCCGGATCAGCTCAATGGCCATCTGGGTATCTTCATGGTTGGTGCCTACCAGGAAATCCTGGGTGACATGCACAACCTGTTTGGCGATACCGATTCGGTGGATGTGGATGTGGATGCCGACGGCGCCCTGCGTCTGGACCATGCCATCCAGGGCGATACCGTCAGCTCGGTGCTGCGGTACGTGAACTATGACCCGGATCGCCTGCTGGAAGCGCTGGAACAGCACTGCCGCCAGGCCCACCTGGCGCAGGCCGAGCAGGACGGCTTTATCGAGCTGGTCCGCGAAGGCCTGGCAGGGTATACCTACCTGGAGTAGCCACAATCTTGCGCGAGGCCGCCTGCTGTCGATGGCAGCGCCGGCGGCCTTGCCAGCCCAACCTTTTTAAGCCAGCCAGGAGAAACACATGCGTCACGATCTCTGCGCCAGCAGTGACATTCCCCAGGGAAAGAGCAAGGCCATTCAGGCCGGTGACACCAAGCTGGTGGTTTACCACCTGAGCGACGGGTTTTATGCCACCCAGGCCCGTTGTACCCATATGTTTGCCTCGCTGGGCAAGGGCAAGATTATTGAGGACAAGTGTGTGCAATGTCCCCTGCATCGGGCCCGCTTCGATATCCGCACCGGTGAGGTCAGTGAGTGGGCCAACTTCCCGCCCGGCGTTCAGTTGCTGAATGTGGTGCGCGGCGAGAAGGCGTTGCAGACCTGGCCGGTCAGCGAAGAAGACGGCCGCCTGTTCGTGGAGTTGTAATGGCCGAGCCCACCCGGGAAGAACAGCAGGCCGCCCTGCAGCGGCTGGAAAAATTCAGCCGTTTCACCGACAGCAATATCGGTATTCCCTTCACCAAATTCCGCATCGGCGCGGAAGCCATTATCGGCCTGATTCCCGGTTTCGGGGATCTGGCCGGGCTGGTGCTGGCCAGCTATGTGCTGGTGGAGGCCCAGCGCGCCGGCGCCAGCGGCAAGGTCAAGCGGCGTATGGTGCGCAACATGCTGATCGACTTTTTCGGCGGGCTGTTGCCGGTGGTGGGCGATGCCTTTGATGCCATCTTCAAGGCCAACACCCGCAACACCGTGCTGCTGAAAACCTGGCTGGAAAAACAGCTGGACACCGAGCCGCCGGCGCCGCCTTTTCCCTGGGGCACCCTGCTGGGGCTGTCGTTGCTGTTTGGTGCCATTACCGCCGCCGTGGTGATCTGGTACTAGCAACCCGTCAATCAATGGGTGTCTTGTGGGAGCGTGCTTGCACGCGAATCCGGCCATTCGCGTGCAAGCACGCTCCCGCGACAAATCAATGTTGTCGGGCGGCTGGACCCCGGCAGGCTGCTAGTGCATCGCCTCGCTGAGCCGTTGCAGGTAATGGTTGGTGCAGGTTTGCAGCGGCTCCTCCAGAACATGGGTGCGCTCACGCATGCCTTGCAGCCACTGGCCCTGCTGGTCGCTGCCGTGCCATTGCTGGTAGCAGAACACCTGTAGCAGAAACTCCTGCACAAAGGCCGGCTTTTCCAGATCGCTTTCATTGGCCAGGGCAATGCGCGGGTAGCGCTGGTGCAGGCGCCGGGCGAAGGCGCCGGAATCCATGCCGATGGGTTGGCCGTTGTCGTCATGGACCGGTGTACTCAGGTGCCCGCAGCTGGGCGAGCGGGCCTTGAGCAGAAAGCCACTGAGGGGCGCGTCCAGCTCATCGGCCACCGCTTCCAGCGCGTCAGTGAAGTCGCGCTCCGGCTCCAGTACTCCGCGTACCCGTTTTCCCTCACCCATCTGCACTACCTGTATCGGTGGCCGGGGCACCGGCAGGCCAATGGCCACCTCCGGGCAAACCGGCATGAAACGCAGCAGGTCGCTGAGCCGGTTGGTGATCAGGTGGTTGAAGCGGTCGCCGCCATCATAACGGACCGGCTGCCCGAGCAGGCAGGCACTGACGCCCACCAGGGGTTTGTCCATCTCCCGGCGGGGCAGGGCGAAGCCCATTTTTTCCAGCAAATCCGTTAGCATGTAGAACCCTCAATGGAACAACGGACAAAGGTGACAGCCATGCAGGGAGTGTTTCTTGATGCCGACACGGTGAGGCCCGATGAGCTGGACCTGAGCGCCCTGAATGCGCTGTTGCCACACTGGCAGTGTTACCGCCATACCACGCCGGCGCAAACCGTGGAGCGGCTGGACGGTGCCGCCGTGGTGATTACCAACAAGGTGGTGCTGGATGCCGATGTGCTGGCCCGGGCGCCGGACCTGAAACTGATCTGTATCAGCGCCACCGGCACCAACAATGTGGATCTGGCTGTGGCCCGCGAACGCGGCATCACCGTCTGCAATGTGAGCGGCTATGCCGGTGCCACCGTGGTGCAACATACCCTCGCGCTGATGCTGTCCCTGGCCACCCGCTGGTATGAGTATGCCGCAGATGTGCGTGCCGGCGAATGGTCGCGCTCGCCGCAGTTCTGCCTGTTGAGTCACCCGGTCACCGAGCTGGCCGGCAAAACCCTGGGCATTATCGGCTATGGCAACCTGGGCCGGGGTGTCGCCCGGGTGGCCGAGGCGCTGGGCATGCGGGTGGTGGTGGCGCAATCGCTGCAGGGGGCGGCGGAGCAGCGTGGCCGGCTGCCATTGACGCACCTGCTGGCCGAGGCCGATGTGGTCAGCCTGCACTGCCCGCTGACCGCGCAGACCGAGCGGCTGGTGAATCGCTCCTTCCTGGCGCAGATGAAACCCGGAGCCCTGCTGATCAATACCGCCCGTGGCGGCCTGGTGGATGAACCGGCGCTGGCGGAGGCGCTCAGAAACGGGCACCTGGGCGGTGCCGGGCTGGATGTGCTGAGTGTGGAGCCGCCGCCGGCGGACCATGTGCTGCTGGCTGACGATCTGCCCAACCTGATCATCACGCCGCACAACGCCTGGATCAGCCGTGAATGTCGCCAGCGTCTGCTGGATGGTGTGGCCGACAATATTCGCCAGTGGCAGGCGGGCACCCCGGTGAATGTGGTGAATTGAGCCCGCGCTGGCGGGCGGATAGCCGCCGGTTGGCGATCATGGCGCTATCACCCCTTCTTTTTCAGGCGGTTGGCCAGCAGTTTGTCCATGCCGCGAAACAGCGGTTGCGGCAGGCGAGTGACCGGGCCCGGCACCGCCGCCAGCAGCACACTGCCGACTTTGCCCATGGGGCGGGCAATGCGCGCCGGGCGTTTCTCGCAGGCTTCCACCAGCCAGCCGGCGGCCTTTTTCACATCCATCATCGGCATGTATTTGTAGATGGCGGTCCGTGATGACATGGGCGTGCGCACCATGGGGAAGTAGACCACGGTGGTGGAGATGCCCTTGTGGCCCAGCTCCGCCTGCAGGGAACGGGTGAAGGATTCCAGCGCGCTCTTGCTGGCCAGGTAGGCCGAGAACAGCGGGATGGGAATCTGCGTGGACAGGCTGGAGACATTGACCACATGCCCGTGGCCCTGTTCAAGAAAGCGCGGTAGCAGTTTCAGGGTGATGGCCACGGCGCCGATATAGTTGAGCTGGGCGGTGCGCTCGAAGTCGTGCAGGCGATCCAGGGCGTCTTCAATGGGCCGGCGAATGGAGTGGGCGGCATTGTTGACCAGCGCATCGATGCGCGGGTGGTCGGCAAGAATCTGCGCCACGCAGGCGGCAATGGCATCGTTGTCACTCAGGTCGCAGGGGTAGATAAAGGCGCTGCCGCCTTCGGCCTGAATGGCTTGCTGCACGTCCCGCAACTGTTCCTCACGGCGCGCCACCAGGCACAGCCGGGCGCCACGGCGGGCGAACAGGCGGGCCGCTTCGGCGCCGATGCCGCTGGAGGAACCGGTGAGTACAATGGTCTGGCCCTTTAATTTCATGGTGTTCTCTTGTTTGTCGGTTGCAGAGTCCAGTGTGCCGCCGGCCTGCGAGGGCGCCAATATCCGGAGGAACGAAAATGTGGTTCCAGAGAACATTGACATTGTCTGCCAAACGCCGTGGTTGCCATCTGGTTACCCGTGAGGTGCTGGAAGGCCTGCCGGTGTTGGGTGAGGTGAAGGTCGGGTTGCTGCATCTTTTTATCCAGCATACCTCTGCCTCGCTGACCATCAATGAAAATGCCGACCCGGATGTGCGTGCTGATCTGGAGCGCCATCTCAACGTGATGGTGCCGGAGAACGCGCCCTATTATGCCCATACCCTGGAGGGGCCGGACGACATGCCGGCCCATATCAAGAGCGTCTTGATCGGGCCGTCACTGACCCTGCCGATCCACGATGGCCATCTGGCGCTGGGCACCTGGCAGGGCATTTATCTGTGCGAGCACCGCGACCATGGCGGGCAAAGACGCATCATGGCCACGATTCAGGGGGAAGGGGGGTAGCGCGTGCCGGGCAGTGATGGCGACCGCAGGTCATGGGCGAGGGAATCACCCGGCGTGCTGGTGATCCCCGACCGTTGCCAGTCAATGCCTTACTGGGAGATCCACTGCAGGAACTGCCGACGCTCTTCCGGGGTGGCCTGGTTCCACTGCGCCTTGAGGGTATCCAGGTAGCTGCCTGCTGCCGGGGCTGACTGGCTGGCGGCGGCGCCACCGGTGGCCGCTGCGGCAGCTGCCTGCGGGGCGACGCTGCTGCTGGTGGCCGTGTCGGCGGTTTCCACCGCTTCGCCGGTGATCGGCGCCAGGAAGCCGCGCTTGAGGATCAGGCCGGATTTCTCCGCCGCCACCTTGTCACCGGTGGCCAGGTTTTCGGTCCAGCCACTGAAGTTGTCTTCCATGGCCCGGGCTTCATCCACGTCCTGGGGTTTCTTGAAGCCCAGCTGGTAGGTCTCGCCGGCCTTGCCGTCGACAATGAAGTTGGCCGGGTTGGTCTTGATGATCTCGTGGTTGTCCGCGTCCAGCTGGAACAGTTCCTTGTAGTAGGCCAGGATTTCGTAGCGGCCCGGTGCCAGTTTGAGATCCTTGTGGCCGGTGGCGAAGAAGGTATTGGCACCATCCACCTGTTTGCCGTTGATGGTGAACACTTCCAGCTCGGTGGGCACGCGTACCGTCAGTAGCTGGCTATCGGCCTTGTCCGGGCCATCGTAGAGTTTTACCACCGGGCTGCGGGCGCAGGCGGCCAGGGTCAGGGCACAGAGAAAGAGAATCAGGGGGCGCATCAACGGCATGGTGTACTCCATTTTACTGGCCGACCAGTCTGGCGGCCCGTGGTGACAGAAATATGACAGTAAGCTAATGGCTTGCTAGAAACCCCAGGTTTCCAGCTTGGCCGGTGGCATCTGTTTTTCCAGGGCGCTCAGGCCCCGGGCGCAGCGCACGATCCACCAGACGGCAATAATCACCAGCAACACCCAGCCCACCAGGGCCACGGTGGTGATGCCGGCAATCAGGTTGTAAAGCACGCCAATCCAGAAGGTGCGGTACTGGAAGCGGTAATGCTCCCGGTAGGGCGAGATGGCCTGCCCGGCGTTGACGTGGGCAATGATGGCGCCGATCAGGGCGGTCAGGCCGCCGGTGATCAGACCCACCAGGTGCAGGACATACACAATGCGTACCAGATTGGCCTGGCTGCTGTTGCCGCTATTCATTGGGCCACCTTCCTCAAGCTGGACTCATCGGCATGGGGCGCGGCCAGGGCATCGCAGCTGCGCGTGCAGTCATCCAGGGTTTCGAATGGCACGCTGCCCTTGCAGCCGCCCCAGATGAAGCTTTTGCAGGTGCCGGTATCTTCGTCGTAGTAGTAACGCTGAAAAGCGGCCCGGCACATGCCGGATTCCGGCTTCTGGTAGCAGGCGTCGGGCAGCTCGTCCGGGGCACTCTGGCAGGCGGCCAGCAGGGCGGTCAGTGCCAGGGCCGCGGCCGTGATCAGGGAAGATCGCATGCATCCAATCCTTGTGACGTGTGCAAAGACGTGGCGGGCGCTGGTCGGTTTCTGCAACGCCCGGTACAGAGAGCTACTTTAACGCTCCCTTGTATGTTCGTCAGCCCACCTGTCTCGCCATGCCTTTATACGAGTGAGACTGTCTTGCTGGGTAAGCCTGCTTATTGTTGCGGGCGACAGTGCTTGTCGTCCCGGGGCAGGGTGTCGTTGCGCAGACGGATCACGGTCTTCTGCAACAGCAGGTTGTTGGGCAGGGAGTAGCGGTGGCCCAGCTCGTCCTGCACGGTGATGAAGATCAGGCCCATGTGACGAATCTGCCCGGTGACGGTGTTGTCGCCATCCAGCAGGCGAATACGGTCCCCTACCCGATAGGGCACGCTGAAGAACAGGATGATGGCGGCGGTGGTGTTGCTGAGCATGGACCAGCTGGCGAACAGGGCCACGCCCAGCAGGGCCAGCAGCGAAGTGGCAAATACCATGATGCCGTCGCCATTAAGCCCCCAGAGAATGCCCAGCAACAGCAGGCTCATCACCACGGCGGCGCTGTTGATCACCACGGCGGTCTGGAAGATGCGCGCCCGGCTGTAGCCACGTCGGGTGCCCAGGCGTCGGGTGGCGCCGCGCAGCAACGAGGACAGGCCCCAGCAGAGCAGAATCACTGCCAGGGTCAGCAGCCATTTGGTCAGGATCGGGTTCATGGTGGATTAACCGTGCTTGCCGGAGACAAAGGGGTTGTTGGCCCGTTCGTGGCCAATGGTGGACATGGGGCCATGGCCGGGGATGAAGGCCACCTCGTCATCCAGTGTCAGCAACTTGTCCTGGATGGCCTGGATCAGGGTATCGAAATCGCCCTTGGGGAAATCCGTGCGGCCGATGGAGCCGTTGAACAGCACATCACCCACCACCACCAGTTTGGCTTGTGGTTGATAGAACACCACATGGCCGGGGGTGTGGCCCGGGCAGTGACGCACTTCGAATACGGTATCGCCGACGGTGACGCTGTCGCCGTCTTCCAGCCAGCGGTTGGGGGTGAACGGGCGTGACGGCGCAAAGCCCATCATCTGTGCCTGCTGGGGCAGCATGTCGATCCAGAACTGGTCGTCCCGGTGCGGCCCCTCGATGGGCAGTGACAGTTGCTCGGCGAGCTCCGCCACGGCGCCCACATGGTCCAGGTGGGCGTGGGTGACGAGGATCTTTTCCGGCGTGCCACCGACCTGCTTGAGCGCTTCCAGAATCTTGTCCAGGTCGCCGCCGGGATCAACGATGGCGACCTTGTCGGTAGTGTCGCACTTGAGGAAGGAACAGTTCTGCTGGAACGGCGTAACCGGGAGGATGGCGTACTTCATGGTTCTCGGTGCGGGTCGAAAATGTGCCCGCAGTATAGCCGCAAAGCCGGCCCGGATTCATGCCTGATATGCGCATGGCCGGGCCGCATGGGTCAGCGTCTCTCCAGCTCCACCGGCAGGCCGTCCTTGGGCATGGCCAGCGGCACCAGTTGCACCGGCATTTCGTAGCCGGCCTTCACCTTCACCCGGTAGCGTTTGAGAAAGTGAAACAGGAAGGTCTTGGTCTGCAGCTCGGCAAAATTCAAGCCCAGACACTTGTGGTGGCCGCCACCGAACGGCACCCACTGATAGAAGTGCTTCTTGTGCTCGGCACGTTCATCGCTGAAGCGCTCCGGGTCAAAGGTGTGCGGCTGGCTCCAGTACTCCTCCATGTAGTGGGTAAAGAGGGTGGAGACATTGACCAGGGTGTTTTTGGGCAGGGTATAACCCTGCCAGGTCACGTCCTTGACGGTGCGGCGAGGGAAGGTGGTCAGTGGGGGTCGCATGCGCAGGGTTTCGCGGAATACCCAGCCGGTTTTTTCCAGCTTGCCCAGATCGTCATAATCCAGGGCGTCCTTCCCCAGTGAGGCCATTTCCTCGGCCAGCGTCTCCTGCCACTCGGTATGCCGGGCCAGCATGTAGATGATCGAGCACAGCGTACTGGTGGTGGTGTCGTGGGCGGCGAACAGCAGGAAGATCATGTGGTTCATCACGTCCCGGTCGGTGAGCCCGCCTTCCTCGTCGGCGGCCTTGCACAGTTCGCTGAAGAAGTCCGGTGTGTCGCTGGCCCGTTTCTGCGGAATCAGGTCGGTGACAAATTTTTCCAGGTAGCGCCGGCCGGCCATGCCCCGGTGCCAGAGTGTGCCGGGGATCGGCAGGCGCAGTACCGCCAGGGACGCATCGGTGGTATCGATAAAGGACTGGTTGACCTTGTCCGCTTCCGGGCCCATATCCAGCCCGAAGAAAATCTGGGCGCCCACATCCAGCAGCAGGCTTTTGATGTGGTCAAAGAAGCTCAGGGTCTCGCCGGTTTGCCAGGGCTGAATCTGGTCGGCGATATGCTGGTTCATGCGGTCCAGGTAGCTGGCCAGGGCCGGCTTCTTGAAGGCCTGCTGCATGATGCGCCGGTGGAACTTGTGGTCGGCGAAGTCGCGCAGCATGAGACCGTCGGTGAACAGTTTTTCCAGGATCGGATTCCAGGCGGCCCGGCTGGAGAACACATGGTCGGTATCGCGCAGCACGAATTCGTTGGCATCGGGCCCGAGCAGCGTCACGCCGCGCTGAAACAGCACCGACCCCTTGAACACCAGGCCATACTTGCTGGCCTGTTCGGTGACCAGCTGGTGATAATCCTTGAGGAAGGGGATGGTGTGGCCCAGCAGGGGCCAGCCGTAATCACCCGGAATCCCCTCAAGGCGACGTTGCGGCATGCGAGGCAGTTGGGTGGCCTCCTGCTGGGCGGTTTCCATGCTGCTCATGGCAGACTCTCCCGATAAACATTATGTATATCCTGTAATCTACGCCGCCCACCCGGGCCTGCCCAGAGGCCTGTCTGCAACGGTCAATCGGTGCTGTGCTGGCCAGCCTCACGGTGCTGGCGTGCTATGATTCAGGCAGTGAAAGGAGAGTGTCTTTATGTCCAAACCCGCGGCCCGTTTCGAGCCCCTGGCCCTGGCGGTCCTGACCGTCAGTGACACCCGTACCCCGGAAACCGATACCTCCGGGGATCTGCTGGTGGAGCGTCTGCAGGCTGCCGGCCACCACCTGCAGGCCCGCCAGATCGTCAGGGATGATATTTATCAGCTGCGTCGGGTGGTATCCGACTGGATTGCCGACGAGCGCATCCAGGGGATTCTGACCACCGGCGGCACCGGCTTTTCCGGCCGGGATTCCACACCGGAAGCCCTGGGGGTGCTGTTCGACAAGCATATCGAGGGCTTTGGTGAACTGTTTCGCCAGGTCAGCGTGGCCGACATCGGCTCGTCCACCATTCAGTCCCGGTGTCTGGCGGGGCTGGCCAATGGCACGGTGATCTTCTGCCTGCCCGGGTCCAACAATGCCTGCGCCACCGGCTGGGATCGCATCATCGTCGAGCAGCTGGATGCCCGCCATCGGCCCTGCAACTTCGTCGCCCAGGTGCGTCGCTGATGCCCGCCGGAGATATTCCCGCCCGTTTGATGCCGGTGTCCGAGGCGCTGTCGCGGTTGCTGGACAGTGCCAGCCCGTTTCGCGCCGTCCGCGATCTGCCGTTGAGTGAATGCCGTGGTCAGTACCTGGCCCACGACGTGGTCTCACGGGTGGATGTACCGGCCTTCGACAATGCCGCCGTGGACGGTGTGGCCCTGCGCTTTGCCGACCTGGATGAACCGGGTCTGACACTGCCGATGCCGCTGCGCATTGCCGCCGGCGACCCGCCGGCCACCCTGATGCCCGGTCAGGTGGCGCGTATCTTCACCGGCGCGCCGGTGCCCGCCGGCGCCGATACCGTGCTGATGCAGGAAGACTGCGAACTGGCGGATGGCCGCGTGCGCCTGCCGGGCCGGGACCGGGTGAGTGCCGGCCAGAATATTCGCCCGGCCGGCCAGGATGCCGGCCAGGGTCAGGTGGTGATGGAGCGGGGCCAGCGGCTGACGCCCCAGGCGCTGGGGCTGATTGCCTCGGTGGGCTGCGCCACGGTCACGGTCAACGCGCCCCGCGTGCTGATTCTCACCAGTGGTGACGAAATCCAGGCGCCGGACGAGACTCCGTTGCCGGGCAAGATCTTCGACAGCAACGGCCCCCTGCTTGAGCAGTTGCTACGCCAGAGTGGCTTCCCGGATTGCCGCCGTGAGCACCTGCCCGATGATCCCGCCATGATCGAGAACACCCTCACCCGGGTTCTCACCGACCCGCAGCAACGCCCGGATGTGATCATCTCCACCGGTGGCGTGTCCGTGGGTGAAGAAGACCACCTGCGGGCGGTGCTGGAAAAACAGGGGCGGCTGGATTTCTGGCGGCTGGCGATCAAGCCGGGCAAACCGTTCACCTACGGTCACGTGGACGGCATTCCCCTGTTCGGCCTGCCGGGCAACCCGTCGGCGGTACTGGTTTGCTACCTGATGCTGGTACTGCCGACCCTGCGTCGTTGCTGTGGCGCTGCCAGCGTGCTGCCGGCACCGCTGTCACTGCCCGCCGACTTCGCCATACCCCGCCCCGGCAAACGCCAGGAATACCTGCGCGTGCGTTGCGTGAATCAGGGGGGGCAGCTATCTCTGGAAAAACACCCCAACCAGAGTTCCGGCATGCTCAGCTCCGCGGTCTGGGCCGATGGCCTGGCGGTGGTGCCGGTGGGGGCGACGGTGATAGCGGGCGATCGCCTGGATTATTTCTCCTTTGCCCATCTGTTGAACTGAATGGTCCTGCAACACATCGCTATCCGCAGCCGCTATAATGCGCACTCTTTTACATAGCGAGAATGGCGACATGAGTCTGGAATCCGAACTGCTGGCCCGAGCCGATTCACAATGCGAACTGTGCGGCGCCGGCCAGGCGCTGTCGGTCTACGCGGTGCCCCCGGAGGCCGACGGCAGTGCCGCCAGCTGTGCCCTGCTGTGCGAAACCTGCATCACGCAGCTGGAGACGCCGGGCAGTGAGGATATCAACCACTGGCGCTGCCTCAATGACAGCATGTGGAGCCCGCAACCGGCGGTGCAGGTGCTGGCCTGGCGCATGCTAACCCGACTGCGGGCGGAAGGCTGGCCCCAGGAGCTGCTGGATATGCTTTACCTGGAAGACGACGTGTTGGCCTGGGCGCAGGCCACCGGGGAAGGGCAGGCAGAGGACGACGCTGTTGCCCATCGCGACAGTAACGGCGCCGTGCTGGCCGCCGGTGACACCGTCACCCTGATCAAAGATCTCAATGTCAAAGGCGCCAACTTCACCGCCAAGCGCGGAACCGCCGTGCGCAATATCGCCCTGGTGCCGGACAACCCGGAGCAGATCGAAGGCCGGGTGGAAGGCCAGCGTATTGTCATTCTCACCCAGTTCGTGAAGAAAAGCGGATGAGCGGCAGTCTGGTTCTTGGTGGCATCCGCTCCGGCAAAAGCTCCCTGGCCGAACGGCTTGTCAGTCAGCAGCCGGCGCCGGTGGTCTATGTGGCCACGGCGACGGCGGAAGACGGGGAAATGAGCGACCGCATTCGCCGTCATCGGCGCCGCCGCCCGCCCAGCTGGGGGCTGGTGGAGGAGCCGGTGGCGCTGGGCGCGTTACTGGCGCGGCAGGCGCTGCTGGACCCGGTGCCCTGTGTGCTGATCGATTGCATGAGCCTGTGGGTCAGTAACCTGCTGCATGCCGGGGATACCGCCTTCGTGCGCGAGCGGGACAGTTTTCTGGCGGCGCTGGAGCGTTACCCCGGCCGGGTGGTGGTGGTCAGCAATGAAGTGGGGCTGGGGATTATCGGCATGGACCCGCTGACCCGCCGTTTTGGTGATGAGCTGGGCTGGCTCAACCAGTCGCTGGCGCGCCGTTGTGAGCAGGTGGTGTTGTCCGTGGCCGGTTTGCCCCAGGTGCTCAAGGGCCCGCCACTCTAACAGGGTGTTGAAAAAGCCTGCCAAGCCTTCGTCACAGCAACAAGGCCGCGGCCAGTAACGAAGCCATTTCCACACCTTCCACCAGGGCGCCGGCGGTGTCACCGGTAAAACCGCCCAGCCGCTGGCGCATCAGTGCCGCCCCGCCGGCCAGTAGCAGAACGCTTACCAGCGCCATCAACAGTTGCCCGCAGACCAGCGCCAGCAGCAACCCGGCCAGCCCGGCCAGCAGGGTGGCGCGCCGCGGCAGATGCCGGGCGGCGTCGCCGGCCAGGCCGTTATCCCGCTGATAGGGCAGTATCACAAAGAGCGCGGCGCAGGCACTGCGCCCCAGTACCGGTGCCAGCAACAGGCTCAGCCACTGCCCGCTGGCCAGCAGGGTGGCCAGCGCCGCCACCTTGCCCAGCAACACCAGCACCAGCGCCACCACGCCGGCCGGGCCACAGGCCGGGTCTTTCATGATCTGCAGGGTACGCTGGCGGTCGCCATAACCGCCCAGCCAGGCATCGGCGCTATCCGCCAGGCCATCCAGATGCAGGGCGCCGGTCAGCCCGACCCAGGCGATCACCAGCAACGCGGCCAGCGGCCATGCCGGGGCGCTGTGCAGGGCCGCGGCCAGGGTGGCCAGCAAGGCGCCGATCAACAGACCCACCAGCGGGTAGCAGGGCACGGCGAGGCCCTGGTCGCGCGGTTGTACCGGCGTGTGCACGCTCACCGGCAGCCGGGTCAGCAAGGCCAGGGCCAGTTTCAGCGGTTCGCTATTCATGGTTCGTGATCAAGGGGGCCGTGGTGAATCAGGCTGCTCAGCAGGCCGTATTCACTGTGGTCCAGTCGCACCCGGGAGCGACTGGCGTAGGGCACCTGAAAACCGGCCATGGCGCGGCCCGGTGTCAGCCCCAGGACATGGGCCAGCACCATGCGGATCACACCGCCATGGCAGACCAGCAGCACACGCTGACCCTGCAGGGCCAGGCTCCACTGTTGCCAGGCATCGCCGATGCGTTGATGGAAGGCCTGCACGGTTTCCGCGTTGGGTGGCGGGTGGTTTTCCGCATCGCGCCAGAAGCGGGCCTGGTGGTTGCCAAAGCGATCGCTGACCTGTTCGCGGGTCAGCCCTTCCCAGTCACCGAAACTGATTTCCTTGAAGGCCGGCGCCACGGTTACCGGCCGCTGCAGGCGCTCGCCCAGCGTCTCAGCGAATTGCCGACAGCGCAACAGGGGCGAGGTGAGGATGGCATCCCACTGGTCCCTGTCGCGAATGGCCGCGCGCATCTGCTGCCAGCCCCGTTCGCTGAGCGGGTCATCCTTGTGGCCCCGGTACATGGGCCCGCCGGCGGGTTCGCCGTGGCGTATCAGATCAAACACCGTGGTCGTCATGGTGAGTTACTCGCTGGCGCCACTGACGCCGGCATCGGCGAAGGTGGCCATCTGGTTATGCAGGGCACAGGCGCTGCGTAGCAACGGAGCCGCCACCGCCGCACCGCTGCCTTCGCCCAGGCGCATATGCAGGGCCAGCAGCGGGCGCGCGTCCAGGGCGGTGAGTACCGCCATATGGCCGGGCTCCAGGGAATGGTGGGCAAACAGCAGCCAGTCATGCAGCTCCGGGCGCAGGCGCACTGCGGCCAGTGCCGCCACCGAGACGATAAAGCCATCCACCAGCACCGGGATGCCGCGAACGGCGCAGCCGATGAAGGCGCCGGCCAGGGCGGCGATTTCGAAACCGCCCAGTGAACCCAGTACTGCCAGTGGCTCACGGTCCTGGCCGTGGCGTTGCAGGGCCTGTTCGATCACCGCGATCTTGTGGGCTACGCCATCCGCATCCAGGCCGGTGCCCGGGCCGGTCAGTGCCGTGGGGGGCTGCTCCAGCAGGGCGCAGGCCATGGCGCTGGCGCTGGTGGTATTGCCGATGCCCATTTCGCCGCCGATAAACAAGCGGCTGCCGGCCTCGGCGGCGCGGGCTGCGGCCCGGTCACCGGTGGCCAGCGCCGCCTGCAACTGAGGCGACGTCATGGCCGGCTGGCGGGCCAGGTTGGCGGTGCCGGGTGCAATCGCCGCGTCGATCACGCCGTCGCTGAGCGGCGCTGGGGTAACGGTGCCCAGGTTGATCACTTCCAGCCCGGCCTGCAGCTGGCGGGCCAGGACACTGATGGCGGCGCCGCCGGCGGCGAAGTTGGCAATCATCTGGCCGGTGACGGCCTGGGGAAAGGCGGAAATACCTTCGTCGCACACGCCATGGTCGGCGGCAAACACGGCAATGCGGATCGGGTCCACGTCGGGGCTGTCGCTGTGTTGCAGCGCGGCCAGGGTAACCGCCACGGATTCCAGCTGCCCCAGTGAGCCGGGGGGTTTGGTCAGTAGTACCTGGCGGGCCAGGGCACGTTGCCGGTGGGGCTGGCTGGGTGGGCGAATGGGCTGTTGCCAGGCTGGGTCGGTCACGAGGACTCCGGGTGGGGGCGGCTTGCAAGACGGCAAATGCTCCGGTGCACGGTCTGACCTGTCAAGTTGGCGGCGCCTGCTTGAGCAATTTTCAACGCCGGTTGAGATTGCTTCATAAAGCGCGAATCCGTTTGCGTCCTGATCAGGCAGTTGGTAATTTCGCGCCACCTTCAGGTGCCCGGCGTGTGCAAACGCTCGGGTTAAACGGGAAGTCGGTGCCTGCTTTTTGCCAATCCGACGCTGCCCCCGCAACGGTGATTGAGTAAACCGCGATCGTAGTGCCACTGTGCATTTGCATGGGAAGGCGACCGTGGAGAGGTTCGGCCTCGCTCATCAGCCCGGAGACCGGCCGGAAGGAGAGGGGATCGGCGCGCTGTTGCCGAACCAGAACCAGACGTTG
This sequence comes from Alcanivorax hongdengensis A-11-3, assembly GCF_000300995.1. Classification (GTDB taxonomy): domain Bacteria; phylum Pseudomonadota; class Gammaproteobacteria; order Pseudomonadales; family Alcanivoracaceae; genus Alcanivorax; species Alcanivorax hongdengensis. The sequence continues at coordinate 204,237 of NZ_AMRJ01000003.1, read as the reverse complement.
CGGTGGGCAGCGGCGGGGGCGCGATACACCGCCCGCCGGTGTCGCCCCTGTTGCGCCTGTCGCGGCAAAACCGCCGTGCGGGTGAGCTCGGCAACAGGGGATCTTTCCATGACGTTTCGTTTTCTGACGGTGCTTGCCGTTTTTCTGCCGTGGGCCGTGCAGGCCGATGAACCCGTCTCCCATGACCAGTATGCATTGCTGGACCCGGTGGTCGTGACGCCCACGCTGACCAGCCTGACCACTCAGGCGTCATTGTCTTCGGTGACCGTGATCGACCGCCAACAGCTGCGTGAACAGCAGCCGGCGGAACTGACCGATATCCTGCAGGGCCAGCCTGGCGTGGATGTCAGTGGCAACGGCGCCTTCGGCAAGACCACCGGGCTTTATCTGCGCGGCACCGCCAGCAATTCCACCCAGCTGTTACTGGATGGCGTGCGGTTGCGCTCGGCCACCGCCGGCAGCCCTTCCTGGCAGTATCTGCCGCCGCAACTGATTGATCGGGTGGAAGTGGTGCGCGGACCCCGTGGCAGCCTTTACGGTGCCGATGCGGTGGGTGGGGTGATTCAGGTCTTTACGCCCGAACAGCCGGGTAGCTGGCTGGACTTCGGTGGCGGCAGTTTCGGCTCGGTGAATACCGGTGCCGGCACCGCCGGCGAACAGGGTGGCACCTTCTACAGCGTCGGCATCAACCGTTTCAGTACCCAGGGCACCCAGGTGCGGGCCCACAGTGAAGACCGTGGTTATGACAACACCGCCGGCATTGCCCGGCTCGGTCATCGTTTTGATGACCGTGGCAGCGTCAGCGTGATGGGCTTTCACAGTCAGGGCAATACCGAATACGAAGGCAGCAACCCGGAGGACAAGCGCGACACGGATTATGCCCTGGAAGTGGCGGCCCTCAACGGCGACCTGTGGCTCAATGACAACTGGCAGAGCAAGCTGGTGATCAGCCAGGCGAAGGATGAGTCCCAGGACTTTGCCGACGGCGACAAGAACGGCACCTTTGATACCCGTACCCGCACTGCCAACTGGCAGAACATTGTGCTGGCAGGCGACCAGCAGTTCATCGTCGGTGGTGAATATCAACGTGACGAGATCACCAGTGACAATGATTACGACGTCACCGATCGGGACAACCGGGCGGCCTTCATGCAGGCGCTGCTCACCGCCGGCCCGGCGGACCTGCAGGCCAGTCTGCGTTATGACGACAACGATGCCTATGGCGAAAAGACCACCGGCGCCGCCGCGCTGGGGTATCAGTTTCTGGATCACTACCGGGCGCGCCTCAGCTATGGCACCGCCTTCAAGGCACCCACCTTCAATGATCTCTACTACCCGGATTCGCCGCCCTACTATTACAGCAACCCGAACCTGAAGCCGGAGAGTTCCGCCTCCACCGAGGCCGGCCTGCGTGGGCAATATCAGTATTGGTACTGGGATCTGGCGCTTTACCAGACCCGTATTGATGACATGATCACCTATGATGCCTCCGCCGCCACCTCGCTGAATGTGGACAAGGCGCGTATCAAGGGCGGTGAGCTGGCCATGGGGCTGGAGTGGCAGGACTGGCGCCTGCGCGCCGCCTTCTCGGCGCTGGACCCGCGGGATGACGCCACCGATAACGTACTGATACGCCGGGCCCAGCGCACCGGCCGGCTGGATGTGGACCGGCACCTGGGCAGACTGACCCTGGGTGGCACGGCCAGCTTTCAGGGCCATCGTTACAACGATGCGGCCAACCAGCAGCGCCTGCCCGGTTACGGCCTGGTGGACCTGCGCGCCCGCTGGCAACTGACCCGCCAGTGGTATACCCAGCTCACCGTCAAGAACGTGCTCGACAAGCGCTACAGCACCTCAAAAAACTTTGCCGGCTGGAACTATCTTAACGCCGGCCGTTCGGTATTCATGAGTGTGCGCTACGATGTGCGTTAACTGAACCGGAGACCGGAGTCGCCATGTTGCTGATCCGCCTGCTGATTGCCCTGTCCGTGCTGCTGTCCGCCTCCTCCCTGTGGGCGGCGCAACGCTGTGTCACCGATGATGCGGACCAGCACGTCTGTGTGCCCCGGGCAGCCAGCCGCATTGTCGCCCTGTCACCGGGAGCCACCGAGCTACTGTTTGCCGCCGGCGCCGGTGACCAGGTGGTGGGCGCGGTGACTTTCAGTGACTACCCGCCGGCAGCCAAAAATCTGCCCCGGGTGGGCAGCTATCAGCGGCTGGATCTGGAGGCCATTGCCGCCCTCAAGCCCGACCTGGTGGTGGCCTGGCGCAGCGGCAACCCGCAGGTGCAGACCCGCAAGCTGCAGAGTCTGGGCCTGCCTGTTTACTACAGCGAGCCTCGCCATATCGAGGATATCGCCACCAGCCTGGAGCGGCTGGCCACCCTGGCGGGTAGCGAGCAGACCGGTCAGGCCACGGCGAAAAGTTTCCGCGACGGCATGGCGGCCCTGGGCGCCCGTTATCAAACGGCACTACCGGTGCGGGTGTTCTATCAGGTCTGGAAGGACCCGCTGATGACCGTCAACAGCCAGCACCTGATCAATGAGGTGATCAGCCTGTGTGGCGGCGTTAATGTGTTTGCCGACCTGCCGCGTCTGGCGCCCAGAGTGAGCCGGGAAGCGGTACTGGAAGCCAACCCGGAAGCCATTGTCGCCGGCGGCATGGGTGAGGAAAACGACCACTGGCTGAAGGACTGGAAAGCCTTCCCGGCTATGGCGGCGGTACAGCGCGGCAACCTGTTCTTTGTCTCCCCCTCGACCCTGCAGCGCCCGTCGCCGCGCCTGCTGATCGGCGCCCGTACCCTCTGTACCCAGCTGGAGACCGCCCGTGGCCGACGCTGAGTCGAAGCGTCGGCTGATTCTGCTGGCCTTGCTGCTGCTGGCGCTGCTTAGCCTGGCGGTGGCGGTGGCCGTGGGTAGCGTGGCGGTGTCCCCGACACAGTTGCTGGCGGTCCTCGGTGGCGGCGGCGAGCCGTTACACCATGACTTGATTCTGACCCTGCGCGGGCCGCGGGCAATGGCGGCGTTTGCCACCGGCGGCCTGCTGGCGCTGGCCGGCGCGCTGATGCAGATTCTGCTGCGCAACCCACTGGCGGACCCCTATGTGCTGGGCGTCTCCGGTGGCGCCGCCGTGGCGGCCCTGCTGGCCCTGCTGTGTGGCGCCGGTATCACCCTGGTATCCGGCTCGGCCTTCGCCGGCGCCCTGTTGTCCACCTTGCTGGTGTTTGGCCTGGCCCACGGCGTGGGCGGCTGGACGCCGACCCGGTTACTGCTCACCGGCGTGGTGGTGGCCGCCGGTTGGGGCGCCATGGTGACTTTCATGCTGGCGCTGAGCCCGGCCCGGCAGTTGCCCGGCATGCTCTACTGGCTGATGGGCGATCTCAGCTATGCCGGCAGCCCCTGGCCGGCCTGGCTGGTCCTGGTCCCGGCCCTGCTGCTGACCCTGCCACTGGGGGGCAGCCTTAATGTGCTGGCCCGGGGGCCCTTGCAGGCGGCGGCACTGGGGGTGGCGGTGCGACCCCTGCAGTGGCTGCTCTACGGATTGGCCAGCCTGCTCACCGCCATGGCCGTGACCACCGCCGGCAGTGTCGGGTTCGTGGGGCTGGTGGTGCCGCACATGCTGCGCCTGCTGCTGGGCAATGATCAGCGCCTGATCCTGCCCGCCAGTGTGCTGGCCGGTGGCAGCCTGCTGACCCTGGCCGATACCGTGGCTCGCACGGCGCTGGCCCCGGAGCAATTGCCGGTGGGAGTGATTACCGCCCTGCTGGGGGTGCCGTCCTTTCTTTACCTGCTTTACCGGAGTCGCTGATGGCCACGCTGACCGCCCAGCAACTGGTCATGGACGTGCCGGGCCGACCGGCGGGTCGCCCCCTGGACCTGACCATCGAACCGGGGCAGCGCTGGGGCATACTCGGGCCCAACGGTGCCGGCAAAACCACCCTGCTGCATACCCTGGCCGGCCTGCGCTCGCCCCGCGCCGGGCAGGTACTGCTGGACGGTCGTGCCCTGCCTGCCCTTTCCCATCGGCGTCTGGCCCGCCAGCGTGCGGTGGTGTTCCAGGAACGCCAGGACAGTTTTCCTGCCACCGTGATGGAGACCGCGTTGATCGGCCGGCATCCCTACCTGTCGCCCTGGCAATGGGAGGGTCGCGAGGATCACCGGCGGGCGCTGGCGGCGCTGGAGGCGCTCGGTCTGACGCCGTTGCGCGATCGTCTGGTCAGCACCCTGTCCGGCGGCGAGCGCCAGCGAGTGGCGCTCGCCACGGCGCTCACCCAGGCGCCTTCCCTGTGGCTGGTGGACGAGCCCACCAATCATCTTGACCTGCATCATCAGGTGGCGGTGATGGCGTTGCTGGCCGAGCAGGCCGACCGCGGGGCCGCCGTGGTGATGTGCCTGCATGATCTAAACCTGGCGGCGCGCTGGTGCGACCACCTGTTATTGCTCTACCCCGATGGTGAGCTGTGCTTCGGCCCGGCCGCCGACATGCTGGTGCCCTCCGCGCTGGAAGCCCTCTATGGTCAGCGCCTGGCGGTGGGCCAGGTGGATGGCGCGCCCGTCTTTGTGCCCACCGGCGGCCTGCCCGCCAACAAGGAATAATTCATGCGTGATGACATCAATCCCGAGGACCGCCATGCCTGGCGGATGCAGAAGAAACAGCAAATCATGCGCGAGCGCATCGCCCGTGCCGACAAGGACCAGGGCATCCTGCTGGTGCTGACCGGGCCGGGCAAGGGCAAGAGCAGCTCCGGCTTCGGCATGCTGGCCCGGGCCCTGGGCCATGGCATGAAAGTGGGCGTGGTGCAGTTCATCAAGGGGGCGTTCAGCACCGGCGAGGAAGCCTTTTTCCGCCACCTGCCCAATGTGGACTACCACGTCATGGGCGAGGGCTATACCTGGGATACCCAGGATCGGGACCGGGACGTGGCCGCCGCCCGGGCCGCCTGGCAGATAGCCCGAAAGATGCTGCGTGACGACAGCTACCAGCTGGTGCTGCTGGATGAACTCAATATTGCCCTGCGTTACGACTACCTGGACCGGGATACGGTACTGGACGACCTGCAGAATCGCCCGGCCATGCAGCATGCGGTGGTGACCGGGCGCTATGCGCCGCAGGAACTGATCGAGCTGGCGGATACGGTCACGGAAATGAAAGTGGTCAAGCATGCCTTCAAGGATCAGGGTGTGCGCGCGCAGAAGGGAGTGGAACTTTGAATCAATGGATAATTGATCATTGAGAATTGATAGCTCAGATCGAAACCACTAAGGAGTTATCAATTGTCAATTCTCCACTCTCCATTAACCTTGATGGTTCAGGGCTGCACCTCCGATGCCGGCAAGAGCACGGTGGTGGCGGCGTTGTGTCGGTGGTTTGCCCGGCGGGGCTATTCGGTGGCGCCATTCAAGCCGCAGAACATGGCGCTCAACAGTGCCGTGACGGTGGACGGCGGCGAGATCGGCCGCTCCACCGCGTTGCAGGCGCTGGCCTGCGGCGTGCAACCGCACAGTGACATGAACCCGGTGCTGCTCAAGCCGCAGAGCGACATGGGGGCCCAGGTCATCATCCGTGGCAAGGTGCTGGGCAATATGCAGGCGCTGGATTACCACGCCTACAAAAAGACCGCCCGCGAGGCGGTGCTGGCCGCCTGGCAGGCCCTGTCGAGCCGTTACCAGGTGATCGTGGTGGAGGGGGCCGGCAGCCCGGCGGAAATCAATCTGCGCGACAATGACATCGCCAACATGGGCTTTGCCGAAAGCGCCGATTGCCCGGTGATCCTGGTGGCGGATATCGACCGCGGCGGCGTCTTTGCCCATCTCACCGGGACCCTGGCATTGCTGTCCGAGAGCGAACAGGCTCGCACCCTGGGGTTTGTCATCAACCGTTTCCGCGGTGATCTGTCCCTGCTGCAGGGCGGGCTGGACTGGCTGGAAGGGCGCACTGGCAAACCGGTATTCGGCGTGCTGCCGTACCTGCACGGCCTGACCCTGGACGCGGAAGATGCGGTGGACGAACAGGGTGACCATGAAGCGGGCGCGCTCAATGTGGTGGTGCCGCTATTGCCGCGCATGAGCAACCACAATGACTTCGATCCATTGCGCCTGCATGGGCAGGTCAATCTGCGTTTTGTGAAAATGGGCGAACCCTGGCCGGCGGCGGATCTGGTGATCGTGCCTGGCAGCAAGGCGACCCGCGCTGATCTCGATTTCCTGCGCACCCAGGGGTGGGATAAACAGATAGAGAAACATCTTCGCTACGGTGGAAAGGTGCTGGGTATTTGCGGCGGCTTCCAGATGCTGGGCCAGTCCATCGATGACCCGCAGGGGCTGGAAGGCGAGCCCGGTTGCAGCGAGGGGCTTGGCTGGCTGGCCATGAGCACACGACTGGTGCCCGGCAAGCAGCTGCACAACGTGCAGGGCGTGTTGCTGCCATCCAGGGCTCCGGTGGCCGGTTACGAAATTCATAACGGTGTCAGTGACGGGCCGGCCCTGGCCCGGCCCCTGTTGCAACTGGGTGACCGCAACGACGGCGCCATCAGCGAGGATGGCCAGGTCATGGGCTGTTATCTGCATGGCCTGTTTGATGACCCGCAGGGCTGCCGGGCGATACTGGCCTGGGCCGGTCTGCATGACGGCGTGGCGGTGGATTATCACCACCATCGCCAGCAACAGCTGGACCGGTTGGCGGATCACATCGAGCGGCACCTGGATATGCCGGCGTTACTGGAGCGGCTGACGGTAACCCGGCCAACGGTTAAACCCGCAGCAAAATAGATTGCCGGTCGCCGCGCAAGAAAGAACGATGTGTCGCCTTGTTGCAGGAGGCGGCTTGCCGCCGAACAGGGTTTTCGCGTGCCAGCATGCTCCCACTCAAACCAAAGCGACCCTCTTGAGCCAACCGGTTTTTGTAGTCGCTTGCTGGCAAGCGAAAGAGGATAAACCTTCGCCTGCAAGCAGGCTCCCACAACATCAGGAGACTCGAAGGGGGATTCAGAATCTCCTAACAGGCTTTTTTTCAACAGCCTGCTAATGCCGATGCTGAACCGACCGTGGCGAAGCCATCAGCCCTGCGCCCAACTGTATCAGCGCCGCCAGCAACAGCAGGCTGCCGCCGAGCCAGAAAATCAGCAGGTCACCGCCGGGCCGTGAATACAGCGCTGCCATCACATAGGCGCTGATGGCCTGCATCAGTGCAAAGATGGCCGTGGCGCGGCCCCAGCTCTGCGGATAACGCTCGGTGGACACCAGTTCGCTGACCCGCCCGGCGGTGCTGGCCACCATGCCGGGAATCAGGGCGCCGACCAGGAACGATGACAGGCTGGTACTGATCAGGCCCGGCAGGGCAAAGGGCAGCAGGATAGCGGTGCCCTTGGTACCCAGGGCGGTGAAGAAGGTCCATTGCCAGCCCAGCAGTCGCGCCATTGCGGCGATCAGAAAAGGCCCGCACAGGGCGCCCACCGCGAACAGACCCCACTGCATGCCGGCCTGCCAGTGGCTGAAGCCACGGTGATGCTCGAGAAAATCCACCCAGAATACGGTATGCGGCACAAAGCCGCCGGCATCCAGGGCGTAACACAGATAGACCAGCAGCAGGGCGCGGCTGGCATGGGCGGGCATCGGCGGGTGGCCGCCGGCCGGGCGATGATCCGGTGCCGGCCAGTGTTGCCAGACCAGTACCACCGGGATCAACGCCACCAGACCGATGGCCAGCCAGGTGGCGCCGGTGCCGGCATGCAACAGGGCGGGCGCCAGCGTGGCCGACAGCAGCACGCCAATGCCGACACCGGTAAAGATCAGCGAACCGGCCTGCTTGCGTTTTTCCACCGGCAGATTGTGCAGCACCAGGGACGGCGTCAGTACCATCAGGAAGGCCCCGGTGACGCCGGCCACCAGCCGCCACAGGCTGAACCACCACACCGGCGCCGCCCAGCTGCTGGCCAGAAAACTGATCGCCACCAGCAGGGTGGACAGGCGAATCACCCGGCTGGCGCCCCAGCGCTGGCCCACCCGGCTGGCACAGACCGCGCCCAGCAGATAGCCGAGCAGGTTGGCGGCGCCGGCAAAGCTGGCCTGGCTTTCGCTCAGCCAGCCGGATTCGATCAGGCCCGGCAGCAGGGCGGCGTAGGCAAAGCGGCCCAGGCCGATACCGGCCAGGGTGGCGGCGATGCCCATCAGTAACAAGCGGGTGGCGGGTGTGCGCATGCAATCCTCGGGGTTCTGGCGGTGGGGTGCGGAGCATGAAGGGTTTGTGCTTAAAGGCCAAGCGCACTCAGCGACGGGTGATCCTCCGGCCGGCGGCCGAGAGGCCAGTGGAACAGGCGCTGGTCGGCGCCAATGGGCAGATCATTAATGCTGGCCAGACGCTGGCGCATCAGACCCTGGTGATCGAACTGCCAGTTCTCGTTGCCATAGGAGCGAAACCAGTTGCCGCTGTCATCATGCCATTCATAGGCAAAGCGCACCGCAATACGTTGGTCGCAGAAGGCCCACAATTCCTTGATCAGCCGGTAGTCCTGTTCCCGCTGCCATTTGCGACGCAGGAAGTCCGCGATGGCCGTTCGTCCCTGCAGGAATTCATTACGGTTGCGCCATTGGCTGTCCGGGCTGTAGGCCAGTGCTACCCGGTCAGCATCACGGCTATTCCAGGCATCTTCCGCCAGGCGTACCTTGCATGTGGCGCTGTCATGGTCGAACGGCGGAAACGGCGGGCGTGCTTCGTTCATGGGGGCTCCCGGTTGCGGTGAAGGGCCAGTAGAGCAGACTTTATGAATCATAAAAAATGATTTATTTTGATTTCGATTATCTCTATTTGTGAAATCGTTATGCAGCTGCGTTCCCTGGAAATGTTTGTCGCCCTGGCCGAGCTGGGCAGCTTCAATGGCGCGGCGGAGCGGCTGCACACGGTGCAGTCCAACGTCAGCGCCCATATCAAGAAGCTGGAGAACGAGCTGGCGGTACAGCTGCTGGCCCGGCGCAACCCGGCGGTGCTGACACCGGCCGGCGACCAGTTACTGAGCTACGCCCGGCAGCTGCTGGCCCTGCATGACCGGGCGCTGGACAGCTTTTCCCCGGGCGGCGCCGTGCACGGCCGCCTGCGCCTGGGCAGCCTGGAAACCACCGCCGCGGTGCATCTTCCCCGGGTGCTCAGTGCCTTCAGTGCCAGCCACCCGGCGGTGCAGGTGACCCTGACCACGGCGCCCAGCGGTGACCTGCTGGATGCGTTGCGCGGCGGCCAGCTGGATGCCGCCCTGGTGGGGCTCGATGAAGTGGGCACCGGGCTGCAGAGCCGGCCCGTGTTTGAGGAGCAACTGGTTCTGATCAGCGGTGATCCGCTGCCGGCCCTGCCTGGTCCCGAGCAACTCGGGCAGCTGGCATTTCTGTCCTTCCGCCAGGGTTGCAGTTACCGCCAGCGCATTGAGCAGTGGCTGGCGGAGGCCGGAGTGCAGGCGCCGCATATCCACGAGTTCGGCAGTCTGGATGCCATTGTGGGTTGCGTCAGTGCCGGCATGGGCGTGGCGCTGGTGCCCGCCACCACCGCCGAGCATTACCGGGCACGCAGTGGCCTGCACAGCTACCCGTTGCCGGCCCGGCTGGCCAGCGTTACCACGCGCCTGGTGATGCCGCCGGCGGCTCAGTGCAGCCGTGCCTTGCTGGCCTTTGCCAATGGTGACTGGTTTGCCCGTTAACTGCAGTAGAGTGTGACATTCAATGATCAGGGAGACAGCAATGAACAAGGATGCGGCGCATGCCGGGCAAGCAGCCTATACGCCTTTTACCTTGCCGTTATACGACAGACTGGTTCTGGGCGCTTCATGTCGCTGGTTATGGCGTTGCCCCTCGGAGCGGATTCTTGACCATTACCAGAAACAGGTCAGTAGCAACCATCTGGATGTGGGCGTCGGCAGTGGTTATTTTCTTGACCATGTGGCGTTTCGTAGTGACCGTCCGCGCCTGGTTCTGATGGACATGAATGCCAATAGTCTGGCGTTCTGTTCCCGGCGGATTGCCCGTTATTCCCCCAAGTTGCTGCAATCCAATGTGCTTGAACCCATTGATTTTGACGGCGCTCGATTCGATTCGCTGGGGATGAACTTTCTTCTTCACTGTCTTCCCGGGGATATGCATGGCAAGGCTCGGGCGCTGGACCATCTGAAGCCTCTGCTTAACCCCGGGGCGCGAGTTTTTGGCGCCACCCTGTTGCACGGTGGCGTGGAACGCAATCTGCCGGCCCGAGGATTGATGCATCTTTATAACCGGCGAGGAATCTTTTCCAATCGCGAGGATTCCCTAATGGCACTGGAGCGCGAACTGCAGGGGAGATTCGATGCCGTGGAAATTCATGTTCAGGGGTGTGCGGCCCTGTTTGCCGCCAGGGTCAAGGATTGAACGCGCGTTTCTCTGATGCACAAAAAAGGCTCCCTCAGGGAGCCTTCTTCATAACGGACTGTCGTCGATCTTAGTGATCGTGGCCGCCCGGGCCGTGTACGTGGCCGTGTTCCTGCTCTTCATCGGTGGCGTCACGCACTTCGGTGACTTCCACGGCGAAGTTGAGGGTTTCACCGGCCAGCGGGTGGTTGCCGTCCACGGTAACCTGGTCGCCTTCCACGGCGGTGATGGTGAAGATGCGCGGACCGGCTTCGGTCTGGGCCTGGAACTGCATGCCGGCCTGCAGGTTGCCGTCGGCACCTTCAAAGGCGGAAGCCGGTACCTGCTGGATCAGCTGCTCGTGGCGCTCGCCATAGCCTTCTTCCGGGGTCACGGTAACGTCCATCTTGTCGCCGGCCGCCTTGCCGGTCAGCGCCTTTTCCAGACCGGGCACAATGTTGCCGTGGCCGTGCAGGTAGGCCAGGGGCTCACCGCGCTGCAGGGAAGAGTCGATGGTTTCACCGGCATTGTTGGTCAGGGTGTAGTGAAAGGACACTACCTTGTTGTCAGAAATTTGCATGGGAACCCTTTTGGGGTAAGTGAATGGCGAATGTGGAACATCCGGAAAAGACAGCCATTCTAACAGGAGCCCGGCGGGGCTGACCAACCGGGCCCCGGCGGTTAGGGCAGGCTGGCCCGGGCTTTGCTACACTCGGGCCATGAGCCAGAGCCCCCTGCAGGACCGTTTCGGGCGCGTGATCGACTATGTGCGCCTGTCGGTGACTGACCGCTGTGACTTCCGCTGTGTCTATTGCATGGCGGAGGACATGACCTTTGTGCCCCGCGAGCGGGTGCTGACGCTGGAGGAGGTGGCGCGGCTGGCCCGGATGCTGGTGTCGCTGGGGGTGCGCCGTATTCGGCTCACCGGCGGCGAGCCGCTGGTGCGCCGGGGGGTGGCGGATCTGGTGCACGAGATTGGTGCACTGGACGGGCTCGATGAACTGAACATGACCACCAACGGCGCGCGGCTGGGCCATTTTGCCGACACCCTGCGCGCCGGCGGGCTGAGCCGGGTCAACATCAGCCTGGACTCACTGGACCCGGACCGCTTCCATGCCCTGACCCGCACCGGCCACCTGCAGGACGTGCTCGATGGTATCGAGGCGGCCCGCCAGGCGGGCTTTCGGCGTATCAAGCTCAATAGCGTGATCCTGCGCGGCCGTAACGAGGACGAGGTGCCGGCGCTGGTGGATTTCGCCCTGCAACGCGGACTGGATATTTCCTTTATCGAGGAAATGCCGCTGGGCGAGATCCAGGAGCACGATCGCGCGCTGGCGTTTGTGTCGTCGCAGGCCCTGCGTGAACAGATCCGCCGCTACCACTCTCTGGTGCCGCTGGCGGAGAAAAGCGGCGGCCCGTCGCGCTATTGGCAGGTGCCGGGGCACGACAGTCGCATCGGTTTCATCTCGCCGCACTCACAAAACTTTTGCCATTTGTGTAATCGCGTGCGCATTACCGCCGAGGGTCGTATGCTCTTGTGCCTGGGGCATGAGCACAGTGTGGATCTGCGCGCGGTGCTGCGTAGCCACCCCGATGATGACGGCCCGCTCCGCCAGGCCATCATCGACGCCATGGCCATCAAGCCCGAGCGACACGACTTTTCCCTGGCCCCGGGGGAGCAGTTGGTACGCTTCATGAATATGACCGGCGGTTAGCGTTATTCAGCCAGTAACCCTGTACAAGCGAGAAATCATGAAATCCCTGCCTCAGCTGTTTGCCAACAACGAAAACTGGCGCCACGACATCGAGAAGGCGCACCCCGGCTTTTTCAAGGCCCTGGGGGAGCAACAGAGCCCTGAATTCCTGTGGATCGGCTGCGCCGATTCCCGCGTGCCCGCCAACGAGGTGGTGGGGCTGATGCCCGGTGAGCTGTTTGTTCACCGCAATGTGGCCAACCTGGTCAACCACACCGATTTGAACCTGCTGTCGGTGCTGCAATTCGCCGTGGACGTGCTCAAGGTCAAGCACATCATGGTGGTGGGGCACTACGGGTGTGGTGGCGTGAAGGCCTCCATGGAGGATGCCCCCCACGGCCTGATCGATAACTGGCTGCGCCAGGTGCGCGAGCTTTACCTGCGTAACCGCAGAGCCCTCAAGGAGCTCGGAGACCCCAAGGCCCAGCTGGATCGCATGTGCGAACTCAATGTGGCCCGCCAGGTCATCAATGTGTCCAACACCACGGTGGTACAGGAAGCCTGGCGTCGTGATCAGCCGCTGACCATCCATGGCTGGATCTATGGCATTGGCGATGGCCGCCTGCAGGATCTGGATATCATGGTGGAAAACAACGGCCAGCTGCGCGAGCTGGAGAATAACGAGTACGGTAATTACGACGGGTAAAAGTGGAAAGTGGGGCCCGCGTAAGCGGGCCTATCTCGGTCAGAGATGATGATGGTCGTGGTCATGATCATCATCGTCGCCCTCATCGCCGCCCAGATTCGCAGTCAGTTTTTGCCACTGGGCGGCATCCATTTCAGGCAGCTTTTTCAGTAACGCCACCATATCCCAGATTTTTTCGTCGCTATGCGTCTCGCCCCAGGCCGGCATGCCGCTCATTTTGATACCGTGTTTGATAATCCAGAAGGTCTGGCGTGGATCGTGGATACCATGTTCAGCCAACTCCGGCGGTTTGGGGTAAAGGCCCGGCCGCATTTCACTGTCTTGCATGCCTGGCGCAAGATGGCAACCGGTGCACATGGCGTTGTAATGCTCAATGCCCTCGGCCAGCCGTTTTGGATCATCCAGATCCTCGGGCACCTGGACGTCTTCGGCACGGCGCTCTATGGACCGCTCGCGGGCGTAACCGAGCAGCTTTTCGGTTAGTGACCAGTGTGGTTCGTCGGCGGCCACATTGTAGCTGCCGCTGACCATCAGCCCGGTAGCGACCAGCAGGGCAGCCAGTGTGGCAATACTCAGGGTAACAATTACTGTTTTCATCGTCTGTTTCCTTGTTGACGGGACTTGTGAAAAGCCTCATTACGGTGTGTTTGCGCCATTTCCTTGATACTGGCCTTGACGGGTAGCCAAACAGGCTATTTGTCAACGGCCTGTTTGGTAAACGGTCAGTACCAGGCCCGGATGCCAGCGACCAGGCTGGTGGTCTGGATGTCCTCGCCGGCGGCGCGGCTGAAATCGGCGGTATCTCCATATTGCCGTTCCCAATTCACGCCGATGTAGGGTGCAAAACGGCGTCGAATTTCATAGCGAAGCCGTAGACCTCCCTCCAGAGTGGTCAGCCCGGTGCCGATGCCGTTACGGGTATCCTCCTTGCCGTAAGCATTGGCCTCAAGGCGGGGAGTGAGAATCAGGCGCTGAGTGAACAGCAGTTCGTATTCCGCCGCCAGCCGCAGTTGGCTTAGGCCGGCCTCTCCGATAAACAGGGTGGCATCCATTTCGAAGCGGTAGGGAGCAAGGCCTTGTACTCCGATGCTGCCCCAGTCACGGTTGGGGTGATCTGGTTTCCAGTCACGGCGGGCACCCAGTTGCCAGTCCCAGAACGGCGCAAAGGCGCGACTCCAGGCGATTCGTGTTTCAGCCCGTTCAGTGCCGTTATCCTCTCCAGCGCCGGTCAAATAATCGCCTTCCGTGGCAAAGTACAGCTTGTCGATATCGCCGCCATACCAAGCGGATAGGTCCCAGGCAAATTGGGTGCCGATATCCAGGTCGCGGGCTTCCAATCGGTCTAGTAATACCTTGCTGAAGGCGGGCTCGTGTTTGTCCATGGCCTGTGTCGGCGTGATTGTCAGCAGCGGGAGAAGACCCAGTATCCATCTTGCTCTCATGCGTTTTCCTCCCCGTCGATGACTCGTACTTCGCGGAACATGCCGGCCTGCATGTGGTACAGCAGGTGGCAGTGATAGGCCCAGCGGCCCGGGGCGTCGGCGCGAACCAGATAGCTGACTTTCTCGCCCGGTTTGACGGTCACCGTGTGCTTGCGCAGCAGCTTGCCATCGCCCAGCTCCAGGTCGCTCCACATGCCATGCAGGTGAATGGGGTGGGTCATCATGGTGTCGTTGACCAGGGTGATGCGCACCCGCTCGCCATGGTGCAGTTGCAGGGGCACTGAGTCGGCGAACTTGATGCCGTTGAAGCTCCACATGTAGCGCTCCATATTACCGGTCAGATGCAGCACGATATCGCGATCGGCGTGACTGCTGTCCGGCGGACCACCGGCGGTTTCCACGTCGGCATAGGTGAGTACCTTCCACTGGCGATCACGCAGGCCAGGGCCTGGGTCATCCAGCATCGGCTGGGGCATCATGGCACGCATGTCGACGCCGGGACCGTGTTCACTGGCGGCATGTTCGGTGGCGCTTTGTCGTGCGGGCAGGTCCGGGTTGTGCGGATCTTCGGCGAACGGAGCCCCTCTCTTGTCCGAGTCCATGTGCATGGTATGGCTTTGCCGTTTGTGGGGCATGGCCATTGCCGTCATGCCGTCCTGGTGCTCATCCATGTTGTCCATGGCGCTCATGGACATGCCGCCTTTGTGATCCATGCCGGCCATGTGCTCATCCATGTTGTTCATCTTGCCCATGTCCATGCCGTCCATCTTCATGGTGCTCATATCCATGCCCATGTCGCGGGCAGTGAGCAGGGGCGGCTTGTCCATGGCCGGGACGTCAGCCTGCAGGGCCGGGTCCGGGGTCAGGGTGCCGCGCACGAAACCGGAGCGGTCGATGCTCTGGGCAAACAGGGTGTAGGCCCGGTCGCCTCGGGGTTCGACGATCACGTCCAGGGTTTCCGCCACGCCCAGGCGGCACTCATGGAAGCTAACCGGCGTCACGGGCTGGCCATCCATGGCCACCACGGTCATGTCCAGACCGGGAATGCGGATATCGAAAAAAGTCATCGCGCTGGCGTTGATAAAGCGCAGGCGGATGCGCTCGCCGGGATGGAATTGCAGGGTCCAGTTGTCCGCCGGGCTGCGGCCATTCATCAGGTAGGTGTAGGTATAGCCGGTGACATCGGCAATGTCGCTCTGGCTCATGCGCATGGTATTCCACATGTGCCGGTCCTTGAGGGTCTGTACCAGCCCCTTTTCGCGCATGTCATGCCAGGTGTCGGCCAGGGTGCGTTCATGGAAATTGTAATAGTCACTCTGTTTTTTCAGGGTGGCGAAGATGTGCTCCGGGGAGGCGTCACTCCAGTCGGACAGCACCACCACTTCGTCCCGGTCGACCGGATGCGGGTCCACGGTTTTCGGGTCAATGACAATGGCACCGTAGATACCGGTCTGCTCCTGGAAGCCGGAATGACTGTGATACCAGTAGCTGCCGCTCTGGCGTACCGGGAAGCGGTAGGTGAAAGTCTGCCCCGGGGCAATGCCGTCATAGGACAGGCCGGGCACGCCATCCATCTGAAACGGCAGCAGGATGCCGTGCCAGTGGATGGAACTGGTTTCCGGCAACAGGTTGGTCACCTTCAGGGTGACGGTGTCACCCTCGCGCCAGCGCAGGGTGGGGCCGGGAAGGCTGCCATTGATGGTGGTGGCCGGGAGGGACTTGCCGGTGATGTTCACGTCGGCACCCCCCAGGGTCAGGTGAAAGGTGTCACCGTGCAGGGTGGCGGCGCCACTGTGCCCCTGACGGGCCAGCAGGGTACGGGGCATCAGCCCCAGGCCGGCAGCGCCCAGGGCCAGGCCCTGCACAAAGCGCCGTCGCGGCACAACAAGCTGCGATTTGCGTTGCATGAAATGCTCCTGATTGTCTGTTCGAGGTGGAAACGCGAATCAGGCAGTCAGGATCGGGGGGCGCCAGGGCGGGTGCGGGTTGCCGGCCTGCGGGCCGGGGCTTGCGGCGGTCAGGAAGCTGGCAGTGGGGGGCTCGTTGCTGGCCAGTGTCTGCGCAGGCAGGGCACTGCTGATCTGGCAGAGAGACAGGCAGTGGCAGGTCTGGCCATGGTCACAGGCCATGCCGGTGCCGTGCGCGGTGGTGTCATTGCCCATCTGGCAGTGCGCCATGGGGTCGCCCTGCATGGGCATCATGCCGGCGGCGCCACTGGCCGGCAGCCACAGGGTCACCGCGACCAGCAGCAGTGCAAGCAGGCTGGCGAGGGACGACCGGTTGTGGCGATTATCGGTATTCATGGTTCTTATTATGCACGTTGGGGTTACCCCCAGGTCAAGCTTAAGGCGCGAATCATGACGCTGACGGCGATCACCAGCAGAAGCACGGCGGTGGCCCGTTCCACCCAGTGGTGGTGTTCACGCAGCCAGGGCAGCAGCCGGCTACGGCCCAGCATCAGGGCCACCAGCACATACCAGCCACCATCGATGACCATGGAGGTCAGCACCATCTGGCCGCGGGCCAGGTTGCCCATGTCGCGGTGCAGGAACTGGCTGAACAGGGCAAGGAAGAACAGCGCCACCTTGGGGTTGAGAAAGGCGATCATGAAGCCGTCGCGGGCGGCGCTGTGCAGCGCCCGGGGCTGGGGTTGCGGCACCGGGGTGCCGGCCCGGCCTGCCTGCCAGCTTTTCGCCGCCATCCACAGCAAGAAGACGGCGCCGGCCAGGCTCAGCAGCAGGTCCAGTTGCGGGTATCGGTGCAGCAGCAGGGCCAGGCCGGTGACGGTGGCCAGCGCCCACAGACCGATCCCCAGGGCATGGGTGACGCCGGCCACGGCACCGGCATTGGCGCCGCCGTGCAGGGTATGACGGGTAATCACTGCCAGGCTGACGCCCGGCGTCATGGCGCCCAGGGCGCAGATGCTGGCCAGCAGCAGCCATTCGTGTAGGGCCATCGACAGCTCGCAGTCCGTGGCGGGGTAGGTCGGGCGGTCAGGTTTCCGCCCACTGGCGCAGAAGATTGTGATAGACGCCGGTCAGTTGCAAGAGGGCGTCGCTGTCGGCGCCGGTCTGGGTGAGCCGGGTGATAGAGGTATCCATCTCGAACAGCATGCGGCGGCGGGCATCGTCGCGGATCATGCTCTGAATCCAGAAGAACGAGGCCAGCCGTTCGCCGCGGGTGACCGGGCGCACTTCATGGAGACTGGAGGCCGGGTAGAGAATCAGGTCGCCGGCGGGTAGTTTGACTTCGTGTTCGCCGTAGGTGTCGGCAATCACCAGTTCGCCGCCGTCGTAGTCGTCCGGCTCATTGAAGAACAGTGTGCAGGACAGGTCCGAGCGCAGATGTTGCTGGCTATCAAGGCGCATGACGGCGCCGTCGATATGCATGCCGTAGGTGCCGCCGCCGCGGTAGCGGTTGAAGCGCGGCGGCAGAATGCGCAGCGGCAGGGCGGCGGCAAAGAACACCGGGTGTTGCATCAGGGTCTGCTGGATTTTTTCCGCCAGTTGCTGACGCAGCGGTGAGGCATCCGCCAGTTGCTGGTTGTGTTTTACCTGGGCGCCCTGGGCGCCAACGGTTTCCCGACCGTCCACCCAGTCCTGGCTGTTTTCCAGCGCCTGACGGATGGCAGTGGTCTGGTCGGCACTGAGCACATTCGGCACATGCAGCAACATGGTCTCTCCTTTCTGCAGGCGGCTGCTGAAAAGCTTTACGGGCCAGCTTTGCGGCAAAAACGGGTTTCAATAAACAAAAAAACGGAGCACGGGCAGGGCCGCGCTCCGTTTGTGGCGTTCCCGGGGATCAGAACTTCACATTCAGCGTCAGCAACGCGGAAAGCGGGGTGCCCGGGTTATAGCGGTAGCCACTCTTGTTGATGGAAGCCACGTAGTCCTTGTCGAACACATTGTACACGTTGAGCTGCAGGTCGGCGTTCTTGCTCAGCGGGTAGCTGGCCATGGCGTCGAACACCCAGTAGCTGTCGGTGTATTCCGGGGTGCCCACCGCGCCGTCGGAGCCGCGCTTGAGGCCGCCGGTGTAGCGGGCGCCGCCACCGATGGTCAGGTTGAACGGCAGACGATAGGTGGTCCAGCTGGTGAATGCCTTGTCCGGGGTGTAGGTCAGGTCGTTGCTTTCGTCCTGGGCATCCGCTTCGCCGTCCTCGATGGTGGCATCCATGGTGGTGAAGCCGGCGCTGACGTTCCAGTTTTCGGTGATGTTGCCCACGGCGGACAGCTCCACGCCCTCAACCTGCTTTTCACCGGTCTGGTGGTAGGTGCCGTCGGAGGGATCTTCCTCGATCAGGTTGGTGACCGTGGTGCGGTATACCGCCGCACTGAGCAGCAGCTTGTTGTTGGCCAGCGTCCATTTGGTACCCAGTTCCGCGGTCTGCGCTTCCTGGGGATCAAAGTTGGGGTTGTCGGCGCTGTTGTCCCGGTCACTCAGCTCCAGGTTGTTGCCGCCGGGGGGCTGGGCGGACACCGCGTAGTCGGCGTAGACATTGAGTTGCGGGTTGATCTTGTAGAGCGCGCCCAGCTTCCAGTTGAACAGGGTGTCGCTGGTGTCGGCATTGACCGCATCCACCACGGTGCCCACCGGTTGGCCGGCACAGGCGTCCGGGTCGCGACGCCCGCCGGTGCAGGCGGCGCTGCTCTTGTAGTCGGCCTTGTAGTGGTCCAGGCGCACGCCGGCATTGAGCTGCCAGCGGCTGCCGATATCCACGGCGTCAAACAGGTAGGCGGAGACCGTGTCGGTGGTGCCCTTGCCGGCGCTGCCATCGCGGCTGCCGCTGTAGGACAGGTTGTGATCCGGGTTGTAGAGGTTGGCATCCGGTACCGTGGCCGGTCTGGCCATGCCGGTGGTTTCCACTTTTTCCCGGGTCAGTTCCACCCCGTAGGAGAAGGTATGTGACAGCTTGCCGGTGTCCACATAGGTGACCAGACCGGTCTGGTTGGTGATGATGGTGTTGGTCTGGTTCTTCAGGTTCGGCAGGCGCCGCACGGTCCAGTCATCCGGGTTGGTGGAGCCGTTGGCGTTGACCGCCATGATGGCGCTGAGCATGTAATCCTGCTCGGTACGGCCCCAGCGCAGGGTGTTGCGCAGCTGGGTGGTGGGGCTCATGTCGTATTCGAAAATGGCGGTGGCCATGTCCACGTCCACGTCGTCATGGTCGGAATCGACGCCGTAGAAGTTGCTGGTGTCCACCCTGGGGGCATTGCTGATCTGCGGGTAGGCCGGGTCCGGGGTGGCGTAGCCCGGCAGGCCCACGGTGGCAACGCCGCCATCGGGAACATTGTTCTGGGTGACGTGCAGGTAGTTCAGGTACAGGCGGGACTGTTCATCCAGCTCGATGGTCAGTGCCGGTGCCACGCCCCAGCGGGAGTTGTTCACTTCGTCCCGGCCGGCCACGTCGCTGTCCTGGCCCATCAGGTTGAGTCGCCCGGCCACGTTGTCGGTGAGCTTGCGGTTCAGGTCCAGGGTGGCGCGTTTCTGGCCGTCGGTGCCGCCCTGTACCGAGCCGCTGTTGCGGTTGGCCATGAAGGCCTGCTTGGTGGACAGGTTGATGGAACCGCTGGGGGCGGTGCGGCCGTAGTCGGTGCCGGCCGGGCCCTTGATCACTTCAATCTGTTCCAGGTTGAAGGTGTCGCGGGACACCGAGCCCAGGTCGCGTACGCCATCCACGAAGATGGAGCTGGAGCTGTCGAAGCCGCGCATGTAGACCGAATCGCCGGTGGTGGTGTTGCCGTTTTCGCCGGCGTAGAAGGTGCCCACGCCAGCGCTGTTCTGCAGGGCTTCGGTCAGGGTGGTGGCGCCCTGGTCCTGAATCAGATCCTTGTTGATGATCTGAATGGTCTGCGGCGTTTCGGCTACCGGTTTGGCGAATTTGGAAGAGGACAGGGTGTCGCTCTTGTAATCACTGGTGGTGGTGGCGCTGACCGAAATCGGTGTCAGCACGTTGCTGTCGGCCTGGCTGTTCTGCGCTTCGGCGGCGCCGGCGGTGGAGGCCATCAGGCCGGTGAGCAGGGCGGTGCCCAGGCCAACCCCCTGGCACAGGGCGGTCTGCGCCACTGGCCGTTTACGACGAGTGATATAGGTCATTGTCCGTTCCCGTTGAAAGCATGGTAATAAAAAACGCCACGGGTTGCGGGCTGGCAGAAAGGCGGGCCGGCAGGCATGGCGATCCCCGATCTCACCGGCTCAATGGCTGGCAGTGACGCTTGGCTGGTTGAGCAAACACAAGGGTGAGCCCCGATCTGATCGATCAGTGGCGGCAGATACTAATGCTAATGAGAATGAAGTGCAATAACTCAGGTGGGAGAGATTGATTCCCAAAGAGAGTGCTGTAATGCCGTTTACTAAGCCCCCCTCTGCCGTAGGTGGGAGAGGGGCTCTTGCCGGGAAGATTGGATGCCTGGGAGGCAGTGTTGCGGCCGGGCCGGGTCAATCCACGATCAGAGTGCCCTGGTACATCTGCATCTGGCAGGTGAAGCGGTACCGGCCGGCTTGCCCGGGTGTCAGGCGGACTGCGGTTGGCTCGCCCACGGCCAGAAAGGCGCTGACATCCAGCCCCTGGAAAATCACCTGCTCGGCGCAGGGTGACGGGTCCTGCCGGTGGAACCACAGGGTCAGGGGTTGCCCCACCCGGGCGTGCAGGGTGGCCGGGTCGTAGACGCCGTCGGCCACCCGAATATGGAATTCGCCGTCCTCGCTACGCTGGCCTGGCTCGCGTCTGGCCAGCCAGAACCACCAGACAATCAGGGCCATCAGTAACAGGCCGGCCAGATTGATGATCCATGTCATGGTGTGTCTCCCCGGGATTTTCGCGCGTTGAACCACCGCAACCGGTTGGCGTTACTGACCACCGTCACCGAGCTTAGCGACATGGCGGCACCGGCAATCACCGGGCTCAGCAAGGCGCCAGTGAAGGGGTAAAGTAGCCCGGCGGCCAGTGGAACGCCCAGGCTGTTGTAGACGAAGGCGCCAAACAGGTTCTGCTTGATGTTGCGCACGGTGGCGGCGGAGATGGCAATGGCGTCGGCAACCCCGTGCAGGGAGCCCCCCATCAGGGTGACACCGGCGGACTCGATGGCCACGTCCGTGCCACTGCCGATGGCAAAGCCCACGTCCGCCTGGGCCAGGGCCGGCGCGTCATTGATGCCGTCACCGACCATGGCCACGGTGGCGCCCTGTGCCTGCAGGGCCTTGACCCGGTCGGCCTTGTCCGCCGGCAACACCTCGGCCATGACCTCATCCACGCCGGCCTGGCGGGCAATGGCGTGGGCGCTGGCGGCCACGTCGCCGGTGATCATCACCACCTTCAGGCCGGCCTGTCGCAGTCGGGCGATGGCCTCGGCGGAATCCGGCTTGATGCGGTCCGCTACCCCGATGGCGCCCAGTAGCTGCCGGTCCCTGGCCAGTAGCAGCGGTGTGGCGCCGGCGTCGGTGAGCGCGGACAGGTCCAGATTTACCGCGATTCCCTGTTCCTCCAGCCAGCGGCGATTCCCCAGGCGCAGGGTCTGCTCTCCCTGCCGGGCGCTGACGCCCAGGCCGTTGTGGGCCTGGAAAGCCGTCACCCTGGCGCGCGTCAGCGAGCGCTCGCGGGCCGCGTCGAGGATAGCGTGGGCGAGCGGATGTTCGGAGCCGGCCTCCAGCCCGGCGGCCAGCGCCAGCAGGCTGTCTTCCTGTTGACCGTCGCTGCAGAGAATGCCGCTGACCGCCGGTTTGCCTTCGGTGATGGTGCCGGTCTTGTCGAGCACGATGGTGTCCAGTTTCGCACTGGTCTGCAGGGCTTCACCGTCACGGATCAGGATGCCGGCTTCGGCAGCCTTGCCGACGCCGACCATCACCGACATGGGGGTGGCCAGGCCCAGTGCGCAGGGGCAGGCAATGATCAGCACGCTGGTGGCGACCACCAGCATGTGTGTCAGGCGCGGGTCCGGGCCCAGGTTGTACCAGAGCAGGGCCGCGGCCACCGCGATCAGCATGATGGTGGGCACGAACACGGCGGAGATCCGGTCCGCCAGG
Organism: Alcanivorax hongdengensis A-11-3; assembly: GCF_000300995.1. Classification (GTDB taxonomy): domain Bacteria; phylum Pseudomonadota; class Gammaproteobacteria; order Pseudomonadales; family Alcanivoracaceae; genus Alcanivorax; species Alcanivorax hongdengensis. Next base: position 182,015 of record NZ_AMRJ01000003.1, on the reverse strand, counting down.
CGGCCGATGGACGGCTTGCTGCCCTGGGCCTTTTTCACCAGTTCAACAATCTGTGCCAGGGCCGTGTCCTTGCCCACGGCGGTGGCCCGATAGAGCAGGGTGCCGCTCTGGTTGAGGGTCCCGGCGTGCAGGGTGTCGCCGCTGTGCTTGCGCACCGGCATGGGTTCGCCGGTGAGCATGGACTCGTCCAGCTGGCTGTCGCCTTCCAGCACCTGGCCATCCACCGCCACTTTCTCGCCGGGGCGGATGCGCAGGGTGTCACCGGTGCGTACCTGCTCCACCGGCAGGTCCTGTTCCTCGCCATCACGGATCACGCGGGCGGTTTTGGCGCCCAGGTCGAGCAGCCGCTCCACCGCCTGGCTGGTCTTGCCGCGGGCGCGCACTTCCAGGGCCTGGCCCAGGTTGATCAGGCCGATGATCATGGCGCTGGCTTCAAAGTAGACGTGCCGGGCACTGACCGGCAGGGTCTGGGGAAACAGCACCACCGCCATGGAATAGAGCCAGGCGGCGCCGGTACCCAGCGCCACCAGCGTATCCATGTTGGCGTTATGGTGGCGAAAGGCTTTCCAGGCGCTGATGTAAAAATGCCGCCCGGCCACCAGCAGCACGGCCAGGCAGACCAGCCCCACCGCCAGCCAGGCCCAGCGGCTCTGATCGGTGACGGCCATGTCGCCGCCCAGCAGGCCCCAGGCCATCAGGGGTCCGCCCACGCCGATCCCCAGCGCGGTATGCCCCAGCAGCTGGCGGTAATGAGCCTGTTGTTGCTGGCGCTGATGCTGGCGGTGTTGCTGCGGGTCCCCGTGCATGGCACTGGCCCCGTAGCCGGCGTTTTCCACCGCCCGGATCAGGCTGTCCAGGGAGGCACTGCCCTGTACCCGGGCGCTGCGGTCGGCCAGGTTCATGCTGGCATCGGTGACGCCGGGGGTATGGCGAAGGGCTTTTTCAATGCTGCTGACACAGGAGGCGCAGGTGGCGCCGCTAATGCTCAGTTGCTGTTCGCTGGCGTCTGCCGCCGGCGCTTTACTGCTGTGCGCTGACGGTGTTGCGGTGGCGGGCGGATCTGCGGCATAGCCGCTTTCTTGCAGGGCGGCCTGCAGGGCGTCGGGGTTGGCCTCGCCGCTGATGGTCACCCGTTGGGTGTCCAGATCGACCTGGACCTGCTCGACCCCCTCCACGGTTTCCAGTGCGCGGCGGATCTTGCCGGCGCAGCCCTGGCAGGAGGCACCCTGAATGGCAAAGGTATGCTCGGACATGGTGGTTTCCTCGTTCATACCATCATTATCAAACCTGGGGGTAACCCTTGGGTCAAGCGGGCAAGCCGACAATGAAAATTTTTATAAAACCCTGATTATAAAGGAACTGTTACACGGAAATGACGTTCCCAGTTGAGGCAAGATAACGCCACTTTCTGGATCAGTGAGGATTTCCCTTATGCTGAAAAAAACGATACTCACCTCAGCCATTGCCATCGCGGTCAGCAGCCCGGCGGCCTTCGCCGAGCAGCGCACCGCGCCGGTTCGTGATAACGGCTTCTCCTACACCTATGGCCAGCTGGCCTACGACCGCTGGGACCTGGATGACGGTCAGGACATCGATGCCATCACCGGCGAAGGGGCCTTTGCCCTGGACGAGCATCTGTTCCTGCGTGGCGGCCTGAATTTCTATGATGGTGATTACCGTTACGGCGATCTGGACGGTAATCAGATCTATGGCGGCCTGGGCTTCCACACCCCGCTGCAGCGTGGCCTGGATCTGGTCGGCAGCGCCGACATCATCTATGACGATCACGACTTCGATCCGGGCGGTTCCGATGACGAGCTCGGCTACGAGCTGCGTGCCGGTGTCCGCCATGCCACCACCGACAAGCTGGAGCTGTCCGGTGGTCTGACCTACCAGGATATCTATGACGGTGATCTGGGTGTCTACGGTCAGGGTCTGGTGAAAGTGACCCCGGTGGTGGACCTGGGTGCCCGCGTCATCGTCGGCGATGACCGCGACACCTTCGGCGTGTTCGGTCGCTACAACTTCTGATCCGGCGAGGCCGGACCGGAAACGGGCAGGGACGCCCGAAAAAAAGCCCGTGGCGGAATACGTCACGGGCTTTTTTATCGCTCATGAAAGCCGCCGGACTCAGTCGCTGTCCACCGGCGGATTCAGCCAGTCATCCAGGGCGCTCCAGTCCTCGGCGTCACTGGCCTTGATGGCGTCGGCCAGGCCCGGTCGGGTCTGTTGCCACTGGTTGACGATGGCATCGGGCAGCGTGCTCACGGTGTTGATCAGCTGCTTGCCCTGAATCGCCACCGTGGCGGCGGGCACGGCCAGGTTTTCGTCGTTGTCATGATTGTTCTGCCACTGTTGCAGGCGGTGGTGCTGGTCCAGGGTGCGTTGCAGGCCGCAGGCCAGGTTGCGGTCGGTGAGTGGGCGCACATCCAGGGCCTGGATATCCTGCTGCAGTTGCGTGCCGACCAGCGCCAGGTACTGGCGGCGGCGGTCAGGGCTGTCGGCCTTGCCGGTATAGGCCTTGAGCGGCTTGAGATCGTCGCCGGGGCCCTCCAGCACCACGAACAGGGCGGCAAAGCCCAGGCTGGCTTCGCCGTCATCGGTGGCGCCGTGCTGGTTGCGCAGGCTGTCAGCGGTGAGGGCCAGGGTGGGATCATTGATCAGGCCGGAATCCGGCCATTGTGGCAGGGCGTCCAGGTAGCCGGGGTAGAGCGGCCAGCTATCCACCCGGTCGAGACGGTCCTGCTGCTCGCTGGCACAGGCGCGGCTGGCCAGCAGCAGATACGCCTGGCTGACGCTGGCGTACCACTGCCGGGCGGCCTGGCGCAGGCTGTCCAGTCGTGCCTGATCCGGGCCGGCCTGGAAGGCCGCCATGGCGCTTTGCCAGTGGTTGGCGGCGTCGGCCAGTCGCTGGTCGCCGGCCTTTTGCCAGGCATCGGTCTTGATGGCCCGTGGCGTGGCGGTGGGTGGGCTATCCGGTTGCGCCGGCGGCGGGCTGTTGTTGTCGCAGGCGACCAGCGTCAGGGCCAGCAGCAGTACGGGGAAAAAACGCATGCTCAATCCGGGTCTCGCAGGGAAAGAATCGGCCAGCCCTGTTCCAGGGCATGGCGCTCCAGGGTGGCATCCGGGTCCACGGCCACCGGGTGGTCGACAATCTTCAGCAGCGGCAGATCATTGTGCGAGTCGCTGTAGAACCAGCTGCCGGCCAGGGTTTCATCATTGTCGTCCAGCCACTGGTTGAGCCGCTCCACCTTGCCTTCCCGGTAGCTGGGGGTGCCGGCCACATTGCCGGTGTATTGCTCACCCCGGCGCTCGGCCACGGTGGCGATCAGGTGGTCGACGCCCAGCCGGTCCGCCAGCGGTGCGGTGACGAAATCATTGGTGGCGGTGATGATCATCAGGGTATGGCCCTGGTCGCGGTGCTTCTGTAACAGGGCCTCGGCCCTGGGCAGCCACATCTCGTCGAGCTTTTCCGCCAGGAACTGTTCGCGCCAGTGATGCAGCTGGGCCATGTCGTTCTCGGCCAGCACCTTCAGGGCAAAGCGCAGGTAAGCCATGATATCCAGCCGACCGTCCTGATAGTCCCGGTAGAACTGATCGTTGGTTTCCTTGTACAGCTGCGGGTCGACGATGTTCTTTTCCACCAGCCAGTCGCCCCAGAGGTGGTCGGAATCGGTGGCGATGAGGGTGTTGTCCAGGTCAAAAATTGCGAGCGTCATGGCCTCTCCTTGTTGCCGGCACAGTGTATGCGAAGCGGCGCGGGACGCCTACTGTCACGGACGGCCGTGGGCGTGGTGCCTTTGCTTTGCGGCGGATTGATTGCATAGGCAACCTTTCATGGGATATGGCAGTATTTATGCATGATTGCATGACATTCCGGTTCCGGGGCGGTTTCGCCGGCGGTTCCCACCGTAAAGAGCACACATGACAGGCATTATCGACGACAAGGGATTCCGGCTGAATGTGGGAATCATTATTGCCGGCCAGGATGGCCGGGTTTTCTGGGGGCGCAGGATGGGCAACCGGGATGCCTGGCAGTTTCCCCAGGGCGGCATGATGCCCGGAGAAACACCGGAGCAGACCCTGTTCCGCGAGCTGGAAGAGGAGGTTGGCCTGCGCGCCGAGCATGTGGAAATCGTGGCCAGCACCGAAGGCTGGCTGACCTACCGGCTGCCACACCGTTTTCTGCGCCGGCGCCGCAACCGGCCCTATTGCATTGGCCAGCGCCAGAAGTGGTTTTTGCTGCGGCTGGTGGCCGACGAGGCAGCCATCGATCTGTTTGCCAGTGACAGCCCGGAGTTCAAGGACTGGCGCTGGGTCAATTACTGGTACCCGATTCGCAAGGTGGTGCACTTCAAGCGCGGCGTCTATGCCCGGGCCCTGCGCGAGCTGGCCCCGGCCCTGAAGAAGGATACCTCCGATGCTTGATATCCTGCGTCGCATTGTTCAGGAAGTGAATAACGCGGCGGACATCCCCAGTGCCCTGGACCTGATGGCCAAGCGCGTGCGCGATGCCATGGGCACCGAGGTGTGCTCCATCTACCTGCTCAATGAGGAAGAGCAGCGCTATGTGCTGATGGCGTCCGAGGGGCTCAAGCGCGAGGCCGTGGGTCATGTCAGCCTGGGGTTGTCCGAGGGGCTGGTCGGGCAGGTCGGCCAGCGTGAGGAGCCCATCAACCTGGAAGATGCCTTCTCCCACCCCAAGTTCCATTATCTGGCGGAAACCGGTGAGGACCCCTTCCACGCCTTTCTCGGTGTGCCGGTCATGCATCACGGCCAGGTGCTGGGCATCATGGTGGTGCAGCAGCGCGATGTGCGGCGCTTTGACCAGAGTGAAGAAGCCTTCCTGGTGACCATTTCCGCCCAGCTGTCAGCGGTGATTGCCCACGCCCATGCCTCCGGGGCGCTGTTCGCGCAAATGGATGCCAGTGCCGATCTACCCAGTTTCTATGACGGGCTGTCCGGTTCCCCGGGGGCGGCCATCGGCCACGGGGTGCTGTTGTTCCCGGCGGCGGATCTGGCCTCCGTGCCCGACCGGCCGATCACCGATATCAGTGCGGAAATCGCCCTGCTGGATGATGCCCTGATGCGCGTGCGCCAGGAGGTGCGTGATCTGGCCGAGCGGGCCGCCAAGTCCCTGGGCACCGAAGAGCAGGCGCTGTTCGATGTCTACCTGCGCATGCTGGACCGCCACGCCCTGCCGGCGGAGGTGATTGCCCACATCCGTGATGGGCAGTGGGTGCAGGGGGCGTTGCGCATGGTGGTGGACGCCCATGTACGCAATTTCGAAATGATGGATGATCCCTACCTGCGCGAACGGGCCGCCGACGTGAAGGACCTGGGCCGCCGCCTGCTGGCCCACCTGCAAAGCCAGAACCGCCGGCATATTGTTTTCCCGGAGGACTGCATTCTGCTGGGCGAGGACATTTCCGCGCCCATGCTCATGGAAGTGCCCCGTGAGCGGGTGCGCGGCATTGTCACGACCCGTGGCTCGCGCAACTCGCACATGGCCATCGTCGCCCGCGCCATGGGCATTCCCACCGTGGTGGGTGTGCAGAACCTGCCGCTCAAGCAGATGGACGACAAGGAGATCATCGTCGATGGCTTCCGCGGCCGGGTGGTGGCCAATGCCTCCGCAGAACTCAAACACCAGTTCGAGGAGATCATCGCGGAGGAGGCCAGCCTGCAGGCCGGGCTGGAAAAACTGCGCGATGAGCCTGCGGAAACCGCCGACGGCACCCGCATTCAGCTACAGGTGAATACCGGCCTGATGACCGATATCAACCGGTCCCTGGAGCGGGGCGCCGAGGGCGTGGGCCTGTACCGCACGGAAATCCCCTTCATGGTCCGTGACCGCTTTCCCTCGGAGGAAGAGCAGCGGGTCATCTACCGTGAGCAGCTCAGTGCCTTTGCGCCGCACCCGGTGACCATGCGCACGCTGGATGTGGGCGGCGACAAGTCGCTGACCTATTTCCCCATCGAGGAAGAAAACCCGTTTCTGGGTTGGCGCGGTATCCGCGTGACCCTGGACCACCCGGAAATCTTCATGGTGCAGATTCGCGCCATGCTCAAGGCCAGTGAAGGGCTGGATAACCTGCGCATCATGCTGCCCATGGTTACCAGCGTGTTCGAGGCCGAGGAAGCCCAGCACCTGATTCATCGCGCCTGGCTGGAAGTGCGTGACGAGGGGCTGGAGGTAGCCATGCCGCCGGTGGGCGTGATGATCGAGGTGCCGGCGTCGGTGTACCAGGCCCGGGCGCTGGCCCAGCGGGTGGATTTCCTGTCCGTGGGTACCAATGACCTGACCCAGTATCTGCTGGCGGTGGATCGCAACAACCGCCAGGTGGCCGACCTCTACAACTCCTATCATCCGGCGGTGCTGCATGCCCTGCTGCACGTGGTGGAGCAGGCCCACGAAGAGGGCAAGACGGTGTCCGTGTGTGGCGAGATGGCCGGTGAGCCGGGTTCCGCCCTGCTGCTGATGGCCATGGGCTACAACGTGCTGTCCATGAATGCCTCCAACCTGCTCAAGGTCAAGGCGGCGGTGCGGCAGGTGAAGGTCAGTTTCATCCGCAAGCTGCTCAACGAAGTGCTGGCCATGGACAACGGCGAAGTGATTGCCTCCTACGTGGACCTGCAACTGGAAAAGGCCGGCCTCAGCGATCTGCTGCGCCACCGCAAGAACATTTAACAGCCTGCTAATAAGAACCTGCTCACGATATTGGGGGAGTCATGAAGCGAGCACTGATACTGGCGGCCCTGGCACTGCTGGTGCTGGTGGCGGTACTGGTGGTGCGCACCCTCCGGGTGACGGCGCCGGATTATCCGGCGGTCACGCCACCGGCATTGGCGCTGGACAGCGATGCCCTGGCCCGGCGGCTGGCGGCGGCCCTGCGTTTCCCCACCACCGCCGACAACCCGGCGGCCTTCAAGGCCTTTCACGGTTTTCTGGCCGACAGTTTTCCGCGTACCTGGCAGACCCTGTCTCCCCGTTTCTTTGGCAACAGTGTGCTGCTGCACTGGCGCAGTGGCCATGACTGTGCCCCCACGCTGTTACTGGCGCACCAGGACGTGGTGCCGGTGTCCGAGCCCGACCAGTGGCAGCAGCCGGCCTTTGCCGGCGTGCTGGATGACGACTTTGTCTGGGGCCGTGGTGCCCTGGATGACAAGGGCAGTCTGATGGGCATTCTGGAGGCCAGCGAGGCACTGCTGGCCGCCGGGCAGACGCCGCCCTGTGACATCTACCTGGCGCTGGGGGCCGATGAGGAGATCGGAGGTAATCAGGGGGCGGCCAGGATCGCCGCGGCACTGAAAAAACAGGGGCTGCATTTCGCCATGGTGCTCGATGAGGGCGGCATGGTGCTGCCCGGTGCCATGCTGGGGATCAGGCAATCGGTGGCGGTGGTCGGCATTGCCGAGAAGGGCTATGTGACCATGAAGCTGGTGGCCCATGGCGAGGCGGGCCATTCCTCCCGGCCACCGGCCCATACCGCAGTGGGGGATCTGGCCGCCGCGGTGGCCGATTTGCAGGCCTACCCGCGCCCGGCGCACCTGTCCGGGCCGACCTGGCAGATGCTGGAATCCATTGCCCCCTATCAGGGCTTTGGCAAGCGCCTGGTGCTCAGCAACCTGTGGTTGTTCAAATCACTGGTGCGCCGCCAGCTGGAAGGCAAGCCGGCCACCAATGCGCTGGTGCGTACCACCTCGGCGCCCACCGTGTTCAAGGCCGGGGTCAAGGACAACGTGATTCCCGCCCAGGCCAGTGCCCTGGTCAACTTCCGCCTGGCGCCGGGCGATGATGTGGACACGCTGCTGGCGGATCTGAAGCGGCGCCTGCCGGCCACCATCGATGTGAGCATTTATCAGGATTTTCGCTCCAACCCCTCGGCGGTGTCCGCGGTGCCGTCACCGCAATGGCAGCGCCTGGCAGGCCTGATCCGCACCACACTGAAAGTCGAGGACGCCAGCCCGGTGGTGGCGCCCTATCTGCTGGTGGCCGGCACGGATTCGCGCCACTATCAGGGGCTCTCCGAGCAGATTTTCCGCTTTATGCCGGTGCGACTCGGGCAGCAAGACCTGCACCGTTTCCACGGCCGTGACGAGCGCCTGGCCCGCGACCAGTTGGCGACCATGGTGCGCTTCTACGCTGGCGTGATGATGGCGCCGGCGGGCGGCTAACCCTCGCTGTCGCAGGGGGCGCCCAGCGGCTGTCCCTCCGGGCTCCAGCCCTGCTCACGCATGCGTGGCTGACCCTGGCTGCCGATGATCACCGCCGAGCTGGCCCGGGTGCCGTATTGGGGGGACTGGATAAAGATCGGTGCCACCAGCCGCTCCAGCTCCAGCCCCACCCCGGTATCCGGCAGGTGAGCGTCATCCGGCTGGTAGGGGTCTTCCACCACGGCCAGCAGATCGGCCAGATCATGGGGGCCGACCAGGGTATCGCGCAGCCGTTGCTTGCCCCGTTCCACCTTGGGCCAGGGATCATCCAGCAGGCCATTACACAGGCCGTGCAGGCCCGGCGCTACCGCCCGGGGAGCGGCGCCGCGATTGCCCAGATACCAGAGCTGATGCCGGTCACCGACCAGCAGATTGAAGGCACCGTAGTGGTGCTGCTGTTCGGCCAGGGCCAGACAGAAGTCCCGCGGACCCTCATGGCCCTGCAGGAAGGCCAGCGGCAGCTGACCACGGGAGCGCTCGCCGGCTTGACGCTCGGCAATGGGTTCGCGGAAGTTGGTGACCACCGCCATGCGCCCGTCCCGGTGAATGCCCAGCCAGGTACCGCCGGCGCTCAGGTCCAGGCCGCAGAAGATATCGCCACGCCAGCGCGCCGGTTCGGCAGGGCGGGCATGGAATTCATCCCGGTTGGCGGCCAGCCGCAACGGCGTTGGCGAGCCGGGTTGCCAGTCGAAAAGAACGATGCACATCTGTCGCTTTCCTGTGTCCAGGGATTGTCGTGGAAGCCCGCAGTGCCGAATGGGCATGGCGCGCTCCTGGCGTCTTCTATGAGCCGTGCTAGCATACCGGTCCTGTTTGCGAGGAGCAGCCGATGCTGCATTTATTCCTGATCTGTCTGGTGGTGGGCGTGGCCGCCGGCATGCTGGCCGGGGCCCTGGGGCTCGGCGGTGGTGTGGTGATCGTGCCGGCGTTGATCTTCCTGTTCCACGGTCTGGATTTTCCGCCGGATCTGGTTGCCAAGATGGCGGTGGCCACCTCCCTGAGCACCATTATCGTTACCTCCATCAGTGCCGTGCGCACCCATCACCGGGCCGGCTACGTACGCTGGCCGGTGGTCTGGCGGCTGGCCGCCGGTATCGTGCTGGGGGCCTTTGCTGGCGCCTTTATCGCTGATTGGATGAAGGGGGCGTTGTTGACCCGGCTGTTCGGTATCTTTGCCATGCTGGTGGCCCTTCAGATGTTGCTGGTGGGGCGTCGCCAGGTGGATGAGCGAGCCCCGGAGCGCGTGCCGGGAGCCATGGGGCTGGGGCTGGCCGGGCTCTTTATCGGCACCGGCTCGGCCCTGTTCGGCATCGGTGGCGGCTCGCTGACGGTCCCCTTTTTGACCTGGTGCCGCCTGAAGATGCAGCAGGCAGTGGCCATTTCCGCCGCCTGCGGGTTGCCGATTGCCCTGTCCGGTACGGTGGCCTTTGCGGTGGCCGGCTGGCATCAGCACAACCTGCCCGACGGTGCTCTCGGGTATGTGTATCTGCCGGCGACAGCCGGTATAGTGCTCACCAGTTTTCCCATGGCGCGTGTCAGTGCCCGGCTCAGTCACCGTTTGCCGTCGGCCACGCTCAAGAAGGTATTCGCGCTGGTGCTGTTTATTTTGGGCCTGAAGCTGGCCCTGGGGTGAAAAACGCATGATCACGTATCCGCAGATTGACCCGGTTGCCGTTTCCCTTGGCCCGCTCAAGGTCCACTGGTACGGGCTGATGTACATGGTCGGCTTTGCCGCCGCCTGGTGGCTGGGCAACCGCCGGGCCGACAAGCCCAACTCCGGCTGGACCCGGGAGCAGGTTGGCGATCTGGTGTTCTATGGCGCCATGGGGGTGATCCTGGGCGGTCGCCTTGGTTATGTGCTGTTCTATAACTTCGACAAATTCCTCGCTGATCCGGTGTGGCTGTTCGAGGTGTGGACCGGCGGCATGAGTTTCCATGGCGGGGCCATCGGTGTGCTGGTGGCCTTCGGCCTGTTTGCCCGCAAGACCGGCAAACGCTACTTCGATGTGGCCGACTTCATGGTGCCAATGGTGCCCATCGGTCTGGCCGCCGGGCGGCTGGGCAACTTCATGAACGCGGAGTTGTGGGGGCACCCGTCCAATGTGCCCTGGGCGATGATTTTCCCCACCGATCCCATGCAGGTGCCTCGCCACCCGTCCCAGCTGTACGAGTTTGCGCTGGAGGGTGTGGTGCTGTTTCTGGTGCTGTGGTTCTATTCGGCCAGGCCGCGGCCGGCCGGGGCGGTAACCGGCCTGTTCGGTGTCGGTTACGGGCTGGGCCGGATCACCTGTGAATTCTTCCGTACCCCGGATGTGCAGATCGGCTACCTGCATGGTGGCTGGCTCACCGAGGGGATGCTGCTCAGCGCGCCCATGGTGGTTATCGGTACGGCCATGGTGATCTGGGCCTACCGTCGCCATCAACCGGGAGCGACCGCATGAAACAATATCTGGATCTGCTGCGTCATGTGCGCGAGCACGGCACCTTCAAGGAAGACCGTACCGGCACCGGCACCTATGCGGTGTTCGGCTATCAGATGCGTTATGACCTGAGCGCCGGCTTTCCCATGTTGACCACCAAGAAACTGCACCTGCGCTCCATTATCCACGAGCTGCTGTGGTTCCTGTCCGGCGAAACCAATATCCGCTATCTGAAGGAAAACGGCGTTTCCATCTGGGATGAGTGGGCCACGCCGGAAGGCGAGCTGGGCCCGGTGTACGGCGAACAGTGGCGCAGCTGGAAAGCCCCCAATGGCGAGGTGATCGACCAGATCAGCCAGGTGCTGGCGGAGATCAAGCGCAACCCGGATTCCCGCCGCCTGGTGGTCAGTGCCTGGAACCCGGCGGTATTGCCGGACCCGAGCATTTCCCCAGAGGCCAATGCTGCCGCCGGCAAACAGGCGCTGCCGCCCTGTCATTGCCTGTTCCAGTTCTACGTGGCCGATGGCAAGCTCAGTTGTCAGCTCTATCAGCGCAGCGGCGATATCTTCCTGGGTGTGCCCTTCAATATCGCCTCCTATGCCCTGTTGACGCTGATGATGGCCCAGGTGTGTGGCCTGCAACCGGGGGATTTCGTGCACACTCTGGGTGATGCGCACCTGTATTCCAATCATCTGGAGCAGGCCGATACCCAGCTGGCCCGGGCGCCCCGTGCCCTGCCGACCATGACGCTTAATCCCCAGGTGAAGGACCTGTTTGCCTTTACCTTCGAGGATTTCACCCTGAGCAACTATGAGCCCCACGCCCATATCAAGGCGCCGGTGGCGATCTAAGTCGGGTCTGACGTCGGAAGTCTGACGTCAGACGACTAAAACCTTCGCGTCCGACATCAGACGTCGGGCGTCGGACGTCAGACGGATTTCACTATGCCCATTCGACTTGCCATGATGGTCGCCAAGGCCAGCAATGATGTGATCGGTCGCGACAACAAACTGCCCTGGTACCTGCCCAATGACCTCAAGTACTTCAAGCAGGTGACCTTCGGCAAGCCGGTGATCATGGGGCGCAAGACCTGGGAATCGCTCAAGGGGCCGTTGCCGGGGCGCACCAATATCGTTATTACCCGCCAGCCGGATTATCAGGCCGAGGGCGCCAAAGTGGTGGCGACACTGGACGAGGCGATTCGCCTGGCAGAGAACGTGGCGTTCATTGATGGCCAGGAAGAGGCGGTGATCATGGGCGGGGCGGAGATTTACAAGCTGGCCCTGCCGAGCGCGGACCGTCTCTACCTCACCGAAGTGCATGCCCAGGTGGAGGGCGATACCTACTTTCCCGAGTATGACACCGATCAGTGGACGGAAATTGCCAGGGAAGACTTCGCCGCGCAGGGGCCCAATCCCTACGATTATTCCTTCGTGGTGTACCAGCGCCAATAAACACCGAGAGGCTGCTTGTCAGCCCCTCGGCTCGATAATTACCTCACTCTTCACCGACTGGGCGATAAAGCACTTTTCATGGGCCCGCTGATGCAGCGCCTGGATGGTGCCGGCGTCCGGTTGTTTGCCGTTGAAGGTCACCAGCGGCTGGAGGGTGACTTGCTTGACGAAGATGCGCGCCTGGTCGTTCTGCCCCAGCACCGCCAGCGGGTCGTCATCGTAGCTGGCCACGGACAGGCCCTCGCGGGCGCTCTCGGTGAGAAATGACAGCAGGTGGCAGCTGGCAATGGCCGCCAGGAAGGCTTCTTCCGGCTCCATGAATTCCTGATGGCCGTTGTGGCCATCCACCACCCGGACTTCATTGCCGTCGGGCAGGTGCCACAGGTAATGGCCCTGATCGCCATGGGCGGTCCAGCTGAGATGCATGCTGTGTTGCGGCACGGTATTCCCCCTGACAGACAATAAAAAAACCTCGTGTACGCAGGTTTCAGTATGCCATCAAACCGGCAGCATCCACAGTGTCATTGTCCGCTGGATGGATCCGTGGATTGACCGCCGGCGAGCATCCAGAAGCGAAAAACGGCCACATTCAATGCTGTACCGAACAGGGCGGCGGGCAGGGTGGCCAGCAACTGGCTGCCGGCGTTGTCTCCGAGCAGGGTAATGCACAGGCTGGTCAGGGCGGCACTGACCAGATACATGCTGCAGAACACCATCACCAGGACCAGCACGATGACCCACTGCTGGGATTGCGACAGAGTAAAGGCGTCGCGCAGGGCATCCAGTGGCGAGCGGTTGCGAAGCAGGATCTGGTAGGGCGCAAAGCACAGTCGCGCATAGACCCACAGGGCCGGGAAGAACAGCGCCAGCCAGCCCAGAGAGACCGCCACGCCCATCAGCAGATAGGCAAGCATCAGCTGTGGATAATGCTGCACAGCCGGCAGCAGGCAAGCGAGTAGGCCGCGACCCTTGCCGCCCTGGATGGATGCCAGTTGCACCACCAGCACACCGCCGGCCAGCGGTTGCATCAGCAGGATCACCAACGCCGTGGACACGTTAAGGCCGGACAGGTCGCCCTGGTTGATCACCATCACCGGGCCCATCAACATCTGAATGACCTGATTGAGCAGGGCGAAGGGCGCACTGACAAGAAACAGCGCCGGCAGGTGGCGCCACCAGAAGTAAAGAATTTCGCGAAGACGTTGTCCGATCATGGTGATATGTCACGGCAGGGCAGAGGGCGCACCTTACGATAAGGGCGCGTCCTTGACTAGCCCGGGTCTGCAACCCGCCGGAGCGGGTCTCACCACCAGTATTTGCCCCAGTTCTCCGGGTTGGCCCAGAAGCGAGGATTGTTCCAGCTGCGCTCGAAGTTGTAGTTGTCCAGGTCGTAGCTGTACATGTCCAGGCTGCGGCCGTTCTCGGCGAAGTGACCCTGTTCCCGGCAGCCCAGTGCCAGAAAACCATTGCTCGGCCAGCGTAACCGCTGCGGCGCCAGCTGCGGCTGGTACACCGCCACCAGTGAATCGGTGTGCAGGTTGCGCAGCAGGCCCAGCAGGGCCTCGCCGTCGCGGTGGCTCATGTATTCGAGCTGGTCGGCGATCACCGCCATATCCACCCGCTCCACCTGGTTGAGTGCCTTGAAGGGATCCTGCTCGGCAATGGTGGTCAGAGTGCAATCATGGTCCTTGCACCAGTGTTCAACCACGGGGATGGGGTTAAGGCTGATGGCCAGCACCGAACGGGGCTGGTGGCTGTCGAGAATGGCGGCCAGTCGTTCCTGGGGTGAGTCAGTCATCTGCGGTGCCATTGCGATATTCATGGTTTCAGTCTAGCGCGATGACCGGGGGCTTTCGATAGGGGCAGGGCGTGGGTTTTGCAATTTTTATGAGTGTTTTTTGCAGCGCCTGTGGTGAAACGGTGATCACGGGCGAGAAAAAATCGCGACAGGCATTGACGACTGAAAAATATTAATGATAATTATTCTCAAATAGAGAATGGAGGCCACCCATGACCCAGCCGAAAAAAACCGTCAGTGACAGTGTTCGCCGTGTTGCCATTACCCCGGACAGCCTGGTGGCCAGCCAGTTGTTGCTCAATCATCAGGGCAAGCTCTGGATCGAGCATGCCGGTGAGCGCTATCTGCTGCGTCGTACTTCCAATAATCGTCTGATCCTGACCAAGTAACTTTCCACTTCCCTGACGTGGGCAGGCCAGCCGCCGCCAGCTGCCCACACTTAATATTTGCCGGATCTCATGGGTCCGGTGTCTGGAGGAAACATGTCAGTGACAAGCTGGCCTGTGGCGGCGTCCCCTTCCCTGTTCCGCCAGTGTGGCGGGGCACTCGGCGACCGGGTGTTGCGGCTGCAGGAAGAGCCGCTCGCGATTCTCAAGGCGCTTTACCGGCTCGGTAATCTGGTGGTGACCACGTTCAGCGCTGGTTCGCGGGTGTCGCAGAACATGCATTACCCGGTGCTCCATGATGGTGAATGGTGGCTGGAAGCCGTGGGGCAACGGTGCCGGCTGCGCCAGAGTCTGCAGGTTGACCACTGGCATTCGGTGCTGGCGGTGCTGGAACCGGTGGGCGACTTGCCGGCTCGCAGCCTGCTGTTTTTTGACCGCCATGGCGATGCCCTGCAACAGATGGCGGTGGCGCCGGGCAGTGGTGGCCTGGCCTTTGAAGAGCTGGTCTGTGCCATGCTGCATCCGGACCAGCAACGCCTGTGCTTCCCCGGCGATGTCGACCGGCGCCAGGGGCGCGGCCTGGACTCCCTGACCGAGCTGGAGCGCGACTGGACGCGCAGTGATGACGAGGACAGTTTTTCCCGTCTGCTGATGCGTTATGGCAATCGCCGCGCTCACCTTTATCGCGCCGTGCGTGACAGCTTTGCCTGTCCGTTACGCCCGGAAACCCTGCCGGCGGTGCTGGCCAGTGCCGCCGACAGTGATACCGCCACCACCCTGTGCGTGGGCAACCGCGGTGTGCGCCTGTGTATGAGCGCCCCCTGGTCAGCGCCGCGCTGGCAGGGCAACCATTGCCACCTGGCCCACAATGGTGCCCTGGTTTCCCTGGACATGGCGCGGGTGGGCAGCCTGTGGCGATTGCGCAAACCCGGTGACGGGCAGGTGCTGACGGCGCTGGAAGCGCTGGATGAAAAGGGCGAGTGGTTGTGGACCCTGTCCGCCGGTGACGAGGATGAAGCACGCTGGCGTACCCTGCTGGGCAACAGTGTCATCCGGCAGTGTTAGGGCTGTTAGGCCCTGCTTAAAACGCCAATCGTTCCCGGCCCACCCAGCCGCAGTGAAAGCCATGGGGGATATGGTGGGGCAGCGGCACTGCGGCCACCTCTTCCAGCTGGTCACTGCGGGCATCCAGCAATACCACCTCACTGCGGTGCTGGTTGGCATCATAAATGGCGGCACACAGATAGCCATCGCCTTCCCGCTCCCCTTCCGGCACGAACACAGCCTCTGAGGCAAATCGCCCCGGCCCCAGTGTATGCAGGGCAACCTTGCCGCTTTCGGTGTCCTGGCGCTGAATGGCATTGAAGAAACCGCCATGGTCGGCCAGGGCCGTGCTGTAGAGAAAGCGGCTGGACCGGCCGGTATAGCGCAGGTCGTACTGGGGAAATTCGCAACCGGCCAGGCAGGGCAGCGCCTGCAGAACGTGGCCGCCGGTTTTCAGGTTCAGCCGCAGCTGGCAGGGTTCGCCGGCTTCGTCCTGGTGATAGGTGAAGATATTCCGCAGGGCGGTGTTGACGGAAAAATCGTCGAAGCGCACCAGTTCCACCACCAGTTCATTCCCCTCTTGCCGGCAGTTGCCGAAATGAAAGACCACAAAGGGATCCAGCTCAAAGGTATGGGCCAGGGTCAGGGTTTCCAGGTCCACCACCAGGGCCCGCATGCCCCAGCGGGGATCGAAGCGCATGCACTGGTCCACCGTGCGCCGGCCCAGCAACATCTGGCCGATGCCCTTCATTGCCAGCGGCTGTTCCAGGAACAACCAGTAGCGACGTGACAGGGCGGAACCATGTAAAAACGCCAGCCGCGAAATCGGCAGGCGGCGGCGCCGTTTCATGCGTCCGTTGGCGCCGATTTCGTAGAGGTTTATCTGTGGCCCGCGTCGGCCCACGCTGATGCCGTGGTTGTAGTAGCAGCCGTTGTCCGGGTGGTGATGACCATGGGCGCTGAACGGTTCGAACGGACGTAAACCGCCGGCGAAATCGCACTCCCCCAGGGTCGACAGGTCGCCCGGGTCAAGCTGCCAGGGGCGCCCGCCTTCCCAGAGTGCCAGCAGACGGTCACCGTGCCAGGCCAGGCTGGTATTGGCGGCGTTGGCCGGTGGTCGGCCGGCATTGGCGAGCATGCCGCCGGGGGCATTGTGGCCGAAGCTGCGGCAACGGATTTTGCCGGCGGCGGTTTCCCGGTTGTACTTGGGGGTGCGCACATAACGGTTGCGGTACCAGGCGCCATTCTGGCTGAAGGTCATGGCGTGCATCATGCCGTCGCCATCGAACCAGTGGCCGAACTGTTCGCCACCCAGCTGGTTACGGCCCGGACCAATACGGAAAAAGGTGCCGCGCACACTGTCGGGAATACGCCCGCGAATCTGTTGCGGAGCAATATTCAGGCTGGTCTCGATATCCAGATTCGCAAAGCCGCGGGCATGCGCCGGGGTGTGCTCGGGAAGCGGGGCGGGCCTTGCCATGGGGCACTCCTGTAATAGCGGTGTTACCTGTATACGCGCTGTCTACATTTTCGGCAAGGCAGGGATACAGACTCTTCCCTGGTGTTGTGAGCAGGCCCTAGAAATGATCGTCGAACTGTTTGAGCAGGGCGATGATCTGGGTGGTTTCCTGGTCCATTTCCTTGAGGGCTTCTTCGGCCATGGGCGCCACATCGCACTGGCCCGGCAGCGGATGCTGCGCATCCAGGATGGCGCGGAAGCGGGCGATGAACACCCATTGCAGCCACTGGGTGAAAGCCATGGTGTCGGCAAAGAAGGGCGTCTGGCTGTCAAAGGCGCTGGGGGCGGGCGGCATGCTTTCCCACAGACCCTGCTGGTCCAGTTCGGTTTGCAGATCGTCCAGTAAGCCGGCCAGCTGTGTGCGTTTAGTCATCGAAGAGGGGTACCAGGTCAGTCAGTTCGTGAAGGTTATGAATATGGTGACGGGGGCGTTCCAGTTCAACCGGCCATTCCAGGTCGATCAGGTTGGCCCAGACCGCGTGCCAGCCATGGTCACGGGCCGCCTGCACGTCTTCCTGGGGGTGGTCGCCCACATGCATGGCCTGGCTGGCTTGCACGCCGGCACAGCGCAGCGCCGCCAGGAACATGTCCGGGGCCGGTTTGCGCTTGCCCACGGTTTCCGCGGAGTGATGGAACGCGAACAGGTCGGCGATACCGATCTGCTTCAGGTCCGCATTGCCGTTGGTCAGGGCGCCCAGCTGGTAGCTGTCGGCCAGGGTTTCCAGCACCTCCAGGGCGCCGGGAAAAAAGGTCACCCGGTTGCGCGCTTCGTGGAACACCACAAAGGCGTCATCGGCGATCCGGCCGGCCTCGCGCTGGCTGTAGCCGGCCTGCTCGAAGGCGCGGGCCATGGCGTCACGGCGCAGGGCGGTAAGGTTGTTGAGGTAGTGGGGTTTTTCCCGGATCAGGGCGGTGCGCAGGTCGCGGATGCGGCTGGCGGTCAGGGAATGGGCCACTTCCGGGTGACGTTCGGCGATCCATTCGCTACACACCTTCTCCGCCTGGCGGATCACTTCGTCCACCGGCCACAGGGTGTTGTCGAGATCGAAGGTAATCAGTTTCAGGGTGCTCATGGGGGCATCTTCGGCGGCTGCCTGGGGCACGGACTGCCCAGTTTAACGGTAATGCCGGCCCGGAGGGTACCCGTTCAGCCGTCGTTCGGTTCCTCGTCGTCCCGGCGACGCTGGGCACGGGGGTGGGCGCCGTCATAGACCTGCGCCAGATGCTGGAAATCCAGGTGGGTATAGACCTGGGTGGTGGCCAGGTCCGCGTGGCCGAGCAGTTCCTGCACGGCACGCAGGTCGCCGGAGGATTCCAGCAGGTGGGTGGCAAAGGAGTGACGCAGTTTGTGCGGGTGCAGGTGGTCACTCAGGCCGCGCTCCAGGGCGGCGCGCCTTAGCCGCTGTTGCACGCTGGACGGCGACAGGCGACGGCCGTTGCGGCTGACGAACAGCGCTGTCTGGTCCGGGTCCTTGACCAGCAGGGCGCGGACTTTCAGCCAGCGGCCAAGGGCCTTGAGCGCCGGGCCGCCCACCGGCAGCAGGCGGGTCTTGTTGCCCTTGCCGGTGACCATCAGCTGGGCGGCACGCATGTCGATGCTGTCCAGGTCGAGGCTGAGCAGTTCCGCCAGACGCAGGCCGCAGGCATAGAGCATTTCCATCATCGCCTGGTCACGCACGGCCAGCGGTTCGCTGCTGGCCTGGCCGGCGTCCAGCAACTGGCTGACCTGATCCGCATCCAGTGCCTTGGGCAGGCGCTTGCCGCTTTTGGGCGCACGCACGTCCACGGCCGGATTATCCCGGGCCAGGCCTTCGCGCATCAGGTAACGGTAAAAGGTGCGCAGGGTGGACAGGCAGCGCTGAATGGTTTTGCCGCTTTTTCCCTGGCGGTGCAGGGTGGCCACCAGACTGCGGATGTCATGCACGGTCAGGCTGGCCCAGTCACGCCGCCCGAATACCTGAGCCGCCAGGGTCAGGTCGCGCTGGTAATTGATCACGGTATGGGTGGAGAGGCGGCGTTCGCTGGAGAGATGTTCCAGGAACGCATTGATAATGAATAATGAAGAATCAGTAACGTCTGAAGAGGCGTTCTTTTCATGATTCATTATGAATTATTCACTATTCATTGATTTCATCGCGGCCTGATGCGGGTATTGGCGTACCACTTCGTAGAGGCGGCGGCTGAGAACCTGGCCAATGTGGGTGATGAACAGAGTGCCCAGGGAGCTGCGAAAATGCATGGCGCTCTTGCTGCCGATGGCCAGCAGGCCGATACGACCCTGGTACTCCAGTGGCACCATGGCGGCGGAGCGGATGTCCGCAGCGTGTTCCTGGAAAAGCGCCTGCATTTCCTCTTCGCGCATGGCGCCGCATACGGCCTTGCCGCTGCGCAGCAGGTGATTGAGCGCGGCGGGCAGGGCATCACTGTCCACACAGCGTACCTGGTTACGCAGGTCGCCCAGAATCGGCACTTCCCGGTCATAGAGCATCAGTGCCACCCGGTCACAGTGAAAATCGTCAGCCAGGCTCTTGAGCAGATTGCGGAACAGCTTCTCGGCGCCGCGGGCTTCCAGCAGGGCCAGGGTCAGGCGACGGGTCTTGTCGAACAGGTGGTCGTTTTCCCGGGCCACATCGAGCAGGCCGTTGAGGCGGTCGCGCAGTTCGTTGTTGCGGTCACGCAGGATGCTGGCCTGACGTTCCAGCAGTGATACCGCTTCCCCGCGGGAGTCGGGCAGGCGCAGCAATTCGAGCAACTCCGGGCGTTGCTGGAAAAAGTCCGGGTTCTCGCGCAGGTAGGCGGCCACCTGGTCGGCGCTGGCCTTGCTCTGTTCCGTCATGGGGCGTGCTTCCTATTCCGCCGGGGTTACGTTGATGCTGCCATCATAGACACGGCTGGCCGGCCCTGTCATCCGGATGCCGCCTTCGCCGTCATAGCTAATCTGCAGCGGGCCGCCCGGCAGATGCACGGTGACCTGGCTGTCGAGCAGGCCGCGCCGCTGGCCGATCACCACCGCAGCGCAGGCGCCGGAGCCGCAGGCCAGCGTCTCGCCGGCGCCACGCTCATAGACGCGCAGGCGAATTTCGCTGCGGCTGACCACCTGCATGAAGCCCACATTGACCCGCTCCGGGAATTGCTCGTGGCTTTCCAGCAGCGGCCCCACGGTCTCCACCGGGGCCTGGTCCACGTTTTCCACCAGCAGGGTGCAATGGGGGTTGCCCAGGCCCACGGCGCCTACCTCCCAGGCCTGATGCCCGGACACCACGATATAGCTGTCCGCTTCGGCCTTGGCGGTCATCGGGATATCCGCCGGGGCCCAGCGCGGGGCGCCCATGTCCACGGTCACCTGCTCATCGCCGGTGACCGTCAGGGTCATCTGCCCGGCGGCGGTTTCCACCACGATTTCCTGTTTGTCGGTGAGTCCGGCATCACGCACGAAGCGAGCAAAGCAGCGGGCGCCGTTACCACACTGGCTGACTTCCGAGCCATCGGCATTGAGGATGCGATAACGAAAATCCGCCTCCGGGCCCTGCGCCGGCTGCACGATCAGCATCTGATCGAAGCCGACGCCGAAATGGCGATTACCGAGACGACGGATCTCCGCCGCCGGCAGGGGCAGGCCGGTTTCCGGCAAGGGCTGATTGATGCCATCAATCACCATGAAGTCGTTGCCCAGGCCATGCATTTTGGTGAAGCGCAGGTTCATGTGGGATGTCCGCTACGGGTAAAAGGCCATTGTACTCCGGCCGGCGGTTATCGTCAGGGGGGCGAAGAGTGCTCTGCTGTGGTCGTGTTCTGGCTCCTGTTCTTTGATCGCGCCGCCAGCGACGCTCCTGCAGTGAGGGTGTACAATGCGCCACCACATACCCCGCAGGTTCTGATCATGCTTTCCTACCGCCACAGCTACCATGCCGGCAATTTTGCCGATGTTCTCAAGCATATCGTGCAGATTGCCATCATCGAGTACCTGAAGAAAAAGGATAAGCCGTTCACCGTGCATGATACCCATGGCGGGGCGGGCAGCTATGCCATTGCCAATGAGCACATGCAGAAGACCGGTGAATACGTGGATGGCATTGGCCGCCTGTTTGGCCAGCGATTCGGCGACCCTCTTTTGGACCGTTATCTGACGCTGGTGGCCGGGCTCAATCCGGTCGGGCACCTGCGCGAGTATCCCGGGTCGCCGCTGATCAGCGCCACCCTGCTGCGCGAGCAGGACCGACTGCAATGTACCGAACTGCACAGCACCGACTTCCCGCTGTTGCAGCAGCGTTTTGCCGGCGACAAGCGCGTGCGGGTGGAGAAGATGGATGCCTGGCAGGGCATGCGGGCCATGCTGCCGCCCACCCATCGCCGGGGGCTGGTTCTGATCGACCCTTCCTATGAGCTGGAAGCGGATTACACCGATGTGCTGGAGGGGGTAAGGGAAGGCCTGCGCCGCTTTGCCACCGCCACCTATGCGGTCTGGTACCCGGTACTGGATCGCCAACGCACCGAAGGTTTCGTGCGTCGTTTCGTCAAGGCCGGTTTCCCGGATCTGCTGCGGGTGGAGTGCTGTGCACGCGCCGACGGCAGTGGCCGGGGCATGACCGGGTCCGGCATGCTGGTGATCAACCCGCCCTACACCCTGGCCCAGCAGTTATCCCAGACCCTGCCGGTACTGCGCCAGCAGCTTTGCGATGTGGGTGGCCACACCCTGGTCAAACCGCTCACCGCAGAGCATTGACACCCCGGCGCCCCGGGCGCCGAGGTTTCTCCATCGTTACTGGATTTTGTCCATGAAACTGTAACTGACGGTTTCGCCATCCTTTTCCGCCGGCACCTGGCCGGCACAACCGCGGCGCAGGTCTTCGCAGACAAAGGCGCTGCCGTCCTCCCGGGTAATGGCCAGCCGTGAATGGTAGTGCCAGGAAAACGCATTGGCATCGCCGGCCGGGTCCACAGCGCCGGTGGCGGCATCATTGCGCCAGCGGGTGGACAGCAACATGGTTTCGCCCAGCGGGTCGTGTTGCAGATATTTCTTGAACCAGGCCACCGTGTACCAGGTCACCAGATCAATGCCCCGCAGGCTGGCGGGAATGGCCACCGGCACGTCGTTGTAGTCGTAATGGGTGCCACCACGAATGACCACGGTGCCGCTGTCGACGCCGGCCTGGCTGTATTGCGTGGAGGCTTCGCTTTTCAGTGTCGGGTCCGGGGCGACCGGGTAGGGCAGGGGCGCCAGGGCATAGTCGGAGCTGATACCGAACACCGGCTTGCGAATCGGCGCCAGGGGTTCGTCCGGCGCGCCAAAGCAGGGGGTGCCGAGGCCGTAAACCGCCGGTGATGGCACGCCCGCCGGGCGGTTGACCGGGGTGTTGATAATGGCCGAGGCCTCATCCGGTGATGGCGAGACCGGCACACAAAGCTGGTCCCAGGCCACGGCGGTGTCCACCCGGTTGTCCTGCTGGGCCAGCCAACTGGCCGCCTCGGCGCCATAGGAATGCCCGGCCAGGCCCAGATGATCCGTGTCGATCAGTTGCCAGAGCGGGTTGAAGGCGGCGTTGCGGCCGGCCTCGACCCGGCGTTGCTGCTTGTCGGTGTGAGAGGTGCCGGTGCTGCGGCTGGCCACTGGCTGATAGGGGGCATCCGGGGTAGACAGGAAAAAGTTCAGGGCATCCTGACCGCCATCATAAAAGGGCAGGCCGTTGCCACCCAGACCATTGTCCCGGTAGCCGTCAGGGGCCAGCAGCCCCACGCCCGGGGTGCCGGCAAAGGCATCTTCCAGATAGTCCGGGGCTTCGCCGAACTGGTCGGACATGCCTTCGCCCTGGGCATCAAAGGTCATTACCTCAAAGCCGGCCTTGGCCAGGGCCTGGGCGGCGTACCAGTAGATTTGTTCAAACCCGATCACCGAACCGTTGATGATGACGATGCCCGGGCGTTGGGCCGGGCCTTCTTCAGTAGCCCAGACATGGCCGGACAGGGTGGCCCCGGAGCGCGAGGTGAACAGCACCGGCTCCACCAGGCCGCCCCGGGACTGCCAGTCCTGCACGCGCGGGTCCACCGGGCACAGCAACACGCTGGTGCAGCTGTTGGGGTTGGGTTGGCGTGCCGGGTCGCTGATGGCCAGGGTCAGGCGGGCCGTCTGGTAAGCGGTGGTGGCCGCCAGTACGCCGGGCAGCAGCTCTGCGTGGGTGCTCGGGTTTTGCAGGGTAACGGCGTAATTTTCCGCTTCGCACTGGGTCCAGGTCAGTGACGGGTAGCTGGCGCTGTCACAGCGGGTCAGCGGGCCGGGGGTGAAGTCCGGTTCCTGTTCCGGTACCGGGGTGGCCGGCTCATCGGGCGTGGCCGGGGCCTTGGGGGTCGGGGTGGTGCTGGTGGTTTGCGGGTCGCTGCTGCCGCCGCCTCCGCCGCCTCCGCCGCCACAGGCCGCCAGGCTCAGGCCCAGCAGTAGTGCCAGCAGCCCCTTTGCGAATGTGTCAGACATGACAACTCCAGAGTTATTGTTCTCTCTGAATTATCTTTTTGGGGGCCATGGCAATCGAGACACAGAGCGTTGCCGCTTTGTAAGAAAGGGCAACGCTGGCGGGCAGCGTTTGCAGGACACGCATTGTCCTAACGCGATAGAAAACGGGCGCAAGCCCGCTTTGTCATGGTTCAGGGCAGCAAGGATTCCAGCTTGAGCTGGTCATCCACGGTTTCCCGCTGGCGCACCACGAAGGCCTGATCGCCATCGACCATGATTTCGGCGGGGCGGTTACGGCTGTTGTAGTTGCTGGCCATGGCAAAACCATAGGCGCCGGCGCTGCGCACCGCCAGCAGGTCGCCGGTATCCAGCGACAGGGCGCGCTCCTTGCCCAGGAAGTCGCCGGTTTCACACACCGGGCCGACGATGTCCCAGGTACGGCAGTCCGCATCGTGGGGCTTGACCGGCACAATGTTCTGCCAGGCCGAGTACAGGCTCGGGCGGATCAGATCGTTCATGGCGCCGTCGACGATGGCGAAGTTCTTGTGCTCGGTGGGCTTGAGGAACAGCACCTGGGTGACAAAGATGCCGGCGTTGGCGGCGATGGCGCGGCCCGGCTCGATATGTACCGGCAGGTCGCCGGGGATGTGCTTGAGCAGGGCCTGCACATAGTCCGCCGGGGCCGGCGGGGTTTCCTGATCATAGGTCACACCCAGGCCACCACCCAGATCCAGATGCTGGATTTCGATGCCGTGGGCCTGCAGCTGATCAAGCAGTTTGAGCACCCGTTCCAGGGCATCCTCGAACGGCGACAGCTTGGTCAGCTGGCTGCCGATATGACAGTCGATGCCGAGAATGCGGATATGTGGCAGCTCGTGGGCACGCTGGTACAGGGCCGGTGCCTTGTCGATGTCCACGCCGAACTTGTTGTCTTTCAGCCCGGTGGAGATATAGGGATGGGTCTGGGCATCCACATCCGGGTTCACGCGGATGGCGATGGGGGCCTGCAGGTCCAGTTCACCGGCCACCAGGTTGAGCAGTTCCAGCTCGGCGGCGGATTCCACATTGAAGCAATGGATGCCGGCTTTCAGGGCCGCAGCCATTTCCTCGGCGGTCTTGCCGACACCGGAGAACACAATCTTGTCCGGATCGCCGCCGGCGCGCAGTACCCGCTCCAGCTCACCACCGGAGACGATGTCGAAACCGGCCCCACAGCGGGCCAGCACATTCAGTACCGCCAGATTGGAGTTGGCCTTGACCGCATAGCAGACCTGGTGAGGGTGGTCGCCGAAGGCCTCGTCAAAGGCCTGGAAATGGCGCTCCAGGGTGGCGCGGGAATACAGATAGAGGGGCGTGCCGAAGCGGGCGGCCAGTTGCTCCACCGGCAATTCCTCGGCAAACAGTTCACCGTCGCGATACTGAAAATGATCCATGATTAGTCCTGTTCGGCCGCCTGGGCGTCCGGTTGTTCCTGGTTCTTGTCCTGCTCGTTTTTCTCGCTGCTGTTGGTGTCCGGGGTGGTGTCAGCGGCGGGCGCGGCCTGCTTGGCCGGCTGGGGGGCAAAGTACAACGAGCCTTTCTGGCCACAGGCACTGAGCAGGCCTAACAGCAACAGGGGAATCAGGGCGCGCATGGGCGGGCTCCAGCGATGATCGAATGGCGGCAGTATAGCGATTTCTGTCGGTGGCGACGATGGACGCCAGTGGGAAGCTGGGACTGGGCCGATGCCGCGCCCGGAGCCGGGCGCGGCAGCATATTACTGCCCGGTATTGTCCAGCGCTTCACGGGCACGGGCCACGGCCGCGCGCACCTGGTCCGGGGCGGTGCCGCCGATGTGGTTACGGGCGCTCACCGAGCCTTCCAGGGTCAGGACCTCGAACACGTCTTCGTCGATCTGGTCGCTGAATTGCTTGAGTTCGGACAGGGACATGTCGCCCAGGTCCTTTTTCTTTTCCACGCCGTAGGCCACGGCCTTGCCGACGATTTCGTGGGAGTCACGGAAGGCGATGCCCTTGCGCACCAGATAGTCGGCCAGGTCGGTGGCGGTGGCGAAGCCGCGGCGGGCCGCTTCGCGCATCACTTCGCGGTTGGGCTCCAGCGCAGGAATCATGTCGCCGAAGGCGCGCAGGCTGCCCTTGAGGGTGTCTACGGCGTCGTACAGCGGTTCCTTGTCTTCCTGATTGTCCTTGTTGTAGGCCAGCGGCTGGCTCTTCATCAGGGTCAGCAGGCTGATCAGGTGGCCGTTGACGCGGCCGGTCTTGCCGCGCACCAGCTCCGGCACGTCCGGGTTCTTCTTCTGCGGCATGATGGAGCTGCCGGTGCAGAAGCGGTCGGGCAGGTTGATGAAGTTGAACTGGGCGCTGGTCCACAGCACCAGCTCTTCGCTGATGCGCGACAGGTGCGTCATGGACAGGGCGGCCAGGGCGCAGAATTCGATGGCGAAGTCACGATCGCTCACCGCGTCCAGAGAGTTTTCACACACGCCGTCAAAACCGAGTAGCTCACAGGTGCGCTCGCGGTTGATCGGGTAGGTGGTGCCGGCCAGGGCGGCGGACCCCAGCGGCATGCGGTTAACCCGCTTCTTGCAGTCCAGCAGGCGCTCGCGGTCACGTTTGAGCATTTCAAACCAGGCCAACAGGTGGTGGCCGAAGGTGACCGGCTGGGCGGTCTGCAGGTGGGTGAAGCCGGGCATGATGGTGGCCGCTTCGCGCTCGGCCAGATTGAGCAGGCCCTGCATCAGGTAGAGATACTGCTCTTCCAGAATCAGCATTTCGTCGCGCAGCCACAGGCGGATGTCGGTGGCCACCTGGTCGTTGCGGCTGCGGCCGGTGTGCAGCTTCTTGCCGGTGATGCCGATCTTGTCGGTGAGGCGCGCCTCGATGTTCATGTGCACGTCTTCCAGGGCCACGGACCACTGGAATTGACCGGCTTCGATCTCCTTCTGGATCTCCGCCAGACCATTGATGATGGCGTCGCGCTCGTCTTCGGTGAGCACGCCCACTTCCGCCAGCATGGTGGCGTGGGCCTGGGAGCCGTAGATGTCCTGACGGTACATGCGCTGGTCGAAATTCACGCTGGCGGTGAATTCCTGCACGAACTGGTCGGTGGATTCGCTGAAGCGGCCGCCCCAGAGTTTGTTCTGCTGCTTGTCAGTCATCGTGGTCTAGCTCTAACCGTTTTGCGGGGGCGCAGTATAGCAGGGCGACACCACCCCTTGGGAGAGGCAGCTGCAATGGGGTATAACGGCAGTAACAACAGAAAGAATCAATTGGTTATGGATAACGACTGGCGGCGGGGATCATGAACGAACAGACACAGGACAGCTTCCTGCCGGACTTGTGCAGCACCCGGGCGGTGTTGGTGGTGGTGGTGGTGGCGGAGCTGATGGCGCTGGTGGTGTGCCTGGTGGCCACCTATTACCGGGCCTTCAGCCTGCAGCAGCTGGCCACCACCTCACTGTTCGTGCAGTGGGTGGGGCTGACCTCGGCGGCGCTGGTCTGCCAGCTGCGCCCGCGTCTGGACCGTTTGCCCCAGGCGTGGGCGGCCTGTGCGGTGGTGGTGCTGGTGGTCATCGATACCCTGCTGTTCAGCGTGCTGGCACGGCTGATTCTGGGTTGGGTGTTCAACGACGTGGGCGAGATCTACCCGCTCTGGGATCAGGATATTCTGGTCAACGGCCTGATCGCGGCTATCATTGCCGGCCTGGTGATGCGTTATTTCTATGTTCAGGAACAGCTGCGCCAGAAGGGCCAGGCGGAGCTGCAGGCCCGTATTCAGGCGCTGCAATCGCGCATTCGCCCGCATTTCCTGTTTAATTCCATGAATATCATTGCCAGCCTGATCGCGGTGGATCCGGATGCCGCCGAGCAGGTGGTGGAAGATCTGTCCGTGCTGTTCCGTGCCAGCCTGAAGAACTCGGGCAACGAGGTAACCCTGGCCGAGGAACTGGAGTTGTGCCGGCGCTATATACATATCGAACAGCTGCGCATGGGCGACCGCCTGCAGGTGGACTGGCAGGTGGAGGTGGATGCGGAAAACGTGTTGATTCCTCTGTTAACCTTGCAACCCCTGCTGGAAAATGCCATTTATCATGGCATACAACCACTGGCGGCCGGTGGTCTGGTAGTGATTCGGGCCTGTGCCGAGGATGGGATGCTGAGCCTGACGGTGCGCAATCCCAAACCGGAGGTCGGCGGCCAGAGCCATAATGGCAACCGCATGGCGCTGGAAAACATCCAGCACCGGCTGGAGGCCCTGTATGGCGATCGGGTGGTGGTGGATTCCCGCCCGGCAAAAGAACAATACGAGATCGAAATCCGATATCCGCTGCAACGATAAGGGAAAAGACTATGCGGGTGCTTGTCTGTGACGATGAACATCTGGCCCGGGAGCGGCTCAAACGCCTGGTGGAGAAAACCGACGGCTGCGAGGTGGTGGCCGAAGCGGCCAATGGCCGTGAAGCCGTGGTGGAGGCGCAGAAATCGAGGCCGGACGTGGTGCTGCTCGATATCCGCATGCCGGACATGGACGGCATGGAAGCGGCCGAACACCTGAGCAAGATGGACAATCCGCCGGCGGTGATCTTCTGCACTGCCTACGACGAACATGCCCTGCAGGCGTTCAAGGTGCATGCGGTGGATTATCTGCTCAAGCCGGTTAATGCCGAGGGTTTGCAGGGCGCGCTGAGCAAGGCGAAAACCCTCAATCGCGCCCAGCTGGCGGAAATCGGCAGGGAAGTGAGTGAAGAGAAACCGCGCCGCCGCCGTCACATCAGCGCCCGCACCCACCGGGGGCTGGAGCTGGTGCCGGTGGATGAAATCCGCTATTTCCTGGCCGACCAGAAATACGTGACGGTGTGCTCCGCCGAGGGCGAGGTGCTGATTGATGAGACCCTCAAGGAGCTGGAAACCGAGTTCGGTGACCAGTTCGTGCGCATTCACCGCAATGCGCTGGTGGCACTCAAGTATATCGAGGGCATGGAACTGGCCACTGCGGGCCACCATCAGGTGCGTCTGCGCGGCATGGACGCTCGCCTGACGGTCAGTCGCCGCCACGTGGCGGGCCTGCGCCGGGTGCTGCAGAATCTTTAACCGCTGGCCACTAAACAGCCTCCGGGCAACGTGCTAGCCTTGGCGGCGGCGAATAACAACAACACGGGGATACCGGTTATGAAAAAGTGGATTTTGCTCCTGGTCAGCATGGTGGCATTGAGTGGCTGCGCCAACTCAATGATGCCGGTGACCGGCTTCATGTACGGCAACGTCAAAGCACCGCTGGGCGCCACCGCCTCCGCGGACAAGCCCACCCGCGTGGGCCGGGCCAGCGCCCGCTCCATTCTCGGCATTATTGCCTCCGGTGACGCCAGCATTCAGACGGCGGCCCGTAACGGCGGTATCACCGAGATTCACCATGTGGATTACGAGTCCCAGAACTTCTTCGGTGTGCTGTCCGAGTTCACCGTGGTGGTCTACGGCAACTGAGCCGAAAGAGGCAGGTTTCAAGTTGCCACGCGGTGTGAGCGGGGCGGTTTGAATCACGCATTGAGGCCGCGCCCCTACCCCGGGCGCGGCCTCTTGCGTTTGCTGCCCGGCAGAACGGTTTCCGGTTGACACCTGCCTCTTGCCCGTCCCGGCTTCGGCTCCCACGCGCCTTTCCTGTACACTGGCCTTTTCCCCCAATCAGTACAGGACCGTCCATGAGTCGCGAGATTCTGCGCATCGCCACCCGATCCAGCCCGCTTGCCATCTGGCAGGCCGAATATGTTCAGCAGCGCCTGGAGCAGCTGCATGATGGTCTGCGTGTGGAACTGGTGCGCATCAAGACCCAGGGGGACAAGATCCTGGATACGCCGCTGGCCAAGATTGGTGGCAAGGGACTGTTCGTCAAGGAGCTGGAAGAGGCAATGATGGATGGCCGGGCGGATATCGCCGTGCATTCCATGAAGGATGTGCCCATGGCGCTGCCGCCGGGCTTTGCCCTGCCGGTGATCTGCGAGCGCGAAGACCCCCGCGATGCCTTCGTTTCCAACCACCATGACAGCCTGACGGCCCTGCCCCAGGGGGCCTGCGTGGGGACCTCCAGCCTGCGCCGCCAGGCCCAGGTCAAGGCCAATCGCCCGGACCTGGTGGTGAAAAGCCTGCGCGGCAATGTGCAGACTCGCCTGGGCAAGCTGGATGCCGGTGAATTCGATGCCATCATCCTGGCCGCCGCCGGTCTCAAGCGCCTGGAAATGCATGAACGCATCCGCTACGAAATGCCACCGGAAGAATCCCTGCCGGCGGTGGGCCAGGGCGCCGTGGGCATCGAGTGCCGGGATGACGATGCTCAGGTAAAAGCCTGGCTGGCACCGCTCAATGACGCGGACACCTGGGATCGGGTGGTGGCCGAGCGGGCCATGAACCGTCGGCTGGAAGGGGGCTGTCAGGTGCCCATCGCCGGTTTCTCCCTGCTGGAGAATGGCGAGCTGTGGCTGCGTGGACTGGTGGCCGAGGAAAACGGCGGCCGGGTACTGCGGGCCGAGGGGCGCGCGCCCCGGGAACAGGCGGCGGCGCTGGGGCAATCCATTGCCGAGCAGCTGCTGGAGCAGGGGGCCGATGCCATTCTCCAGGCGCTCTATCAGAGCCAGTAGGCGGCCCGCCAAGAGCGCCTTGCCATGAGTCATACCGTGTTGATCACCCGCCCGCAGGGCCAGCACCACCAGCTGCAACAGCAGCTGGCCGGGGCTGGCTACCGGGTGGTTCATCGCCCGGCCCTGCAGATCGTACCGTTGCCGGTGACCGATGCCTGTCGCCGCACCTTGATGGATCTGGACCTGTTCCATGCGGTGATTTTCATCAGCCGCAATGCCGCGCGGCTGGCGCTGGATGCCATGGCCGATCTGTGGCCCCAGTGGCCGGTGGGCGTGCACTGGCTGGCCGTGGGGCAGGCCACCGGCGCCGAGCTGCAGCGGCGACAACTGACGCCCACCCTGCCTGACAAGGGCTTCAACTCCGAAGCCCTGCTGACGCTTCCCTGTCTGCAACATCTGCAGGACAAGCGGGTGCTGATCTGCCGGGGCGAAGGCGGCCGGGGCCTGCTGGCCGAAGCGCTGCACGGGCGCGGGGCGACGGTGTCCTCCCTGGTGTTCTATCGCCGCCAGCCGGCAACAGATTTTTACGTGCCCGACGGCGTTGACGCCGTCATGATTACCAGTATCGAAAGCTGGCAGGCAGTGGCTGACAGCCTGCCAGCCTCGCTCTTGGTGGTGGCCGCCGGGGAACGGGTGGCCGCCGCCGTGCGGGCCGGCCACGGCGGGCCGCTGGAGGTGGCCGAAACGGCCCACGATGAAGACATGGTGCAGGCGCTGCAACGGGCGCTACCGTAATCATTGGACAGCCTGAGCCGCTCACTTTAAGGTTTTTGCAACGGTAGGCGCGAGTCGCTGACAGGGTCGTGGCCGGGGTGACGGCCCCCTGAATAACAAACAATGGAGCTGACATGACGCAGGATCGTCTTCTTTCCCGTCAACAGGGCGCGAGCCTCTGGGTAGTGCTGGTGTTGCTGGTCATCATTGCCGCGGTGGCGGCCGGAGGCTGGTGGGGCTGGCAGCAGTTGAGCGGGCTCTATGCCGAAAAGACGACGCTGGAACAGCAGGTCGCGGACCTGCGCCAGGGGCAGGCGCGCCAGCAGCAGAACCTGCAGGCCAGCCTGGCGGACCTGCAACAAAAGCAGCAGAACCTGCAATCACGTATCGACAGCGACCAGAGTGCTCTGGCGGATCTGAAAAGTGGCGGCCAGCGCCTGTGGCTGATCAACGAGGCCCGGGCCCTGGCCAGCCTGGCCAGCCAGCGGCTGCTGCTTACCCAGGATGCTGCGGCTTCCCGCCGTTTGCTGAAGGCTGCGGATGGCGTACTGGCGCGCCTGGATGATCCGCGCGCCCTGCCGGCCCGCCAGGCGCTGGCGGCGGACATGGAAAAACTCAGCGGCGCTACCCGGGTGGATGTCCAGGCCATGGTGCTGCGCCTGGGCGCTCTGCGCCAGCTGGCCACCGAACTGGCGGTACCCGCCAGCCCCACCCCGCCGGAGCGCAATCTCGACGACAGCAAGGACAAGAGTCTGTGGCAGGGGCTGCTGGAGCGCCTGCCGGTGCAGGTGCGTCACTATGACGGCAAGGTGCCGTTGCCTCTCAACGATGCCCAGGCCGCCCAGGTGCGCCTGACCCTGGATGGCAGCCTGCAGCAGGCCCAGCTGGCATTGATGCAGGGCCGTGGCAAGGCTTATCAGCAGGCCCTGGACAGCACCCGTGCCACGCTCAAACAGTGGTTCCGGGCCGATGACCCGCGTGTCGCCCAGATGCTGGCGGCGCTGGACGAACTGGGTGGCCAGACCGTGGAGCAGGCCTTGCCGGATATCGGTGCCGGCCTGACCGCCATTGAGGTGCTCAAGCGCAAGGAGGCGGGCCAATGAAGCGTATTGTCCTGCTGATTGTTGTCGTCCTGCTCGCAGCGCTGGCCCTGGGCCGCTGGATGGCGGCGGATTCCGGTTATGTGCTGATTATCCGTGATGACCTGCAGGTCGATATGACCCTGGGTTTTGTGCTGCTGGCGCTGCTGGTGGGCGCGCTGTCCCTGGTGATCCTGACCCTGTTGGCCAATGCCGCCTGGAATGCGGTGGAACCCATTCGCGCTACCCGGCGCTGGAAGAAAGCCACCGCCCGCCGCCGTCTCTACAGTGGTTTTCTGCAGCTGGTGGATGGCGAGCATGAGCGGGCCGAGCGGCTGCTGGTGGCCTCCGCGCAGGAAGGCGACTGGCCGCTGGCCGGCTGGTTGCTGGCGGCGGAATCCGCCCGCGAGCGCGGTGATGTGGATGGCAGCCAGCGCTACCTGGAAAAGGCCGGCGAAGACCGCCGTGGCCGCCTGGTGGCGGGCCTGATGAAGGCCCGATTCGCGCTCGCCGACGGTTACCCGCAACAGGCCCGGGAAGAGTTGAAGGTGCTGGCGGATATGGCACCGCGTAACCGCCGGATTCTGGAAACCTATGCCGACGTGCTGGAAAGCGAAAAGGATTGGGCGGCCCTGTGCGAACTGATGCCCCGCCTCAAGCGGGTCTTCGGTGATGCCGACCAGGCCCGCCGTGAGCGCCGTGCCTGGCTGGCCCGGGTACAGGAAGCCGCCCGCAAACCCGGCTTCAATGACGCCGACAGCCGCCGTGACGAGCTGGCGCGGCTGTGGAAAACGGTGCCGCTATCGCTCAAGAACGACCCGGCCATGGTGGCCCGTTATGCCGGTTTCATGGCCCAGCTGGGGGCCGGTGGCAAAGCGCTGGAGCTGGTTCGTCACCAGCAGGAGCGGGACTGGGATGATCGCCTGCCGCCGGTGCTGGAAGCCATTGATGATGTGGCGCCGGACAATCTGCTACAGGTACTCGAGGGCTGGCTGGCCAATCGCCCGGGCAACGCCGCGGTGCTGATTACCGCCGGGCGCGTGGCGCTCAAGGCGCGTCTGTGGGGCAAGGCCCAGGGCTTCTTCGAAGCGGCCGCCAATTCCAGCCAGAGCGCCACCGCCCTGGCGGAGCTGAGCCGTCTGTACCAGTCCCTGGGCGATAGCAGCAAGATGCAGAATACCCTGGAGCGGCGCGCCCGCTTGCTGGCCGAGCAATTGCCCGACCTGCCTCAACCCTGAAGCGCGGCAGCCAGCTGCCGCGCCATCTCGGCGACGCCCTGGTCGAGCGTGCCAACCAGGGCATCGTAGCCGTCTTCCGGCAGCGCTTGCTGCCAGTCCACCCTTCCTTCTTTTTCGCCACAGCGCCAGTGGGCGCGCAGTCGCGCCTGACCGTCAGGGGTGCCCTGAAAAGCGGTGATTTGCACAACCAGCGCCGGGTAGTCCGCCAGCCGGATGCCCTGCGCCGTCAGTTGCACATCCAGGGCCCGCCGGATCTGGTCAGCCAGTGGCTCCGCCCAGCGATGCTGGCGGGCCTGGTACAGCCGGGTATCGCTCAGTTCCAGCACCATGGCGCCGCTGTCCAGATAACCGGCCAGTTGCACCTGGATTCGTTCCGGAGCCTGGCTCACCTGCCGCGCCGAGGGCAGCAGATAATCACGGGTCGGCGGCGGTGAGGACTGGCAGCCACCCAGCAGCAGCATGAGCGAGGTGAGAAAGATGACGGGTCTAGTCATGGCGTGGTGCTCGTGGTTGCGGGTCCGCCGGTGGGTTCGGCGAGAAGATCAGGGCATTGGGGTGCTCGCGCAGGGTGCGCAGCAGCGGCTGCACGTCACGCAGGGTGGTATCCAGCTGCTTGAGCGTCTCCTGCAGGTTGCCGTAGCCCGGGCTGCCCGGTTGCAGGCCATCCAGTGTTCGGTGCAGCGCTTCCAGATTGTCGGCCATCTGCTGTGGCAGTTGTTGCAGGGCCGGGTCGTCCAGTACCTGTTGCAGTTGCGAGGTCAGGGCCGACAGGTTGGCCAGGCTGGCATTCAGGTTGTGGGCAATGTCCTGCATGGGCAGCTGGTTGAGTTTTTTCAGTAGCTGGCCGAGCTGGTTTTCCAGTTGCGAGAAACCGCCGTTGACCGTCGGGAAGACCGGCACCTGGTGGTAGCTGGCCGGCCAGGATTGCCGGTCGGAATGATCGTGGAAGTCCAGGTCCACATAGCGCCCGCCGGTAAGCAGGTTGCCTGAGCGCAGGCTGGCACGCAGCCCCTGCTTGAATTGCTTGTCGATGCCCTGGCGCCAGAGCGCTTCACTGATGCTTTGCTGGCCGCCCAGGCGTTGCGGTTCGATGCGAATCAGTACGGGAATCGGGTCACGGCCCAGGGAGGCCGGGTTGCTGCGGATGAATTGCCAGGGCACCTGCTCCACCGTGCCCACCCGCACGCCGCGATATTCCACCGGTGCGCCCGCGCTGAGGCCGCGCACACTGCCCGGCACCAACAGCACATAATCCAGATGCTGCTGATAGAGGCCGCGACGGGCCTGCTCACGATTGGCGTAGAGCGTGAAGTGCTGGTTTTTTTCTGCCGGCATGGCCAGCTCGTTGCCGGTGTCCAGGTCAGCAAAGGCAATGCCGCCGCCCAACACCGCTTCCAGTGACGGTGCCTGCACTTTCAGTCCCTCGGCATTCAGCTGCAGGTCTACACCGCTGGTGCTCCAGAAGCGACTATGGTCGGTGACCAGCACATCGTAGGGTGCCTTGATCAGAATGCGCAGGGCAAAGCGTCGTTCACTGACGTTGAACTGGCGATCGACGATGCGCCCCACCACCAGGTTGTGATAGAGCACCGGGTCACCGGTGGAGACATTGTTGCCCGGTTCGCTGTCCAGGTTCAGGTAGAGGCCATCACTGCCGGCTTCGGTGACCGGTGGGGTGTTTTCCACCGTGAAGCGGCGCCGCGGTTTGCCGCTCTGATCGGGCAGCAATTCGATATAGGCACCGGACAGCACGGTGCCCAGACCGCTGATGCCTTCCCGGCCGATGCGCGGCTTGACCACCCAGAAGCGGGCCTTTTCACCCAGCATGCGCTCACTGTCCGCCTGCATTTGTACTGTCACCAGGGTATGCGCCAGGTCCTGTGACAGCTCCACCCCTTCCACCATGCCCACCTGCACATTGCGGGTCTTGATGGCGGTCTTGCCGGCGTTGATGCCTTCCGCGTCGTCCATCACCAGGGTCACGGTGGGGCCCTGGGAAGACACGTAGCGCATCAGCAGCCACAGCCCCAGCAGCAGGGCGGCCAGGGGGATCAGCCACACGGCGGACAGCCGTGGGCGCTTAGAGGCTGTTGCCTGGCTGTAGTCGTTGGAGGTCATGGTTGAGCCGTTGTTGTTGGTCCCAGATCAGTCGCGTGTCAAAACGCTGTGCGGCCAGCATGGTGACGATCACCACGGCGGCAAAGGCGAGCCCGGCGGGGCCCGGTACCACATTCATCAAATTGCCCAGTTGTACCAGGGCCACCACGATGGCGACCACAAAGACATCAATCATGGACCAGCGCCCGATCCACTCCGTGACACGGTAAAGGCGCATGGTGCTGTGGCCGTCAAACGGCCGGGGGCTGCGGGCCCGGTAGCACAGCCAGCCCAGCGACAGAATCTTGCCGAACGGGATCAGCACACTGGCGGTGAAGATGATCAGGGCGATGGGCCAGTCGCCGTGATGCCAGAACAGGATTACCCCGGAAATAATGGTGGAGGGCATGGTATGTCCCAGGGTGGTCGTTTCCATGATCGGGAAAAGGTGCGCGGGGAAGCACAGCAGCGCGGCGGTGGCCAGCAGGGCCCAGACCTGTTGCAGGCTGGCAGGGCGGCGCGGATGCAGGCGATGACCGCAGCGCAGGCATGCTTGCCCCTCCTGAACTGTCTGTACGCAACCACAGCAATGGCAACCGATCAGCCCCTGGGTCCGGGCGCTGATACCCTGGCGGGCACCGGCGGGTAGCGGCGCCGGGCCGGCCAGCCTGCGCCACAGCAGGGGGGTATCAATGCGGTTATTGATGATCAGCAACAGCAGGGCATAGGCGCCAAAGGCCCAGAAGCCGCCCAGCAGCTGCACCTTTGCCATGCCAATGATTTTCACCAGACTGACCAGGGCGGCGATGGCGAACACATCCGCCATCAACCAGCGCTGCATGAGTGGCAGATGCCGCAGCATGGCCAGGGCGCCGGGCAGGGGGCGCTGCAGGCGCAGGCTCAGTGTCAGCCAGCTAACGCTGAAAAGGTAAAGCTGCGGCAGGATCACTACCAGCGCGAGAATCACCATGGCAAGAAACGGATAGTGATAGTGCAGCAGTTCAAGCGCCGCATCCGGCAGCGACATGTTGCGCGCCAGGCCGTTTTTCTCGAAGCCGATATAGGGCAGGAACAGGGCCATGGGTAGCAGCATCAGGGCGCTCAGGGCCAGGGCCGGGGTCAGTTGATCATCGGGCAGGTGGCGCACCAGGGCATACTGGCAGCGTGGGCAACGAACCCATTGCCCCGGTGCCGGCGACTGGATATGAATCACCAGGTCGCATTCCGGGCAGGCCAGCACCCCCTTGTTGGCTGAAGCCGCAGTCGCCATGACAGTCTTCCCTGTGTCAGTGGCTTTATTGTGCAGCAGGGCCGGTGGCGAGGCCAGTTAATCCCGGGGGGCGTAATCGAACACGTCGCAGTGAATATTGCTGGCGGGGACGCCTTCGGCCACCAGCGCGTCGAATACCGCCCAGGCCATGGGCGGGGAGCCACCCAGGAAGAACAGCGGCAGGGCCGGTTCGCGCAGGGCCTCGATAGCGGCTTCGTGGACCAGGCCTTCGGCATGGTCCGGGTGGCGGATATCCGACAGGGCGGTGGTGTAGTGGAAATCGGCCAGTGCGCCCTGCCACTGGGCGGGCAGGTCCGGCAGGTAGAGGTCTTGCGGCGTGCGGGCGCCCCAGAACAGGCGCACCGGTTGCTCGAAGCCCAGCTCGATGAGCCGTTCGATCATGGCCTTCACCGGCGCAAAGCCGGTAGACCCGCAGATAAACCACACCGGTTGCTGAGGTGGGCCGTCAATAAAGCGCAGGCCCGCGGGCAGGGTCACATCCACACCCGGTGACTGCTGCAGGTGGGCCATGATGTCCCGGGCGGCGCTGTTGTCGTCGCCGTGACGGATATGCAGTTCCAGCCGGCGGTCCGCACAGTGATTGGCAATGGAAAACGGGTAGGCCTCGCCGTCGATGTTGAGCATCAGATACTGGCCGGCATGCCAGCCAATGCGCTTGCCGGCGGGCAGGCGCAGCCAGACGCGGCTGACGTCGTGGTTCAGCGGGTCGATGCTATCGACCTGGCAATGCACATTGTGAACCGGCAGTTCGCCGGGCGCGGTCACCTCGGGCACATCTATCTCGCAATCACTGAGCGGAACGGCCACGCAGTATAGCACCTCATCGCTACCGGCTTCGCCCGCATGAAGGGTGTGGCTTTTCTGTCGGACATCACCGGACAGCAGTCGGCCCTGGCAGCGCAGGCAGACGCCATTGCGACAGGCCACCGGGAAGCCGAAGCCGGCTTGCTGGCCGGCGTCGACGATGGTCTGGTCGGTGCGGCAGGGGAAGGAGGCCTTGCCGTTGACGGTGATGGTGTAGGTCCGGGACACGTTTTGATAAATGGATAATGGGACATGGATAACGAAATCCACTTCCCGTTGACACGGCAAGTGGCCCCATGGGCTTTACGTTATCAATTATCCATTCCCAATTATCAATTGCCTGTTCTTTATGCGCCCACGCCCACGAACAGGGCCACGATACAGCCCATGCCAAACGCCCAGACCAGGGTGCGGGCGCTGGCCCAGTCGGCCACGTAGCAGGCGGTGTAGAGCACGCGGCTGGCGACAAAGGCCAGGGCAATTCCGTCGATGGTGCCCTGCGGGGCGGTCTGTGCCAGGTGCGCAATGATGACGGCGGCGGCAAAGGCCGGCGTCACTTCAAAGCCGTTCTGCTGGGCCCAGTGGGCCCGTTTGCGCCCGCCATCCAGGGTTTCCAGAAACTCGCGGGGGTTATGGTTCTGTTTCGGGCCGAACCCGCCCTGGAACTTGGCAAAGGCCGTGCTCAGGTAAGGCAGGAAGATGGCGGCAAGCACACACCAGTAGGCTAGGGTCATGGCAACCTCAATCAATAGTGGATAGTCGATAATGAATAACGCGTACCTTCCGGCCTAGGGCCTGTTCACACTACCGAGACGGCTCCTGCTGAATACATTTTTTCGTCCAGTAGTGTCAGGCGATATGCCGTGTAGTCATTCTACATAAATAGCGCATGGCGCTGCTGGGCGGAAAAAGGGATCAGCCCTTCGGGTTGAGCCCCAAAACCCGCCACTCGTCGTTATTCGTCACTTATTTGGACCACCAAACTGCGCTCCTCATGGCTAGATTGACGGGTTTTGGGGCTGAACAGGTGCCATCTCGGTAGTGTGAACAGGCCCTAGATGATTCATTTTCAATGGCCGGGGGTTTCGCTCCCTGTGTTTCGTTATCAATTATCCATTAGGAATTATCAATTGAATCAAGAAGCGTCTGCTCGACGATGGCCATGCGGTCCTGGCCCCAGATCATGTCACCGTGGGTCAGGAAGCTGGGCACGCCCCAGCTGCCGGCCTCCATCATGCGCTGGCGGTTGGCCTCGGCCTGGCCGCGCCACTGGTCATCGTCCAGCCAGCGCCGGGCCCGGTTCCAGTCCAGTCCGGCGTCTTCGGCCAGCCGGCGCAGGCCGGCTTCGCTGGCCACATTGATACCACGGCTCCAGATGCCGGCGGCGGCGGTCAGCAGCCATTCGCGCAGGCGCCCTTCCTTTTCGGCAAAGGGCCACAGGGCCATGCAGTGTTCCACCCCCAGGCCCACCGGGTCGCAGACGCGACCGAAGGGCACGCTGTGCAGGCGGGCCTCGCGGGCGGCATCCTTGAGAATGTAGAAGCGCTTGGCGCGGGGCACCGTCAGGCCACGCATGACCATGGGCAGCACCGGGCGCACGGTCAGGTCCAGCTGGTAGTGGTCCGCCAGGGCAAAGGTGCGAGCCAGTGCCAGGTAGGAGTAGGGGCTGCGAAAAGAGAAGAAAAATTCCAGTTCCGGGGCCGTATCGCGGTCAAAGGCGGGCCCGTCCAGCCGGGCGGTCTTGGCCTTGTCGTAGCTCATGGGCCAGACGCCACCGCCCAGTCCCAGTTGTTCCAGTCGGCGGGCCAGGTGATCCAGGCGCTCGATGCTCCAGTACCATTCGCCGCCGTAGTGCAGCGTGGCGGTGAGGTAATGGCCATCGTTGAGGAACTGGTCACGGCGGGCTTCCAGGGCCAGGTGGGCCTGGTCGGCGGGTTGCTGACCGTGCTCTTCCAGCAGGCTTTCCAGCTGCTCGTGGTCGTCACGCCAGAGGGCATCGGCCAGCGCCGAGGCCAGTGACCAGAAGCGTTCGTCGTGTTCATGACGCAGCAGACAGCGGGTGGCCGCCAGGCTCACTTCCCGGGCGGGCAGCTGCCAGTCGCCGGGAAATTGCAGGTCGTGCAGTTTGGCCAGTGCGGCCACGTCCCGGGGCGCCAGCTCGCTGAGCATGTCGGCGGCCGGGTACATCTGCTGATCCAGGTAGAGCATGACGCGCGGCGTGATGGTGATGCCGAAGTGCTCGGCAAAGCGCGGCAGTACCTGGGCCATCAGCACCGAATAGGGATCGTCGATGCGGTAGTAGAACACCGCCTGGTGAGGCCGGCGCCGCAGTTTGCGGCGCCACTCCAGCCAGTGGCGGCGCAGATTTTGCAGGCGCTCACTGGTGATTAGCTGCGCCACCAGTGGCATCAGACGGTGCTTGAGGCTCATCCGGGAGGGGCTCCTTTGCATGCCCCTCCCGTCAGGGGAGGGGCGGGCGAGTCGCTTACTTGAGCTGGCTCAGGTCGCGCACGGCGCCACGGTCGGCGCTGGTGGTCAGGGCCGCATAGGCCTTGAGGGCGGCCGTTACCCGGCGCTGACGCATTTCCTTGGGCTTGTAGGCCAGGCTGCCACGGGCCTCCATCTTGGTGCGCCGGTGGGCAATTTCCTCATCGCTGACATCCAGATTGATGGTGCGGTTGGGGATGTCGATGGCGATGGTGTCACCTTCTTCCACCAGGGCAATGGCGCCGCCTTCCGCCGCTTCCGGCGAGGCGTGGCCGATTGACAAGCCGGAGGTGCCACCGGAGAAACGGCCATCGGTGAGCAGGGCGCACTGCTTGCCCAGCCCCTTGGATTTCAGGTAGCTGGTGGGGTAGAGCATTTCCTGCATGCCCGGGCCGCCTTTCGGGCCTTCATAGCGGATTACCACCACATCGCCGGCGACAATCTGGTCACCGAGGATGGCGCGCACGGCGGAATCCTGGGATTCGAACACCCGTGCCCGGCCGGTGAAGATGAGGATGGAGTCATCCACCCCGGCGGTCTTCACGATGCAGCCGCGCTCGGCAATGTTGCCATACAGCACGGCGAGGCCGCCGTCCTTGCTGTAGGCATGCTCGTAATTGCGGATGCAGCCGTTTTCGCGGTCGTCATCCAGACTTTCCCAGCGGGTGTCCTGGCTGAAGGCGGTCTGGGTGCGGATGCCCGCCGGGCCCGCGGTGAACATCTTTTTCACGCCCTCATCGCGGGTGCGGATGATGTCGTAGTGTTCCAGCGCTTCGGCCACGGTGGCCGAGTGCACCATGGGGATGTCCCGGTGCAGCAGGCCGGCGCGGTCCAGCTCGCCGAGGATGCCCATCACGCCGCCGGCACGGTGCACATCTTCCATGTGGTATTTCTGGGTGGCCGGCGCCACCTTGGACAGGCAGGGTACCTTGCGGCTGAGCCGGTCAATGTCTTCCATGGTGAAGTCCACCTCGCCTTCCTGGGCGGCGGCCAGCAGGTGCAAGACGGTATTGGTGGAACCGCCCATGGCGATGTCCAGGCTCATGGCATTCTCGAATGCCTTGACCGTGGCGATGTTGCGCGGCAGCACGCTTTCCATGTCCTGCTCGTAGTAGAGCTGGGCCAGACCAACGATACGGCGGCCGGCTTCCAGGAACAGCTCACGGCGGTCGGCGTGGGTGGCCAGCAGCGATCCGTTGCCCGGCAGCGACAGGCCCAGCGCCTCGGTCAGGCAGTTCATGGAGTTGGCGGTGAACATGCCGGAACAGGAGCCGCAGGTGGGGCAGGCGGAGCGCTCCACCTCGTTGACGGTCTCGTCGTCGACGCTGTCATCGGCGGCCATCACCATGGCATCCACCAGGTCCAGCTTGGTGTCGGCCAACTTGGTCTTGCCGGCTTCCATGGGGCCACCGGATACGAAGATCACCGGGATATTCAGGCGCATGGCGGCCATCAGCATGCCGGGGGTGATCTTGTCGCAGTTGGAGATGCACACCAGCGCATCGGCGCAGTGGGCATTGACCATGTACTCCACGGAGTCGGCGATGATCTCCCGGCTGGGCAGCGAATAGAGCATGCCGTCATGGCCCATGGCGATGCCGTCGTCCACCGCGATGGTATTGAATTCCTTGGCAATACCGCCGGCTTTTTCCACTTCACCGGCCACCAGCTGGCCCATGTCCTTGAGGTGGACATGGCCGGGCACGAACTGGGTAAAGGAGTTGGCGATGGCGATGATGGGTTTGCCGAAATCGCCGTCCTTCATGCCCGTGGCGCGCCACAGGGCGCGGGCGCCGGCCATGTTGCGGCCATGGGTGGTGGTACGGGAGCGATACTGCGGCATGGGAACCTCGTAATGGTCAGTAACTGTGCGTAAGGGGCGTTATTGTAACCTACTGATGCGGCAGTCTGTAGGCGGCATTGGTTGCCTTGGAAGGGATTGCTGATTAGCATTAGCTAATTAGTATTAGCTAGGTGAGTGTATGGACATTATCAATATGCATGATGCCAAGACCCGCTTGTCGCAATTGGTGGATAAGGCTGCCAAGGGCGAACCGTTCATTATTGCCCGTGCGGGCAAGCCCGTGGCTCGGGTGTCAGCCATCGAAGCGCCGGAGCCCGGCGCGGCCCGGCGGCTGGGATTTCTCAAGGGGCAAATCCAGGTGCCTGACGACTTTGATCGTCTCGGGGAAGACAGCATTGCCGACCTGTTCGAGGGCTGAATGAATCTGTTGCTGGATACCCATATCCTGCTATGGGCGGCGGGTATGCCCGAGCGGCTTTCCGAAGAGGCCCGGTCGCTGATCGCCAATGCGGATAATCGCGTATTTTTCAGTGCCGCCAGTATCTGGGAAATCACCATCAAGAACGGTCTGGACCGAGCGGATTTTCGGGTTGATCCCCATCTGTTTCGTCGCGGGTTGCTGGAAAATGGCTATGAAGAACTGCCGATTATCAGTAGCCACACGCTCGGTGTTAGCCATCTGCCGCCGATCCATCGTGACCCGTTTGACCGTATTCTGGTCGCCCAGGCGGAGTACGAGGGGTTTTTGTTGCTGACCGGCGACGAGATGGTGGCGAAATATCCGGGGCCGATTAAGAAGGTTCCCTAACCCTATAACGGTTTCACAAATACCTTCGAGTTCCTCTGCCAGTTATACAGTGACTGCCTTGCCCCCGGCAGAGTCTCCACCCCCGCCGCTTCAAAGCCCTGCTGCTGGAACCAGTGGGCGGTCAGGGTAGTGAGCACGAACAGCTTTTGCAGCCCCTGCTCCCGGGCCCGCCGCTCCACATAGCCGAGCAGCTGGGCGCCGCGCTCGCCCTTGCGGTAGCCGCTGTGCACGGCCACGCAGGCCAGCTCGCCGACCTTGTCGTCCGGGAATGGGTAGAGGGCGGCGCAGGCGATCACCATGCCGTCGCGCTCGATGATCACGAAACGCTGGATTTCGTTTTCCAGCAGTTCCCGGGAACGACGCACCAGGGTGCCGTCTGCTTCCAGCGGTTCGATCAGTTCGAGAATGCCGCCCACGTCCTCGATGCGGGCGCCACGCAGGGTCTCGTAATTCTCCCGGGTGACCATGGTGCCGCAGCCGTCGCGGGTGAACAGTTCCCTGAGCAGGGCGCCGTCGTCGCCGGTGTCGAGCAGGTGCGCCCGGGCCACGCCGTTGCTGGCGGCATGGCAGGCGGCGGTGAGCTGGCGCTCCAGCCCCGGTGCCTGCAGCTGGTCGTCGGCCAGCATGCGGCCGGCCTGTTGCGGGCTCAGTTCACGCAGCTGCTGGCCGTCGCTGTCGTTGATACGGACCTGCGGCCCCATGATGATGAGCTTGTCGGCGCGCAGGGCGATGGCGGCGCTGGAGGCGACTTCCTCGGCGTTGAGGTTGAACAGCTCGCCGGTGGGCGAACAGCCCAGCGGTGACAGCAGCACCACATTGCCGGCCTCCAGCTGGCGGCGAATCGGGTCCACCTCGATGCGGCGCACCTCGCCGGTGTGCTGGTAGTCGAAGCCGTTGCGCACACCCACCGGTTTGGCAATCACGAAGTTGCCGCTGATCAGCTGGATGCTGGCGTTGTGCATGGGGGAATTGGCCAGGCCCATGGAGAACAGCCCCTCCAGCTTCAGGCGCAGGGCGCCCACCGCGGCCATGACACTATCCAGGGCGGCAGCATCGGTGATGCGGCTGTGTTGCTCGAAGGTCGATTCGATGCCGGCGGCGGCCAGCCGCTCGCTGATCTGCGGGCGTGCCCCGTGCACCAGCACCAGTTTGATGCCCAGGGTGTTGAGCAGCGCCAGGTCGTGGATCAGGGTCGGCAGTGCCGGGCCGGCCAGCAGTTCGCCGGCCAACATGACCACGAAGGTGCGCCCGCGATGGGCGTTGATGTAGGGCGAGCTGTTACGGAACCAGCTGACCTGGTCAAAGGTGCGTTCGGACACGATGCTGTCGGCCTTGAATCAAAGGGTATTCGGCCAGTATAGCGAGCCGGCGGGCGCCGGGGCCAGCGTTGCGATGTGCCGCGGTGTGCGCCGCACAAACAAGAACGCCGCCCCGGAAAGGGCGGCGTTGACGGGCATGGCGTCGACCGGCGATCAGGCGCCGAACAGCCCCTTGAAGAAATAGAAGAACAGGATCGACAGCAGCGCGCCGGCCGGTAAGGTGACAATCCAGGAGGTGAAGATGGCGCCGATGGTGCGCATGTTCAGCGAGCCGATGCCGCGGGCCATGCCCACGCCGAGGATGGCGCCCACCAGGGTGTGGGTGGTGGAGATCGGCAGGCCGGTGCCGGAGGCCAGCACCACGGTAGAGGCGGCGCCCAGCTCGGCGGCGAAGCCGCGCGACGGGGTCAGCTCGGTGATCTTCTTGCCCACGGTGGCCATCACCCGGGCGCCGAACAGGGCCAGCCCGAAGACGATGCCCAGGCC
Organism: Alcanivorax hongdengensis A-11-3; assembly: GCF_000300995.1. GTDB lineage: Bacteria > Pseudomonadota > Gammaproteobacteria > Pseudomonadales > Alcanivoracaceae > Alcanivorax > Alcanivorax hongdengensis. Next base: position 137,977 of record NZ_AMRJ01000003.1, on the reverse strand, counting down.
GCCGAGCAGCAGGATCCAGCTGGGCATGGGGGCCTGGCTGCCGACCACGCCGCCGGAGGCGATCACGCTGTTGATGGCGGCCAGCGGGCCGATGGCGTTGGCCACGTCGTTGGAACCGTGGGCAAAGGCCATGGCACAGGCGGTGAAGATCATCAAAACCGCGAACACCCGTTCCACGGAACTGTAGCGGAACGCCTTGTCGGCGGCCGGGTCCGGTTTGATGCGGCTGAGGAAAACGATACCCAGGCCCATGACCACGGCGCCGCCCAGCAGGGACCAGAGGAAGCTGTGGGCGAAGCTCATGTCCAGGCCGATATGTTTCAGCCCCTTGATCAGGGTGACCATGGAAATCACGAAGCCCACCAGGAACATGTAGAAGGGCACGATTTTCTTGGCGCGCTCGAACGGGTCCTCGTGATTGAGCACCAGCCGCTGCACACTCTTGATCAGGGCGAAGGAAATGACACCGGCGAGGATCGGTGACGTTACCCAGCTGGCAACGATGTTGCCGACCTTGTTCCAGTGCACGGCGTCATAGCCCAGGCCCACCGCCGCAAAGCCGACAATGGCGCCGACAATGGAGTGGGTGGTGGACACCGGCCAGCCGAACCAGGAGGCAATCACCAGCCAGATGCCGGCGGCCAGCAGGGCTGACATCATGCCATAGACCAGATACTGCGGGGTGTCGGTAAAGGCGCCGGCATCAATGATGCCCTTGCGGATGGTGGCGGTCACTTCGCCGCCAGCCAGGTAGGCGCCACAGAATTCAAAAACGATGGCGATCAGTACCGCCTGCTTGACGGTCAGGGCGCGGGCCCCCACCGAGGTCCCCATGGCGTTGGCCACATCATTGGCGCCCACGCCCCAGGCCATCAGAAAGCCGAACGCGCCGGCCAGTAACAGCATCAGGTAGCTGTGTTCCAGCATCCACTCCATAAAGCCTTCTCCTCGCTAGCGTGCGACCAACATCTGCAGGCGGCCGCCCACTTTCTGGGCGCGATCGGCGAGATCGCCCACCCAGTCGATGATCTGGTAAAGAAACATGACGTCCACCGGAGGCAGCTCGGCCTCCAGCTTGAACAGGCCGGCGCGAATACGGACCTGCTGGTCGTCATTGGCGCGTTCCAGGCGATCGAGTTCTTCGATCAGGTCTTCCACCAGGTGGATTTCCCGGCCGCTGAAGCCGGTTTCCACCAGTTCGTCGAGCTCATTGATGGCTTTCTGGGCCTGGGCGGACGTGTCGATGGCGCCTTGCACATAGTCGCGCATGGCGTCGGCCAGCGAGGCCGGTATGGTCATCTGGCGGCCCAGCATCAGGCCGGCAATGTCCTTGGCCTTGTTGGCCACCTTGTCCTGCACGCTGACCAGGTCCAGCAGGTCGGTGCGGGGCACGGGCAGAAACAGGCTCTTGGGCAGGTTGAGTCGGAATTCCTTCTTCAGCTCGTCGGCCTGGTTTTCCAGGTCGGCGATCTGGCGACGCAGGCCGCTGGCCTGTTCCCAGTCATCGTCTGTAACGGCTGCGAAGAAAGCCGCCAGGGTTTCCGCGCAGGCATGCACGGTATCGTAGTGCTGTTGAAGGGGTTTGATCGGTGAGCGGCCAAACAGGCCGGCTATGGAGCTTCCAAAGGACATGGCTGCCTCGGGTCCAGTTCAGGTCGATGGGGTCCCATGATGTGACGAACCGGGGCGCGGGGCCATGGGCCGACCGGGGTCGCCGCGGTCACTGTCACAGTATGGTCATGAAACTGGAGGCGAGTATAGTGAAACCCGCCCGCCATGTCAGGGAGAACAACCCGGCCAGGATAGTCAGCGGAGCGGGTGCCTTGTAGAGTAGGTAAAAAGAGTGACACAAGAATAACCCGGAGAGCCCTGGTGAACGCATCCGCCATTCCCCCCCATCTGGACGGCCTGCACGTGGATGTGCGCTGGCTGACCCGCGAGCTGCTTGAGGAGGGCCGCGTCAGCCGGGAGGATTACAACGTCATTTCCACCACCCCGCGCGAGAAGAAGGAGCTCAACTGGCACCCCATTGAGGTGCTGGCCAAGTATCGCCTCACCGATCGCAGCAATACCCACCAGCTGCTGGATGTGGACTTTCTCACCCGCTGGCTGGCCGACAAGGCCAACATGCCGGTCTACCACATTGATCCGCTCAAGGTGCATGTGGATCAGGTGACCAATGTGATGAGCTACGCCTTTGCGGAGCGCCACGGCATTGTCGCCGTGGAGGTCTACCGTGACCGGGTGGTGGTGGCCTGTGACCAGCCGTTCGTGCACGACTGGCAGGCGCATCTCAAGCAGGTGCTGCGTGATCGCGATCTGGATGTGGTGATGGCCAATCCGGAAAAGCTGCGTCGCTATCGCATCGAGTTCTACAACCTGAGCCGTTCCATCGCCAGCGCCAAGGACAATACCGGCCAGGAAATGGGCAGCATCACCAACTTCGAGCAGTTGCTGGAGGTGGGCAAGGGCAGCCCGGACGCGGACGATCAGCACATTGTCAATATCGTTGACTGGATTCTGCAGTACGCCTTTTCCCAGCGCGCCAGCGACATCCACCTGGAGCCGCGCCGGGAGACCGGCAAGATGCGCTTTCGCATCGATGGCGTGCTGCATGATGTCTACGAGCTGCCGGCGGCCATCATGGCTGCGGTGACCAGCCGCCTGAAGATTCTCAGTCGCCTTAACGTGGCCGAAAAGCGCAAGCCCCAGGACGGCCGTCTGAAGACCAAAAGCCCGGAAGGGGACGAGGTGGAGCTGCGGATTTCCACCCTGCCCACCGCCTTTGGCGAAAAGATGGTGATGCGGGTGTTCGACCCGGACGTGCTGGTGCGCAACTTCGAGCAACTGGGTTTCAGCCGCGAGGACCACGCCGCCTGGCAGAAGATGACCGAGCGCCCCCATGGCATCATCTTCGTCACCGGCCCCACCGGCTCGGGCAAGACCACCACGCTCTATTCCACCCTCAAGCAGCTGGCCACCAGCGAGGTCAATGTCTGCACCATCGAAGACCCCATCGAAATGGTGGAGCCCAGCTTTAACCAGATGCAGGTGCAGGCCAATATCGATGTGGACTTCGCCCAGGGCGTCAAGGCCATGCTGCGTCAGGACCCGGATATCATCATGATCGGTGAGATCCGTGATCTGAAAACCGCCGACATGGCCATCCAGGCGGCGCTTACCGGCCACCTGGTGCTGTCGACCCTGCATACCAATGACGCGCCGTCCTCGGTGACCCGGCTGGTGGACCTGGGGGTGCCGCCCTACATGATTTCCGCCACGGTGATCGGTGTCATGGCCCAGCGCCTGGTGCGAACCCTGTGCCCCAGTTGCAAGCAGGAAATCGACGCGGACCCGGTGGCCTGGGAAGAGCTGGTGCGCCCCTTCAAGATGAAAATGCCGGAAAAACTCTACCGGCCGGTGGGCTGCCTGGAGTGCCGGGGGACCGGCTACCATGGTCGCATGGGCGTGTATGAAACCATGCCTCTGGGGCCGGCGCTGAAAGGCACCATCAGCCGCCACGGGGACCTGGAGCAGATTACCCGCCAGGCCCTCAAGGCCGGCATGAAGCCACTGCGCATCAGTGGTGCGCAAAAGGTGGTGCGTGGCCTGACCACCATCGAGGAGGTCATGCGGGTGACGCCGTCCCAGGATGTCCTGATCGGTGATTGATGGCTGATGATGCTCGGGACGCTGGTCTTTGCCGCCCCGGCGGTGGACAATAGCCGCCCATGACCGAACCGCAATATCACTCCCTGCCCGACGAACTGTCCGTGCTGGTCAGCCAGCACTGGCAGCGCTTTGTCGAGGCCGGCCACCGCCTGCCGGACTCCCTGCACAAGGACCTGCCACGGGTGTGGGCGGGCTCCGACTATGTGGCCGAGCAATTCATTCGCGACCCGCAACTGGGCGACTGGCTGGCCGCCTGTGGCCTGACCCGCCCCCTGGATGCGGCCTCGCTGGCCGAAGAGGTGCAGGAAGCGGTATCAGGCTGTGTTGGCGAGGACGATCTCAAGCGCGCCCTGCGGCGCCTGCGTCACCGCCACATGAGCCGCATCATCTGGCGGGATCTGGCGGCCATCGGGGACTATCACTCCACCGTGGCGGATTTGTCCCTGCTTGCCGACACCCTGATCAGCGTGGCACTGGAACGGCTCTATGGCTGGGCCTGTGAACGCAATGGTACGCCGGTCGGCCCGGACGGAGAGGCCGTGCGGCTGGTGGTATTGGCCATGGGCAAGCTGGGCGCCCGTGAGCTCAACCTGTCCTCCGACATTGATCTGATTTTCGCCTACGAACATGAAGGCGAGGTGCCTGGCGAACGTCGGCCGCTGAGCCACAACCAGTTTTTCCTGCGCCTGGGCCAGCAACTGATCAAGGTGCTCGACCAGACCACCGCAGACGGTTTCGTATTCCGGGTGGATATGCGCCTGCGCCCCTGGGGCAAAAGCGGCGCCCTGGCCATCGGCTTCGATGCCATGGAGGGCTACTACGAAACCCAGGGGCGCGAATGGGAACGCTATGCACTGATCAAGATGCGCCCGGTGGCCGGCGATCTGGCCGCTGGCGCCCGCCTGATTCGCCGGCTCAACCCCTTTGTCTATCGCCGCTACATCGACTTCGGTGCCTTCCAGTCACTGCGTGAAATGAAGGCCCTGATCGAGCGGGAGGTAAACCGCAAGGGGATGCAGGCGGATGTGAAGCTGGGCGCCGGCGGCATCCGTGAAGTGGAATTCATCGTGCAGGCCTTTCAGCTGATCCGCGGTGGGCAGCTACCCGCCCTGCGCCAGCCCAACCTGATGCGGGTGCTGCCGCGGCTGGTGGACGAGGAGTTGCTGCCCGAGGACGTGGCCGAGGAACTGATGGAGGCCTACCTGTTCCTGCGCAACGTGGAGCACCGCCTGCAGGCCGTGGGCGACAGGCAGACCCAGCGCCTGCCCGATGACGAGCTGGGCTGGCAGCGTCTGACCTTTGCCATGGGCTTTTCCGCCCGTGCCGCCTTCGAGCGGCAACTGCGGCGCCAGCGCGAGAATGTGCGTTACCACTTCAGTCAGGTGATCGCCGACCCGGAAAAGGAAAACGACACCGTGCAGGGGGCCGACCAGGAGCTGCTGGACCTGTGGCTCGGTCAGCTGGAGACAGAGGCGGCGGTGTCGCTGCTGGAAAATATCGGCGTGCTGGAAGCGCCGGCGGTTTATCAGCACCTGTGCACCTTCCGTGACAGCCGCGCGGTGCAGAACATGCAGGCCATCGGTCGTGAGCGTCTCGACCGGGTGATGCCGCTGTTGCTGGAGGCGCTCGGCTATCAGGGCCACGGTGAAACCACCGTTACCCGTCTGCTGGCCTTCATGGAATCGGTGCTGCGCCGTAGCGCCTACATTGCGCTGCTGGTGGAAAACCCGGATGCCCTGACCCAGCTGGTCAAGCTGTCCGGCGCCAGCCCCTGGATTGCCGAACGGCTCACCCTGCACCCGGTGCTGCTCGACGAGCTGCTGGATGTGCGCACCCTCTATTCGCCGCCGGAACGCGCCGAGCTGGATGACGAGCTGCGCCAGCAGCTGTTGCGGGTGGCCGAGGATGATCTGGAACAGCAGATGGAGGTGCTGCGTAACTTCAAGCAGGCCCACCTGCTGCGGGTGGCGGCGTCGGAAGTCACCGAAGTGCTGCCGCTGATGAAGGTCAGTGATTACCTCACCTGGCTGGCCGAAAGTATTCTCAATCAGGTGGTGATGCTTGCCTGGGAGCCGCTGGTGGAGCGCCATGGACGCCCGTCGCGCAGTAACGGCCAGCCCTGCAATCCGGATTTCGTGGTGGTCGGCTATGGCAAGCTGGGCGGTATCGAGCTGGGCCACAACTCGGATCTGGACCTGGTCTTCCTGCATGATGCGGCCAGTGGCGGCATGACCGATGGCGACAAGCCGGTGGCCAACGAGCAGTTCTACGCACGCCTGGGCCAGCGCATCGTCCATATTCTTTCCACCCGCACCATGAGCGGCCAGCTCTACGACGTGGATACCCGGCTGCGCCCGTCCGGCAGTTCCGGGCTGCTGGTCAGCTCCATGGATGCCTTCGAGAAGTACCAGCGCAACGATGCCTGGACCTGGGAGCATCAGGCGTTGGTGCGCGCCCGGGTAGTGGCTGGCTGTGCCCGTGCCCGCCAGCGCTTTGATGAGATTCGCGCCGGTGTGCTGTGCCGCGAACGGCCGCTGGAAACGCTGCGCGAGGATGTGCTGGCCATGCGCCGCCGGATGGTCGATCACCTGGCGGCCGACCAGCCGGGCTGTTTTCATCTCAAGCAGGATCCGGGTGGTATCGTTGATATCGAATTTATGGTGCAATATGGGGTTCTTAGATGGGCCTCCTCCCACGGTGAATTGACCCGTTTCACCGATAACGTGCGGTTGCTGGAAACACTGGCTGCACTGGATTTGATGTCGGCTCAGGATGCCGGCCTGCTGCGGGAAGCGTACCTCGCTTACCGATCCGCGGCTCATCGCGCGTCATTGCGCAAAGAGAAATCCATCGTCGACGACACCCAATTCCGCGATTTGCGAGAAGGCGTACGGACGATCTGGACTCATTGGTTTGACCTCTAGGGCATTCAGCCCCAGGTCCTCAGTTCGGGAGTATCCCTGCCATGTCGATGGCTGTACGAGACGGTTTTATCTGGTTGGATGGTGAAATGGTTCCCTGGCAGGAGGCCAAGGTTCATGTGCTGACTCACACCCTGCATTACGGCATGGGCGTGTTCGAGGGGGTGCGCGCCTACGAGACGGACAGCGGCCCGGCGATTTTCCGCCTCAAGGAGCACACTGACCGCCTGTTCAACAGTGCCCACATCATGAACATGAAGATCCCGTTCTCCAAGGACGAGGTCAACGCCGCCCAGCTGGCCGCCGTGAAGGACAACAAGCTGCCCCACGCCTACCTGCGCCCAATGGTGTTCTACGGCAGTGAAGGCATGGGTCTGCGTGCCCACAACCTGAAAGTGCATCTGATGGTGGCCGCCTGGGAATGGCCGGCCTACATGTCGCCGGAAGCCCTGGAGCTGGGTATCAAGGTGCGCACTTCAAGCTACACCCGTCACCATGTGAACATCACCATGTGCAAGGCCAAGGCCAACGGCAACTACATCAACTCCATGCTGGCCTTGAACGAAGCCCTGTCCGGCGGCGCCGACGAGGCCCTGTTGCTGGATAACGAAGGCTATGTGGCGGAAGGCTCCGGCGAGAACATCTTCGTGATCAAGGGCAAGGTGCTCTACACCCCGGAACTGACCTCCTGCCTGGATGGCATCACCCGCAAGAGCATCATCGAGCTGGCCGAAGAGCGTGGCTACCAGGTCCGCGAGAAGCGTATCACCCGTGACGAGATCTACGTGGCGGACGAGGCCTTCTTCACCGGTACCGCCGCCGAAGTGACGCCGATCCGCGAGCTGGATGGCCGCATCATCGGAGAAGGCAAGCGCGGCCCGATCACCGAGCAGCTGCAGGCGGTCTACTTCGACCTGGTGCGCGGCAAGCTCGACGACCACAAGGACTGGCTCACCTACGTGGGCTGAGCCCAGTGATGGCACCGGATCATCCGTCCGCCATTCTTGTCGTCGGCCCGTCCTGGGTCGGCGACATGGTGATGGCCCAGACCCTGTTTTCCGAACTGCGTCGCCAACACCCCGACTGTGCCATTGACGTGTTGGCGCCGGCCTGGTGCCGGCCGCTGCTGTCGCGCATGCCGGAGGTGCGTGAGGCGCTGTCGTTGCCCTTTGATCACGGCGACCTGCGCCTGGGTGAACGCCGTGCCCTGGGGCGCTCCCTGCGTGGTCGTTACCAGCAGGCCTATGTGCTGCCCAATTCCCTCAAGTCCGCCATCGTGCCGTTGTCGGCCCGCATTCCTGTGCGTACTGGCTGGCGCGGGGAAATGCGTTATGGCCTGCTCAATGACGTGCGCAAGCTCGACAAGCAGCGCTATCCGCTGATGGTGCAGCGTTTCGTGGCGCTGGCGTTGCCGCCCCGGGCGCCGGTGCCGCTGCTGGAATCGATCAGCGCACCGCATCTGCAGGTCAGCGATGATTCCCGTGCCCAGGCCATGAAGGCCCACCAGCTGGATACCGGTCGCCCGGTACTGGGGCTGTGCCCCGGTGCCGAATTCGGCCCGGCCAAGCGCTGGCCGGAGCATCACTACGCCGCCGTGGCGCGTCACTGGATCGAGCAGGGCGGGCAGGTGTGGATCTTCGGCTCCGGCAAGGACGTGCCGGTGGCCGACACCATCGTGGCGGAGCTGGGCGAGCTGGGCGAACAGGCCCGGGTGCTGGCCGGGGCCACATCCCTGGAGCAGGCGGTGGATCTGCTGTCGGCCACCACTGCCGTGGTCAGCAATGATTCCGGCCTGATGCACATTGCCGCGGCCCTCAAGCGGCCGCTGGTGGCGGTTTACGGCTCCACCTCGCCGGGCTTTACCCCGCCCCTCGGTGATCGCGTGGCCGTGGTACGATTGGGGCTGGAATGCAGCCCCTGTTTCGAGCGCGAATGTCCGCTGGGGCATTTGAACTGTCTGCGACAGCTGCCGCCATCCCGGGTCATTGATGCCCTGCAGCAGCTGGAAAGTGCGGATGCCTGATTCTCTGAGCGCGAGTCTGCCCTGACATGCGAGTGTTGCTGATCAAGACATCCTCCATGGGTGATGTGATCCACACCCTGCCGGCACTGACCGATGCGCTGGCGGCGATTCCCGATCTGCAACTGGACTGGGTGGTGGAGGACGGTTTTGCCGACCTGGCCCGCCGCCACCCGGCCGTGGTGCGAGTCATTCCCTGTGCCCTGCGTCGCTGGCGCCAGCATCCCCTGCGCGCCCGCCGCAGTGGCGAATGGGCCGACTTCAAGGCGGCGCTTCAGCACCAGGACTACGACGCGGTGATCGATGCCCAGGGTTTGCTCAAGAGCGCCTTTGTCACCCGCCTGGCGCGGGGCCCCAAATATGGCCTGGACAAGCACTGCGCCCGTGAGGGGCTGTCCGCCCGGGTGCTGGATCACCCGCTGTCGGTGCCCCGGGGCCAGCATGCCATTGCCCGGGTGCGCCAGCTTTTCGCCCTGGCGCTCAACTACCCGCTACCGTCCGGGGCGCCGGATTACGGCCTGATTCGCAGCCATGAGCCACGGCCTCTGCAAGAGCCGGCACAACTGCTGTTCTGTCACGGCACCACCTGGCCCACCAAGCATTACCCGGAAGCCTTCTGGCGTGAATTGTTGACCCTGGCCTGCCGGGCCGGGCATACGGTCTATCTGCCCTGGGGCAGTGAGGACGAGCTGGCCCGTGCGCGCCGGCTTGCCGAGGGGCTGAACGGGGCCCGGGTGCTCGACAAACTCAGCCTGCACGAACTCACCGACCGCATGCTGCAATGGGATGCCTTTGTGGCGGTGGATACCGGCCTTGCCCATCTGGCCGCCGCCGCCGGCCTGCCGGGACTCGGTCTTTACGGTCCCACCGACCCGACGCTCACCGGAGTCGAGGGGCTGCGTGCCCGCTCCCTGGCGGCGGAATTTCCCTGTGCGCCTTGCGTACAGGAAAAGTGCACCTATCGCGGTGAGCTGGGTCAGGGCGTCGATCCACCCTGTTTCAGCAGCCTCAAACCCCACCGGGTCTGGCAGCGGCTGCTGGAGGTGACGGCATGAAGTTGGCCATGGTGCTCTATCACTATTTTCCCTATGGCGGTCTGCAACGCGACTTTGCCCGCATTGCCCGGGAAGCGGTGCGCCGGGGTCACCAGGTGGTGGCGCTGGTGGCCGACTGGCAGGGCGACTGGCTGGAGGGGGTGACCGTGGAGCAGCTGGACGTGCAGGGCAGCAGCAACCATGGCCGCATGGCGTCCTTTGCCCGCGCGGTGCGTGGCCAGCTGGCGACGGAAAGTTTTGACCGGGTGCTGGGTTTTAACCGCCTGCCGGGCCTCGATCTGTATTTTGCCGCGGACAGCTGTTTCGCCGAGCATCTGCGCAGCAAGCCGGGCCTGGCAAAGAGGCTGCCCCGTTATCGCACCTATTTGAAACTGGAGCAGGCGGTGATGGCCGAGGGCGGTCCCCTGCTGCTGTTTCTCAATGACCACCAGCGCCGCCAGTATCAGGCGCACTATCCGCTGACCGAGTCACGTTATCGCCTGCTGCCACCGGGCATCGAGCGTGACCGCCGGCGCACGGATAATTACCAGCAACTGCGCGCCGGGCTGCGTGCCGAGCTGGGACTGGCCGATGATGAGCCGGTACTGCTGTTCCTCGGTTCCGGGTTCAAGGTCAAGGGTCTGGACCGGGCGCTGGCGGCGTTTGCGTCCCAGCCGGCGCCACTGCGCCTGCTGATCGTAGGCAATGATGATGCGACGCCTTACCTGAAAGTGCTGAGCCATGAACAGCGCGCCCGCGTCAGCGTGCTCGGCCCCCGGGATGACGTGCCGGCCCTGTTGCAGGCGGCGGACCTGTTGTTGCACCCGGCCTACCGGGAATCCGCCGGTATGGTGCTGCTGGAGGCCACGGTGGCCGGGCTGCCGGTGCTGACCACCGATACCTGTGGCTATGCCCGTTATGTGCAGGAGGCCGGTGCCGGCGAAGTCATTGCTTCGCCCTTTGATCAGCAGGCCCTCAATCGCACCCTGGCCAACATGCTGGCGCAGCGGCCCGGGCCCTGGTCCGCCGCCGGTATCGAATACGGCCAGCAGGAGAGCCTCTATCGGCTGCCGGAAACCGTGGTGGACTGGCTGGAGGGGAGCGCCCGTGACTGAGTTGTTCCTGCGCGAGGAATTCCGTGCCGCCTGGCAGGGGCAGGATCCGTTCGCCCGGGTCCAGGCGCTGGACGGCGACGTCTTTCGCAGCAAGGAAGGGCGCCGCACCCTGCGTTTTTTCCATGCGGGACGGCCCTACTTTCTCAAATACCACCAGGGCGTTGGCTGGGGCGAGGTGATCAAGAATCTGCTGCAGGGGCGAGCGCCGGTGGTCAGTGCCCGTAACGAGTACCTGGCCAGCCTGGCACTGGCCGAGGCCGGGGTGGATACCCTGACGCCGGCGGCCTATGGCCGCCGTGGCCATAACCCGGCGGCGGTGGAAAGTTTTCTGATTACCGATGACCTGGTCGGCACCGTCAGCCTGGAGGATTACTGCCGGGGCTGGCCGGACCAGCCGCCGCCGGTGGCACAAAAGCGGCGGTTGTTGCACAAGGTGATGTGGATGGCCGCCACCATGCACGGTTGCGGCATCAATCATCGTGATTTTTACCTGTGTCACTTCCTGCTGGTGCCGGAGAGCCTGGAGCAGGGTAGCAGTGTGGCGCAGATTCGCTGTCATCTGATCGACCTGCACCGGGCCGGCCTGCGCCGGGCTGTGCCGCTGCGCTGGCGTATCAAGGATGTGGCCGGGCTGTTCTATTCCGCCATGGATATCGGTCTCACCCACCGGGACCTGCTGCGGGCCATGGCCCTCTATACCGGCAAGAGCTGGCGCCGCACGCTAAGCGAAGACCGGTCTTTCTGGCTGGCCGTGCGCCGGCGGGCGGAAACCCTTTATCAAAAAGACATGGGCCGGGAGGCGCCACGTTGGATCTGAAAACCCATCGCAGTGCCGTGGCCATGATTGGCTATCATCAGGCCGGGCCGGTTCAGCCGTTGCTGGAGGGGGCCCCTGTTGATCAATGGTTCGATCAGCCGCATCGCTCCCTCAAGCACAATGCCAAGGTGGATGCCCGTTTGTTGTCGTCGTCCTCCGGGCCGGTGTTCGTCAAGCAATACAAGGTGGCCAGCCGTCTGCGCCGGGCACTGGTGGCGCTGACCGGCTTCCGGGCCCGGCGTATGTTCCGCCTTTCCCTCTGCCTGTTGGCCATTGGCGTGCGCGTGCCGCAGCCGCTGGCCTATGTGCTGGATCGCCGTCGTGACAGGCTATCCTCCTTTTTTGTCTGTGAGGCGTTGCGGGCCCGCGATCTGAAGAGTGTTGCCTGCGGGCCGGGGCTCGACCAGATCGGCGGCGAAGCCCGGGTGTTTGAGCGTGTGGGCACCATGCTGGTGGCGCTCCATGGAGCGGGTTTTGCCCATGGTGACATGAAATGGGCCAACCTGATGGTCGATGAGGCGTCCCGGGAACTGATCCTGATCGATCTGGATGGCTTGCGGCGCCCCTGGCTGTTTCGCAACAAGCGCTTTGGCCGCGATCTGGCCCGGTTTATTCTCAATGCCAGAGAGCTGGGGGCCGCCCCGGACAATATTGATACCCTGCTGGCAATGTACGCGCGGGCGCGGGGGCGCTCCGTGGACCAGGTCCGGGCGGACCTGACGCCGGCTTATAATAAACTTGCCAGACGGCATCGCGACAAATACGGGTCGACAGTGTGATGAATGAATTGTCGGATATGGGGCTGATTTTCCTGAAACTGTTCAGCGGCATGCTGGCGGTGCTGTACATGCAGCGCAAGATCTATGCGCTGCGCAACTATGTGGAAACCCGCCCCTGTCTGGACGATTTATGGATGCTGGCGCTGGTGGCGCTGGCGGTGGCCGCCACTGCACCGGTGCCCTGGTTGCACGGTGTGCTGCTGACCGTGGTGACGGTTTCCATGCTGATCATGTGGCTGGATGCAGTGCTGGTGCACCTGTTCGGCTTTGAGGTCAATCTCAGTAATATCCGCATTTTCCTGCAGGGGGCGGAAAGTTTTTCCGGCGATTCCCGGGAGTTGCTCGATAACCTGAAAAAACGCTCCTGGTTTCTGGCCGCACCGCTGGCGGTGGTGATGCTGGCGCTATCCTCCTTTCTCAACATGGAAGCCTGGAACGATGGCGAACAGATTGCCTGGAGCGGCTTTCTTGCCCTGTTTCTGATGGGTATTACCAAGAGCCGGTTTCGTCTGGTCGGCGCGCCGGTGTGGCTGGGGCTGGCGGGGCTGGCTTATCTGGTGATCGAGCACCTGGACGATCTGCCGGTGCTGCTCTGGCAGCACGTTTTTGCCTGGTCGGCGCTGGCGCTGGTGGTGCTGGTTTTTGCCGCCAAGCTGTTCGGGCGCGGGGTGGCCAGCCGTTTCTTCTCGGCCCGCTCTCCGGTTCGTGATTTCATCCATGGCGCCCGGTTGCGGCCCAGCAAGTCGGTGACCCTGAGCGAAGCGGACCGTCAGCGTTTTGTCTCTCTTCCGCAGGCGTCGCCCATGCCCAGTGAGGCCTTTGGCCGTTGCCGGGGGGCCAGCGTGATCATGATCACCATGGAGTCGCTGGCGCGGGATTACATCCAGCCCTACAACCCGGAAGGGGCGGATCTGCCCTGGTTGAAAAGTCTGGCGGCCCAGGGGCTGGTGTCCGATAACCACTATGCCTGCTGCCCGAATACCAACCGGGCCATCCAGCATATCTATCAGGGCAACTATCCCTGCTCGCCGGATTACCCCTTCCTGCCGCTGCTCAAGGCGGCCGGTTACAGCACCACCTACATGATGATTTCCCGAACCCGCTTTTTTAACCTCTGCGATATTCTGGCGGATATCGGATTTGACCGGGTACTGGACCGCGATAGCCAGGGGCTGGAGCCGGCCCGCGGCGATTATGCCTTCCTCGATCAGGTGGATGCCATCAATGAGGCCCTGGGTGAGGGGCCCTTCTTTCTGCATCTGAAAAACGAGCAGACCCATTCACCTTATCAGGTGGTGGAAAAGGCGCGTTTCAGTCGGCACAGCGATGAAAGTCGTGAAGCGCATTTCAAGAATGCCGCCGAAGAAGCGGATGAGGTCATGGCCCGCTTTCTTGCCGCACTGGGCGAGCGCCGTGACCTGTCAAATACCCTGATCGTCTATACCGGTGACCATGGTCAGAGCTTCGGGGAATTCGGTTATGTGTCCCACTCCAGTGCCAGCGTCAATCCCCAGGTGCGGGTGCCGTTGGTGATGCAGCACCCGAAGCTGGATGCCGCCACCCTGAATCGCTCCACCCATTTTGATCTGATGCCCACGGTACTGGATCTGCTGGGCATCGAATGCCCGGCGCCGGTGTTTGGTCGTACCCTGATGGCCGGTGACAACAACCGGCCCCTGTTGCTTTATTCGCAGACTCGCAAGGGCAACGCGCCGTCCAATGCCAGCCTGCTGGATGGCGATGACAAGATCATGGTGGACCTGATTTACGGCTACCGTTATCGCCTTGGTGCGGATGATCATCTGCGCCAGAAAATCCCCCCGGCCCAGGCAGCCTATCAGGAAACGCTGATGTACGCGGCCATGGATACGCGTGGCCTGATAAGCGATTCGGCCTTTTCTCCGCGCCAGAAGACCGGAGGTGATCAGTGACGCCGCCATTGCCACGGGTGCTGTTTCTGGCCATGAGCCGCAATCAGGAAAAACATTTTCGTGCCCTGGCCGAGCAGATGCCGGTGGACGGCCGGGTCATCAATGCCAAGCACCCCGGGCGTGGCCCCTGGCTCACGGCCCTGGGCTGGCTCTGGCGGCGCCGTGACCAGTTGCCGGGCTGGCTGCGCTTTCGGGTCAGCAAGGGGCAGCTCAATGACGGTGCCCACGGGCGCTGGTTCCGGTTCGGCCTGGGGTTGCGCATTGCTCACCTGATGGCCGGCCTGATGCGGCAGGTCCGTGACTGGCAACCGCAGGTGCTGTTCGTGCTCAACGGGGCTCACTACAAACAGCAGGCGGCCATCAGCTGGGCCCGGGAAGCCGGTCTCAAGGTGGCCTATCTGGAGTTGGGCTTTCTGCCCAATACCATGGCGCTGGATGGTGCCGGGGTGAATTATGCCAACAGCATTCCCCGGCAGGCCGCTTTTTATCGCAACTACTCGCCCCGGGGAGAGGTCGCGGATGCCACCCTGGTGCGGCGGCCACCGCGCAAGCCGGTGGGCGAGCCCATCGAGCTGCCAGCGCGCTACCTGTTCGTGCCTTTCCAGGTGTATGACGATACCCAGATCCTGATCCATTCGCCCTGGGTTCCCAGTATGGAAGCGCTTTACCAGGCGCTGGTCGAGACGGTGGATGCCCTGCCGGATGACTGTGTCTATGTGGTCAAGGAGCACCCCACTTCCAAAAAAGCCTATCCGGAACTGCATGGGCGCCACCCCCGTATCCTGTTTGCCAACGCCAACGACACCCAGCAACTGATCGAGCGTTCGCTGGGGGTGATCACGGTCAACTCCACCGTCGGCATCGAAAGCCTGCTGCTGGGGCGGCCGGTGATTACGCTGGGTAACGCCTGTTACAACATCGAAGAACTGGTTGCCCATGCCGATAACCGGGATACCCTGCGCGGGCTGGTGAGCGACCCGCAGGCGCTGCCGTTTGATGGCGCGCTGGTGCGTCATTTCGTCGCCTGGTTGCGCGAGCAGTATCTGGTGCCAGGGCGCTGGCCGGAATACGGGCCTGATTATCCGCAGCGTATGCGCGAGAGGCTGGATCAGATCCTGTCCGGGGAGCCGTTCTGATGTGGCGCTACCGGCCTGACCCGCTGGATCTTGAGGCCCTGCTAAAAGGGGCCGGTACGCCGATTTCCGGTGCCGGTACGACTACCCGGGTGTACGCCCTGGAAATTGACGGTGAGCCCTTTTTTCTCAAGGTCAGTGAGCCTGAGTCGCTGAAAAGCCTGTTGCCTCGACTCTGGAAGGCCCGCGCCTGGTGCTCCTCGACGGAGCTGGAGGGACGCAACCTGCAATGGCTGGCTGGCCAGGGGGTGGCGGTGATACCGGTGCAGACGCTTGCCACCCGTTACCGGTTCGGCTTGCCGGTGGCCGGCTTCATGCTCAGTCGGGCCCAGCCTGGTGACCCCCTGGAAGCACTGTTGCAGAGCGCGCCGTCGCCCAGGCGCAGCGAACTGGCCGAGGCCTATGGTGCCCTGTGTGCTCAATTGCATGGCCTGGGTGTTTATGAGCCCCTGCGCGCCAAGGATGTGATTGTCGACCGACATCAGCTGATCTTGCTGGACCGGGAAAAACCGCCGGGTCGGCCCGGTTGGCATAAACAGGCCGCGCTGCGCTCCCTGGAGCGCGCCTGGTATCGAAACCGGCGCAGTGGCCTGGTGCTGGATGCGACGCGCAGCGAGGCGTTCGTCAGGGGCTACTGCCGTGTCTGTGCGCAGGCGGATGCCTTATCCGTGGCCGGCAGGGTGAAGGGTTAGCGGTAGTCCGGTTGCTGATGGCGCAAGATGTACCAGTAGTCCTGGCTTATCGGCGTGCCACGCGCCACCCCTTTGCGCGCGAAGTGTTCGCGGACGCTTTCAAGGGTTTCCCGGTAAAGTCGGCGCTGTTTGTGCCGGGGCAGGTCCAGCCGGGAAAAATAGGCGGCGAAGAAACGCCGTCGCTCGGCCGGTGTGATGTAGTCATCGGCCAGCAGCATGACCTGCTTGAGGTTACGCTTCTGCTCGCGGCCAAACTGCAGCGGTTTGCGGGTACGTTCGTTATCGATCAGGGCCAGCCGGTAGCCCAGGCGGCCAGGGTGTATGATGATGTTGTTGGGGCGCAGGTCGCCATGGGCTACCCGGGCGGCATGCATCCGGCCAACCATATGCCCCAGGGCACGGAACAGCTCACGGCGCC
This sequence comes from Alcanivorax hongdengensis A-11-3, assembly GCF_000300995.1. Classification (GTDB taxonomy): domain Bacteria; phylum Pseudomonadota; class Gammaproteobacteria; order Pseudomonadales; family Alcanivoracaceae; genus Alcanivorax; species Alcanivorax hongdengensis. Next base: position 121,445 of record NZ_AMRJ01000003.1, on the reverse strand, counting down.
ATGGCCGGGCCGAGGGGGCTTGCAGGAACGACTCCAGCGCATTGAGCAGCTGCGGGCCTTCCAGATCCTCCATGAGTATGAAGTCGCAGCGCTGGTGGTGGCCACATGCAATAATGGCAGGTGCCAGGCATCCGGCCTCCGTCAGTAGCCGGGTACCCTTGAGGGTGCGCCAGGCGCGACTGCCGCCCAGAGAGCGTTTGGCCAGCTCCTTGAGGCGGTCATTATTGAAGCTTTTGAAATACAGTCGGCCGTTTTCCTGATAGGCAATCAGGTTACGGGCGTTTTGTTTTACCACAGACCAGCCTTTCTGATCCGATAAAACGGATTTTATCCCCTCATGCAGTGCCTTTTGATCAAGGCTCGGGGCGATGTAAGTAAAATGAGGCATGGCGTCAGCGGTAGGAAATACGGGCCAGCATTTTAACGGTCTTTAAAGGTTTGCACTACCGGGTAGCAACCTTCAAGGCTGTGGCGAAAAGGATATTGAATTAAGAGTATGCTGCTTTCAGTTATTATCCCCTGTTACAACAGTAGTCAGTATTTGCCGGGTGCGGTGGATTCGGTGCTGGACAACTTTGATGGTCAGGTCGAAATCCTTGTTGTCGACGACGGCTCAACCGACGATATCGAACCTGTGCTGGCGGATCTGAAACAGCGTTATTCACAAGTCTCCATTGTCAGGCAATCCAATCAGGGGGTTGCCGTCGCTCGCAATAACGGCGCCAAAGCCTCCAAGGGTGATTTTCTGCTGTTTCTGGATGCGGATGACGTTATCTGCGCCGGTGGTTTGGCCGCGGCGGTCGATACCATCGAGTCTGACGGGGCCGCTCACGATCTCTATATCGGTCGTTATTCCATCGAATACGAAGATGGCACGGTGAAATGCATGCCCGCCACTCTCGGCAACAACCAGGGTGTCAGGAATTACCTGGCAGGCCGATTGAGTGTTCAGCAGGGCGCTTATCTGATTCGCCGTGATGCCTATTTGCAGGCGCCTTTCCCGGAGGGGCTGTCCACCCAGGAGGATATCCCGTTTTTTCTTTCCTGCCTGGCGAGACTTCAGTGCTTGGTCATGGAAGTGGAAATGGTTCGTTACCACAAGTATCGGGGCGCTGTAAGCAAGGCCAAGGACAAGGCTCTGCAGGAAGGCTTTGCCAACATGGATGTACTGTTCGCGCCCCCCTATCACTGCCAGCAGCTGGAGCGCTACCGAGTCTCCATCTATCGTATGAAGGTGCGCGGGCTGCTGCGCATTGTCGCCAAGCAGGGCCATTCTGCGGATGCGCTGAGTGTCTGGAAAGGGTACCTGCAGCGATCAGGGGTGCCCGCGTGGTTCGATCTGAGAGTGCATTTCAAGGCGCTAAAGGCCTGCCTTAGCGCCGCGAGGCGCTAACTTTTCACTCAGTGCCGCGATCATGGCGATGGGTAGCCAGATAAAAAGCCAGAACGAATTCGGATCGTAAAGGGTGTAGTAGCCTTCAAAAAACTGGGATACCAGGCCAAATACCAGCAGATAGAGAAAGAGGCTTTCCTTTCTGGGAAGCGTTATCCCCCTCGACACAGAAAAGACAATGATCCCCGTAAGGACCAGCAGGCCGTAAATGCCGCTGCGTAATGCCGTATCGATATAGAGGCTGTGGCTGTCCAGCATTTGCTGCAGTTCGGGGATATAGCGCACGTGCTCCCCGTTCAGGCCGATACCAAACAGGGGGTGGTTGAGGAAATCCTCGATCCTTGGCTGCCAGACATCCGGCCTGCGGCTCAGGCCTGCCTGGATAATATAGCTGTACCATTCCGGAAAGGCCGCCAGCGAGACCAGGAAAACTGCGCCGCCGGAAAGAAAAAGTACGGCCACTTGTCTGGCACGCAGATAGCGGGCGTAGGACGCCAGTGTTCCCGCTGCCACGGCCAGCATGCCTGTTCGCCCCATTGTCAGGAGTAAAGCCACCAGGATAGCGAAGGCAAAGAGCAGAGCGCCTGCCAGTTTTTTGCCGCGCAAATCCGGCAGCTTGTGCATCACCACGAGCAAGGCTGCGGCAAAAGCGAGACCGGTCTCATTGGGGTTATCCCCCAGATTGCCGTAGCCGTTAAGGCCCTCGCCAATGCCACTGCCCTGGTGAAAGGTTTGCCAGGCGCCATGAAAGAAAAGAACAGCGGCAATGGCGGCGGCGGAAACAATCGTGGCTTGAACATGTTTTAGCAGGGAGGACGGACGGTAGAGTAGAAACGCCGTGCCGAAAAGAATGCTGTAAATCATCAGCAAGTTCTTGAATTCCTTGCGCGCCACATCCAGCTGATTGTCACTGTTGCCCCAACAAACCGGAAGCCACAGCAGAAAAACCATGAAAAGTAGCCAGCGTTGATTGCGATACCTGGGATCCAGGGCAAATTCCTTGCCTTTGAAAAAGCTTAAAAGCAAAAAGGGGATGACAAAGCAATTGTAGTAAATACGGTCCTGGGCACCACTGGATGGGGCCAGGTAAAACCCGGCTACCCAGAGTAGAAAACCGCAAGCGATAAAAGCAATAAACCCCTTGTACCAGGGGGATTCCGTGGAGGTCTGTGTCATTTTTTTCTTCGGTAGGGAGAGCGTTGGCCGTCCGGCTGGTGCTTGAAGCGCTTGTGCACCCAGAGATATTGCTCGGGGTGCTTGCGCACATAATGCTCAATGGTTTGATTGATACGGGCAGTGTCCTGTTCGTCATCGCCGCAGGGAAAGTCTGACAGCGGTTCGCCGAACTCAATCAGATAGCGGCCGCCGGGGAAACGGTAGTGGGCACAGGGAACGACCGCGGCCTTGCCCATTTTGGCGATGCGGCTGGTGGCGGTGATGGTGGCCGCCAGGTTGCCAAAGAACGGCACGAATACCGCATGGTTGATGCCGTAATCCTGATCCGGCGCATACCAGAGCACATCGCCCTGGCGCAGTACGCGAATCATTTGCCGAATGTCGCTGCGGGGGACATTGCCCTTCAGATAGTTGCCACGTCCCTTGTTGATGATCTTGTCCAGCACCGGGTTGTCATTGGGGCGATAGACCGCATAGAAATCGATCAGATAGCCGAGCAGCCTGGAACCCACATCGATACTGTTGAAGTGCATGCCCAGCAATAGCACGCCCTGGCCATTTTCCTGGGCTCGCTTGATATGTTCCATGCCGGTTACGCTCAGGCGTTTATCCAGGTTGATGCGGTGATTGCTGAAGCTGCCGGCCATTTCCAGAATGGCTTCACCGGTACTGACCAGGCTGGCCCTGGCCAGTTTCCGTTGTTGCTGTTCGTCCCGTTCCGGGAAGCAGAGTCGGATATTGGTCAGGGCAATGTCGCGGCGGCTGCTGGCCAGATACCAGGCCAGGTGGCCAAGCAGGCGACCCGCTGCCAGCAGCAGGTTCCAGGGCAATTGACCGATCAGCCAGAAAAGGCCGAAGCCGATCCAGGTGGGCAACAGGCGCGGATCAGACAGGCGGGTGGGGCGGTTGCGGCGTGTTCCCATGACGTTGTCCGACCGTTAGCGGGTCGCCAGCGGGCGGATCACGTCCCGCTCGCTGAGTCGCGCCAGTAACAGGGCCATGGGAACCCAAAGGCTCTCCCAGCTGCTGTGGAAGGGCACCAGCAAAAAGGCACCGGTGGCAAACAGCATGAACAGGGAGGGGGCCACTGTAACGGTGAACAGCCCGTCTTCGAACCAGGGGGTCTTTCGCCGTATCAGCAGGGCGAGAGGCACGGCCCAGCAGGCCACGAACAACAGCAGGCCGACCACGCCGAGCGCATGAATCAACAGCAGAAACATGTTGCGCGGGTGGGCCAGGCTGCGCAGTGCATCGCCATCATGGGCCAGCACATTGTTGAGGGTTTCCTGGTTCAGGCCGTTACCGAACCAGGGGTGCAGCATATAGTTGGCCGCCGTTTGCAGGTGGCTGGTATCGACCAGCAGGTACACCGCTGCCAGCAACGGTAACAGGGCAAACCAGCGGTAGCGCCCGGAAGCAATTAGCCAGGCCAGCGCCAGGAAAATGCTCATCAGCCCCAGCGGCAGCGAGGTCAGGCAGAGAATGGCAAACCCGACCATGGCGCCGGCCAGGCGTCGGCCGCCCTTGCCGGTGGCCCCTTCTTCCCGCGCCTGGGCCACCAGAATGAAGGTGGGCGCCACCAGTGCCATCAGGGCGGTGGGTGCCTCCAGTGACGGCAGGTGGAAGATCAGGTTGGCCGGCTCACTGAACAGTGGGCTGTTGATCGGCTGGGTGGTGTAGTAACTCACCACCACCGTGGTCGCCACGATCATGGCGCACAGGGCGCCGTTGGTGAGTGCCTGTTTGAAGGTATGGCGGTAATACAGGTGCAACCAGCGGAACATGCCGGCCATGATCAGGATCTGTACCACCCCCCGCACGGTGCGTGAGCCATTGGGCTGTTCCGCCCAGGCCATGCTCAGCAGTGCCCAGGCCAGCAGTAAATAAAGGGGCAGCATCAGCGGCGCGGTCAGCAGGCGGTGGTCACCGCTGACCACGGCCCGGGTCACCAGTGTCAACGAGGGCAGGAAAAACAGAAAGTCCACCACGTTGAGCATGGAAGTGCGGGAATTGAACAGGAAAACCGCGGAAAACATCACCGCAAACGACAGTGTCAGCCACCAGCGCAACCAGCGACCCTGCATGATGTTGTTCAATAGCGGCATACGGATTTCCATTGTGCGTGTGTTGACTGCCTGCATCCCGGCGCTGGCAGAGTTTAAAGGCAGCGTCCGGCGGTATCCACCGCTATGCTACACTGCGCCGCCGTTTGGCGCTGTAACCCGGCTGTTACATCGTGAGGTGCTTGGCAAGACAAGACATCGGCAGTGCAGTAAGGTTTCGCCATACCGTGCCCAATCTGATCAGTTCAGGAGACTTCCATGCATAACCCGCAGATCCCCGCCCTGGCCAAGGCCCGCGTCCTGGTGGCCGGCGATGTGATGCTGGACCGTTACTGGCACGGCCCCACCGGGCGGATTTCGCCGGAAGCGCCGGTGCCGGTGGTGCGGGTCACCGAGCTGGAAGATCGTCCCGGCGGCGCTGCCAACGTGGCCCTGAACATGGCGGCCCTGGGAGCCCGTGCCGAGCTGGTGGGCATCACCGGCGATGACGAGGCAGCGCGGATTCTGGAGGAGCGCCTGGCGGCGGCGGAGGTGGCCTGTCATTTTCAGAAAGTGCCGGCGCTGCCCACCATCACCAAGCTGAGGGTGATCAGCCGTCAGCAGCAGTTGCTGCGGCTGGACTTTGAAGAGGCCTTTCATGATCAGGACCCGGCGCCCTTTGCCGCACGGGTACAGGCTCAGCTGGCTCACTGCGGCGCACTGGTGCTGTCGGACTATGCCAAAGGCGCGCTGCGCGACTGCCCGGGGCTGATCGCCATGGCCCGGGACGCCGGTGTGCCGGTGCTGGTAGACCCCAAGGGCACCGATTTTTCCCCTTACCGGGGAGCCACCCTGCTGACGCCCAACCTGAGTGAGTTCGAGGCCGTGGTCGGGGCGGTGAAGGATGAGCAGGACCTGATTGAAAAGGGCCAGCAGCTGATCCGTGATTTTGACCTGCAGGCCCTGCTGGTGACCCGCAGTGAAAAGGGCATGACCCTGCTGCGCGATGGCCAGCCGGAGCTGCATCTGCCGGCACGGGCGCGGGAAGTGTTTGATGTAACCGGTGCCGGTGACACGGTGATTTCCGTGCTGGCGGTGGCCCTGGCGGCCGGTGCGCCCATGGAAGATGCGGTGGCACTGGCCAATATCGCCGCCGGTATCGTGGTTGCCAAGCTGGGCACCGCGGTGGTGTCGGCGCCGGAGCTGCGCCGGGCAGTCCATCAGGAAGGCGGCCTGGGCCGGGGTGTGATGACCGAAGAGCAGCTGCTGATCGCCATCGCCGATGCCCGTGCCCAGGGCGAGAAAATTGTCTTCACCAATGGCTGCTTCGACATTATTCATGCCGGCCACGTGGGCTATCTGGATTCCGCTCGCCGCCAGGGTGATCGCCTGGTGCTGGCGGTCAACGGCGACGACTCCATCCGCCGCCTGAAAGGCCCGGGCCGGCCTATTAACCCGCTGGAGCGGCGCATGGCGGTACTGGCCGCGCTGGAGGCGGTGGACTGGGTGGTCCCCTTCGACACCGATACCCCCGAGCCCCTGCTGGAAGCGATCAAGCCGGACGTGCTGGTAAAAGGCGGGGACTACAGCGTCGACCAGGTGGTCGGCCACGAGTTCGTGCACAGCTACGGCGGTGAGGTGAAGGTGCTCGACTTTATTGATGATATTTCCACCACCAAGATCGTGGAGAGAATCAGAGAGAAGGATTAATTGATAATTGAGAATGGATAATTGATAGCTCGCGAGCCAGGGCTTGCAGCTTTCCAGACCCGAAGAGGCCGCGATCAAAATCTGGACGCGGCCTCTTTCGTTTCGGTTGGCACAGTAGTGATCCGCGCCGTTATCAATTATCCATCGCCTTTCCGGTGTTTGGCCGGCGTCACCCCGGTCCACCTTTCAAACGCCCGCACAAAGGCGGCTGATTCACTGTAGCCGAGCAGTTCGGCGATCTGCGCCACACTGCGTTCGGAGTCCGCCAGATAGCGTTTTGCCTTTTCTTCCCTGACCTGATCAAGAATGCCCTGGAAGGGGCGCTCTTCCTTGCCCAGTTGCCGCCGGAAGCTGCGTTCGGGAATGCCGAAGGCCTGGGCAACTTGCTCGGCGGTGGGAAAGGTGCGCACAAACAGGGTCAGGTAGGCGGCCACGCGGCTGGCCAGGTGCTCCGTGGGTTGCTCGCGCCGGGCCAGCATGGCGTCACACTGTTCCCGGTACATGTCCTGGGCCATGCGGTTGTAGCCCGGCATGCGCAGGGCCAGATCCTGGTTGCGGATGACGGCCCTGCAATGGGGCTGCTCGTAACGCACCGGGCAGCCGAAATAGTCTTCGAAAACGGCGGCATGGGGTGGTCTGGGGTAGGGCATCCACACTTCCACCGGTTTCAGGTCCAGGTTGAGCTGGGTCTGGATGTCATTGACCAGCTTGAAGGTGCCAACCATGTCCCGGTCGATCAGGATGCGGCTGACTTCCTGGGGGAGCGGAATCGGGTAGAGCTCCAGGGCCGTGGTTTGTTCCCCGGGTACCAGGGCAATCTCGCCATAGAGATAGGTGAGCGCCTGGTATTTGACACCAAACTGGAAGCCCTGGAAGGCGGTTTCGCTGGTCATCAGCAGCATGGCCAGCTGTCCATAGCCGGCAAAACCGAAACGGCTGCCCATTTCGAAGCCAAGAAGCGGGTCATCCACCTGGGGCAGCAGCTCGGTGAAAATCAGCAGCTCCCGGTCGCGGCCGATTTCACTGTTGGGGTCGAGCTTGTCCCGGTCCAGTCCATGGCGGGCCAGCGCCGGGCGGCAGTCGATGCCCTTCTCGGTCTCGAGCAGGTCAATGGTGTAGATCAGGGCAAGAATGGAGCGTGCAGACATGGCCGGAATTATCAATTTTTCAGTCAGGTTAACACGTATTCACAGGTCCCTGGCAAGACTAAGGTATCAGCCATTGACGATGCATAGGCATCCCAACAGGTTGTTGCAAGCAGCCTGTTCTGGCGGCGCGACCGGGACGCCAGAAAAATGAAACGCGCCGAGCGCTTCATTTTCCCTGTCCAGCTTTACGGACCTGCGCCGTGAAGCTGGCTTGAAAAGTCTCAAGGAGGCTTTTCAGCACCCTGTATCAGGAGGATAACAATGACCAGTCAGGCTCATATCAACGTAGACACCCGTCGTGTGAAGGTCGCCATCGTGGGCGGCGGTTTCGGCGGTCTGTGCATGACTATCAAGCTGCGTGAAGCCGGTATTGATGATTTTGTGCTATTGGAAAAGGCAGACGACGTGGGCGGTACCTGGTACCACAACAGCTACCCCGGCGCCGCCTGTGATGTGCAATCCCACATGTACTCCTTCTCCTTCGAGGGTAACCCGGACTGGAGCCACCGCTACAGCGGTCAGCAGGAGATCCATGACTACATCGAGCGGGTCACCGACAAGCACGATATTCGCCGCTTCACCCGCTTCAATGCCGAGGTGACCGGCGCCCATTTTGACGAGCAGAGCGCCCGCTGGACTCTGAATCTCAAGGATGGCTCACGGGTGGAGTGTCAGCACTGGGTGCTGGCCAGTGGTCCGCTGCATGTGCCCTCCATCCCCAACTTCAAGGGCCTGGATGCCTTCAAGGGCAAGGTGATCCATTCCGCCAAATGGGACCATGACTACGACATGGCCGGCAAGAAGGTGGTATCCATCGGCACCGGCGCCAGCGCTATTCAGTATGTGCCCCATGTAGCCAAGGAGGCCGGGCACCTGACCGTGGTGCAGCGTACCCCGCCGTGGATCATCCCCCGCGATGAGCGCGCCTATTCCGGGCTCAGCAAGTGGGTGTTCCGTCGTTTCCCGGCACTGCGCAAGCTGCACCGCCTGCGTTTGTACCTGAGCAACGAGGCCCGGGTGCTGCCCATCTTCAACCCGCGTCTGGCGAAACTGGCGGAGCCGGCCCTGAAGGCGTTCATTCACAGTCAGGTCAAGGACAAGCAGACCGCGCGCAAGTTGGTGCCGCAGTACACCCTGGGCTGCAAGCGCATCCTGATTTCCAACAACTATTACCCCACCTTCAACCGCGACAATGTATCGCTGGTCACCGAAGGCGTGAAGGAAATCCGCGAGCACAGCATCGTGTTCAGCGATGGCCGTGAAGAGCCGGTGGATTGCCTGGTGCTGGGTACCGGTTTTATCGTCGATCCGCGCATCTACATGAAGGACTTCGAGATCACCGGCCTGGCGGGCCATCGCCTGCAGGACGACTGGAAAGACGCTTCCGAGGCCTATCTGGGCACCACGGTCAGCGGCTATCCGAACATGTTCCAGCTGGTGGGTCCAAATACCGGCCTGGGCCACAACTCCATCATCTTCATGATCGAGAGCCAGGTGCGCTACATCCTGGATGCCATCGGCAAGCTGGACAAGCGTGGCGATGCCTGGCTGGACGTGAAGCAGGACGTGATGGATCGCTACAACGACAAGCTGCAGGAAGAGCTCAAGGACACCGTGTGGCAGAACGGCGGCTGCATGAGCTGGTATCAGCAGGCGGATGGCCGTAATACTGCCCTCTGGCCCCATGCCACCTTTCAGTTCATGGCGCGCACCTGGCGCCTGAACGAGAAGGATTATGTCTGGCAGCCGGCCCGGGTGACGGTGGGCGAGAAAGCTACCGCCTGATTGGGGGTTGGATACGAAAAAGGGCGCTGCGGCGCCCTTTTTTGTGGCTGTTATGACCCCGGGGCTTCGCGCTGGAGCGCTCGTTGCAAAATGCAGCGCATTTTGTCGAACCCGGCGGAGGGTCTCATCTGGCCGCCCGGCGCCCATAAAAAAGCCCCGCTCTTGTGAGCGAGGCTTTTTGTATGGTGCCCGGAGGCGGAATCGAACCACCGACACGGGGATTTTCAATCCCCTGCTCTACCGACTGAGCTATCCGGGCAATCAGGGCGCGTATTAAAGCGGCTTGGGCAGGGCCCGTCAAGCGATGCGGGGCTAATTGTTCGCATCCTGAGCAGGTGGCACATAGCCTTCCGCCTGTTCGTAGTTTTCGTTGTTCAAAAAACGATCGCGCTGTTCGTCCAGAAAGGCCTTGGCCTGCGGGTCCATCACGTTCAGGTGCTTTTCGTTGATCAGCATGGTCTGTTGGTGCAGCCATTCCTGCCAGGCCTGTCGGGATACATTGTCATAGATGTCCTGGCCTTTGGGGCCGGGGAAGGGCGGGCGCGTCAGGCCTTCCATGTCTTTCTGGTACTTGCGACAGAACACCGTATGGGTCATGACCGCTCCTGCGTTGTTGCGAGTGTGGGGGTGATGGCCGGCACTATAACATGCTCGTCTGGCGGGGCGCGTCGAGGGTGGCAAGTAGCTTCTTGACCGGGGCGGCCAGGCCCAGTTCGCCGGGGGCGGCCGGTTCCACCCAGCGGCCCTCATTGTCGGCGACCCCGGCCAGGCGGACTGTCACTTCAAGGGGCGTGATATCCAGATGGAAGTGACTGAAGGTATGGCGGAAGCCGTCGCGGGGTTGTGCCTGCCCCTGTGGACGCAGGGCCCGCTCTGTCAGTGTCGCCTCCAACTGCTGGTGGTCATCGATCTGCGGGAAGCACCACAGGCCGCCCCACAGGCCGGAAGAGGGGCGTGGCTCGAGCCAGACGCGGCCAGTTTCGTCACGCAGAATCAGCATGACAGTGGTGCGCACCGGCAGCACCTTTTTCGGTTTCTTGCCCGGGTAATCCTGTGGGTTGCCCTGTTCACGGGCCTGGCAGGCACTGTTGACCGGACAGGCCTGACAGTTGGGTTTGCCGCGGCTGCAGAGGGTGGCGCCCAGGTCCATCATGGCCTGGGTATAGTCCGCCAGCCGCGTACGGGGCGTGTAGTGCTCGGCCAGTTCCCACAGACGGTTTTCCACCGGCTTCTTGCCCGGCCAGCCGGGCACGGCGTGCAGGCGCGCCAGGACCCGTTTGACGTTGCCGTCCAGTATTGGCGCGCGCACGCCACGGCTCTGGGCGAGGATGGCGCCGGCGGTGGAGCGGCCGATGCCGGGCAGGGCGGCGACCTCTTCCACGGTGTGGGGAAACTCGCCGTCATGCTGCTCGGCCAGCTGCCGGGCGCATTTGTGCAGGTTGCGGGCGCGGGCGTAATAGCCCAGACCGGTCCACAGGTGCAGCACCTCATCCTGCTCGGCGCGGGCCAGGCTATGCGCGTCGGGGAAGCGCGCCATGAAGCGCTCGAAATAGGGAATCACGGTGCTGACCTGGGTCTGCTGCAACATGATTTCGGAGATCCACACCCGGTAGGGGGTGCGCGGGTGCTGCCAGGGCAGAGACTGGCGACCATGCTGGTCATACCAGTCGAGGATGCGCTGGCTGAAGGTATCCGGGGAGAGCGGTGATGTGGGCATGCCGGCTGTTGTACCCGGAAAGCGCAGGCGGGGCAAGCCAGGGCGGGGTCGATGTCGACCCCGCCCGGTGGATCAGTTGAACAGTTTTTTCAGGCCGTCCTGAAGCTGCTTGTTCACTTCATCCTTGGCCTTTTTCTGGGCGGCGTTTTTCAGCACTTCTTCGGTGCTGTCGCCTTCGGCATCAATGCCCAGTTTGTCCTTGATCTTGTCCTGGGTAGCCTTGGCGGCGGCCTGCTTGGCGATGTCCTCGAAACCGCTCTTGTCCGGGCCACACCATTTGGCCGGGCTACCGGCCAGGTTGCCCTCACAACGCAGCGGCCAGGTGGTGCCCTGCAGGTATTTGGACTTGCCCAGCTCCGGTGACTGCATGCCCACTTTCAGGTCGAAATCCTGATTGAGTATGTTCAGCCAGCCATTGCCGCTGAGTTTGCCCTTGTCCAGCACCGCATCCAGGCTGTCCAGGTAGGCCACCTGTTTTTCCAGGTGGGCCTTGCTGGTCAGGTCGACGATCTTGGTGTCCTTGGACAGGGCGTTGGGCAGTTTGCCGGACTCCTGGCCGGGGATCAGGGCGCTGAGGCCCTGGAACTTGCCAAGCATGTCGTTGATGCCGCCGACCAGGGTGTTATAGAGATTGAGCCCGCGTACGGTGCCATCGCTCAGCTCCAGGCTGATATTGCCCTTGGCCGAGTCCACCAGCGCCTTTTCGCTGTTGCCGCTGGCGCTGACATCCGCGTTCAGGCTGAAGATGCCCTTGGCCAGATCGTCATCCAGGGCCCACTGGGCCAGCGGCTGGATCTGGATCTTGCTGACACTCTTGTGGGCCTGCATTTTCGGGGTCTTGCCGGACACGTCCAGGCTGGCGGTGGCGTCGAAGCTGCCGTCCAGGGTATTACCGGTGGCCCGGGTCAGGCGCAGTACGCCGTCCTTGGCGGTGACGGCGAATTTCAGGTCGCTGGCCGACAGGGTGTCATAGTTGACCTTGCCGATGGCCAGTTTGCCGTCCAGTAACAGCGGCCGCAGGCTGTCCACCGGAATCAGCGGGTCGCTGGACAGGCTGGCGGTGCCACCGGTCTTGCCGCCACCGGCGGCGGCCGTGGTCGGCTTGTCGCCACTGTCGGGGGGCATGTAACCATCCAGGGTGATCTGGTCCAGATTCAGGTCAAAGACAATCTTGCCGCTGTCCAGGCTGGCCAGCCCGGCCTTGCCGCTCAGGGTGCTGCTGTCCAGCGTCACTTTCAGCGGGTTGACCATCAGGCTGCCCGCTGGTCCGCCCAGGGTGGCATCCATGGCGACTTTGCTCAGGGCGGCGGAATCGGTGGTTTCGATGGGGGCTTCGCCAATGGCCTTGAGGGCCTTGTTGGCGTCAAAGGGCGCGGTATGCAGCTCGCCGGCGAACTGCATCTGGTCGCTCAGGCCGGTGATGGCCAGTTTGCCCCGGGTTTCGGTGCCGGCGGCCTTGATCAGCAGGTCGCGGATGTCCACCCGGTCCTTGTCCAGATTGACGTCCAGATTCTGCTCCAGGTGCACGTCCACCGGGTTGGTGGTGGCGCCGGCAATGCTGGCATCCAGCGTCATCGGGTTGAGAGTGAAGTGGTTCTGATCCAGGTCTGCGGCCAGTACGGTGTCCAGGTTCAGGTCAACGCGCATGTCGCTCTGATCCTGGTAGCGCAGGGACATCTGCAGCGGGAAAGGCTTGTCCAGGTTTACGTCCTGGGCGCCCAGGTTGAAGTGCTCCACCACGATATCGGTGCCGTCGGTGCTGTTGCGGTAGCGCACCTTGCCGTCGGTGACTTCCACGCTGGGAATGGTCAGCGGGATGTCCAGGCTGCCGCTGTCGCTGCTGGCGGTATCGGCGCTTTCCTCCGGCGTGCTTTCGGCGCCGCTCTGGCTGCCGATGTTCTCCCAGTTGCCGCCGTTGGCGTCTTCTTCCAGGTTGACCTGCAGGCCGGCGAGGGTAACGCCGTCCATCTGTACCTGGCCAAACAGCAGCGGCCATACCGCCACACTGACGCTGGCATGATCGAGGGCGGCAAACAGGTCCTTGTCATCACCGATGCGGGCTTCTGTCTTGCCCAGGCTGACGCCCAGCGAGGGCCAGAACTGCCAGGCCAGGTCGCCCTGAATATCCAGCGTCAGGTTGGCCTGCTCTCTGGCCTGCTTTTCAATTTCCGGCTTGAATTCGTTGGGATCGATCACCTGGGTGATCACAAAAATCGCTGCAATTAATAGCAGGATGATGGCAGCCAGCGTGATCAAAACAATTTTTATCAGGCGTCCCATGTGGCTCTCCTTGCGCGTTGGCCGATGGACCGGGATTATAGCAGCCGGGGAAAGATGTACGTAACAGCATACCCTTTGGGGGAGTCTGGTTTGTTAAAGTTCCGTCAATTGTTAATGGTTGTCTTGCTGCTGGCTGTGTCACCGTTGTGGGCCATGCCGGTGCTGCTGAAAAGCGGTGATGACGCCATTCGTATCGGTGAGCACATGGATGTGCTGGTGGACCCGGAAAGCAAGTGGACGCTGGATCAGGTCCGCAACCAGTTCGCCAGCCGGTTCAATGCCAGCGACAGTGACGAGCTCAATTTCGGTTTCACCGACAGCACCATCTGGTTGCGCTTTTCCCTGGATGCCCGGCAGGTGGCCGGAGACAGCTGGTTTCTGGTGGAACGTTACCCGATTCTGGACAAGTTGACGCTCTACGCCCCGGACGGCAAGGGCGGCTTTCTGACCTACAAGGTCGGCGATACCCGCCCCTTCGGTCAGCGCCCCATGAATCATCGCGCCTTCGTATTCGACCTCAATACCAAATTGAAAGGTCCACAAGCGTATTTTCTCAAGGTGCAGGGCAAGGGCGCACTCAATCTGATGCCCATGCTGTATGACGCCAAGGGGTTGGTGGAGTACACCTACGTGGAGCAGATGCTGCTGGGGCTGTTCTATGGCTCACTGATCATCATGCTGATCTACAACGCCCTGCTTTTCGTGTCGCTGCGAGACCGGGTGTATCTCTACTTTGTCGGTTTTCTCACCGGCATCATCTACTTCAATCTCAACGTCAACGGTTTCGGCCTGCAGTATCTGTGGCCTGATACGCCCAAGATCAATGAATATTTCTGGCTGGGCACCTATGTCTGCTCGTCGTCCCTGGCCATGTATTCGCGGCGCTTTCTGCAGCTGGCGGAACGCTTTCCGCGCTATGATCGTCTGCTCAAGCACTTCCTGATGCTGCTTGGTGGCAGTTTCGTGCTGTCCTGGTTCCTGCCGCCACCCTGGTCCTATCACCTGTCCACCCTGATGACCCTGTTTACCGTGGTGTTGTTCAGCTGGCTGGGCTGGACGGTGTGGCGCCAGGGGTTTCGGGTGGCGCGCCTGTATGTGCTGGCCTGGTCGGTGTTTCTGTTACTGATCTTCATCTTTGCACTGGGCAACCTCGGTACCCTGCCGTTTACCACCATTACGCCCTATCTGCCCCATATCGGCGCCCTGTGGGTGGTGGTAATGCTGTCTCTGGCATTGGGGGATCGCATCCGTTTTCTTGAGCATGAGCGCAAGCAACTGGCGCAGGATGCCCAGCACAACCTGGAAATGCATCTGGCGGACATCGAACAGATGAACCGGGACAAGTCCACCTTCCTGCAGTACATCAGCCACGAGCTCAACACGCCGATCAACTGGATCGGCGCGGCGGATTCCCTGGGCAGTGACGGCGACAGCAAGGATGTGGATGTGTGGGCCATGGTGCGCAAGGGTCAGCGCCGGCTGATCGGCATCGTCAGCACCTCTTTGCGCTACTTTGATCTGTCTGACCGGGAGCAGGCGCCGCTGGTCAGCAGTTGTCAGCCCATGTGGATTGTGGATGCACTGTTGCGCGAACAGGCGGCTACCATCGAGTCACGCAACCTGACCCTGCGCAATCGGGTGTCGCCCAATCTGCAGGTGCGCGCCAACGAGCCGGAGCTGCGCGAAGTGCTGTCCATCGCATTGGATAACGCCCTGCGCTTCAGCGCCGACAAGGGCGAGGTGGAAGTGACCAGCCAGGTGGACGTCAATGCCGCCCATGCGGACATCGGTATCCATGATCATGGCCGCGGCGCCAGTCCGGAGCAGCTGGAGCGGATTTTCGAGCCCTTCTTCGTGATGGGCTCGCGCCACCATGAAGACGGTTTCGGCCTGTCCCTGGCCATGGCCCGGGTGATGATGGAGCAGATGGACGGCCAGCTGTGGGCGGAAAGCCCCGGCCTGGGCCAGGGCTTCACCCTCTACATCCGCTTGCCGCTGGCCTGACAGTGATCGGGCAGGGCCAGCGCCTCGCCCAGCTGCTGTTCGATCAGCCGCAGGAAATCCCTGCCCACTCCCCGACCCCGGGCGGCCGGGTGAACCACCAGCCACTGTAATCCGGGCTCGCTGTCTGCCAGCAGGGCCACGGCCACTGGCTGGCCGTTGAAGTGGGCGGCAAACAGGCGGCCTTCGCCGCTGGCGGCAGCGTCAAGCAAGGCCTGGCGGTATTGTGGGTCGTCCCTGAGTACCTTGTCGAACCGGGGGCACTGGTCGGTCTCGAGGGGGTTGGGCTGGGCACTGATCGGCATTCTCTGGCTCCGCTGGTTAGCAGGTGGCGGGGTACGTATAATACCCGCCTGATTACCCCGGAGGTATAGATGAGCGAAAGACGCGCTACCGTAGAGCGCAACACCCTGGAAACCCAGATCCGCGTCAGCGTCAATCTGGATGGCACCGGCAGCAATACCCTGGACACGGGTTTGCCGTTCCTTGAGCACATGCTGGACCAGATCGCCCGGCACGGCCTGATTGATCTGGAAATCCATGCCAAGGGTGACCTGCACATCGATGCCCACCACACCGTGGAAGATATCGGCATTACCCTGGGCCAGGCGCTCAAGAAGGCGCTGGGCGACAAGAAGGGCGTGCGCCGTTATGGCCATGCCTATGTGCCGCTGGACGAAGCCCTGTCCCGGGTGGTGGTAGACCTGTCCGGTCGGCCGGGCCTGGAAATGTTCGTGGGTTTCACCCGCGGCAGCATTGGCGGCTTTGACGTGGACCTGTTCTACGAGTTCTTTCAGGGCATGGTCAACCACGCCATGATCACCCTGCACATCGACAACCTGCGCGGCAAGAATGCCCACCATCAGGCCGAGACCGTATTCAAGGCCTTCGGCCGTGCCCTGCGCATGGCGGTGGAGCCCGACCCGCGCATGGGCGGCATCGCACCGTCCACCAAGGGCACCCTGAGCGAAAGCGAATAAGCGGGCGGTATCGAGTCATGAGTGAAGTAGTAGCCGTTATCGACTACGGCATGGGCAACCTGCACTCCGCCTCCAAGGCGCTGGAAAAGGTCGCCAGCGGCCAGACCATCGTGATCACCAGCGACCCGGACCAGGTGCGTGCTGCCGACCGGGTGGTGTTTCCCGGGGTCGGTGCCATCCGCGATTGTATCGCCGTGCTCAAGGACACCGGGCTGGACCGCGCCATTGTGGATGTGGTCGCCAGCGGCAAGCCGCTACTGGGCATCTGTGTGGGCATGCAGGCATTGATGGCCCGCAGTGAAGAGAACCGGGGCATCGATTGCCTGGGTGTCTTCGATGGCCAGGTGACCTTTTTCGGTGAGCCGGTGAGTGAAACCGGCGCCCGACTGAAAGTGCCGCACATGGGCTGGAATCAGGTGCAGCAAATGCAGGCCCACCCCATGTGGGCGGGCATTGCCGATGAAAGCCGCTTTTATTTTGTTCACAGCTACTGTGTCACCGGCCTGCCCGACGAGCAGGTGGCCGGCCGTTGCCAGTATGGTCTGGCATTTGCTGCCGCAGCGGTAAAGGACAATGTGTTCGCCGTGCAATTCCACCCGGAAAAAAGTGCGGATGCCGGTCTCACCCTGCTGGAAAACTTCCTGCGCTGGCAGCCCTGATTGCCGCCACGCTGACACGCAACACGCGAAGAGATTCTCATGCAACTGATTCCCGCCATTGATCTGAAAGACGGTAAATGCGTGCGCCTCAAACAGGGGCGCATGGAAGACGACACGGTGTTCTCCGAGGACCCGGTGGCCGTGGCCAGCCACTGGGTGGAGCGCGGCGCTCGCCGTCTGCACCTGGTGGATCTGAACGGCGCCTTCGCCGGTGAGCCGGTCAATGGCGATATCGTCAAGGCCATCGCCCGGGCGCATCCGGACCTGCCGATCCAGATTGGCGGCGGCATTCGCAGCCCGGAAATCATCCAGGCCTATCTGGATGCCGGCGTACAATGGGTGATCATCGGTACCAAGGCGGTCAACGAGCCCGAGTTCGTCAAGGCCATGTGCGAGCAGTTTCCCGGCCATATCATCGTTGGCCTGGACGCCAAGGATGGCAAAGTGGCCACCGATGGCTGGGCCAATGTCACCGACGTGGACGTGATCGAGCTGGCCAAACGGTTCGAGAACGATGGGGTGTCTGCCATTGTCTACACCGACATCAGCCGTGACGGCATGCTGCAGGGGGTCAATGTGGATGCCACCGTGCGCCTCGCCCAGTCCATGTCGATTCCGGTGATCGCCTCCGGCGGCATCACCAACCTGGATGACGTGCGCAACCTGTGCGCGGTGGCCGACCAGGGCATCAGCGGCGCCATCACCGGCCGCGCCATCTACGAGAACACCCTGGACTTCGCCGAAGGCCAGGCGCTGGCCGATCAGCTGAAGGCTTGATACGGTCAGACAGTCGCAAGGCGGTCAGCCAACAATAATCATATTCTACCGGCCAGCAGCTGGCCGGCTTTCCAGGGAAGGGAAGTTTAATGGGGGAGAAGAAGTCGGGTGCTGTCCACCCGTTGGTGGCGGTACTGGTGATCGCGCTGTTCGGTTCACTGTTGCTGGCCTGGCTCTGGACCAGAGAACAGGTTAACGCCGTTGCCGAGCCGCTACACATGGCGGTGCAATCGGCACAGTCGGTTCTGGTTCGCTACGACGGTGCGCTTTATCGCGTGGATGCGCAAGGCAAGGTGTCCGCAGCACTACCGCTGCCTGACGCGGCTTCCCGGGTTGGCTTTGCCATTGATCCCGACTCCCGAGATATCTTTATCTACCGTGACACAAAAGGGCTGTGGCAATGTGCGCAGGATGTCGGCCACTGCCGGCCCTTTGTGACGTCGCTGAACCCGCAAGGGCCCGGGCGGTTGTACTGGGATGTGAATGGGCGGCAGCTGGCGGTTACGGATAGCTCCAATCATCGTCTGTCCCTGTTCGATGCTGGCGGCCATTTGCTCAAAACCTTCAAGGATCTGCGCTACCCCAATGGCATGGCGGCTGATAAACGCACCTTGTTGGTTGCTGATACCAATCATCATCGTGTTGTCCGTCTCGATCTGGACAGGCCGGAGTCACTGCAAACGGCGTTCAACGTTGAGATGGGTGGCGAGTACCGCTGGCCCACGGATCTCGCCCGAGTGGGGGCGGAGTATTGGGTTCTGGTCGGTGATAACCGGCTGGGCAACCAGCGCCTTTACCGTTTTGATGCGCATGGTCAGGTTTTGGGGCGCATTGCTACGAGGTTGGATGACATCCTGATGATCGCTCCGCTGGGCAGTGGTGCCTTGGTGGCAGACCATGCCAGCCGGACTCTCTGGCGACTGGGGGCGCAGGGCGAGCCTCTTGATCAGGTGTTGTTGCCTGGCATGGCCGAGGCCCAGCAAGAACTGGCGTATTGGAGTCTGTGGCGGAATGTTCTGCTGGTGGTGTTTGTTGTGGCATTGCTGGCCGGGTTGGCGTTTGCCTGGTGGTATGACCGAGATCGGCTTCCCCGTGGCTTGACCGGCGATGACCTGAGTGAACAGCGCAGTAGTCAATCGTGGGCCCCGCGAGGGGAGGCTTGGCTTCGGCACGGGCTACTGGTGCGTTACCGGTATTTGTATCTGGCCGGCCCGGCTTTTTATTTTGTTGTTAGTGCGGTGGCTCTCTGGATGGTCGGATCACTACCCTGGAAGTTGCTGGCGATGCTGGCCGTTCTCGGCGCTGTGTTGACGTTGTTGTCGGTCACGGCTTTCTGGGTGCTCCATTATATTTCGCGCAGTGGGGTGGGTGTGCATGGCCCGCTGGTTCTACTCAAGACTCCGGGTGGGCAGGTGGTTGTCGGTAGCGGGCCGCAGGTGGCTTATTCACCCTCCATGCTGATCATTGATGGTGTGGTCATGCCCCTGGGAACGGCCGTGGTCGGTCTCTATGACCGCGAACAGATGCGCCAATGGGTGGCACCGCAACTGAGTGAGGCGCGCCAGCTGACCGGTTATCAAGTCCTGGTGGAGGTCTGGCGTCATCGCTTTTGGCCTCTGATTTTGATCTATGCCCTGATCACCCTGATGTCGCTGGCCGGCATCGTCTTTATCGTCAGTCGGGGGATGAGCTGATCGGCGCTTCGCGGTATCATTCGCGCCTTGATGGAGAAACCCAATGGGCCTAGCCAAACGCATTATCCCCTGTCTGGACGTGGACGCCGGCCGTGTGGTCAAGGGCGTGCAGTTCGTGGACATTCGCGATGCCGGGGATCCGGTGGAAATCGCCAAGCGTTATAACGACGCCGGCGCCGATGAAATCACCTTTCTCGACATTACCGCCAGCCATGAAGGCCGCGACACTACCCTGCATACGGTGGAGCAGATGGCCAGTCAGGTGTTCATCCCCCTGACCGTGGGCGGCGGCGTGCGCACTCTGGACGATATCCGTAATCTGCTCAACGCCGGCGCCGACAAGGTGGCGATCAACTCCGCCGCTGTGCACAACCCGGAGTTTGTCCGCGAAGCGGCCGAGCGGTTCGGTTCCCAATGCATTGTGGTGGCCATTGATGCCAAGAAGGTCAGCGCCGAGAGCGAGTCCAACCGCTGGGAAATCTTCACCCACGGCGGGCGCAAGCCCACCGGGCTGGATGCCATTGCCTGGGCCCGCAAGATGACCGATTACGGTGCCGGTGAAATTCTGCTCACCAGTATGGACCGTGATGGCACCAAGAACGGGTTCGATATTGCCCTGACCCGGGCGATTGCCGATGCGGTGCCGGTGCCGGTGATCGCCTCCGGTGGTGTCGGCAACCTGCAACACCTGGTCGACGGGGTGCTGCAGGGGGGAGCGGATGCGGTGCTGGCGGCCTCCATCTTCCACTTCGGCGAATACAGCGTGCGCGAAGCCAAGGAATACATGCAGGCTTCCGGCGTGGAAATGCGCCTGCCCTGACAGGCCGTTCGGCCGACATGCCGGCCGCCTGGTCCCGCTGCCTGGCGTTTTGCGAAACCCTGTTTTACTCTCGTTCCAACAGAATAAGAAGGACGGGAGTGCTACAATGGACCAGGGTTCCCTGATCGAATACGGCCTGCCGCTGGCGCTGTTCGTGATCATGGCCGGCATGGGGCTGACGCTGACCCCCGGCGATTTCCGCGAGGTGCTGGTGGCGCCACGGGCCACCACCTTCGGCCTGCTGGCCCAGGTACTGCTGCTGCCGCTGGTGGGGGTTGGCCTGGCTCTGGCGCTGCATCTTTCCCCGGCCCTGTCCGTGGGACTGATCGTGATTGCCGCCTGTCCCGGCGGCACCACTTCCAACCTGTTTGCCTATCTGGGCCGTGGTGACGTGGCCCTGTCCATCGTGCTCACGGTACTTGCCAGTCTGATCACCGTTTTTACCCTGCCGGCCTTTACCCGCTGGGCCCTGGGTCATTTCCGTGACCATGCCCGCAGCATTGATCTGCCGGTGACTCACACGGTGGTGACCCTGCTGGTGGTGATTCTGCTGCCGGTGCTGCTGGGCATGGCCGTGCGGCACTGGAAGCCGGCACTGGCGGCCCGTGGCGAGAAGCTGGTGGGTATCTTCGGCCTGCTGGTGCTGGCGGTGGTGGTGACCTGGCTACTGATCAATCTGGGTGAGCAGAAGGCCCTGACACTGCTGCGTCAGGCCGGCGTGGCCGCGGTGCTGCTGAACCTGGCGGGACTGGTGCTGGGCATGCTGGGTGGCCGCCTGGTAGGGCTGGACCGGCGCCAGGCCTTTACCGTGGCGGTGGAGCTGGGCATCAAGAATGGCGCCCTGGGCCTGATGGTGACCCTGACCCTGTTGCACTCGGAGGCCATGTCGGTGCCGTCCGCGGTTTACGGGGTGCTGATGTTTGCTTTTGGATTCTTGATGCTGGGCTATGCCCGCCTCACCGGAATCGGGCGGGAGGTCCGTCAGGAATCCGCGTGAAGCGTTGCGGTGTGGCTGGCCCTGTCGGTCGTCTCAACCGGCGCGACCAGTAGCCTGGATACCGGCACCACCTCGATGCCGGCCTGCTGCATCAGCGGCAAAACCTGTTGCAGGTAGTGGATGGTTTCCGGGTAGGGGTGGCCGATGGCGATGGCGTGGCCGCGATGGCGGGCCAGCCGCAACAGCTTGTTGAACTGCCGGTTGATGTCCGGCAGGTCGCGCTGGTTATCCAGAAAGATATCCCGACTGGCACTGGCCAGCCCGCTTTGCTCTGCCACCCGCTGGGCCACACTGTGGCTGGTGGTGCGGCTGTCCACGAAAAACAGCCGGTGGACACCCAGCTCCTGCATCAACCAGCGCATGGGCTTTTCCTGTTGAGTCAGCTCACTGCCCATGTGGTTGTTCATGCCCCGTGCCTCGGGGATCGCCTTGAGTGCCTGCTCCACGGTCTTTTGCAGTGTTGCCTGATCCATCTGCCCGGTCAGGCCGCCCGGGTCCAGGGGCACATGGTGCTGGGCCGCCATGGGCATGTGCACGATCACTTCCTTGCCGTTGTCACTGGCGCGCCGGGCCAGCATGGGGCCGTGCGGCGCGCTGGGAATCACCGCGCAGGTGATGGCCGCTGGCAGGGCGGTGATGGCTTCGCCATGGTGCAGGCTGTAGCCCAGGTCATCGATGATGATGGCGATACGGGGCTGAGCCCCGGCACTGGTGCAGCAAAACAGGGCCAGGGTGATCAATGTCAGGCGCATCATTGGCTGGCGCTGGCGTCGTCCGGGCTGTTGTTGGCACCGTTGTCGGCGGAGATATGCCGGCTGAGCACAATGCCCTTGAGAATGGCCAGCGCCTGGGACAGCGGGTAATCCTCCAGCGCCAGTTTGTTGGCCGGGTTCTTGGCCGGCTGGTCGCCGTTTTCGTTGTCCAGGTGGCGGGGCAGGTCCGCTTCGCGCAGCTGCATGTCATGGCGCAACTCTACCTTGGCCACTTCCACCGGGATGTCGGGGGTGATGCCCTCCGCCTGGATGGAGCGCCCCTTGGGCGTGTAGTAGCGGGCGGTGGTGAGTTTGAGGGCGCGATCGCCACTCAGCGGCAGCACCGTCTGTACCGAGCCCTTGCCGAAGGTGCGGCTGCCGACAATGATGGCGCGGCTCTGGTCCTGCAGGGCGCCGGAAACGATTTCCGAGGCCGAGGCGGTACCGCCATTGACCAGCACCACCAGCGGCGCGCCCTTGAGCATGTCACCGGGGGTGGCCTTGAAGTCGTTGCGGCTGCTTTCCTCGCGGCCCTGGGTGTAGACGATCAGGCCCTGGTTGAGGAACAGGTCGCTGACTTCCACGGCACCGTTGAGTACCCCGCCGGGGTTGTTGCGCAGGTCCAGTACCAGGCCCTTGAGGGGGGCGTCTTTCTCCAGCTTTTCGATGGCCTTGCGGGTGTCTTCGCCGGTGTTGTTCTGGAACTGGGAAATACGCAGGTAGCCCAGGCCCGGCTCCAGCATTCTGGCTCTGACGCTGTGCATCTGGATGCGATCACGGGTGAGCGTCACCTGGTGGGGGTTGTCGTCGCCGTCGCTGAGCACCATCAGCTCCACCTTGGAGCCGATCTTGCCGCGCATCAATTCCACCGCCTCGTTGAGGCTCAGGCCTTTGACGAAGGTGTCATCGATTTTCAGGATCAGGTCACCGGACTGGATACCGGCCTTGCTGGCCGGGGAATCATCCACCGGGGTGACCACTTTGACGAAGCCGTTTTCCATGGTCACTTCGATGCCCAGGCCGCCGAACTCGCCGGTGGTGACGGTCTGCAGATCATCGAACTGGTCCGGGGTCAGATAGTTGGAGTGCGGGTCCAACTCATAGAGCATGCCGCGGATGGCCGATTCCAGCAGCTCGCGGTCGTCCACTTTCTCGATATAGGCACCACGGATGCGCTCCAGCACTTCGGCGAAGGCGCGCAGTTCGTCTACCGGCACGCCCTGCTTTTTGGCCTGTTCATCCAGGGCCGGTTGGGTCCGGTTGTCGGTGTTGTTGTCCGCAGGTGCAGGGGCCGCGATGGAGGGGCTGGCCATCAGGAAGGTCAGCAGCAGGGCGGCGCAGTAGGCGGTGGTTTTTGCTATTGGCATGCATTATCCCCGGCAGGCCGTGGGCGGAAAAAGGCGCCCACTAGTTTTTGGCAAGTGGCGGCAGTGTAACACGGCGGCTGCACCAGTGGGTGGGGTTGGAGGCCTTGCCCCGGTGGCGTATCTCGAAGTAGAGACCGCTGGTCTGGTTGCCGCCGGAATTGCCCGCCAGGGCCAGCACATCCCCGGCGGAAACCCACTCACCCACCGAGCGCATCAGGCTCTGGTTGTAGCCGTAAAGGGTCAGGTAGCCATCGCCATGGTCAACGATGGTGAGCAGCCCGTAACCGCGCAGCCAGTCAGCGAACACCACCCGGCCGGAATGGATGGCACGCACCGGCGTGCCACTGTCGGCGCGCAGTATCACCCCTTCCCAGCGCAGGGCGCCTTCGCGGCGACTGTGATAGCCGGTGGTGACGCGGCCTTCCAGGGGCCAGGGCAGTTTGCCGGCCAGTTTGCCAAACGGCTTGCCCCCCAAATTGGCGGGGATGTCACGCAGGCTGCTCTGCATGTCTTCCAGCAGTTTTTCCAGGTGTTGCTGGTTGCTTTTCAGCTGGTCGAGCTTGCTGCCCCGGCTGTCCAGCGACTGGTTCAGCGAGGCCAGCATGGTCTGGCGCTGGTTCTGGGCGGCTTGCAGTTCGCGGGCGTGTTTCTGTACTGCCGTGCGACGGTCGAGCAGCTCGCTGCGGGCCTGGTCCACCTTCACGGCGATGGCCTTGAGGTCGGTAAGCTCGCCATCGAGTTTGTGCAGCTGCTGGCTGCGGGCTTTCTGGTAATACTCCTGATAGCGCAACAGGCGGGCGATCTGGTCCGGTTGTTGCTGGTTGAGCAGCAGCTTGATGCGCTCCTCGCGGCCCGCTTCGTAACTGGCCCGCACGGTCTTTGCCAGCCACTCAAGCTGGGTCTGCTTGTCCCGGGCCAGTTCCGCCTGGCGTGCGCGCAGGGTGTCGAGTCTGGCCCGGGCGGCCTCGGCCTTGCCGTTGAGTTCGCGTTGCTGGCGGGTCAGTCGGCCGATGCGCAGCTCGGTGTCGCGCAGCTCCGCCTGGACCTTGTCTCGCTCGCGCAGATCCTGGCTCTGGGCCTGGCTCAGCTCACTGATCTGGCGCTTGAGCTTTTCCAGCTGGGCAGGGGTGGCCCTTTCCGCGGCGGGGGCCAGCAGGGGCAGCAGCAACAGGGGCAGTAAAAGGCGTTTCATGCCGGGGGTTTTACCTTAACCGGCCCGGGATGTGTATACTTGGCGCCGATTTTCCGTTGGCATTTTGCCGGCGGTGTGGCCCTTTTGACACTTCGAGGCTCCCTATGCTGGATCGCTTGATTGAATTCGCCGCCAACCACTACCTGCTGGTGTCTGCCTTCTTTTTGCTGTGGGCAGGCTTTTTCGTGCTGGAGTCCCGCCGGGGCGGCAAGACCCTGAGCCCGCAGCTGGCCACCAGCCTGGTCAACAAGGACCAGGGTGTGCTGGTGGACCTGCGCGCCGCTGATGACTTTCGGGCCGGGCATATTGCCGGCAGCCTCAACCTGCCCTCCGGTGAGCTGATGGATCGCCTGGGCGAGCTGGAGAAGCACAAGGACAAGAGCCTGATTCTGGTCTGTGACATGGGCGGCGGCACCGCCTCCCAGGCCGGTCGGCAACTGCGTGCCAAGGGCTTCACCAACCTGTACCGTATGCAGGGCGGGCTCAATGCCTGGCGCAATGAATCCCTGCCGCTGGTGAAGGGCTGATGGCAAAGATCGAGATGTACAGTACGGCGTGGTGCCCTTTCTGTGTGCGCGCCAAACAGCTTCTCAAGAGCAAGTCGGTGGCCTTCGAGGACACCGATGTGGATCGCGAGCCGCAAAAACGCGCCGAGATGATGCAGCGTGGCGGCGGCCGCACCGTGCCGCAGATTTTTATTGATGACCAGCCCGTGGGGGGCTGTGACGAACTTTATGCGCTGGAACGCAGTGGCGAGCTTGATCGCCTGCTGGCGCAATAATAATCACGGAGAAAAACATGGCTGATGAGCAGCAACGCGTATTCCAACTGCAGCGCATTTACCTGAAGGACGCCTCCTTTGAATGCCCGGGCGCACCGGATGTGTTCCTGCAGGAGTGGAAGCCCCAGGTCAATGTGCAGCTCAACAACACCGCCCGCCGTCTGGGCGAGAGCAATGAATACGAAGTGGAAATCACCGTCACGGTGACCGCCAAGGACGAAAAGGAAGAAAAGACCTTTTACCTGGCGGAAGTGAAGCAGGCCGGCATCTTCACCGTGGTCGGTATCGAAGGTGACGAGCGTGACCAGCTGCTGGGCGCCTACTGCCCGAACCTGCTGTTCCCCTACGTACGCGAAGTGGTTTCCGATCTGGTTGCCAAGGGTTCCTTCCCGCAATTGCTGCTGCAGCCGATCAACTTTGATGCGCTCTATCAGCAGCAAAAACAACAGCAGAGCAACGCCACCGTTCAGTAAGCGCCCGGGCTGGCGCCGGGGTATCCGAGCTGGCGCCAGGCCTCATACAGTGTCACTGCCACGGCATTACTGAGATTGAGGCTGCGACTGTCCGCCACCATGGGCAGCCGCAGTCGCTGTGATGCCGGCAGACTCTCCAGAATGGTTGCAGGCAGGCCACGGGTTTCCGGGCCGAACAGCAATACATCTTCATCCCTGAATTGCACATCACTGTGGGGTCGGCTGCCTTTGGTGGTCATGGCCAGCAGGCGCCGCTCGCCCATGGCCCGGCGAAAGGCGGCGAAATCCGTATGCGTCTCCAGCGCGGCCAGCTCGCGGTAATCCAGCCCGGCGCGGCGCAGCTTCTTTTCATCCAGTGAAAAGCCCAGCGGCTCAATCAGGTGCAGGGCGGCGCCGGTGTTGGCCGCCAGGCGAATGATGTTGCCGGTGTTGGGGGGAATTTCCGGTTCAAAAAGTGCGATATGCAACATGGTGTTTGAGTTGGCAAGGGTGTGCCAATTGTAGCCCTTGTGGGACGTTAGGGGCAGACCCGGCCTTCGCTTTGCGCTAGGGTTTGGGCAACGGCTGAAAAACAACAACAGCAGGGAGTCGAGTTGTGAGAAGGATGTTCTGGGCGCTGTCCATTCTGGTGGTCACCCTGGCCGCCTGTAGCGAAAAACCGGAGGGCCAGGTTCTTTATGTGGCCCCGTATCCGTCGGCCTGTATCGGTGCCGGTACCATGGCCTGCCTGAGAATACGTACCGACCCGCAGGCCAACTGGGAAGTCTTCTACGGCCATATCGAGGGATTTACCTTCGAGCCCGGCAATGAATATACCCTGCGTGTGAAACCGG
This sequence comes from Alcanivorax hongdengensis A-11-3, assembly GCF_000300995.1. GTDB lineage: Bacteria > Pseudomonadota > Gammaproteobacteria > Pseudomonadales > Alcanivoracaceae > Alcanivorax > Alcanivorax hongdengensis. The sequence goes on along the minus strand of NZ_AMRJ01000003.1, from coordinate 94,868 downwards.
TGACGGGTAACGAGAACAAGGACCCGGACAGCCGCGACTACCAGCTGGTCAGCGTCGAGGAAAAGGACTCGGTGCAGGATAAAGACCCCGAATGAAGTGTGTGTTCCGGGCCAGTAATGGTCTGGAGGCCCACATGGTCGCCGACCTGCTCGATCAGGTCGGCATCATGGCGCAGGTTCACGGTGACCTGCTGCAGGGCGGCGTCGGTGAGCTGCCGGCCATGGGGCTGGCTTCGGTGTGGGTCGCCGAGAGCGATGAAACCCGTGCCCATGAGATAATCCGCGAGTTTGATCGTCGCCAGCCGGCGCTGCCTGCCTCTTCCTCCACCCCGGTTGCTTCCGCCACGTTGGCCTCTTTTGCCAAAGGCTTTTTGCTCGGGCTGGTATGCGGCGCACTGTTGGTTTTTGCCTTTCTTGTCTGGCGATGACATGCAAGTATCATTGCCGTGTCTCCATAGAGTCATTGCCGGCCGTTATACACGGGCCACTGCAATAAAAATTCTGGAGACACATGATGAAGCAGTGGTTAGCCCTGGGGGCATCCCTGATCCTGGCCGGCAGCCTGGCCGGCTGTGGCGGTGACAGCAATGACAACACCGCGAGCGATACCGGCGTGGCCACGCCGGACAGCATCAGACTGAATTTCCTGGGTCGTTACCAGACCGGCGAATTTGATGAATCCGCGGCGGAAATTCCGGCCTACGATGCGGCCAGCCAGCGGGCTTTTGTGGTCAACGCCGAAAAAGGTGAACTGGATGTGCTGGATATGAGTGATCCGGCCCACCCGAGCTTTGTGCAGGCGCTGTCCGTGGCGGATATTGCCGCCGGTGCCGAAGTGAACAGTGTCGCCGTGCGCGGTGGCCTGGTGGCCATTGCCGTGGAAGCCGACCCGAAAACCGACCCCGGTTATGTGGCCATTTACCGTGCCGATACGCTGGCGCGTCTGGGCTACGTACAGGTAGGTGCCCAGCCGGACATGGTGGCCTTCACTGCCGATGGCAAGACCGTTCTGAGCGCCAACGAAGGTGAGCCCAGCGACGATTACCAGATCGATCCGGAAGGTTCGGTGAGCATCATCGATATCAGCGACACCGGCAATATTGTCGTCACCACCGCCGACTTCCATGCGTTCGACAGTCAGGCTGATACCCTGCGTAGCCAGGGTGTGCGCATCTATGGTCCGGGGGCCTCGGTGTCCGAAGACCTGGAGCCGGAATACATTGCCGTGGATGACGCCGGTACCACCGCCTGGGTGACCCTGCAGGAAAACAATGCCCTGGCCAAGGTGGATATCGCCAGCGCCACGGTCACCGACATCGTTGCCCTGGGCAGCAAGGATCTGGCCCAGGCGGACAACGCCATGGATGTGAGTGACAAGGATGATGTTATCAACATCACAACCTGGGCCGGGGTCAAAAGCCTTTACCAGCCCGATGCCATTCACTCCTTCAGCGCCAATGGCAGCACTTATCTGGTGATGGCCAACGAGGGTGATGCCCGCGCCTGGGGAGAAGATGACGACGCCTACTGGGGCACGGAAGGGGTCGGTTGTGCCGGTGACAGCAGCAAGGGGTTCGTGGAGGAATTCCGCGTCAAGCACCTGGTGCACAAGGACGGCTTTGATCGCCGCTGTGGTGATGACCTGCCGCCGCAACTGCGTGATCTGGCCGCCGGCGCCCTGCTCGACCCGGCCACCTTCGGCTACTGTGGTGCCAGCGCCGGTGATCCGGGCAATTGCCGCGAAGACGAGGAGCTGGGCCGACTCAATATTACCTGGACCCTGGGCTACCGTACCGACAGCAACGGCGACCCGGTATTGTTCGATGCCAGCGGCAACGAGAGTGCCACCGGTGATCGCCTGATGTATGACACCCTCTATGCCTACGGCGGTCGTTCCTTCTCCATCCGCGATGCTGACGGCAATCTGGTATTCGACAGTGGTCATGCCATCGAATCCTATCTGGCCAGCGACAGCTGCATGCTGGGTAGCGGCCGCGACATTCCCTGCAAGGATTACTTCAACAGCGGTCACGACGAAGGGGATGCCTTCGACAGCCGCAGCGATGCCAAGGGCCCGGAGCCGGAAGGCCTGACCGTGGGCAAGATAGGTGACAAGACCTTCCTGTTCCTGGGGCTGGAGCGTATGGGCGGTGTGCTGGTCTACGACATTACCGACCCGGTGGCCCCGCAGCAGGTGGACTACCTGAACACGCGCGACAACTGGAGCACCGAGGACCCGTCTACCATTCTCAGCAGTGTGGGTGATCTGGGGCCGGAAGGGTTGGTGTTCGTCCCGGCCAGCGAATCCGCCAACGGCAAGAACCTGCTGATTGTCGGTTTTGAAGTCAGTGGCACCACGGCGGTGTATGAAGTGGAGCCGCTGTTTGATTAGCTGACAGCGCACTCCGGTGAGCATGAAGGCGGCCTGCGGGCCGCCTTTTTTTATGGTTCAGCGCGAATGAGGAAAAAATCTGGCTGCCGGGCGTCGCTCATGGCGCGATAAACCAACGTCAAAAAGCAGGAAATACCAGAAACATTGCGGCCTCTCAGGTAAACCCGATTACTCCTGTTTTCCTGAGCGCCTTGTGGGAATCTGAACGCAAGTCTGTAATCGCGCCGCGAGTGACGCTCCTGCGCAAAGGCGGCGGCTGTTTAAAAATTGAGGTCCCCCGAGCAGACACATTATTCACGCTAATCCGCAGTCGCTTTTTTATCTGGCCGGTGTCGCCGTTTCCCGCGCACCTTCACCGGCCCGGAAAATTTCAGGCCGAGGTGTCAGCAAGGCGGTGGCCGCCGGCCGGCACGGCGCCCAGCTCGGCCAGGGTCGTCATTACCTGCTCCACGCTGATGCGCTGCAGGCAGGGATAATGTTCCAGGGCGCAGTGGCTGCGCTGACAGTCGGGGTCGCAGTCCTGCCAGCGCAAAATGCGCGCCTGGTCGGCCATGGGCTGCCAGAGGCGTTCGTCGGTGGGCCCGAACAGGCCAACCGTGGGCAGGCCGCAGGCGGCGGCCAGATGCATGGGGCCGCTGTCGTTGCCCACGTAAGCCCGGCTGCCATGGAACAGGGCAATCAGCTGCTTCAGGGTGAGTCGGTCACACAGATCCAGCGCCGGTGTTTTCAGGCTGGCCTGCACCTGCTCCACCTGCTGGCGGTCCTTGCGACCGGCACCAATCAGTATCGGTTCCAGGCCGGCTTGCCGGGCCCGCTGGCAGAGCAGGGCAAACTGTTGCGGGTGCCACATCTTGTAGTACTTGGTGGCGCCCACATGAATGACCAGCCATGGGGCGGCGGCGGTCAGGCCGCCTTCTTCGATAATCGTGGCAAGCTGTGTGCGGGCCGGCTCATCCGTTTGGGCCGGCAGATAACGGGCCGGTGGTGGGGCGGCCGGATCGCTGAGCGAGGCATAGCCCTGCCAGCGATGGCCATGGTTCTCGCGGGAAAGATTTTCCGTGTAGAACCAGCGGCTGTGCGGGCGTGCCGGGCCGCGCCGTTGTCTTGCGCCACTGAGTCGCGCCAGGGTCGCGGATTTCTGCTCGCCTTCCACATCAATACACAACGTGGGCCGAAAGCGGCGCATGGCGAACACGAAGCGCAGGTAGTGGCGGGCTCGCTTGAGAAGAGGTTGACCGCTGCCCAGGGCGGCGCCGGGATAACCGAGCAGACGCGTCTCACCGGGCAGGCTTGCCTCGACGATGGCGCGGTAGCTGTCATCAAAGACCAGCAGCGCATCCCTGTGCTGATCCAGCATGGCTTTCAGATGGGGCAGGGCAATCAGGAGATTGCCCATGTGTCGGCAGGGAAACAGTATCAGCAGACGAGGCATTGTCACCGGCGTTCGCGCTTTTCAGTATCAATGGGCGTAAGCCTAACGCATTTTTTTGACGCTTGGGTGAAGGAGAGGGCAATTCAGTCCCTCTCGATCAGCCAGTCGCAGATGCGCCCCCAGCTCTGCTGTTGGGCAGCGGCGCTGCCGAGAATGCCCATATGGCCGCCGTCGATGGTGATGAAGGTCTTGTCCTTGCTGCTGATCAGCGGGGCCATGGCCTGGCTGCACTCATCGGTGACAATGGGATCATTGGCGCCGGTGATGTTGAGGACATTGGCTTTCACCCGGGCCAGGTTACCGTCACTGTTTTCCATGGGCAGTTGGCCATGGGCGACCACGTTGTCGATCCACAGGTAGCGGATGATGTCCTGCATCACCCGCCCCGGGTAGGCGACCATGTCATCCAGGAAGGCCCCATTGGTGGCATGGGCCGCCACGAACTCGCGGTTGTGCAGGTTTTTCACCAGGTTCCAGTAGCCCTGCAGGCTGCCCACCGGGTTGGTGAGTTTGAAGGCCAGGCTGTTGGCCCAGCCCGGTGAACGCAACAGGCGCGCCGGCACATCGTGAATACGCAGGCCGGTGCGAGAACGAATCCAGCGGCCTTGACGGCTCAGGCGGCGGTACTGGGCGCCCAGGGCTCCATTGCGATGGTAGTCGCAGGGCGCGCCCACCAGGACCAGGTTGTCGATGTCCGGGTCGTCGCCCAGGGCGGCGCAGCAGAGGCTGAACAGGCCGCCAAAACTCCAGCCGTGCAGGCTCAGCTTTTGCTCGCCACTGTGCTGGCGCACCTGCACCAACAACTTGGGCAGGTAATCGGCAAAATAGCTGCTCAGCCCCAAGTGGTTGTGGTGGCGGCCCGGGCGGCCCCAGTCGATCATGTACAGCTCGAAACCGCGGGCACGCAGGTAGCGCACCAGGCTGCGTTGGGGGAACAGGTCATAGATCAGCATGTTTACCGCCAGCGGCGGCACCAGCACCAGTGGCTTGCGCTGGCGGGTCTTGCTCACCGGCAGCACCTCGCCACTGGACAGCGGGATCGCCTGTTCCGCAAGCGGCGGGTAATAGCGCAGCTTGACCAGACCGTCATCGTACAGCAGGTCGAACGGGGTCTGGCCTGCCAGGTTCAGGTTGTCGGCTTCAAACAGGCGCGCCCGGCCATTGCGCAGACGGTGGCGCCAGGGGCGAGAGGCCTGTTGCAGGGAATCAGGGATCATGGGATCACCGGCGATTGTGATTTGGCCGGCTATTGTAGCGATTTGCGCTCCGCTGGCAGTTGCTGCGCAGACCAGGGCGGTTGGCGGCAAGGATACCGACAGGGGCATCGCTCTCAGAAAATACCGCTGTCGAGCCCCGCCGCCAGGTACATGCCCAGCTCTTCGACCTGGCTCTCGAAGGCCTCCTGCCAGTCACCGCGCAGCACCAGTGGCTCCTGCACCCAGTTCCAGCGTAGCCCGGTGACGATGGTCTGCACCGCGCGCAGGGTGCCGGTGCCATCATGGCCGGCGCGGATATAGAGCGCACAGGGCAGGCCCTGTTTCTCTTCCAGCACCGGGTAGTAGCTACGGTCGAAGAAATCCTTCAGGGCCCCGCTCATGTAGCCCAGGTTCTCGGTGGTGCCCATCAGAATGGCATCACAGGCGCGAATATCGTCCGGCCCGGCGTCCAGCGGCGCCTTCACGGTGACGCTGACATTCTCGATATCCGCGTGGCCGGCGCCGCGGGCGGCGGCCTCGCGCAGGCGCAGGGTATTGGCAGACGGGGCGTGGGCGACGATCAACAGGTGTTTGCTCATGGCTTCAGTCTGCCTAGGCCTCGACATAATTCAACGGCAGAGCGGCGGTATCCACCACCCGGCGCATGACAAAACTGGAATGCACGCCGCTGACCCCCTCGATGCGGGTAATGCGGTTGAGCAGGAAGTGCTGATAGGCGTCGATATCCGGCACCACCACCTTGAGCAGGTAGTCCGCTTCCTGGCCGGTGACCAGATAACACTGTTGCACCTCCGGGTAGCTGGCCACCTGCTCCTCGAAATTGGCAAAACGCTCCGGCGTATGCCGGTCCATGCTGATCTGTATCATCACGGTCAGGTCCAGGCCCAGCTTGCGGGCATCCAGCACCGTTTCCCGTTTGATGATGATGCCCGCCACTTCCAGCTTCTGTACCCGTCGCGAGCAGGGCGAGGGCGACAGACCCACCTGCTCGGCCAGTTGCTGGTTGCTGAGCCCGCCGTCGGCCTGCAGGGCGGCCAGGATGCGCAGGTCCGTGCGGTCAAGATTTATCAGGTCTGCCTTTTTCATGGTGACTTTCCTCTTATTTTGTCTTTTTGGCGCAATATTATTGCTAGGAAAGCGTAAAACGACGCAAAAAAGCAAGCCTATTGCCGGGGCTTTTGCGTACAGTATCTCTCGTGGGGCGATGATGCGGACCGCCAAAAGTGGAACGCCACTCTTCGCTGCCACCGGTGCCTACCGGCGCCCGGATCGAGACCCGAGATCTGCACACCGGAGTTGTTGGCCTGCTTTCACGAACCCTGCGGGAACAGGTTGGTAATTCATAACGCAGGGGCAGTGATGCCCCTCTTTGCTTTTTACCGGGTGTTGGAAAGCCCCCTGGTTACGTCGCCAACAAAGATGTTTTCAGCAGCCTGTATAAGGACCCGTCATGAGCTTTGATCATCGTAAATATCGCCCCGTCCCTGTCATCGACAAGCCCGACCGCCGCTGGCCGAGCCAGCGTATCGAGAAGGCGCCGCTATGGGCGGCCGTGGACCTGCGTGATGGTAACCAGGCGCTGATCAAGCCCATGTCCGTGGCGCAGAAACGTCGCTTTTTCCAGATGCTGGTGGAGCTGGGCTTCAAGGAAATCGAGGTGGGCTTTCCGTCCGCCAGCCAGATCGATTTTGATTTCTGTCGAGCACTGATCGAGGAAGACCTGGTGCCCGACGACGTGCATATCCAGGTGCTGACCCAGGCCCGGGAAGAATTGATCGCGCGCACCTTCGAGTCGCTCAAGGGCGCCAAAAATGCGGTGGTGCATATTTATAACGCCACCTCGCCCACCTTCCGCGAGCAGGTCTTCAACGTGGACCGGGAAGGTTGCAAGGCGATTGCCGTGAAGGCCGCTGGCTGGGTGAAGGAGTATGCGGCGAAGCAGCCGGAGACCCACTGGACCTTCCAGTATTCTCCGGAAACCTTCAGTGCCACGGAAACCGATTTCGCCGTGGAGGTGATTGATGCGGTCAACGCCGTCTGGCGCCCGGATCAGGGCCAGCGGGTGATCATCAACCTGCCGGCCACGGTGGAAGTCAGTACCCCCAATGTGTTCGCCGACCAGGTGGAAACGGTCAACGATCGTATCCAGCATCGCGACCATGTGATCATCAGTGTGCATACCCACGATGATCGCGGTTGTGGCGTGGCCGCCGCGGAACTGGCGGTGATGGCCGGCGCCGACCGGGTGGAAGGCACCCTGCTGGGCAACGGCGAGCGTACCGGCAACATGGATCTGGTCACCGCCGGCATGAACCTGTACAGCCAGGGCATTGATCCGCAGATCGATTTCTCGCGCATGAAGGAGATCGTCGCGCTGGTGGAAGAGATCACCGATATCCAGACCCACCCGCGCCACCCCTACGCCGGTGACCTGGTGTTCAGCGCCTTCTCCGGCAGCCACCAGGACGCCATCCGCAAGTGCCTGGCGCGCTATCAGGAGGGCGATATCTGGACCGTGGCCTACCTGCCCATCGACCCGGCGGATGTGGGCCGTCGCTACGAGGAAGTGGTGCGCATCAATTCCCAGTCCGGCAAGGGTGGTGTGGCTCATGTACTGGAGCGGGATTTCGGCATCGACCTGCCGCGCTGGTTGCAGCAGGAACTGGCCGGCGTGGTGCAACAGGATGCCGAACAGGACGGTGGCGAGATCACCAGCGAGCGGGTTCATCGCCGTTTCAACAGCGACTACCTGAGCGTGCCCATGGGCTGGACCCTGCGTTCCTACGATCTGAATCGCAATGCCGGCCCGGAAAAGGGTGCTGTGCAGGCGCAGATCAGCATTGGTGACAGCAGCCAGCCAGTGACCCTGTTGTCCGGCCGGGGTGACGGCGCCATGTCGGCGCTGGTGGATGCACTCAATCGCCGCATCGCCAGTGACGTGAAGGTGGTGTCCTTTGATGAATATTCACTGGGCGACAACACCGAAGCCAACGCCATGGCCTGCATCCGTGTGCAGGTTGGCGGTGTGACACAAAGCGCCGTGGCCATGGCCTCGGACACCACCGCCGCCGCCCTGCAGGCAATTCTGTCCGCGGTGGGTCGGGTGGAAGCCGCGTCCACGGTGGCCCGGGCGGCGGATGCCTGAGTCGTACCGTTGCAGGATAAAAAGGCCCGCTTAGCGGGCCTTTTTTGTGTTCAGTCAAGAAACCGGTTGAGCACCTGGTCAAGCAACTCACGGGCCCGGGCAAAGCGTTGCGTGTCAGCCAGCATGCTGTCGCGCGCTTCCACAAAGGGACCGGGGGCCAGATCGTCCGGGCATTCCTGGCAGAGGGTGCTGGCATGGTCGGCGGTCAGTTCCAGGTGAAACTGCAGGCCCAGCACTCGCTCGCCATAGCGAAAGGCCTGATTGGCACAGCCTTCACTGCGTAGCAGATGCACCGCGCCCTCGGGGATGGCAAAGGTGTCGCCATGCCAGTGCAGCACCGGCGGTGCTGATCCAAAGAGGCGGCCCAGCGGATCGTCGCGGCCGGCCCCGGTGGGTTGCACCGGGAACCAGCCAATCTCCCGGTGGGCATTGCGTGTGACCGGTGCCCCCAGCACCCGCGCAATCAGTTGTGCTCCCAGGCACACGCCCAGAACCTTCTTGTTGGCGTCGATACAGGCGCGGATAAAACGCTTTTCGTCGGCCATCCACGGGTAGCGCTCTTCATCGTCCGCGCCCATGGGCCCACCCATGACCACCAGCATATCCAGATCCTGCGGGTCCGGCAGGGCCTCGCCATGGTAAAAGCGGGTGGCGCTGATACGGTCACCGTGCTGCTTGAACCAGGCTTCCATGGCGCCCAGTTTTTCGAACGGCACATGGGTGAGGTAGTGGATGCGCATGGCTGAGCGTCCTGTCGGGGCTAGAACAGATAGGTGGCCAGGAAACTGGCCACCGGTTGGTCGTGCTGATTAAACAGGGTCAGCAGCTGGCCGTCGATCTCGGCGCGCTGACTGGCGGCCAGTGCCTGATTGAAACTGTTCTCGTGGGGGGCATCGCTGCAGGCCATTTTGGTGCTGGCCAGCCCTTCGACGGTCAGGGTGTCGCCCTGATGCTGGTAGCGTCCTGCCAGCTTGTTGCAGCCGGTGCTGCCGTGCAGTTTGCCATCGTCCTGCAACACCAGGTGGGCCTGGCGCTGACCGCCTTGCACGGCGGTGTCTCCCAGGTAGACCAGCCGCCAGTAGGTGTTGGTGAGGCTGGCGGTGGGCTGCTCGCAGGCAGCGTCACCGCTGTCCGTATCAAAGTGCTGCACCATCAGGGTGGCCCGGGTGCTGCCCGGGGTGTCACCGGGGCGCGGCTCCACCGGGCCCTGCAGACGCACCACCATGGGCGCCAGCGGCTTGTGGTTTTGTTGCCGGTAGGCGTCCAGCAGGGCCGCCTTGCGGGGGCCATCCAGTTGCAGGTGGCGGTCAGTGCCGCAGGGGGTAAAGGTGCTGCCGCCGGGGTAGACCACCAGATTGCCGCGCAGGCCATGGTTTCCGGTGATGGCCGGTGTCAGGGCCAGGGTGATGGCCCGGTCAGGCTGGTCCAGGTTGACCGGCAACGGCGCCGGGGTGCGGAAATAGAGGGCATCGCCGGCCAGGACATGCCCTTCCAGTCCGTAGGCATGGCCTTTCTCGATGCGATCCGGGCGAAAATAGAGCCGGAAGCCCGGTGTCTTTTCGTCCTGCAGGCGGATCAGTCGGCGGGCCAGCGGTGCACTGTCGTCATCGGCATCCTGGTCGCGCAGGGTCACGGACAGAATGGCCGCTTCCGGCAGGGTGCTGTGCTCCGGTAGCCGGATGTCACCGCTCAGCGAGGCCAGGGCCCGGGGGTTGCGCTGGTACTCACCGGCCAGCGGGTTGTCATCGTCGCCGTGGCTCAGCGTCAGGTGGTCACCCTCCTGACTGGCGGTGAATGTCTGGCTGCCCACGGCCATGGCCTGGTTATCCAGATATTGCAGGGTCAGTTGTTTGCCGTCCCGCTGCCATTTCAGCCCCTGGCGTTGCGGGTCAGCGGGCAGAAACAGGTCGCCATCGCTTTCCAGCACCAGCAGTTGCCGACCCTGTTCCCAGATGCCGGGCAGGCCATCCTGCGCGGCCTGGGTGGCCGGTGGGTTGGCGGGGGAGTCGTCGCCGCAGCCAATCAGGGCCAGGGCAGCGAAAAGGGGCAGGGCAAAACGCTTCATTCAGTGAGTCCTTGTGTCTGTTCGGGGCCGCCATGGTCGTGTTCACCAAGGGCGGCCTGGCCATCGGCGGGTGGCGGCGATGTCTCGGTGGCCGATTGTTCGGCGTCGCTGCTGTTTTCGGCCTGCTCGGCGGTGACCGGAGGCTGGTAGGGCGGCGGTGGCGGCCCGGTGGGGTTGGGGATCTCCACCAGCGCCAGCTGGCGCTCGATCCAGCTGGCGCGCTGTTCCACATAATCGGTGGGGCCGCGGAAGTCATAGTAGTTGGGGCGTGGCAGCATGGCCGCCAGTTGCGCCGCCTGGGCCGGCGACAGCTGGGCGGCGCTGACCTTGAAGTAGTGCCGGGAGGCGGCCTCGGCACCGTAGATCTGGTGCCCCCACTGGGCCATGTTCAGGTACAGCTCGAGGATGCGCTGTTTGGACAGGCTCAACTCCAGCATCAGGGCAATGGCAGCCTCCTGGGCCTTGCGTACATAGGAGCGCTTGCCGGACAGGAACAGGTTCTTGGCCAGTTGCTGGGTGATGGTGGAGCCGCCGGCCACCGGCTTGCCGGCTTCCAGATTGCGGTTCAGCGCGTAGCGGATGCCCTCCCAGTCAAACCCCCAGTGTTGGGTGAAGTGGGCATCTTCGGAAATCAGCACCGCCCGTTTCAGGTGGTCGCTGATCTGATCATAGTCGCGCCAGTACTGGTGTACCTTGCCCTGGGCCTGGGCGCGCTCCATGTAGGCGCTTTGGTCCGGGTTGTGGTGCTGAAGGCGCAGCACCTGGCCCAGATACCACAGCTGTTGCAGCATCAGGGCGAGCAGGGCGGCGCCAGCGATGTAGAGCAATATCCGTTTTATCGACATGGCGTTATGGCTAACCGGTGATGCTCTGATTGTGAGCGAATGGCGCGCGCTTGTCAGTGCGGGCTTTCCAGTTCATCCAGCTGCTGCATGGGGGTCGTCTGTTTTTTCATGTCATCGTCCAGGGTCGGTAGCTCCTTTTTCTTGAGCTTGTCGATCTCCCGGGTTACCGAGGGCTGAGTGGTACTCTGCTGCAGCTTGCGCACTTCCTGCTCCAGCTGGCCACCCCTGGTGTCGGTATTGAGGTTGGTCTTGGGAATGCTGCTCAGGCCGTCGTAATGCAGGCCGTAGTTGTAGTCATCGTCGTAGATGTCATCGCCCTGGATGTAATCATAGCCGTCATCGGCCAGGGCCGGCAGAAATGGCGCGCACAGCAGCAGCACGGTGATCAGAATGCGCATGGTGGTCTCCCTGTGACTATGCCGCGATTGGACTGGGATACCCGTATCGGGTTCCTGAGAGCCTGATCAGGATCAGACCCTGACGCCTTCACTTTATCACTACCGGGGGCCGGGCATGCTGAGTCGCTGACGCATCTGGAGACTTTTTATGCAACTGGGCCTGATTCTTGGCGATCAGCTGAGCCGGGCACTGCCGACCCTGGCCGAGCTGGATCGGCACCAGGATGTGCTGGTCATGGCCGAGGTGGCGGAAGAGGCCACCTACGTGGGTCACCACAAACAGAAAATCGCCTTCCTGTTCAGCGCCATGCGCCACTTTGCCGCCGAGCTGCGCGATGCCGGCTGGCAGGTGCATTACTACGCCTGGGGCGAGCACCACTGCGACGACCTGGAAGCAGTGCTGGCCGATGCCCTGGGACGCACCGGCGCCGAGGCGGTGGTGGTGACCCAGTGCGGCGAATACCGCCTGCAACAGCGCATTGATCAGCAGTGGTCCAGCCGTCTGGCGTGCCCGGTGCATTGCCTGGAAGACAGCCGTTTTCTCGGGCGCCTGGAGGACTTTGCCCGCTGGGCCAGCGGCAAGAAGCAGTTGCGCATGGAGTTCTTCTACCGGCAGATGCGTCGGCGCACCGGCCTGCTGATGGACGGCGATCAGCCGGTGGGCGGGCAATGGAACTTCGATGCCAGCAACCGCAAGGCCTACAAGGGCGAGGTTCCGTTGCCGCCGCCGCTGACCTTCCAGCACGACGATCTGGATGCCCAGGTACTGGCGCTGGTGGAACGGGCCTTTGCCGATCATATTGGCTCACTAACGGCGTTCCACTGGGGCACCACCCGCAGCCAGGCGCTGGCGGCCCTGGCCCATTTCATCGAGCATCGTCTGCCCTGGTTCGGTGATTATCAGGATGCCATGGTCACCGGCGAAGACGGCCTTTTTCACAGCCTGCTGTCGCCCTACCTGAATGCCGGCCTGCTGGACCCCTGGGAGGTTTGCCGGGCCGCTGAGCAGGCCTGGTATGACGGCGCCGCGCCGCTCAATGCGGTGGAAGGGTTCATCCGCCAGATCCTCGGCTGGCGCGAATACGTGCGCGGTATCTACTGGCTGCTGATGCCCGACTATGCCGCTGAAAACCGTCTTGGCAATCAGCGCGCGTTGCCGGGCTACTACTGGAGCGGTGATACCGGCATGCACTGCATGCGCGAGAGCCTGCGCAATACCCTGGAGCATGCCTATGCCCACCACATCCAGCGGCTGATGGTGACCGGTAATTTCGCCCTGTTGCTGGGGGTGCTGCCCGAGGCCATCTGCCGCTGGTACCTGGAGGTTTATGCCGACGCCTACGAGTGGGTGGAATTGCCCAACACCCTCGGCATGGTCATGCATGCCGATGGCGGTTATCTGGGCAGCAAGCCCTATGCGGCATCCGGCAGTTATATCCAGCGCATGTCCGATTACTGCAAGCACTGCCGTTACAACGTCAAAACCGCCAGCGAGGAAGACAGCTGCCCGTTCAACAGTCTCTACTGGCACTTCATTCATCGCCACCGCCGGCAGTTTGCCGGCAACCACCGCATGCGCATGATCTACCGCAACCTGGACCGCATGGACCCGGCCAGGGTGGAGGCCATTCTGGCCCGGGCCGAGTCGCTGCTGGCGGACCCGGAGGTTCTGTGAGTCGTGGCGGCAAGGGCAACAAGGCCAACCTGCCGACCAAGACCTGCCCGGTATGCGGGCGGCCGTTCAGCTGGCGCCGCAAGTGGGCCCGGGACTGGCCGCAGGTGATTTACTGCAGCGAGCGTTGCCGGCGGGCAAGGGGGCGGGTGTGATTACCGTGATCTGGTTTCGCCAGGACCTGCGCGTCCAGGACCAGCCCCTGCTGCGTCGGGCGGCGGCGCTGGGGGCGCCGGTGCTGACGCTCTATGTGTTGCCCGAGCGCTGGCTGGCCGCCGGCGAGGAAGGATTCGACCGGCTGGGCCCGGCCAAGTCCTGTTTTCTGCTGGAGAGCGTGCAGGCCCTGGCCGACGGGTTAAACGCGCTGGGGCTGACGCTGGTCACTGCCTGCGGGGGGCCGGCCAGCCTGCTGGCACACTGGCAGGCACAGGCGCCGTTGCAGGTGGTCACCGCCGAGGCAGACGCCCCGGAAGAGCAGGCGGGCCTTGCCGCGCTGCGCCGGGCCGGTATCCCGGTGCATGAAGTGGCGAGTCGCACCTTGCTGTGCGGCGATACCCGGCCGGGAGCCTCATCGCTTTGCGGCAGCTTCAGCCGTTTTCGTCGGCGGGTGGAGGCCGATGGCGGCCCCCCGGTCGCCCAGCCGGAGGGCCCGCCGCCGGCGCTCGCTGCCGCCGCGCCCCTGCCATTGCCCGCGGGCACGGAGTCCGCGCTGGCGCCCCTGCAACAGCGCTGCCGTCACTGGTTGCGCAACCACCGTGATTATTTTTCTTTGCCCGGTGGTGAGCCGGTGGCCCGGCGCTGGCTGGAACAGTATCTGTTTAGCGACCGCCATATCGCCCACTACAATGCCACCCGCAACCAGCTTATCGGTAGCGGTTTTTCCAGCCGCTTGAGTGCGGCGCTGGCCTGGGGCTGTCTGTCGGTGCGCCGGGTCTGGCATGCCATTCTCGAGTACGAGCGGCGCCACGGCGCCAGTGAGCACAGTTACTGGCTACGTTTTGAATTGCTGTGGCGGGAGTTCTTTCACTGGTCCCTGCGCGAGCATGGCACGGCGGTGTTCCGCTATCAGGGGCTGAGTCCTTCACCGGATTTTCCGCCGCTGGAGGAGGCATGCCACCAGGGGTACTGGCAACGCTGGTGTCAGGCGCGCACCGGGCTGCCATTTATCGATGCCAACCTTCGGGAGCTGATGGCCACCGGTTATCTGTCCAACCGGGGCCGGCAGAACCTGGCCAGCTTTTTTGTCCATGACATGGGGCTCGACTGGCGACGCGGGGCTCGCTGGTTTGAACATCATCTGGTGGATCACGACGTGGCCTCCAACTGGGGCAACTGGGCCTACATCGCCGGCAAGGGCCACGATGCCCGCGGCGGGCGCCGCTTCAGCCCCACCCGGCAATGGTGGCGCCATGATCCGCATGCCGCCCACCTGCATCACTGGTTGCCGCCCCTGCGCAGACTGACACCGGAGCAATGCCTGGCGCTGCATTTCAGCGCCGGCCAGCCGGACCCGCTGGCCGACTATCCGGCGGCCATGCTGGCGTTGCCCGCGGCGGACCGGGTAACGCCATGACCGCCCAGGTGGTCTGGTTCAAGCGTGACCTGCGCATCGGTGACCACCTTCCCCTGTGGGAGGCCTGCCGGGCCGGGCCGGTGTTGCCTCTCTATATCATCGAGCCGCAATACTGGCACCAGCCGGACAGCAGTGCCCGGCAATGGCAATTCATTGCCGAAAGTCTGCGTGACCTGCGCCGCCAGCTGGCGGCCATCGGCCTGCCGCTTTGGGTGGTGGAGGGCGAGACGCTGACCGTGCTGGATGGTCTGCACAGCCGCTTCGGCGCGTTTGCCCTGCATAGCCATGAGGAATACGGCGGTCACTGGACCTATGCCCGGGATCGTCAGGTGAAGGCCTGGTGCGAGTCCCGGCGTGTGACGTGGCGTGAGCATGCCCCCTTTGGCGTCATGCGCCCCTGCCTTGACCGGGATCACTGGGCGGCCCACTGGCAGGCTTTCATGGATGCACCGTTAACGCCGCCGCCTGGCCCGGCAGCACCGCTGGCGCCAGCCCCGGACTGGCCGGACCTGACCCGCCCGCGGGGGGCGGACCAGAACCCCTGTCCCGGCCGTCAGCGCGGTGGCACTGATAACGGCGAACGGGTCTGGCAGAGTTTTCTCAACCAGCGTGCCCGGGGGTATCGTGGCGGTATCAGTGCCCCACAGCGGGCCCAGTATGCCGGCTCGCGGCTGAGCCCCTACCTGGCCTGGGGCTGCCTGAGCCTGCGCCAGGTGGTGCAGCAGCTGTGGGCGCGGCAGGAGAGCGAGCCCCGGGGTCCACTGGCCGCCGGGCTGGACGCGTTCGAGTCCCGTCTGTGGTGGCATTGCCACTTTATCCAGAAGCTGGAAGACCAGGTGGACATGGAGCATCAGAGCCTGCACCCGGGGTTGCGTCAGCTGCGTGAGGACCCGGGCAATCCAGCCTGGCTGGCGGCCTGGAAAGCCGGGCAGACCGGCTGGCCGCTGGTGGATGCGGCCATGCGCTACCTGCATCACCATGGCTGGATCAACTTCCGCATGCGCGCCATGCTGGTCTCCACCGCCTGCTACCCCCTCTGGCTGCACTGGCGTGAACCGGCACTGCATCTGGCGCGCCTGTTTGTGGACTATGAGCCGGGCATTCATTACCCGCAGATCCAGATGCAGGCCGGTGTCACCGGCATCAATGCCCTGCGCATGTACAACCCCACGCTGCAGGCCCGCAAGCTCGATCCGCAAGGGCGCTTTATCCGTCGCTGGGTGCCAGAGCTGGCGGCAGTCTCCAGTGCCTGGATTCATCAGCCCTGGTTGATGGGCGCCCGGCAGCAGCGGGATAGCGGTGTGCTGATTGGCAGCGATTACCCGGCGCCGCTGGTCAACTTCGACGAGGCGGCGCGTGCCGCCCGCCGTGCGTTGTCCGAGGCCCGCCAGGCCGCCGGATTCCGCGAGCAAAGTCGCGCGGTCAATCGCAAGCACGGCAGCCGTCGCAAATCGCGCCGCAACGCCGGGTCAGCCAGCGACAGCCAGCTTTCCCTGTTCTGAATGGCAAAGAAGGGCGCCACCGGCAGGTGGCGCCCGGGCAGGGTCAGGGGTTGGTCAGCAGGGTAAAGGCGCCGGAGCCGCTCTGCGCCGTCACCTGCCAGCGGTAGAGGCCACCGGCGACGCTGGTATGCAGTTCCGTGGTGCCGTTCTGGCCGCTGGCACTGGCCACCGTGGACCAGCTGCAGAAGAACAGGAAACAGCTTTGCGTTTGCAGGCTCAGGCTGAAGCTGCTCCCCGCCGGGCTACTGAGCCAGGCGTCCAGGCTACCGCCGCCAAAGTTGAAGCCGTTGGCCGGTACCGTGGTGGAGCCGCCGGCATTCAACTGGCCCTGGTAGCGGGAGCAGTCGCTGCAGGTGGAGGTCTGCGTCTGCGGGTGCACATCATGCTGCACGCTGCCGGTCTGGTTGGCGGTGTCGGTGACCGTCAGGGTCACGGTGAAATCGCCGCCGCTGCCGTAGTCGTGGCTAATCTGCTCACCATCGGCGCTCTGGCCGTCGCCCAGATCCCAGTGCCAGCTCGCCACACCCTTGTCATCGCTGGAGCCGCTGGCATCCAGGGTGCAGACGGTGCCCTGGCAGTCGCTGCTGAAGGCGGCGGTGGGCACACGGTCCACAGTGGAGCCGCTGTCCTGGGTAACCTGCAACAGGCGGTTGGGGGACTGGCTGCCCGCATTGGCGATCCTGCCGGTGGCGCTGCCAGCGACCAGGGCATTGTCCACCTGCTCGGGCGTGGCACTGGGGTGGGCACTCAGGTAGAGCGCCGCCGCCCCGGCGGCGTGGGGCGAGGCCATGGAGGTGCCGTTGAGGCGGGCGGTCTGGGTGTCTGACTGATACCAGGCGGAGGTAATGTCGCTGCCCGGGGCAAACAGATCCACACAGGCGCCGTAGTTGGAAAACGAGGAGCGCTGATCGTCACGGGTGGTGGCGCCCACGGTCAGGGCTTCAGCCACCCGGTTGGGGGAACCGTTACAGGCATCCACATTGTCGTTGCCTGCGGCCACCACCATGGTCACCCCGGAGGCCACCACATTGCGCACCGCATCATCCAGGGCGGTGGAGTTGCCGCCGCCCAGGGACATGTTGGCCACCGCCGGGTTGTGATGGTTGGCTGCCAGCCAGTCGAGACCGGCAATCACCGTGGAATTGCTGCCGCTGCCGTTACAGTCCAGTACCCGTACCGGGGCGATGCTGGCCTGTTTGGCGACACCCCAGGTGCTGCCGGCGGCGGTGCCGGCCACATGGGTGCCGTGGCCATTGCAGTCACTGATGTTGGTCGGGTCGACACTGCCACCACCAAACAGGAAGTTGCCACCGCTGCTGACAAAGTTGCGGCCCGTGACTACCCGGCCGGTGAACTCCGTATGGGTGGCGCGGATGCCGGTGTCCACCACGTAAATGGTCACGCCGGCCCCGGCACTGTTGGGGTAGTGGTAGCTGCCGTCCAGTGGCAGGGCGGGCTGATCCACCCGGTCCAGCCCCCAGGTGGCATTGTTCTGTACCTCGCTGGCACTGACGGTGCGATCCGGCTCGATCGCCAGCACCCCGGGCAGTACCTTCAGCAGCGAAGCCTGCAAGCTGGTGAGCTTCACCGTCATGCCCGTCAGGGCATGCTCATAGGTATAGATCACATCCGCCCCGCCGACCCCGGACAGTAGAGTGCGGATCGCCGTGGTCAGGTCCGTCACGCCCAGCTGGCTGACAATATTGGGGGCCAGGGTAACGATGTACTGATCGGGGATGATATTGCCGGCGGCGGGGGCGGTCTGCGTGGCTTGCTCGCTCGCCTGGGCCTGGGTGAAAAGGCTGCCGCCCAGCAGGGCGGCCAGCAGCGTGGTTGTTATCGTGAGTCTTGTCATGCGTCCCTCCAGAAAGTTATCCGGAAAACTAGATGGAGGGTCTGTGTCTATCCACGGAGCCAGTGTGTTTTTTTGTTGCCGTGGACCCGGTTCAATCCCTTGAAGGCCGCGTATTTCAAGGCGTTGCGGCAAAATGAGAACTGCTTGTCAATAATGCGTGAGCGGCCAGCGGTGCAGGGCTAATCCCGGCTGTTCAGTTGCGACAGTGTCTTCCAGACTCGCATCTGCATCTGCTGGGAATTGATTGATGGCCGTGCCAGGCAGGCAAACACCATGTCCTTTACCGGCCAGATGCAGATGCACCCTTCCCGGCAGCGGATGAACAGCTCCTCACTGTGCCCCAGCGACAGCCCTTCCAGCACCCGGTCGCAGGCCCGCTTCATCTCAAAGAACAATGTGCTCTGCTCGTCGTAATCGAGCCCTTCGCCCACGTGCACAATGGGCAGACCATCATTGCTGATCAGCATCACCAGCAGAATCTCGTCGGAGCTGGCGTAGAGAGCTTCAAGGGGAGGCATGAGGGCGGCGAGCTTCATTGTTGTTGTCCGTCCGTGAGGGTTTATTCAGCTTAGGGATGTACCTGCCAACGGGCAACGGCCAGCAGATAAGCGTTGCTTATAGCCAACTGCGCAGTGCCTTGATTGATTGCCTGCAAACAATGGCATGGATGCAGTCCAGCGCAGGCAGTTCGCCATACTGCTCACGGAAACGGTTGAGCCAGTTATCCGCTTCGTCGCAGAGACGGGTTGCCTGTGACTCAATGGTGCGTTTTACCAGCCGGGGGGACACGCCAAGTTGATGCGAAAACTCGTCCCAATGGTTGCGATGCAGATTTTGCGGATCGTCCTTGCTGCCAACCGCATCGCCGTCGCAGACAAACGCCATCTGCCGCGCACCATTCACAATCAGCCGGCCAACCCGCTGTTGCTGATACCACACCACAAGCGTCTGACTCATGAGGCGTGCCCTCTTCGTGGTCGGGCAGTCAGGTCAACCCCCACCAGTCGTGCCAGTTCCAGCGCCAAC
Source organism: Alcanivorax hongdengensis A-11-3 (assembly GCF_000300995.1). Classification (GTDB taxonomy): domain Bacteria; phylum Pseudomonadota; class Gammaproteobacteria; order Pseudomonadales; family Alcanivoracaceae; genus Alcanivorax; species Alcanivorax hongdengensis. Next base: position 75,747 of record NZ_AMRJ01000003.1, on the reverse strand, counting down.
CCCAGCTGGGCACTTTTCTTGCCTCGTTCCAGCTCGGAAACAAAGCGAGTGCCCACTCCGGCAATGGCGGCAAGCTCAGCCTGCGTCAGCCCCCGGGCTTTTCGTGCAAGGCGAACTTGCTGACCGAAATCCGTCGTAGAGCGTACAAGAATACTGTCAGAGTTCCTGTTTCATAGGGGGGGGTTGTTCCCGATCGGGATTCTTGGATGCTGCGGAACTACTGTCCTGCAGGTTGGCTTTGCGCAGTCTTCCAGGTTTTTCCTCCTGCCCACGGTCCAGGCAATTTGCCCGATTGTGGGGCGGTTTGTGGTTGGTTAGAAGTGAGGGGGGAGGGCTGTGCAATGATTTTTGAGGTGAACTATCTCTATCGAGATGCGAGTAATTACAAACAATGCGAATCCGTTGTCGTCGATGTGGCCGACGCTAGGAGTGTAGAGGAGGTTGAGGCAATGATTCTCGAGCGCTTCGCAGACCTACAGGTTTGGCCAGATGTGGTGCATTTTAGGCCAGAAGATCTTGGCTGGCCGACTGCTTACTTTGAGGATCATGATGAGCATGGAGATGATTTGGGCTTGCATGAGTTAGAAGCGATTGCGGAAACGGTAAAGCCGGTGACAGCCGCCCTTCCTTGAAATAGGGTTTGCTACAGTGGGTACAGAATTGAAAAGGGTAAGTAATGGCGGGTAAGCAGTGGACGGAAGACGAGCTAATGACGGTGCTGGGAGTGTATTGCCGGCTCACTTTTGGCCAGCTAAGTCAGACAAATTGTCTCATCAAAGATGTGGCTGAGCGCCTGGATAGAACACCAAGCTCTGTTGCGATGAAATTAACGAACATTGCCAGTCTTGATCCTGCCATCACCAGCACGGGGAGAAAAGGGCTGCCTGGTGCTTCAGCTCTGGATAGAAAAGTATGGGGTGACTTCTCGGCCAATACGGAAACGTGGATGCCGATTATCGAACAGCGTTTGGAGCTGCTCTTGGGAGATCAGAGCGCCGATGAAATTGAGGACCCCACCGCCTCGTTGTCTGTCGATTATTCCGGTAATGATGTCTTGGCGGTGACAAAACGTAGAAAAGGGCAGAGCCTCTTCCGAGACGCGGTGTTCACCGCATATCAATCCCGCTGCTGTATTACTGATATCGGGGATTCCAGGCTGCTAATCGCTAGTCATATTAAGCCGTGGCGGGAAGATAAAGAGAACAGGCTGAATCCAAGGAATGGTCTTTGCCTCAGCGCACTAGCAGATAGGGCATTTGATCAGGGGATGATCAGCCTGACTGATCATTGTGAAGTGATGGTGTCGTCGGCTATGAAAGAGCAGTCAGACAACAAGCACATACAGGAAATGTTCTGTGCGAATGAGGGGCGGATGATCAGAATGCCTGAGAAGTTTCTTCCCGATGCGGTTTTTTTAGCGTGGCATCGAGAAAACTTGTTTCTGGGGTAGATCGTGTTTCTGCGGAGATAGGGTCTGGTCCTGCTTCGTGCGTCAATGATAACGAAGGCTTCAGGCCTTCGGCCTGGCTTTTTATCTGGGCCGGCGGGAAGGTGGCTAACGGCGTTTGGCCGTTAGCCATCCCGGGCGGGGCCCGGGACCGTCATCGGGGATGACGTCCTGCGGCCTTTGCTGTGAGCAAAGGCCTGGTCGAACCCGGACTTGGGGTCTCATCCGGCCAGCACAACCGACAAACAAAAAGGGGTACCCCTCGCGGGGTACCCCTTTTTGTTTGTTTGGTGGAGCCGGCGGGAATCGAACCCGCGTCCGTCAGCAATCCATCTGCAGATCTACATGCTTAGCCATGTTTATTGATTTAAGCCTTCACAGCCCAACTGGCAGGACGTGAAAGCCGAGCCCCTGAGAGTTTTAACAGCGCCGTCCGGGGCGGACTTTGCTGCGAGCCTGTGTAGCGATGCTCGCCGCTCTTCCCCACAGGCTGGGTCGATTGGCGATAAGCAGGGTTTAAGCTGCTAGTGCGTAAGAATCGTCGTTTGCGATTACTTTAGTTTGCCACAAATGTTTTACGAGACTCGTGACCTTCTCGACATGCACCACAGAATTCAATACCGGCGTCGAATCCAGGTCGGCCCCTGTGAACGCCTATTGTAGGGTAATGGGGGCGGGTAAGTCGATGGGCAAGGGCTGTTGATTGCATTTGGCGAAAAGCTGTGCGCTATGTAACAAAAGGTAAAAGCTGTTACATGAATCAACTTCTATTGTCTGACAATCGGACTCTGAACCCTTGGTTTGTCATAAAGCCGGTCCAATATAGGGGCTGTCACCGGAGGGGGTTTCTCAATGAGAGCGCTCACCGGTGAGGTTGGGCAGCAGGTGCGCTGGATGGCCAAAAGCGATTCCGCGCAACTTTGGATGTCGCCCATGTTGTGTATCACACAATGGCTTTACAGCGAGCCCACAAGAGATTCATGAGAGGCCGCTGATCAAAGAGCATTGTCGTTCATTGAGGAGATTGACGTGATGAACACGATCTTTCGGTCAGCAGGGCAAGTTTCCGCAAAGGCGCTGTCGCCTTTGAAGAGCCGGCCACTGCTCTACAGAGCGTTGCAGTTGCTGTTCGCCGTGGCTGCCTATGCCGCCGGTATTTACCTGGTGGATGTGGCGACCCCGGAGGCTCGACTGCCTGTGGTGTTGTTTGCGGTGTATTTCCTGCCCGCGGTTCTGCGTAGCTGGTTGCAGTTTTACTGGCAGCTGCGTCGGGACAGCCGTGGCATGCTAACCGACCGCAAGAAAGCACTTAACGGCCAGTGACAGTGTCTTGATGGGGTGGGGCGACCCGGTTCGGGTCAGCCCTGCCGCATGAGACGCTGTTTCTGGCGATTCCAGTCGCGCTCCTTCTCGGTGGCGCGCTTGTCGTATTTCTGTTTCCCCTTGGCCAGGGCGATATCGCACTTGGCGAACCCTTTCTTCCAGTACAGGCTCACCGGCACACAGGTATAGCCTTCCTTCTGAACACCCCCGAAAATTCTGCCCAGCTCGCGGCGGTGCAGCAGCAGCTTGCGTGTGCGCACCGGGTCCGGGTTGACGTGGGTGCTGGCGGTGTTGAGGGGCTCGAAGCGGGCGCCGAACAGGAAGGCTTCGCCGTCCTTGAGCATGATGTAGGCTTCGGAGAGATGGCCCTTGCCGGCACGCAGTGACTTCACCTCCCAGCCTTCCAGTACCAGGCCGGCTTCGAAGTGTTCTTCCAGGTGATAGTCATGGCGGGCCTTGCGGTTTTGCGCAATGGTGGCCGACGGTGTCTTGGCTTTTTTGTTGGCTTTTCCCATAGGGCGGCGATTATAGAGCAAGGGTCGGCGCGCTGGATAGCGCTTTTCCGGGAGGTAAGTGGGTGCTCGCCTACGGTAACTTGAGCCCCTGCGCCAAAAAAAAGACAATACCGCCACTTCGCCGAGGGTATTCGTTTTATGAAGCAAGAGTTCAAGCCCGTCCACGGGATGTGGGCCAGTCGTTGGGTGTTTATTCTGGCCGCCACCGGGTCCGCCGTGGGGTTGGGCAATATCTGGAAGTTTCCCTATATCACCGGCGAGTACGGTGGCGGGGCCTTTGTGCTGCTGTATCTGGTGTGTATTGCCGTGGTCGGCATTCCCATCATGGTGGCCGAGGTCATGCTGGGCCGCAAAGGCGGCCTGAGCCCGATCCATTCCATGCAGCGGGTGGCGCAGCAGAGCAAGGTGACCAAACGCTGGGGCGTGATCGGTTACCTGGGGGCGCTGTCGGGCTTCCTGTTGCTGTCGTTCTATACCGTGATTGCCGGCTGGTCGCTGTATTACGTCTGGGAAGGCGCCAGCGGCGTGTTCCAGGGCGCCAGCGCCGAGCAGGTGCAGGCGGTGTTTGCCGATCTCAAGGCCAGCCCCTGGATGATGTTGTTGTGCCATACGCTGTTCATGGCCATGACCATGGGCGTGGTGGCGCGCGGCGTGAACCGTGGCCTGGAAAAGGCGGTGGAAATCCTCATGCCGGTGCTGTTCGTGCTGCTGATCGTGCTGGTGGGCTATGCGGCCACCACCAGCGGCTTTGCCGACGGCATGCGGTTCCTGTTCGCGTTCGATTTCTCCAAGCTCAGCGGCGAAGCCGTGGTGGTGGCCCTGGGGCATTCCTTTTTCACCCTGAGTCTGGGCCTGGGCGCGATCATGGCCTACGGCGCCTACATGCCGCACCAGATCAAGGGCAGCAAGACCGGCAAGGCCAAGCCCGTGTCCATTGGCTCCACGGTGCTGGTGATCGCGGTGATCGATACGTTGGTGGCACTGGCGGCGGGCATGGCGATTTTCCCGCTGGTGTTCAGTAATGGCCTGGAGCCGTCCGCCGGCCCGGGGCTGATGTTCGAGTCGCTGCCGCTGGCCTTCGGTCAGCTGCCGGGCGGCGCGCTGTTCTCCTGCCTGTTCTTCATCCTGGTGGCCTGTGCCGCCTGGAGCTCGTCCATTTCGCTGGGGGAGCCGCTGGTGGCCTGGCTGGTGGAGCGCGGCTGGAAGCGCTGGCGGGCGTCGCTGCTGATTGGCGCGCTGGCCTGGGTGCTGGGTATCGGCACGGTGCTGTCGTTCAATATCTGGAAGGATGACACCTTCCTGATGGGCACCTTCTTCGACAATATCGAGTTCATTTCCACCAATATCATGCTGCCGCTGGGCGGTCTGCTGATTGCCGTCTTTGCCGGCTGGATCATGAAGGAAACCCAGGCCCGCAAGGAGCTGGCCATGAAGAACTTCAAGGTCTACATGCTGTGGCGGGCGGTGGTGCGCATCTTCTCGCCGGCGGCGGTGATCTTCCTGTTCGGCTGGTCCATGTGGAGCACGTTCGGGCCTGAAGACGAGCCCGCCAGCAAGGCGCCGCCGGCGCCGGTGGAGCAGCCACAAGAGGCCGCGCCGTCGGCCACGGTTCCGGGCGATCAGGCCCGGGTGCCGGTGGCGGATGAGGGCGCCGCCCATGAGTGAGGCGCGCATCCATGTGGAGGTGACCTATGCGCTGCCGGATAAGCAGCGCCTGATCGGCCTGGATGTGCCGGAGGGCACCACCATGCTGGAAGCCGCCCGGCTGTCCGGTATCGAGGCGCAGTTCGCTGACCTGGAGCTGGACAAGAGCAGTATGGGGATTTTCGGCAAGGTGGAGGCCAACCCGGCCGCGCGGGTTCTCAAGGCCGGTGAGCGGGTGGAAATCTATCGCCCGCTCAAGGCGGACCCCAAGCTCAATCGCAAAAAACGGGCCGAAAAGGCCCGTTCCTGAAAGATTGTTCGCAGCGGTTGATCAGCCTGCGGCGTCGTCCTTGCGTTCGCGGGCTTTCTCCTGCAATTCCAGGTCCTTGCGACCGGAGGTCTTGCTGCGGAAGTCGTCGATCACCTGGCCTTCGTAGTGGTCATAGGTGCCATTGTTGAAGTAGACAAGGATGTTCTGGTGCACCTTGTCGCCCTGGCCGGGGCGGTAGGTCATCAGGTAGAACCACATGTCCGGGGTGAAGGGGTCGACCAGCGTGGGCGGGCCCATCACGAAGCGCACCTGGTCCGGGGTCATGCCCGGCTTGAGTTCCTTGAGCATGTCTTCGGTAACAAAGTTGCCCTGGGGAATGTCGATGCGATAGACGCCGGGAAAGTGCAGGGAGCTGCAGCCGGCGGTGGCTATCAGGGCAATCAGGGCGATGGGAAACAGTAACCTTGGCATGGGCTTTCGACTTCGCATAATGTTCGGGCGATAATACAGACTTGCAGTCGCGGTACAAGTTTCCCGCGGATATCAAGAAAACCACGCTATTGGTCAGGTTTTCCCAATAATAGCCACGCAATGGCAGATGGAGCATACGCATTGGATAATCAGGATCTCAGAAAAGCGGGCCTCAAGGTCACCCTGCCGCGGGTCAAGATTCTGCAGCAGCTGGAGTCTTCCGAGGAGCGCCACCACAGCGCCGAGGATATCTACAAGGCCCTGATGGAAGCCGGTGAAGATGTGGGGCTGGCCACGGTTTACCGGGTGCTGACCCAGTTCGAGCAGGCCGGCATGGTGCTGCGCCACAACTTCGAGGGCGGCTCGGCGGTGTTCGAGCTGGCCGACGAGGAGCACCACGACCATATGGTGTGCATGGAGAGCGGCGAGGTGATCGAGTTCATGGACGAGGTCATCGAGAAACGCCAGCACGCCATTGCCGAGGAGCACGGCTACGAAATCGTCGACCACTCCCTGGTGCTCTACGTCAAACCCAAGAAGTAACCCTCAGGGGCACCACAGGCTCCACGCGCTGCCGTTTGGGCGTGTGGCCTGGCCCTGCCGGTGACAGCCAGCCCGCTGGCGATAGCCGCCCAACGTCATTAACGCGTCGCTGTCTTTCAGGCCACCTGTGCCTTGCTGAGCATTTCGCGGGCATGGTTGCGGGTGGAATCGGTGATTTCCACGCCGCCCAGCATGCGGGCCAGTTCCTCCACCCGGGCGTTTTCGTCCAGGCCGTGAATGCGGGTATGGGTGGTGTCGTCGCCCTGAATCTTGTGCACCTGCCAGTGCTGGTGCCCCTGGCTGGCCACCTGCGGCTGGTGGGTGATGCACAGTACCTGGGCATGGTCGCCCAGTTCCCTCAGCAGGCGGCCGACGATTTCCGCCACGCCGCCGCCCACGCCCACGTCCACTTCGTCGAATACCAGGCTCGGTACCGTCAGGTTGCGGGCGCAGATCACCTGGATGGCCAGGCTTACCCGTGACAGCTCACCGCCGGAGGCGACCTTGCCCAGTGGCTTGAGGGGCTGGCCCGGGTTGGCGGAGAACAGGAATTCCACCTCTTCCAGGCCGTCGGCGCCGGGGGCGCATTCATCCAGACGGGTTTCCAGCTGGGCCGCTTTCATGCCCAGGGCGGTGAGTTGTTTCTGTACCTGCTGGGTGAGGCTCTGGGCGGCGCTGCGGCGGGCCTTGCTCAGCTGGCGGGCGCTGTCCTGGTATTGCTGTTCGGCGGCACTTTCCTGCTCGGCCAGGGCCTGCAGGTGGGCGTCCATGTTGCTCAGGGTGTCCGCCTCCTGGCTCAGGCTCTGATGGTGTTCCACCAGCTCTTCCGGGCGGATGCGGTATTTGCGGGCCAGGGTGTAGCTCTGGCTGAGGCGTTCTTCCACCTGGCTGAGCCGTTCCGGGTCCAGGTCCAGTTTTTCCAGATAATGGCGCAGGTCGTCGGCGGCGGCCTCTACCTGCAGGCGGGCGGACTCCACGGTGTCGGCGATGGTGGCCAGCCCCTCGTCCTGGTTGCGGGCGTCATCCAGCCAGTGGCTGACCTGGCTGAGGTGGTCGTTGCAGGTGCCGTCGTCGCCTTCGTACAGGGCATTGAGTGATTGCTGGCAGACGCGGATCAGGCTTTCCGCGTTGCCCAGCCGCTGCTGCTCCTGTTCCAGTTTTTCCAGCTCGCCGTCCTGCAGGGCCAGGGCGTCCAGCTCCTCCAGCTGGAAACGCAGCAGCTCTTCGCGTTCGGTCTGCTCACGGGCCTGGTTGAGGGCGTCATCGTGGGCGCGACGGGCTTTCTGCCAGCCGCGCCAGTGCTCGCGAACGGTCTGGGCCAGCTCGCGGGCCTCGGCAAAGTTGTCCAGCAGTTGCCGGTGGGCGTCTTTCTTGAGCAGGGCCTGGTGTTCGTGTTGGCTGTGGATGCTGATCAGCCGCTCGCCCAGTTCGCGCACCTCCGCCAGCGGTGTGGGGGTGCCGTTAACATAGGCCCGGGAGCGGCCGTCCGCGCGTACCGTGCGGCGCAGCAGGCACTGGTTGTCATCATCCAGCTCCCGCTCGGCCAGCCACTGGCGGGCCGCCGGGTTGGCGCCCACGTCAAAGGTGGCCAGCACCTCGGCCCGGTCCTGACCATGGCGGACCAGGTCGGAATCCGCCCGGTCGCCCAGGGTCAGGCCCAGGGCGTCGATGATCACGGATTTGCCCGCGCCGGTTTCGCCGCTGATCACGGTCAGGCCGTTTTCCGGCTCCAGCTCCAGCTGATCAACGGTGGCAAAATGTCGAACACTCAGGTGTGTCAGCATGATATTCCTCCGGAACGGGCAAGGTCAGGTCTCGGGTCAGGCTTGTGCAGTGGTCTGGATGACCCGGGTGCCGGCGGCCAGGTCGTGCAGGCAGCGCCGGTCCGGGCGGAAAATCATCAGGGCATCCACCAGCATCACCAGGTTGATCAGTGGGATCTGGGCCAGAAAGTGAAACAGCAGGTAGCGCAGTCCGTAAATGCGGCCCAGCGGTACCTCCGGTTGTTGAGTGCCGACAATGCGCATGTTGAGCAGCCATTTGCCGATGGTCTGCTGGCGGTTGATCAGCAGCCAGCCCTGCAGTACCAGAAACAGTACTTCGCCAATTACAAACCAGATCGCGGTGGTGCCCAGGTTCAGCTGGCCGTTGTTGTTCATCATGCTCTGCCAGGCGCCACTGAAATACATGGCCGGAAACAGGATGATGCCCTGGATCAGGCTATCGATGATGGCGCCGAAAAAGCGGTGCCAGCGGCTGGCAAGCGCGGGGCCATCGTCTACCACTGCCGGGGCCTTGTCGTCGCCGGGCGCCTGGTAGGGGTTGGGGCTGTGATTCGGGGTTTGCGTCATGGTTACATCCCTGTCATAAAGACTGTTCTTATGGTCAGTATTTCGGGATGGTAGGCGATTCCGGGCGCCAAGGGAACACCCGGCCGCTATGAAAGCGGCGGGGCTTGCTTTATATAATGGGGCCCTGTGTCAGTCTGATTCGACAGGTTTATGGCAAAGCTGGATCTCAATGAACGCAAGCAGCGCCTGCTGATGGCGCTGGTGGAGCGTCACATCCGTGACGGTCAACCGGTGGGTTCGAAAACCCTGTCCGCCGGGGCTGGCTTGAGCGTCAGCCCGGCCACCATCCGCAATATCATGGCGGAGCTGGAGGAGCTGGGGGTGCTGGCCAGCCCGCACACCTCCGCCGGGCGCATTCCCACGGAGCTGGGCTACCGGCTCTATGTGGATGCCCTGCTGGCCTCCAGTGTCATGGAGCGCCCGGACAACCGCCAGCTGAAGAAGGAGCTGCGCCAGTTGCTGGTGCCGGAGCAGTCCTCCCAGGAGCTGATTGCCCAGGCTTCGCGCACCCTGGCGGAACTGACCCGCATGGCCGGCCTGGTGGCTGCGCCGCGCCGGGAGGTCACCACCCTGCGTCAGGTGGAATTCCTGCCGCTGTCGGGCAAGCGTGTGCTGGTGGTGCTGGTGGTCAACCGCTCCGAGGTGCAGAACCGCATCATCCATACCGAGCGCGATTATTCCGATGTGGAGCTGCGCCAGGCGGCCAACTACATCAATCAGACCTATGCCGGCTTTGACCTGGACAGTATCTGCGACGGCCTGCTGCGCACCATGGACGCGGATCGGGCGCAGCTGGATGTGCTGATGCAGACCACCATGGATGTGGCCGCCAAGGCCCTGACCCGGGAGGAGGCGGCGCCGGACTATGTGGTATCCGGTGAGTCCAACCTGCTACACAGCGCCGAGGCCGATAACATCGGCCAGCTGCGAGACCTGTTCGATGCCTTCAACCGCAAGCGCGACATTCTTCACCTGCTGGAGCGCTCCATGAAGGCGGATGGCGTGCAGATATTCATCGGCCGCGAGTCCGGCTTCCGGCCGTTCGAAGACTATTCGCTGATTTCCGCCCCCTACCGGGCGGACAATGGTCCGGTGGGCGTGCTGGCGGTGGTGGGCCCCACCCGCATGGACTACGAAAAAGTCATCCCCACTGTGGATATCACTGCCCGCATCCTCTCGGCGGCGTTGACTCAACTGTAGGAGCCAGCCTGCTGGCGATAATCGCCTGCCGGCAAGCTGCCACGGATCCTTTGAGCATCGGCCTTCCCTCCCGAGAGTCTGTGCGCGGCCTTCAGCGTTTCTGGGTCACCCTCTGGCATCCCGCGAGCGATCAATTATCCATTCTCAATTATCAATTGCCTTCCCTCCCCTTGAATCCCGCCCGTGAGTTCCCATATCTTTGCCCGCTTTCCTGAAAAGCCCTGATGACGGGATGTGGAGTGACGAATGAGTGAGCAGGAAAAAGACCAGAATCCGGCCGAGCCGCAGGTAGAGACGGCGCAAGAGCAGCAGGCCGCGGCCGAGGCCGAGCAGGCGGCACCCACCGCCGAAGAAAAGCTGGCGGAACTGGAAGCCGAGCTGGCTGCCGTGAAAAAGGCACTGGGTGAAGCGGACATCCGGGCCCAGGCCGAGGTGCAGAATGTACGCCGCCGGGCCGAGCGCGATGTGCAGCACGCCCACAAGTTCGCCCTGGAGAAGTTTGCCGGCGATCTGCTGAGCGTGGCGGACAACCTGGAGCGGGGCCTGGCGGCACTGGATGCCGACGATGACGCCCTCAAGGCGGCCCGCGAAGGGATCGAGCTGACGCTCAAGTCCCTGCTGGACGTGTTCGCCAAGTACAACCTGGAACAGATCAGCCCCAGCGATGAGCCCTTCAACCCGGAACTGCACGAAGCCATGACCATGGTGCCGGTTCCCAATGTGGATCCCAACACCGTGATCGAGGTGCTGGAGAAGGGCTATCAGCTCAATGGCCGCCTGATTCGCCCGGCTCGGGTGGTGGTCAGCAAGGCACCCTGATCCAGATCAGGAAAAAGCGTCAGGGCCCCTTGAAACGGCGTGAGCGACCGCCATATAGGAGCCAGACGAATTAACAATTCAACTGTCCGAATCGCCGTCAGGGATTCGGCTGGTGTGAAGGAGACTGAAACACATGGGTAAGATTATCGGTATCGACCTGGGCACGACCAACAGCTGTGTGGCCGTACTCGAAGGTGACAAAGCCAAGGTTATCGAAAACGCCGAGGGTGCTCGTACCACCCCGTCCATCATCGCCTACACCGATGACAAGGAAACCCTGGTGGGTCAGGCGGCCAAACGTCAGGCCGTGACCAACCCGGAAAACACCCTGTATGCGGTGAAGCGTCTGATCGGCCGTCGCTTTGAAGACGACGTGGTGCAGAAGGACATCAAGATGGTGCCCTACAAGATCACCAAGGCCGACAACGGCGATGCCTGGGTGGAAGTGAAGGGCGAAAAGATGGCGCCCCCGCAGATTTCCGCGCAGGTGCTGAAAAAGATGAAGAAGACCGCAGAAGACTACCTGGGTGAAGCCGTCACCGAGGCGGTCATCACTGTGCCCGCGTACTTCAACGATTCCCAGCGCCAGGCCACCAAGGATGCCGGTCGCATCGCCGGCCTGGACGTCAAGCGCATCATCAACGAGCCCACGGCTGCGGCCCTGGCCTACGGCATGGACAAGAAGGGCGGCGATCGCACCATTGCGGTCTACGACCTGGGTGGTGGTACCTTCGATATCTCCATCATCGAGATTGCCGAAGTGGACGGCGAGCACCAGTTCGAAGTGCTGGCCACCAACGGTGACACCTTCCTGGGCGGTGAAGACTTCGACCTGGCGCTGATCAACTATCTGGCCGACCAGTTCAAGAAGGACTCCGGCATCGACCTGGGCGGCGACCCGCTGGCCATGCAGCGTCTGAAGGAAGCGGCCGAAAAAGCCAAGATCGAGCTGTCCTCCGCCGAGCAGACCGAGGTGAACCTGCCCTATATCACCGCCGACAGCACCGGGCCCAAGCACCTGGTGGTGAAAGTGACCCGGGCCAAGCTCGAGTCCCTGGTCAGCGATCTGGTGACCCGTTCCCTGGAGCCCTGCAAGACGGCCCTGAACGACGCCGGTGTGAAGGCCTCCGACATTACCGACGTGATTCTGGTCGGTGGTCAGACCCGCATGCCGATGGTGCAGAAGCAGGTGGCTGACTTCTTCGGCAAGGAACCGCGCAAGGACGTGAACCCGGACGAAGCGGTTGCCATGGGTGCGGCCATTCAGGGTGCGGTACTCAGCGGTGACGTGAAAGACGTACTGCTGCTGGACGTGACGCCGCTGACTCTGGGTATCGAAACCATGGGTGGCGTGATGACGCCGCTGATCGAGAAGAACACCACCATCCCGACCAATGCGTCGCAGGTGTTCTCCACCGCGGATGACAACCAGACGGCGGTAACCGTGCACGTGCTGCAGGGTGAGCGTAAGCAGGCCGCGCAGAACAAGTCTCTGGGTCAGTTCAACCTGGAAGATATTCCGCCGGCACCCCGTGGCATGCCGCAGATCGAAGTGACCTTCGACATCGACGCCAACGGTATCCTGCACGTGAGCGCGAAAGACAAGGCCACTGGCAAAGAGCAGTCCATCCAGATCAAGGCCTCTTCCGGTCTGTCCGATGAAGAGATCGATCAAATGGTGGCGGATGCCGAAGCTCACGCGGACGAGGACAAGAAGTTCGAAGAGCTGGTGCAGACCCGCAACCAGGCCGATCACCTGGTGCACGCGACGCGCAAGACCCTCGACGAAGCGGGCGACAAGGCCACCGACGACGAGAAGGCGTCCATCACCAAGGCGGTGGAAGAGCTGGAAGAAGCCGCCAAGGGCAGCGACAAGGACGACATCGAAGCCAAGATCAAGGCGCTGTCCGAAGTGTCCGCGCCGCTGGCCCAGAAGCTCTACGCCGAACAGGCCCAGCAGGGTGAAGCTGGCGCCGAGGGCAGCCAGCAGAAGGCGGAAGGTGACGACGTGGTCGACGCCGAGTTCGAGGAAGTGGACGACGACAAGAAGAAGTAAGGAAACGGCGTCGGACGTCAGACGTCGGACGTCAGACGAGCGACGCCGGGCCTTGTGCCCGGCGTCTTGGTTTGAGCTCGAACAACGGACCAACCTATGTCCAAACGCGATTATTACGAAGTGCTGGGGGCCTCGAAAGACGCCAGCCAGCAGGACCTGAAAAAGGCCTACCGACGCCTGGCCATGAAGTACCATCCGGACCGTAACCCGGATGACGAAGAGGCACTGGCCAAGTTCAAGGAAGCCAAGGAAGCCTACGAAGTGCTGTCCGACGAGCAGAAACGGGCGGCCTATGACCAGTTCGGCCATGCCGGCGTTAACGGTCAGGGCGGTGCCGGCGCGGGCGCCGGTGGCTTCGGCGGTGGCGGCTTTGGCGATATCTTTGGTGACATCTTCGGCGATATCTTCGGCGGTGGCGGCGGCCGTCGCGGCCCGGCCCGGGGCGCGGACCTGCGCTACACCCTGGAGCTGACCCTGGAGCAGGCCGTCCGTGGCTGCGAGGAAAAGATCCGCGTGCCCACCTGGGCGGTGTGCAATACCTGTGACGGCAGCGGCGCCAAGTCCGGCGAGCAGCCGGTGACCTGCAGCACCTGTGGCGGTGCCGGTCAGGTGCGCATGCAGCAGGGTTTCTTCACCGTGCAGCAGGCCTGCCCCACCTGTCATGGCGAAGGTCGGGTGATCAAGAACCCGTGTACCAGCTGCGGGGGGCAAGGCCGCGTACAGGAAACCAAAACCCTGTCGGTGAAAATTCCCGCCGGTGTGGATACCGGTGACCGCATCCGCCTGGCCGGAGAAGGCGAGGCCGGCATGCACGGTGCCCCCGCCGGTGACCTCTATGTGCAGGTGGCGGTGCGCGAGCACGACATCTTCAAGCGTGATGGCACCAACCTTTATTGCGAAGTGCCGATCAGCTTCGTGGATGCCACCCTGGGCGGCGAGCTGGATGTGCCGACCCTGAGCGGCAAGGTGAAGCTGAAAGTGCCGGCGGAAACCCAGACCGGCAAGCTGTTCCGCCTGCGCGGCAAGGGTGTCACCTCGGTACGCGGTGGCGGCCCCGGTGATCTGTTGTGCAAGGTGGTGGTGGAAACACCGGTGAAGCTGTCCACCGAGCAGAAAGACCTGCTGCGCCAGTTCCAGGAGTCTCTGGAGAAGGGTGGCGAGCGTCATAACCCGCGCAAGACCAGCTGGTTCGAGGGCGTCAAACGCTTCTTCGACAGCAAGTAAGGTCCGTGCCTGCACGGAAAGCCCGGCGTGTGCTTCGCACGTCGGGCTTTTTTGTGGGCAGCGATCACAGTTTCAGAAAGAAACGTCAGGGGCGCTCTCAGCCGATGGCATGAAATTATATCCATGCAATTGCAGTTGGTCGGGCGACTGTTATATTGCACAAAAAAACAACAACAAGAGTGCCCCCATGAATGTTTACAGACTGGCAGGGATGCTGGTGGTGCTGTGGCTGTCGGTGGTGCTGTCCGTAGCCCGGGCGGCGCCGGTGGATCAGGCCTACCAGCGCGCCCGCGATACCTTTGTGCAGACCCACGAACTGGCCGTGGACCCGGCGGTGGTGGACGCGCCCTGGGTGGCCGTGCCTTTTGATCAGGTGCCCTTTACCTATACCTTCGACGAGATGCGCCAGCGCTGGCCGCAGTTAATGCGCGGGCTGCGCCTGCCGTTTCCGTCGCCGGAGTATCTGAAGGCCCGTTACTCCCGCTTCCCCGATCTCTACCGCGACCTCCACTACCAGGACCATGACTGGCAACAGCACAGCGAAAACGTGCTGGAGGTCTGGCAGGCCTTTTTCCGGGGCGACCTGCGTCATGCCCGCGACCTGGGCAACCATTACGGCGGCTATGCCCGGGTGCCGGCGGTGCTGGCACAGATTACCTACGCGGTCTATCTGGCGCCCAGTCAGACCGCCAAGCAGCAGTTGCTGCAACAGGTGATCAACCAGATTCAGCGCCAGGCGGGCAAGGAGCTGATCCTGCCCAGCGACAAGGCCATGCTGGCCGATTACTGCATGTACCGGCTGGGTTTCAGCTACGCGGTGGCCCGTCTGGCGGAAGACGAATCAGTGCCAGTGATTCTGACCAGCAATTACGCCCCCATGGTGATCAATGCGGCCACCGAAATGCTGGCGGTGGAGCCGGATCACCCGCTGGCCCTGGCGCTCAGCTCCAGCCTGGAGGCCAATGTGGTGCGCCGGGTGGGCAAGGCGGCCGGCAAGCTGACCTTCGCCACCGACACCCGGGATGCGGAGCAGGCCTTCGGCAAGGCTCTCAAGGCGGTGGATGACATGGCCATTGTCCGCTACGAATATGCCAACAGCCTGCTGTATACCGGTCAGCCGGATGCCGCCAAACGGGCCGAGGCCCAGTTGCAAAAAGCCAGCAACGAGCCGGCGCTTTACTCCATGGAATGGTTGGACCGGGCTTATGCCCGCAAGCGTCTCAAGGAAATCCAGTCCCTGCGTGCCAGCGGCATGAGCTTCGCCCGCTTTGATCGCAAGCGGCGCAAGTTCATGGCCCGCCATGATGCCAACCTGTATGCCGTGACCGGCAAGCCCTTTCTGGTAGACTAGCGTTTTTGGCGGGGCGCCTGCCCCGCTGCGCACACTCAAATTCTGGCAGGACCTCTCATGAAAGTAGGCATTATCGGCGCCGCCGGCCGCATGGGCCGTATTCTGATCGAAGCGACCCTGGCGAACCCCCAGACCACGCTGGCCGCTGCAGTGGATGTGCCCGGTTCCAGCCTGATCGGCGCTGATGCTGGCGAGCTTGTGGGTCAGGGCGGCCAGGGCGTCTTTCTGGTGGATGACCTGGGCAAGGTGGTCAACGATGCGGATGTGTTCATCGATTTCACCGTGCCCCAGGCCACCGTGGCCAATGTGGACATCTGCCGGGCCGCCGGCACCAAACTGGTGATCGGTACCACCGGGCTCAATGACGAGCAGAAGGCGGCACTGCGCGAGGCGGCCGGTGACATTGCCATCTGTTTCGCGCCCAACTACTCCATTGGCGTGAACCTGTGCTTCAAGCTGCTGGAAACCGCGGCCCGGGTGATGGGCGAGGATGCGGATATCGAGGTGATCGAGGCCCACCATCGTCACAAGATCGATGCGCCCTCCGGCACCGCCCTGCGCCTGGGTGAGGTGGTGGCCCAGACCCTGGGCCGGGATCTCAAGGACTGCGCGGTCTATGGCCGGGAAGGCCAGACCGGGGCCCGGGATCGCAAGACCATCGGTTTCGAGACCATTCGCGGCGGCGACATCGTCGGCGATCACACTGTGTTGTTCGCCGCAGACGGCGAGCGGGTGGAGATTACCCACAAGGCGTCCAGTCGCATGGCGTTCGGTCGCGGCGCGGTGCACGCCGCCGCCTGGCTGGCGGACCATGACAAGGGCCTGTTCGACATGCAGGACGTGCTCGGCCTGGCCGGTGACAGCGCGGGCTGGGGCAAGGGCTGAGCGCCCAAGTCTGATAAAATGGCTGTTGCAGGAGCTTGCCTGCAAGCGATTGGTGGTGGTTGGCAGCAGGCGGGCTCCCGTTTAATCGCCGCGCCCGACCAACGAGGGTGACATTTGTTTCCCGAAGCCCTAAAATAACGCGCAGCCCGTGATGGGTGTGCGGGGCGCATAGCGATGAATTTCACAAAAAAGCGAGGTGGAGCAATCCATCTCGCTTTTTTGCGACCGGCCAGCAGTATCCGGTTGCAGGTGCCCCGCCGCAGATCTCCCTTGTATCCTATCAGCCTGGAGGTTGCGTTGACGGTTCCCGCCATTCTCGCTCTTGAAGACGGAAGCATCTTTCGGGGTGTTGCTATCGGTGCCACGGGTCAGACCGTGGGTGAAGTGGTGTTCAACACCGCCATGACCGGCTATCAGGAAATCCTCACGGATCCCTCCTACGCCAAACAGATTGTAACCCTGACCTATCCCCATATCGGCAATACCGGTGTGACGCCGGAAGACGAAGAGTCTGCCCGCATCTGGGCGTCCGGCCTGGTGATTCGGGACCTGGCCATGACGGTCAGCAACTGGCGTAGCCAGCAGTCCCTGCCGGATTACCTGCGTGACAACAATATTGTCGCCATCGCCGATATCGACACCCGCCGCCTGACCCGCATCCTGCGTGACAAGGGTGCCCAGAATGGTTGCATCCTGGCCGGGGACGACCTGGATGAGGCGAAAGCCCTGGCCGCGGCCAAGGGCTTCCCGGGCCTGAAAGGCATGGACCTGGCCAGGGAAGTCACGGTCAGCGAGTCCTATACCTGGACCGAGTCCACCTGGGACCTGGAGCAGGGGCACACCGAGCAGACCGAGGCCCGTTTCCATGTGGTGGCCTACGACTACGGCGTCAAGCGCAACATCCTGCGCATGCTGGCCGAGCGCGGTTGCAAGCTCACCGTGGTGCCGGCCCAGACCCCGGCGGCGGACGTGCTGGCCATGAATCCGGATGGCATCTTCCTGTCCAACGGCCCCGGTGACCCGGAGCCCTGTGACTATGCCATCGAGGCCATCCAGGAAATCGTTGCCACCGGCAAGCCGGTGTTCGGCATCTGCCTGGGGCACCAGCTGCTGGCCCTGGCCAGCGGGGCGAAGACCATGAAGATGGCCACCGGCCACCATGGCGCCAACCACCCGGTGAAGACCCTGGAAAACGACACGGTGATGATCACCAGCCAGAACCACGGTTTCGCGGTGGACATGGATAACCTGCCGGACAACCTCAAGGTCACCCATGTGTCCCTGTTCGACGGCACCCTGCAGGGGATCCATCGCACTGATGTGCCGGCGTTCAGCTTCCAGGGTCACCCGGAAGCGAGCCCGGGGCCGCATGACTGCGCGCCGCTGTTTGATCACTTCATCGAGCTGATGGAAGCCAAATAGGCGTCTGACAGCAGGTCAGTCGGACGTCGGAAGTCGGGCGTCTGACGCCAAAAGACAGACAGGAAAATGGGCAGCTGTGCTGCCACTCAGCGTCCGACGTCAGACCTCTGACGTCCGACTCATAGATACGAAGCGCTAATCTGGACGGTTACTCAGACATGCCTAAAAGAACCGACATCAAAAGCATTCTCATCATTGGTGCTGGCCCGATCGTGATCGGCCAGGCCTGTGAGTTTGACTACTCCGGTGCCCAGGCCTGCAAGGCCCTGCGCGAAGAGGGGTTCCGGGTGATCCTGGTGAACTCCAACCCGGCCACCATCATGACCGACCCGGCCATGGCCGATGCCACCTACATCGAGCCGATCACCTGGGAAACCGTGGCCAAGATCATCGAGAAGGAGCGCCCGGATGCGCTGCTGCCCACCATGGGTGGCCAGACCGCGCTGAACTGCGCGCTGGATCTGGATCACAACGGTGTGCTGGAAAAATTCGGTGTGGAAATGATCGGTGCCACCGAAGATGCCATCGACAAGGCCGAGGATCGCTCCCGTTTCGACCAGGCGATGAAGGCCATCGGTCTGGAGTGCCCGCGTTCGGCCATTGCCCACAACATGGAAGAGGCCAATGCGGCGCTGGAAGAGCTGGGCTTTCCCTGCATCATCCGCCCCAGCTTCACCATGGGCGGCTCCGGCGGCGGGGTGGCGTACAACCGTGAAGAGTTCGAGGAAATCTGCCAGCGCGGTCTGGACCTGTCGCCCACCAACGAGCTGTTGATCGACGAGTCCCTGCTGGGCTGGAAAGAGTACGAGATGGAAGTGGTCCGCGACAAAAAGGACAACTGCATCATCGTCTGTTCCATCGAGAACTTCGATCCCATGGGGGTGCACACCGGTGACTCCATCACCGTGGCGCCGGCCCAGACGCTCACCGACAAGGAATTCCAGATCATGCGCGACGCCTCCCTGGCGGTATTGCGCGAGATCGGTGTGGAAACCGGCGGTTCCAATGTGCAGTTCGGTCTCAACCCGGACAACGGCCGCATGGTGGTGATCGAGATGAACCCGCGGGTGAGCCGTTCCTCGGCGCTGGCCTCCAAGGCCACCGGCTTCCCGATTGCCAAGGTGGCTGCCAAGCTGGCGGTGGGCTATACCCTGGATGAACTGCAGAACGAGATCACCGGCGGCAAGACCCCGGCCTCCTTCGAGCCGTCCATCGATTACGTGGTCACCAAGATTCCGCGCTTCAACTTCGAGAAATTCGTTGAGGCGGACCCGGTACTGACTACCCAGATGAAGTCCGTGGGCGAGGTGATGGCCATTGGCCGCAACTTCCAGGAATCCATGCAGAAAGCCCTGCGCGGCCTGGAGACCGAGTCCATCGGTTTCGATCCCAAGGTCGACCCGAGCGCCCCGGATGCCCGCGAGCAGGTGGCCCAGATGCTGGCCACGCCGGGCCCCGAGCGTATCTGGGTGGTTGGCGATGCCTTCCGCGTCGGCATGACCGTGGACGAGGTGTTCAACATCACCAAGATCGACCACTGGTTCCTGGTGCAGATCGAGGACCTGATTCGCACCGAGCAGCAAGTGGCGGAGAGCACCTTCAGTGACCTGACCCGCGACAGCCTCTATGCGCTCAAGCGCAAGGGCTTCTCCGATGCGCGCCTGGCCCTGTTGCTGGGCGTCAAGGAATCCGATGTGCGTGGCAAGCGCGAAGAGCTGGGCGTGATGCCCATCTACAAGCGCGTGGATACCTGTGCCGCGGAATTCGCCACCGATACCGCCTACATGTACTCCAGCTATGATGAGGAGTGCGAGGCCAACCCGTCCGACCGTGACAAGATCATGGTGATCGGCGGTGGCCCCAACCGCATTGGTCAGGGCATCGAGTTCGATTACTGCTGTGTGCACGCCGCCTTCGCCATGAAGGAAGACGGTTACGAGACCATCATGGTCAACTGTAACCCGGAGACCGTATCCACCGATTACGACACCTCCGACCGACTGTTCTTCGAGCCGGTAACCCTGGAAGACGTGCTGTCCATCGTCGCCAAGGAAAAACCCAAGGGCGTGATTGTCCAGTACGGTGGGCAGACGCCGCTGAAACTGGCCCGTGCCCTGCAGGCCGCCGGCGTGCCGATTATCGGCACCAGCCCGGATGCCATCGACGAGGCGGAAGACCGTGAGCGCTTCCAGCAGATGGTCAACAAGCTCGGCCTCAAGCAGCCGCCCAACCGCACCGCCCGCTCCCTGGAAGACGGTGTGCGCCTGGCGGAAGAGATCGGTTACCCGCTGGTGGTACGCCCCTCCTACGTGTTGGGTGGCCGTGCCATGGAGATCGTCTACAACGAGGCGGAACTGCGTAACTACATGAACAACGCGGTGTCCGTGTCCAACGATTCTCCGGTGCTGCTGGACCGCTTCCTGGATGACGCCATCGAGGTGGACGTGGATGCCGTCTGTGATGGCACCGACGTGGTGATCGGCGGCATCATGCAGCACATCGAACAGGCCGGCGTGCACTCCGGTGACTCCGCCTGCTCCCTGCCGCCGTACTCGCTCAGCGAAGAGGTGCAGGACGTGATGCGCCAGCAGGCCGCCGACATGGCCCTGGAGCTGGGCGTGGTGGGGCTGATGAATGTGCAGTTCGCGGTCAAGAGCGGCGAGGTGTACGTGCTGGAAGTGAACCCCCGTGCCTCGCGGACCGTGCCCTATGTGTCCAAGTGCATCGGCACCTCCCTGGCGAAGGTGGCGGCCCGCTGCATGGCCGGCACCAGCCTCAAGGAGCAGGGCTTTACCCAGGAGATCAAGCCGCAGCACTATTTCGTCAAGGAAGCGGTGTTCCCGTTCGCCAAGTTCCCGAAAGTGGACCCCATCCTGGGCCCGGAAATGAAGTCCACCGGTGAGGTGATGGGCGTAGGTGCCACCTTCGCCGAAGCCTTCGGCAAGGCGTCGCTGGGCGCCGGCGAGAAACTGCCGGCCAAGGGTACCGCCTTTATCTCCGTGCGTGAGGTGGACAAGCCGGCCGCCGTGGATGTGGCGCGCATGCTGATCGAGCGTGGCTTCAATCTGGTGGCCACCCAGGGTACCGCGAAAGTGATCGCTGCCGCCGGTCTGGATGTGAAAGTGGTGAACAAGGTACTGGAAGGGCGCCCGCATATCGTCGATATGATCAAGAACGACGAGGTGGCCCTGATCGTGAACACCACCGAAGGCAAACAGGCGATCCGTGATTCTTTCACCATTCGCCGCTCGGCCCTGCAGCACAAGGTGTTCTACACCACCACCATTACCGCCGCCCATGCCGTCTGCCAGGCGCTGGGTATCAGTGGTGAGCCGGTGGTGCGTCGCCTGCAGGACCTGCACGCCGAAATGCAATAACACACGTCGCGGAGTGCCCGGAGCCGGGTGCTCCGGGCGATTTCCTTTTGCTACGAGGTTAAAACACTATGCAACGTGTACCCATGACCGCCGCTGGTGCCCAGGCCCTGCGCGAGGAGCTGGACAAGCTCAAACGGGAAGACCGTCCGCGTATCTCCGCAGCCATTGCCGACGCCCGTGAGCACGGCGACCTCAAAGAGAACGCCGAGTACCACGCCGCCCGTGAGCAGCAGGGCTTCTGCGAAGGCCGCATCAACGAAATCGAGGCCAAGCTGGGCGCCGCCCAGATCATTGATATCACTCAGATCGAGAACACCGGCAAGGTGATCTTCGGCACCACCGTGACCATCATTGATGTGGATACCGACGAAGAGAAGGTCTACCAGATCGTCGGCGACGACGAGGCCAACATCAAGCAGGGCAAGCTGAGCGTCAACTCACCCATTGCCCGTGGCCTGATCGGCCGTGAAGAAGGGGATGTGGTGCAGATCGACACCCCCGGCGGTACCCGCGAGTACGAGGTCGACAAGGTCGAGCACATCTGACCGGCGTCGGTGCGCCGTGCTTGAGACAAAAAAGGCGACGTTAACCGTCGCCTTTTTTATGGGCTGGCCGGTGGCGCTCAGGCGTCCTGGTAACGCAGGATATTGGACAGTTTCGGGTTGGGTTTCTGCGCGGCCCGGTAGAGCAGGGCGATATTGCCGATACGCTGTATCAGCTCGGCGCCACTCTTCTGGCACAGGGCGGTGACAATGTCGGCCCGGTCGTCACGGGTTTCCGCGTTGACCTTCACCTTGATCAGCTCGTGATCCTCCAGGCGCAGGTTCAGCTCCTCGACAAAATTGTCGGTGAGACCCTTGTCGCCGAAAATCAGGATGGCTTTGAGGTGATGGCCAATGCGGCGCAGGCGTTTGATGTCCTGGTTGGATAACGGCACGGGGTTAAGCTCCGGATGTGATTTGGGCGCTATTCTACAGTAACAACACTGAGCGTGTAGAGGCGGTGCCGGTCGGGAAACGCGCACCGCTTCACTGTGTGTTCCCGTTGGGCGGAAATGGGCGCCAGCCCATCTCCGCCACGGTGTTTGCGCAGACAGGATTGGCGCAGATCGGCATTTGCCGATTTCCGCCCCACGAAAGGCAGGAGATTCGTTTTATGGCCAAATCCAGCCGTTCCAAGAGCAGCAAGGCCTGGCTCAAGGAGCATTTCAATGACCCATGGGTGGCGAAGGCCCAGGCCGAGGGGTACCGCTCGCGGGCCAGCTACAAGCTGCTGGAGATGCACGAGAAGGACAAGCTGTTGCGCCCGGGCATGTCGGTGCTGGACCTGGGCGCGGCCCCCGGGGGCTGGTCCCAGGTGGCCGGCCAGCTGGTGGGTTCACGGGGCACTGTCGTGGCCAGCGATATTCTGGCCATGGACGCGCTGCCCGATGTGACCTTCATCCTGGGCGATTTCCGGGAAGACGCGGTTTACGAGCAGATACTGGCGGCCCTGGGCGATCGCAGGGTGGACCTTGTAATGTCGGACATGGCCCCCAATATGAGTGGTAATAATGCCGTGGATCTGCCGCGGGCCATGTACCTGGCGGAACTGGCGCTGGATATGGCTGAGCGGGTACTGGAACCGGATGGCCACTTTCTGGTCAAGGTGTTTCAGGGCGAAGGCTTCGATGCCTATCGCAAGACCCTGCAGGATCGTTTCAGGCGGGTTGTCAGCCGCAAGCCGGCGGCAAGCCGGGCGCGATCCACGGAGGTTTATCAGTTGGCGACTGGCCTGAAGTAGGGTGAAAAGCCGTAAAATGGGCGGTTTCGTGTCCGATCTGGCATTATCCCGGCCCTGTCAAATGGTGTAAGGTGTAAGTTCGCAAGTGCGCGTGCTAGCGCCAGGAATGGATCGAGGTCTCCCTTGAACGACATGACCAAGAATATCGTGCTGTGGCTGGTAATTGCCGGCGTTCTCTACGTGGTGGCATCCAGCATCAACACCCAGCCGTCCCAGCAACCGCTGAGCTACTCTTCCTTCATCCACCAGGTGGAGAGCGGCAAGGTGGAAGAGGTGAAGATCGGTGAAGACCGCATTTCCGGCAAGTTCAAGGAAGGCGGTAACTTCGAGACCATCAAGCCGCCGGTGCTGGACATGGACCTGATGCCGACCCTGATCCAGAACAAGGTGCAGGTGAACGGCAAGGAGCCGGAGCGTCAGAGCTTCCTCACCCAGCTGTTCCTGTCAGTGCTGCCGATTCTGCTGATTCTGGGCATCTTCATTTTCTTCATGCGCCAGATGCAGGGCGGAGGTCGCGGTGGCAGTGGCCCCATGACCTTTGGTAAATCCAAGGCCAAGCTGCTTGGCGAAGACCAGATCAAGACCACCTTTGCCGATGTGGCCGGGGTGGAAGAGGCCAAGGAAGAAGTGCAGGAGCTGGTGGAGTTTCTGCGTGATCCGGCCAAATTCCAGCGCCTGGGCGGCAAGATTCCCCGCGGTGTGCTGATGGTCGGCTCACCGGGTACCGGTAAGACCCTGCTGGCCAAGGCCATTGCCGGCGAGGCCAAGGTGCCGTTCTTCAGCATCTCCGGTTCCGATTTCGTGGAAATGTTCGTCGGTGTCGGCGCCTCCCGGGTGCGTGACATGTTCGACCAGGCCAAGAAGCATTCTCCCTGCATCATCTTTATCGACGAGATCGATGCGGTGGGTCGCTCCCGTGGCGCCGGCCTGGGTGGCGGCCATGACGAGCGTGAGCAGACCCTCAACCAGCTGCTGGTGGAAATGGACGGCTTTGACGGCAACGAAGGCATTATCGTTATCGCCGCCACCAACCGCCCCGACGTTCTCGACCCGGCGCTGCTGCGTCCCGGCCGTTTTGATCGTCAGGTAACGGTGCCGCTGCCGGATATCCGTGGCCGCGAGCATGTGCTCAAGGTGCACATGCGTCAGGTGCCGGTGGCCGAAGATGTGGATCCCAGCGTGATTGCCCGCGGCACACCGGGCTTCTCCGGCGCCGACCTGGCCAATCTGGTCAACGAGGCCGCCCTGTTCGCCGCCCGTGCCAACAAGCGCATGGTGTCCATGGAGGAGTTCGAGAAAGCCAAGGACAAGATCCTGATGGGCGCCGAACGCCGCTCCATGGTGATGAACGAGAAAGAGAAGTTGAACACCGCCTATCACGAGGCCGGCCACGCCATTGTCGGCCGTCTGGTGCCCGAGCATGACCCGGTCTACAAGGTCAGCATCATTCCCCGCGGTCGTGCCCTGGGTGTGACCATGTACCTGCCGGAAGAGGACAAGTACTCCCAGTCCAAGCGGGCGCTGGAGTCTTCCATCTGCTCCCTGTACGGCGGGCGCCTGGCCGAGGAAATGACCCTGGGTTTTGACGGGGTCACCACCGGTGCTTCCAATGACATCGAGCGCGCCACCAAGCTGGCCCGGGCCATGGTCACCAAGTGGGGTCTGAGCGAGAAGATGGGGCCGCTGGCCTACGAGGAAGAAGAAGGCGAGGTCTTCCTGGGCAAACAGATGTCCCAGCGCAAGGCCATGTCCGAGCAGACCGCCGAAGAGATCGACCGTGAAGTGCGGGCCATCATCGACAGCTGCTACGGTCGTGCCAAACAGATTCTCGAGGACAACCGCGACAAGCTGGACCTGATGGCGGATGCGCTGATGCAGTACGAAACCATCGACGCGGACCAGATCGACGACATCATGGCAGGCCACAAGCCTCGCCCGCCCAAGGACTGGCGTGATCAGGGGCCGGGCAATGGTGCCGCCGCCGCCAGCGGTGACAAGAAACCGGGCGATGATGCCATCGGTGGGCCGGCCAATACCCATTGATCCATGATTGAACAACTTGCCTGTGGGGCGCGGACACTGGACCTGTCCGCGCCTGTCGTTATGGGGATCCTGAATGTGACCCCCGACTCCTTTTCCGATGGCGGCCGCTTCAACGAGCGGGACGCGGCCCTGCGGCACGCCGAGCGCATGCTGGCCGAAGGCGCAGCCATCATCGACGTGGGGGGCGAGTCCACCCGCCCCGGTGCGGCACCGGTCAGTGAGCAGCAGGAGCTGGACCGGGTGGTGCCCATTGTCGAGGCCCTCTCCAGTCGCCTGGATGCGCTGGTGTCCGTGGATACCAGCACTGCTGCGGTGATCCGTGAAAGCGCCGCCGCCGGTGCCGGCATGATCAATGATGTACGGGCTCTGCGTCGCCCCGGCGCCCTGGCGGCGGTGGCGGACAGCGGCCTGCCTGCCTGCCTGATGCATATGCTCGGCGAGCCGGGCACCATGCAGAATGATCCCCATTATGATGACGTCACTGCCGAGGTGGTGGCGTTTTTGCGTGGCCGGGTGGCCGCCTGTGAAGAGGCCGGCATTGGCCGGGATCGGCTGCTGGTGGATCCGGGTTTTGGCTTTGCCAAGACCGTGGCGCACAATCTGACATTGATGAATGAAATGGCCGCGCTACAAGCGCTGGCGTTGCCGATTCTGATCGGCGTATCGCGCAAGTCCCTGTTCGGCAAGGTGCTGGGCAGGCCTGTTGAGGAGCGGCTGCCGGCCAGTCTGGCGGCCGCAGTAATGTGCATCGAGCGGGGCGCACGGATTGTTCGTGCTCATGATGTGCAGGCAACAGTGGATGTCCTGCGCTTCGCCTGGGCGGTGCGCAATGCGAAAGGAGAGAATCATGGGGCGTAAGTATTTCGGTACGGATGGCGTGCGTGGCACGGTTGGCCAGTTTCCCATTACCCCGGATTTCGTGCTCAAGCTGGGCTGGGCGGCAGGCAAGGTGCTGGCGGCCCATGGCGGCAGCAAGATTCTGATCGGCAAGGACACCCGGATTTCCGGCTACATGTTCGAATCCGCACTGGAGGCCGGCATTTCCGCCGCCGGTGTCGATGTGCGCCTGGTGGGGCCTTTGCCGACCCCGGCCATTGCCTACCTGACCCGCACCTTGTCGGCCCAGGCCGGCATCGTCATCTCCGCGTCCCACAATCCCTATATGGATAACGGCATCAAGTTTTTCGGGCCGGACGGGCGCAAGTTGAGCGATAGCATCGAGCTGGAAATCGAAGCCATGCTGGATCAGGAGCTGTCGGTGGTGAGCCCGGATCGCATCGGCAAGGTGCGACGCATTGAAGACGCCCGTGGGCGTTACATCGAGTTCTGCAAAAGCACCGCCCCGGGGCTCGATCTGAAAGGCATGAAGATAGTGGTAGATACCGCCAATGGTGCCGCCTATCACATTGCCCCGGATGTGTTTTCCGAGTTGGGGGCCGATGTGGTGGCGCTGGCCAATACGCCGGACGGTTTCAACATTAACCGTGATTGTGGTTCCACCCACCTGGCTCAGTTGCAGCAGGCCGTGGTCGCCGAAAAGGCGGATCTGGGCATTGCGCTGGATGGTGATGCGGACCGTCTGATGATGGTCGATGAAAACGGTCGGGAAGTGGATGGCGATCAGTTGCTGTTCGTGATTGCCCGTGATCGGCTCGAACGCGGATTGTTGCAGGGCGGGGTGGTGGGCACCCTGATGTCCAACTTCGGCCTGGAGCTGGCCCTGCAGGACCTGGATGTGCAATTTGTCCGCGCCAAGGTCGGCGATCGCTATGTGATGGAGCAGCTGGACCAGCGTGGCTGGGCCCTGGGTGGGGAGTCATCCGGGCATCTGGTTTGTCTGGATGCCACCTCTACCGGGGACGGCACGGTTGCCGCCCTGCAAGTGCTGGCGGCGCTGTTCCGTCGCAATGAAAGTCTGGCCGACGCCGTGGCCGGCATGGAAAAACTGCCCCAGACCATGATCAATGTGCGGGGCGCCAACCGGGATGCCTTTGCCGAGGCTGAGCAGGTCAAGGATGCCATGGCCCGGGTTGAACAGGAACTGGCCGGCAATGGCCGTATCCTGCTGCGCCCCTCCGGTACCGAGCCGCTGGTGCGGGTGATGGTAGAAGGTCGCGATGCGGACCTGGTGGCCCGTCTTTGCAAGCAGCTTGCCGAGGTGGTGGAAGCCGCCATCGCTTAACGAAACACGAAGGAAACAAACATGACAAGAACACCTCTGGTTGCCGGCAACTGGAAGATGAACGGCCGTCTGGCGCTGGTGGACGAACTGGCCTCGGCCCTGGGGGATTATCAGGGTGAGGCGCAGGTGGTGGTGTGCCCGCCGTTCCCCTACCTGGCGGCGGCCCGCTCGGTCATGCCGGTGTCAGTGGGGGCGCAGACCCTGAGCGAGCAGGCCGATGGTGCTTTCACCGGTGAGGTGTCCGGCCCCATGCTGGCGGAGCTGGGGTGTGAGTATGTGATCATTGGCCACTCCGAGCGACGTGCCATGTTTGGCGAGACGGATGCGCAGGTAGCGGCCAAGTTCGCGGCGGCTCAGGCGGCCGGTCTGACGCCCATCCTGTGTGTCGGTGAAACCCTGGAAGAGCGCCAGGCCGAGCAGACCGAGCAGGTGGTGTGCAGCCAGTTGCAGGCGGTGATCGAGCAGGTCGGCATTGATGCCTTCGGTGATGCGGTGGTGGCCTACGAGCCGGTCTGGGCCATTGGTACCGGGCATACCGCCTCGCCGGAACAGGCCCAGGCGGTGCATGCCTGCCTGCGTCAGGCGCTGGCCGATGGCAGCCCGAACGTGGCCGCCGCGACACGGTTGCTTTACGGCGGCAGTGTAAAGGCGGATAATGCCGCCCTTCTGTTTGCCCAGCCGGATATCGACGGTGGTCTGATCGGCGGGGCGGCGCTCACTGCGGACAGTTTCATGGCCATTTGTCGGGCGGCTGGTTAACCCCGACTTTTGCCTGTGCGAGCGGCCAGAGAGTCGGCGCACCCAGAGGTGGCCCGTTTGCCGGTGGCTGCCTTCGGCTTTCAATACACGGTTAAGTCAGAGTCGTTATGGATATTGTTGTTCACGTTGTGCATGTACTGGCGGCCCTGGGCCTGATTGGTCTGGTCCTGATTCAGCATGGTAAGGGGGCCGATGCCGGTGCCTCTTTCGGTGGCGGTTCCTCGCAGACCGTTTTCGGTAGTGCCGGGTCGGCCAATTTTCTGACCCGTGCCACGGCCATTCTGGCGGCGGTGTTCTTCATCACCAGCCTGGGGCTGGCCTGGATGGCCCGTCAGGAAGCCCAGAATAACGGTGTTCTGCTGCCGGCCATGGAAACCGTGGACCCGTCTCAGGCGCCCGCTGGCGATGACGAAGGCAGTGCGGTACCGGCGTCCGTCGATGATGGTGCAGACGTGCCGGCCGTACCGGGTAGCAATGAAGCGCAAAAAGAGGTTTCAGATGTGCCCGCAGCTGATGTAGAATCCCCGGCCCCGGCTGAGCAGCCTCAGTCAGGGAAGCAGTAAAGCGTTCTTTGCCGAAGTGGTGGAATTGGTAGACACGCTATCTTGAGGGGGTAGTGAGCTTCGCTCGTGCCGGTTCAAGTCCGGCCTTCGGCACCAATTAGGTTAGAACTCCGCGGGGCGGAGTTCACAGCAAGTCGGCCGGACTTCCGGCCATCGCCGAGTTGCGGCGGGCGGTATCCCGCCGCTGCCATGGCGCGAAAAAGTGTATTTTTCGCCCAGCCTTCGGCACCAATCAGGGACGACATGACAACGCAATGTATTTGTTTTCATGTCGGGGCACATTAACGGCCTTGGGTGTGTTAAAGTGCCGCCAGCTTGTCAGGGCTGGGGTGTTGGGTTAAGTGGCTTTTCCCAACGCTAAGGCTTCGAAAAATAAAATATTTTTCCGAAGCCTGCTTGACAGCAACAGCGTAAATAACTAGTATTTGCGCTCGATTTTGATGCGGGGTGGAGCAGTCTGGTAGCTCGTCGGGCTCATAACCCGAAGGTCGTAGGTTCAAATCCTGCCCCCGCTACCACTTAGAAGAACCGGCACAGGTCTGGTTCGAAGCGGATAACAAAAAGCCCCTCAAGCAGGGGCTTTTTGTTATCTGCACCGACCTCCGGTTAGTGGGAATGGGCGGTGGATTCGTGGCTGGTTGTCCGTTTGTCAACGACCGCTGCGGACTCCTCGGGCCCATTTTTTGTTTGTGCCATCGGAAAAGAGATGTCGAAACGCACTGAACAGTTAACGGAGCTACTGGCTCCCGTGGTTGAAGATCTGGGCTTCGAGCTCTGGGGGTTGGAATACCTTCAGGGGCGCGGGGCCGTTTTGCGTTTGTTTATCGACCATGACGACGGCATAACCGTGGATAACTGTGCGGCGGTCAGCCATGAGGTGAGCGGCGTACTGGATGTGGAAGACCCGATTCCCGGTGAGTACAACCTGGAAGTGTCTTCCCCGGGGATGGACCGTCCCCTGTTTCACCTTGCGCAATTTGCCCGTTATATCGGCGAAGATGTCCAGCTCAAGCTGCTGGCGCCGGTGGCGGGCAAGCGTAAAATGACGGCGGCCATTGTGGCCGTGGATGGCGATACGCTGGTGGTGACGCTTGATGGCGAAACCCTGCGTGTTCCTTACAGTCAGGTAGACCGTGCCCGGTTGCAGCCCCGCTTCGACTGAGCACGCCCTGAGAACCTTGTCTTTGTAAAGGCCTGGCCATGAACAAAGAGATCCTGCTGGTAGCGGAAACCGTATCAAACGAGAAAGGTGTAAGCCGAGACGTTATTTTCGAGGCCATTGAACTGGCACTCGCGGCGGCCACCAAGAAACGCTTCAAGGAAGAAGACGTGGAAATCCGCGTGTCCATCGACCGGGTGTCCGGCGATTCGCGCACCTTCCGCGTCTGGCACGTGGTGCCCGATGAAGAACTGTATGAATTCGGCAAGCAGCTGACGCTGGACGAAGCCCACGAGCAGGATACCTCCCTGCAGATCGGTGACGTCTGGGAAGAAGAGATCGAATCCGAATCCTTCGGTCGTATTGCTGCGCAAACCGCCAAGCAGGTGATCGTGCAGAAGGTGCGCGAGGCCGAGCGCCGTCAGATTATTGAAGAATACCGTGATCGCATTGGTGATCTGGTGAGCGGCACCGTCAAGAAGGCCAACCGGGATTCCATCGTGCTGGACCTGGGCGGCAACGCGGAAGCGCTGATTACCCGCGAGCACATGATTCCCCGTGAATCGGTGCGCCAGAACGATCGTATCCGCGCCTATTTGTTGGGTGTGAACGAGGAAAACCGGGGTCCGCAGCTGTTTGCCAGCCGTGCCTGCCCGGAAATGCTGATCGAGCTGTTCAAGATTGAAGTGCCGGAGATCGGTGAAGAACTGATCGAGATCAAGGGCGCGGCCCGCGATCCGGGCTCACGCGCCAAGATCGCAGTGAAGACCAACGATCAGCGTATCGACCCGGTGGGTGCCTGCGTGGGCATGCGCGGTGCTCGCGTGCAGGCCGTCTCCAATGAGCTGGCCGGCGAGCGCATCGACATCGTGCTGTGGGACGATAACCCGGCCCAGCTGGTGATCAACGCCATGCAGCCGGCGGAAGTGGCTTCCATCGTCATGGACGAGGAAAGCCATGCCATGGATATCGCGGTGGAAGATGAATCCGCCCTGGCCCAGGCCATTGGCCGCAGTGGTCAGAACATCCGTCTGGCCTCCGAGCTGACCGGCTGGGAACTCAACGTCATGACCATCGATGACGCGGAGAACAAACAGCAGGAAGAGGCGGAACAGGCCCTGCAGACGTTCATGAACGAGCTGGACGTGGACGAGGATGTGGCCGGTGTACTGGTAGAGGAAGGTTTCTCGACCCTGGAAGAAGTGGCCTACGTGCCCGAGGAAGAGATGCTTGCCATCGAAGGTTTCGACGAAGAGATCGTTGAAGCCCTGCGCCAGCGCGCCAAGGATGCCCTGCTGACCAAGGCACTGGTATCCGAAGAACGATTCGAACAGTCCGAGCCTGCGGAAGACCTTCTCAACATGGAAGGCATGGACCGCGACTTGGCTGTGGAACTGGCTTCCCGTGGCATTGCCACCATGGAAGACCTCGCCGAACAGGCGGTGGATGACCTGCTAGAGATTGAAGGCCTGGATGAAGAGCGTGCGGCGCAACTGATCATGACCGCGCGGGCCCCCTGGTTCGAGAACGAAGACGAAGCCGGGGAATAACAGTCCGACCGGGCTGATTTAAGCAGGCACCATCAGAGACGCGGACAGGAGAGTGTTGCTGACATGGCAGAAACGACCGTAAAGAAACTGGCCGACATTGTGGGTACCCCCGTCGATAAGCTGCTGTTGCAGATGAAGGATGCGGGTTTGCCTCACGGTGATGCCGGTGAAGTGGTCTCCGACGAACAGAAGCAGCAGCTGCTGGCGCATCTGCGCAAGTCTCATGGTGCCCAGGACACGGAGTCCAAGAAGATCACGCTCAAGCGCAAATCCACCAGCACCATCAAGACCACGGGTGCGGCAGGCAAATCCAAGACCGTGAACGTGGAAGTGCGCAAGAAACGCACCTACGTGAAGCGTGAAGTGCTGGAAGCCGAGGAGCGCGAAGAGGCCGAACGCAAGGCCGCCGAAGAGGCTGCCCGTCTGGAAGAGGAAGCCAAGCGCCAGGCCGAGGAAGACGCCAGGCGTCAGGCCGAGGAAGAGGCTGCTCGCCAGAAGGAAGAGCAGGCCAAGGCCAAGGCCGAGGCGGAGCGCAAGGTTGCCGACGAGAAGGCCGCGGAAGAGAAATCCAAGCGCGTGTCCGTGCCCAAGACCGCGGCCGCCAAGAAGCCTGCCAAGGAAGAAACGCCGGAAGAGAAGGCCAAGCGCGAAGAAGCCGAACGCAAGCAGCGTGAAGCGGAAGACGCCAAGCGCAAGCAGGAAGCCGAGGCTCGCCAGAAAGCCGAAGAGGAAGCGGCCCGTCGTACGGCGGAAGAAGCCGCCCGCATTGCGGCGGAACTGGAGCAGCGTGGCGACCAGGACGAGAAGAAGTCCGACGAGGAAGAAGAGAAAGGCTCCTCTATCGTTGCCGCCGCCCAGGAAGCCAGCTACCAGCGTGAAGAGCGCCAGTCCCGTCGCCGTCGTCGCAAGCCCAAGGCTTCCGGCGTGGCCCACGGTCAGATGAAGAGCTCCATGAACAAGCAGCACGGCTTCAAGAGCCCCACGGAGAAAATGGTTTACGAAGTGGAAGTGCCGGAAACCATCACGGTTGGTGATCTGGCCCAGCGTATGAACATCAAGGCCAAGGAACTGATCAAGGCCATGATGAAGATGGGTGAAATGGCCACGGTGAATCAGCCCGTTGACCAGGAAACCGCGGTTCTGCTGGTTGAGGAGCTGGGTCACAAGGCCAAGCTGGTCAAGGGGCAGGAAGAAGCCCTGGAAGACAACCTGGCAGACATGGTCAGCCGTGAAAACGCCGACCAGGAAAACCGGGCGCCGGTGGTGACCATCATGGGCCACGTTGACCACGGCAAGACCTCCCTGCTGGATTACATCCGCAAGGCCAAGGTCGCCGCCGGCGAGGCCGGTGGCATTACCCAGCATATCGGTGCTTATCACGTTGAGCACGAGAAGGGCATGATCACCTTCCTGGATACCCCGGGGCACGCCGCCTTTACCGCCATGCGTGCCCGTGGTGCCAAGGCCACCGACATCGTGGTGATCGTGGTGGCCGCCGATGATGGCGTCATGCCGCAGACCGAAGAGGCGATCAACCACGCCAAGGCCTCCGGTGCGCCGATCATCATCGCCGTGAACAAGATCGACAAGGAGCAGGCCGACCCGGATCGGGTGCGTAACGAGCTGGCCGCCAAGGACGTGATCCCGGAAGAATGGGGTGGCGAGTACCAGTTCATCAATGTCTCTGCCCACAGCGGCCAGGGCGTTGACGACCTGCTGGACTCCATCCTGTTGCAGTCTGAACTGCTGGAACTGAAGGCTCCGGCTACGGGCCCGGCCACCGGTGTGGTGATCGAATCCCGTATCGAAAAAGGCCGCGGTACCGTGGCGTCCATCCTGATCCAGGGTGGTGAGCTGAATATCGGCGACATGCTGCTGGCCGGTGCCCACTTCGGTCGCGTGCGTGCCATGGTGGATGAAAACGGCCAGCCGATTAAGAAAGCCGGCCCGTCCATTCCGGTGGAAGTGCTGGGCCTGGATGGCGCACCGGAAGCCGGTGAGCAGGTACAGGTGGTGCCCGACGAGAAGAAAGCCCGCGAAGTGGCCGAATTCCGTCAGGAGCGTGACCGTGACCTCAAGCTCAAGCGTCAGCAGGCCTCCAAGCTGGAAAACCTGTTTGCCAACATGGGCAGCGCCGAGGCCAGCACCGTCAATATCGTGCTGAAAACCGACGTGCGTGGTTCCCTGGAAGCGCTCACCGGTGCCCTCAATGATCTGGGCACTGACGAAGTGAAGGTAAACCTGGTCTCCGCCGGCGTCGGTGCAATCAACGAGTCCGACGTCAACCTGGCCATGACCAGTGAAGGCGTGCTGCTGGGCTTCAACGTCCGTGCCGACTCCAAGGCCAAGAAACTGTGCGAGCAGGAAGGCATTGATCTGCGCTACTACAGCGTGATCTACGAGTTGATCGACGATGTGAAACAGGCCATGAGCGGTCTGCTGGCACCGGAGAAACGCGAAGAGATCCTGGGTACTGCCGAGGTGCGTGACGTGTTCCGTTCTTCCAAGTTCGGTGCCGTGGCCGGCTGTATGGTCATCGAGGGGACCCTCTACCGCAATCGCCCGATCCGCGTTCTGCGCGACGATGTGGTGGTCTTCGAAGGCGAGCTCGAGTCCCTGCGCCGCTTCAAGGACGATGTCCAGGAAGTGCGTAACGGCATGGAGTGTGGTATCGCCGTGAAGAGCTACAACGACGTGAAGGAAGGCGACAAGATCGAAGTCTTCGAAGTCAAAGAGGTGGCGCGCTCCCTGTAAGGGGCGCCCGCCAACGGACCTGTCATGAGTCGTCATCGCCGCCCACAGGGCTTCAACCGCACCGACCGCATTGCTGACCAGATTCAGCGTGAGCTGTCGCGGCTGTTGCAGTTCGAGCTCAAGGATCCGCGCGTGAACATGGCCAACGTGCAGGACGTGAAGGTCTCCCGTGACCTGTCCTTCGCCGATGTCTACTTCACCCTGCTGGGACAGGGGGCGGAAGAGGGCGCCCAGGCGGAAGAGGTTCTGACTGGCGCTGCCGGCTTTCTGCGCAGCGCCCTGGCCCAGACCCTCAATACCCGAACCACGCCGAAACTGCGCTTTCATTACGATGAAACCCCCGAGCGGGCCGCGCAGATTTCCCGGCTGATTGACGACGCCCGGGCGGAAGATAAAGAACTGCGCCCGGACAGCGACGATTCCACCAACGAGTAACGCGGAGAGTCTCACGTGGCAAAACGTCGCCGCAGAGGCCGTGATGTCAGCGGCATCCTGTTGCTGGACAAGGGTACCGGCGTAAGCAGTAACGGTGCCCTGCAGATGGCCAAGAAAATGTTTGCCGCCGCCAAGGCTGGCCACACCGGTAGCCTGGACCCGCTGGCCACCGGTATGTTGCCGATCTGCTTTGGCGAGGCCACCAAGTTTTCCCAGTTCCTGCTGGAATCCGACAAGAGCTACCGGGTGACCGCCAGGCTCGGTGTCATCACCGAGACCGGCGACGCGGATGGCGACGTGGTCAAGACCACCGAGGTAACGGCGACAGCGGCCCAGGTCGAAGAGGCCCTGATGTCGTTCATGGGCGATATCGAACAGATCCCGAGCATGTACTCGGCGATCAAGCACGAAGGCGTGCCGCTCTACAAACTGGCCCGGGAAGGCAAGACCGTGGAGCGCAAACCACGGCCGGTCACCATTTACGATATCCGTGTTTTGCGTATCGAAGGTGACGAGCTGGAATTCGAGGTGGATTGCTCCAAGGGCACCTATGTGCGCTCGCTGGTGGAAGACACCGGCGAAAAACTGGGCTGTGGCGGTCATGTCACCGCCCTGCGCCGCCTGTCGGCGGGGCCTTACCCGGCCGAGCGCATGCTGACGCTGGAGCAGCTTGGCGAGATCAAGGCCAACGGTGGTTTCGAGGCAATCGACGAACTGCTCTTGCCTTTATCCACCAGCGTGGCAGACTGGCCGCGCGTTGAATTGGGTGATAACGCTGCCTACTACCTGATGCAGGGGCAGGCGGTGATGACGTCAGACCGTCCGGCGGACGGCTGGGTCAGTATTTACCAGGCATCCAGTGGAGATTTTCTGGGTGTCGGTGAAGTGCTGGAAGACGGGCGTATTGCGCCGCGTCGACTGGTGACCGGCGAGAAACCTTAACCGTTTCAAGCCATTAGCGATGACGGCAGCTATAAATATGCGTGGCTGACCGTGACCTTTTATTGTGCATATTGGAGAAATACCATGGCGTTAACCGTCGAACAGAAAGCCGAGATCCTGAAAGAGCATGGTCGCAAAGAAGGCGATACCGGCTCCCCGGAAGTGCAAATTGCCCTGCTGAGCGCCAACATCAACGGCCTGCAGGACCACTTCAAGGGCCACAAGAAGGATCACCACAGCCGTCGTGGCCTGATCCGCATGGTAAACCAGCGCCGCAAGCTGCTGGACTACCTGGCCAAGAAAGACCGTACCCGTTACCTGCAGCTGATCGAAAAGCTGGGTCTGCGTCGCTAAGCGAGCGCAGATCGGGTAACCGCAACAGAAGCTCGGCTGTGCCGGGCTTTTGTTGTTTCTGGCGGCCGGAAATTTTGGCTGTCGTGGGGCTGCAAACGGTTGTGCTCTGAATAGGAAAACCGCCAGCAGGCTGGCTCCCACAGGGTTATCACCCAATTACCGGTTGGGCTGATACGCCTGCCGGGCTATGATGCCCGGGCAAAGAGAAGATGTTGTCAGAGGCACGGGCCTCGAAGATTGTCGTGAAGAGAGAAGAGACGAGATATGTTCAATAAAATTACCAAACAGATTCAGTACGGCCGTGACACGGTCACCCTGGAAACCGGGCAGATCGCCCGCCAGGCGACCGCCGCTGTCATGGTTCGCATCGGCGACACCGAAGTGCTGGTGACCGTGGTCGGCAAGAAAGAAGCGGATCCGAGCAAGAACTTTTTCCCCCTGACCGTTAACTATCAGGAAAAGACCTACGCCGCCGGCCGCATCCCGGGGGGGTTTCTCAAGCGCGAAGGCCGTCCCAGCGAGAAAGAGACTCTCACCTGCCGCCTGATTGATCGCCCCATTCGTCCGCTGTTCCCCAACGGCTTCATGAATGAAGTGCAGGTCGTGGCCACGGTCATGTCCACCGACAAGAACCGTGACCCGGATATTGCTGCCATGATCGGCACCTCCGCCGCTCTGGCGATTTCCGGCATCCCCTTCAATGGCCCGATTGGCGCTGCCCGCGTCGGCTTCAAGGATGGCATGTACATCCTTAACCCGAGCTACACCGAGCTGGCCGAATCCGCGCTGGATCTGGTGGTAGCCGGTACCGAGCCCGCCGTGCTGATGGTGGAATCCGAAGCCAAGGAGCTGTCCGAAGACCAGATGCTGGGTGCCGTACTGTTCGGTCACCAGGAAATGCAGCCGCTGATCCAGGGCATCAAGGAATTCGCCGTCGAAGTGGGCACCGAAACCTGGGACTGGCAGCCCGCCGCCCAGAACGAAACCCTGAAAGCCGCCATCAAGGAAAAATTCGAAGGCGCACTGGCCGAGGCCTACACCATCACCGAGAAGATGGCCCGTTATGCCAAGGTTGGCGAGCTGCGTGATGCCTGCGTGGAAGCCTTCGCCACCGGCGAAGAAGGCGCGCCGGAAGCCGGCGAAGTGAAAGAGCTGTTCGGCAAGATCGAAAAAGCCGTGGTCCGTGAGGCCGTGGTATCCGGCAAGCCGCGTATCGACGGCCGTGCGCTGGACGCCGTGCGTCCCATCGAAGCTCAGGTTGGCGTACTGGCCAAGACCCACGGTAGTGCCTTGTTCACCCGCGGTGAGACCCAGGCCATCGTGACCGCCACCCTGGGCGGCATGCGTGACGGCCAGTTCATTGACGCGCTGGAAGGCTCCCGTCAGGACCATTTCATGCTGCAGTACAACTTCCCCCCCTACTGTGTCGGTGAAACCGGCATGATCGGCTCGCCCAAGCGCCGCGAGATCGGCCACGGCCGTCTTGCTCGCCGTGGTGTGGAAGCGGTGGTACCCAACGAGAAAGATTTCCCCTACACCATCCGTGTGGTCTCCGAAATCACCGAGTCCAACGGTTCGTCCTCCATGGCGTCCGTATGTGGCACCTCCATGGCGCTGATGGACGCGGGTGTACCGCTGACCGCGCCGGTGGCCGGTATCGCCATGGGCCTGGTGAAGGAAGAAGACGGTCGCTTCGCGGTACTGTCCGACATCCTCGGCGATGAGGATCACCTGGGCGACATGGACTTCAAGGTGGCCGGTACCGCCCGTGGCGTAACGGCGCTGCAGATGGACATCAAGATCGAAGGTATCACCGAAGAGATCATGGAGAAGGCGCTGGATCAGGCCAATGCCGGCCGTATCCATATCCTCGGAGAAATGGCCAAGGCGATCACTGAATCCCGCAGCCAGGTATCCGACAACGCCCCGACCCTGATGACCCTGAAGATCAACCCGGACAAGATCCGCGACGTGATCGGCAAGGGCGGTGCCACCATCCGTGCGCTCACCGAAGAGACTGGCTGCACCATCGACATCGAAGACGATGGCAGCGTGAAGATCTACGGTGAAACCCGTGAGAAAGCCATGGACGCCGTGCGTCGCGTGGAAGAGATCACCGCCGAGGCGGAAGTGGGCACCATCTACGAAGGCAAGGTCACCCGGGTGGTGGACTTCGGCGCCTTTGTTGCCATTCTGCCGGGCACGGAGGGCCTGCTGCACATCTCCCAGATCGCTGAAGAGCGTGTGGAGAAGGTGTCCGACTACGTCAACGAAGGCGACATCATCAAGGTGAAAGTCCTGGATGTGGACCAGCGTGGCCGTATCAAGCTGTCCATGAAGGAAGCGAAAGAGGACTGATCCGGTTCTCTGTCCTGCTGAAAAAAGCCGGCGCAAGCCGGCTTTTTTTATGCCTTGAGAAACGTCGCTACAGCGAGCGCCCCATGGCAGGGAAGCCCCCCTCTGGACATTATCGTAAGGATGCTTATAATAAACAGACTAATTTATGGAAGAATCCGTCATGTCCAGTGAAACCACCGTCGGCTTTGCCTTGCACGATGTGGCCCGAATGATGCGCCGGGACTTTGATCGGCGTGCCCGCTCCGGTGGGCTGTCGCGGGCCCGCTGGCAGGTGCTCTGGCATCTGGCCAAGCATGAGGGCATTCACCAGGCGGCGCTGGCGGAACTGCTGGATGTGGCGCCCATCTCCCTGACCCGCCAGGTGGATAACCTGGAGCAGGAGGGGCTGGTGGAGCGCCGGCCGGACCCCAATGATCGCCGCCGCTTCTGTCTGTATTTGACCGAAGCCGCCCAGCCCGCCCTGGATCAGCTGCGGGCCCAGGCGGCGCATACGCGCAAGCGCGCCCTGGAAGGGCTCGCCAAAGACGATATTGATGCGCTGAAACGGATTCTCGACACCATGCGCAGCAATCTGTGTGATCGAAACAGCGAGGAACCCTGAGTGACCACTACCCAACGAAACCGTCGTCTTGGTATGGGGCTGGGCCTGATTGTGGCGCTGGCTGCCGTGTTGTGGATGCTGTTTGGCGGTCAGCGTTATATCAGCACCGAGAATGCCTATGTGAAGATCGACATGGTCTCGCTCACCGCCGATGTGAGCGGGCCGCTGGTGGCCGTCAACGTGGAGCGCAACCAGCCGGTGAGCCAGGGGCAGCTGCTGGCAGAGATCGATCCGCAGCCGTTTCGTATCGCCCTGGCCGAGGCCCGGGCGGACCTGGAGGCGGAAAAGAACCAGATCCTTTCCGACCGGGCCGACTACGCCCGGTTGCAGGCACAAAAAAGCCAGGCGCAACGGGATGTGGCCTATTACCAGCGTGAACTGACCCGTCTGAAGGGTCTGCGTCGGGATTCGGTATCCCGCTCGCAGCTGGATGATGCCCAGCAGAAACTGGACCAGGCCCGCTCCAGCCGCCAGGTACTGGACCAGCAGCTGGCCAGCCTCAAGGCCAAGCTGGCGGGAGGTCCGGATGTGCCGGTTACCGAGCACCCGGACTACCAGGCCGCCGAGGCAAAACTGGAAAAAGCCCAGTACAACTTGGCCCATACCCGTATCGTGGCGCCGACGGATGGCATCATCGGTGGCTCCACCCCCATGGTGGGTGAGCGTGTGGAAGCCGGTGTGCCTGCCTTTACCCTGGCCAAGAACCATGCGGTCTGGGTGGAAGCCAATCTCAAGGAAACCCAGCTGACCCGCGTGCGCGAGGGCCAGCAGGCCGAGGTGGAAGTGGATACCTACCCGGGCGTGACCTGGAAGGCCACGGTACAGAGCGTCAGCCCGGCTACCGGCGCCGAATACGCCCTGATCCCGCCGCAGAATGCCAGCGGCAACTGGGTGAAAGTGGTGCAGCGTATCCCGGTCAAACTGACGCTGCTGGATGCCGATGGCAAGCCGCCGCTGCGGGCCGGCATGAGCGCCGAAATCAGCATTGATACCGACTCCGGTAGCCAGGCACCGCGGACCGCCGATGCCTCGCATTAATGATCAGCGCCTGGTGATTGTCAGCACCATGCTGGCAACCATCATGCAGGCGATTGATACCACCATTGCCAATGTGGCGCTGCCGCACATGCAGGGCAGCCTGTCGGCCAGCAGCGACCAGATTACCTGGGTGCTGACTTCCTACATTGTGTCCGCCGCCATCATGACCCCGGCGGTGGGTTTTGTGGCCGGGCGTATTGGTCGCCGCCAGCTGTTTCTGTTTTCGGTGGCCGGCTTTACCGTGGCCTCCGGCCTGTGTGGCCTGTCCCAGTCGCTGGATGAAATGGTGTTGTTCCGGATTCTGCAGGGCGTGTTTGGTGCCTCGCTGGTGCCGCTGTCCCAGGCGGTGCTGCTGGACGGCTACCCGGTTCACAAGCACGGCCAGGCCATGGCCATCTGGGGCATGGGCGTGATGGTCGGTCCGATCCTGGGCCCGACCCTGGGCGGCTGGCTCACCGAGTGGTACAGCTGGCGCTGGGTGTTCTACATCAATCTGCCGTTCGGGCTGCTGGCCTTCGCCGGTATCTGGCTGAGCGTCAAGGAGACCGAGACCCGCAAGGTGCGTTTTGACGTACTCGGCTTTGCCCTGCTGGGCCTGGCCATCGGGGCGCTGCAACTGATGCTGGATCGCGGTGAGCAGGCCAAGTGGTTCGACAGTATCGAGATCCAGCTGGAGGCCCTGGTCGCGATGCTCTGCTTCTACCTTTTCGTGGTGCACTCGTTGACCCGCAAGGACCCGTTCGTGGATCTGGAGCTGTTCCGCGACCGCAACTTTGTTACCGGGCTGGTTTTCATCTTTGTGGTGGGCATCATCCTGCTGGCCACCATGGCCCTGTTGCCGCCGTTCTTGCAGCAGTGGAAGGATTATCCGGCGGTAACCACCGGGCTGGTACTGGCGCCGCGGGGTTTTGGCTCGCTGTTTTCCATGATGCTGGTGGGGCGGCTGATGCGCACCCGGCTGGACCCACGTCTGCCGGTGGTGGCTGGCCTTGGCTTTGTGACGGCCTCGCTGTACCTGATGACCGGGTTCACGCTGGAGGTGACCCAGGCGGAACTGGTGTGGACCGGGATTCTGCAGGGGCTGGGGTTGGGCCTGGTGTTCGTGCCGGCCAGTGCGCTGACCTACGCGACCCTGGCGCCGCGCCTGCGTACCGATGGCACAGCGCTGTTTTCCCTGTCACGGAATCTGGGCTCCAGTGTGGGCATTTCCATCATGACCGCCATGCTGACCCGCAACCTGTGGATCAACCAGCAACAGCTTGGCGAGCGCCTCAACCTGGGTGCGCTGGCCAGCCAGCATCTGCCCGGTGCCTCGGAGCTGGGCGGTCTGCCGGCTACGGTCTATCACACGGTGGCGGCCCAGGCCGCGGAGATCAGCTACGTGAACGATTTCCGGCTGCTGATGTGGATCAACCTGCTGGCCATTCCGTTGGTGTTCCTGCTCAAGAACACCAACAAGGCCCGGGCGGAAAGTGAAGAGACCGTGGCTGACCGGGCGCCGGCGGAACCGGCCGCCCCGGGCCGCTAGGCCGACGTCGAAGCAACAAAAAAGGGCAGCCATGGCTGCCCTTTTTCGTGGTCGCGGGTGGTTAGCGGTTGTGACGGCTGTCGATCAACTGATCAACCACTGCCGGGTCCGCCAGGGTTGAGGTGTCGCCCAGGCTGTCCAGTTCGTTGGCGGCAATCTTGCGCAGAATGCGGCGCATGATCTTGCCCGAACGGGTCTTGGGCAGGCCCGGTGCAAAGTGGATCAGGTCCGGTTTGGCGATCGGGCCGATCTCCTGGGTGACCAGCTCACGCAGTTCCTGGATCAGGGCGTCGCTGCCTTCCTTGCCGGCCATCAGGGACACATAGGCGTAAATGCCCTGGCCCTTCACGTCGTGCTGGTAGCCGACCACCGCCGCCTCGGAAATGCTCTCGTGCAAGACCAGGGCGGATTCGATTTCGGCGGTACCCAGGCGGTGACCGGAGACATTGAGCACGTCGTCCACGCGGCCGGTGATCCAGTAGTAGCCGTCTTCATCGCGGCGGGCGCCGTCGCCGGTGAAGTAGTAGCCCTTGTAGGCACTGAAATAGGTATCCAGCATGCGCTGGTGATCGCCGTAGACGGTGCGGATCTGGCTCGGCCAGCTGGCCTTGATCACCAGGTTGCCGGAGGCGGCGCCTTCCAGTTCATTACCGTCCGGGTCCATCAGTGCCGGCTGCACGCCGAACATGGGCAGGGTGGCGGAGCCGGGTTTCAGGTCCACGGCGCCGGGCAGGGGCGCAATCATGATGCCGCCGGTTTCGGTCTGCCACCAGGTATCAACGATCGGGCAGCGATGGTCGCCCACCACCCGGTGATACCATTCCCAGGCTTCCGGGTTGATCGGTTCGCCCACCGTGCCCAGCAGTTTCAGGCTGGCCCGGGAGGTTTTCGTCACCGGCTCGTCGCCCAGCCCCATGAGGGCACGGATGGCGGTGGGTGCGGTATAGAAGATGTTGATGTTGTGCTTGTCGACTACCTGCCAGCAGCGCGAGGCATCCGGGTAGGTGGGTACGCCCTCGAACATGACCGTGGTGGCGCCATTGGCCAGCGGCCCGTAGACGATATAGCTGTGGCCGGTGATCCAGCCCACATCGGCGGTACACCAGTAGATATCGCCCTCGTGATAGTCGAACACGTACTTGTGGGTGAGGGCGGCATTGAGCAGGTAGCCGGCGGTGGTATGCAGCACGCCCTTGGGCTTGCCGGTGGAGCCGGAAGTGTAAAGCGTAAAGAGCGGGTCTTCCGAGTCCACCCATTCCGGTTCGCAGTCGGCGCTGACCGCGGCAATGGCCTCGTGGTACCAGACATCGCGACCGTCCTGCCAGTCCACCTGGCCGCCGGTGCGCTGCACTACCAGGCAGGTATGCACCGCGTCGATGCCGGCCATGGCCTTGTCGGTATTCACTTTCAGCGGGATGGTCTTGCCGCCGCGCACGCCTTCATCGGCCGTAATCACGGCGCAGGCGCCGGCGTCCAGAATGCGGTCCTTGAGGGCTTCCGGCGAGAAGCCGCCGAACACCACCGAATGAATGGCGCCGATGCGGGCGCAGGCCAGCATGGCGTAGGCTGCTTCCGGGATCATCGGCATGTAGATCACCACCCGGTCGCCTTTCTTGACGCCGCGCTCGCGCAGCACATTGCCGAAGCGGCTGACCTGCTCGAACAGTTCCTGGTAGCTGATGTGCTTGTCCTGGTCCGGTTCGTCACCTTCCCAGATGATGGCGGTCTGGCTGGCGCGTTCCGGCAGGTGGCGGTCCACGCAGTTGTAGCAGGCGTTGAGCACGCCGCCCTGGAACCAGGCCGCACGGCCTTCCACAAAATCCCAGTCGCTGACCGTGTTCCAGGGTTGTTTCCAGTCGAGCAGTTCCTCTGCCCGTGCGGCCCAGAAACTGTCGGGATCGCTGATCGATTGCTGGTACCAGCGCTCGTAGGTGTCGCGGTCCATCAGGGCCTGTTGCTTGAAGTCGGCGGGAACGGGGTAAACATGGGGGTTGGACATTGGGCCTCCTTGGGATACTGCCTGCCGTTTTCTCATCATTATTGCCCGTGCTGTCAGTTCCCTGACATTCCACCATGGTCTAATGGGGTTTTACGGGAGAGTCCCTAGAGTAAACAAAGCGTTGAGTGCTGGCCAACGACAGTGGCATGAATTCATCGTTAATAATGAACGTTGGCGGGTCATGGCGCGCAGAGGGACAGAGCGATTCTGTGGGGGTGGGCTGCAAGCGATTTGCGTGAGTGCGGGGCATAAAAAAACGCCGGCGTGTGTGCCGGCGTTTCAATAAATCGTCAGGTCAGGAGGATCAGGCCACCTGGACCGGGATGGCATTGCTGGAGCCTTTGACTTCGTTGCCTTCGGCCATGTAGATCAGGCGAGGCTTGAAGTTGATCAGCTCGGAGCTGGAGTAGTTGGCGTAGGCGCAGATGATGACGCGGTCGCCGGGCTGGGCCTTGTGGGCGGCAGCGCCGTTCACGGAGATGATCTTGGAACCGGCTTCGCCACGGATGGCATAGGTTTCAAAACGCTCACCGTTGTCCACGTTGTAGATCTGGATCTGCTCGTACTCCAGGATACCTGCCATGTCCATCAGATCGCCATCAATGGCGCAGGAGCCTTCATATTCGAGCTCCGCGTGGGTCACACGGGCCTGATGAAGTTTGGCTTTCAGCATGGTGCACTGCATGTTGGTTACCTCTACAAGCGGCCTGAAACCTGCTATACGCCGTGTTTCCGGCTAGCAGGCGCTTCAAGGGGCCCGAAGTATGCATGAATCACTGGTCACGCACAATGGATACCGAGATATTGTCAATCAATCGTGTACGGCCCAGTTTGGCGGCCACGGCGACCACCAGATCGGTGTCTCCGGGGGCGGCCAGTGCCAGGCTGCGGGCATTGGCAATGGTCAGGTAATC
This sequence comes from Alcanivorax hongdengensis A-11-3, assembly GCF_000300995.1. GTDB lineage: Bacteria > Pseudomonadota > Gammaproteobacteria > Pseudomonadales > Alcanivoracaceae > Alcanivorax > Alcanivorax hongdengensis. The sequence continues at coordinate 31,887 of NZ_AMRJ01000003.1, read as the reverse complement.
CACCTGGAAACCCTGCTGGTTGAGGCTGTCGGTGTGGCGCTGTTCCAGGGCCCGAAAATCCCGCTCGCCGGCTTGCAGGGCCTGACCGATGGCCTGCAGGGTCTGCTGCAGCTGCGGCGCCTGGGCGCGCTCGCTGTCGCTCAGGTAACCGTTGCGTGAACTCAGGGCCAGGCCGTCGTCCTCGCGCAGGGTCGGGGCGCCGACGATCTTGATCGGGAACAGCAGTTCCTCGGTCATGCGGCGCAGAATGGCGAGCTGCTGAAAATCCTTCTCCCCGAACACCGCCACGTCCGGCTGGACAATATTGAACAGCTTGGAGACCACCGTGGTGACGCCCCGGAAGTGCCCTTCGCGGCTGGCGCCGCACAGGGTGTCGCCGAGCCGGTCCACGTCCACCCAGGTCTGGTTGCTGCCCAGCGGGTACATTTCGTCCACGGCCGGGGCAAACAGCAGGTCGGCTTCGGCATCCACCAGGGCGGCGGCGTCCGCGTCCAGGGTGCGAGGGTAGTTGTCAAAGTCCTCGTTGGGGCCGAACTGGGTAGGGTTGACGAAAATCGACACCACTACCACGTCGCAGCGACGGCGGGCTTCGTTGACCAGGCTGATGTGGCCCGGGTGCAGGTTGCCCATGGTGGGCACGAAGCCCACGCTCAGGCCCTTGCTGCGCCAGCTGCGCACATGCTCGCGCACCTGGGAAACGGAATGAACGGTTTGCATGGATGGCGTCCGGAATCAGAAACAGTGTTCGTCGGCGGGAAAGCGGCCGTCCTTGACGGCCCGGTCGTAGGCCTGGAAAGCGGCGCGAATATCACCGGTGTCGGCCATGAAATCCTTCACGAAACGGGCCGGTTTGCCGGGACTGATGCCAAGCATGTCGTGCATCACCAGCACCTGCCCGTCGCACTCCGGAGCGGCGCCAATGCCGATCACCGGCGCCTTGACCTCGGCGGTGATGCGGGCGCTCAGTTCGCGGGGCACGCACTCCAGCACGAACAGGGCGGTGCCGGCGGCGTCCAGGGTTTTGGCGGCGTTCAGCAGGGCGGCGGCGCCGTCGTCGTCCTTGCCCTGTACCCGGTAGCCGCCCATGGCGTTGACCGCCTGGGGCGTCAGGCCCAGGTGGGCACACACCGGAATGCCGTTGCGAGTCAGCACTTCCACGGTCTCCGCCAGCCAGTCGCTGCCTTCCACCTTGATCACATTGGCGCCGGCCTGCATCAGGGCGGTGGCCGCTTCCAGGGTACGCTCCAGGGTGGCGGCGCCCATGAAGGGCACGTCGGCAATCACCAGGCTGCCCTGGTTGCCGCGGGCCACGCATTCGGTGTGATAGACCATCTGTTCCAGGGTCACCGGTACGGTGCTGGTCTGGCCCTGCATGACATTGCCCAGCGAATCGCCCACCAGCATGGCTTCCACGCCGGCCTCGGAAATCAGGCGCGAGAAGCAGGCGTCGTAGGCGGTCAGTACCGAGAACTTGCCGCCGTCCTGTTTGCGTTTGAGAAGGGTGCGAATGGTTACTGCCATGGGAGTTCTCCCCGGAAACGGAGCCCCGTCAGCGCGGCGGGGCCTTTGAATTCGAGCCGGTGGCGCCGTTGCCTCCAGCGATCCGCTAGACCAGCGGACGGGGGTTAAAATAGTGGCGCCCCGAGCGGATGTCCAGCAGCTCGCCGATCAGTTGCTGGTAGTCCTGGTCGTTGTTGACCAGATCGATATCCGCAGCATTGACGATCAGTAGCGGGGAGCGGTCATAGAAATGGAAGAATTCCGTGTAGGCGCCGCTGAGACGCTCCAGATAATCGCTGCTGATCTGCAGTTCGTCCTCCTGGCCGCGCCGCACGATGCGCTGGCGCAGGGTACGGGCCGGCGCCTGCAGATAGATCACCAGGTCCGGTCGCGGCGCATCCAGGGTCAGGTGGGCGTCCACGTTGCAGTAGAGGGCGAATTCCTCCTCGTCCAGGGTGACCTGGGCGAACAGGCGGTTCTTGTCGATCAGGAAATCGGCAATCCGCGAGCCGGCGAACAGGTCCTGCTGTTGCAACTGGCGCAGCTGGTCGGCGCGCTGGAACAGGAAGAACAGTTCCGTTTGCAGGGCATAGTGGCTCGGGTCCCGGTAGAAGCGGCTGAGAAACGGGTTGTCCTCGGCCTGCTCCAGCAGCAGGTCGTAGCCAAAGGTCATGGCCAGACGTTTTGCCAGGCTGGTCTTGCCCACGCCGATCGGGCCTTCCACGGCGATAAAGCGTGGCAGGCTGCCAGCCTGGCGCCGTTGTTCAATCCGTTCGCTGAGGGTTTTCGACAAGGTCATGGGCGTTCAGCTCTGCCAGCGGGTGGATAGCCTGATCCTGTACCGCGGGCAGGAAACTGTCCAGAGGCGTGCCGTCCGGCAGGCAGATGCCGGGGGCAATCTCCCGCAGCGGTATCAGCACGAAGGCCCGCTCGGTGAGGTGCGGGTGCGGGACCTGCAGGCTGGGCAGTGAAAGGGTGCGGTTGTCGATCAGCAGGATGTCCAGATCCAGGGTGCGTTCGCCCCAGTGGCGCCGGCGCACTCGACCGGCGGCCAGTTCCAGGGCCTGCAGGCTGTGCAGCAATGCCAGCGGCGACAGATGGGTATCCAGCGAGGCCGCCGCATTCACGAAGTCCGGCTGGTCCCGGGGCCCCACCGGAGCACTGGCATAAAGGCGGGAGTGACCGGTCAGGGTGACGCCCGGCAGGCGCTGGAAGGCATGCAGGGCCTGAATCAGCCGCTCGGCGGGCTGGTCCAGATTGCTGCCCAGGCCGATCCAGGCTTTCATTGATCGGGTTGGCGGCGTGGGCGACGACGGCGCCGGCGGCGATTGCCGTTTTTGCCGCCGCCGCCCTGGTTGCCCAGCTGGCCAATCATGTCACGACGACCCGGCTCGTCCTGTTCCTGATAGCGGGTCCACCAGTCGCCCAGCCCCGGGTCAATCTCGCCGGCCTGTTCGCGCAGCAGCAGGAAGTCGTAGGCGGCGCGGAAACGCGGGTGTTCCATCAGGGCGTCGGCGCGTTTGCCGGCCCGCTTGTCCAGGCGCAGTTGCAGCTCCCACATTTCCCGCATCACCGTGGAGAAGCGGCGCGGGATGGCGGTGTGCTTGACCTGTTGGTTGAGGGCCTGGGTGGCCGCCTTGTGCAGGGCCTGGGCCGGCGGCAGGCCGCTGGACAGGTAGCGCGGCAGGCGGCTCTGGATCACCGGCCACAGTAGCACCGCATAGATGAAGGCCGGGGTCACCGGCTTGTTACGGGCCAGTCGGGCATCGGTGTTGTCCATGGCGGCCAGCAACATGCTTTCCCAGATGGCTCCTTGCTCGCCCTGCAGGGCGCGCTGGGTTTCCGGGAACAGGAAGGCAAACAGACCAAGTTGCTGCAGCTGTTCATAGGACTGGCGGGCATGGCCGCTGAGGAACAGCTTGAGCACTTCGTCAAACAGTCGCGCCGGGGGAACCTGCAGTAACAGTTCGGCCATGTCGGGAATCGGGTCCGCGGTATCGGCGGCGATGTCGAAGTCCAGCTTGGCGGCAAAGCGGGCGGCGCGCAGCATGCGCACCGGGTCTTCCCGGTAGCGTTGTTGCGGGTCACCGATCAGATGGATGATGCGGTCATCGATGTCATCCACGCTGCCGACGAAGTCATGCAGGGTGAAGTCGGCAATGTTGTAGTACAGCGCATTGATGGTGAAGTCCCGGCGCAGGGCGTCTTCCTCGATGCTGCCCCAGGTGTTGTCGCGCAGCACCAGGCCGGTTTCTTCATGGGCGTGATGTTGCTGCTTGTCCGGGTTGTCGTCGGTGTTCATGGCCCGGAAGGTGGAGACCTCGATCACTTCCCGGCCGAAGCGCACATGCACGATCTGAAAGCGGCGGCCAATGATGCGGCTGCGCTTGAAGATGCGGTTGACCTGTTCCGGGGTGGCGTCGGTGGCCACGTCAAAGTCCTTGGGGTCGCGGCCGCTGAGAATGTCGCGCAGGCAGCCACCGACCAGGTAGGCCTGAAAACCGGCCTTGTGCAGACCGTAAAGGACGTCCAGCGCGGCACGGGAAAACTGCTTGCGCGAGATGCTGTGCTGATCGCGGGGAATGATCCGGGGTTCGAATGTCATGTTTTTCGCATCACCGGAGGAACCTGGCCAGGGCAGCCTTGTCACAATAGTGCGGATCAACTGCGCCAGATATTGAAAAAGCTTGGATAGCATGTGTCGGTTTGGGTCCGGGTAAAAGGCTACAAGCTGGCGATGGTAGCACTTTTTATAGCCAGTTGAGACGCTTTTGGGGTTATACTCGAAGATTGTGGCTTGAAAAGTAAAAAGGGGCCACAACCTTGGTTGTGGCCCCCACATTTTGCGCTGATTCTGTTGTTATTATTGTTTGTGTTGTTTTCTGCCTTGTCGCTGCAATCATCAGTTGCAGCAGCACTGCATTGGCTCGTGAAATTATTGTTCTTCTTTCTTGTTCTTATTTTTGAGCCGTTACGCCGCTGTTGTTTTCGTTATCTGGCGTGGAATTCATAGTGCCCGTATGCCCCGGGCTTTGCAACAAAGTGTTTTGTTCTTTAAAAACAGTAGGTTGCATTATTTTTCTAGAAATAAAGTAAACAGGCTGAACGGTTGTGTAACGCGAGTGTTACCTGGCTGTGTAGAGTGGTAACACTTTGGCCTGGATCACATTCAGGCCTTTTATCAGGCAATAGACTATTGCCGTTTTTTTCACCACTCAGTTTCGCCGCCCGCTGCTTTTCTTGCGCGGGATGCCCAGGCGCTGGCGACGTTCCCACAGACTCTTGCGGCTGATACCCAGTTTCTGGGCCAACTCGGTCTCGGTCATGCTGTCCTGGTTTTCCATCACGAAGCGGGTGAAATAGTCCTCCAGGGACAGGTCTTCGCTGGGGTCCAGGCTGGCACGGCTGACCCGCTGCGGGGTGCGGTTGGCGTTGAGGCCCAGCTGGGCCGGGCCGATGCCGTCTTCCTCGGTGAGAATCACCGCCCGCTCGATGACGTTCTCCAGTTCGCGCACATTGCCGGGCCAGCTGTAGTCATGCATGGCCTGCAGGGCCGCGTCGGTAAAGTACAGGTCCTGGCGTTGCAGCTTCTCGCTGCAGCGGCTGAGCAGCGCATTGGCCAATGGCTCCAGGTCATCCTGGCGCTGGCGCAGGGCCGGCAGCTGCAATTCCATCACGTTCAGCCGGTAATAGAGGTCGTCGCGGAAATAGCCCTGGCTGACGCGGCTGGGCAGGTCCAGCTGGCTGCTGGCAATCAGCCGCACATCCACCCGGCGCGGCGTCAGGGAGCCCTGGCGGTGAATCTCGTGGCTGGTCAGCAGGGTCAGCAGGCGCCCCTGGGTGTCCCCGTCCAGTTCGCCCACTTCGTCCAGGAACAGGGTGCCGCCGTCCGCTTCCTCGATGCGCCCGGGCTCGTCGCCATCGCCGAACAGTTCGGATATCTGCAGGGCCTTGGGCAGGGCCGCGCAATGTACGGTGACCAGGGGGCCGCTGGCCCGGTCGCTGTGTTCATGCAGGGCACGGGCTGTGAGCTCCTTGCCGGTGCCGGCTTCGCCCATGATCAGTACCGGGGTGTGGGTGGGCCCCACCCGACGAATGCGGTGGCGAATGTCCTCCATGACCTGGCTGTCGCCGACCATGTTGTGGACCGGGTAGGTGCGTTCGATGTCACGACGCAGGGCGCGGTTGCCACGATTGAGGCGGCCTTCCTTGAGCACCCGTTCCACGGCCAGCAGCATTTCGTCGTGATCAAAGGGTTTGGGGATATAGTCCACTGCGCCCTGGCGCATGGCATCCACGGCGGAGCGCAGACTGGCGTAGCTGGTCATGATCAATACCGGGGTGGCGCCGGCGCTGTCGATCAGGGTAGTGCCGGGCTCGCCGGGCAGACGCAGGTCACTGATGATCAGGTCAAACTGGTTAAGGCCTTGTTCGCGGGCCTGTTCCACGGAACCGGCTTCCATCACCGAGTGGTCGTTGCGCTCAAGCAGTTTGCGCAGGGCGCCGCGGATAACCGGTTCGTCCTCAACGATCAGAATATGACTCATGGTGTTATTTCCTGGGCCGGGGTATGGACATCGGCGATGGGCAGCGTGATCACGAAACGGGTGCCGTGGTTGTCGTGGATCGGGCTTTCCACCAGGATGCTGCCTCGGTGGTCTTCGATGATACTGTAAACCAGCGCCAGGCCAAGGCCGGTGCCACGGCCGGGGGCCTTGCTGGTGACAAAGGGTTCAAACAGGGCGTCGCGCAGTTCCTCGGGGATGCCGTGGCCCTGATCCTCCACACGAATATCGATGCCGCGCTCATGGCGGTCGCTGCTGATGCGCACCGGCTGTTGTTGCTCGCTGGCATCGGCGGCATTGCCCAGCAGGTTGATGAATACCTGCAGCAGCCGCTGGGCATCGCCCTGCACCCAGTGCTCCGCCAGGCAGTCATTGTCGAAGGGTTGCTGGCGGTGATCCGGGTCCAGTTGCAGCAGGGAAATGGCTTCGGCCACGGTGTCGCGCACGTTCACTGGCGAGTGCAGGGCCTGGCTGAGCCCGCCGGAATGGCTGAAGGTCACCAACGATTCCACGATGCGGGTAATGCGCCGGGTCTGCTCCATGATTTGCCGGGAGGCGGTTTGCAGCTCCTGCTCGTCCTGTTCGCCATCCAGATTCTGGGTCAGGCAGGCGATGGCGGTGACCGGGTTGCCGATTTCGTGGGCCACGCCGGCGGCCAGTCGGCCAATGGAAGCGAGCCGTTCGTTGTGGGCCAGATGCGCCTCCATGTGGCGCAGTTCGGTGACATCCTCGATCACCAGTACCTGGCCGCCGGCCTGCTCGCCGGTGCTGGCGGCAATTTCCGATTTGTGCAGGCTTAGCCAGCGGCTCTGGCCGTCCACTTCCACACTGTGCTGCGGCAGGTGGGCATCATCCTGCTGGCTGAAGCGGCTGAACAGTTCCCCCCAGGGCGAAGGCAGCGTGTCCAGTCGCGAGCCGATGGTGTCTTCGGCGCTGATGCCGGTGAGCGCTTCGATGGCCAGGTTCCAGCCAATCACCTCATTATCCGCGCCCAGGGAAATCACCCCCATGGGCAGCTCGAGCAGGGTCTGACGGTGGAAACGCCGCAGGCTGTCCAGCTCCGCCGCCAGCCCCGAGAGACGGTCACGGTACTGTTCCAGCCGTGATTCGATAAAGCGGATGTCTTCGCTGGACTGCTGTTCCTCTTCCGGCCGGTAGGGCAGATGGTCGTCCACCAGCTGATGGGCCACGGACGGCCCCAGCAGACCGGACAGGTTGGTTTCCAGCTGGTCGCGCAGGCGGCGCAGGGCATAGGGGCGGGTTTCGCGATGGTCCAGGCGCAGATCGCGCAGCGCCATGTCCACCTCACGGCGAGCGGTGACCGGGCCCAGCGGTTGCGCCAGGGCATTGATGAAGTCTTCCACGCTCTGGGCCTGCAGGCTCCAGCGGTAGGGGCGGCGCAGGCTGTCCACCGCGCAGGCTTCGGCGGCATTGCGTTCAGAGCGGCTCATGGGCGTGACAATGGAGACAATGGCGTAGACCAGCGCATTGACGGTCACCGATACGATGGCCACGTGTTGCCACTGGCTGGCGCCGGTCTGGAAACGGATGCCGATCAGATCCATCAGTGGCAGGAAGCGCCACTGCGGCCAGGTGATGGGAATCATCAGTGCCAGTAGCCAGAGCACAAAGCCTACCAGCATGCCGGCGAACAGGCCGTTGCGATTGCCGGACGGCCAGAACAGGGCGCCGATCAGCCCCGGCACGAATTGCAGGGTGGCAACAAAGGACAGCACACCCAGCTCCACCAGCGAGTGTTCGGTGCCGATCATGCGGTAGAAGAGATAGGCCAGCGCCAGGATGGCGGCGATCAGCACCCGGCGGGTCCACAGCAGGTTGCGATAGAGGTTGGTGCCCTGATGCAACGGGCTGGCGGGCAGCACCAGATGGTTCAGGCACATGCCGGACAGGGCCAGGGTGGCCACGATCAGCATGCCACTGGCACCGGCCAGGCCGGCCAGGTAGCCGAGCAGGGCGCCACCGCCGCCGGTCACCATGCCAATGCCCAGTGAGTAGTAGTCCGGCGGGGTTGGCGCATTGCTGGCGGCGGCGCTCCAAAGAATCACCGGGATGCACAGGGCCATGACCAGAAACATGAGCGGCAGGGCCCAGCTGGCGGTAATCAGCGCGCGCGGATTGAGATTCTCGGTAAAGGCCATGTAGAACATGTGCGGCATGACCACGGCGGAGACAAAGAAGGCCATGATCATGGAATGCCAGCTGCCGTCCTGCAGCGGGTAATAAAGCCGCGACAGCATTTCCGGGTGGTCCTCCAGCCAGTTGCCCATGCTGCCGGGACCGTCGAATACCCCGTAGAGGCCGAACAGGGCCACACCCACGAAGGCCAGCAGCTTGATCAGCGATTCGGTGGCAATGGCGATCACCAGACCCTCGTGTTTCTCTCGGGCGGTGGTATGGCGGGCGCCGAACAGAATGGCAAACAACACCATCAGCAGGCAGAACCAGAAGGCCAGAGTGCGGGCATTCTCCGCCCCGGACAGTACCTGGATGGATTCCGCCACGGCCTTCAGTTGCAGGGCCAGTAGCGGCAACATGCCGGCCAGCATCATCAGGGTGGTGAGCATGCCGGCCAACCGGCTGCGATAGCGGAAGGCAAACAGGTCCGCCAGTGAGCTGAGCTGATAGGTGGTGGTCAGCCGCAGTATCGGCGCCAGCAGAATGGGGGCCAGCAGAAACACCCCGGAAATGCCCAGGAAAAAGGACAGGAAGTTGTAGCCGTACTGATAGGCGTAGCCCACGGTGCCATAAATGGCCCAGGCGCTGGCATACACTCCCAGGGAAAACACATAGACCATGGGATGGCGCACCAGCCGTGCCGGCAGCCAGCCGCGTTCGGTGATCCAGGCCACCAGAAACAGAAACAGCAGGTAGCTGCAGGCAATCAGGATCAGTTCGCCAACACTATAGGTCATCGGTATCCCGGCTCCGTGCGACCCAGTAGCTCAGGGCGATCAGGCCCAGCCAGATCAGGTAGGGGCGATACCAGGCCCGCCCGCCTTCGCTCCACCAGTCGATGATGGCCGGTGACAGCAAGTAGGCGCCAATAATGAAAATGATCAGCAGGCGGTCGGTGTACATCGGATCTCCGGGCCGGTCCCAGAGGGGCACGACCAATGAAAAGAAACGGCCCGCAGAGCATACGCCAGCCCCATCAAGATTGTAAAAGCGCAGGCAGGGGTTGTTCGGTACCGGTCGGCCAGCGGTGCTGCGGGTAGTGTTCCAGCGCCCATTGCAGCAGCCGGGCCGGCGGCGCGCCGTGAAGTTCGTCGCTCACGGTCAGCCCCATGCATTGCAGGGCGGCCTGCATCAGCTGGCCGGGCGGGCGTTCACTGACACTGTCGCTGCCGCGGGACTTGGACAGTTTCAGGGCGCGCCCGTCGGTGACCACCGGCAAATGGGCGTAGCGGGGAGCCGGACGTTGCAGGCACGCCAGCAGCCAGCGCTGGCGCAGGGTGGAGTCGAGCAGGTCGGCGCCGCGCAGCACATCGGTAATGCCGTCATCCGCGTCATCCAGCGCGCAGGCCAGCTGGTAGCCGAACAGGCCGTCACGGCGACGAATGACAAAGGCCCCGCCTTCGCGTTGCAGGTTGGCGCAGGTGCGTCCCTGAATCCCGTCGTCAAAGCACAGCTGCTGATCCGGTACGGTCACCCGCACCGCAGTGCCCGCTGCCGCCGGTACCGCCACCGCCGCACCGGGATGCTGATGATCCAGCGCCGCCAGCTGCTGGCGGGTCATGGCACAGTAGAAGGCATGGCCACTGGTCAGCAGCGTCTCCACGGCATCCTGGTAGGCATCACCACGCTGACTCTGATAACGCACCGGGCCATCCCAGTGCAGCTGGAAGGTATCAAGCTGGGCAAGAATGGTATCGGCGGCGCCGGGCACTTCACGGGGCGGGTCCAGATCATCGATACGGACAAACCACTGCCCCTGCCGGCTGCGCGCTTCCAGCCAGCTGGCCAGCGCGGCCACCAGGGAACCGAAATGCAGGGGACCGGAGGGGGTGGGGGCGAAACGTCCGCGATAAGACATGAAAATCAGTTGAGAATGGACAATTGATAATTGATAACGAAAACCGGAAGTCGCTGCCGGCAATGATGGAGCGGGTTTTACGTTATCAATTACCCATTATCAATTGTCCATTAGGTTTACCCGGCCAGCTGCTTCTCCTTGATCTCCGCCAGTTCCTTGCAGTCGATGCACAGTTCGGCGGTGGGGCGGGCTTCCAGGCGGCGGATGCCGATTTCCACGCCGCAGGCGGTGCAGAAGCCGTAGTCATCCTTGTCGACCTGGTCCAGGGCCTTTTCGATCTTCTTGAGCAGCTTGCGCTCGCGGTCGCGGGTGCGCAGTTCCAGGGCGAATTCTTCTTCCTGGGTGGCGCGGTCTGCCGGATCGGGCAGGTTGGCCTGCTCGTCCTGCAGGTGGTGCATGGTACGGTCGGCTTCTTCCATCAGTTCCTGGCGCCAGGCCAGGAGGATTTGACGGAAATGGGCACGTTGAGGTTCGTTCATGTATTCCTCGTCCTTAGCCGGATGGTAAGGCGCGAAACCATGAATCTGAGCCTGGGACGCGGATGAGGAAGTCTGTTTTTTCACCTTTGATTTCACCTGAGCAGAAGAGGCGGAACGGGCCGGCGTGGTATCCCTGCCGGAGCTTGCCTTCCTGGCTGGGCCCGAAGTGGCTTGAGTTCTTGCGGCTGTGTTGGCGGCGGCACTGGCCTTGCCAGACACAGGCAATTTGCGTTTCACCGCCGGCGCCTTGTGGCTGGCAGCCTTGGTGGCGGGTTTTTTGACGGTTGCCTTGGGAGCAGCCGACTTGGATGGCGTGGCCTTGCGGGTCGCTTTGGCGGCCGGCTTCTTGGTAGTCGCGGGTTTGCTGGCGGCGACCTTGGCCGGGGCGGCTTTTTTCGCTGCCGGCTTGGCGGCCGGTTTCTTCACCGCCGCCTTGCGTGCCGGGGCGGCCTTTTTGCTGGCGGCCTTGGCGGGGGCTTTTTTTACCGCTGCCTTGTTGGCGACGGCTTTCTTCGCCACCGCTTTCTTGGCGGGTGCCTTGGCAGCGGCTTTCTTGGCGGGCGCTTTTTTCACCGCGGCCTTTTTTGCCGCCGGTTTCTTCACTGCTGCTTTCTTGGCTGCGGGTTTGGCGGCTGCCTTTTTTGCCGGTGCTTTCTTGGCGACGGCTTTTTTCGCTGTGGCCTTTTTGGCTACCGCTTTTTTGGCGGGAGCTTTGGCCGGAGTGGCTTTCTTCGTGGAAGAAGATGCTGCCTTGGTGGTTTTCTTGCTGGCTGCAGAGGTCCCGCTCGATTGTTTTTTAGCCGCCTTCTTGGGCGCTTTCTTTTTGCCGGTGGCCATCTTGATCAACTCCCTTAGCATCTTCTCGACTCTCTAAATCGGTTCACCCGTATTCCCTGGGCGCCTGTCACGGGGGTAACGCGTGTGTGATGCTGACCACGATGAAGCGGCTTTCCTGCGCCGCGACCCACGGTCACCGGTTGCGTCACTCAAGCCTTTCCCGGAGGCTTGCGGACATTGGCATAATGTAAACCCCGACCTTACTCCCTAACCGTTAGGCTTGTCACCTTCCGGTCAGGCGGTGGCAGGATGGCGAAAAACTGGCCGATTATAGCCGTGTGCCCGCGTTAGAAAAGAGGAAACTTGTGATCACTCTGTCTCAATATGCGCAACAAATCCCGCCCTTCCATGTCATGGCATTGCTGGCCCGTGCCCAGCAGCTGGCGGAGCAGGGCCATGATGTCATTCATCTGGAAGTGGGCGAGCCGGATTTCGCCACGCCGCCGGCGGTGCTCAAGGCGGTGGACGAGGCGGTCAGCCATGGCCGCACCGGTTACACCCCGGCCGGAGGCTTGCCCGCGTTGCGACAGGCCATTGCCGATGATTACCGCCGGCGCTTTGATGCCGAGGTGGACCCGGCCCGGGTGGTGGTGACCCCCGGTGCCTCCGGGGCCCTGCAGCTGGCGCTGGCGGCCCTGATCAATCCCGGTGATGGTGTGCTGTTGTGCGACCCGGGTTACCCCTGCAATCGGCAGTTCGTCAAGCTGGTGGGTGGCAAGCCCCAGTCCGTGGTGCTGCGCGCCGAGCAGCATTTCGTGCTCGATCAGCAACAGCTGCTGGACGCCTGGCAGCCCGATACCCGCCTGGCCATGGTTGCCAGCCCCGATAACCCCACCGGCAACATGCTGGCCCCCGAGAGGCTGGCCGATATGGCCCGGGCGGTGAGGGCCCGTGATGGCATGCTGCTGGTGGACGAAATTTATCAGGGGCTTTGTTATGAACGCCCGGCGGGTTCGGTGCTGGCCCATACCGATGAGGTGCTGGTGATCAACAGCTTCAGCAAGTATTTCTGCATGACCGGCTGGCGGCTGGGCTGGCTGGTGGCGCCGCCGTCACTGGTGCCGGCCCTGGAGCGCATTGCCCAGAACCTGTTTCTGGCCCCCTCTACGCCGGCTCAGTACGGGGCGCTGGCGGCCCTGGAGGAAGAAACCCTGCTGGTTCTTGAGCAGCGCCATCAGCTGCTGGCCGCCCGCCGCCATTGTTTGCTCAACGGGTTGGCGCGGCTGGGCCTGCCGGTGGTGTCCCGGGCCGAGGGTGCCTTTTACCTGTATGTGGATGTCAGCGCCTGGACCGATGACAGCTTCGCCTTCTGTGCCGACCTGCTGGAAAAGGCCAAGCTGGCGGTGACGCCGGGGCTGGACTTTGGCGAAGGCCACCAGCCACAGCGTTACATCCGCCTGGCCTATACCTGTGACGAACAACGACTGGAGCAGGCCCTGGGCCGGCTCAAACAGTATCTGGAGAGCCTGTGAAATTTGAGCCTGCCCTGGAGGCGGTGACGCTGGTACGTCGCTACAAACGGTTCATGGCGGATGTGATTCGTGCCGATGGTAGTGAGATTACCGTGCATTGCCCCAATACCGGCTCCATGAAGAATTGTGTGCTGCCGGGTCAGCCCCAGGCGGCGCTGATTTCCGATAGCGGCAATCCGAAACGCAAGTACCGGCATACTCTGGAAGCCGTGCAGGTGGCCCATGGCCACTGGGCCGGCGTCAACACTGGCCGCCCCAATGCGCTGGTGGAAGAGGCCGTCAGGGCGGCGCGGGTGCCTTCCCTGGACCCGGCCAGTGGCGTGGAGCGTGAGGTGAAATACGCTGACAGCCGTTTTGACCTGGCGCTGGGCGAGCGTGCCGACCCGCATACCTTTATCGAGGTTAAGAACGTGACCCTGGGGCCGGGGCCGGACGATGCCGATGACGGTATTATTGCCTTCCCGGACTCGGTGACCGAGCGGGGCCAGAAACATCTGCAGACTCTGATGGCGGTGGTGGCGTCGGGCAAGCGGGCGGTGCTGTTCTTCTGCGTGCAGCACAGTGGCGCGCTGGCGGCCCGACCCGCAGACGAAGTGGATGCCCGTTACGGTGAATTGCTGCGTGAAGCGGTGGCCAGCGGGGTGGAGGTGCTGGCCTGGCAGGCGGCGCTGTCAGCCCGGCAGTTTTGTCTGCACAAGCCGTTACCGGTGTTGCTGTAGTCGCACTGCTGGAGCGCTACGATTGCTGCAGGCTTTGCAGCTGTTGTTGCAGCAGGGTGACCTGGTTGCCCCAGTAGTTCATGGACTCGAACCAGGGGAAGGCTGGCGGGAAGGCCGGGTCGTCCCAGCGTTTGGCCAGCCAGGCGTCGTAGCAGACCATGCGGCGGATGCGCAGGGGATCAATCAGCAGCTGCTGCTCCCAGGGGAACGGCAGGAAGGTGTCATAACCCCGGGCCAGCACGGTCAGCTGGTGTTGCTGCTCATCGTCCTCGCCGGATAGCAGCATCCACAGGTCCTGCATGGCGGGGGCGCGCAGGCTGTCATCCAGGTCCACAAAGTGCGGGCTGTCATCGCGCCACAGGATGTTGCCGGTGTGGCAGTCGCCGTGCACATTGAGCAGCGGCACCTGAAGACCCTGCAGGCGTTGCTCGATGCTGTCGAGCAGTTGGCCGGTCAGGTCCCGGTACTGGCCGCGGTAATTGAGATCGACCACGTCATGGATCAAATACTCACTGGCGGCACGGATATCCTGCACCACATCCAGTGTCGGGCGCTGCTGGTAGGGGCGGTCACTGCCGCAGGCGTGCCAACGGGCCAGGGTGCGGCCCAGCTGTTCCAGGTGACTGTCATTGGCCAGTTCCGGCGCATGGCCGCCGGCTCGCCGGAAGACCGCGAAGGAAAATCCGTCGCAGTGAAACAGGCTGGTGTCACCGCGAACTTGCGGTGCAATCACCGGCAGATCCCGTTCTACCAGAAACAGGCTGAAGGCATGCTCTTCCAGGATCTGGGCATCGCTCCAGCGGCCCGGGCGGTAGAACTTGACGATCACCGGCGGCCCCTCTTCCTGGCCCACCTGGTAAACCCGGTTTTCAAAGCTGTTGAGTTGTAACAGTCGGCCGTCGCTGAGAAAGCCGGCGGCATCCACCGCGTCGAGCATGAAATCCGGGGTGAGATCGTCGAAGGGATGGCTCATGCCGGTTGCGGTACCTCGCCCAGCCAGACTTCCTCGCCGCGGACTTCCAGCGGTACCGCAATCAGTTTGTCGCCGCTGCAGGGGCCGGACAGGCAGTTACCGGTTTCCACTTCGAACAGGGCGCCGTGGTTGGCGCACATGATGAACTGGCCGTCGCCATCCATGAACTGGTCGGGCATGAAGTTCAGCTCGATGCCCAGGTGCGGGCACCAGTTGATGTAGGCATGCATCTGCCCATCGAATTTGGCCACCACGATGCTCTGGCCGTCCTTCTGGAACTCCCGGGCGCTTTCATGCTCGATGTCGTTGACGTTACAGATGTGTTCCATGGTCTCAGTCACCGAGAATATCCTTGCGCAGTTGCTGGTGGGTGTCGGCGCTCAGGCGCGGGCCGAATTCGGTCACCAGGCGCGCGGCGGCGGCGGCGGCCAGTTTGCCGGCGCTGGCAAAATCGTGGCCGTGGGTAATGGCATACAGGAAGGCCCCGGCAAACATGTCACCGGCACCGTTGCTGTCGATGGCTTTCACCGGCACCGGGTCGATGCGGTGGCTCTGCGCGCCATCCCAGATCAGGGCCCCTTTGGCACCCAGGGTGATCACCGCAGATCGGCACAGGCCCTTGAGCTGTTCCAGCGCCGCTTCCACCGAGTCGGTGTCGGTGTAGCTGGTGGCTTCGGCTTCATTGCAGAACAACAGGTCCACGCCGTCGCCGAGCATTTCGGCCAGGCCGTCGCGGAAGAACTGCACCATGGCCGGGTCGGAAAAGGTCAGCGAGGTTTTCACGCCGTGCTTTTCGGCCAGCTTGCGCAGCTGGATGGCCGCCGCGCGGGAGCTGTCACCGCTGACCAGGTAGCCTTCCAGATAGACATAGTGGCTGGCGGCGATGGCCGCTTCGTCCAGTTCCGCCTCGGACACCTGGCTGGAAATACCCAGGAAGGTATTCATGGTGCGCTCGGCATCCGGGGTCAGCATTACCAGGCACTTGCCGGAAATGCCGGGGTCGCGCTGGCCGTTCATGTTGGTGTCGACGCCGGCGGCGGTCAGGTCGTTGACGAAGATGTTGCCGGTGTCGTCATCGGCTACCTTGCAGGCGTAGTAGCTGTTACCGCCGAAGTAGCGGGTTGCGACCACGGTATTGCAGGCGGAGCCGCCGCTGGTCTGCTTGTGCGGCTCGGCCTCGTCGGCCAGGGCGGCGATCAGTTCGGCCTGGCGGGCTTCATCCACCAGGGTCATCAGCCCCTTGCCCACCTCCATGCGTTGCAGAAAGGCGTCGCTGACCTCGATTTCCGTATCCACCAGGGCATTGCCGAGGGCATAAACGTCGTATTTCTTTTCCATGCAGGCTCCAGTGCCGGTTCCAATCAGGGCGCCTATTATGGAGGGGGGCGGGGCGGTTGCAAAATCGGTGTTAATTAATGGCGTAACCGGAAGGGATAATGCGGTCCGCGGGAACACCGGGCGCCACAGACACTCTTAATGTCTTCAGTTTTCACTATACTCGCGAGCATGGCGAAAAAAGCAAAGAAGTCCCCCGCCAAAGGGCGGCGGCAATCATCGAGCAAGAAATCCGCTCCACGGCGCTGGTTCAGCTGGCGGCTGGTGGGCAAACTTTCCCTGGTCATGCTGGTGGTGGTGGCCGCCGGCATGGCCTACCTGGATGCGCTGGTACGCGAACGCTTCGACTCCCATGTCTGGCAACTGCCGGCCCGGGTCTATGCGCGGCCGGTGGAGCTGTATGCCGGGCGGGTACTGTCCCGCGAGGATATGCTCAAGCTGCTGGATCTGATGCGCTACCGCCATACCAGCAGTGCCTCCACGCCGGGCAGTTATGCCCGCAACGGCAATACCCTGGTACTGGATACCCGTGGCTTCAAGGACAGTGATGGCGGCGAGCCGTCCCAGCGGATTCGACTGACCCTGTCGGCTGGCCATATCCAGTCCATCAAGGCCAGCCAGACCGGCAACCTGGCGCGGCTGGAGCCGCTGCAAATCGGCAGTATTCATCCCCAGCACCAGGAGGACCGGGTGCTGGTCAGGCTCGACCAGGTGCCACCGTTACTGGTGGACATGCTGGTGGCCACGGAAGATCGCAGCTTCTACGAGCATCATGGTATTTCCCTGCGCGGACTGAGCCGGGCCATGCTGGCCAACATCAAGGCCGGTGGCCTGGTACAGGGCGGCAGTACCCTGACCCAGCAGCTGGTGAAGAATTTCTGGCTGACCTCCGAGCGCACCCTGTCGCGCAAGCTGATGGAAATGCCCATGGCCCTGTTGCTGGAGCTGCATTACAGCAAGCAGCAGATCCTCGAGGCCTACCTCAACGAGGTCTATCTGGGGCAGGACGGCAATCGCGCCATTCATGGCATGGGGCTGGGCGCGCAGTTTTTCTTCGGCCGGCCGCTGGATGAGCTGGAGCCCCATCAGCTGGCCACCCTGGTAGCCCTGCTCAAGGGGCCCAGCTGGTATGACCCGCGCCGTCATCCCAAGCGGGCCATGGAGCGTCGCAATACGGTATTGAAGGTGGCGGTCAAGGAGGGCGCGCTGTCCGAGCAGGATTACCGCAAGTACAGCGCCCGACCGCTGGAAGTGGTGCCGCGCGGTGCCTCTGCCCTGTATGCGTTCCCGGCCTTTATCGATCTGGTGCGCCGCCAGCTGGCACGGGATTACCCGCCGGAGGTGCTCAGCCGCGAGGGGCTGCATATTCATTCCACCCTGGATGTGCTGGCCCAGTTGGCCTCCGAGCGGGCGCTGCATGATCGCCTGCAACATATCGACCCGAAGGAAAACAAGCATCTCAATGGCGCCGTGGTGGTGGTCTCGCCCACCGAGGGTGACGTGCTGGCGTTGGTCAGCAATCGCCATTCCCGGGAATCCGGCTTTAACCGGGCGCTGGATGCGCTGCGGCCGATCGGTTCGCTGGCCAAGCCGGCGGTGGTGCTGGCGGCCATGGAAGAGCCGAAAAAATACAGCCTGGCCACCAATGTGGAAGACGGCCCGGTGGAAGTGAAGATGCCCAACGGCAGCCTGTGGGCGCCGGGTAACTACGACAAGCAGTCGCTGGGCGCCATGCCCATTGTTGATGTGCTGGCCCATTCGCGTAACCAGGCCACCGCCCGGCTGGGGCTGGATGTGGGGCTGGACAAGGTGGCCGATACCATGAAGACCCTGGGGGTGCAGCGCAAGATACCGCTTTACCCCAGTATCCTGCTGGGTAGCCTGGAGCTGACGCCGTTCGAGGTGGCCATGATGTATCAGCCGCTGGCCACCGGTGGCTTCAGCACCCGTCTGCGCTCCATTACCGATGTGCTCGACAAGGGCGGCAAGCCGCTGGCCCGCTACCCGGTCAGTACCGAGGAAGCGGTGGATGCCGGGCCGGCCTTCGTGACCCAGTGGGCCATGCAGCAGGTGATTGAGGAAGGCACCGGTCGTGGGGCCCGCAAGCAACTGCCGGAGGAGCTCAAGATCGCCGGCAAGACCGGCACCAGTGATGATTTCCGCGATGCCTGGTTTGCCGGTTTCTCCGCCAACCATCTGGCGGTAGTCTGGGTGGGCCGTGACGACAACCACAATACCGGCCTCACCGGTGCCACCGGTGCCCTGCCGGTATGGACCGAACTGATGGCCAAGCTGCCCCAGCGCAGCCTGTCACAGACCCCGCCAGCGGGCGTGGACTGGGTATGGATGGATGAAAACGGCCGCCAGCAAAGCGCGGAAGGTTGCCATGGCGCCCGTCGCATCCCCATGCTGGAAGCGTCGATTCCGCAAGACAGCAACGGCTGTGGCACGGTCAAGGATACCGGTAAAGGAGTAGTGAAGTGGTTCAAGGGCTTGTTCGACTAACCCTGCTGGCGGCGCTGCTGGCCGGCTGTGCCATGCAGCCGGTGCAGGAAGAAACCCAGGCGCCGGTGACGGCGGAGCAGCAGTTGCAGGGCTCGCCGGCGCTGTCGCTGTATGAGCATGCCCGTCAGGCGCGCAGCCAGGGTAACAATTCCGCCGCCGAGCGTTATCTGGAGCGGGCGTTGACCATGGCACCGGATGCCTCCTGGTTGTACCGGGAGCTGGCCGATCTGCACCTGAGCGAGGGGGATGCGCGCGGCGCGGAGGGTTTTGCCCTGCGTGCCCTGCGCCTGGCACCGGATAATGATGCCTACCGGGCCGGCCTCTGGGAGCTGGTGGCCACCGCCCGTAGCCGGCAGGGCGATGAGCAGGGCGCCCGTGCCGCCCGCGACAATGCTGATCGGCTGCGCCAGCCGGCCAGTGCATGACCCCTGCGGTAGAGGCCGCCAAACGCGGCAAGGTAGAGCATACGCTGCACAGCTATGTGCATGATCCGGCGGCGGCCAGCTACGGGCTGGAAGCGGCCGAGTTGCTGGGGCTGCCGCCGGCGCAGGTGTTCAAGACACTGCTGGCGCTGGTGGATGGCTCTCCGGTGGTGGCCATGGTGCCGGTGGATCATCAGCTGGATCTGAAATTGCTGGCCCGGGCCCATGGCGGCAAAAAGGCGACTATGTGCCCGGGCGACCAGGCCCAGCGCCTGACCGGTTATGTGCTGGGCGGTATCAGCCCGCTGGGACAGAAGAAACGCCTGCCTCTCTATCTCCACGAACGCGCCGCCGACTGGCCGACCCTCTACATGAGCGCCGGGCGGCGCGGGCTGGAAATCGAAATGGCACCGGCGGACCTGTTGCGCCTGACGGGTGGAAAAAGGGTGGCGCTGGTTCGCGACTGACCACTACGAAGCCACTGTAGGCGCTTGCCTGCAAGCGAACCGCGCGTCAGCGCGGAAATCGCCTGAAAGGCGATCAGGCATTTCCGAACTCGACAGGTCTCTCTAGAAAAGGCCGCGAATAAACCGCACCGCTTTTTCCTCGTCAAGGCCCGGATTCACTTGCAAGCAAGCTCCTGCAGGTGGTTGTTAGACGGCGTCTTTACACCTTCGCAAACGCCTTTCTTGCCGCCGCAATGGTGGTATCGATGTCCTCGTCGCTGTGAGCGGCGGACACAAAGCCCGCTTCAAAGGCGCTGGGGGCCAGGTAGATGCCCTGGTCCAGCATGGCGTGGAAGAAGCGGTTGAAGCGTTCGCTGTCGCAGGCCATCACGTCCGCAAAGTGGCTTACGCGGCTCTGGTCGGTGAAGAACAGCCCGAACATGCCGCCCGCCTGTGCAGTGGTGAAGGCCACGCCTTCGGCATGGGCGGCTTCGGTGAGGCCGTCCAGCAGCCGCGTGGTCTTTTCCGTCAGCGCTTCATGGAAGCCTGCTTCGCTGATCAGGTTCAGGGTGGCCAGGCCGGCGGCCATGGCCACTGGATTGCCGGACAGGGTGCCGGCCTGGTAGACCGGGCCCAGTGGCGCCAGGTGTTCCATGATGGCTTTCTTGCCACCAAAGGCGCCCACCGGCATGCCGCCGCCGATGATCTTGCCC
The DNA here is from genome assembly GCF_000300995.1 of Alcanivorax hongdengensis A-11-3. GTDB lineage: Bacteria > Pseudomonadota > Gammaproteobacteria > Pseudomonadales > Alcanivoracaceae > Alcanivorax > Alcanivorax hongdengensis. The sequence goes on along the minus strand of NZ_AMRJ01000003.1, from coordinate 11,867 downwards.
AGGGTGGTCAGGTCCGGGGTGATGTCGTAGAGCCCCTGGGCGCCGCCCAGTGCCACCCGAAAGCCGGTCATGACCTCGTCAAAAATCAACACCGCACCGTGCTGGTCACACAGTTCGCGCAGGGCCTGCAGAAAGGAGGCGTTGGGCGGCACGCAGTTCATGTTGCCGGCCACCGGCTCGACGATCACGGCGGCGATCTCCGGACCATGCTGTGCAAACGCTTCGGCCACCGTGGCGGCATTGTTGTAGTCCAGCACCAGGGTGTCGGCGGTGACGGCTTCGGGTACGCCCGGAGAGCCGGGGATACCCATGGCGCCGGAGCCGGCTTTCACCAGCAGGCTGTCCACATGGCCGTGATAACAGCCCTCGAACTTGATGATCTTGTTGCGGCCGGTATAGCCGCGGGCCAGACGGATGGCGCTCATGGTGGCTTCGGTGCCGGAGTTGACCATGCGTACCATGTCCATGGAGGGCAACAGCTCGCAGACCTTGTCGGCCATCTCCACTTCCACGGCGGTGGGGGCGCCGAAGCTCATGCCCTCGTTGACTGCGGCCTGCACCGCCTCGATCACCTGCGGATGGTTGTGGCCGAGGATCATGGGACCCCAGGAACCCACGTAATCAATGTAGCGGTTGCCGTCCTCGTCGTGCAGGTAGGCCCCCCTGGCGGTATGGAAGAACACTGGCGAACCGCCCACGCTCTTGAAGGCCCGGACCGGAGAATTAACGCCGCCGGGGATGTGTGTCTGGGCCTGGCGAAAAAGCTGCTCGGAATGCTTGCGGGGCATGGGGGTCTCCTTGATCCGGGGTCAACTGGTGTGATCCCGGTAGTGTTAACAGGCGTTCAGAAAAGGGTGCTGAAACGGCGGGCGGCGACTTCGATGTCGGCCGGGTCGGGGTGGCCGAACAGAGCATGGATCACTGCCACGCTGGCGGCGCCGGCCTGGATCAGCTGGGGGGCATTATCCGGATTCACCCCGCCGATGGCTACCACGGGGCGGTGACACTGGCGGCAGGCCTGGCGCAGGGCCTCCAGCTGGGCCGCCGGGGCGCCGGGTTTGGTGTGCGACGGGAAGAAGCGTCCCATGGCCAGGTAATCGGCGCCGGCCTGTTCGGTTTGCACCACCAGCCGGGCATCGCCATGGCAGGTTACACCAATGATGCGCTGCTCGCCGAGCCGGTCGCGGGCGGCGGCCAGGCCGCCATCACTCTGGCCAATGTGAACCCCGTCGGCATGGACGCGGGCGGCCAGGGCCGGGTCGTCATTGACGATGAACAGGGCGCCAAATTCATGGCACAGGTCGCGCAGTTGTGCCGCCCGGTTTTCACGCTGGCGGGGGGTGGCGGTCTTGTCCCGGTACTGCAGCAGGCGTGCCCCGCCGCGCAGGGCGGCGCGGGCGGCGGGCAGCAGCCGCTCATCCGGCGTCAGCTGCGGGTCGGTGATGGCGTAAAGACCGTGGATCATGGCTGACGATTGGGGACGTGCTGGCCGCGGCCGGGGCGGAAGGCCTGGCGCAGGAAGCGGTCGACATGGGCCTGTGCGTTGGCCACGGCCTCTTCCAGGGGCTGCTGGTGGGCGCGCAGACAGGCAATGGCAGAGGCCAGCGTGCAACCGGAGCCATGGTAGCTGTGTGGCAGGCGCGGCCAGTCCCATTGCCGGTGGCGGCCGGGCTGGAACAGATGGTTGCTGACCTGGTCGGTGTCGTCATGGGTGCCGGTAATCAGGGCCGCACACCGGCCCCGGGCAAGCAGGGTGTCGCCGCACGCATGCAGGGCCTGCTCGCCGCTCAGCAAGCGTGCTTCCGGCAGGTTGGGAGTGAGTAATTCGCAGTGCGGAGCAAGCCGCTCCAGCATGGCGTCGGCCAGCGACTCCTGTGCCAGGCTGCCGCCGGCCTCGGCGGCCAGCACCGGGTCCAGGATCACCGGGACGCCGGGCAGGCGGGCCAGCAGGTCGGCGATGAAGTCGATGATGGCCACCGAGCCGGTCATGCCGATTTTCACCGCCTGGTAGTCCAGATCATCCAGCAGGGCATCGGCCTGCTGTTGCAGCAAGGCCGGGTCGGTGAGCTGGAAGCCGCGCACGTTCTGGCTGTTCTGCACGGTCAGCCCGGTGATCAGAGTGGAGGCAAAGCCGCCCAGGGCCTGAATGGTCTCGATGTCGGCATGGATGCCGGCGCCACCGGACGGGTCGTGCCCGGCGATCACCAGAATGTTCGGTTTCATAATTGCGCACCTGCAACGGGCGAGCGCCCGGCGTCAGACACCGGACGTGCGACTCAGAAAGGTCTCACCACCACCAGTATCACAATGGCCACCAGCAACAAAACCGGCACTTCATTGAAAATGCGGAAGAAGCGGTCGCTCTTGGTATTGGCATCGGCGGCAAATTTCTTCAGATAGGCCAGGCACATGTGGTGGTAACCGATCAGCAGAACCACCAGCGCCAGCTTGGCATGCATCCAGCCCTGGGTCTTGTAGTAGTCCCAGTTGAGCGCCAGCATCCAGATGCCCAGTACCAGGGTGACGATCATGGACGGGTTCATGATGCCGCGGTAGAGCTTGCGTTCCATGATCTTGAAACGCTCGCGGCTGGCCTGGTCCTCGGCCATGGCGTGGTAGACGAACAGACGCGGCAGGTAAAAGATGCCGGCAAACCAGCAGACCATTGCGATGATGTGAAAGGCTTTGAGCCACAGCATGGGCACGACTCCTGAACGGCGGTCAGTGGAGTTGGGGGCATTGAAGGCGTACACTATACAGCTTCCCAGGAAGCCTCTGAACAACTCCTGCGAGAACGCTCTGGCTGCCCCCGCAATGGACAGCCGTGCTTGGGCACAGCGTGGTTCGCAGTCGACATGAATTCCCGGCCGGGCCCGTGTGCCCGGCGCAGATCGCCCCGGCGGCAGCCGCAGTATTTGCCGGCCTGATCGTCCTGCTGAGTGGACGGGTTCAGAGTTCCCTGGCCCGTCACGTCACCGGTTTGTAAGGAGCGCTGTGAAAAAACGGTCCCGCTTTCGTCGACTGTTGCGGTATTACCTGTTCCGCACCCGCCGTCTGAGCCGCCATCAGCTGGGCACCCTGCAGGACTGGAAGATGCGGGCGGTGTTCTGGGTCGGCGCGGTACTGGTGGGGCTGCTGGTGGTGGCGCTGGCCTGGGTGGCGGAGCTGGCGTCGCAGACCTTCATGGGCCTGGAGCAGCGCAATCCCCTGATTCCCCTGGTACTGACCCCCGCCGGCATGCTCTTCATCGTCTGGGTGATGCGGCGTATCGGTACCGAATCCCAGGGCAGTGGTATCCCCCAGGTGTTGCTGGTGCTCAAGCAACGTTATCACTGGCTGCGCCCGGCCTTTCTTTCGCTGCGGGTGATCGCCGCCAAGTTTCTGCTGACCGTGGTGGGGCTGTTCTGTGGGGCCAGTATCGGCCGCGAGGGCCCCAGTGTGCAGATGGGGGCGGCGATGATGTATTCGGTGGGCCAGGTGGCGCGCCTGCGCCAGAAGAACATTGATAATGCCCTGATCGTGGCCGGCGGTGCCGCCGGCGTGTCGGCGGCCTTTAACGCGCCCCTGGCGGGGATCATGTTTGCCATCGAGGAGCTGGCCGGGTCCTTCGAGCAGCGCACCAGCGGGACCCTGATCCTGTCCATCTTCCTGTCCGGGGTGGTGGTGCTGATGATCATGGGGCACTACAGCTTTTTCGGTCACCCGGAAGGTAGCCTGGATATTCCCAGTCAGTGGTATGCCATTGTCATTGTCGGCCTGATCTGCGGCCTGCTGGGGGGGCTGTTCAGTCGTTTGCTGATCGTCGGCAGTCGCTTCCTGTCGCCCTATGCCAAAGCCAACCCCTACCGGGTGGTGTTTCTGTGTGCGCTGGTGCTGGTGTTCCTCGGGCTGCTCACCGGCGGCGCCACCTATGGCAGTGGCTATGAGCAGGCCAGTGATCTGCTCAGTGGCAAGCATTCCGGTGACTGGCTGTTCCCGCTGGCCAAGATGGCCGCCACCCTGGTGTCCTATTTCACCGGCATTCCCGGTGGCCTGTTCTCGCCCTGTCTGGCAGCGGGCGCCGGTGTCGGCAATGTGATCGGGCACTTTTTCCCCAACGCCTCGCTGGTGGGGATTACCCTGGTGGCCATGGCCGCGTTTCTTTCCGCGGTGATTCAGCGCCCCATCACCTCCTTCGTGATCGTCATGGAGCTCACCGGCAACCGCCACGATGTGGTGCTGCCGCTGATGGCCGGGGCGTTTCTGGCCGCTGCCGTGGCCAAACTGGTGTGGCCGCGCCCGCTTTACGATTCGCTGGCCGAGCGGCTCTCCGATGGGCAGGGCATGGCCCTGGAAACCCCTCAACCCAAGGATGGCGAACCGGCCACGGAAAGCCGTTGATGTTGCCGCGGTGGGGGTGCCCCCCTATCATGCGGTGCTCTGATCATTATTTCGTAGTAGGAGTCAGTCATGGCGCGGACGGGTGACGGCGCAACGCCGTTGAAAGTGGGTATTGTCGGTGGCACGGGCTATACCGGCGTGGAGCTGTTGCGGCTGCTGGTCAACCACCCCCACGTGCGCCTGGACGTGATTACTTCCCGGGGAGAGGCCGGTCTGGCCGTGGCGGACATGTTCCCGTCCCTGCGCGGGCGCACCGATCTGGTGTTCTCCGAGCCGGATGTGGCCCGGCTGAGCGCCTGTGATGTGGTGTTCTTTGCCACGCCGCACAACGTGGCCATGCGCATGATGCCGGAGCTGATGGCGGCCGGCGTGCGGGTGGTGGACCTGTCCGCGGACTTCCGGTTGCGTGACCATGAACTGTGGAGCCAGTGGTATGGCGAACCCCATGCCTGCCCGGAGCTGTTGAGCGAAGCGGTCTACGGCCTGCCGGAAGTAAACCGGGAGGCCATCCGCGAGGCCCGGCTGGTGGCCTGTGCCGGTTGCTACCCTACCTCCATTCAGCTCGGCTATCTGCCGCTGCTGGAGAACGGCTGGATCCAGCCCGACCAACTGATTGCCAACGCCGCCAGCGGGGCCAGTGGCGGCGGCAAGGGCGCCAAGGTGCCGATGCTGCTGGCCGAGGCGGGCGAGAGCTACAAGGCCTACGGCGCCAGCGGCCATCGGCATCTGCCGGAGATCGAGCAGGGGCTGGCGGATATTGCCGGCGGCCCGGTCAAGGCGACCTTCGTCCCGCACCTGATTCCCATGATCCGTGGCATCCATGCCACCCTCTACGGTCAGTTGCTGGACGGCGCGCCCTCCCTGGAAGCCATCCAGCAGGCCTATGAAGCCCGCTATGCGGATGAGCCCTTTGTGGACGTGATGCCGCTGGGCAGTCACCCGGAAACCCGTTTCGTGCGGGGCGGCAACATGTGCCGGATTGCCTTGCACCAGCCCCGTGGCGAGAACGTCATCGTGGTGTTGTCGGTGATCGACAATCTGGTCAAGGGGGCTTCCGGCCAGGCGGTGCAGGCCATGAATATCATGTTCGGCCTGGATGAGGCCGCTGGCCTGTCCGTGGTTCCGCTGGCGCCCTGATCATGGCGGCCAAACCCCGATCCCGGACCGGCATCGACGACGTTACCCTGGTCCCGGTCAGCCCGTCCGAACAGAAACGTCGGCGTATTCGCAATGCCATCATCCTGCTGGTGCTGGCGGTACTGCTGTTTGCCGGTGGCCTGTGGCTGGGCGCCGGCGGGGCGCTGGATGCGTCCGAGCACAACCAGCGCCTGCGTAACCAGGTCCATGAGCTGCAGGAGGAGCTCGACAAGGCGCGCAACCAGTTGGCGGTCTACCGCACCGATGCCCAGGTCAACAAGCAGGCCGGTGAGCAGGTCCGTGATCAGCTCAAGACCCTGCGTGACCAGGTGGCGGAGCTGGAAGAAGCGGTGGCCTTCTACAAGAACGTGATGGCCCCGGGCGATCAGGAGACCGGCCTGCGCATCGAGAAGATGGATGTGCAGCCGGATGGCAGTGGTGACGGCTATACCTACAAGCTGGTGCTGGTGCAGGCCGGGGATAACCGTAACCGGCGTTATCTAAGCGGTGACGTAACGTTACGACTGGTCGGCAGCACCGCGGACGGCAAGCCGGTAAGCTACACCGGCAGCCAGTGGCTGGATGACGAAAGTGAGACCCGCTTCCAGTTTCGCTACTTTCAGGAGCTGAGTGGGCACTTCCGGGTGCCGGAAGGGGTGGCGGTGAAGGCGATAGATGTGGAAGCTGAAACCTCCGGACGACAACGGTCCCGGGCAGAAAAAACCTTAAAATGGCAGTAGGAGAGTCACGTGTTGGGCCGAGACAAGAAAGCCGGCGGGAGCGCCCCGCAGCAGGATTACCGTAACCATACCCTGATTGCGCCCAGTGCCACGGTAAAAGGTGACATCGAATTTACCGGTGGCCTGCATGTGCAGGGCACCGTGGAAGGCAACATCAGCGTTGGCAAGGAAGGCGGTCGTCTGATTATCGGTGAAACCGGCGTGGTGAAAGGCCAGATCGAAGTGCCCCAGGTGGTGGTCAATGGCCGGGTGGAAGGCGATGTGCGCGCCACAGAGAACCTGGAGCTGGCCGAGAAGGCGTCCGTGGAGGGCAATGTCTACTACCTGATGATCGAAATGGTCATGGGTGCCCGGGTCAATGGCAAGCTGGTGCGTCTGGATGACGAGCGCCGCAATCTGCCGGCCCCGGACAAGAAAAAAGCCGCCGCCAACGAAGAGAAAGTGGCGGCTGCGGATAATTCTTGACTGTTTTAGTCGGGTACTGGAACATATTGAACCCGCATCATCCGTGAATGGATGGTGCGGGTTTTTCCGTTTTACAGCAGTAGCGAGCGTATGACCGAGCAAGGCCCCATTTCTTTCACCGACGCCGCCGCAGCCAAAGTCAAAGAGCTGCGTGACGACGAAGGGAACGCCAACCTGAAGCTGCGGGTGTATATCACCGGTGGTGGCTGTGCGGGTTTTTCCTACGGGTTTACCTTCGACGAGGCGGTCAATGACGATGACACCGTTGTCGAAAAGGATGGTGTCACGCTGCTGGTGGACGCCATGAGCATTCAATATCTGGATGGCTCCCAGGTGGATTACGAGCAGGGGCTGATGGGCTCGCGATTCGTGGTCAGCAACCCCAATGCGGCCACCACCTGTGGTTGCGGCTCTTCCTTCTCGGTCTGATTCGGGCGCTCCGTGGGAGCGGTGGTTCCACCGCGATACTCACGTTTCCGAGTGTCATACCCTGCCAGCCTCTTTCGCGGTCGAACGACCGCTCCCACAGGACTTCTGGCTGTTGCAGGTAGCTCGGTGCGTGCCGCCTCTCCTGTTGTCACAAAACCTTAATCGTTCGATCAACATTTCGTCGTTTTCCGGGTGGACACTGAACCCATGATGACGACAAAACCGACTTTTCAACGAATGACCGCCGCGGACACCCGGGCCATGTGCTGGCTGCTTCGCCAGCCCCAGGCTGCCCGCCGTGCGCGCATGGCCCGGCTGGTGTCCCGGCTCGGGGATGGCCCCTTCTACGTGGCGCTGACGTTGCTGATATGGTGGATGGATCGTGACGGTGGCAGTGAGTTTGCACTGACTGCCATGGCGGCCTACGCCCTGGAAGTGCCCCTGTTCGTGGGGCTCAAGCATCTGATCAAACGCCCGCGGCCGGCGGATGCACTGGAAAGCCTGTCCGCCTTTATCCAGCCGGCGGATCGCTTCAGCTTCCCGTCCGGTCACACTGCCGCAGCCTTTGTGATGGCCACTCTGCTGTGCATCTACTTCCCGCCGCTGGCGGCCCTGGCTCTGGGGCTGGCCGTGATGGTCGGGCTGTCACGGGTGCTGCTGGGCGTGCACTACCCGTCGGATATTCTCGCCGGTGCCACCCTCGGCACCAGCTGCGCCATGCTGGCGCTGTGGGTTGTCTAGTCTTCCTGTCCGAAACCCCGCTCAGGGCAGGGTGATCTGACCCAGAATCGCCTCTCTTGAGGCGCCGGTGACCACCGGTGCGTTGCCACATGTGCCCGTCAGTCGTGCCCAGGCCAGCCAGGCAAAGGCAGCCGCTTCCACCCAGTCCGGCGCCAATCCCTGTGTGGCGGTGCTCACCACATCAATATGCATCAGTGCTGCCAGACGTTGTAGCAGGTGCCGATTATGGGCGCCACCGCCGCATACCCACAGTTGTTGCGGAGCAAAGTCGGACAGCGCCTCGGCCAGGCTGCGTGCGGTCAATTCCGCCAGGGTGGCCTGAACCTGTTCCGGCGGCAGACCCGGGGGCAGTTGCCGGTGGAGCCAGTGGGCATCGAAGTGTTCGCGGCCGGTGCTCTTGGGGGGCGGCTGGCGGAAATAGGGATCACTGAGCAGGGTGGCAAGCAGGGCCGGGTCAGGTACGGCACTGGCTGCCCAGGCGCCGTCCCGGTCGAAGGCGTGCCCCTGGTGCTGCTGGCACCAGTGGTCCATCAGTACATTGCCCGGGCCGGTATCAAAGCCGCCGCGCAGCTGGCCATCATCCAGCAGGGTGACATTGGCCATGCCGCCGATATTGGCCACCGCCAGTCGCTGTCCCGGTCGGGCAAACAACCGGGCATGGAAGCGCGGTACCAGCGGGGCGCCCTGGCCGCCCAGTACCATGTCCTTGTTGCGGAAATTGTGTACCACGGCGATGCCGGTCAGGGCGGCCAGGGTGTCCGGGCAGCCCAGTTGCAGGCTGAAGCCGTCGTGCCCCGGGCGGTGACGTACCGTCTGGCCATGGCAGCCGATGGCGGCAATGTCCCCGGCGGCGACGCCGCTGTGTCGCAGCAATTGTTCTGTGGCATCGGCGTAGGCGCGGCCCAGCGCACGGTGCAGGGGGCCGGCCCGGTCGATCTCGTTGTCACCGGGTTGGCAGAGGGCCAGCACGGCCTCGCGCAGGCTGGCTGTCAGTGGTGCGCTGAGGGTGTCGATCAGCTCAAAGCTGTGCTCACCAATGCGGGCCAGTACCGCATCGATGCCGTCAACGCTGGTGCCGGTCATCAGACCGACAAAAAGCCGGTCACTGGTCATGGCGGAGCAGATCGCTGCTGGCCAGGGTAGAGGCTTCCGCGAACAGCGCCATCTGTGCCTTGAGGCGACCGGCGTCGGCCAGGAAGTCGCTGCGTTCGTCCTTGGCGATACCCTGGGCCTTGGGCAATTTGACGGTGAGCGGATCGTGGTGCACACCGTTAATGCGGAATTCGTAATGCAGGTGCGGGCCGGTGGCCAGGCCGCTCATGCCCACATAGCCGATGGTCTGTCCCTGTTTGACCCGGCTTCCCACACGCATGCCCCGGGCAAAGCCGTGCATGTGGCCGTAGAGGGTGGAGTAGACGCGGCCATGCTTGATGATGATGCAGTTGCCGTAGCCGCCCTTGCGGCCGGCAAAGATGATCTTGCCGTCGCCGGCGGCCTTGATCGGGGTGCCGGTGGGCGCGGCGTAATCAACCCCTTCGTGGGGGCGGGTGCGGCCCAGAATCGGGTGTAAACGGCCGGTGCTGAAGCGGCTGCTGATGCGGGTAAAGGCCACTGGCGTGCGGATGAAGGCCTTGCGCATGGAGTTGCCATCCGGGTCCAGATATTGCTCGTCGCCGGCCCGGTTGATGTAGCGGTAGGCCACCAGGTGGCGGTCCCGATTCCAGAGCTCGGCCATCAGGATGTCGCCATCGCCAACCTTTTCGCCATCTAGATAAAGCTCGTCATAGATGATGCGGAAATGGTCGCCCTTGCGGATATCCAGCACGAAGTCGATATCCCAGGCAAACAGGTTGGCCAGCTTCATGGTCAGGTTGTTGCTGATGCCGGAGGCGGCGGCGGCCAGAAACAGGGAGTCGCTAATCTCGGCTTCGGCATAGCGCGTCTGGTGCTGGTATTCGCGCTTGGCGACCCGGGTCTGCCAGCTGTCGCCGTCCAGTCGGGCGGTCAGGGTTTCCAGCCGGGAGGGGTGGTACTGCACTCCCTGCAGGGTGTCCTGATCATCAATGATCACATCGATGGTTTCCCCAGGGCGGATGCGGGTCAGTGCCTGCAGGCGCTCATCGCTGCCCAGTAGTCGATAGACCTGCCCGGCACCCACCCCTTCCGGCTGCAGCAGGGATGACAGGGTGTCACCGGCGGCCACGGTCAGGCTCTGCCACTGGGGCTGCGGTTTGGGTTTGGGGGCCGGCTTGGCGGCGGTCTGGCTGTCGGGCCTGGCGGGGGCCGCGGCCAGCGGGGTGGATTTGATGGTCTGTTCGGGCTCGCTGCCCGAGGGGCGCATGGCAATCAGGATGACCACACCCAGCAGTACCATGCTGATCAGCAGGTGAGTACGGGGAAACTGGCGCACCAGCCTGGCTGCGGCGGAAAAAAGCTCTTTCATCAGGAAATCGGTCGTGGCGTCAGTGAACGTGGGCCCGCGGAACAGGGCAGGGCGTTTAAAAGGTAGTCAGCAAAGATACCTGCCTTCTACAAGCGCGTTCAAGTGCTACAATGGCGCGCTTTCATGAACGGCAGTGCGGACAGACAGAGGTAGCAATGGCCACGGTGGATGAACAACTGGCGCTGATCGCCCGCGGGGCGGACGAGATCATCCTGCAAGAGGAACTGCGCGAAAAGCTGGCCAGCGGCCGGCCGTTGCGTATCAAGGCGGGCTTCGACCCCACGGCGCCGGATCTGCACCTGGGGCATACCGTGCTGATCAACAAGATGCGCCAGTTCCAGGAGCTGGGGCACGAGGTAATTTTCCTGATCGGCGACTTCACCGGCATGATCGGCGACCCCACCGGCAAGAGCGCCACGCGCCCGCCACTCAGTCGCGATGACGTGATGCGCAATGCCGAGACCTACAAGGAGCAGGTCTTCAAGATGCTCGACCCGGCCAAAACCCGGGTGGTGTTCAATTCCTCCTGGATGAACGAGCTGGGGGCCGCCGGCATGATCAAGCTGGCCGGGCAGTACACCGTGGCCCGTATGCTGGAGCGGGATGACTTCGACAAGCGCTACAGCGCCAACCAGCCCATCGCCATCCACGAGTTCCTCTACCCGCTGGTCCAGGGCTATGACTCGGTGGCCCTGGAAGCGGACGTGGAGCTGGGCGGTACCGACCAGAAGTTCAACCTATTGATGGGGCGCACCCTGCAGAAGGCCCATGGCCAGGCTCCGCAGGTCTGCCTGACCATGCCCATCCTCGAGGGGCTGGACGGGGTGCAGAAGATGTCCAAGTCGCTGGGCAACTATGTGGGGGTGAGCGACGCGCCGGGGGAAATGTATCGCAAGCTGTTGTCTCTTCCCGACAGCCTGACCTGGCGCTATTATGAACTGCTCAGCGCCTGTACCAATGAGCGTATCGAGGCGCTGAAGGCCGAGGCCGAGCGGCTCGGCTCCCCCCAGGAGGCCAAAAAGGCGTTTGCCCTGGAGATGGTGGAGCGCTTCCATGGCGCTGAAGCGGCCCAGGCGGCTCCCCGCTCCGCCGGTAATCAGATCTCCCTGGGGGACATCCCCGACAATGTGCCGGAGGTGGTGGTGGACCTGGGGGACCAGGACAGCATCCACATCGTGCCGTTGTTGCGTGAGGCGGGGCTGGCCCAGAACGGCAAGGCCGCCAAGGATGTCTTCGGCCGTGGCGCGGTTTACCTGGATGGCGCCCAGCTCACCGAGGAGCGGGCTTTTGCCCGTGGTGACAGCCATGTGATCCAGGCCGGCAAGAAGAAGATCGCCCGGGTTACCCTCAAATAGGCCCTTGCGGGCCCGATTTGAGCAGATTTTGAGCGGTCAGCCGGTTTTTTAAAAAAAGTGCGAAAAAGGGTTTGACACCCACGGGGAAATCCCTAGAATGCGCACTCCTCGACGGGGCAACAACGCAACACGGCGCCACGGACGAGACGCTCTTTAACAATCAGGCAAGCAAACGTG
>NZ_AMRJ01000002.1 GCF_000300995.1 Alcanivorax hongdengensis A-11-3 | reverse complement strand
TATGACCGCCCCAAACTGTGGGACAGCAGTGGCTTAAAGCCGGCTTTTTTGTGTTTCATCTGGCGTGGTTTACTTGGCGTTATTGAACGCTTCCACGGACTTGATGATTTCGGCCTTGGCGGCGTCGGCGCCATCCCAGCCATCGACCTTCACCCACTTGCCGGCTTCCAGGTCCTTGTAGTTCTCGAAGAAGTGCTTGATCTGGGCCAGCAGCAGCTCGGGCAGATCATTGATGTCCTTGACGTTGTCGTACAGCTTGGTGAGTTTGGTGTGCGGTACGGCAACCAGCTTGGCATCTTTGCCGGCTTCGTCGGTCATGTTCAGGATGCCCACCGGGCGGCAGCGGATCACGGAGCCGGGAACCACCGGGTAGGGGGTCACAACCAGCACGTCCAGCGGATCGCCATCTTCGGACAGGGTGTTGGGGATGTAGCCGTAGTTGGCCGGGTAGAACATGGGGGTTGCCATGAAGCGGTCCACGAATACCGCGTTGCTGTCTTTGTCGATCTCGTACTTGATCGGGTCAGCGTTGGCCGGGATTTCGATGGCCACGTAGATATCTTCGGGGAGGTCTTTCCCGGCGGGAACCTTAGCAAAATCCATGATCTGTCCTTCTCAACAGGGTTGGTGGTGGGCGCGGATTATAGCAATGGCGGGGCCCGGCGGCTAATGGCAAGCCACCGGGGGCGGGAAAAATACGGAATAAGCTTATAGCCTGGCGGTAGCCGTCAGGCCATATATTCAAAAAATAGCGCTACTTGGTGACCGGTTTGCCGGCAGCCTGCCAGGCCTGGAAGCTGCCATCCAGGACCTCCACCTTCTTGAAACCCGCCTCTTCCAGCTCGGCGGCGGCCTTGGCAGCGCGTGCCCCGGAGCGACAATAGACCACAATGGGTTCTTTCTTGTGGGCCTTCAGCATTTCCAGGTTGGCGCCGATCTGGGACTGGGGAATCATGATGGCACCGGGGATATGACCGGCAAGAAATTCGTCTTCATTACGAACATCGATGACCACCGGTCCCTGTTTCTGGGCCATTTTGCCGGCCAGGTCATCGACACTGATGGTGTCAGCGGCCCAGGCCATGCTGGCCAGGCCGGTCAGTAGCGTAGCAATCAGAACCAAGCGTTTCATAAGGGTGACTCCTGTCTGTTTTCCCATTCCTGAAGCTCTTCCCACAGTTTATCCGCATCGCGCACCATACTGGCAACCGAGGGCTTGGCCGTGGGGTTGGCAAAGCTGGCGGCCAGCGCCCGGCTGGCACACTCATAAACAAACGCTTTTCTGGACAGATCGGCAAGGGGGTCGCTCACGATAGGGCCTCTTTTTTTCGTTTTGTCTGACGCTATCACTGTCTTTGCCCGGGTGACAGGGCAAAGCATGACACCGGCGTTCACAAAAAGGCCATTGTTGTTTGCGCCCGGCTTTGCGTAGATAGGCATAGGGAAACAGCATGTTCCCTTCGACGGTTAATGACCCTGGATAATGACTCTGGATTGTTGCAATGGATGAGCAAAAGAAAGCCCGCGTGAAACTGCTTGAAGACCTGGCGGACTGGCGGTTTGACCGTTACCTGACCATGCAGCTGCTGCCCTGGTTCTACCTGATCCTGGTGATGGCCGCCACCTTGCTGACCATCATTATCGTGGTCAGCTTCTTTCAGGTATCCATGCTGGCGGGCATCACCGCGTTACTGGCAGCACCTTTCGGCCTGCTGGTGGCAGTGGCGGTGGTCCGTGCGGCCCTGGAATATCTGGTCATGGCCCATCGCATCATGAATATCATCGAGCGCATGGATGCCCTGCCGGATCAGGTCAGTGGTGTCTCCACCCGGGTGGAGGGCATCTCCGACCATGTGGATCATCTGGTGGAGCGGGTAGAACGAATGGAGGGCACGCTGACGTTACTGCGCCCGCTGCTGGAATCCACCAACTTGCCCAAACGACTGATCAACTCCCTGCGTGGCAAACCGGAGAATGGCAAGCCCGGCGAGTGACACAGGCAGGCATAAAAAAGCCCCGCGCTGGCGGTAATGCTGTTCACTTTAGATGTTAAGCCCCTCTCCCCTTGCGGGAGAGGGGTTGGGGAGAGGGGGGGCGTGACAGCCAGATCAATGGTAAGTCACTGAAGTTCGCCCCGACCCTCTCCCTGTCCCTCTCCCACAAGGGGAGAGGGAACCTACCTGAAAGGGTTCAGCCAGATTTGCACCGCTTAAGTGAACGGCATTACCGCTCTGGCGGGGCTTTTTTGTCACAGGCGGTCAGCCCGGTCGAGCTTATACCTCGAAGGCGTCGTTGAGCTTGCGCGCCACGGCCACCAGCTTGAGCTTGGCAAACTGGGGCAGACCATTCTTGTAGGGCGGGTAGGATTCGCCGCCGATCAGCGGTTCCAGATAGGCGCGCCCGGACGGGGTAATGCCGAAGCCATCCTTGCTGATGAACTTGCGCGGCATTTTCTTTTCCACGTTGGCCACCTTGCTCAGCGGCGCTTCGCCGATGGTCCAGCTGTATTTCTTGGTGTCCTTGCGCACCACCGTGGGCATCACGGCGTTTTTGCCGGCCACCGCGAACTCCACCGCCGCACGGCCCACCGCGTAGGCCTGCTCCACGTCCGTGGCGGAGGCAATGTGACGGGCCGCGCGCTGCAGGTAGTCGCTGACCGCCCAGTGATACTTGTAACCCAGCTCGTCCTTGACCATCTGCGCAATGACCGGCGCCACGCCGCCCAGCTGTTTGTGGCCGAAGGCATCGGTGTTGCCGGCGTCGGCCAGGAAGGTGCCGTCTTCATAACGGGCGCCCTCGGAGACCACGATCACGCAGTAACCGCTCTTCTTCACGGTGGCTTCCACCTTCTTCATGAAGGCGGCCTTGTCGAAGGCAATTTCCGGGAACAGGATCAGGTGCGGGGCATCGTCGTTATCTTCCTTGGCCAGGCCCGCGGCGGCGGCGATCCAGCCGGCGTGGCGGCCCATCACTTCCATGACAAACACCTTGGTGGAGGTGGCGCACATGCTGGCCACGTCCAGGGCCGCTTCACGACAGCTTACCGCCGTATACTTGGCCACGGAGCCGAAGCCCGGGCTGACGTCGGTGAAGGGCAGGTCGTTATCCACGGTCTTGGGCACATGAATGGCCTGGATCGGGTAGCCCATCTTCTCGGACAGCTGGGACACCTTCAGACAGGTATCGGCGGAGTCACCACCGCCGTTGTAGAAGAAGTAGCCGATGTTGTGGGCCTTGAAGACCTCGATCAGGCGCTCGTATTCGCGCTGGGAGGTCTTCAGATCCTTGAGCTTGTAGCGGCAGGAGCCGAAGGCGCCGCCGGGGGTGTGCTTGAGGGCCTCGATGGCACTTTTGCTTTCTTTGCTGGTGTCGATCAGCTCTTCCTTGAGGGCTCCAATGATACCGTTACGGCCGGCGTAGACCTTGCCGATCACGTCCTTGTTTTCACGGGCGGCTTCGATGACGCCGGCGGCGGAAGCATTGATGACGGCGGTAACCCCACCGGACTGAGCGTAGAAAGCGTTTTTACGCGCCATAACAGACCCCTTGATTCGATTTGCGCGCATTCTAACGGAGGATGATGGGCTTTTCATGACTTTCCATCCGATTGGGCGCCGGCCGTGGTGCTTTCCCTCCGGCTCTGGAAGAATAGGCCGCCGGAGGCACTATGACTGCACTATTAACTCATTTCTGGCGACTCTGCACTTTCCGCTCCGGTCCCGAGCAGAGTCCCTATTCCCCACCGTTGCTGGCCGTGGTGCTGGCGGTCTGGTTCGCCTTGCAGCTGGTGGTGGCCAGCCTGCAGACGGCCTTGCCGCTGGCGGTGTTGCTGGCCAGCCAGCTGTTGACCATGACCGTGGTGCTGGCGGGTTGCCGTTTGCTGCTGACCTTCAAGGCGTTGCAGAGCCGCTGGTGGCAGGCAGCCCTGTCGCTGGTGGGCGTGGATATCATGTTGACCCTGGCCAGCCTGCCGCTGTTGCTGATCAACCTGGGCGCCAGTGAGCGCCTGCCGCTGATCGATGGCATCTACCTGCTGCTGGTGAGCTGGCAGCTGGCCGCCCACGGTTTCATCTATCACCGCAGCCTCAATGTGAGCCCCTTTCTGGGCCTGGGCATCGCCCTGATGCTGCTGATCGTCAGCTATGCGGCGGTGGTGATGTTGCTGCCCCAGGTGCTGCGCGGCGGCGCCTGAGCCCGTTTCTGGCGGCACTGCGGTTGCGTATGAATCGTGACCAGGCCATTACTGTATCTGGGTCAGATACTGGATCACCATGGCCGCCGCCGCCGTGCGGTTTTCCACCCCCAGCTTGCGAAATATCTGTTCCAGGTGCTTGTTCACCGTGCGCGGGCTGAGCGCCAGAATCTGGGCAATTTCCCGGTTGGTCTTGCCGTGGGCAATCCAGACCAGAACCTGGGCTTCACGCTGGGTCACATGCAGTGCCGAGCGCAGCAGCGCCAGTTCCGCGTCGCTGTCCTGGTGCAGCAGACGAAACAGGTGCTCCTGGGCGCTGCTGCGGCCCAGATAGCGCAGGCCTAGATTGCCGGGCAGGGCACCGAGATTGAGTTGCTGGCCTCGCTCCGGCTGATGCTGTAGCCAGTGGCGGATTTCGCCGGCCAGTTGCTCCAGCAGGGCGGCGCGGTCATCACAGGCCTTGCCCAGCAGTTGTTCCGCCTGGCGGGTGGCCCAGCGCCAGATGCCTGCTTCATCGGTGGAAAAGGTGGCCTGGCCCAGCCGGTCCAGGGCGGTGTGGGCGCTCTGTGTCAGGCGGGCGTTGTTCAGGTGCACGCGGATGCGGGCAATCAGTTCATCCGGGCGTACCGGCTTGGTGACATAGTCCACGCCGCCGGCCTCCAGACCGCGAACCACATCCTCGCTGTCGGTCAGCCCGGTCATGAAAATCACCGGTACCGACGACAGTTCCGGATGGTCCTTGAGGCGGCGGCAGGTCTCGAAGCCGTCCAGGTTGGGCATGATGGCGTCCATCAGAATCAGGTCGGGCACCATCTTTTCGGCGATACCCAGTGCCTGTTCACCCTCCAGCGCCACCAGCGCGGTCAGGCCGGCCCGGTCCAGGGCCTGGTGAATCATGCCCAGCGAATCCGGTGAGTCATCCACCACCAGGATCAGATCTTTGCGCGGGGCCGCGTTCATGACGCTTTCTCCAGTAGCTGTATCAGGGCCTGGAAGTCATAGCGTTCCAGGTTGTCCCGGATGGCCTGGCCGAGCGGTTCGGGCAGGCTGTCGCCCTGCCGGGTCAGGGCATCACGCAGGCCACTGAGGTGGCCGATTTCCGCCAGCGCGAGCAGTTCGTCACGCAGCGCCGGGTCCAGGGCCACGGTGGTGACTGCAATGCGCGGCGGGCGCCGGCTCGGCGGGCTCTGGTGTTGCCAGGTCAGGCCCAGCTGGCGGGCCAGGCTGTCGAGCAGGGCGCCGAACTTGAAGGGCTTGACCAGGTAATCGTCGTAAAGATGTTGTGGCACATCCGCATGCAGTTCCCGGGCATTGGCGGAGAGCATAACGATGGGGCCGGCATGGCCCGCCTCGCGCAGACGGGCGGCGGTCTGCCAGCCGTCCAGGCCCGGCATGCCGATATCCATCAGAATCAGTGACGGCGGTGTCTGTGCCACCAGGGCCAGGGCAGTTTCACCGTCCGGCGCTTCATCCACCTGGAATCCCAGTGGCGTGAGCAGGTCGCTGACCAGGCCGCGGTGAGACGGGTCGTCATCGACCACCAGCAGCGTATGGCGCTGCCCCAGGTAGCCGGTCACCGGCAGCTGTTCGCGGGGCGAGCTGTCCGGACGACTGACACTGGCCAGCATCACGGAGAGGCGGAAGGTGCTGCCTTTGCCCGGTTCGCTGCTGACCTGAATGTCGCCGCCCATGATGTCGGTTAGCAGTTTGGTGATGGTCAGCCCCAGCCCGGTGCCGTGCACCGCCGGTACGCCGGGTTTCCTGACCCGCTCGAAGGGGCGGAAGATACGTTGCAGATCTTCCTCGGCGATGCCCACACCGGTGTCGGCGATGACGAACTCGGCCACCTGGTTACGGTAGCGGAAGGTCAGGGTGACGCTGCCCTCGCGGGTGAACTTGATGGCGTTGGACAACAGGTTGATAAGAATCTGGCGAAGCCGCTTTTCATCGGTGGTGACCCAGCCGGGGAGCGGCCCGCGGCTGTGGAATTCAAAGCGGATGCCCTTGTCTTCGGCCTGCAGCTGGAACATGGCCACCAGTTCGTCGATCAGGGTGCGCACCCGCACTTCGTTGCGATACAACTCCAGCCGGCCGGCCTCGATCTTGGAGATTTCCAGCAACCCCTCGATCAGGTCCGACAGGTGCTCGGTACTGCGGCGAATGGCGCAGACGGCTTCGCGCCGATCCACGGGGATACCCGGGTCGTTTTCCAGTAGCTGGGCGTAGCCGAAGGCGGCATTGAGCGGCGAACGTAGCTCGTGGCTGAGACCAGTCAGATAGCGGCTCTTGGCCTGGTTGGCCGCTTCCGCCTGTTCCTTGGCCTGTTGCAGCATGCGGTCGGTCTTTTCATGGGCCTTGATTTCCTGCATCAGCATGCGGGTCTGGCGGCGGCTTTCTTCCTGGGCCACCACGCGGCTTTCATGGGCCAGTACGAATAACCAGGCCACCACGCCACTGATGATCACCAGGATGGCGAAGACCTTGGCCAGGGTGGCGGCCATCAGATCACGCACCAGTGGTTCCACCGTCGGTAACTGGGAGTAGACCAGTCCCATGAGCCCGGCCATCACCAGAGTGACCAGCGTCAACAGACCGAGGAAGTGTCCCAGGCGCGAGCGCAGCCGGTTGACCAGCGTTGCCGGAAATACCTTGCCCAGCCAGCCCAGCAACTGTTCCTGAACCCGGGCGTTACTCTTGCAGGCATCATTGCAGCGGGCATCCAGGGAACAGCACAGCGAACAGATGGGGCCGTTGTAGGCCGGGCAGAAGGCCATGTCCTCGCCGTCGAAGTGGTGCTCGCAGATGCAGCAGGCCTGGCCGCTCAGGGCGTCGGCCTGGTCCGGGTGGCGCGCAATGTAATAGCGCCCGCCGGTGGCCCAGGCCAGCAGCGGTGCAATCACCATGACGCTGCCCAGTGTCAGGAAAGAAGCCAGGGCATGGGCGCTGTCACCCCACAGGCCGGCGCGGGCCGACAGGCCGATGGTGGTCGCCAGCAGCATGGCGCCGAAGCCCACCGGGTTGAGATCAAACAGGTAGGCGCGCTTGAATTCGATGCCTTTGGGGCTCAGGCCCAGCGGCTTGTTGATCACCAGATCCGCGACCAGGGCACCGATCCAGGCCACTGCCACCACCGCGTAGCTGCCGAGAATCGATTCGAAGGCCCGGTAGATACCGATTTCCATCAGCACCAGGGCGATCATGACATTGAATACCAGCCACACCACCCGGCCCGGATGGCTGTGGGTCAGCCGCGAGAAGAAGTTGGACCAGGCAATGGAGCCGGCATAGGCGTTGGTGACGTTGATCTTGAGTTGGGACAGCACCACGAAGATACCGGCCAGTGCCAGCAGCATGGGTGGGCTGGAGGTGATATGGCTGAAGGCCACCAGGTACATCTGCATGGGTTCATGGGCCTCATTGCTGGGTAGCCCGTGATAGAACGCCAACACTGCCAGAAAGGAGCCGGCCAGAATCTTGAAGGCGCCCATCAGTACCCAGCCCGGGCCGCCGGCCAGCAGGGCCAGCCACCAGCGGGCGCGCTTGCCTGCCTGCGCCTCGGGCATGAAACGCAGAAAATCCACCTGCTCGCCGATCTGGGCTACCAGGGAAAACAGCACGGTGGAGGCGGCGCCGAACATCAGCAGATTGAAACTGCCATCGTGGGGTCCCAGCCCTTCGAAGTGTTGCCAACGGTCCAGGGTGCTGGGGTCCTGGGCCAGAATGAACACAAAGGGGGCCAGCTGAAGCAGCAGCCACAGGGGCTGGGTCCACAGCTGGAAACGGCTGATATAGGTGATGCCGTGGGTGACCAGCGGAATCACCATCAGCGAGCTGACCAGATAGCCCAGCGTTGGCGGCAGGCCGAACACGATCTGCAGGGCCATGGCCATGATGGCCGCTTCCAGGGCGAAAAAGATAAAGGTAAACGAGGCGTATATCAGTGACGTCAGGGTGGAGCCCAGGTAGCCGAAACCGGCGCCGCGGGTGAGCAGATCAATATCCACCCCGTAGCGAGCGGCGTAATAGCTCACCGGCACCCCCAGCATGAAAATGATCAGCGCCACGGCCATCACCGCCGTCACGGTATTGGTAAACCCGTAGTTGAGCGTAATGGTGCCGCCGATGGCCTCCAGAGCCAGAAAGGAGATCCCCCCAAGGGCGGTATGGGCCACCCGACCGGCAGACCAGCGGCGCGCCGATTTGGCGGTAAAGCGCAGCGCAAAGTCTTCCAGTGTCTGGTTGGCCACCCACTGATTGTAATTGCGCCGGACCCGGAAGATCCGTTGCTGTAAGGCCATGTTCATCATCCGCAGGCAGCGGAAATCGCCGCGAGAGTATCCCAAGCACGATTCGTGCCTTTCCCGATGTCGGCGGCGCTTCGCTCGGTAGCGGTGCCTCCTTGATAGCCCCGCCCGCGCCCGAGACTAGCCGGGGGCGGCCAGTGCGGGTATGCGTCAAATGACGTAGTGCTCTGGCGCATTCGCCGAATGGGCCGGTAGGGGGCGTCTTCCCATACTCAATGGCGAGGGACAAAGGGGGCAGTGGGCCCCTCCCAAGCATGTCACTGAATAGGGGATGACGATGAAAGACTCCAAGCGCAAGACACAGTCCACCCGGCGCCGTCTGCTGGCCGGGCTGCTGGCCCTGCCGGCGGCACTGGCGCTGGCCAACCCGGTGTTTGCCGATGACGTGAACACCACTGGCCTGTCGGTCACCGACGACACGGTCACCGTGGGCATTCTGCATTCACTGACCGGCACCATGGCGATCAGTGAAACCGGCTCCGTACAGGCGGAAAAGCTGGCCATCGAGCAGATCAATGCCCAGGGCGGTGTATTGGGACGCCAGATCAAGATCATCCAGGAGGATGGCGCTTCTGACTGGCCGACCTTCGCGGAAAAGTCCCACAAGCTGCTGGAAAAGGACAAGGTTGCCGCCGTCTTCGGTTGCTGGACCTCCGCCTCGCGCAAGGCGGTATTGCCGGTGTTCGAGAAGGATAACGGTCTGCTGTACTACCCGACCTTCTATGAGGGTCTGGAGCAGTCCCATAACGTCTTCTACACCGGCCAGGAAGCCACCCAGCAGATTCTGGCCGGTCTCAACTGGGCCCATGACAAGCTTGGTGCCAAGACCTTCTATCTGGTGGGGTCTGACTACATCTGGCCTCGCACCTCCATGAAGATTGCCCGCAAACACATCGAGAACGTGCTGCACGGCAAGGTAGTGGGCGAGGAATATTACCCGCTGGGCAGCACCCAGTTCGGCTCGCTGATCAACAAGATCAAGCTGAAAAAACCGGACCTGGTGTTCGGTGCCGTGGTGGGCGGTTCCAACGTGGCCTGGTTCAAGCAGCTCAACGCCGCCGGCCTGACCTTCAAGAAGCAGCCCATGCTGACCATATCCGTGACCGAGGATGAAGTGCTCGGTATCGGTGGTGAAAACGTGGAAGGTCTGTACTCCTCCATGAAGTATTTCCAGAGCCTGGATTTGCCGGGTAACAAGGAATTCGTGGCCGCCTTCAAGAAGAAATATGGCGACAAGGCCGTGATTGGTGATGTGACCGAATCCGCCTACCTGGGGCCGTGGTTGTGGAAGCGTGCGGTGGAAGCCGCCGGCAGCTTCGACGTGGACAAGGTGGTGGCCGCATCGCCGGGCATGGAGTGGGACAACTCCCCGCATGGCTACCTGAAAGTGGATGACAACCATCACCTGTGGATGCGCACCCGCATCGGCAAATGGAAAGCCGATGGCCAGGCCGACGTGGTGTGGGAGTCCGACGTGATCAAACCCAACCCCTTCCCGAAAGGGTACCAGTAAGCCGCACGACCCGGGCGCCCGAGTACGGGCGCCCTTCATCACTGCACGTTTTGCGCGATTTTCCGGTAACAAACACAAGCATGGATACAGGCGGTGTCTGTGTCCGGGTCCGAGGGAGGACTGATCATGGGTGGTTATACAGGAGAGGAACTCACCGCAATCTTTCTCATGCAGGGCTTCAGTGGCCTGAGTCTGTTTTGCGTGTTCCTGCTGATGGCCCTGGGGCTGGCCATCATTTTTGGTCAGATGGGCGTGATCAACATGGCCCACGGTGAATTTCTGACCCTGGGGGCCTATATCACGTATCTGGTGTCGTATCTGGCTTCGGATACCTGGCCATTTTTGCTCGATTATTATTTCCCGGTGGCGATTGCACTCGCGTTTTTGGGCACCTTTATTCTCGGTTATCTGGTGGAACGGTTCCTGATACGTTTCCTCTACAACCGCCCGCTGGATACCCTGCTGGCCACCTGGGGCCTGGGGCTGATCCTGCAGCAGATTTTCCGTTCCGTGTTCGGCCCGCGTGAAAAAAGCGTGGTGCTGCCTGACTGGCTGATGGGCTCGTTCCAGGCGTCGGACATGGTCGATATTCCCATTAATGGTGTCATGGTGGTGGCGCTGACCGTGGTAATGACCATCGGGGTGTTCTTCCTGCTTTACCGGTCACGCTGGGGCATCAAGGTAAGGGCCACTACCCAGAACCGGGCCATGGCCAACGCCGCCGGTATCAACACCGAAAAAGTGGACCGCCTGACCTTTGCATTGGGTTGCGGTATTGCCGGTGTCGCCGGTGCTGCCTTTACCACCATTGCCTCCACCGGCCCGACCACCGGCTCGCTGTATATCGTTGATACCTTCCTGGTGGTGGTGTTCGGTGGCGCGGCCAGTCTGCTGGGGACCGTGGCATCCGCCTTCGGCATCGCCCAGTCGCAATCGATTCTTTCCTTCTTCCTGTCCGGGTCCATGGCCAAGGTCATCACACTGATGACGGTGGTCGGCATCCTGATGTTCCGCCCGCAGGGCCTGTTTGCCAGCAAGGTGCGCCGTTAGGGCGCTACTGATTGCCTCAAGGAGATCGTGATGGACAAGCCAGACACTCAAGCCCTTGCCGCAAGCCGCTGGATGGACAAGTTCGGCGGCCGGGGAAAACTGATCCAGATACTGATCATCGCCTTTCTGATCATGGTGGTGTTGCCACTGTGTGCGGATATCTTTCGCCTCAACCTGTATGGCAAATACCTGACCTACGCCTTCGTGGCGGCCGGGCTGGTACTGTGCTGGGGCTACGGCGGCATTCTCAGCCTGGGGCAGGGGATCTTCTTCGGCCTGGGCGGTTACTGCATGGCCATGTTTCTGAAGCTGGAGGCATCGTCACCGGAAAACACGGCGATCCAGAGCACCCCGGGGATTCCCGATTTCATGGACTGGAACCAGCTCACCGAGTTGCCCTGGTTCTGGCAACCGTTCCACAGCTTCACGTTGACGCTGATTCTGATTGTGGCAGTGCCGGCGCTGTTTGCCTTTCTGATCGGTTTCGCCATGTTCAAGCGGCGGGTGGGCGGTGTGTATTTCGCCATCATTACCCAGGCTATCGCCTCCATCATGACCATTCTGATCATCGGTCAGCAGGGCTATACCGGGGGCATTAACGGCATCACCGACCTGCGTACCCTGATGGGCTGGGATATACAGACCGACTTTGCCAAGTACGTGCTGTACTTCGCCTGCTGTGGCGCCTTGCTGCTGTGCCTGCTGGCGGGCCAGTTCATCATCAACAGCCGTTACGGGCAATTGCTGATTGCCATGCGGGATCAGGAAGACCGGGTGCGGTTTTCCGGCTATGACGTGGCCAACATCAAGATCTTCGTGTTCGTGGCGGCGTCGGTGATTTCTGCCATCGGCGGGGCTTTCTTCACCCTGCAGGTGGGATTCATGTCGCCATCCTTTGTCGGCACGGTGGCCTCCATCGAAATGGTGATCTTCTGTGCCGTGGGGGGGCGCCTGTCACTGATCGGCGCAGCCTACGGCGCCTTCCTGGTCAATCTGGCGAAAAGCTCCCTGTCGGAAACCTTCCCGCAGTTGTGGGTGGTGGCCATGGGGGCGCTGTTCATCGCCGTGGTGATGCTGTTCCCCCGTGGCCTGGCCGGGCTGGTGGACGATTACGCCGGGCCGGTACGCCGCTGGATGAAAGAGACTTTCAAGCGACCCCAGCCGGCCCCGGCGGTGGAAAAAAAGACGGCGCCGCCGGCCAGCAATACGTCGCCCGATAGCGCCCCGATTCTGTCTGCACAGGAGAGCCACTGATGACATCCCCGATTCTGCTGGCCGTGGAAGGCCTGACGGTGTCCTTTGATGGCTTCAAGGCCGTGGATGACCTGTCACTGTATGTGGAACGCAACGAGGTGCGGGTGGTAATTGGCCCCAACGGGGCCGGCAAGACCACCCTGCTGGATCTGATCTGCGGCAAGACCCGCGCTACCGATGGTTCCATCAAGTTCAAGGATACCGAGCTCACCCGCCTGGCCGAGGACAAGATCGTTCACGAGGGGGTCGGGCGTAAATTTCAGACCCCGTCCATCTACGAAAACCTCACCGTGTTTCAGAACCTGGAACTGTCCTATCCGAAGGGGCGCACGGTGTTTGGCAGTCTCTTTTTCCGGCGCACGCCAGCAATCACCGCGCGAGTCAAAGAGATTGCCGAAATGATCTACCTGGATGACGACCTGGAAAAGAGCGCCGGATTGCTCAGCCATGGTCAGAAACAATGGCTGGAAATCGGCATGTTGCTGATCCAGGACCCGGAACTGCTGATGCTGGATGAACCGGTGGCGGGCATGAGTGTGGTGGAGCGCGAGCGCACCGCCGAGCTGCTCAATCGCATCAGTACGAACCGCTCGGTGCTGGTGATCGAACACGACATGGATTTCGTCAAAGACATTGCCCACAAGGTCACCGTGCTGCACCAGGGCAAGGTGCTGGCGGAAGGCAAGATGGACGATATCCAGAAAAACGAACGGGTGATCGAGGTTTACCTGGGCCATTGACCAGACCATCGGAGCAGGAGAGAGAACCATGCTCAGTACCAATGATTTGCGTGTCAGCTATGGCATGAGTGAAGTGATCCACGGCATCTCCCTGACCGTGGGGGAAAACGAAACCCTGGCCATCATGGGCCGTAACGGTATGGGCAAGACCACTCTGTTCAAGTCATTGATCGGTATCTTGCCGGCCCAGGGGAGTATTGCCATGCAGGGCAATAACATTACCGGGGACAAGGCCTATCAACGTGTCAGGAAAGGCATTGCCTATGTGCCCCAGGGGCGCATGGTATTTCCTACCCTGACGGTGGAGGAAAACATTGCCACCGGCCTTGAGGCCACCGGCAAGAAAAAGATCCCCAACGACATCTATGAACTGTTCCCGGTGCTGCATGACATGCGCCATCGCAAGGCCGGAAACCTGTCCGGCGGTCAGCAGCAACAGATGGTCATCGGCCGCGCGTTGGCCGCCGACCCGAAAGTGTTGTTGCTGGATGAGCCCACCGAGGGCATTCAACCCTCCATCATCAAGCAGTTGGCCAAGACGCTTAACGAGATCAAGCAACTGCGCGGGCTCAGTATCGTGGTGTCCGAGCAGGTGCTGAGCTTTGCCATGGCTGTGGCCGACCGGGTAATGGTGATCGAGAAAGGCCAGATCGTGCACGAGGAAGATGGCAAGAGCGCCGACCAGAAAAAAATCGCCAGCTACCTGGCGGTGTAACCGGTTTTTGAAAAACAGCCTGCGAGGAGACAAGCATGCGACACGGAGATATTTCCAGCAGCGCCGATACCCTGGGCGTGGCCGTGGTCAACTACAAGATGCCGCGTCTGCACAGCAAGGCCGAGGTGCTGGATAACGCTCGCCACATTGCCGATATGATCAAGGGCATGAAGCAGGGATTGCCGGGCATGGATCTGGTGGTGTTCCCGGAATACAGCACCATGGGCATCATGTATGACCCGGACGAAATGATGGCGACCGCCGCCACGGTACCCGGCGATGAAACGGCGATCTTTGCGGCGGCCTGCCGCGAGGCCAACACCTGGGGAGTGTTTTCCCTCACCGGCGAGCGCCATGAGGCGCATCCGCACAAGGCGCCCTACAACACCCTGGTGCTGATTAACAGCGACGGTGAGGTGGTGCAGAAATACCGTAAATGCATTCCCTGGTGCCCGATAGAAGGCTGGTACCCCGGTGATACCACCTATGTCACCGAAGGGCCCAAGGGCCTGAAGATCAGCCTGATCATCTGTGATGACGGCAACTATCCGGAAATCTGGCGTGACTGTGCCATGAAGGGGGCGGAGCTGATCGTGCGCTGCCAGGGCTACATGTACCCGGCCAAGGAGCAGCAGATCATGATGGCCAAGAGCATGGCCTGGGCCAACAACTGCTACGTGGCCGTGGCCAACGCCACCGGCTTTGATGGCGTGTATTCCTATTTCGGCCACTCCGCCATCATCGGCTTTGATGGCCGTACCCTGGGGGAATGTGGCGAGGAAGACATGGGCGTGCAGTATGCCCAGTTGTCCGTCAGCCAGATCCGTGATGCCCGTGCCAACGACCAGTCACAGAATCATCTGTTCAAATTGCTGCACCGTGGCTATTCCGGCATTCATGCCTCCGGGGATGGCGACAAGGGGGTGGCGGATTGCCCCTTCGATTTCTATCGCACCTGGGTGATGGATGCCGAGAAGGCCCGTGAAGATGTGGAAGCCATGACGCGCTCCACAGTCGGCGTGGCCGATTGCCCGGTGGGGAACCTGCCGGTGCCCGACAGGGAAAAGGCTGCGGGCGACTGACCGGTGCCTTTCATCAACGAGCAGCTGGCGGCCAACCATGACAGTGCCGCCCGCCAGCGCTGGCAGGCAGATGGCGGGCGTCGCTGTCGCTTCACCTTCGACCCGGATACGGTCATGGCGCTGCTGCGCGAACGCATTGTCGGCCAGCCAACGGTGCTGGCGGCCATGGACGATATGCTGCGCGTGCTGAAAGCCGACATCGGCGCCAGCGACCGGCCCCTGGGTGTACAGTTGCTGGTCGGTCCCACCGGCGTCGGCAAGACCGAGATGGTCCGTTTGCTGGCCCAGGCACTGCATGGCAGCGCTGATGCCCTTTGCCGCATTGATATGAACACCCTGGCCCAGGAGCATTACGCCGCCTCGCTCACTGGTGCACCACCGGGTTATGTGGGCAGCAAGGAAGGCCAGACCCTGTTTGATGTGCCGGCCATTCAGGGCAGCTTCAGCAAGCCGGGCTTGGTGCTGTTCGATGAGCTGGAAAAGGCCAGCCCGGAGGTCATCCGCACCTTGCTCAATGTGCTGGAGCGTGGGCGACTGCGGCTCAGTGCGGGTAATCGCGAGATCGATTTTCGCAACGCCCTGATTTTCATGACCAGCAATGTGGGGGCGGCTCGCCTGGCGACTCTGCAGCAGCAACAGGCCCGACGGTGGTGGCAAAGCCCGGCGGCGCAGCAGCGCCAGCGCCAGGCGTTGATCGATCAGGCCCTGCAGCAGCGGTTTGATCCGGAGTTTCTCAACCGTATCGATGCCATCCAGGTGTTTGACCCCCTGGGGCTCGATCAGGTGGAGGCGTTGCTGGATCTTGCACTGGAACAACTCAATCAGCGCCTGCTGAAACGGGGCGCGCGCCTGACATTGGGTGAGGGGGCCCGGCGACATCTGGGGCGCCCGCTGGATCGCCGTTTCGGCGCCCGCGACATGGCCCGGCGAATCCGTAATGAACTCTCCCCGCCCCTGGCAAGGGTGATGATCGACTATCCCGCGGCGACCCTGTTCGAGGCCCGCCTGGAGCAGGGCTCGCTGGTCGTGCTTCCTGTCTAATCTTTCCGGGTTTTTCTCTTTTCCATGCGCGGGCTTCCCTTGCGTGCAACGGTCTGTGGAATTACCGGGTGAGGCCCGCCGGGCAATACGTCAAATGACGTATCGCGAGGGGGCCATTGGCGAATGGTGGCCATGCCGGGGATTGCCGATAGTGAAGCTGGAACGACGGGCCGGCGTGTTTGGCTGTCGCCCTGATGCTAACCGAGGAGAGTTCACCATGGCTGAAACCATCATCAAGATCGACCTGAACAAATCGCCCTACGAAAACGAGAATATTCACAATCGCTGGCACCCGGACATCCCCATGGCCAAGATGGTCAAGCCCGGTGACGATTTCATTCTCGAATGCCACGACTGGACCGGTGGTCAGATCAAGAACGATGACAGTGCCGAAGACGTGCGCGATGTGGATCTGACCCAGGTGCACTTCCTCACTGGCCCGGTCGGTGTGGAAGGGGCCGAACCCGGCGATCTTCTGGTTGTGGATATTCTCGATATCGGCACCTTCGAGGAAAGCCAGTGGGGCTTTAACGGCTTCTTTTCCAAGCAGAATGGCGGTGGTTTTCTGACCGAACATTTCCCCGAAGCGCAGAAATCCATCTGGGACTTCAACGGCATGTTCACCAAGTCACGGCATATTCCCGGTGTGGAATTCGCCGGCCTGATTCACCCGGGCCTGATTGGCTGTCTACCGTCCAAGGAGATGCTGAACGACTGGAATACCCGCGAGAAGGAACTCTACGATACCGAGCCGGATCGTGTTCCGGGGCTGGCCAACCTGCCCTATGCGGACACCGCCCACATGGGCAAGCTCACCGGTGACGCCAAGGCCGCCGCCGCCGCGGAAGGGGCCCGTACCGTGCCGCCCCGCGAGCACGGCGGTAACTGCGACATCAAGGACCTGTCCCGTGGCTCCCAGGTCTATTTCCCGGTCTATGTGAAAGACGCCGGCCTGTCCGTGGGGGACCTGCACTTCAGTCAGGGCGATGGCGAAATCACCTTCTGTGGTGCCATCGAAATGGCGGGCTGGATTCACCTGCGCGTCAATATCATCAAGGACGGTATGGCCAAGTACGGCATCAAGAACCCGATCTTCAAGCCCAGCCCCATGGCACCCAAGTATGATGATTACCTGATCTTTGAAGGTATCTCCGTGGACGAGCAAGGCAAACAGCATTACCTGGATGTGCATGTGGCCTATCGCCAGGCCTGCCTCAATGCCATCGAATACCTGAAGAAATTCGGCTACACCGGCGCCCAGGCCTATGCGTTGCTCGGTTGTGCCCCGGTGCAGGGGCATATCAGTGGCGTGGTAGATGTGCCCAATGCCTGCGCCACCCTCTGGCTGCCCACGGATATTTTCGAGTTTGATGTGAAACCGGGCGTCGATGGGCCGCAAAGCAGCGTGGCCGGCAGTGTGGATGTGCCCCTGGCCAAGGACAAGTAAGGAGACTGTCATGCCGCTGTATGATTACAAATGCACCGAGCACGGCCTGTTCCATGATCTGGTGCCCATGGAAGCGTCCGGTGACTGCGCGCCGTGTCCGCACTGCGGCGCATTGTCCGCCCGGGTGATCATGGTAGCGCCGGAGCTGCTGGAGATGGCCCCGGCGAAACGCCAGGCCATGGCACGCAATGAAAGGGCTGCCCACGAACCTCGCCATGGTAATCAGCATTCGGAAAAAGAGCAGGGCTGTTGTCACCACAAACGCAAGTCCAAGGTGTTCTTCACCGCCGACGGCAACAAGATGTTCCCGTCCGCACGGCCCTGGATGATCAGTCACTGACAACAATAAGGGAGCGTCATGGCTCCCACTCTTGCATTCCCTCCATTGCCCCGGAACGGAGCCTCGCCGTTCCGGGGAATTTTCCCTGCCGTTTTACTGCTCGATTCGATCCAGTGCGGCCACCCGTTTCTGTTCAGTGCTGGTGAAAAGACGCTGGCGTAGTTGTTCTATCTGTTGTTGCCGGTCCTGTGCGGCCAGGCCTGAGTGCAGCAGGATGTCACGTTGGCGAGCATAGTCCTGGTAGCGTTGTTGCCACTGGGCTCTTTTTTCCTCCAGTGCCTGCAACCGCAGGGCTGCCTGGTCACCAAAGGCCTGCTGGTGATAGGCGAACAGATCACTGTTATCGGCTCCCTGCTTTCGCAGGGCCTGTTCGTCATCATGAAGATGCTGTAACCGATACTGTCGCTGATACTGGCGAGCCAGCGGTTCCGGCAGGCTGGCGCGCAGTGCTTGCAGAGCTCGGGCCTTTTGCGCGTCACTTTGCTCCGAGCTGAGAATCTCATGGCGCTGCAGACTGAAACGGTCATAGCGGTTGTCGTCGGCGAACAGTGCCGCGGCGGTGTCCGATCCGAAAATATCGTCGCGTAGTTGCTGGCGCTGGCGCAACTTGTCCGCCACCTGATCCATGCCATCAGGGGCATAATCCCCTCTGCTGAACTGTTTGCCATATTCGCGATAGCGATGCAGTAGTACCAGCAGGTCTGATGCGGCTTTTTTTCCGGCCGTGGCGCTGGCCCACTGGCCAAGCAGCGCCTCGATATCCTGCTGTGAGCGCTCGCCGGTCAGTGACAGAAAATAATCCAGTACATCCTTGGTGCTGCTTTTCACGATCAGATGCCCCTGGGTGTCAACCGCCAGCCCTGCCGGCACCGTGGTGCCCGCCAGGGAAGTGTCGGCAAGCGCTTGCCTGAGTACGGTGTTGCCAGCCCGGTCGTGATGCTTGAGGGTTGTCTGTGCAACTGCCGTGGTCGTGGGCGGGGAAACCGGTGGCGCCTTGCTTCGCGCAGCAATCGCGCGGGGAGCAGGGGGTGAGGGGGCCAGCAGGAACCAGCACAGCACCGCGGCCATCAGCATGGAAAAAAACAGAAAAAAAGTACGCTTTTTCATCATATCCATCCGTTCCGCAGGGCCGAGGCCCTGCGGGTATTTCGGGTTTCAACAGCCGGTTAAAGACCGGCGTTCTTCAGGCGGTTGGCCTGGTTGCGGTAAAGGGTTTTCGGGTCCACCGCCCAGCCGAGCAGACCAAAAAGCTGGCGAATGGCATCGGCATGGTTGTGGTTGTAGTCGTGGCGGATGGGGGTGCCCAGATACATGCCACACAGCGGTAGTACCCCGTCATGTTTCATGCCCTTGGGGAACGCCATTTTGGTGACTGACACCAGCAGGGAATCAAACGGGTCCAGATAATTGGTCTGCACCCCGGTGCCACCCCAGGACCAGTACTGCACGCCGTTGACCGTGTGCTGGCCAGTGGTGCCACAGTCGCCGGCGGGCATGGCCTGGGGGTAACGCCGGTTGAAATCCGCCATGCCGGCGGTGGTGGAGTCGGCCAGTACCGCGGACGCGGACTGGTTTAGCGGGTTGGGGCCGCCGGAGGCCGCCTCCCAGAGGCCGGCGAAGGCAAAAGTGATGGCATCGGCCAGGCCTTCGGTAACACTGCCTGCGGGGACAACACCACGGATCACATCGGCCACCGGCGTGCCACGGTTTTCACCATGCACAGAGGTGATCGATGCCACCAGATCCGGACGTACCGCCGCCACATAACGGGCGGTGGGGGCGCCCTGGGAATGGGCAATCAGGTTGACCTTGCTGGCGCCGCTGACGGCCAGGTATTCCTCGATCTGTGTGATCAGCTCCTCGCCACGGTACTCATTGCCCTGCATGGCGCTGACATTGCTTTCGTAAACATCGGCGCCATAGTCACGCAGGTCATCGGCAATCCCGTAGAAGTAATCCACGCCGGCAATATCATCAAAGGCAATGATGCCGCCCACCAGCACGATGGGGTAGCGAGTGTCGGCGTAGTGCTTGTCCTTGCCGAACAATGACCAGGCCTGTGCCTGGGTGGTTGTGATTAGCAGAATAAGGGCTGCCAATAGCCCGCGTATTTGAATCGACATGGGTGCTCTCCTGTTTGTTTTTTTGAGCAGCCGGCGCCTGACTGCGGATGGTTTGTCGACAGTTGGACTATAGGCAGGATGAGTGGTACTAACTTGTAGGAACCCGTACCCGGTTTTGTCATAAACAGCAGAAACTGTGATAGGCGTCCCGGTTTTGCACCGCCGAGGAATAACAACAATGACATCGTCCGTGAAAACTGCCGGCACCCTTTATTTATGGCAACAGCGCACGTTGTATCTCGGATATATCAGTCGCCTTTCGTCCCTGTCACAGGGCGCGAACACGCTGCTTTTTGGCCTGGATGATGTCATTCCCTTGAAGGTGGGCGGCTTGCAACTGGAGGCCCGTTCCTACCTGGTTCCGGCGGGCGCCAGATATTCGGCGGATTCCCTGGGGAAGCGAATTGCCTGTTGTTTTCTCGACCCGCTGGGCAAGGATATGTTGTTTCATTCACCGGCCATGGCAGAACATGAAAGTGGCATTTCCTTTGGGTCCATGCATGAAGCAAGTCAGCTTCATACCTTGCAGACGTTGTATCGTGACCAGGCGGATGCCGGGCAGGCTTACCGGGCACTGGAGGGCCAGCTTTTTCCGGAGGAGTGCACACGGGTGGAAGGGTTTGAACCGGATGCCCGCATTGCCGAAGTGGTGGCCCTGATTCGCTCCGATCCGTCGGAAAACTTGTCCAACGAAGCGTTGGCGCAGCGTGTCGGGCTGTCCGGGGATCGCCTGCAGAGGTTGTTCAAGCAGACCACTGGTATTCCCATTCGCCGTTACCGGCTCTGGCATCGATTGTTTGTTACCTCGTCCATGATGGCCATGGGGGCGACCTTGACAGACGCTGCCCTGGCGGCAGGGTTTTCCGACTCATCGCACCTGGCCCATGTCTTCAAGAGCATGCTCGGAATGAGTCCTTCCACGGTGCTACGTCGCTCCCGTCATGTCCGTATTCTGGTGGGCTGAAGACTTCACCTGCGGGCGGCTTGCCGTTATGGTGCATGAATTCACACAGTTGGCAGTTACTATCCATGCATATCCATATCCTCGGCATTTGCGGCACCTTCATGGGCTCGCTGGCGCAACTGGCCCAGGCCCAGGGGCACCGGGTCACCGGCTGCGACCAGAACGTTTATCCGCCCATGAGTGATCAGCTGGCCGCTGCCGGCATTGAACTGACCCAGGGTTATGACCCGGCCCAGCTGGATCCGGCCCCGGATCTGGTGGTGATCGGCAATGCGCTCAGCCGTGGCAATCCGGCGGTGGAATATGTTCTGGACCAGGGGCTGCCGTACACCTCCGGGGCTCAGATGCTGGCGGAGGTGGTACTGCCCGGGCGCTGGGTGCTGGCCGTGGCCGGCACCCACGGCAAGACCACCACCAGTTCCATGCTGGCCTGGATACTGGAACACGCGGGGCTCAACCCCGGTTACCTGATCGGTGGCGTGCCCGCCAATTTTGGTGTGTCCGCCCGTTTGGGGCAGACACCGTTTTTCGTGGTGGAGGCGGATGAATACGACACGGCGTTTTTCGACAAGCGCAGCAAGTTCGTGCATTACCGCCCGCGCACGGCGATTCTCAATAATCTGGAATTCGATCACGCGGATATCTTCGCCGATCTGGCCGCCATCCAGACCCAGTTCCACCACCTGATTCGTACGGTGCCGTCCACCGGCCGGCTGATCCTGCCGCAGGGAGAAACCGCCCTGGAGGAGACGCTGGAAAAGGGTTGCTGGAGTGAGGTGGAACGCTTTGGTGAGGGCTCGCCGCTGGGTTACCGGCTGGACAAGGATGATGGCTCGCAATTTACCGTGCTGGAGGCCGGTCAGCCGGTGGCCCGGGTGAGCTGGGGCCAGACCGGCCGCCACAGTGTCAACAACGGCATGGCCGCGCTGCTGGCGGCGCGCCATGTGGGCGTGACACTGGCCGATGGTGCCGCGGCGCTGAGCGCGTTTGCTGGCGTCAAACGGCGCATGGAGCTGCGCGGCGAGGTGGCCGGCATTCGCGTCTATGATGACTTTGCCCATCACCCCACGGCCATTGCCACCACCCTGGACGGCCTGCGCCGCAAGGTGGGGGACGGGCGTATCCTGGCCATTATCGAACCGCGCTCCAATACCATGCGCATGGGCAGTCACAAGGCGGCGCTGGCGGCCAGCACGGTGTCTGCCGATCAGGTAATCTGGTATCAGCCGCCGGGGCTGGACTGGTCCCTGGAGCCGGTGGTGCACGATGCACCGGTGCCGGCGTCGGTCAGTCATGATATTGATGACATTATTGCCCGTGTGGTCGCGCACCGGGGCGAGCCACTGCATGTGGTGGTGATGAGTAATGGCGGCTTTGCCGGTATTCACCAGAAATTGCTGGATGCCCTGCAACAGTAACGCCTGCGCAAAAGGGAGATCGACATGATGGCATCGGTGATCTGGGCCTCGATTCACTACATCAGCATCCTGTTCCTGTTCGCCTGTCTGTTTGGCGAGTTGCTGCTCTGGCGTACCGGTATTTCCCAGAACAATGTGCGTACCTTGCTGCGCCTGGATATGGGCTATGGACTGTCGGCTCTGGCGGTCCTGATCAGCGGGGTGGTGCGTGCCGGCTGGACGGAAAAGGGCTGGGATTTCTATCTGGCCAATCCCTGGTTCCATGGCAAGGTGACGCTGTTCATTCTGGTGGGCCTGCTCAGCCTCTACCCCACGCGGGTTTTTCTGGGCTGGCGCAAGGACGTGGCTGCCGGTCGCATGCCGGAGATTGATGACGGGCTGCAGTCGCGCCTGCGCGGCGTGTTGGTGGCCGAGCTGCACCTGTTGCTGTTGATCCCGATCCTGGCCGCCATGATGGCTCGCGGTGTGGGGATGACATCATGACCGTTGCATCGCCCTCCCGCGTGACACTGGCGTTCACCGGGGCCTCCGGGGCGCCCTATGGCCTGCGTCTGTTGCAGTGCCTGTTGCAGGCGAATTGCGAGGTATTCGTGATTCTTTCCAAGGCCGCCCGCATTGTGATCGGCACCGAAACCGAACTGAGTTTGCCGGCGGGCACCGGGGCAGCGGAAAAGGCCCTGCGTGACTGGGTTGCCACCGATCGGGGCCGCCTGGTGGTGTGTGGTCTGGAACAGTGGACCGCACCGGTGGCGTCCGGTAGCGGTGCGCCGGCGGCCATGGTGGTGTGTCCCTGTTCCACCGGTACGCTGTCGGCGATTGCCTGCGGCGCCAGTGACAACCTGATCGAACGCGCCGCGGACGTGGCCATCAAGGAAGGCCGCAAGCTGATACTGGTACCCCGGGAGACGCCCTTCTCGGCCATCCATCTGGAGAACATGCTCAAGCTGTCGCGGCTGGGTGTCACCATCATGCCGGCGGCGCCGGGCTTCTATCATGGCCCGCAAAGCGTGGACGATCTGGTGGATTTCATGGTGGCCCGGCTTCTCGATCACCTGGGCGTGGCACAGACGCTGGTCAAGCGCTGGGGCGAGTAGCGCCCCGGCGATGGATCAGGAGTTGCTCAGGTTGTAATCCAGCGGTGCGGTAACCGGCACCGGAATGGTATCCAGTTCCACCGGCGGGCGATCAAAGTGCAGGCGCTGCACCAGCTGGGTGGCGGCCCGGTCGAGAATGCGACTGCCGGAACTCTTGTGCACCGCCACGTTTTCTGCCCGCCCATTGGCATTGATCACGAAGCTGATTTCCACGATACCCTGCTGGCGACGCATGCGCGCCCGGCTGGGGTACTGCTTGTGCCGGTCGATCAGGTTGCGCACCTTGGCCATGTAGCGGTCATGCAGGTTGTCGTGGTTGCCCTTGGCGTGGGCGCCCTTGCCGGGATCGCCGGCAATCCCCCTGGCGCCCTGGGGCTGACTCTGGGTGGCGGCCTCTTCACTGTTGTCCGGGGTTTTTTCTTCCGGTTCTTTCTGGGCGACCTGGGGTGCCGGCCTGGGCTCGGGTTTGGGCGTTTCCCGGGGCACGGGCTTGGGTTTGGGCTTGGCCTTGACCACCGGCTCCGGCCTGGGTTTGGGCTTGGGTTTGGGGGCGTGATGGGGCTCGGGTTTGGGCTGCGGGGCGGCCTTTGGCGCCGGCGCTTGCGCGGCCAGGTTCAGGGTCATTTCCTGCACGCCAGGCTTGCTTGGCCGGCCGCCGGCCAGGGTCATGCTGCCGAGGGTAATCAGCAGGGCGCCATGGGCCAGAATGGCCAGGGTCCAGGCGATAATGCGTGTCAGACGGTCATTCATGGTTCGCATCTTCCCGGGTTACCAGTCGAACCTGTTGCACGCCCAGCGCCCGCAGGGTCTGCAGATGGGCGCGCAGTTGCTGCATGGAGACCTGCGCATCGGCCAACAACCGAATGGGCTCCGGTTCCTGCTGGGCCGGTGCCGGGCGATTTTCCGCACGAGCCGCCAGCAGGCTGGCCAGTTCGGTGTCGGTGAGTGGCTGCTTGCCATCACCGGCAAACCACTGACCATCTGCTTTGAGCATCAGTAACAGCCTGTCCGGTTGTTCCTTGCCATTGGCCACGGCACTGACTGGCGTCGCCACCTCCACGCTGGGTTTTTTGGCCAGCTGCCCGGCCAGCATGAAGAAGATCAGCAGCAGGAACACCACATTGATCAGCGGCAGTACCGGCTCCAGCGGCGGGCGGCGGTTGGCGATACTACCCAGATTCATGGCAGTAACTCCAGTTGGACCTTGTCCACACCGGTGGCCTTGATGGCATCCACCGCACTCAGGGACTGTTGCAGTGTGGCCTGTGGCACCACGCTGACCCAGACCTTGTCATGGCGGGTATCAAGCAGACCGCTCACTTGCTCTGGCGTCACGGTGCGGCCATCGGCGCTGAGCCGGCCGTCACGTTCCACCTGCAATAGCACCCAGCTGTCATCCGGTTTGCCGTTGCTGTCCGCCGGCTGCACGTTAACCGGCAGGTCGTGGAACTGGCCGAAACGGGTGGCCAGCATGAAAAACACCAGCAGGATGAAGACCACATCGATCAGCGGCGTCAGGCCGATGCCCGGCGCCCGCTGGCGGGGGTTCTCAAGATGCATGGGCCACATCTGCCGTCTTGGGGGACGCTGCCACCCTCACCGGTGCGCCACGGTGGTGACGGCGCAGAATCTTCAGCTGGGAGAGCCGATCCTGCATTTTTTCCCGGCATTGTTCGATGGTGCGGTCCGCCCAGTGGAAGGCGGCCAGGGCAGGAATCGCCACCACCAGGCCGGCGGCGGTGGTCAGCAGGGCTTCCCAGATCCCCCCGGAGAGAATGGCCGGGTCCACCTGGGAGCCGGCCTGCTCCAGCGCCTGAAAGGCACTGATCATGCCGAACACGGTGCCCAGCAGCCCCAGCAGCGGCGCCACCGCGCTGATCACTTCCAGGATGCGCAGACCGCCATGCAGGGGCTCCAGTGCCTGGCGCGCGCGGCGCAGGCAGTCTTCTTCCCAGCTGTCATCGTCCAGCTCCTGTTGCTGCCAGGCTTGCCAGATGACCCGGTCCACCGGCGCGCTCAGTCGGCCGGGTTGGCTGGGTGACTGGCCCCGCTCCAGGGCGTCAAGCAGGGCATCGGCGCGGCGGCTGCTGAGCGGCCGCTGGCGGGCAAATTGCAGCAGTTTGGAGATCAGGGTTGCCAGTGCCACCACCGACAGAACGGTCAGCGCCCACATGGTCGGGCCGCCGGATACCAGCCACTCAGGCAGTTGCAGGGAAACGGGCATGGTCGGTACTCCTGTTGGATAGGGGTGGATGCAGCACGGCCCCGGTGAAAGACCGTCAGGCCAGCGATGGCGGGGCCAGGTCGGTAAAATGGCGCTGCTCCAGAGGGGCCAAGAATAGGTAAAAACAACTGTTAATGCAAGTCATTCCTATTCGCGTCTTTGCGGGTTTCCCGTCATCCAGGCACAAAAAAAGGCGCCCGCAGGCGCCTTTCTGTTACCGCAAGGGAGTTACTTTTTCAGCAGGCGGTAGTTCATGTTCGACTGGATGCGATCGCCGTTCTTGTCCAGCATTTCGATGGCATTGACCGCGTCCTTGACGTACTGGCGGGTAGCGCCCGGATCGTCCGGGTTGATGGTGAAGATCTGATACTGGGTGTTGGACTCCACCTTGTCGCGGGCTGCCCATTGGCCGCGCTCAATAGCGCTGAGGGCCACCTTGGAGCCGCTCATGTACTCCTCACGCAGTTCGAAACGGGTGGGGTGATCGTACTGGTCCCGATAGAGCGTCAGGGTGGTACGAATCCCGGAGCAGTCCGCGCAGGGCAGCATGCCGCTGTACACCACTTTCTGGGCCGTGGGCTCCGGCGGCGCCTGGGGCGCGCTTTGACAACCGGCCAGCACGGTGCCGGCGAGCAGGGTGGTAACAGCAATCAGTTTTTTCATCGGGAATTCACTCCTTAGTACCGCGTTCCTGATAACGCTTTCCCTATTATGAACGCATAAGGTGTGAAATGGTTCGCGGCTTTAACAAGGTTTAGCAATAGGGGAAGTGCAGGCCCTGTTTCATGCTGTTGATGGCCAGGCTGGCGGTGCGCGAGTCCACACCGTGGTATTCCCGGTAGGCGCGAATGGCCAGGTCGTAGGCGCCGCGATCAAGCAATTGGCGTATGTCCGCTTCGCTGACCTGCCCGCGGGCCGGGTAGAGGCCGCGCTGGCGCAAGCGGGCGAGAGCCAGCCACTGAAACGCCTGGAGTACCAGGGCACAAAGAAGAAAAGTAACCGCAAAGTACAGAAGGATCATGGTGTTCCCGCTCTGCCATTTTTTCGTACCAAGCCTAGGCAGACGTTCGTACCACCACCAGCAAGTCTTTGTTATGACTTGTGGTATTCGTGTAGCAGGTGATCGGGCCTGCACTGCAAGAGTGCGGAAAGCGGTACGCCGTGGTGCGGGTCCAGGGGTTCGTGCAGTGTCACCCGGTAGCCGCTGTCGTCCAGCAGTTTCAACCAGCTGCCCAGGGTGCGGAAATACCAGGGGGGCGGATCGCGGAAGTCGCCGTCACAGCCTTGCCAGCTGCCCGGGCGCCAGCCATCACGATAGTCGCCCTGGCAGCTGGTGACCGGATGCAGGGTCTGGATCAGCAGGGTGCCACCATCATTCAACTGCCGGTGTAGCCCTTGCAGCAGGCGGCTGACAGAGGCATCGCCAAAAAGCGAGAAATTGCAGATAGCCAGATCAAAGCGCCCGGGCAGGGCGCCTTCGGCCAGTGCCTGGTAGTCCAGACATTGATAGTGGCCCAAGGGGTGCTGTTCCCGGGCGCGTTGCACCAGTGCCTCGATGGCATCCACGCCGGTGACCTGCAGGCCTTCCGCCGCCAGGGTTCGGCACAGCCAGCCTTCTCCGCAGCCCACATCGAGCACACTGCGCGGCTGGCACTGCAGGGCGGCCTGGACAATGGCCGGGTCGGTATGCCGGCGGCTGGCAATCCCGTGGCGGCGGACCAGATCGCTCCAGGGTGCGGCATTGTGCTGCCAGCTAGCGAGGATGGCGCCTTCGCGGGATTGGCTCACCC
This sequence comes from Alcanivorax hongdengensis A-11-3, assembly GCF_000300995.1. Lineage (GTDB taxonomy): Bacteria > Pseudomonadota > Gammaproteobacteria > Pseudomonadales > Alcanivoracaceae > Alcanivorax > Alcanivorax hongdengensis. The sequence goes on along the minus strand of NZ_AMRJ01000002.1, from coordinate 285,386 downwards.
ACCGAGCACCTGCAGTTCGCCGCCCTTGTCCACGGCCCGCTGGTAGGCCGGGCGCTGCTGTACCTGATCCAGGAAGCGGCGGATGTGCGGCAGGGCGGACAGGTCGGCCCGGGCAGCAGCGGCCTGTAGCGGGAAGCTCATCTGGATATCGGCGCCGCTGGGTTGCTCGCCGGCAAACCAGGTGTGTTCGCCCAGATGATCGTTGATCACGGCCAGGTGGGTGGTGATCTGCGGGTCGAGCAGGGTGGCGGTGACCTTGCCACTGATGGCGCGGGCCACCGGGCGGGCAAAAAACGGCATGGGCGATTTGGGAATGTGGCCGAAAATCAGCTTCATCACCAGCAGTGGCATCAATGAGCCTTCGGCGTAATGCAGCCAGTAGCGGTAGTTGAGCCATTGCGGATCTGCCGCGCCCGGCTGCCATTGGCCGTTGCCGTAGGTCTGGATCAGGTACTCGGTAATGGTGCCGGATTCGGCGATTACGGTGTCGCCGTCGGTGATCACCGGGGATTTGCCCAGCGGGTGAATCTTGCGCAGCGACGGCGGTGCCAGCATGGTCTTGCGGTCGCGGGCGTAATGCTGGATGTCATAGTCCAGCGCCAGCTCTTCGAGTAGCCAGAGAATGCGCTGGGAGCGGGAGTTTTCCAGGTGGTGCACAGTAATCATGGTATCCCCGGTTAGTGTGATGAAAGGCCGAGCATACCATTGTGGGGGGTACCCGCCACGTGAACCCTAATTGGTGGCGGTGGTGATGGTGGTCGGCCGGGCTGCCAGGTGGATTTGCTTGAGCAGGGTGTCGAGCACCGCTTCGGTTTTCCAGGCCTGCTGGTGGTTGATCACGGCCACCACCGCCCAGGTGGTGTTGTTGTCATCGCGGGCAAAGCCGGCCACGGAGCGCACGTTGTTCAGTGAGCCGGTCTTGATGTGGGCCAGGCCATCCATGTCAGCATCGCGCAGGCGCCGCCGCATGGTGCCATCCATGGCCGCCAGTGGCAGCGAGGAAATCAGCTCGGCGGAATAGGGGCTGTGCCAGGCCTGCTCCAGCAGTTGTGCCATCTGGCCGGCGGTAATGCGCTCGATGCGCGACAGCCCGGCACCGTTCTCGAACACCATGGCGTGACCGTCGATACCCTTGTGGGCGAGCCACTGGCGGATTTCCCGTTCTGCGGCAGCCAGGTCGTCCTGGTCGTCGGGCTGACGGCGTTCCGCTCCGATAGTGAGAAACAGCTGGCGCGCCATCACATTGTTACTCCACTTGTTGATATCGCGCACCATGGTGACCAGATCCCGCGAGGAGGTGGTCGCCAGCAGCGTGGCGCCCCGGGGTAGAGTGGCCAGATGGGTATGGTCGATATCGGCCTTGTCGGTGAAGGTGCCACCCACCTGCTGCCACAGGCTGGTGAGCAGGGCGGCGGTGTAGTCGCGCTGGGAAAACAGCGACAGGTAACTGTCGGTGCTGCAGTCACGGGGCAGCACGCCGGTGACGGTCACCTCGACCTTGCCGTTGCTCAGGGTTCTGGGCTGGAAATCATACTGGTAGCGCGCCGGGCAGTGGCCAAAGGTCTTGAACACCAGCTGGTTGTTGACGGTGACCGAGGCCAGGTCCGGCTCCATCCAGGTATGAATGCCACGATCGTCGGCGCGGGCGCGCAAGCGCACCACGTTCAGGTTGGTAAGCAGGCTGTCCGGCTCCACCAGAAAGGGCGCATTGGGGTTGTCGCCGTCGTCGTTGAAGTCATGGATGCCGTTGGGCAGATGGAAGAAACTGCCGTCCAGGCGCAGCTGGCCATTGATGGTGCGAATGCCATAGCCGCGCAATTCACGCAGCAGTTGCCACAGACGTTCCTCGGTGAGCTTGGGGTCGCCACTGCCGACAAAGTAAAGGTTGCCGTTGAGAGTGTCACCGTCGATGGTGCCATCGGTGTACAGCCGGGTATGCCAGTGATAATTGGGGCCGAGCAGTTCCAGGGCGGCATAGGTGGTTACCAGCTTCATGATCGAGCCGGGGCTGACCGCTTCGTCCGGATTCACATAGCGGGCCTTGCCGGGGCCGTTAAGCGGAATGGCCGCCAACGCCAGTGCCTGGTCCGGCAGATCGATTTTCTGGGCCTGGTTCAGTACCGGTTGCAGCTGCGGGTGGGGCAGGTCGGCGGCCACCGGTTCGGCCATGGCCGGGCCGGCAAACAGTAACAGGGCAACGGTGAGCCAACGGGTGGCGCAATACAGCATAGCAGGGTCCAGATTGACGGCACTTGGTGGTTAGTCAGTGATTACCAAGCCTACTGGAAAGCCCGCCCGGGGTCAGCGGGCGCAAATGTAAATTTACGCCCGCGGGAAGGGGCTAGACGGCGCCCACATCCACGCCCTGGTGTTGCAGGTCCGCGTGGTAGGAGCTGCGCACCATGGGGCCGGAGGCCACCGAGCTGAAGCCCAACTGGTTGGCGACCCGGGCGTATTCGCGGAACTCGTCCGGGTGCACGAAGCGCTCCACTGGAGCATGGTGTTTGCTCGGTTGCAGGTACTGGCCAATGGTCAGCATGTCCACGTCGTGAGCTCGCAGGTCTTCCAGGGTGCCGATCACCTGTTCGAAGGTCTCGCCCAGGCCCACCATGATGCCGCTTTTGGTGCTGACATCGGGCCGCACTGCCTTGTAGCGCTTGAGCAGATCCAGCGAGTGCTGGTAGCGGGCGCCGGGGCGAATGTGCTTGTACAGCTCGGGCACGGTTTCGATGTTGTGGTTGAACACATCCGGCGCGGTGGCGGCAAGGATCTCCAGCGCAGTGTCCAGGCAGGGGCGGAAATCGGGAGTGAGGATTTCGATCTTGGTGTCCGGGGTGCGGCTGCGCACCTGGCGAATGCACTCGGCGAAATGCTCGGCGCCGCCGTCGGCCAGGTCGTCCCGGTCCACGGAGGTAATCACCACGTAGTTGAGGCCCAGATTCTCCACCGATTCGGCCAGGTGCAGTGGCTCCTGCGGGTCCAGTGCGTTGGGGCGGCCAAAGCCCACGTCGCAGAAGGCGCAGCGTCGGGTACAGATGTCACCCATGATCATGAAGGTGGCGGTGCCGCCGCCGAAGCATTCCGGCAGGTTGGGGCAGGCGGCTTCTTCACAGACGGTGTGCAGTTTCTGCTGACGCAACATGCTCTTGATGCGCTGGATTTCGCCACCCGGCGGAACGCGCACCCGAATCCAGTCCGGCTTGCGCTGATAGCCGTTTTCCTCGTTGACCATGGGGATGGTGCGGACCTTGTCGGCACCACGCAGTTTGTCGCCGATCTGAACCTTGCGTTTGGCCTGTGCCTGTTCGCTCATGGGGTATCCGTAACCGTGGCAGGTAAGGAAGTGTCAGTGTCGCCATTGTACCAGCCGGGCGGGGGCGCTGTCCGGGGTGTCAGCCCCAGACGTTTGGCCAAAAGTGCCACCAGCTGGTGCTCCATGTCATCCCGGCTCAGATGGACACCCTGGGCCTGCAGGGTAGTCATGGGCTGGCCCACATGGCCGCAGGGGTTGATGCGCTGCCAGGGGGCCAGGTCCATGTCGCGGTTGATGGCCAGGCCATGGTAGCTGGCGCCACGGCGGATACGCAGGCCCAGTGAGGCGATCTTGGCGCCATCCACGTAGACGCCGGGAGCATCGTCGCGATTGCGGGCCTGGATGCCCTGGCTGGCAAGAAAGTCGATGATGCCGGCTTCGATGGCATTGACCAGGCCGCGGCTGCCCAGCCCCAGCCGGCGGATATCCAGCATCAGGTAGATGACCGTCTGACCAGGGCCGTGGTAGGTGACCTGGCCGCCACGGTCGCTCTGCACCACCGGAATGTTGCCGGCATTGAGCACGTGTTCGGGCTTGCCGGCCTGCCCCAGGGTGAAAACCGGGGGATGTTCCAGCACCCACAGCTCGTCGGTGCGGTTGTCGTCGCGGCGGTCAGTGAAGTCCCGCATGGCTTGCCAGCAGGTTGGGTAATCCACCGTCGGGAAATAGCGTACCAGAGTGTCCATGGCCAGATTATAGGCCGGGCGGGCTGCCTTTGTCGGCGTCCGGATGTAAGAAATCTTGGCATCCTGGGGCAGGAAAAAAAGGCCCGGCGGGGGCGCCGGGCCAAGGCAGAACCCCTCGCGGGGTTACAACAATCAATCTCGCGACAATGAATTTCTCAGCCAGCAACCTCAGATAGAGGGTTTGCCCTGACGGCGCTGCGCCCAGTGCAGATTCAGGTCGGAAACCGCGATGCTGGCACGCAGGGCGTCGGTATTCGGATTCAGTTGGAAGGTATTGAGCGGGTCCATGCCGGTGGTGGCGCCGGTTTGGTGCTCGGCCATATCCGGGCTGCGGGGCATGGCGGGAACAATACCGTTGGGGCGATCAAAGCGGGCGTAATGCATGGACGAGGGCGCAGGCTGGACCATGATGGCGGCCATGCCTGCCAGCAGACAGAGTGCGACAAGCGTTTTCATTATAGCTATCCCGACTGTTGTTCTTATGGGAACAACGTTAGCGGCACGGTTGTGCCAGACCAATAACAGCTTGGTGGCGCTTGCGTGTCGGGCTGTGAAGGGCGGTTACGTAATGTAATGGCCGGCCTGGAGCGGCCGGCCAAAACGCCTGAAAAACCGGCAGGAACCGGTTGTCAGAGGGTGATCTTGACGTGGGGGCAGGCGTTCAGGGCCCGGTAAATGGTTTCCAGCTGTTCGCGGTTCTGCATGGTGACCTGGGCGGTGAAGGAAATGAAATTGCCCTTGCCACTGAGTTTGCTGTTCAGGTGACGGCCGGGATCGAAATCGTCCAGGTGGGTATTGAGAATGTCGATCAGGGCCTCTTCCAGCGGCGCGTCCACGGCGCCGACAACCTTCAGCTGCATGTCATGGGGAAAGTCCCAAAGCTGTTCGTTGATGCCATTGGCGCTGGGGGATGTGTCATCGGTGGACATGGCTGCCTCGCTTAATCCAGACCGCACAGGCGGCGTTTGTGTCGAACATAGTGGTGTGCCAGGGCTTTCCAGACCGGGCCCGGTTGCCCCTGGCCCACCGGGTGGCCATTGAGGGTGGTGATCGGCACCACTTCCTTGGTGGAGCTGGTAATCCAGATTTCGTCGGCCTGGCGCAGCTCGGTTTCGGTGAGTTCCCGCTCTTCCAGGGGCAGGCCGTGCTGGTGGCACAGTTCCACGACCAGGTCGCGGGTGATGCCGCCAAGGATCGCGTGGCTGCGCGGCGGCGTGATGATGGTGCCGCTCTGGACGATAAAGACGTTGCTGGCGGAGCCCTCGGTGACGAAACCGTCACGCAGCAGAATCGCCTCCGCCGCGCCGGCGGCCACGGCCTGCTGGCGCAGCAGACTGTTGGGCAGCAGCGACACGGACTTGATATCGCAGCGGGCCCAGCGGATGTCGTCGCGGGTGATGGCGCCATAGCCGCGGGCCGTGTCCGGGCTGTCCGCCGCCGGCACCGCAATGGGGCTGGTCATCATGAAAACCGTGGGCACCACTGGAGGATCGGGAAAGGCATGGTCGCGCTTTTCCGCCATGCCACGGCTGATCTGCAGGTAGACGGAGATATTGCCGCCGTTATTGCGGGCAATCAGGTCTTCACAAAGGGCCTGCCATTGCGCGCGGCTGTGCGGATTGATGATCTGCACTTCGCGCAGGGAGCGTTCGAGACGATCCAGGTGTTCGTCAAAGCGGAACAGCACGCCATTGTAGGCCGGAATCACCTCGTAGATGCCGTCGGCAAACAGAAAGCCCCGATCCATGGGGGAGATCCGGGCATCCTGGGGCGCCATGAAGGCGCCATTGAGATACACCTGGCTCATGGCGTAATGGCCTCAGAACAGGCTCTTGAAGAACAACATGATGTGATCCCAGAGTTTGCTGAAGAAACCGGCTTCTTCCACATTCTCCAGTGCCACCAGCGGTTTTTCCACCAGCGTCTTGTCCCCCATCTTCACGGTCAGCTTGCCGTAACTCTGGCCCTGCACGATGGGCGCCTTGAGCTGGGGTTGCACGCTGATCTGCGCCTGCAGGTCGTTGTGGCTGTCACGGGGAATGGTCAGCACCAGGTCATCGGTGAGGCCCAGGCGCAGCTGGTCACGCTGGCCCATCCAGACTTCGGCGGTATCCAGCACGTCACCGGCGCTGTAGGCCTTGTAGGTCTCGTAGAAGCGGAAGCCGTAGGTGAGCAGCTTCTGGGATTCGCGGGCGCGGGCGTTTTCGGAATCGGTGCCCATGACCACGGAAATCAGGCGCATGCCGTCTTTCTTGGCGGAGGCCACCAGGCAGTAACCGGCGGCGTCGGTGTGGCCGGTCTTCAGGCCGTCCACGGACGGGTCACGCCACAGCAGCAGGTTGCGGTTCTGCTGGGTGATGCCGTTGTAGGTGAATTCCTTGATGTCGTAGGTCTTGTAGTGCTCGGGGAAGTTGCGAATGATCGCCCGTGCCAGAATCGCCAGGTCATGGGCCGAGGAGTAGTGGTTGTCGGTGGGCCAGCCGGTGGCGTTCATGTAGTGGGTGTTCTTCATGCCCAGGCGCTGGGCATGCTGGTTCATCAGGTCGGCGAAGGCATCCTCCGAGCCGGCGATGTATTCGGCCATGGCGACGCTGGCATCATTGCCGGACTGCACCACGATACCCTTGAGCAGATCGCCCACTGGAACCCGGGTGCCTTCGCGCACGAACATGCGTGAGCCGCCCATTTTCCAGGCGTGCACGCTGATGGGAGCCATATCCTTTTCGGAGATGTTGCCCTTTTGCAGCTCTTCTTCGGTGATATAGGCAGTCATCAGTTTGGTCAGGCTGGCCGGCGGCAGGCGCTGATCGGCATTGTGCTCAACGATGATCTGGCCGCTCTGGGCATCCATCAGCACATAGCTTTTGGCTTCGATTTCCGGTGCGCGCGGCACCATGATGTCATCGGCCTGGGCTTGCAGGGCAAAAACACTGCCGAAAAGAGAAAACAGAGCGAAAGTGAAAAAACGCATGGTTTGAAGGCTCATGGGTATCCTGCCTGTTGATTACCTGGTCACCGGGCCGCTGGGCTGAGCTCGGGAGTGGGTGCGGCGGGAGCCTCTGACCCCACCCTTACATGCTCAGCGTGACCTGAAGCGTGCAGCTGTTGTGTCTTGTCACGACGGACAGGGTGGTTCCCTTTCCTAGAGGCAAGGCGCAGCAGATGGGCGCTTCAGGTCACGCCCCCCGGGGCTTTCATTCTGGCCCACACTCGTTGTTGCCCTTTCTTTGAAGGGAAAAAGCCGATGGATCGACATACGCCTTCAAAAGGGCGCCCCTCTTTACCTTGGCCGGGGGGGTGAACCAGCCTGTAAGCCTGAGCGTGCAAGGGTGGGGTCAGAGGCTCCCAAGAGGGCTTTGACCGCTATCGGTGGAAAAATTCCCCGATCATCAAAGAAACATCCCGCACCTGCTTGGGCTGCATTCTAGGCGACCACCGGATAAGTGCAATGGTGTCAGTGCCGGCGCTTCAGGGCGATACCGGCATGGGCGAATCAAAACCGGCCTGTGATACCCGGGTGCGGGCCTGCTGGCGTTCGCTGTCATTGCGGTAGGGGCCCAGCCAGACCAGAAACAGGCCCTGCTCATTGTTGCGTATCTGGCTGGCCACGCCCAGTTCGGTGCGCAGTTTCATCTGCATACGCTGGGCGGCGGCCTGGGTCTGGAAGGCGCCGGCCTGCAGGAACAGGGTGGAGCTGGGTGGCGGGCTGTCCACGGCGGCCCGCACTGCGGTGGGTACCGTGCTGCTGGGCTGCTCGGCGGGGCTATCGGTGCCGCTCAGCGCTTCCACGCGCACGTGGCCGGTGCCGTGTTGCTCGATGCCCAGGCGCACGGCGGCGGCCCAGGACAGATCGATCAGGCGATCATCATGGAAGGGGCCGCGATCATTGATCCGTACCACCAGGCTCTTGCCGTTATCCAGGTTGGTCACCCGGGCATAGGTGGGCAGGGGCAGGGTGCGATGGGCGGCGGTAAAGCGATACATGTCGAAGGGTTCGCCGCTGGAGGTGCGATAGCCGTGGAATTTCTGCCCGTACCAGGAGGCGGTGCCTTCGGCCACATAGCCCTTGGCCGAGGGCAGCACATGGTAGGTCTTGCCCCAGACGCTGTAGGTCTTGGGGTTGCCGTAACGGCTGGGCGCCTCCTGCTTGGGGGTCGGTTCCGGCAGGCTGGCCACGTCCCGACGCTCCATGGGTGCGGTGTCCTGGTCGTGGGCGTAACGGTCCGAGCCGGGGGCGCCGTTGCCCGCCTGCGAGGGGCTTTGCCCACTATCCGGTGTGGTCACCGGGGTGGTGGTTGCGCAGGCCGAAACCAGCAATGTCAGGCTCAGGGCCAGCCACAAACGCATCAGGTGTTCTCCTCAAGGGCCGCTGCCAGGCGATGGGAGAGCTGTAACACGGCCATGGCATAAAGGGGGCTGTGGTTATAACGGGTAATCACATAGAAGTTCTGGCTGACGAGCCAGAACTCCGCGCCCTCGGTGCCGTTCAGTTCCAGCAGGGCCGTCAGGGTATCGCCGGGCAGGTCGAAACAGTATTCGCTGGTCAGGGTGTCATTGTCACAGCTCAGCGGTGTGACACCGGATTGGGCTGCCTGGTTCAGTGTGAAGGAGGGTTTTTCGCCCTTGGCGGTGAGGGCCTTGTAGCGTTCGTTGCTGACCCGGGCGCGGGCGGCCACCGGCAGGCCGGGCTGCCAGTGATGCCTGTGGAAGTAGTTGGCCACCGAGCCGATGGCATCCACCGGGTTGTTGACCAGATCGGTGACGCCATCGTTGTCGTAATCCACCGCGAAGGCCTGATAGCTGGTGGGAATAAACTGGCCATAGCCCATGGCACCGGCGTAGGAACCGGTAATGGCCGAGGCGTCGATATGGGCATCGTGTTCCAGCTCGAACAGGGCCTGCAGCTGCTTGCGGAAAAAGGCCGCCCGCGGCGGGTAGTCAAAGCCCAGTGTGGCCAGGGCATCCAGCACCCGGTAGGTGCCCATGTGGCGCCCGTAACGGGTTTCCACGCCGATGATGGCGAGGATGATTTCCCGGGGGACGCCATATTCCTGCTCGGCCCGGTCCAGGGTTTCGCGGTGTTGCTGGGCGAAGGCCACACCCTGCTGGACGCGGCTGTCCTGCAGGAAGATCTTCTGGTAGGCGGCCCAGTCCAGCGTCTTTTCCGCCGGGCGGGCAATGGCCTCGAGGATCTTGTCCTGGCGTTTGGCGTTTGCCAGCAGCGCACGCACATGCTGTTCGTCGATGCCTTCCTTGACCAGCGCCTCAATGATCGGCCGGGCCTCGGGCCGGTCCGCGTAGTTGCTGGTATCGGCGGCCAGCGCCGGCAGTGTGACAACGGCCATCAGCGTGGCCAGACATCCCTTGTAATAACGCAGCAAGGCGCGTCTCCCGGTTCAGTAACTGATCAGTCTTCGGTGTGTATGAATCGACATCAACATGCCGAAACTGGCCAGCAGGGTCACAATCGAGGTGCCCCCGTAGCTGACCAGCGGTAACGGTACCCCCACCACCGGCAGGAGTCCGGACACCATGCCCATGTTCACAAAAACATAAATAAAAAATGTCATTGTCAGGCTGGCGGCCAGCAAGCGGGCAAAGGTTTCCTGGGCCTGCCAGCTGATAAAGAAGCCGCGCCCGACAATCACCAGATACATGATCAGCAGCACACAGATACCGATCAGCCCGAATTCCTCGCTGAGCACGGCGAGGATGAAGTCGGTGGACGATTCGGGCAGGAAATCCAGACGTGACTGGGTGCCTTCCAGCCAGCCCTTGCCCTGAACGCCGCCGGAGCCGATGGCGGTTTTGGACTGGATGATGTTCCAGCCGGCACCGCGCGGGTCCGCTTCCGGGTTGAGGAAGGTATCCACCCGGTTGCGCTGGTAGTCGTGCAGCACGAAGTAATACATCAGTGGCGCGGCGGTGACTACCAGAATGATGGCGATGGCAATCAGGCGCCAGGAGAGCCCGGCCATGAACAGCACCACCAGCCCGCTGGCGGCAATCAGGATGGCGGTGCCCAGATCCGGCTGCAGGCCGATCAGCATGGCGGGCATGCCCACCAGCAACAGGGCGATGACCACGTCCATCAAGCGCGGTGGCAGGGTGCGTTCGCTGAAGTACCAGGCCACCATGGCCGGTACGCCGAGCTTCATGATTTCCGCCGGCTGGAAGCGGCCCAGGCCGGGAATCGGCAGCCAGCGCTGGGCGCCCTTGGCTTCCACCCCCATGACCAGCACCAGCACCAGCAACAGCAGGCCGCCGGTATAGACGAAGGGCGCCCAGAAGCGATAGCTGCGTGGCGGAATCTGTGCCACCAGCAGCATGACGGTGAGGCCGGCGCCAAAGCGCAGGCACTGGCGCCAGACCAGTTCCATGCTTTCGCCGCCGGCACTGTAGAGCACGGTAAGGCCGGCCAGCATCAGCATCAGCAGGGCGGTAAGCAGGGGCGCATCCAGGTGCAGGCGGCTGGCCAGCCCCGGGTTCAGGGTGCTGCCGGTATGGCCGGGCATCTGGCGAAGGAATTCCCGCTGACTCATGGTGTCTCCTTGCCGTTGTTGTCAGCCCCGGGGGCGCCAGCCAGGGGCGGCGGCACGTCCAGCTCGCCCTTGTCATTAAGCAGCCAGGCATCCATCACCTGGTGGGCCACCGGGCCGGCGGTGGAGCCGCCATGGCGACCGTTTTCCACCAGTACTCCCACGGCGATGGCCGGATCATCGGCTGGCGCAAAGGCGATCAGCAGGGCGTGGTCGAGCAGCCGGTCGGCGATCTCCTTCTCGTTGTAGGTTTCGTCCTGGCCCACGGAAAAGACCTGCGCGGTGCCGGACTTGGCGGCCACACGGTATTGGTCGTTGCGCATGTTCTGGGCGGTGCCGTGCAGGGTTTCGGTCACGTCCACCATGGCATCGGTCATCTTCTGCCAGTTGTCGGCATCCTTGAGCACCAGGTCATGGCGCTCGGTGTGATGGACCTCGCCGGCGGCCAGGGTCGGTGTGATCTGCTTGCCGTGGCTGGCCAGGATGGCGGTGGCGGTGGCCAGCTGCAGGGGCGTCACCAGCACGAAGCCTTGGCCAATGCTGGCGTTGATGGTGTCGCCATGGAACCAGGGGCGGCCACGGGCCGCTTTCTTCCATTTTTTGGAGGGCAGAATGCCGGTGGATTCATTGTTCAGGTCGATACCGGTGGGCTGGCCCAGGGAAAATTCACTCAGGTACTGGTGGATGCGGTCGATACCCAGGTGGAAGCCCAGATCATAAAAATAGGTATCGCAGGACTGCACGATGGCCTTGTGCAGATCCACCCGGCCATGCCCCCAGCGCTTCCAGTCCCGGTAGCGGTGCGGGTTGTCTTCCAGCTGGTAGTAGCCGGGGTCGAAGATGGTGCGCTGCCAGTTGGTGACGCCGGCATCCAGCCCGGCGATGCCCATGAAGGGCTTGATGGTGGAGCCCGGCGGATAGCGGCCCTGCAGGGCCCGGTTGAACAGCGGCTTGTCGTGGTCTTCCCGGTAGGCGGAATAGTCCTTGTGGGAAATGCCGGTGACGAACAGGTTGGGATCGAAGCCCGGCCGGCTGACGAACGCCAGCACGCTGCTGTCGCGGGGGTCGATGGCGACCACCGCGCCGCGCCGGTCACCCAGGGCGTCATAGGCGGCCTGCTGGACCTTCATGGACAGGGTCAGGCGCAGGTCCCTGCCCGGCACCGGCGGTTGCTCATCCAGTACGCGAAGAATCCGTCCGCGGGCGTTGGTTTCCACCTGGCGGTAGCCCACCTGGCCGTGCAGGCGGTCTTCATAGAAGCGTTCCACGCCACTGCGGCCATAGAAGTGGGTGCCGGCGTAATTGCGCTGCTGGTCCAGGCTCATGTCATCCAGATCCTGGGCGTTGATGCGGTTCACATAGCCCAGTACATGGGAAAACAGGATGCCGTGGGTGTAATGGCGAATCGGGTCGGCGACGATGCGTACCCCCGGCAGGCGATACTGGTTGACCACGATACGGGCAATTTCTTCCTCGGTGAGACGGCCGCGCAGGGGCACCGGCTCCCAGGGGCGGCGGGCACTGTGGCGGCGCTTTTCAAACTGATCCAGATCGTCATCGTCCAGGGTGACCAGTTTGCGCAGCTTGCCCAGCAGACCTTCCAGATCGCCGGCCTGTTCAACCACCACCTCCAGGGAAAAGTCCGGGCGGTTCTCGGCCAGGATGACGCCGTCACGGTCGGTGATCAGGCCGCGGGGTGGCGCCACCGCCTGGGTCTGAATGCGGTTGTTGTCGCTGAGGGTGGTGTAACGGTTGTGCTCGATGATCTGCAGCCAGATCATGCGGCTGAACAGCACCAGCGTCAGCAGCAGCACCAGAATCACGCCGACCATCAGCCGCACACTGAAAATGCGCTGCTCGTGGTGGTGATCTTTTAATGTTAGCGGTCGGCGCATATCAGGGTCGCGGCGCAGCAATGAAAGTCAGCGATGATAGGGGTGCCCGGTGAGCAGCGTCCAGCCGCGATACAGTTGTTCGGCCAGCAGCACCCGCACCAGCGGGTGCGGCAGGGTCAGGTTGGACAGGCTCCACTGCTCGTCGGCACTGGCCGACAGGGCGGGGCAGAGTCCGTCCGGGCCGCCGGTCAGCAGCACCAGATCCTGGCCGATATCCTTGAGGGCCCCCAGTTTGCGGCTCAGGGCCGGGGTGTCCAGCGCCCGGCCCTTCACTTCCAGCGCCACCACCCTGGCAGCGGGGTATTTGTCCAGCCGTTTGCGGATCAGTTCCGCTTCACTGCGAATCAGGCTGGCGGTGTCGGCCTTGCCCCGTTTGGGCAGCGGAATCTCTTCCAGCTCCAGGCGCATTTCCGGGGGCATGCGCTTCTGGTATTCACTGAAGCCGTCATTGACCCAGGCCGGCATGCGCGTGCCCACGGCGAGCAGAACCAGTCGCAATTAATTGTCCTGATGGCTGCGGTCGGGGTGGTGTTGCGGGTCCCGCCAGAGCCGTTCCAGGTCATAGAATTCACGGGTGGCCGGCAGCATCAGGTGCACGATGACATCGCCCAGATCCACCAGAATCCACTCGCCGCCGTTTTCGCCTTCGGTGCCCAGCGGCGGCTGACCGGCCTCCTTGGCCGCTTCCACCACACTGTCGGCCAGTGCTTTCACATGGCGGTTGGAGGTGCCGCTGGCGATGACCATGTCATCGGCTACGCTGGTCAGTTCGCGCACGTCCAGTTGGGTAATGTTCTGGGCTTTGACGTCTTCCAGGGCGTCGATTACCCGTTGCAGAAGCGGGGTGTCGCTCATGGGGCCTCGTTGTCGGAGTCAGGTTCAGATGGAGAATGGGCCACATTATACAGATGGTGGCGATGAATATGGGCAATCACGGCATCATCCAGTGCCGGGCACTGCCCCTTGCGGGCCAGGGCGTCACGGATGGCGGTGGCGGACACGTCCAGAAACGGCCGTTGCAGCATCAGGCGCAGGCCCGCCGGTTGCTGTCGCAGGGCGTCGGCAGAGGCTTCCGGGAAGGCGGCCTGCACCTCATCGCGGGCCAGCGGGCAATCCGGTCGGGGCACTACCGCCAGGTGGCACAGGCCGGTGTAGTCGCGCCAGTGGTGCCACTGGTGCAGGCTGGCGAAGCTGTCGGCGCCGATCAGAAACACCAGCGGCCGCTGGCCGATCCGGTCACGGAAATGACGCAGGGTATTGAGGCTGTAGCTGGGGCCGCTCTGGCGCAGTTCCCAGTCATCGGCGGTCAGGGCCGGGTAGGGCGCGCAGGCCAGTGACAGCATGGCCAGGCGCTGCTCGCCGTCCGCCAGGGGCTGGGGGCGATGGGGCGGTACCGCATTGGGCAGCAGATGCACCGGCGCATCGCCGAGCACCCGGGACACCGCCCGGGCGGCACTGATGTGCGCCCGGTGGACCGGGTCAAAGGTGCCGCCGAACAGGACCAGGGGCGTGGTCCCGGCGGGCTGTGGTGCAGGCATGGTCACTATTGGCGGATGTGGCCGTCGCCCAGCACCACCCATTTCTGGCTGGTCAGGCCTTCCAGGCCCACCGGGCCGCGGGCGTGGATCTTGTCGGTGGAGATGCCGATCTCCGCACCCAGGCCGTATTCGAAACCATCGGCAAAGCGGGTGGAGGCATTGACCATCACCGAGCTGGAGTCCACCTCGGTGAGGAAGCGGCGCGCCCGGGTGTAGTTCTCGGTGATGATGGCTTCGGTGTGGCCGGAGCTGTAACGATTGATGTGCTCGATGGCCTCATCCAGATCACGCACCACTTTCACCGCCAGCACCGGTGCCAGGTATTCTTCCTGCCAGTCATTCTCGGTGGCCTCGCTTATGCCTTCCACCAGGGCCCGAGCTTGCTCGCAGCCGCGCAGCTCCACGCCGGCCTGACGATATTGGCCGGCCAGCTCGGGCAGCACGCGCTCGGCGATGGCCTGGGCCACCAGCAGGGTTTCGGTGGTATTGCAGGTGCCGTAACGCTGGGTCTTGGCGTTGTAGGCCACCTTGATGGCCTTGGCGATATCCGCCTGGTCATCGATATAGGTGTGGCAGTTGCCATCCAGGTGCTTGATCACCGGCACCCGGGCTTCCCGGCTGATGCGCTCGATCAGGCCCTTGCCGCCCCGGGGCACGATCACATCCACATATTCGGGGTGGGAGATCAGCTCGCCCACGGCGGCCCGGTCGGTGGTTTCCACCACCTGGACGGCGGTGTCCGGCAGGCCGGCGTCACGCAGGCCCACCCGAATGCATTCGGCAATGGCCTGGTTGGCGTGGATGGCCTCGGAGCCGCCACGCAGAATGGCGGCATTGCCGGATTTCAGGCACAGGGCGGCGGCATCGATGGTCACGTTGGGCCGGGATTCGTAGATGATACCGATCACGCCCAGCGGCACACGCATCTTGCCCACCTGGATGCCGGAGGGGCGGTAGGCCAGGTCGGTGATCACGCCCACCGGGTCTGCCAGGGACATGACCTGCTCCAGGCCCTCCACCATGGCATCGAAACGGGCCGGGGTGAGTTCCAGGCGGTCCAGCAGGGCGGCGTCCAGGCCGTTGCTCTTGCCGTTGTCCAGATCCTGCTGGTTGGCCTGCAGAATGGCGCTGCGGTGGCTGCGCAGGGCGCTGGCAATGGCGGCCAGGGCCCGGTTCTTGTCGCCGCTGCTGGCGCGGGCCATGGCACGGGAGGCGAGACGGGCCTGTTCGCCCAGACCCTGCATATACTGCTGGATGTTCATATCAATATCGCGTGACTGTCGGAAAATGGGAGTCAAGAGCGGCATTATAACGATAACCGGCTCTTTACGCTTGCACACAAATGGTGAAGAATTGAAATCCTTTGCTACGCATCGGTAACCCTCTGATTCTTTTGCGGGTATGTCGTAGCTTGCATAGGTGTTGCCGGGTAAGCCGCTGGGCCTGCCCCAAAAACAATAACAAATCAGGCCAGTACGGAGGCCAGACGCCATGGGCTTTCAGTATCAGGAATACAGCCGCGCCGGCATCAAGGCCGCCCCCAGTCAGCTGTGGGTCGGACAGTGGCGCATCGACTACCTTGCCTTTGCCAGCCCGGAGAATGCCGCCAAACCGCCGTTGCTGGTGGTGGGTGGCGCCTTTCAGAATTTCACCTCCTACAAATACTGCGTAGAGCGCATCTATCAGGACTTCCCTGTCATCCTCATTGATCTGCCGTCGCTGGGCAACAATGACCAGCTGGCGCCGGATCTGAGCATGGAAGACCTGGCGGACCTGTTGTTTGAATTTACCCTGCAGACCGGGCTGGAGAAGGTTCACCTGATGGGCCTTTCCCTGGGGTCGGCCATTGCCAGCACCTTTGCCTACAAGTACCCCCGACAGACCGACAAGCTGATCGTCGCCGGCATCGTTACCCGCCCGCGCAAGAGTTGGCGGATGCTGGTGGAAGAATCGGTGCGCGTGCTGGAGCAGGGCCGCATGGACGAATTCAGCCAGGCGGTGGTGCTCTACCTGGTCAATTACGACCGCCTCAAGGAAACCGGCATCAGCCCCACGGCGCGAAAGTTGTTCTATCGCCAGATGAAGCAGCTGTCCGACAACGAGCGCGAGCGTTACAAGATCAACGGCCGTCGCCTGCTGTCCGTGGAAGGGCTGCTGGGTTACCCGGAATGCGACACCCTGGTCACCACCGGTGAATTCGACAGCTTCACCCTGCCTCGGGAAAACGCTTCCTTTGCGGAAAAATGCCCGAATGCCCAGTTCGTGCTGATCAAGGGGGCCGACCACCTGCCCCAGCTGGAAAAGCGCGAAGTATCGCTGGACCTGTTCTCCACCTTCCTGCGTGGCGAGAGCCTGGCCCCGGTGCAGGGCATCGAGCGGTTCGAGCGCAGCGATATCGCCAGCATCGAGCGCCGCCGGGCCGAGCGCCTGATCCCCTGCAATAACCATGGCCGGGTCACCAGCGAATCCCGCGTCGGTGATCGCTTCCGCTTCAATCAACCGGTGAAGGTGGTGGATATCAACTTCTTCGGCTGCTTGCTCAAGCTCAATCAGCCGGGCTTTTCCATCGCCGACCATGCCCGCGATTGCACCCTGTACATGGAGAACCCGGAACTGACCCTGGAGCTGCTGGTGTTCGATTACGACGAAGCCGGCTACCTGCGTTGCCTGTTCAAACACGGCAACATCCAGGCCGCCGAGCGCTTTACCCAGCTGCTTCGTGATGGCCAGTATTTTCTCAAGCCGGGCAATGCCGACAAAGTACACAAGATTTACGGCTGATCGAGAAAAGCGTTTGATAACAAAGGGCGGGAGGTCAGAGATGGCCTCCCGCTTTTTTGTAGGTCGGCAGAGTCTTGTGATGCGGTTCACAAGTGAATAGAGTTCGAGAAGGAATAAGAATAACGCCTCAGGAAGAGCACTGTGAATCGGCTGGAACGCTTCTACAAACTCCATGACATATTGCGTCATGCCCGCCATCCTGTTCCTCGCAAACGCCTGGAGGAAGAGCTGGGTGTGCAGCGTAATGCGCTAGGCAAGGACATCAACTACCTGCGTACCTTCTTCGGCGCTCCCATTCACTACGACCAGCAACAAAAAGGCTATTGTTACGACCCGGAGGCGGAGGTGTTCGAGCTTCCCGGTTTATGGATGAATGCCTCCGAATTACACGCCTTACTGGTGTGTGAGCAATTGCTGGAGCGTGTCCAGCCAGGGTTGATGGAAGATCGGCTCAAACCGCTCCGGCGGCGCATCAGAGCGCTGCTTCATGAGGCCGGGCAGGGCGAGGAAGACGTCAGCGAGCGCGTCAACGTTCAGCCCATCCATCATCGCCAGATTGATACCGCCATTTTCCAGCCCGTCGCCGATGCTTTGTTGAGTTGTCGGCAAATCGCTTTTGCTTATACCGGTCGGGGTACTGAGCAGCCTGGCCTGCGCCAGGTCAGCCCGCAACGATTACTGCACTACCGGGACAACTGGTATCTGCTTGGCTGGTGCCATCAGGCTCGCGCCTTGCGTTTCTTCTCCCTGGACAGAATAAAGCACCCCAATCAGCAGGAAGCACCCGCCCATCGTCTGCCAGAAGAACAACTGGACGCATTCGCCAACCAGGGGTTTGGCATCTTCTCCGGTGAGGCCTCGAATACCGCCCATCTATGCTTTAACGCCCATGCCGCGCGCTGGGTAGCCGAGGAGCAGTGGCATCCCCAGCAGCAAGGTGAATGGCTGGCCGGCAGTTTCCACCTGCACATTCCCTACTCGGACCCGACCGAACTGATCATGGAGATCCTGCGCCATGGCGCGAATGTCGAGGTGCTGGGGCCGGCGGCGTTGAGAGAGGCCGTGATGAAACGAGTGAATGACATGGCCGGGGTGTATGGGCAATAACCACTGTACAAAGGGTGAGTGCCATTTTAAGGGCAGGTGGGGTGGTAGGGTCCAACAAGAAAAACAGTAAAGGGAAAACTTGTGGTTCTTACGTGGAATAATGCGCCGGCTTATTTTCGGTATTGGGGTAAGGCCAAACCAGCGACGGATTCAGAGGGTACGTCATGCCATCTGTTGCCGTTCCACAGCCTGGATGTGGCGGCGGTCGGCTATCACTTGCTGGCGCCCCATACGGTCCGTTGCCAGGAATTGGCCGCGTCCATGTCACTGAAGCCGGAGCAGCTACAGTCGTTGTTTGTCTTCAGCTTGGCCGTGCATGACCTGGGCAAATTCGCCAGGGCGTTCCAGTCTCTGGCTGAGCCAGAGTTGCCGGAGTTGGTCGCGCCGGATTCGTCGCTGGCTTACGGAACGGCAGAATGGCCGCATCACAGTGAAGCGGGTGCCGTTTTTCTCAAAGCCTTCCTCAAAAGCGAACTGAAACATCATGGTTTGCAAGTCTGGGGCTGGCCCGAGACCAGTAACGGGGCTAAAGACTTTCTGCGTGTCATGCTGGGCATGGCGTTTGGACATCATGGCAAGCCGGTGGATGCCGGAAGCAACAAGCGTCCCTCGCCGGGGTTTCCTGAAGATCATCAGGCGGCCTGGGAGTACGCCTGTGAAGTGGCAAGCTGGCTTCGCCCTCAATGGCCAGAGCAGGCACAGGACAAAGATTGGCTTAAGCATTTTAAAACAATGACCTGGCACCTGGCTGGCTTTGCGGTGCTGGCGGATTGGTTGGGGTCGGATCAGTCGGCATTTCCTTATCAGTCCAGTCCTCAAGCGCTGGACGATTACTGGCAGACCAGGGCATTGCCTCAGGCCGAACAAGCACTGACAAGACTGGGTTTTGGTAAGCCGCTGACTGCATCTTTCTTCCCGGGCGTGCGGTCTTTCTTTGGTTTTGAGCCGACGCCGTTGCAGCAATGGGCGCAGGATCTGGCCTGGCAACCTGGCCCTCAGCTCTTTGTCCTGGAAGATGTCACCGGCGCCGGCAAGACGGAAGCCGCCATGGTTCTGGTGCATCGTCTGCTGGAGCACCGCCAGGCGCAGGGGGTGTATTTCGGCCTGCCCACCATGGCGACGTCCAATGCCATGTACGGGCGTGTGGCCAATACCTATCGTCGTTGGTTCGCCGGGGAGCAGGTGCCCAATCTGGTGCTGGCCCATGGTGCGCGTCATCTCAACCCAGGTTTTGTACAGTCGGTGATAGCTGAGCAGCGGCGGGACCATGCCTATGGCGATGAGGAACAAACCGCATCCGCCGCCTGTAACCAGTGGTTCGCCGACTCACGCAAGAAGGCGCTGCTGGCGGACGTGGGCGTGGGTACCGTAGATCAGGCCTTGATGGCGGTGTTGCCCTTCAAGCATCAGACCCTGCGTTTGATTGGTTTGGCAAACAAGGTGCTGGTGGTGGACGAGGTGCACGCCTGTGACGACTACATGGCCAGACTGCTGGAGGAAGTGCTGCGTGCCCATGCCCAGCAGGGAGGGAGTGCCATCCTGCTTACCGCCACTTTGCCCCATGCCATGAAACGCAGTCTGGTGGCGGCCTACCAACGTGGCCGGGGCCTGAATGCCGAGACGGTGA
This sequence comes from Alcanivorax hongdengensis A-11-3, assembly GCF_000300995.1. Classification (GTDB taxonomy): domain Bacteria; phylum Pseudomonadota; class Gammaproteobacteria; order Pseudomonadales; family Alcanivoracaceae; genus Alcanivorax; species Alcanivorax hongdengensis. The sequence goes on along the minus strand of NZ_AMRJ01000002.1, from coordinate 265,900 downwards.
AAGAGCTGGCAGCTTTTCCGCTGGCCACCCGGGTCACGGACCAGAGCCTGGAACAGACACCATTGGCCACTCGTGACAGCGTGATTCGCCGGGTTGAAGTGGAAACGTTCAATGAAGCGGAAGCGGTGATCGACCACCTTGTCGGCACGGCTGAACGTGGCCAGTGTGGGTGCTGGATACGCAATACCGTGGATGATGCTATCGCCGCTTATCAGACTCTGCGTGAACGGGCGCCGGATCCGAGCAAGGTTATGTTGTTTCATAGCCGTTTTGTCATGGCGGATCGTCAGGCTATTGAGCAGGCGGCGTTGGAACGGTTTGGCAAGACCTCCACGGCGGAAAGCCGGGCTGGCTGGATTCTGGTCAGCACCCAGGTGGTGGAGCAATCCCTGGACCTGGATTTCGACCAGATGATAAGCGATCTGGCCCCCATGGATTTACTGATCCAACGAGCCGGGCGCCTGCATCGCCACCGCCGGGACGCCCTCGGTAATCCCATCGACACTGACGACCAGCGCCAGCCACCGGTGCTGCATCTGTTGGCGCCCTCTTACGACGATCAGCCGGGTCCTGATTGGCTGTCTGCTCACTTGCCGGGTTCCGGCGCCGTTTATCGCGACCACGGCCAACTCTGGCTGACCCTTAAAACCTTGCGCGACGAAGGCGGCATCGACATGCCCGGGCGTGCACGCCACCTGATTGAGTCCGTCTTTGGTGACGATGCCGAAGCTCAGATTCCCGAAGGACTGCAACAACGTCACCTGGATCAGGAGGGCGAACGCAGCAGCCACCGGGCCATGGCTGGCTTCAATCGCCTTGATATGGAGCAGGGTTACAGCGTCAAGGCCAGCCATGGCTGGATGGATGATGTGAATATCGACATCGGTACCCGCCTGAATGAGGAACCCAGCATTACCGTCACTCTGGTTCGCCAAGACGAAGGCGGTATGTTGAAACCCTGGGTAGAGGCGGAGCAATTTGCCTGGGAACTAAGCCAATTGCAGGTACGGGAGTCTCTGGCAAGGCGCTTACCGGAGTGGCCGCAAGCACTTGCGGCAGAGCGTGACAGCCTGACTGAGCGCTATCCGGGCCTGAAATTCAGTCGGTTGTGGTTAGCGGAGGAGGAATCCTCAATGGATTACAGCCAGGAAATGGGTCTGCATCGCGTGCCCAGAATCGGGAGGAAGGATGAAAACAATGCGTAAGCAAGGAGCCACAACATGAATCTATTAACCGCCCCCTGGCTGTCATTCAAGCGCCGCGATGGCAGCCAGGAATATCTACCTGTCACCGCCATGGTGGATCCGGACATTGTTGATCTGGCACTTCCCCGGGCGGATTTTCAGGGCGCGGCGTATCAGTTTCTGATTGGTCTTTTGCAAACAGCCATGGCACCGGAAGACAAGGATGCATGGGTGAAGAGGTATCAAACTCCCCCGTCCTTGGCGTCTTGCCAGGAAATGTTGGAAAAGTGGAAGCCAGGCTTTGAGTTGGACAGCGAGGGACCGGCGTTTATGCAGGACCTCGATTCGCTAGCCGATGAAAAAGCGACTGATATTGCGGGGTTGCTGATTGATTCCCCTGGCGCTTCCACCATAAAGAACAATACCGATCACTTTGTAAAAGCAGGTCGGGTGGAACAATTGTGCCTGGATTGCGCTGCCATGGCGCTATTCACGTTGCAGATTAATGCTCCGGCTGGAGGAAAGGGGTATAGGACCGGGCTACGCGGCGGTGGCCCCCTGACTACGCTGGTTATGCCCGCTGACTCAGACCGTCCTCTCTGGCACCGGCTTTGGCTTAACGTCCGGGACACGGATAGCTGGACTTATGAGCCGCCCGGCACTTCCGATTCCAAGGTCTTTCCCTGGCTTGGAGAAACCAGGGTCAGCGACAAGGGGCAAAAAACGACGCCGGAGGACGTCCATCCTCTTCATCCATTTTGGGCGATGCCTCGGCGTATCCGACTCAATATTGAAGCGGCGGCCTGCGAGTGTGATCTCTGTGGACGGCAGAGCGAATACGATGTTTCTTCGCTGCGCACGAAAAACTACGGGTTTAATTATGATGGCCCCTGGACGCACCCGCTCACTCCTTACCGCTTTGATCCCAAAAAGCCGGAACAATTGCCGTACTCCCGCAAAGCGCAAACGGACGGCCTGGGCTATCGCTACTGGGAAGCCCTGACCATGAAGGATGAAAAAGAAAAGGGCTTTCTGCCTGCGCCGGTGGTGCTGGATTATGCGGACAAGTGCGATAAAGCGGATGATTTTGACGTAGAACTACCAACAGTCGCCGGTCTTTGGGTGTTCGGCTATGACATGGACAATATGAAACCCCGGTGCTGGTACGGCGCGCATATGCCGCTTCTGGCCTTGGAAGAGGGTGAGCGAGACCTGGCTCAGCGGTGGCTACGGCAAATGATTGAACTCACGGACAGCAGCGCCCGACTGTTGCAAGCCCAGGTCAAGGAAGCCTGGTTCAGCCGGCCCAAGGACGCCAAGGGGGATGTCAGTTACATCGGTGCGTCACTGTGGGAGGCCACGGAACAGGTTTTTTATCAGCATCTTATGGAACTGGGTGAATTGCTGACAGGCGACGCGCCACCGCAGCGGTTCCCGTCCGAGCTCGCAGCAAGCTGGTATCGAGCCGTTACCCGCCAGGCCGCGGCCCTGTTTGATGATTTTGCCCTCAGTGGCCCGGCAGAACAGTTGGATATGAAACGCATTACCAAGGCGCGTAATACCTTCCGCAAGAAGCTCCACACCGGAAAAGAAGCAAAAGCCTTCCGCAAGACCGGACGTCTGGATGACAACGGCCAGCAAGCGGCCAGTAAGAAACAAGGAGAAACCGCATGAGTGATGCTCCGTTTTATTTTCGTATTAAGGAATCCGCTACCCGAGACGCGGTGCTGAAGTGGTGGCGGCAACTGGAGGAGCAGCGGGGCGCCCGCGCCGAGTTGCGGCGTAGTGAGACGCTGGATGCAGTCTTGCTAACGGAAGGCTTTAGACATCTGTGGCAGGCGTTGGCGCAAACCAGCGAGCGGCGGGATAGAGATATGCTGGCCTGGGCTTGTGTCGCCGCCGCTCTGGCGGACGTACGTGAGCAGCCTGCGGCGAAAGATGTTTCGTTTGCGCGAAGGCTGGGAGAGCAGAAAGAAAAAACCGGCAAACCCTATATGAGCGAAATGCGTTTCGCGCAACTGCAAAAAAGTCGTAGCGGCGATGATTTTCTGATGCGGCTTCGTCGCGCACTGGCGTTGATCAACAAGACTGCCCCGGTGCTGTCCCTGACGGACAACATCCTGCACTGGTTCCAGGAGCAACAAAGCAATCAGGGCTCCCGGCCCATGGACCGCCTGGCGGTGCGTTGGGCGACAGAGTATTTCACGGCGGTAAACGCCTACGACAAGTAACTCCTTCTTCGACGAAGAGAAAAGCACAAAGGACTGACATCATGAGCACTTTTATTCAACTGCACCTTCTCACTTCATACCCGCCGGCCAACCTGAACCGGGATGACCTGGGTAAGCCCAAGACTGCCTTCATGGGCGGTGCCGAGCGGCTGCGAGTATCCTCGCAATCGCTCAAGCGCCATTGGCGTACTTCCGACCTGTTTCAGGAATCCTTGGCTGGGAACTTGGGTACCCGTACAAAGCGGCTGGGCCTGGAGGTTGAGAAGCGCTTGCAGGACGGAGGCATTGCAGACGGCAAGGCGAAAAAGTGGGCTGCTGACATTGCCGATGTGTTCGGCAAGCTGGAAAAGGACAGCGTGGAACTGTCGCAGCTGGCCCATATCAGCCCGGAGGAGCGCCAGGCCGTGGATGCTCTAACCGATACTCTGATTGAAGAAAATCGGGCACCAGAAAAGGAAGAGTTGGCGTTGCTTCGCAAGAATCCGGCGGCGGCGGATATTGCCTTGTTCGGTCGGATGTTGGCGGAGGATCCTGCTTTTAACGTGGAGGCGGCATGCCAGGTGGCTCACGCCATTACAGTCCATCCGGTGGTCATCGAGGACGACTACTTCACCGCTGTCGACGATCTCAATAATGGTGACGAAGACCGGGGTGCTGCTCATATCGGCGAAACCGGTTTCGCCGCCGGCCTGTTTTACAGCTATGTCTGCATCAACCGCGACCAGTTGATCGATAACCTCAGTGGCGACGAGGCGTTGGCGGACAAGGCCATCGCGGCTCTGGCCGAAGCGGCCATCAAGGTGTCCCCCACCGGTAAACAGAACAGCTTTGGCTCACGGGCCTATGCGTCTTATGTCATGGCGGAAAAGGGTTCGCAACAGCCGCGTTCCCTGTCGGTGGCGTTTCTCAAGCCAGTGCAGAGCCAGGATCAGGCAGCGGATGCCATTACTTGCTTGGAAGAGCAGACCCAGCGCTTCGACCAGGTGTATGGCGAATGTGCCGATCAACGCTACAGCCTGAACGCCCATACCGGGGAAGGCAGCTTCCAGGCGCTGATGGACTTTCTAAAAAAGGACTAGGAGGTGCCTGATGGAAGCGTTGATTTTCCAACTATATGGCCCCCTGGCCAGCTGGGGAGCGCCGGCAGTGGGGGAGACCCGGCCCAGCTCGGACCATCCGGGCCGAGCCGCCCTGTTGGGGTTGCTGGCGGCAGCCTTGGGTATTCGCCGGGATGACGGCCCTGGGCAGCAGGCGTTGGCGTCATCCGTGCGCTTTGCGGTAAAGCAGCATAGTGCCGGTCGCCTCATGCGTGATTATCACACTGTGCAGGTGCCTGGCCGGGACAAAAAGGCCCGCTACTTCACCCGCAAGGATGAATTGTCCGTGCCCAAGGATAAGCTTAACACCGTGCTTTCCAGCCGCGAATATCGTCAGGATGGTTTGTGGCAGGTGGCCGTATTGCTTAATGAACATAGTGACTGGAACCTGGATGAACTGGAAGCCGCTTTGCGCGCTCCAGTATTCACGCCTTACCTGGGCCGCAAGGCGTGCCCGTTGGCAGTGCCGTTGGCTCCGCAAAAAGTCCAGGCGAACGGGTTGCGTGAAGCCTTCGCGGTGGTGCCGCCGCGCATTTGCGACCAGCAAAGCCGCTGGCTGCATTTGCCGAAGACTGTGGATTTCTACTGGGAGGGCGATGCCGGTGATATTGCCGTGCAGGACACCCGCCAACCATCGGACGATGTGATCAGTCGGGAACGTTGGCAATTCGGTAGCCGCCAGGAGCACCATGCACGTCTCAGGGAGGAGGGCTGATGTATTTATCCCGCGTTAGAGTGGCGACTCAAGGGCTCGACCGTAACGCTCTGGTGAAGTTGCTGTCGGGCGATGCCTACGCGAACCATCAGTTGCTATGGCGGCTGTTCACACAAGAGGAAGAGCGGCCTTTTCTGTTTCGTCAGGAGATGGAAAAAGACCAACTGGATTCCCGGGAATCCCCACGGGGGTTACCGCTATTTTATGTGTTGTCGTCACGTGAGCCTGAACCGGTATCGGGGTTGCTGGAGTGCCAAAGCAAACCCTTTGACCCGCAGTTATCAAAAGGAGATCGGTTACTGTTCAAGTTGCGCGCCAACCCCACGGTGGCCCGTAAGCACGATGGTGAGGCACGCTCCCGCCGCCATGATGTGTTGATGGACGCCAAGTGGCAGTGTCGGCAGCAAGGCCGGGATTCGCCCTGGGAAGTCAGCGAGGCCATGGATGCCGGCGCTGAACAATGGTTAAGAAACCGCAGTGAAGATTGGGGTTTTTCGCTGGATAGCGCACTTCAGTTAAGCGGTTACCGTCAACACCAATGGCAACGCAAGCAACGGCAAATTTGTTTTTCCTCCGTGGATTATGAAGGCGTGATCACCGTGGCTGACCCGGAGCGTCTACGCGACGCCTTGTTCAATGGCGTGGGCCGTAGCCGCGCCTTTGGGTGCGGCATGCTCATGGTGCGGCGAGGCTAGCGCATGGCTTTCATTCCGCTCAAGCCCATCCCCATGAAAGAGCGCACTTCCATGATTTTTGTGTCCTACGGACGCATTGATGTGAAGGATGGCGCTTTCGTGGTGGTGGACGAAGTTCACGGTGAACGCAAGCACATTCCCGTGGGCTCGGTGGCCTGCATCATGTTGGAGCCGGGCACGCGCGTTTCCCATGCCGCCGTGAAACTGGCAGCGATCACCGGCACCCTGCTGATTTGGGTGGGGGAAGCCGGCGTGCGACTTTATGCCAGTGGGCAGCCTGGCGGCGCTCGCTCGGATCGTTTGCTTTATCAGGCCAGCCTGGCCCTGGATGAAGGCTTGCGTCTCAAAGTGGTACGCAAGATGTTCGAGATACGTTTTGGCGAGCCGGCACCGGAGCGCCGGAGCGTGGACCAGTTGCGTGGTATCGAAGGCGCCAGGGTTCGAAAGACCTATCAGCTCTTGGCCCAGCAATATGGGGTAGAATGGCATGGTCGTCGCTATGATCCCAAACAATGGGATAAGGCGGATATAGCCAACCAATGCCTTAGTGCCGCGACCTCCTGCCTTTATGGTGTGACGGAAGCGGCGGTATTGGCGGCCGGGTATGCACCCGCAGTCGGATTTATCCATTCCGGCAAACCTCTGTCCTTCGTCTACGATATTGCTGATCTTTTCAAGTTCGATACCGTGGTGCCCGTCGCCTTTCGCATTGCCGCCCAGAAACCATCTTCGCCGGATAGAGCCGTGCGTGTGGCTTGCCGGGATTCGTTCAGAGAAACGAGGTTGCTCAAGAAAATTATTCCCGCCATTGAAGAGGTACTGGCCGCCGGAGGCATCACGCCGCCGGAGCCGCCCGAGGACAGCCAACCGCCAGCCATTCCCGAGCCCAAGTCCTTGGGTGATGACGGCCACCGGAGCCAATAATGAGCATGCTGGTGGTGGTAACCGAGAACGTCCCGCCCCGGCTGCGTGGTCGGCTTGCTATCTGGCTACTGGAAATACGCGCCGGTGTATACGTGGGCGATGTGAGCAAGCGGGTCAGGGAGATGATTTGGGAACAAGTGGAAGCCATGGTGGAGGATGGTAATGTCGCCATGAGCTGGGCCACCAATACCGAATCCGGCTTTGACTTCCAGACCTGCGGTGAAAACCGGCGTGTGCCCATCGACTACGATGGCCTGCGCCTGGTTTCCTTTCTGCCCGATCCTGAATAAGGGATCTTCAACCGAAAACGCTCTTTAAAAATCTGGCTATATTTTGATCGATATGGCTGGTGGATTTTGAAAGGGAGTGTTTTCCCTTATAAATCAGCCATGTATATTTAGACTGTTCCCCGCACCTGCGGGGATAAACCGGGCGACGAGCGCATGAGCTATGAGGATGCGTTCTGTTCCCCGCACCTGCGGGGATAAACCGAGAACGTGCCGCGCTATGGCCGACGCCCGAAGCTGTTCCCCGCACCTGCGGGGATAAACCGCATTAAAACCCGCGTCACTAGGGAAGATGCGCCTGTTCCCCGCACCTGCGGGGATAAACCGGCTGCACAAAATGAGCCAGCCAGCCGATCCAGCTGTTCCCCGCACCTGCGGGGATAAACCGCCTCGCTGGCCAAAGCGGCGGCCAGGGCCACCCTGTTCCCCGCACCTGCGGGGATAAACCGGACGCGCACAGCGTTCTGAAGCGCCTGCAGTTCTGTTCCCCGCACCTGCGGGGATAAACCGCGCACCCATGACGGCATGATGGGCGGGGTGTTCTGTTCCCCGCACCTGCGGGGATAAACCGGAGTGGGCCGGGACGCCATGCGAGTGGTGCAGCTGTTCCCCGCACCTGCGGGGATAAACCGATTTGCTAAATGCATATGACCGTATTATTTGGCTGTTCCCCGCACCTGCGGGGATAAACCGCGCATTTCCTTCATCGCAGGAAATGGGGGAGGCTGTTCCCCGCACCTGCGGGGATAAACCGGATTGGAGCATTCGAGGGCCTGCCCTAATCGACTGTTCCCCGCACCTGCGGGGATAAACAGGCTGGCAAGCGTGAGGGGCAGGCTGTTGAAAAGCCCCTTAGGTACCCTAATGCTTAAATGAGTAGCATTGTGAGCGTGCAACGACCTTGCTGGTGAACAGGCGTCAAACTACATTTACATCCAGGCTTTGTAGCACCTTCATCATTGTGTCATAGCCAAGCTTCAGGGTTTTTACAGGCTTTCCCGCCCCAACCCCGATGCCTTCGCCAGCGCCGCCATGCCCCGCGCTCGGGCCGCCTACCTGAGCGAGTAGAAGCCGCCATGAGGTAGCGCGCCTGCGCAGTGGAGCCGACGAGTAGGGCTTGCTATGATCAAGCCAACAATAAGCAAAACAGGGCATTGGCATGCTGGCATTTGTCGGTTTGATTCTCGGCCTTGGGCTCAGTCTGACGCTGGCGTTTATGGCCCTGTGTCTGCTACTTGTTCCCGTTTTCCCTACTATCGACAGATGGGCTGCAAAACGGCTCCACCGTCAGAGCAGACTGCTGGCGAACTACGATTGGTGCGACCCCATGCAACCCGGCGCGGTGGAACTTCTACTGCGCCGCAACCGCCGTGCCTGAAAACGCACTGGCCCTCTCCCTGTGGACGTGTTGATTTGCAGCATTGCAATATTCATAGGCGCTGTCGCCGCGCTAGGCGCAATCGCCTGGGGCTTGGTGGGCCTCGGGTACGTATTTTATGGTCTGTACTGGCTGTTCGCCCGACCGCTTTTGCGGCTGTTCGAGTATCTGGTGCTGGCCAGGCGTCGGTGCAACAATCTGTAAACTCCGCGAGATCAGGGGCACCGTTACCCAACGCTGCGAATCACGCTACTCACCCTGGCTCATTGTTTCGATCATTGGGCGTAACGCCACGACGGGCAATGGGCGACGTTCTGTCCCACCTTTAGTCGGGCCTGGCGGAGACTTACCGCTCTGCGAGATAGTCATGGCCTCGGATAACACCCTCTAGTTACTGGTACAGCAAAAGCTCTGGATAACCTCGGCGACTCACCGAAAAAGGCGGGCAGCGAGGCCAATATCGCCACGCGTCTCAGCCCCCGGCTGGCGGAGATGTTGTTCCGCACCAGAGGGGTGGCTGCCCTGACGTAAACGTGCGATTGGGATGATTCGTTCCCAGAAGCCAACTGGAAATACTGTACATAGGGTGAGTGCCATTTTGAGGGCAGCTGGGGTGGCAGGGTTGGTGGTGAAGAAAATGGAACAGCGTTTGGGGAGGATCATGAACAGACGAAGAGTATTGCAGTTGCTGTTTTCCGGGACGGTATCCGGGGTAATAGCTCCGGTGGTGGTGCGTTCGAGAGGAAAGGAACAAAGGTTTCGGTTGATGGATACTCGAATCGCCGGTTCCGGTTATTACGCTTTTAGTGGTGTGGCGATGTTGCTGGGCCCCGGAGATGCCTTGAGTTTGCGCAGGCAACCGGAGAACCCCCATGATCACCTTGCGGTCGAAGTCTTCTGGAAGAATCACAAGCTCGGCTATTTGCCACGCCGGGGTAATGCGGTGTCTGCTGCCCTGATGGACCAGGGAGGACGGTTATCCGCCGAGGTGTTAGCCGTGCTGGATCATGCGGAACACTGGGAGCCTTTGGATATTCGGGTGTGGCTGCATGTATAGGATGTTCTTCGAGTCTGAATTTTTCTGGAGATAATGCCGTCTTATATGCGTTCTCTTGAATGAGGCACTGCTTGTAGACGACCCTCAAGGACTGGGTGTAGTGGTCAACGACTGGGGGCTGTGCAAAGCCGGGCTCTACAAAACCCGTGTTGCGCCTGTCCGTGGGAGGGTGTCCTGGTGAAGCCTCGCACACTGATCGGCCCGCCGGTTTTCACCAGCAGGCTAGTGTCTGAAGGGCGGATCATTGGCGATGAAGAATAAGATGAAGCGGCGCCGGACTCGAACCGGATCATGCTGGCCATTATGGCCCGCAACCTTTCCACTAGGAAACTACCGCTTCTGCTTCAGTATAGCCTTACGGGTTTTCCTTTGGGAGCCTTCCCGTGGTTGCTTCCAGTATCCGCACCATGGGGTTGCCGCGGGTTTTGGGGATCGGCAGGGCATCGTAATACTCCGCCGGGTTGTGGATGGTCAGCCGGTCGAAGCCCAGACTTTCGAAGTGGCTGATGGCCTGCGGGTCGGAGTGGAAATGAAAACCCACCTGGCTGCGGGAAATGGTGCCCAGCATGTTGCCCAGGGTCTTCAGGGTGCGGTAGAAGGGCATGCCTTCGTACAGCGGGTAGTTGTCGGTCAGGTAGGTGCCGGCGGGGAAGGCGCGCAGGGCGTCTGCCAGTTTGCGCCAGAAAGCGGAAATCACGGCTAGCGGGAAGTAGTTGACCAGCCCTTCGGTGATCACCACCACCGGTTTGTTGGTGTCCAGCTGGCCCAGTACATGGGCCAGGCTCAGTTCGCCTTCGTCGGCAAAGATGTTGATCGGTTGCACGCGGTGGCGGTCGCTGAGCAGACCCTGTGCGCGCAGCAGGCTTTCCTTGCGGCGCGCCATGTCCGGCAGGTCGGTTTCGATGTAGGTGAGTTCCGGGTACTGCTGACAGAAGCGGTGACCCCGCGGTGACAGGCCGCAGGCAATTTCCACCACCTGGGTGGTTCCTTCGGCAATCAGCTGGTGCAGACGATGGTCGATCAGATGGTGGCGTTGCAGCAGGAAGGTGCGGATGTTGCCGCCCACCACCTTGCGGCCAATGTACTCGAAGGGCGCCAGGGCACCGTACAGAAAGGCGCCGCCCCGGGTGCGGAAGAAGGGGGCGGAAAGGCCGTCACGGGTCCACACGTGGCCGGTGTAGAGCGCAGTAAAGCTGATCGATGACGTGTCGCGGGGTTCGCTCATTGTTGTTCTGGCTGGTTATGACTGAAGGCTCACAGGCTAGCAGAATTGTGCCATTGAGTGATGGCAGATTGGGACAAATTGCTTTTGCGACCGAACGGGGACTGTCTCCGGGGATTAGCGTTCCATGCTGCGCGGCAGGGGCTGGCCAGCCAGGCGCAGGGCCAGGGAGGTGAGGTACTGCCACGGGTCGCCCTTGGCCATGCCCTTGATGCACTGATCGGCACGGATGGCACTGGCCTGGGCCGCCTGCAGCTGGCGGGCGTTGAGGCGACGGGCCTGGGCCTGCATGGCGCGGGCCTTCTGCGGTGGCAGGCGCGGCGGCGGACCGCCGCCGATCAGGCTGTCCAGGGTGCGGATGTCGCGGCTCAGGGCCCACAGCAGCACCGGGGGTTCCACGCCCTCGGCGCGCAGGGTCTGGATGATGTGCATGACGCGCTGGGCGTCGCCCTGGGCGGTGGCTTCGGTGAGGTCGAAGGGCGAGTAGCGGCTGGAATCCCCCACCGCCTGCTGCACGTCTTCCGGGCTTACCTGACCGTTTTCCACCAGCAGGGCGAGCTTGTCCACTTCCTGGGCGGCGGCCAGCAGGTTGCCCTCGCTGCGTTCGATCAGCAGCGCCATGGCATCGTCATTGGCGTGCAGTCCGCGGCTGGTCAGTCGCTCCTGCAGCCAGCTGCGCAGGGCCGGGCCTTCCACCGGCCAGACTTCCATCACGGCGCCCACTTCATCCACCGCTTTGACCCAGGCGCTGTTCCAGTCCTTGCGCCGGTCCAGCCGCGAGCAGCGGATCAGCAACAGGGTGTCGGGGCTGGGGGAGGCCAGCATGTCGCGCAGGATCTGGCTGCCAGCCTTGTCCGGGCGCTTTTCGCCCAGCACCAGTTCGAGAATCCGACGTCCGCCGAACAGGCTCATGCTCTGGGATTCGTTGAGCAGGGCATTCCAGTCGATGCCGGTGTCACTGCTGAAGCGCTGTCGTTCGTCAAAGCCCTGTTCGCGGGCCGCCTGGCGCAGGGTGTCGAGCAGTTCTCCCTGTTGCAGGGGCTCGTCACCGGCCACCAGATAGACCGGCAGCAGGGACTGGGACAGGTGCTTGGCCAGCTGCTCCGGGCGCAGTCGCATCAGTTCACTTCCCAGCCCTGGGTGGCGGCGGCCAGCTGGTTGATCAGGCGCACGATGATGTCGTCGTACAGGTCTTCGCGCACCAGCTGCTCTTCATCGGAGGAGGCGGTGGCATTGTCCGGGTACCAGGCAAAGCTGCGCAGAGCCATCAGGCGTTTGGGAGCGGTGAGCAGGGCGCCGCTGTCGCGGCTCTCCAGGTGCCAGACAATCTGGTAGCGCAGCTCGATTTCCGCCTGCCGGCCCTGGTCATCCACCGCCGCGGTGCGTCGGCTCCAGTCCTCGTCCTCGATCACCAGAATGTAGGGCGATTCGTTATGGACCAGTACGCCTTCGTCTTCCAGCTTGTCTTCCAGCGGATAGCGCAACTGGGCGCTGGCGCCTTTCAGCGTGACCGTGTCCAGGGATGGCGTCTGGGTGGCGCCACGCAGCTGCCAGCCGCAGGCACTTAGCCAGACCGTCAGCAGCAGGACCAGAAAAGGGCGGAGCAATCGCATCAGTCAGTTCCGTTAGTTGGCAACAATATTGACCAGCTTGCCCGGTACCACAATCACCTTGCGCACCGTCTTGCCGTCGATAAAGCGTTGCACGTTTTCCTCTTCCAGGGCCAGTGCTTCCAGTGCCGCCTTGTCGGCACTGGCCGGTACCGCCAGCTTGGCGCGTACCTTGCCGTTGACCTGCACCACCAGCTCCACGGTGTCCTTCACCAGGGCGCTTTCATCTACCTGGGGCCAGGTAGCATCCAGCGCCGGGTCGGCATGGCCTAGAGCCTGCCAGAGGCTGTGGGCGGCATGGGGAATGATCGGGGACAGCAGCAGCACGGCGGCTTCCAGGGCCTCCTGACGCACCGCGCGGCCAGCGTCGTCGCCGGCCTCGAACTTGCTGATCTCGTTGACCAGTTCCATCACCGCGGCAATGGCGGTGTTGAAGGTGGCGCGGCGACCGTAGTCGTCGCTGACCTTCTGGATGGTTTCGTGGGTCTTGCGGCGCAGGCCCTTGCCGGCGTCATCCAGCGCGGCCTTATCGAGTGCGATACAGGCGCCACCGCTGACATGGTCGGCCACTTGCCGCCACAGACGCTTGATGAAACGGTGGGCGCCTTCCACGCCGGCATCGTTCCATTCCAGTGACTGTTCCGGCGGCGCCGCGAACATCATGAACAGGCGCACGGTGTCGGCGCCGTATTCCTCGATCATGGTTTGCGGATCCACAGTGTTGCCCTTGGACTTGGACATCTTGGCGCCGTCTTTGAGCACCATGCCCTGACACAGCAGTTGCTTGAAGGGCTCGTCGGATTCCACCAGGCCGCTGTCGCGCAGCAGCTTGTGGAAGAAGCGCGAATACAGCAGGTGCAGGATGGCGTGCTCGATGCCGCCGATATACTGATCCACTGGCAGCCAGTAGTTGGCGGCGGCCGGGTCCAGCATGGCCTGGTCGTTCTGCGGGCAGCAGTAACGGGCGTAGTACCAGCTGGATTCCATGAAGGTGTCGAAGGTGTCGGTTTCGCGCAGCGCCGGCTGGCCGTTGAAGGTGGTCCTGGCCCACTCCGGGTCGGCCTTGATGGGGCTGTTGACGCCGTCCATTTCCACGTCGGTGGGCAGGATCACCGGCAGCTGGTCTGCCGGGGTGGGGTGCAGTTCACCGTCTTCGGTTTCCACCATGGGAATCGGTGCGCCCCAGTAGCGCTGGCGGGAGACGCCCCAGTCGCGCAGGCGGTAGTTGACCTTCTTCTCGCCCAGGTTGCGCTCGGTGAGCCAGGCGGCGATGGCGTCGAAGGCCTCGGCGGAGGTCTTGCCGCTGAATTCGCCGGAGTTCACCAGCGTGCCCTTTTCGGTGAAGGCCTGGTTGCCCAGATCGATGGTTTCACCGTTGGCCGGCTCGATCACCTGGTTGATGGGCAGGTCATATTTTTGCGCGAATTCGAAGTCGCGCTGGTCGTGGGCAGGCACCGCCATGACGGCGCCGGTGCCGTAGCTCATCAGCACGAAGTTGGCGATCCATACCGGTACCGGCTCGCCGCTGATCGGATGGGTGGCGGTGAGGCCGGTGGCGATACCCTTTTTCTCCATGGTGGCCATGTCGGCTTCGGCCACCTTGGTGTGCTGGCACTCTTCCACGAAAGCGGCGATGTCGGCATTGCCGGCGGCGGCTTTCTGCGCCAGCGGGTGGCCGGCGGCCACCGCCACATAGCTGACGCCCATCAGGGTATCCGGGCGGGTGGTGTAGACGCGCAGCGGGTCTTCACCCTCGATGGCGAACGTCAGTTCCACCCCTTCGGAGCGGCCGATCCAGTTGCGCTGCATGGTCTTGACCTGCTCCGGCCAGCCGTCCAGCTGGTCCAGATCGTTGAGCAGCTCGTCGGCATAATCGGTGATCTTGATGAACCACTGGGGAATGTTCTTCTGCTCCACCGGGGTGTCGCAGCGCCAGCAGCAGCCGTCGATAACCTGCTCGTTGGCCAGCACGGTCATGTCGTGGGGGCACCAGTTGACGGTGGACTGCTTGCGGTACACCAGGCCCTTTTCATAAAGCTTGGTAAAGAACCACTGTTCCCAGCGATAGTATTCCGGGGTGCAGGTAGCCAGCTCCCGGTCCCAGTCGTAACCGAAGCCCAGGCGCTTGAGCTGGCCCTTCATGTAGTCGATATTCTCGAAGGTCCACTTGGCCGGCGCCACCTTGTTCTTGATGGCGGCGTTCTCGGCGGGCAGGCCGAAGGCATCCCAGCCCATGGGCTGCAGCACGTTCTTGCCCAGCATGCGCTGGTAGCGGCTGACCACGTCACCGATGGTGTAATTGCGCACATGGCCCATGTGTAGCCGGCCGGACGGGTAGGGGAACATGCTCAGGCAGTAGAACTTTTCCTGGCCGGGCTTTTCGGTCACCTTGAAGCTCTGGTTGTCTTCCCAGAAGCTCTGGGCTTGGGCTTCGATCTGTTCGGGGCGATACTGTGCGTCCATCGGGTCTCTACTAATTACAAGTCACGGGTCACAAAAACAAAAACATCGCGAGGGGAACATCGCGGTTGGCGAAGGGGACATAGGATACATGAGCTTGGGGCGGATTTCTCAATCACGGCGGCGGCGAGCCGGGGAATTTTTCATGGCCAGCGGATGGAGACGGGCATGCTGCTGACCTGGCTGGTATTGCTGGTCCTGGTCGGGGCCACCCTGCCGGCGGTAGTGCGGGGCATGTTGCCGCCGCTGCCGGCTCGCCAGCCCGTGGTTCGCCCCCAGGCGGTGGTGGTGCTGGGTGCCGGGCGACGTTACCAGCGGGGGCGCTACCGGCTTTCTGACCGGGGCCTGCGCCGGCTGCGCCATGCCGCCGAGCTGGCCGAGCGCGAGGGGTTGCCGCTACTGGTCAGCGGCGGGCAGAAGGGCGCCCGCCATCCGGGCCAGCCTTCCGAGGCGTCACTGATGGCCACCGCCGTGCGGCGGCGCTGGCCCGGCGTCACCGTGATCGAGGAAAGCGCCAGCCGCAACACCTGGGAAAATGCCCGTTACAGCGTCGATGTGCTGACCCTGCGCGGCATTGACGAAATCTGGCTGGTCAGTGACCGCTCGCACCTGTCGCGGGCGCTGCTGTGCTTTCGCCACCAGGGCATGCTGGCGCACCCGAGCTGGGCCAGGCGCTTGCCCCGGCAGGCCTGGGTGCCATCCGCGGGGGCGCTCTCCATGGTGCCGGAGATCTGGTACGAGTGGCTCGCCCTGGCCTGGTACCAGCTGCGTTATTTCTGACCGACCCCCTGGAGGATAGCGGTATATCAGGGGCTCTCGGCGGCCAGGGTTTCCATCGCCTGGTGATGGCTGAGAAAGATCTGGCCGGTGAGCTGTTCGGGAATCTCGGTGCGTTTGAGCAGATCCATCACCGGGCCTTTCACCTCCGAGAGATTGAGCACCACGCCGGCATGGGCAAGCCGATCGTTGAGGCTTTTCAGGCTATCCACGGCGCTGGCATCCAGGTGGTTGATGGCCGAGCACTGCACGATCACCTGCCGAACCTGCGGGCGCTGCATGGCGCTGTCATAGATCAGGTCTTCCAGCTGCCGGGCGTTGCCGAACCACACCGATTCGTCCACACGCATGGCGAGCACATGGGCGCTGACTTCCACCTCATGGCGTTGCACATTGCGAAAGTGCTGGGTGCCCGGCACCCGGCCCACTTCGGCCACATGGGGCTGGCTGGTGCGCCACAGGAACAGGGCCAGTGACAGCGTCACACCGATGATCAGGCCGGCCTGCACGCTGATGGTCAGCACGCCCAGCAGGGTGGCCGCCATGGCCAGGCTGTCGGCGCGGCTGAAACGCCACAGGTGTTTCAGCTCCCCCAGCTCCACCAATGGCAGCACCGCCACCACGATGATGGCCGCCAGGGTGGCCTGGGGCAGGTAGAAAAAGGCGCGGGTAAAACACAGCGCCACCAGGGCAATGCCGGCGGCGGCCAGAATGCCGGTGAGCGGGGTGCGGGCGCCGGAATCCTGGCTGACCGTGGAACGGGAAAAACTGCCGGTGACGGCAAAGGCCCCGGACAGGCCGCTGATGACATTGGCCAGCCCCAGGCCCATGAGCTCCCGGTTGGGGCGGATGCGCTGGCGTTTGCGGGCGGCCAGCGCCTGCGCCAGGGTAATCGATTCCACAAAACCGATCAGTGCCAGCAGGGCGGCGGGGCCGGCCAGGTCCAGCCAGTGTTGCAGTGGCAGGGACGGCAAGGTCAACGCCGGCAGCCCGGCGGGCAGTGTGCCAACCACGGCCAGGCCATGATGGTTCAGCTGGGCGGCGGCGCTGATCAGGGTGGTTAACGCCACCGCCACCAGCGGCCCCAGTTTGCCCAACAGTTTGCCGGTTTCCCGCCAGCGTGTGCGTTTTTGCAGTTGTGTGCCCAGCCAGCGGGGCAACAGCAGGCAGGCCAGCGCCAGGCCGGCCATCACTACCGTGGTGCTTTGCCACCGGGGCCATTCGGTGAGCAGGCCCTGCCACAGGCCGATAAAGTCATGGGCGGCAACGTTGATACCCAGCATGTGGGGCAGCTGGCTGGTGGCAATCAGCAGGCCGCAACCGCTGATGAAGCCGACGATCACCGGGTGGCTGAGCAGATTGGTGAGCCAGCCCATGCGCAGTACGGCCATCAGTACCAGTAGCGCGCCGGAAAGAATGGCCAAGACCATGGCCGCGGCCATGAAGGTGGCACTGTCGCCGCGGGCCAGGCTGCCGGCGGCGGACAGGGTAATCAGTGAGGTGAGGGCGGCGGGCCCCACCGCCAGGGCCCGGCTGCTGGCAAACAGGCCGTACAGTATCAGCGGCAGCATGCTGGCGTAGAGCCCGGTGACCGGCGGCATGCCGGCCAGCTGGGCATAGGCCAGCCCCTGGGGGACCAGCAAAATGGTGACGATCAGTGCTGCCAGGGCATCGCCACTGGCATCCTGGCGGGTGTAACCGCTGAGCCATTCGCTGGCCGGCAGCCAGCGAAGCCACCGTGGCGTGGCGGCCATATCAGCCGTTCCGTCGCTGGTCCAGGCGTGATACCAGGCCGCTCAGGTCATAGCCGGCCTGCTGGGCGGTGGACACGATGGTGTCATTGTCCAGGGCTTCCGCCTGGGTCAGGGCCCACAGGGTGGTACAACGGGTACCGGTGCGGCAGAAGGCCAGCACCGGCGTTTCCGCCAGGGTGACGATGGCATCGAAGCCGTCGATATCGGTTTCGGCGATGTTGCTGCCCACCACCGGCTGGTAGGCATACTCGAGCCCGGCGGCCTGGGCTGCGGCGGCCATTTCGGCGCTGCTGGGCTGATCTTCCGCCTCGCCATCCGGGCGGTTGTTGATAATGGTCTTGAAACCGGCCTCGGCCAGCTGGGCCATGTCTTCCGGGCGCAGTTGCGGCGCGACGCTGAGGGTGTCGGTCAGACGTTTGATGGTAACCATGAAGACTCCTTGAAAATGTCGCTCTAGCTTAACGCTGCACAGCCGGGCTGCAAGAGGCACTGTCGCGTGTTGCCAGGCAATCCGGGGCCAGTGCCTGTATCGCCTGGTAATGGCTCAGGAAGATGTTTCCGCTCAGCTGATCAGGCAGTTCGGTATGCTTGAGCTGGTCCATCACCGGCCCCTTGATCTCCGACAGGTGCAGGGTGATGCCGGCGTCGCGCAGGCGCTGGTTCAGGCTCAGCAGGCTGTCCACGGCACTGGCATCCAGGTGATTGATGGCCGCGCCCATGAGCACCACATGGCGAGTCTGAGGCCGCAACAGGGCCGCATCGTAGATCTGGTCTTCCAGCCGCCGGGCATTGGCGAAGTACAGGGATTCATCAATGCGCATGCCCAGCACGCCGGGGCTGACCCGTACCTGGTGGCGCTGCACATTGCGAAAGTGTTCGGTGCCGGGGACCAGGCCGATTTCCGCCACATGGGGCTGGTTGGTGCGCCACAGATAGAGTGCCAGCGAGGTGCTGACGCCGGCCAGTACGCCGGCCTCCACGCCCCAGCCGAGTACCCCGACAATGGTGGTGGCCATGGCCAGGAAATCCAGCCGCGAGAAGCGCCAGGTGTGTACCAGAGCGCGCAGATCCACCAGCGTCAGTACGGCTACCATGATGGTGGCGGCCAGGGTGGCCTTGGGCAGGTAGGTGAACCAGCCGGTCAGAAAGAGGGCGGTGAGGGCGATGCCCAAAGCGGTGAAGACACCGGCCATGGGCGTCTGTGCGCCGGCGTCAAAGTTGACCACGGAACGGGAAAAACCGCCGGTTACCGGGAAGCCGCCGCTGAAGGCGCTGGCCAGGTTGGCGGTGCCCAGGCCCATCAGTTCCTGATTGGGGTTAATGCGCTGACGGCGCTTGGCGGCCAGGGTCTGGGCCACGGAAATGGATTCCACGAAGCCGATCAGGCTGATCAGCAGGGCCGGGATGGCAAGCTGCTGCCAGAGTGCCATATCCAGCGCCGGCAGCATGAAGTCCGGCAGGCCCCTGGGAATGTCGCCGACAATGGCCATGCCGCCCTGCTGCAGTTGCAGCTGGTAGACCACCAGGCTGGAGCCCAGCACGGCCACCACCGGCCCGGCCTTGCTGATCAGGTCGGCACTGAAGGGCGGCAGGCCCAGGCGCAGCAACAGGGGCTTGAGGTAACGACGCACCCAGAGCAGAAAGATCAGCACGGCGCTGCCCAGTGCCACCGTGGGCCAGTGGCTATCGCCAAGGTGTTGCGTCAGTGAACCGAGCAACTGCGGCAGGTTGTGGCCGGAAAGTGGCACGCCCAGCATGTGCTTGAGCTGGCTGGCAGCGATCAGCAAGCCGGAGGCGGTGATAAAGCCGCTGACCACCGGGTGGGACAGCAGGTTGCTGATCCAGCCCATTTTCAGCACCGCCATGGCCACCAGCATCAGCCCTGACAGCACTGCCAGGATAATGGCCGCAGCCAGGTATTCCGGGCTGCCGGTGCTGGCCACTTCGCCGGCGGCGGCGGCGGTCATTAACGAGGCCACTGCCACCGGCCCCACCGCCAGCGTGCGGCTGGAGCCGAACACGGCGTAGGCCACCAGCGGCAGGATACTGGCGTACAGTCCCACCTCCGGCGGCAGGCCGGCGAGCATGGCGTAGGCCAGGCTCTGGGGAATCAGCATGATGGTGACGATCACCGCCGCCACGCCGTCCGCGGCGGCGGTCTGACGGTTATAGTGGCGCAGCCACTGGCCGGCGGCGATGTGACGTAACCCTTTCATGGCTTACAGGCGTGCCGGTTTGGCCAGCCATTCGTGGCCCTTGAGCATGAGATCGAAATAGATGCGTGGCATGGCCTTGGCCTTGAGCCACCACATGCTCTTGCGCGCCACCGTCGGGTTGAGCGGGAACGAGGGCTGCAGGACCCCCTGGTAACCGAACTCGGCCAGCACCACCTTGCCCTTTTCCACCGTCAGCGGGCAGGCCCCATAGCCCTCGTAACGGGCGGTCAGCGGTTTGTCGGCGAGCATGGCGATCAGGTTTTCCGCCACCACCGGCGCCTGCTTGCGAACCGCGGCGGCGGTTTTGGCGTTGCTGGCGCCGCAGGCATCTCCGAGGCTGAAAACATTGTCAAAGCGTGGATGCTGGAGGGTCGCTTCGTCCACGGCGACCCAGCCGGCGTCGTTGGCCAGTTCGCTGTCTCGAACAAAGCGCGGGGCCCGCTGGGGCGGGACCACATGGAGAAAATCGAAGTCCTCGTAGCGGTCGTGGCTTGCCCCTTCGGTATCCGTATCCCGGAACAGGGCCTGGCGGGCGCCGCCGTCCACAGCCACCAGCTGGCTGTTGAAATTCAGGTGAGCCTGGTAGCGCTTCACGTACTCCATCAACGGCGGGACGAAATCTGCCACACCGAACAGCACGCCACCGGCGTTGTGAAATTGCACGTCCACGTCCTTCAGGCAGCCTCGTTGCTCCCAGTGATGACAGGACAGATACATGGCTTTCTGCGGGGCGCCGGCACACTTGATTGGCATGGGCGGCTGGGTAAAGAGCGCGCGCCCCTGTCTGAGCTGGCTGACACATTCCCAGGTGTAGGGCGCCAGCTCGAACAGGTAGTTGCTGGAGACCCCGTTGCTGCCCAGGGTGGCTTCCAGCCCTTCAATGGCGCCCAGATTGAGTTCCAGCCCCGGTGCCACCACCAGTGCCCGATAATAGAGCGATTGGCCATCGTCCAGGCCGACACGCTGTTGTGCCGGGTCCATGACTGTCACCCGGGAGCGCACCCATTTGGCGCCGTCCGGGATCAGTGATGCGGTGCTGCGGCAGGTGGCCGCCGGTTCAAAGCTGCCGGCGCCCACCAGCGTAAAAGCCGGCTGGTAATAGTGCCGGTCGCTGGGTTCAACGATGGCGATGGCCAGGTCCGGGCGGCGCTTGAGCAGGCTGGCGCAGCAGGCAATGCCCGCCGCGCCGCCGCCCACGATGATGACATCCCATTGGTTCTGCTTGTTGGTCATGGCCGGTTCCTTACAGGGCGTTAAGCGGGATCTTCAGATAGCTCACGCCGTTGTCCTCGGCGGGCGGCAGGTGGCCGGCGCGCATGTTGACCTGCACTGACGGCAGGATCAGGCGTGGCATGTCGAGGGTGGCATCGCGGGATTCACGCATGCTCACGAAATCTTCCTCACTGATCCCTTCGTGGACATGGATATTGTGCTGGCGCTGATCACCCACGGTGGTTTCCCAGACAAACGCCTCGCGGCCCTCCGGCAGGTAGTCATGGCAGAGAAACATGCGGGTCTCGTCCGGCAGGGCCAGCAGCTTCTGGATGGACTGGTAGAGCGTGCGGGCATCGCCACCGGGGAAATCACAACGGGCGGTGCCGTAATCGGGCATGAACAGGGTATCACCCACGAACAGGGCATCACCGATCAGGTGGCTCATGCAGGCCGGCGTGTGCCCCGGCGTGTGGATGGCGCGGGCCTCGATGTTGCCCACCTTGTAGGTCTCGCCATCCTTGAACAGGTGGTCGAACTGGCGGCCATCGCGGGCAAACTCGGTGCCGGCGTTGAAAATCTTGCCGAAGGTGTCCTGCACCGTGCGGATATGTTCGCCAATGGCCAGCTTGCCGCCCACCTGCTCCTGGATCCAGGGCGCTGCGGACAAGTGATCCGCATGCACATGGGTCTCCAGCAGCCAGTCCACGGTCAGGCCCTGCTCGCGGACATAATCAACGATCTGTCGGGCGCTGCCGTGATCCGTGCGGCCGGCATTGGGCGCGTAATCCAGCACCGAATCGACGATGGCGCAGTGGCTGGTGGCCGGATCTGTCACCACATAGCTGACGGTGTTGGTGTCGTGATCGAAAAAGGCTTTGACTTGTGGTTGAGACATGATTGCCTCCTGTAACAGTGGGTGCGATTACCACTGTTATAGGGGCAAAAAACGACCAAGTCAAATTTAGTTATAAGCTTATTCTAAAATATTATATATCGCTCCGGACTTGTGGCCTCAGGGCATAGCCGAGGCCGATCAGCACCGCCGAGAGCAGCAACCAGGGGCCGATGCCAAAGCGCATGAAGGGGGTCTGGCCACGGCGTGGCTGGTATTCACCGTAGAGTACGCCACGCTCGAACTGGGGCAGGCGGTCGGTAACCTGGCCTTTTTCGTTGATGATGGCGGTGATGCCGTTGTTGGTGTCGCGCAACAGCCAGCGGCCGGTTTCCCGGGCGCGCAGGCGAGCCATCTGGAAGTGCTGATGCGGCCCGGCGGAATGGCCGAACCAGGCATCGTTGCTGATGGTCAGCAACAGGTCAGCATTATGGCTGCGCTCGGCCACCAGATCCGGGTAAAGAATCTCGTAGCAGACAAAGGGCGCCACCGTATGGCCCAGGGCCCGCAGGTTGGGCTGGCTGGGTTTGCCCGGGGTAAACCCGGACATGGGCAGATCGAAGAAGGGGATCAGGCCGCGAATCAGCGATTGCATGGGCACGTACTCGCCGAAGGGCACCAGCTTCTGTTTGTGGTAGACGCCGCGCAGGCCATCCTTGCCGATGGAGGCGATGCTGTTGTGGTAAGTGATACCCGCGTCGCTGTCGCTACGCCAGGGCAGGCCGGTGATCAGGGCGCCACCCCGGTCAGCCAGCGCCTTGCCCTGATCATCGATAAAGCCGTGGATGTCCTGGTAGAACTCGATCATGGCGGACTCCGGCCAGATCACCAGGGTGTCCGCCGGGATCGGTGCTGTCAGGTCCTGGTAGATCTCGCGGGTGGCACTGCGCATGGTCATCTGCCACTTGATGTCCTGGGGGATGTTGCCCTGCACCAGCGCCACTTTCTGCCTGGGACCACTGGCATGGGTAAAGGGCGTGTCGGGCATCAGCAGGGCGCCGGTCATCAGGGCAACCGTGAGGGCCGCGGGCAGCCAGGCATGGCGCTGGCGACGCAGCAGCATGACCACGCTGGCGCCCATCAGTACCGCCACCAGTGTCAGCAGCCAGACTCCGCCCAGTGGTGCCAGCCGGGCCAGCGGGGTATCCACCAGGGCATAGCCGGCGTAGAGCCAGGGGAAACCGGTCAGCAGCCAGCCGCGCACCCAGTCGAGCACCACCCAGAGGCCGGCAAACGCCAGTGCCGAGCGGCCCAGCTTCCAGCTCAGGTAAAAGGTCAGGCCATAATAAAGGGCGATCACAGCGGCAAAGATGCCGGTGAAGGGCACCGCCATCCACAGGGGCATGAAGCCGTAGTCGTGCATGGAAACATGCAGCCAGGCAACGCCGAAGCCGAACATGCCCAGCCCATAGAGCCAACCGCGTAGCAGGGCATCCCGGGCGCTGCCTGCCCGTTGCAGGGTCCAGAAGCCCAAGCCGATGCTGACCGGCAACAGGAACACCCAGCCATAGGGGGCAAAGGCAAGGGGAAACAGCAGGCCGGCGGTCAGGGCCAGCAATCTATCGCGCATGAGTAGAGACCCGGGCAGAATACGAATAAAGTATGTTGCATAAAAATGCGCTTGATCGCAGTGTCGCCCCTTTGCCGGTGACACCGGCAAGCGGGCATAAAAGGCGCGCAAGCGCTGGCAAGCTTGGGGGCATCATAGTGAATCACTATTGCAAGTACCATCCGGGGACGGCGGCGCTGTGGTATTGCCCGCATGATGGTCTGCATCTGTGTCAGCAATGTGTGGACGGTGGGGATGGGCCATCGGCTGTTGCCCATTGTCTGTTGTGTAACCAGCCCCTTGCCGCTGCGGATGCGGAACGGTCCCGCACCCCGTTATGGCAGCAGCTGGATCGTTACCTGCGCTTCCCCTTTTCCCCGCAATGGCTGCCGGTGGCCCTGATCTGGGCAGGACTGGCGGCGTTGTTGCCGCCGTTGTGGATCAGTGTGGCCGTGGTACTGCTGGGCGGGCTGCCGGCCATGGGTATCGGCAGTGCGGTGCTGGCCGAACGCGGTCGGGAGCGCAGCAGCCGGAGTCGACGGGCGACGACGTCGGGCTGGCGGGCACTGACGCCGCTGTCGCGTTGGCGCACGGCCCTGTTTCAGGGGCTGCCGGTGCTGGTGGTGTTGGCCGGCAGTGGGGTGCTGTTGTTGACCGTGTCGGTATCCGCGGGCCTGCTGGTGGGCGGGCTGCTGCTATTGCTGGTGCCGGCCATCTGGCTGGCAGTGGAAGTGGAAGGGGCCGGCCCCGGGGCCTATGCGGCCATGCCGGGCTTGCTGTTGTCCGCCTCACGGGACGGGCTGGTGGCGGCCCTGTTCGCCTCGCTGGGCTGGATGTTGTGTGTGGCACTGATCAGTGTGGCCATGGATCTGTTACCCATGCCGGCGGTGCAGGCCTTGGCAGCGGGCCTGGCCGGCTGCTGGTGGCTGGCGCTGTCAGCGTTGTGTGGTGACTTGCTGGCCCGCCACGGCCGTCGGTGGGGGTATCAGGGGGCGGCGGTGCCCCGCGCCACCGAGCCTCTGGATCAGCGCCGCGAGCGGGTGCAGCTGGCGGCGGGGGCTTTTGATCGGGTGCTGATTGGCGTCAGCAAAACCCTGAAAGGCAAAAAAGCGACCCTGGCGGATTGGCAGCAGCATGATCGTCTGCTGGCGGTACTGGGGCGCGAGGACGAGCGCCGTCGCCGCCGTGAAGACTACCTGGATGTGTTAATCGGCGCCGAAGCCTGGCAGGAGGCCCTGGCGCTGCTGGCACGACAGCGCCGTGAAGAGCCGCAATGGTTGCCGGGCTCGGCGGGGCTGCGTCTGGCGCTGGCACGGGGCGTGGCCGACAGCGCCCCCAAGGTGGCGGTACAATTGCTCAAGGACCTGCACGAACAGCACCCGGGCTTCGACGGCGTGGGGGAAGCCTATCTGCTGCTGGCGCAGATTCTGGCCGAGCAGTTTGGTCTGGCCGGCAAGGCCGAGCAGTACCTGCGCTTTGTGGAAAGTCATTGTCGCGATGCCAAGCTGCGCCAGCAGGTGGCCCGTTGCCGCGAAGCCTGGGCCTGATGTCCCTGTTGCTCGGGGCCACCCCCTGTGGGCTGTTTAAACGTTACCCGTCTCCACTCAGGAGGAACCTCCATGCTGATGAATCGCGACCATGCCACCCTGCTGGTGGTGGATGTGCAGAGCAAGCTGGTGCCGGCGGTGGTGGCGCCGGAGGCGCTGCTGGAGCGGTGTGAATGGTTGTTGCGGGTGGCGGTGGACGCGGGCTTGCCGGTGGTGTTTTCCGAGCAGTATCCGCAGGGGCTGGGGGAGACGGATGCGCGTTTGCTGGCGGCGGTGCCGTCACCGCAGGTGGTGCAAAAGCGGGCCTTCTCCTGCCTGGCGGAAGACTGTCTGCCGGCGGCCCTGCTGGCGCGGGATCAGGTGATCGTTTGTGGCATGGAAGCCCATGTCTGTGTATTGCAGACCGTGCTGGAATTGCGTCAGGCGGGCAAGCAGGTGTTTGTGGTCAGCGACGCGGTGTCCAGCCGTTCGGCACAGGACCGGGAGCTGGCCCTGCAACGAATGCGTGACGGCGGCGCCGTGGTGGTGAGTGCGGAGATGGTGCTGTTCGAAATGCTGCGAACCTCCGCCCATGAACGCTTCCGGCATTTCAGCAAGACCTATCTGGTCTAGCGCTCGGATGGTCTGTTGATCCTGGGCGGGTGGCACCCTCTGACCCGCTTTTTCGCCCCGTCATCTCGGCCGCTGTGCTGTGCCCTCACGTTAGCGACACAGCGGATCAGGCCGCCTGTGATTTCCAGTTTCGCGCCCGATGCCCCAGCCCTTCCTTTTCAAATTCCTCTACCAGCACGGCCAGTGCCTGCTGGCGCCCCTCGGCGGCGGGCAGGCTCTCGGCCAGGGCTTCGGCTTCGGTGAATGCCTGGGCCCGGGCCAGGGTGGCAACCAGGGCCCAGCCGACGGTGCCGGGGAGTGGCGTCTGGCTGCGTTGCTGGTACTGGTGCCAGTAGTGACGAACCTGTTGCGGCTCGCCCTTGCCACTGGCCGGGTGGCGGAACAGGGCGCAGGCTACCTGGTGCCAGCCGTTGTCGTCGCCGGTCAGTTGCAGGGCGGTGAACTGCCCGGTAAGCGCACTGAAATGCGCCGGGTCACCGGCCAGCACCTGCTGGAAGCTGTCCCGGGCGGTGGGCCCGTTAAGCAGAGCCAGGGCCTGCCAGCCCCGACTCAGGGTACTGACCTGCTGCGGGTCCGGGGTGATGAAGGGGTCGCTCTCCTGCGGCTCGCTGTCACTGGCGCGCATCAGCTGTACCACGGCGGCACCGCCAAGCAGGGCCAGTATCGCCGCTGCCAGGCTGTTGGCCGGGGAGCTGTAGAGCAGCATCAGGCTCAGCATGGCGGGGATCAGGGGCAGTAGCCACCAGGGTCGCACATGCCGGGTCTGCCAGCGCCGCTGGCGGGGCTGCCAGATCGGCAAGGCCAGGGTGCGACGCTGCAGGCCGAAAAAGGCGCCCACCCAGACCATCAGTGCCGGGCCGGCGCCGTGCAGGGGAATCTGGCCGGGCCGGGCCAGTAGCAGATAGCCGGCGCCGGCCAGCAGGCTGCCGGCCAGCCACAGCGTCAGCTGCTTGCCATGGCCGAGACGTTTCTCCAGCCAGATGGCCAGTGGCAGAATCCATAGCAACAGGGCGAACGTGGCCCACGGGGAGCCGGGCACAAAGGGGGCCGTGAAGAAACGGGCCGGACGACTGGCCTGGACCGGCAGGCCCCACTGGTAGAGCGGGCTGGCGGCCAGCTGCAACGGCACCTGGTCACGCAGGCTCTGGCGACGCTCCAGATCGGCGGGGCTCCAGAAATCCCGACCGCGCTGGCGGCTGTCCGCATCAAAGGCCGGCGACAACAGGGCTGCGCTGTAGGCGTGGTGATCGCCAGTGGCCAGCTGCTGCTCCAGGCTGGCGGCCAGCGGGCTCTGGCCATGAAAGCGCAGCCAGGCCAGGTAGTTCTGCCATTCCAGGGTTTTCAGGCCGGAGCTGGCATACCAGTCGAGTACCGGTTGCGGGGCCCGTGCCGCCGGCAGGGCCAAGTATCCCAGTATGATCAACAGGCTCACCAGGGCGGTGATCCAGGGCAGGCGTTTCAGCCGCTCAGCGTTCGGCCTCTTCTGGGTTGTCGTCATCGCTGTGTTCCCCCGGCGGTGTCACCCGCAACAGTCTTATTGTTCTGCCGTCGGCGCTGAGAACGGTGAAACGGTAGCCATCCAGCACCACGGATTCATCGCGGCCGGGCAGGCGTCCGAATTTCTGCATGACCAGCCCGCCGATGGTGTCGAACTCCTCGTCACTGAACTGACAGTGGAAATGTTCGTTGAAGTCATCAATGGGCGTCAGTGCCTTGACGGTGTATTCGGCGTTATCCAGATCCTTGATCAGGTAATCGTCGTCTTCCACATCATGCTCGTCCTCGATTTCCCCGACAATCTGTTCGAGCACGTCTTCGATGGTCACCAGGCCGGCCACGCCTCCGTATTCGTTGACCACAATGGCCATGTGGTTGCGGCTGATACGAAACTCTCGCAGCAGCGAATCCAGACGCTTGGATTCGGGCACCACCATGGCCGAGCGGATATGATCCTTGATGGCAAAGCGTTCCATGCGGGCCGGTTCGAGAATCAGTGGCAGCAGGTCCTTGGCCAGCAGAATGCCGATCACTTCATCCGGGTCTTCGCCCAGTACCGGAAAACGGCTGTGGGCACAGTCGATGATGGTGGGCAGGAAGTCCCGCGGATCCCCGGAGGCGCGGATGCTGACCATCTGGGAGCGGGGAATCATGATCTCCCGGACCTGCATGTCCGCCACGCAGATGGCGCCTTCGATAATTCCCAGGGTGTCGCCATCCACCACATGGGCATCGCGCATGGAGCGCATCAGGTCCAGTAATTCCTCCCGGTCGCCGGGCGTGGAAGAGAAAAACTGGCCGACACGCTCCAACCAACTTCGACCGGTACCGTTATCCGAATAATCGTCCGACATGTTGCCTATCTCTCCTGTGAGTCGGGCGTCTGGTAGGGGTCCGCAAAGCCCTGTTCCTGCAGGGTGCGGATTTCCAGGGTTTCCATGATCTGGGCGTCGTCATCGTCAATATGGTCATAGCCTAGCAGGTGCAGCACGCCATGGGTCACCATATGGGCCCAGTGGGCCTCCAGGGTCTTGCCCTGTTCAGCGGCTTCCCGGCGCACCACCTGGGTACAGATGACAACATCGCCGAGCAGGGGCGCCACCGCATCGGCGGGCAGCCCCTCGGGCATTTCAAAGGGAAAGGACAGCACATTGGTGGGGCTGTCCTTGCCGCGGAAATCATGATTCAGGGCGCGGATTTCCTCTTCATCGACAATCCGCAGGGTGACATCGCCGACTACGCCACCGGCGGCCCGGGCCGCGTGGCGCACCCAGGCGGATAATTGCGATGGGTCGGGGACGTCCGGGTCATCACTGGCCCACTGGACGTCAACGGTCGGTGTCGGTATCCCGTTCATGGCGGTCGTAGGCCTCTACAATGCGTTGAACCAGGGGGTGGCGAACCACGTCCTTGCTGTCGAAACGGGTGACGCCAATGCCTTTCACGCCATCCAGCACTTCCAGGGTATTGACCAGGCCCGAGCGCTGGTGACGCGGCAGGTCCACCTGGGTCACATCGCCGGTGATCACCGCGCGGGTCCCGAAACCGATGCGGGTGAGGAACATCTTCATCTGTTCCGGCGTGGTGTTCTGGGCTTCGTCGAGGATCACGAAACTGTTGTTGAGAGTGCGCCCGCGCATGTAGGCCAACGGTGCCACTTCGATCACCATCCGGTCCATCAGCTTGGCGACTTTCTCGAAGCCGAGCATTTCATAGAGCGCGTCGTAGAGGGGGCGCAGATAGGGGTCGATCTTTTCCGCCAGGTCACCGGGCAGAAAACCCAGTTTTTCACCGGCTTCCACCGCCGGGCGGACCAGCAGAATACGCTGGATCTCGGCCTTTTCCAGGGCGTCCACCGCACAGGCCACCGCCAGCCAGGTCTTGCCGGTACCGGCCGGGCCAATACCGAAATTGATATCGAACTTGCGGATGTTTCTGACGTATTCGCGCTGGTGCGTGCCGCGTGGCTTGATACGCGTGCGCCGGGTGCGAATGATCACCTCATCGCTGGGAAAGGCCACGGTATTGTCTGTCCGGCCGGCCGAGGTGTGATCCGCCACATTCGATTGCTGCAAATGCAGGTGCACCATCTCCGGCGTCAGCTCGGTGCCATCGCCGGTCTGTTCGTAGAGCTCGGTGAGGATGGCGCCGGCAGCTTCCACGGCGGCGGGCTCGCCGGCCAGGGAAAATTGATTGCCACGGTTGTGAATATCCACGCTCAGGCGCTGGGCGATCTGCTTGATGTGCTCATCCAGACGGCCACAGAGACTGGCCAGGCGACGGGAATCGTTCGGTTCGAGACTGATTTTCTGAGAAGCGAGTGGTGTGTCCAAGATGGAAAACGTGGCCCTGTGGGCTGTTGCAGAGGGTTTCAGAATACCCCGAAGCGTGTTTTCGGGAAAGCAAAATTACCCCGCCAGCCTAGTCCTGCCGCACCCGGCCCGCAAGGGCTGCGGGCCAGGTGTCGGACAACCGATGAATTTGGCCGGATTACCGATTGGCTGACAAATATTACCCGCTGTTACATCCGTTGGCGTCGCCACAAGGTATCCGGGGGCAGGACGCCGTCCCGCTGGCCGTTTCCGGGCCAGTGCCATACTCCAAGGAGAGATTACATGAATGTGAATGGCAAAGGTTTGCTGTGGCTGTCCCCCCTGGCGCTGGCCGTGACGCTGGCCGCCTGCGGTGGTGATGATAATGATGGGCCGCTGATTGATTCCCCGGGGGTGACTCGCGGGCCGTCCTTGCTGGTCATGCACAATGGCCCCGCTAATAGCGGGCAGATTGACCGGCTCGATGCCAGCCTGTCGGTCAAGGCAACCTTCAGTGCCGACGCCAATGAAGGGATCGCGCTGGATTTGCTGGGCAATCTTTACGCGGCCAACGACAGTGGCGGAGCGCCCAGCCGTTTGCAGGTGCTGCACAAACTGGCGCAAAGAGAGGATGGCACGGCCGACGTGCCGACCCTGGATCGTACCGTGGCGGCTCCCGGTTCCATGACACTCAAGGGCATTGCCATCGCTCACCGGGCGGGGCTGGTGATGGCTGCCAATATTGGCGGCAACAGCATTGAAGTCTATGGCACGGCGGCGGGCGGCATGGCAACGTCGCTGGCCAGCACGGCCCTGGCCGGCAATGCCTGGGATCTGGCCTATGATGAGGCTGCGGACAGACTGTTCCTGGCCATGACCAACGGCACCGTGTTGGTGGTGGACGATTACGTGGCCGGCAAGTTTCTGGCCAGCCCGGCGAGAGTCATTACGCCAGCCACCGCCGGTTCCGTTTCCAATCTGCATGGCATTGCCTACCGGGCCGACACCGACACCCTTGTGGTCAGTGACGTGGGCGACGCGGGCATTGCTGATGATGGCCGTCTCTATGTGATTGAGAAGGCCTCCACCGCCAATGGTGTTGTGACACCGGCACGAACGCTGGCCGGTGCGGCGACCCAGCTGGGTAACCCGGTGGACCTGGTGCTCGATGACGACGATGTCTATATCGCTGAAAAATCCAATGATGCCATCCTTGTCTATCGGGACGTGTTCTCCGGTGGCTCCGGCAATATCGCCCCGGACAAGGTGGTCGCCAGCATCAAACCGGAATCATTGACCCTGATCCCCGATACGGTCACCACGCCGGATCTTTCCGATATTGACGGCCCGGGCACCCTCTTTACCGGTGTGGCGGTCACCAGCAATCCGCCAGCCTCGCCGAAGAGCCCGGACGTGGTGGTGCTGGATCTGGATCTGGGGGCCATGCAGCGTGGTTTTATCACCAATCAGGATCGGGAGAGCCTGGCCTTTAATCACATGGGGGATGCCTATGTCAGCTACGACGGTGGCCTGGCAGTGATCAACCGGCTGGCGCTGGAGCGCGATGGCGAGTCCTTCGCGCTTGAGCGTGACCGGCTTGTCACGGGCACCAGTACTGGCCTGACTGCACCGAAAGGCTTCGATGTGGCCGATAAACTGGGTTGGGTGCTGATTACCGATAACGGCAATCCTTCCGTGCGGGTGTTCGGAGCTCAGGCGGATGGCAATGTGGCACCGCTGTTTTCCACGTCGCTGTCGGTGGCTCCTTGGGATCTGGACTACGATCCACAGGCAGACCGGCTGTATGTGGCCCTGACCAATGGCACCGTGGCCGTTTTCGACCGTTACAGTGTTGTACGTGGCGCCAGCGGGCCGGATCGGGTGATTACGCCGGCGACCGGCGGCGTGGCGTTTGCGGCACCGACCAACCTGCACGGCATTGTCCATGTGGCAAAAACCGACCAGTTGATCGTCTCCGATGTGGGCAGCGGAGCCAATACCACCGATGGCAAGATCTATGTGCTCGATGGGGCCGCAAGCGCGGATGGCCTGACCAACGTTAGCGTGAATATCGATAACGGTAACAATAGTACGGTGGGCCAGACCCAGCTGGGTAACCCGGTGGATATTGCCTTTGATGGCCAGCATTTGTACGTGGCGGAAAAGTCCCAGGGCAAGGTGCTGCGGTTTGACAACATTCTTGGTGCCGCCGGTGGCGATTTGGCGCCGTCGTTCAGTTGGTCGCAATCGTCGCCGGAATCGGTGTCGTTAATTGCCGATGATCTGGGGCGTGCGCCCTGATCTGGCGGGTCGGGCCGTGCAAACGGCCCGGCTTTCCTTCTTGACATGGCCTTCGCACCGGCTGAGTCAATCTTGCTCTGTCAAAATTCGCCCGGGATGCAGGTTCATGGATGATCAGCGTGCTGATCTTGAGCAGGGCAATGCTCTGCTACAGGCATGTGCCGGGGGAGACCGGCAGGCCTTTCACCGACTTTACCTCAACGAGGCGCCGCGAATGCTGGCGGTGGCTCGACGTTTTACCGGCGACGCTTCCCTGGCGGAAGATGCCTTGCAAGAGACCTTTGTGCAGGTCTGGAAGCATGCTCACCGTTTTGATTGCGAGCGCGGCAGCGCCCGCACCTGGCTGTTTGGACTGTTGCGTTACCGTCTGATCAATCAGCATCATCGAGCCCGTCGCGAGGCCTTTGAGCCGTTGCCCGGTGATCATTGGGCGGATGATGGCGGGTCGACGCCCGAGCAATGTTACGTGGAGGAGGACCAGCGCCACAGGCTGATCGACTGTCTGCAGACATTGCGCCTGGAACGTCGGCGCCCGATTCTCATGGCCTACTATCAGGGCTTCACCTATGAGCAGATTGCCGAGCGGCTGTCGGTCCCGTTGGGAACCATCAAGAGCCGGGTGCGATCCGGCTTGAAGGGTCTGCAGGAGTGCCTGCGCTTATGATTCCCGAATCCCCGCAAGAGCAGCGTATCCTGATTGCCGAGTATGTGCTCGGCCTGCATGCGCCGGAGCAAGAGGCGGAGATTGCCCGCTGGCTGGAGCAGGACAGTGAAGCGGCCGATCTGGCTCGTCGCTGGCAAGAACACTGGCTGGACGCCGCGGCGTTACTCGAGCCGGTGTCTTTACCGCCGCAGCTGTGGAAGCGGATCTCCCGCCGTATCGAGGGGACCAGCGGTAAGCGACCCCGCCTCTGGCTGCAGTTGTGGCAAAGCCTTACTGTCTGGCGGGCGCTGGCAGCATCCCTGCTGGTGGCGGTGGCCCTGTTGCTGGGGCCATTGCGGCAACCTGCACCGGTTTATACGGTGATCCTGCAGGCGCCGGGTGAGGCGGCCAACCCCGGCTGGCGGGTGACCGTTTCCGACGCGGGCGAACTGCGTCTCACCCCCCTGATGCATGGCAGTTACCCGGCTGATCGCAGCGTGCAGTTCTGGACCCTGGCCGACCCGGCCCTGGGTCCCCGTTCGCTGGGTCTGGTCGAGCCCGATCATCCACTGGTGCTGCCTGCCAGGCGAGTCGGTGGTGTGCAAAGCGGTCAGTTGTTCGAGTTAACGCTGGAGCCCGCCGGCGGTTCCCCCGGCAAACGCCCGTCAGGGCCGATCCTGTTCATGGGGCGGGCCGTGGCGCTGTAAGCCTGGCCCGCCGATACCGGTTTCAGCCTGGATTGCGCGGGTCGCTACCCAGCAGGGAGTTGCTGTAGGCCTGGGCGATGGTCACGTCCACGAACTTGCCGATCAGGTCGGTATCGTCACAGCGGAAGTTGACCACCCGGTTGTTTTCCGTGCGGCCCTTGAGCTGGCCCGGGTCCTTCTTGGAGAAACCGTCCACCAGTATGCGCTGGGTGGAGCCCACCATCTTGCGGGAAATGTCCTGGGCGTTCTGGTTGATACGCTGCTGCAGGATCGCCAGACGCTGCTTCTTGGTGTCCATGGGCACATCATCGGGCAGATCCGCCGCCGGGGTACCCGGGCGGGCGCTGTAGATGAAGCTGAAGGACATGTCGAAACCGATCTCGCCGATCAGATCCATGGTGGCCTGGAAGTCCGCATCGGTCTCCCCGGGGAAGCCGATGATGAAATCCGAGCTGAAGGAAATGTCCGGGCGAATGCGTTGCAGCTTGCGCAGCTTGCTCTTGTATTCCAGCACCATGTGGTTGCGTTTCATCATGGCCAGGATACGGTCGGAGCCGGATTGCACCGGCAGGTGCAGGTGGCTGACCAGCTCCGGCACTTCTTCATAGACCTGAATCAGGGCATCGGAGAATTCCACCGGGTGGCTGGTGGTGTAGCGGATGCGGTCGATGCCGTCGATATCGCGGATCAGCAGGATCAGGTCGGCCAGATCCAGGGTTTCGCCACCGGCGCCCTGGCCCCGGTAGGCGTTGACGTTCTGGCCCAGCAGATTGACCTCGCGCACGCCCAGGTCCGCCAGGTGCTCAATCTCGTCGAGAATCGGCTGTACCGGGCGGCTCACTTCCTCGCCGCGGGTGTAGGGCACCACGCAGAAGGTGCAGTACTTGGAGCAGCCTTCCATGATCGACACAAAGGCGGTGGGGCCGTCGACGCTGGGTTCGGGCAGGTTGTCGAACTTCTCGATTTCCGGGAAGGTCACGTCGATGGCCAGCTCGCGGGTGCTGGCGGCCTGGGTGATCAGGCCGGGCAGGCGGTGCAGGGTCTGCGGGCCGAATACCACATCCACGTAGGGCGCGCGTTCGCGAATGGCCTCGCCCTCCTGGCTGGCCACGCAGCCGCCCACGCCGATGATCATGTCCGGGCGGGCGTCCTTGAGTTTTTTCCAGCGCCCCAGCTGGTGGAACACCTTTTCCTGGGCCTTCTCGCGGATCGAGCAGGTGTTGAGCAGCAGCACGTCGGCCTCGTCCGGGTTGTCGGTCGGCTCCAGGCCGTGGCTGGATTCGAGCAGGTCTGCCATGCGAGTGGAGTCGTACTCGTTCATCTGGCAGCCGTGGGTCTGGATAAACAGCTTGCGTGCCATGGGGATTAACCCTAAAACGGTGGAAAATGGGCGCGGATTATACCGCCCAGGAAAACAAACTGCGACCGGGTGCAACGGGAGGATCGCCGTGACTTCTTTCTCGCGGGCCGGGGCGGCATTGGTACTGCTGATGCTGGCCGGGCCGGGCATGGCCCAGGTGGTGATCGAGCGGCCCTGGGTGCGCGCCGCGCCGCCGGTGGCCTCGTCGCTGGCCGCTTACATGACGCTGACCAACACCGGTAGCACCACCGCGCATATTACCGGCGCCACCTCGCCGCTGGCCGGGCAACTGCACTTTCACCGCATGGTTGGCCAGCCCGACGGCACCATGGGCATGCAGGCCTTGCAGGCCATCGAGCTGGCCCCCGGGGACAGCGTGACACTCAAGCCCGGTGGCATGCACCTGATGCTGACCCGCCTCAACCGGGTGCCGGCAGCCGGTGACCAGATCAGGATCTGTCTGCGGATCAGTCAGGCCGAGCCGGTGTGTACGCTCTTTCCGGTGCAACGCAACGGGCCGGGTAATCCTTGAAAATCCAACCGGTTCACGGATAATGCCATGCTTTCGTCGTAGCCTTATGGCTAATAAAAACTACGATATAAAAATATATTTATAAGGATTTGCATGGATAAGGCCTTGGCTGCCTGTCTGGGGGCGGCACTCACTGCCGTGACGGTGAGTGCCCAGGCACAACCGTCCGATTCATCGCTCGAACAGCAACTGCAGGATTACGAAGCCCGACTGGAAGCACTGGAAAGTCAGGCTGCCAGTGCCTATCAGACGGGGCCACAGCGCCTGCAGGTCAATGGTTTCCTGTCTACCGGCGTGTTGCACACCGATGCCGATGTGGCCGGTGGCAGCGTGCATTATGCGGATGGGGCCGATGATCAATGGCGTTTTGACAAGCTGACCCGGGCCGGGCTGCGCATCGACGCCACCCTTAATGAGCGCACCCATGCGGTCATGCAGCTGTACGCCAGCGGCGAGGACGATTTTCAGACCGAGCTGCAGTGGGGTTACCTGGATTACCAGCTGACCGATGCCATCAGCCTCAAGGCCGGCCGCATGGTGGCGCCGTTCTACATGCATTCGCAATATGTGGATGTGGGCTATGCCTATCCCTGGGTGACACCGCCTTCCGAGGTCTACCGCACCGTACCGATCAAGGCCATGGAAGCCCTGGAAGCCTCCTGGAACTTCAACACCGGCCCCGTGGCCCAGCGTTTGTCCGCCTTCTGGGGAACCGGACGCGTGGAGGGGGGCGTGCGCTCGGCGGATACCGTCTACCAAGCGGATGATCTGGCCGGCATCAACCTGACCAGCCAGTGGCAGGACTGGTCCCTGCGGGTGGCCTATAACGCCGCGTCGGTGTCGGTGGACCCGCTGCCGGACAGCATCAAACAGCTCAACAGCAATTTCGGTACCGGGCTGAGCTTTGATGACGTCTACACCTGGTTCGCCGGGCTGGGGCTGCAGTATGACGATGGTGACTGGTATCTGGCCGCTGAACGGGCGCGGCTGGATTTCAACAACTGGTATCCGGGGCGCGACAGCGGCTATGTGACCATGGGGCATTATTTCGGCAAATGGATGCCGGTGCTGACCTGGTCAATGCTCAAGTACTACGACATCAATGATGCCTACCTGCCCCAGCTGCAGGGCTCACCGGTATCGCCGACCGTGTTGCAGGACTCACTGGCGGAGCGGCAGAAGGGCTGGACCGCGGGCCTGCGTTATTCCGTCAACGAGTCCCTCGCGCTCAAGGGTGAGGTGAGCTATTACTACGATTTTTCCGATGCGGATTATGACACCAGCGGCTTCTTTGTCACCGAGGGGGGAAACCTGGATGACGACCATGCCACGGTGATTCGCCTCAGTGCGGATCTGGTGTTTTAGGGGGCCGTCATGAAGAAATGGATCGCTTCGCTGTTGCTGCTGTGGCCGGTGCTGGTGCTGGCCGAGCCGGTGGTGGTGGTCGCCGCTGACAGCCCGCTGACGGCTCTCAGCCAGTCGGACGTGCGTCAGTTGTTCAATGGCCATACCCGGCGCTTGCAGGGCCAGGTGCTGTCGCCACTGGACCTGCCGGCCAGCAGTGCCACTCGACGGGCATTCTATCTGGCATTGATGGGAAAAACGCCGGAACAGATGAAAAGTTACTGGGCCCGCATGATTTTTACCGGCAGGGGTATGCCGCCCCGACAGGTCTCCGGGGATCGGGAAATGCAGTTGTTGGTATCAAGTAACCGGAATTTTATTGGTTATCTGGACGACTCACGGGTGACTGCCAAATTGAAGGTAGTGTTCCGCCCGTAACCTTTGCCCACCCGGCCTCCGGGTGGGATTTTTTTATTGATGACGTGGTGATGACAGCGGTGTTTGTTCATGACCTGTGTCCTGTTTTACAAAATAAGACGTAACCAAAGAGATAGACGCTATCCGCATTGCCGGGGCTGTTTGATGCCACTTCCGTGAGGAACTGACCTGTGGGGTGCCCGGTTAAGACGGTCCGGTAAAGCCATAATCCGGTGGTTTTCCGGCTGCAAGCGACTTTCCTGCTTCCTGTTGTCACTCGTACACTGCTGTCTTTTGCGAGGGGCTTTATGCGTATTGTGTTTGTTGTTGTCCTTGTCGTGCTGGGCGCCCTCGGGCAGGCGGATTGCCGCAATCTGGTGCCGGCCCGCAATCTTCCTGCGGTGCCTGACGGGCAATGGTCCATGGCTACCCTCAATCTGTGGCGATTACGGGATGATGTGCGTGATGGTGGGCTTGATGACCCGCTTGATACCGATACCTTGAACGGACGGTTGGATGCGTTGGCTGCCTACATTTCTGGTCCGCTTCAGGGACCTTCACTGTTGGCGTTACAGGAGGTCGAGAATCGTCGTTTGCTGGAGGCTCTGGCTGAGCGGCTCAAACATCAAGGTCTGACATATCAAGCCACGCTTTTGGAAGGCAACGATCCTGCCGGTATGGACGTGGGGGTGCTTAGCCGTACACCGGTGCATATTGCGCACGTCCAGGCATTGTTTGCCGAACAGCGGTTTGCGGGTCATGCCCTCTACAGCCGGCCACCATTGCAACTGGTGCTGGACAGTCCCTGGCCCCTGAAGGTTATTGTGGTGCACATGCGCAGTGCGCGCGGTCTGGAAAAAGAATGGGTTCGAGTCAAACGTCAGCAGCAGGCTGCATTGCTGGCCGACTGGGCCGCTCGTCAGCAGGGGGCTCTGGTGGTGCTTGGCGATTTCAATTCCGGCCAAGGCGCGGGGTATTTTTCAGACAGCTACCAACGCTTTGCTCGCAGCGGGCTTTACGATGTCTGGCAAAGGTTGCCGGAGTCGGAACGTTACAGTTTTCGCTATCGTTGTCGCCCCAGTGCGTTGGATCACATTTGGGTAAATAAGGAACTGCAGGCGGATCTGGATGGAGTGGCAGTTACGAGGGGTAATGCCGGCCGCTATCGCCAGCTTTATGATTCTCAGGGTCGGGATGTGGTGTCAGACCATGAAGCCCTGTCTGTAACATTGCCGTTGAAACGGGGCAGTTCGCAGGGGATGGATAGAAAATAAAAAGCGCCGCAGGGCTTGCTTGCGTGTTTAGCGAGGACCAGGGAGAACCCTGCGGCGTAAAACCATGGGGCGGAGGTGCCGCCCCGTCGACAGTTTTAGATGTCGAAGCTGTAGCTCACGACGAACAGCGGATCGTCGCTATCATCCACACCGGCGAATTTATCCGCTGCGGTGATCTGGGACACGGTAAAGCTCAGCTGATCGGTGAGTGCATAGCTCAGATCAACGTGAGTATAGTTCGTGTCATCTGCTTCCATGTCCCACGTACCAGCCAGAATGCTGTATTTGTCGTAGGAGTAGCCAAGGGTGTAGTAGTTGCTGCTGTTTTCAGTGGAGCCATTGTCCACCCCGAAGTAACCCGTCGCGGTCACGCCGGCGAAGCCTACGCTGCCGATAACTTCAGAGAAATCGGTATCTTGCTGGTTCGGGTAGGCGTAGTAAACATAGGACAGATCGTAGCTAAGACCTTTGTATTCATTGCCGAACCCGACATACAGATCCGTCTCAGTACCCGCGGCAGGTGCGTCGTTACCGTTGGTACCATTGCCGGCGGAGCTGCCCCATACACCAGCATAGAGACCACTTGAGTGGCTGTAATCCAGGCTGCCTGACACATTGGCGGTGCCGCCTGAGATGTCCTGACCACGCCAGAAGTACATGTTGGAAATGCCCAGGCTGCCGCTAACTTCAGCAGCTGCCATGGACGGCGCCACCATGCTCGCAGCTACGGCGGAGGCCAGAAGGACTTTTTTAAGACCCAGTACTTGTTTCATGTGCAACCCTCTTTGCAATTGTTTCGCAGTTGTTCCTGTCTGGTGTGCGTTGGTGACGCACGGCCCTGTGGGCTCGCAATAGATATAGCAGAGAGCGTGCCAACTCTTTAGTTTCTTTTTAAATCAGTTGGTTATCGTTATATTGCGAAAAAAAGACAGGAAGATGGGAAACGTTCTGAGGATTGGTGTGCGCCGCAATGGTGCGGCGCACTGATTTGGTGCCAATATCAGGGGCACTGCCAGTCAACCAGCACGGCGTTCGTAGGGGCGCCGCTTTCATCGTTAAGTGAAAGCCCGCACTGGCCGGCACTTCGTGTGAAGTGTGCCTGGTAGCGGGCACCCTTTAGCGCATCAAACTGAAGTGCCACCTTGCAACGGTCCCGGCTGCCGTCATTCTCGCGTTGGTTCATGGTGACGCCGATACGGGTGCTGCCCGCAGATACCTGAGTGCTTACCTTGGTGGCTTTTTTCATGCTGTTAAGCATTTCGTCGATGCTTTTACTGTCAAGGGTGTTCACGCCCAGGGCATATTCGGTGGACTGGAAGCCCTCGCCTGGTACGCAGACTACCGGTTGAGCCACCAGATCATCACTGGTGAAAATGACTGTGGCTGTGTCGTCGCCGGTGGGGGCCTGGTAGCTGAAATGCTGACAGCCCGCCAGCAGGGCCACGGGTACCAGGGGGAAAAGGGCGGCAAGTTTCATAATCGACTCTCTATCAAGGGCGCTTGGCCGGTCTGCGGACATTGCTTGGTGTTGCCCAATTTGGGGGCATGGCCGTGGATTATGCAAGGGCAGGGCCAGAGTCGGCACCTGCAAGGCGGTTTTTCAAGCCACGTTGACGACACATGTCCGTCAACGTGGGCGCGGCAAATCAATCGCCTGGCGCGTTTGATTGTGCTGGCGGCATGGTGGTGCCGCCAGTACACGTTGTTTTCAACAGCTAATTACCGTCGTCATCGCGAAACCAGTAGCGCAGGGCTTCGCGGGTAAGGCTTTCTCGGCGGTGGCCGGGAGGCAGCCAGTTGCCGGCATTGGCGGTCATGGCGGTGAGAAATTCGAAAAACGGCAGGTGCTGGCGCAGTACGCGGTGATGGCGGTGGCTGATTACCGGGTTGAAGTAACCGAAAAAGTCGAGCATCTGACGCGGATTCTTGCGTACCCACAACCAGGAACCCATCTCCAGCGTAAAGGGCAGGAAGGTGTGGTGCGGGTGCTGCTCCTGAGCCTCGTCGTAGAGATAATCCCAGAGGTCGCCGTGGGTGGTGTAATTGATCGATTGCGGTTCGATCAGATACGGGTGCTGGTAGGGATAGGTTTGCTCGAACACCTGCTTGAGCCGGAACACCTCGGCAATGTGGGGAATCGGGCGGTGGCTGCGAGCATAACAGCACCACACCCGGTCACGGCGGCCGAAACCACTGTGGCAGTCCAGGCTCATGGAAAAGGGCGCGCCAAACAGTTTTTCGCGCACCACCCGGATCAGGGCCTGGGCTTCCGGTTGCATGGGCTCGCCGGCCTTGCCCCGGTACCAGGGCAGATGACGGCTGATGCGGTGGCCGCCGACCAGGAACGGCACCTTGCCCATGGCATCCACCGGGGCGTTACGCATCAGATCGACGCCATGGGGGTTGCTGCGGGTGCGGTTCCAGATGCCACCGGGGTTGATCATGGGCATGAACACCAGGCGCACTTTCTCCAGTCGCCGGTGTAACTGGTCATCCCATTGCAGCCGGTGAATCAGTGAGTGCAGCCAGGAAATCAGTACCTGGGAGCCGATGCGTTCAACACCATGGACGCCACCGAAAAATCCGATGGCGGGGGCCTGGGGCGAGCGGCTGCCCAGCTCGATCACGTGAACCGGCAGTTCCATATCGCCCATGGGGACCCGGTGCGCCACGCTGACACGCAGGTGA
This sequence comes from Alcanivorax hongdengensis A-11-3, assembly GCF_000300995.1. Lineage (GTDB taxonomy): Bacteria > Pseudomonadota > Gammaproteobacteria > Pseudomonadales > Alcanivoracaceae > Alcanivorax > Alcanivorax hongdengensis. The sequence continues at coordinate 225,403 of NZ_AMRJ01000002.1, read as the reverse complement.
CGGGCGCCCTCGTGGATCAGGGCATCCAGCTCCAGTTGTTCCGGCAGATGTCGTTGCAGCAGGTAAAGCGTTTCTTCCATAGCGGTGCCCAGGGTGGGGAGACCATGCTGGGGCAAAGAGATAACAGAAAGATGACAGTGGCCTGTGTCATGCAAGTGTGATGCGGCTGTCAGTTTGCTGTCATGGCCGTTGCCTAGCGTGAAGCTGGGCCCGGCGGCTGCAGGATGCCGGGGCAGCTGACCTCCACAATGGAAGCTACGCGGTGACCCAGCCAGGCAATTGCGATGTTGCGGTGCGTTCCGGGGATTTGCTGTTGTTTTCCGGTCGCGGTTGGACCAGTGACGTGATCCGGGTGTTTACCCGCAGTCGCTGGAGTCATGTGGGCATGGTGGTGTGTCTGCCGGAGCAGGCGGAGCCACTGGTGCTGGAGTCGACCACGCTGGGGGAGTCCCGCGACATTATGCTGGGGCGGCCGGTGCCGGGGGTGTCACTGGTTCCGCTGTCGGACAAGATCCGCGAATACCCCGGCGAGGTGGCCCTGCGCCGGCGCCACGGTCCGGATCTGGATAGCTACCAGCAACGGCTGCTGGCCCGCATGGTGCAGCGCCTGTTGCACCGGCCCTACAAGAACTATCTGCTCTGTAATGCCCTGGATGTGCTGACTGGCTTCTCCCGCCGTCCGGACCAGCGCGGCTGGTTCTGTTCCGAGCTGGTAGCCGAACTCTATCGGCGACTGGGCTGGTTGCCGCCGGATATCCGTCCCAGTGTTTTTGTGCCGGGCCATTTTGGCTCCCGGCGCATGCGGCTGGTCGCCGGCAAGCTCGGACCGCTGGCGATTCTCAAAGGGGAACCGACCCTCACTACAACCAGCGCCTTACCCGCGAACAGTAATCCTGCCACTGACTGCCAAACTGCTGCGCATGGAACGCTTCTTCCGCTGCAATGACGTGGGTGTGAATCACCCACAACACCGGTGCCAGCATCACCAGCATGCCGATGCTGGCCTGGGTCAGCACCATGGCCAGATAGATACAGGCAAAGCCCAGATAGATGGGGTTACGGCTCAGGGCGAAAGCGCCCTTGGTGAGCAGTTTGCTGGCGGCCCGGTGGGGCATCAGGGTGGTATGGGCCCGGCGCAGCTGCCAGACCGCGGTGACCACCAGCAGCGTACCCAGCACCAGCAGTACCAGTGCCAACCAGGGCTGGCCCGGGAACTGGATGCGCGGCGGGTGCACCGCATGGTCCAGCCCGTAGCCCATCAGCAGCCCGCCAAGATACAGGGCCGGCGGTGGCATCAGAACCTGGGGGTGTTGCAATGGCATGGCGAGACCTCGGAAAACGTGTTCGCTGATTGTCGGTGGCGTGCATACCGGGATCAAGCGAAACGGGTAATTAATCCGCCAATCAAAAAACGGAGGGACAATCCTGTTGATCGTTTGCAAAAAGCTGGGTTATGGTAATTCCAATCCCGCCCTTGCGGGAGTGATCGCGATCAAAAGCTGTTAGCAGCTCAAGCAACTGAACCGCCAAAAGGCTTAAACCATGGCGGCAGGTGCAGGCGTCACTCTCGCATTATCAGACCCGACGCCCACGCCAACGCCGCCGAACCGATGCCAACCTTACAGGGGATACGCATGGAAGAGCGCGCGGCCAGACTTCACACTCTCTCCGTCAACCACGCAAGCGCCAATCGCAGCGACATCTCGGGCCAGGAACTAGAACAACAAAAAACCTACGTCATCGATACCAATGTGCTGATTCATGATCCCAACTCGTTGCTCAATTTCGAAGAGCACCGGGTAGTGATTCCCATGACCGTGCTGGAGGAGCTGGACAAGCTGAAAAGTGGCAAGTCGCACACGGCAGCGGATTGCCGGGCGGCCATCCGCCAGATCGACCGGGTACTGGGCAGCGCCACGCCGGAGCAGGTGGAAGAGGGCATTCCCATCCCGCGCGGGCCGGAGAACGTGACCCAGGGCACCCTGACGGTACTGATGTCCGGCCAGGGCAAGGTTTCCACCCCGCTACCCAATGATCTCAACGACAACCGCATCATTAATGATGTGGTGGCCATGAAAGCCCTGGAGCCAGAGCGGCGTTTCATCCTGGTGACCAAGGATATCAACATGCGCCTCAAGGCGCGGGCCTGCGGCATCGAATCGGAGGATTATCACAACGACCAGCTGGTATCGGACATCAAGCAGCTGACCCGCGGTTATTTCGAGGTGCCCGGCTCCTTCTGGGACCAGGTCACGGAGGTGGAGACCGAGCAGGTCGGCGCCGAAACCCTGCATCACCTGTCACACGGGCTGCTGGTCAGCGAGATTCTTGGCGAAGAGGTTTACCCCAACCAGTACATCGTCGACGAACAGGGCTTTGTCGGCCGCGTGATGTCGGCGGACAACGGCATTGTCACCCTGCGTCACTACAAGGCCGACAGCCTGCTTGACCAGGAGGCCTGGGGCCTCAAGCCCATGAACATTCAGCAGGCCATGGCCCTGCAGATGCTGCTGGATCCGGACCTGCATCTGGTTACGCTCACCGGGGCCGCCGGTTCCGGCAAGACCATCCTGGCCCTGGCCGCAGCCATCGAGATGACGGTAGAGCAGAAACGCTTCAACAAGATCATCGCCACCCGCTCCACGCCGCCGCTGGCCGAAGAGCATGGTTTTCTGCCCGGGACCGAGGAGGAGAAAATGGACCCGTGGCTGGGGGCCATCAATGACAATATCGAGGCGCTGCATCTCAATGACGAGAACCCTTCGGGCAGTATTCAGTACGTCAAGGAGCGGGCCAACATCCAGTTCAAGGCCATGAATTACATCCGCGGGCGCAGCTTCCAGAAATCCCTGATCCTGATCGACGAAAGCCAGAACCTGACGCCCCATCAGATGAAGGCCATCATCACCCGGGCCGGGGAGGGCTCCAAGGTCATCTGTCTGGGGAACCTGGCACAGATCGATACGCCCTACCTGTCGCCAACCAGCTCCGGACTTACCTACATGACCGAGCGCTTCAAGCGCTTTGCCCATGGTGGCTCGGTGCAGCTCAACGGGGTGCCCCGCTCGCTGTTGGCGGAATATGCGGAGACCTATCTGTAGGTTGTCTCTGTGTGAGCTTGCCGGCACGCGAAGTGTGCCGGCAGGCTCCCACACACATCATGCAAACGCCCGGGGAGAGATGCTCACCCAACCAAAAAGGCGCAACCACAAGGGTGCGCCTTTTCAGAGGTTTCTTGGATTTTGCCCCGCTCGATTACGCCTGGCTGATGGCGTCCTTGCAGGCGTCGGACTGATAAAAATCATCCAGCGTCCATTGCAGTAGCGGCTCCAGTACGCCGGCCTCCACCAGCACCTTGGCCCCCTGGGCCAGTGCCGGTGCCAGCAGGTCACGCACCTGTTGTTCGCTGATCTTCATGCCTTCCAGCAACTTGCCCAGGGGCAGGGTTTCCAGCTCCTTGACCGCTGCCACGATGCCCACGGACACCAGTCGGCGGGTGTACTCGAGTTTGGCGCTTTCGTCGGTGATCAGACAGCCCTGACGAACCACTTCCGTGACGGTACCGTCGGGTATCAGCTTGAGGGCATCCGCCGGTTTCAGGGGCGCCATGCGCCGATAGCCGTCACGGGCCAGCTGTTCGATGCGTTCATTGGTGAGCTGGCGGTTGAGCCATTGTTCGCCGGTTCTCAGGGTGACGCGGATGTTCTTGCGCAGGTAATCGCGGATGTTCTCTTCCATGCCACCCATGGCCTTGCCGACCACGCTTTTGCGGCCCATTTTCATGACGCTGCTGACGCCGGGCAGTTTGGCCAGGGCATTTTCTTCCAGCAGGAAGTTCTTGATGCCGGTGTACAGCATTTCACTGACCATCTCGCTGACCAGCGGGTGGCTCATGGCGGCATGAATGGCCTTTTCGCGCAGGGATTGCAGTTTCAGTACCTGTTCGAGCACGGCATCGAAGTGCTCCTCGCGCAGCAGTTGCGCGACGGTGGCCGGGTCCTGACTGGCGGCTTCCCAGACCTGCAGGCTGACCGCTTCCACCACCGGCTGAACCCCTTCGGCGGAAAACGCCAGCTGCAGCCAGTTGTCCACCACCCGGGTGAGAATGTCGCTGTCGACCAGGCTGCCCAGGGGCTTGTCCGCCAGTACCTCGCTGGCATGGGTCATTTGTGCCTGCCAGTGGTCTTCGCTCTGTAGTTGGGCGAGCAGGTGGGCACGGTGGGCCTTGCTGAGTGCATCAATCAGTTGGGCAGGTTCCATGGGGACCTCTTTATTGTCTTGATTGTTTGCCACGGGATGGTATGCCACCCCGGAATGGAATGGCCCTATAGTGCGTTAATCAGGCGGCGCTGTAAGCCACCGTTACGCCAGCGGTGCCTGGCGTTCAGGCCATTTCTTCCAGGCATTCCGGGTAGGCAGTGCGAAAATGCTCGTAGCCACCATCCAGGCTGACCACACGGCGGAAGCCCTGCTCGGTAAGCCAGTCAGCCGCCCCCTGGCTGCTGTTGCCATGGTAGCAATAGATCACCAGTGGCCGCTCCCGGGCGGTGTCCGCCAGGAAGGGTTCCACGTTGGCCTGGGTCAGGTGCAGCGCGCCACGCAGGTGGCCGGCGGCATAGCTGGCCGGGTCGCGGATGTCGACGAACAGGGCGTCACCTTCATCAAAGGCCGCCTTGCCCTGTTGCGGGGAAATGCGCGTTGCCATGGTTACTCCGTCAGCAGGTCTGCGGGCGGATACTCGCAGTCCAGCTTCATGCTGATGGCGTTTTCCAGTTCCGGCAGCAGGAAGGCGTCGTCCTCACAGGCAAAGCTGATGGACATGCCACTGGCGCCGGCCCGACCGGTGCGCCCAATGCGGTGTACGTAGTCTTCTGGGTCTTCCGGCAGGTTGTAGTTGACCACGTGGGAGACGCCGTCGATGTGGATGCCGCGGCCGGCCACATCGGTGGCAATCAGTACCTGCAGATTGCCGTTGCGGAAGTTTTCCAGTGTCTTCATGCGCTGATTCTGCGGCACATCCCCGGAGATCAGCGACACTTTCAGGCCCTTCTTCTGCAGGCGGTCGTTGAGACGCCGGGTAATGTCGCGGCGGTTGGCGAAGACGATGACCTTTTCCATCTTCAGGCCGGTGATCAGGTTATAAAGCAGTTTGAACTTGTCATCGGTGTTGGTGATGTAGACCTTCTGCTCCACGGTTTCCGTGGTCACCTGGGCGGGTTCGATTTCCACCACTTCGGCGTCTTCGGTCCAGCGACGGGCCAGGTTCATGACATCGTCGTTGAAGGTGGCCGAAAACAACAGGGTCTGGCGATAACGGCTCTTGGGTGTCATGCCGACGATGCGTTTCACATCCGGGATGAAGCCCATGTCGAGCATGCGGTCCGCTTCGTCCAGCACCAGAAATTCCACCCGGTCCAGCCACAGGTCCCGGCGCTTGCCGAAGTCCAGCAGGCGCCCCGGTGTGGCAACCAGGATATCGATCAGGCTGGATTGCAGACGCTCCTGCTGGCGGTTGAAGTTCATGCCGCCGACCACGCTCATGACCTGCAGGTCGGTGTATTTGGCCAGTTGTTTGGCGTCTTTCTCGATCTGCATGGCCAGCTCGCGCGTGGGGGCGACGATCAGGGCGCGGGGTTCACCGGCAAAGCGTTTTACCGTGACCGGGTTTTTCAGCAGATCATTGATCACCGTGATCAGGAAGGCGGCGGTCTTGCCGGTACCGGTCTGGGCGCGGCCGATGGCATCGGCCCCGGACAGGGTATGTTCCAGCACTTCGGCCTGGATCGGGGTGCAATACTGGAAACCGGCATCGGCGATGCCGTGCATCAGGGCCAGGTCCAGATCAAAATCATGGAACCGGTGCTCGCCGTCTTTGGCCGGGACCTGGAACTGCTCCAGGGTCCAGTCGCTTGCCTTGTCTTTTTGCATCTATTCGCTCAGTCTGAATGCCAGAGGTTCCGGGATGTCGGGTCGGTCTTTGGCGGATTGTTTTCAACCGTCTGCCGGTGCCCGCAAACCACGCATTGTAGAAAAAATAATCAGCGCTGTCAGAGGGTATTCACCATGGGTTTGCTGAGGGCCGTTATTGTAGTGTTTTGGCTGGCGGTATTGTTAGCCCTTTTCACGGACCTGCCGGCACCGTTTGACCGCCTGCTGGTTATTGCCGGCACGGTAGTCATGGTACTCCATGTGCTGGAGCTTTTCGGCTTCTTTATGTGGCGCCGGGGCAAGGGCGGGGTGAGCTCCGCGGACGCTCTAATGGTGCTGATCTTTGGCGTTATCTATCTGAAACCGCGCATGCGTCAGCTGCGCCACGGCTGAACACTAGCACCCGGTTGTTGGCCGGCATGGCGTGGTCGGCAATCTGGTGTAATCCCTGCTTTTCAAACAGATCGGCAACCCACTGCCGGTCACGGATGCCACGTTGCGGGTCCGTGTTCTTTAGCGCCTGATCGAAGGCCCGATTGGAATCACTGGTAAAGCGCCGGTCTTCGTTGAAGGGACCGTAGACCAGAAAGCGGCCGTTACTGGCCAGTCTTGCACATCCCTGTTCCACGCAGCGTTCTACCAGTGGCATGGCCATGATGTGAAAGGTATTGGCGGTAAACAGGTAGTCGTAGGGGCCGGCAGGCCAGTCCCCGGTTAGATCCAGTTCCAGGGGCGGTTGTGCGCGACTGCCGGGCTCTTCCAGCCATTGGCGGATGCCGGGCAGATTGGCGGCCACGTCGCTGGGCTGCCAGTGAAGATGGGGCAGTTGCGCCGACAGCCAGGCGGCATGCTGGCCGGTGCCGGCGCCGATTTCCAGCAGGCTGCCGGGCGCCTGGCAGTGCTGTTGCAGCACCGCCAGGATCGGGCCCTTGTTGTTCTCGCAGGCCTGGGAGAAGGGGCGTTGAGGCAAGGCGTCTACTTCTTGCTCATGTATTTCTGACCCATGGCCACCAGCTTCTGGTAACTGGTGGGCAGCAGACGCTGCATGGTGTCCACGGCCACCGCGTCGGAGCCGATCAGCACACGACGCTTGTTGCCACGCACGCCCTTGAGAATGGTGTTGGCCGCTTCCTTCGGGGTGGTGCGGAACAGTTTCTCGAAATCCTGGATGGATTTTTCCTTGTCACCACCGGTAATCCGCGCAACGCTGGAGTCAAAGCGCGCCGCCTTGGCAATGTTGGTCTTGATGCCGCCCGGATGCACGGAAGTACAGGAGACGGTGCTGTTTTCCATTTCCAGCTCGATGCGCAGGGATTCGGTGAAACCGCGCACGGCGAACTTGGCGGCGTTGTAAGCGGATTGGGTGGGGATGCCTACCAGACCGAAGATGGACGAGATATTGATGATATGCCCTTCGTCGGCCTGCTTCAGGTAGGGCAGGAAGGCCTTGGTGCCATACACCACGCCCCAGAAGTTGATGTTCATCAACCACTCGAAGTCGTCATAGTTCATGTCTTCCACAGTAGCACCCAGGGCCACACCGGCGTTGTTGAAGATCATGTTGGCCTGGCCGAAATGGTTGACCACTTCATCGGCAAAGTCATAGAACGCCTGGCGGTTGGCCACGTCCAGTACCCGGGTCATCAGGCGGTCTTCGCCCAGGCCCAGGCCATCAGCGGTTTCTTTCAGGCCGGCCTCATTGATGTCGGACAGGGCCAGTTTGGCGCCGGCGGCGGCCAGTTCCTGTGCCAGGGCCCGGCCGATGCCGGAGCCCGCGCCGGTGATCACGGCAACTTTGTCGTTAAAGCTTTTCATATCAACTCCCTAGAAGGTAGAGCAAGGACGCGACCTGGGCGCCACAGGCCTGCCAGCACGATGGATGCTGGCGGCATAATGATCGCAAACCGATTTCAAGAGCGCAGAGTGTAGCGACATTGTCAGTGCAGAATGGGCCAATTGTGGCGGCTCAGTGACGTGGGCGCCAGCAAAAGCTGGCGCTGGGGACAGTCTGTATACCTGTTAAGGGTCGGGTCAGACCAGTGGCTCGGGGTAACCGCTGCCAAGCGGGGCGGCAATCAGGGTCTGGCAGCGTTCCTTGAGGGCCAGCAACTCCGCGTCGCTGTTCCCGATGGCCGGTAACGGCGCGTGCACGGTGACCTGTACCGACCCCGGGCGCAGGCTCAGCGAGCCGGCCGGCAGGATTTCGTGGGTCCCGGTAATGGTCAGCGGCAGGACCGGCAGTTGCAGATCCTGGGCCATTTTGAACGCGCCTTTCTTGAAGGGCTTGAGCTGGCCGTCACGGCTGCGGGTGCCCTCGGGGAAGAACAATACACTGGTGCCATTGACCAGCCGGCCACGGGCCTCGTTAAGCGAGGCAATGGCCTGTTCCGGGTCTTCCCGGTTGATGAAGATATGCCCCAGCCATTCGCAGCAGATACCAATGACCGGCACCTTGCGCAGCTGATGCTTCATCACCCAGCGGAAGTCCACACCCAGGTAGCCATAGAGCACCCAGATATCGAACTGGCTCAGATGGTTGGCAACGATCACGTAGCTCTGGCCGGGCTGGATATGTTCACGACCGTCGAAGCGGGTATCCACACCACTGAGTATCAGGCCCAGGCGTGACCAGGGCACGGCGGTCAGGTTGGCCACCTGGGCGGCGGGCAGGAAGGGAATCAGCAGGGCGCAGAGCAGGCCGGCGGTCACCGTGGCGATGGCCATCAGGGGAACAAACACCAGCCAGCAGTAGAGGAAGTAGATAACCCGCATTTCCGGCCTGACTCCATGACAAGGGAAGGATTACCCGCATGGTAATGGAGCTGGCCGAAAATGACAGGGGGGGAAGATGTTTTGTTACGTTTTAATTACCCGGTTCGGTGTCCGGTCGGCCCGGGCCGTGGAGCATGTCCAGATAATCGTAATAATGGTTCTGGTACTCCGGCTTGTGCACGATGCGGCGCAGACGTTCCAGGGTGAAATAGGGCGCATCACGCAGCAGGATGTTGGCGATCCAGGCGGGGATATAGCCGCCCGGATCAAGAATCAGTTCGTAGGTCATTTCCACCTGGTCATCACCCAGGCGCTTGAAACCGAGAATACCGTGCATTTCCGGGAAGCGGATATAGTCGTTATTGGGCGGTAGCTGGTCCGGCTGGTTGATCAGGTTGACCACCACCTGCTGGTTTTTCTTGCCGTCATCAATGACTTTTACGTCCGCTTCCAGCACCGCTTCCCGGTCGGCCAGTGGCCAGGGCAGCTGAGTGGTAAAGCGCAGCCAGCGCTTCAGGGGGCTGGTCCGGCGAAATTCCTCGGCGCTGTCGACGAAATGCAGCCACTTGGGATAGGACGGATAGTCATTAAGCAGAGCCACCAGGGAATACTCATCCTTGAGCTCGAAGCGGGTGACGCCGCGGAAGGTTTTCAGCCGCGAATTATCGTTGTGCTTCATGTATACCTGGATGCCGTTGCGGTCGCTGACCAGCTTCCAGTCTTCGTCGGCGGCCCGGGTTTGCGCACTGATCGCGAGAAGAAGTACTAAAAAGACGCTTAAAATAGACCTTTCCATGGGCTTGGGTTTTATCCTTGCGCTGGTCATGTCTCCGCATACCGGTTTCAGCATGTTGACAAAAAACGCCCACAGACCCGCTTGCCGGGCACCGGTGAAGGCGAACAGGTGGGGGTGCAAGTGCACGCCTTTAACACGCTGGGTTTTTAGAGACGTCATTGATTATTGAAATTAGTAATAAGGCATTATGCCACCAGAAGGGGGCGGTCCGGCAAATTTTAGGCAGATAACCGACCTTCAAGTTCATCAAATCGGATAATCGGTCAATTCCGTCGGTCACAGTGAACCGTATTGGCGGGCACCAGTGTTAGACTGGCGCGCCCCCTGCATGGGTTCCACGGTAAATCCTGCAGGTGGTTGTTTTTGGGGCTTTTTTATATGCATTACGTTGTTTATCGTTTATGGGAAGAATAATTCATTTGCTGATCGGTGCCGCCCTGGTGGCCGCCTATTTCTGGGCGACACCGGCGCATTTATGGCAGGCACCGCCATTGCTGAAACCGGCTCCGCAGGGGCGAATGCCCGCCAGTGATCACTGGCGCATGACGTTTGCCTCCGATGCGGACACCACCATGGTGCACGCTGCGTCCATGGTGGAGCTGCCCGACGGGCGTCTGCGCGCCTTCTGGTTTGCCGGCAGCCGCGAAGGCGCCTCGGATGTGGCCATACACTCGGCACTGTTTGATCCGCGCAATGGCAGCTGGGCTGACGAGCATGTGGCGGTAACCCGCGAACAGATTGCCGACCAGTGGGGCCGCTATGTGCGCAAGCTGGGCAATGCGGTGCCGGTACTGGATGATAACGGTCATATGCGCCTGTTCGTGGTGGCCGTCAGCTTCGGTGGCTGGGCGGCCAGCCGGCTGGTGGTGCTGGGCTCGGATGACCTGGGTACCAGCTGGCAGTTCGAGGATGCCCTGACCACCAGCCCCTTCATGAATATCAGCACCTTGGTGAAGGCCCCGCCGATTCGTTACAGCGATGGCACCGTGGGCCTGCCGGTCTACCATGAAATGCTGGGCAAGTTTGGCGAGATCCTGCGTCTGGACCCGCAAAACCACATTCTCGGCAAGGCCCGTATCGGCCATGGTCGCAAGGCCATTCAACCGCTGGTGCTGGTGGACAGCCCGACCCATGCGGCAGCGTTTCTGCGTAACGAGCAACGGCCCAACAACGGCCATCTCTACCAGTCCCACAGTGTGAACGGGGGCTGGGACTGGCAGCCATTGACCTATTCCCGCCTGACCAACCCCAGCTCGGCGCTGGGGGGCGTGGTGATCGCGCCCGGCCACTGGTTGTTGGCCACCAACTGCAATACCGAGGAACGCGATGATCTGTGTATTCGCGAAACCCGTGATGGAGGCGCCAGCTGGACACCGCGCTGGTTTTTCCATAACCGCCAGGCCTGGCGTGATGACCAGATGCAGCCCCGGCCCTTCCTGAACATGATCGACAACGAACTGGACAAGACCGTGCAGGTGGATAATCCGGCCCGTTATCTGGATCGGGTGCGGGAAAACAAGTGTCGCCGTGGCGAGTGCACCTTCCAGTACGACTATCCCTATATGCTGCGAGCCAGCAACGGCGACCTGCATGTGCTCTACACCTGGAACAAGGCAGCCATCCGCCATGCCTGGCTGAGAGCTGACGGAGGTGGCGCATGATCAGTCTTGATTACCTGCTGGCGGCCCTGGTGCTGGTGGCGGTGCAGCTGCGTATCTGTGCGCCGCTGATGACACGACGTACACGCGCGGTGTTGGCGGTGCTGGTGTTTGTCTGGGCCATGCTGCCCTGGCCCTGGGGGCTGGCCGGTTGGCTACTGAGCTACCTGGCCGGCTTCAGCATTGCCACCGGTCTGCTGGCACTGCTGGCCATCCAGCACCGCATTGTCGGCCATTACTGGTTGCCGGTGGGGCAATTGCGTGCGGTCTGCATCATGCTGGTACTGATGGCGTTGTGGTTCTACCCCATGAGCCTGGGCTCCAGTTATGTGGACCCCTATGCCCTGGGTTTCGGCAACTTCGGCTTTGCCACCGTGCTGTTGCTGGTGGGCCTGTTTGCCTGGGTGTGCCGCGCCTACGCCACCTGTGTGGTGCTGGTGCTGGTGCAGGGGGCCTTTGCCCTGGATCTGCTGCATACCGATAACCTGTGGGATTACCTGATGGACCCCTGGCTGGTCTGCTGGGCGTTGGGCTGGCTGATCCGCGATCGCATTCTGGCCGCCGGGGCCCGCCTGCCCGAGGAGGAAGGCGAGCCGGCGGCGCCGGCTCAGGACTGCCCGCTGGCTGCCCGGGCCGAGGGCCAGTAACGGGCAACCAGATAACCCACCAGGAACATCAGCAGGTTGCCGATCAGACCGGTGTAGTACAGATCAAAGGGGGCGCTGAGCGCCTCCGGCAGCAGCCCCTTGTTGGTCAGTACCGTCCAGCCGGTAAATACCAGGGTCAGTGCAATGCCGGCCCAGGCGGCCCGCGCATTGCCCCGGCGAGTCAGGAAACCCAGCAGATACAGCCCCAGCATGCCGCCGCCCAGCAGTGACACCAGAATGGTGGCCGTATCCTGCAGGGTTTTGGTGTCCGCGCTGTTAAGCCACAGGGCGCCGGCGATCATGGCCGCGGTGACCGCCACCGCCATGGCCCAGGCTACCTTCAGGTAGTGCCGATCATCACGGCCGGGGCGCAGATGACGCCGGTAGAGGTCCACCACGCCCACCGTCGTCACCGAATTGATGCTGGAATCCAGCGAGCTCATGGCGGCGGCCAGCGCCGCAGCGATCACCAGCCCGGCCACCCCGGCGGGCAGGTAGGCGGTAATGAAATGGGGCATCAGGGCTTCGGCGCGCTCGCGGCCATCAAGAATGGCGCTGGCGGTGCTGTCCGGGTGGCTCTGGAAGAACACCCACAGGGCGGTGCCCAGAAACATGTAAAACGCCCACACCGGCAGGGCCGTGAACAGATAGACCCACAGGCCACGGCGGGCCTCCCGGGTGGAGCGCGAGGCACAGTAACGCTGCACGGTGTTCTGGTTGCTTGAGTACTCGGTGAGCCAGTTGGTCAGGCCGATCAGCAGCATCATGGTGGCGGTCTTTTCACTCAGGGACAGCCGCCAGGATGTTGCCCCCGGGGCTCCATCCTGCCAGGGTGCCAGCGCAAACTTGCCGGCCTGGCTGCCGTCACGCCAGATCTGGCCCAGGCCGCCGGGCAGCGCATCGACAATGACCCACAGGCAGACCACGCCGCCCAGCAGCAGAATCACTGTCTGCAGCACATCGGTCCAGATCACCGCATCGATGCCGCCAATCACCGTGTAAAGGCCCACGAACAGGCCGCCCATCACAATGGCCGCCTGCGGTGACAGGCCGGTGACCTGCTGGATCAGCAGTGACAACAACCAGAGAATCATGGCCAGTCGTACCAGCTGGGCCACCAGAAAGGCGATGGCGCCATAGACCCGCACCGAGGGGCCATAGCGCATCTCCAGAAATTCGTAGGCGCTGGTCATGTTGCCGCGCCGGAAAAACGGTAAAAACACAAACGCCGCCACCAGCATGGCCGGCAGCAAGGCCAGGTTGGGCAGGTAGCGCAGCCAGTCGGTCTTGAAGGCGTCCGCCGGGTAGGCAAGGAAAGTGATGGAACTGATCGACGTGCCCACCAGTGACAGGCCGATCACCCAGCCCCGGAAGCGTCGCCCGCCGACAAAGTATTCCTCGGTGCTGGTGTTGCGGCGGGAAAAATAGAAACCGATGCCCAGAACCACCAGCAGATAGGCCAGCAGTACCAGCCAGTCAGCCATGGCAAGTGTCATTGTTATTCTCCTGACAGAAAAAAGGCGGAGCCGGGCTCCGCCTTGATGCGTGCAGATTGCAGCGTTACTGCTCGATATAAACATTGTCGGCCTGCTCGCCGCGGTCCGACATGCGGGTGCTGAAACGCACACGGGTACCGGTGCGCAGGCTGCGGCGCCCGCCGTTCTGCACCGCCTTGAAGTGGACAAACAGCTCCTCACCCTTGTCGGTGAGAATGAAGCCGAAGCCCTTGTTGGGGTTGAACCACTTCACCTCGCCACGCTGCTGGCCGGGGGCCATGGGCAGTACCTTGCGAACCGGCAACGGGCCGAACAGCGGCAGCAGGTACACGATGACGGGAATCCACAGCCACCACATGATACCGAAGGCGGCGCTGCCATGGCTGGCCACCAGACCGGCCAGATAAAACAGAACGGCAAGGTGCAGCGGCAAACGTTGCTTGCCCCCCTGCAGGCACACCAGGTTCACGGCGGCTGCCAGCAGCAGGCCGAGGCCGGTTTGCTGACCGTGCACCGAGGAAATTTCCACCATGGTGATGTTGTTGTGGATGGTGACGATGGCCATGTCCGGAGCGAACAATAGCCAGGCGCCGGGTATGGCCAGTAAAACGGCCACAATGACGTAGAAATACGCCAGCGACTTGGACACTTTCATGGGATTAACACTACCTATATTGATAAATGAAAGAACAAAACAACAAGTAAAGAAAAAACCGCCAGCAAAGAGGCGGTACGCCGGCCCGCGCCGGTCAGGTGGAGGAAAGGCCACCGCAGGCTCTGTTGTGGTCAGGCTGGCGCGGCACTATTGTACCCAAGCATTGGCAGAAACTCATTCGGGAGCTACCCGTTGCATTACCCCTTCCTTAGCGAGGCCTTCTTTACCGCCCTGGAGTCCTCCGGCGCCGCCGCGCCGGGTCAGGGCTGGGGGCCCTGTCATGTCCGTGAGGGTGACCGCTGGTTACCGCTGTACAGCCGCAACCAGTCACGTGGCGAATACGTGTTCGATTTCAGCTGGGCGGATGCCTACCAGCGCCACGGTCTGGCGTATTACCCGAAGCTGGTGACGGCGGTCCCCTACACGCCGGTGGTGGGACCCCGCTGGCGGGGAGACTGGACGCCGGCGTCCCTGTGGGAGGCGGTGCAGGAGCGGCTGCACTCGCAGCGAGCCAGTGGTTGGCATCTGCTGTTCCCCGATGCGGCCAGTCGTGAAGCACTGGCGGAGCTGCCACTGGTCAGTCGGCAGGCCTGTCATTTTCGCTGGTTCAACCGGGATTACACCGACTTTGAGGGGTATCTGGCGGCTTTCCAGTCGCGCAAGCGCAAGAACCTGCGCAAGGAACGCCGCCGAGTCAGTGATCAGGGTATCGTGGTCGAGCGCCGCTGCGGCACGCAAATTGACGCCCGGGACTGGGCCTTCTTCTACCACTGCTACGCGGACACCTACTACAAGCGTGGCCAGATGCCCTATCTCAATGAAGCCTTCTTTGCCGCCCTGGCCGAGGGGCTGGGCGATCAGGTCATGCTGGTGCTGGCCAGCCGTGACGGGCAGCCGGTAGCCGCGGCGCTTTACCTGTTTGACCGCACGAGACTGTACGGGCGCTACTGGGGGGCACTGGCGGACATCGACTGTCTGCACTTCGAGCTGTGCTATTACCAGGGCATCGAGTTTGCCATTGAGCGCGGGCTTGCAGAATTTGACCCCGGCGTGCAGGGGGAGCACAAGATTTTGCGCGGTTTCGAGCCGGTGATTACCTGGTCAATGCATCACCTGGTGGAGCCGGCATTCCAGCGCGCCATTGGGGATTTCTGTGAAGAGGAGGCCCGCCATGTGCAGGCCTACCGGGAGGAAGCTCGCAGTCTATTGCCGTTCCGGCGCGATTAGGCGGCGGCCATTTGTTGGCGCTGATAATAGAGCGCCATGGTCACCCGATCACACAGATCGGCGCCGGGGTGGTCCGGGGATTTCGGGCCCAGGGCGTCGGTGACATCTTCCAGGCAGCAGCCATCGCTGTCCTGCAGGTCGGCGACGAATTCCCAGGCGTGGCCATTGCCATCCACCAGCGTGCCGCTGAACACGTCTTCATCGAACTGGCAGACACCGGAAAATACCGTGTCATCCAGCCGGAAGCCGGCCTGTTCCAGCCATTGGCCCAGGCCTGGGGCCAGGCTTCCGTTTCTGACCTGTTCGGTGGTGTCTGCTACCGCCTGCCAGGCGTTGCGAAGACTTACCTTGTCCAGATCCATACCGTCTCTTCCTGTTTTCCTTGCTGTCAGCTTCCTTAAAAAAGACAGCGAAATCACTCACTTGCCGACGAATGGTAGTCAGATACATTCTGCCCTGTCCGGCGCGGCTTCCTTGCAGGCTATTAACCACAAGATGTGTAGGAAAAAGCTTACACGGTTTGGTTGAACAGGGGCGGCAGTGGACATTCCAGCAGGCTGGCAAAGGCACGCAGTAATTCGGCTTCGCCCACCTGTACCTTGCCGTCATCCAGCACCAGGTCCGCGGCGGCATCCAGTATGGGTGCCTTGAGCAGCGGGGACAGGGCCTGTAATCGTTCGCTGGCCCGGCGCAGTCTTTCGCCGCCGCACTGCGCCAGCGGCAAGAGTGTGCGGCCGGTCGGCAGCAGGCCGTGGCTGGCGCGCTGAAACAGGGCCTGTGCCTGCTGGTCCCGGGCACCGCTGGCCCAGGTGAGCAGGGAGAACCAGACCTGCAGGTCGCCGGCCACCGCCGGGTAGCGGTGAAAGCGGGTACGGGTATTGCGCTGCGAGCGTGCTCCCAGCTGTTGTTCGGCCAGGGTCAGCAGCACCCATTCCGCCAGGGATTGACGGCGGTCGGCCGCCGCCAGGGCGCGCAGTCGCGCAAGCAGTGCCTGGCGCTCCTGGCGAGACAGGGCTTTCAGGGTGGGCAGTGCCAGATCCAGCAGCGGTAGCCGCAGGCGACTGCCGAGCCCGGCGATTTGCGTGGTCAGCGCTTGCAGGTCGGCCTGCGATTCTGGCTGACAGACCTTCACGGCCTCCTGCGCATCCCCGGACAGGCTCAACAGCAGGGCATAGAGGACCTGCTCGGCGCCCCGGCGATCATGCAGGGTGTCGAGCAGGTCATCGGGAATCAGCGTCAGCAGGGTACGGGCATAGCCCATGTCCTCTTCGCGCACGGTGGCCACGTGCCGCGACGGTGCCCGGGACTCGCCCGCGCCGCCACCTTGGCCGGCAAAGGCACTGACCGGTGCCGGCGGTGCGGTGCCGGTGGCGGTGTCGCTGCTGGCGGGTTGCCGCGCCCGGGTACGGGCCCGAGCGACCCAATCCGGGCCCAGGGCATTGAGTCGTGCATCCAGGGGCGGGTGGGTGGCCAGCAGGCGATGAAAGTGCAGGGTGACGGTCTCGCCAAAACACATGTGGCTCATGTCTTCGGCATGACGACTTTGCAGGTGAGAGCCGCCGTCATTGCGGATATGAATCAGGGCCCCGGCCAGGCCCGCCGGGTTGCGGGTAAATTGCACCGCCGAGGCATCTGCCAGCAGTTCCCGCTGGCGGGAAATGGCGGCCTTGATCAGACGCCCGAAAAACAGCCCCACATAGCCGATCACCAGCAGGGCCAGGCCCACCAGGGGCAGGCTGTTGCCCTTGCGGTTACTGGATGATGAGGAGCGGGACCGGGAGTGCAGCAGCAACCGGCCGATCTTGCCCACCGCCAGAATGCCGGCCAGGATCGCCATTAGCCGCAGGTTGAGGCGCATGTCGGCGTTGAAGATATGGCTGAATTCGTGGGCGATGACGCCCTGCAACTCATCACGATTGAGATGGGTCAGGCTGCCGCGGGTAATGACCAGCACCGTTTCCGACGGTTTGAAGCCGGCCACGAAGGCGTTGATGGTGGTTTCCTGGTCCAGCACGAACAGCTGCGGAGTGGGAATGCCGGAGGCAATACTCATTTCCTCCACCACATTGATCAGCCGCTTTTCCTGCTGGTCGGTGCTGGCCATATCGATGCGGCGGGCATGCAGCAGATTGGCCAGGGCCACGCCGCCGCCCCGCAGCTGCCAGAGTTTCAGCAGGCTGCCGCCCAGAATCACCGCCAGGGTAATGACGCTGACCCACAGCAGCAGGGTGGGGTTGGGGTGGCCCAGCCAGTCACGACTGTCGCTGACGCGAAAACCGCTCAGGTGCAGGATGGCCAGCATGGCCAGATTGACGCAGGCCACCGTGGCCAGTACGGCCAGGGTGAAGTAGAGCACCAGCAGGCCGGTTTTGCGCCGCGCCCGCTGCTGATGTTGAAAGAAATCCATGGCCGCGGATCAGAAGCTGACTTTGGGCGTCTGCCGGGCCTGCTCGGTTTCAATGGCCAGCAGCTTGGCTTCCTGGAATGAGCCAAACAGGCCGCCAATAAAATTCTGCGGGAACTGTTCGCGGTAGGTGTTGTAATTCATCACCGCATCGTTGAAGGCCTGGCGGGCAAAGCCGATACGGTTTTCGGTGCTGGTCAGCTCTTCCATCAGCTGTGCCATGGTCTGGTTGGCCTTCAGATCCGGGTAGTTTTCGCTCAGGGCGAAGAAATTGGCCAGCGAGCCGGACAGGGCCGATTCCGCCTTGCCCAGGGCGGTCAGGGCCTGGCCGTCGTCCGGGTGGGCCGCTGCGGCTTTCTTGGCGCTTACCGCCTGATTGCGGGCCTCGATGACGCGGGTCAGGGTTTCACGCTCGTGCTCCATGTAGCCCTTGGCGGTTTCCACCAGGTTGGGGATCAGGTCGTGACGGCGCTGCAGCTGTACGTCGATTTGTGCAAAGGCGTTCTTGAAGCGGTTTTTTAGTGAAATCAGCCGGTTGTACACCGCGATGATGTAGACGACGACGGCAATGATGACGCCAAAGAAAATCAGAGTGCCCATGTGTGGTTATCCTTCCCCGCAACGATTTTATCGGCAATACGCTACTGCAAAATTCGTAGGCAGGGAAGCTGAACGGGCCTTAGCAGGTTGCTAGTAGCGAATTCCCCACTGGCGGTAGAGAAAGCCCATGATCCAGGCGGGGCCGATCATCAGATACTGGATGTCCTCGAAGAAGGAGGGTTTCTTGCCTTCCACCTTGTGGCCCCAGAATTGACCGATCCAGGCCACCACGAACAGCCCCAGGCAGACCCAGCCCACGGACAGGCCGGCGCCTTCCATCAGGGCGAGCAGGCCCAGGCACAGCAGGCTGAATACCAGCATGCCGATGGCGATGGGTAGCGACAGGCGGGCGTAGTAGAGCGTCACCAGTGCCAGAGCCAGGCTGGCCCAGTTCAGCCCGGGCAGCGCCGCCATCAGACCGGGCACGGGAATGGCCCACAGAAAGCCAACCACGGTGAAGAAAATCACCGGTACACAGACAAAGTGGACCTTCTTGTTGGTGGGGTTCTGGTGGCTTTCGCCGTAGGCGTCGAGCCAGTCGTCCATCGTGCGGCCTGCCATGGTCATACTCCCGGTAGTCATGCTGTCTACCGGGAGTATAACGCCGCAATCAGACGCCCAGCCAGCCGGCGATGGTGGCCGGTGTGACAGGCAGGTAGTGATCCACCAGCAGGGCGGCAAAGAGGATGAACAGGTAGGTGATGGAATAGCCGAAGGTCTTCATCGGCAGGGCCGGGTCTTCGGAAAAGCGCAGACGCACCGCGTAGTAGAGGAACAGCAGCCCCAATACCAGTGCGCTGAGCAGGTAGATCAGGTCACTCATGCCGGTCAGGAACGGCAGCAGCGAGCAGACGAACAGCAGGACGGTGTAATAGAGCACGGACTTGCGCGTGTACTCCACGCCGTGGGTTACCGGCAGCATGGGAATATCTGCCTTGGCGTACTCATCGCGGCGGTGGATGGCCAGGGCCCAGAAGTGCGGCGGTGTCCAGACGAAGATGATCAGCACCAGCAGCCAGGCATAGGGGTGCATTTCGCCGGTTACCGCCACCCAGCCCAGCAACGGTGGAATGGCGCCGGCCAGCCCGCCGATGACGATATTCTGCGGCGTGGCGCGTTTGAGGTAGAGGGTGTAGATGAAGGCATAGCCGACAAAGCCGAACAGGGTCAGGCCGGCGGTCAGAGGGTTGACCAGAAAATACAGCATGACCATGGAGGCCACCGCCAGCAGCACCGCAAAGGTGATGGCGGCGCGGGGGGTCAGTTTGCCCACCACCAGTGGACGGTTCTCGGTGCGTTCCATCACCGCATCGATTTTCTGGTCCATGATCTGGTTAATGGCCGCGGAGGCCATCATGGCCAGCGCCAGGCCGATGAAGGCCGGCACAAAGATGCGCAGTGGCACCATGCCGGCCGGGTTGGTCGCCAGGAACATGCCGGCCACGGCGGTCACCATCAACAGCATGACAACGCCGGGTTTGGTCAGCGCCAGATAATCGCGCCAACGGCTGGTTTCACTCATGAATTGGTTCCTTCCCGCCGGGCGGGGCGTCGTTTACCACATTTGACGTTAATGGCGCGGATGAACAGCACCAGGCTGGCCAGCAGCAGGGCGGCCACAAAGTTGTGGGCCACGGCCACCCGCAGGGGGACGCCGAATACCACGTTACTGATGCCCAGCGTGATTTGCACGGCCAGCAGGGCCAGGATCACCAGTGAGAAATTGCGGAAAAACACGCTGCGGGCGCGCAGCAGGATTTTCAATACCAGGCTCAGTACCAGCACCGTCACCAGCAGGGCGCCGAAGCGGTGCATCACATGGATGGTGGTGCGGGCATGGTTGTCCAGCACGCCGTACTCGTAGTCTTCGGCGTCGTGGCCCCAGAAGGTGAAGGCTTCCTTGAAGTCCAGCCGCTGTTGCCAGCCGGGCTCGCAGACGGGCAGTTCGGTGCAGGCCACGGCGGCATAGTTGCTGGCGGTCCAGCCGCCCAGGGCAATCTGCAGGATCACCGCCACCAGACAGGCCGAGGCCAGGGGTTTGAGGGTCAGCACGTCGCAGTCATTGAGGAAGCTGGGCCAGCGGTACATGCGGGCGGTCAGCAACACCAGCAGGGTAAAGGTGGTGAAGCCGCCAAGCAGATGCAGCATGACAATGGCCGGCTGCAGCTTGAGGGTCACCGTCCACATGCCCAGCATGCCCTGGAAGATGACCAGCACCACCAGAAACAATGGCAACTTGACCGGCTGCTTCTCGCGTTTGCGGTTGATCAGCGACAGGCTGGCGATAAGAAGGATCACCAGCCCCAGGGTGGAGGCGAAATAACGGTGCACCATCTCCGGGATGGTCTTGTGGGCTTCACGCAGGCTGCCGGGGGTGGCGTCGTTGACTTCGGTGACGTGTTCCACAGCCTTGCGCACATCCATATGGCCGTAGCAGGTGGGCCAGTCCGGGCAGCCCAGGCCGGAATCGGACAAGCGGGTCCAGGCGCCCAGGGTAATAACACCGGCGGCAAGAAAAACGGCCAGTACACAGAGCCGGCGCAGCCAGATTTGTGAAGGGGTAAGCGCTTGCATAGGTAACAGTTTCCCTTAACAGGCTGTTGAAAAAGCCTCATCGCGTTTTTTCAGCGACCTTGTCAGGCCACCAGCTCAAGGCTGTTTTCCAACAACCGGTTAACCGATCAGTGACCCTTTCAGGGTGCGTTCAAGATCGACGCGGATGTTCTCCGCCTCTTCCAGGGTGGCATCCATGTCTTCATGGGTGGGATACCGCATGAATATCTGGCCATCCGGGCTGACCAGAAAAATATCGCCCCGTGGTTTGCTGGGGCCGGGGGTGTAAGCCGGCGCCAGGGCCTGCTTCACCTTGTCCAGATCGGCGTTCAGCACCACCATGCCGTCCACCTTGTCGGCCAGAAAGGCCGAGAGCGCCGGGCCCGGCGGCGCGGTTTGCAGGATCACCCGCCGCAGCCGCTGGCTGTTTTCGCCCAGGGTCAGCCGAACCTGACGCATCTGGTAATAGAGGCCGTTCTTGCAGGCCGGATCGCAATCCGGGCCGGCAATGTACAGCAGGGACCATTTACCGGTGGTGTCGGTGCCGGTAAATGGCTGCCCCCCGGTATCACTGGCATTGAGGCTGGCCAGCGGAATATGGGGGATCAGTAGCTGACCCTTGTTGACCCGTGGCAACGACCAGGGGTCCACCAGGTAGCGGCCGGCCAGGAAGAACAGCACAAAGGGGCTGATAATGGCCAGAAGCACAAGCCGGTTACGGGTTCGTGGAGACATGTCAGTCACGTGTCCTGTTCGCCGTCGCGTTTGCTGCTGCGCCAGGTGGCCGCCACAAAAAAGATCACGGCGACGGCCGCCAGCGCAAACCACTGCAGGGCATAGGCCTGATGGCGCTGGGGCGTCATTACCGTGGCATCCTGCCAGTGGCGCGGCAGCGGTTTCACCCCGGTCAGGGCCAGTTTCGGGGCCACCCGGATTTCAAAGGGCGCCAATTCTACCCCAAGTTTTTCGCCAATGGCTGCAAAATCGACTTTTTGTACCCGCAATGGCCACTGATTGTCGGGCAAGGGGACATTTTTCAGCACCAGCTCGTCGCTGGAGGGCACATAGACCGTACCTTTGAGCTGCACGGGGCCGTTCAGGGGCGTGATGGCCGGCAGGGTGTCGCGACTGGCCCCCCAGGGTAGCCAGCCCCGGTTGATCAGGACCCAATGGCCATCGTCGGTGAGCAGGGGAGTAAGAAGGTGATAGCCCGGTCGGCCATTGTTGATGCGATTGTCGAGCAGGATGGCGTGGGCATTGTCAGCCTGGCCCCGGGCCTGCGCCGGGCGATGCTGGCGCTGGTCGGGGCGGGCGGCCAGCAGTTCGCTGACGGTGGCCGCGGGCAGGGCGGCGCGCTCGGCCTGCTGGGCCAGCCACTGGCGTTTTTCCTCTGCCCGGTGTAGCTGCCACACCCCCAGGCGCACGCACAGCAGGGTCACGGCCAGGGTTGCCAGCAAGGCCGTGATGGAAAACCGACGTTTGCGTTGTGCCATGGTGTCCCTCGGTACGCCGATGCCGCCGGGGCGCGATTCGCGCGTGCACAGCGGCTGCCAGTACAATGGCGGCACATTCTACAGGTTCTGCGTGAAGGGTCAGTACTATGTGGTGGGTAAAAGCGATTGTCGTGATTCTGCTGTTGGCCGCGGTCTTTTCCCTGGGCCGGGCGCTCATGTCACTGGCCCGGGGCGAGAGCCGGGAAGGCAAGACCATGCGGGCACTGGCCTGGCGGGTGGGGTTCTCTGTGGCGGTATTCCTGTTCATTTTGCTGAGCATGTACATGGGCTGGATCAAACCCCATGACGTGAACCCGGCCATGCGCCACGGCCAGCCCATCGAGCAGGCTGGCCCCCGGTAATGAGCGGCAGGCGTGCCGGACTGTAAAAGCGCAGTAAAAGGCGCGTGCAGCGGTCACATTTTCGATGACGGTGGCGAACAAAATGCCCCTGTGCCCCCTCTGATTCCCTGACACCGGCTGACGGTGTTCACCGGTAAAGGGCCAGCAGGGATGGCCAGGGAGCAGGGATGCACTTTGCCGGGATTTCAGGAGACCGGATATGGATATGTTTGCGCGATTATCGTTGATGTTGTTTGTACGCCTAGTCGCCCGGGTGGAGCGGGCGAACGTGCGGGTGACCCGTGACACCCGTTCCGGCCAGGTTTTTTTGCATCGCCCGGGAACCAATGGCCGTTACTGATGCACTAATCAGACAGATGAGTGCTTTTTGACTCCAACAGGCAACCCTCCGGGCGTTCAGTCAGGCTGGCGCCCTTCTCCTTGGGGCCTGTTGGCACTACCGAAATGGCACCTGTTGAGCCCCAAAAGCCACAAATCTAGGCATGAGGTGCGACGTTTGGTGACTCCAAATGAGCAGCGAATAACGACGAGTGGTGGCTTTTGGGGCTCAACCCGAAGGGCTGATCCCTTTTTCCGCCCAGCAGCGCCATCCGCTGTTTATGTAGAATGACTACATGGCTCATCGGTTGACACTACTGGACGAAAAAATGCATTCAGCAGTTGTCATTTCTGTAGTGCCAACAGACCCCGGCTAGTGGCCGGGATTTTCCGGCCACTAACTTTTTTTTCCGCCCGGCCCCAGGGGCATGGGAAAGGCCGATACATTGGAGCCGCCGGCTTCGCTGATCTTGCTGATACCTTCCTTTTCCACCTCGTCGATGCGGATCACCGCATGCAGGGGGATAAAGGAGCGCTGTACCCCGGCGAATTCATTCTTGAGCCTTTCCTCGGACGGGTCGACCACCATCTGGGCCCGTTCTCCGAACAGGAAGGCCTCCACCTCGATAAAACCGTACAACTCGCTCTGGTAGATATGGCTGGCATACAGCTCGTAGACCTTGCCGTTATTGAGAAAAATCACTTTGTAGATCTGGCGGGGCTTGGACATTCGCGGGCCTGTGAACGCGTGCCGTAGGGGGGAGCGAAGTCTACCATATTTGCGCTTTTGTGATGCCAGTGTCGTGGCGGTGACCGGGCGGTCTCAACTGGCTGGACTTTAACCAATTGACTGGTCTAGAGTTATTTCCAATGTGTAGCGGCGCAGCCTGCCCGGACCGGGGCGGGCCAACGCCCGGGGTGTCTGTCTGCACGGTGGTTTGCCTGATGGGACGTCAGCATCGCTGACTGTCTTCGTTCTTGGGGGAGACCCGATGATACCCTGATACTCAGGTTCCGGGCGACGGAGCGACAGTACAAGAACAGGTGTGCTCGTGGATTGGGATCGCACCATAAAAACAAGGAGCAAACGCATATGCAGTTAACTCCGTTGTACCGCAGGGCTGCGGGGCTGTTGTCGGTGATCATGGCGACAACGGCAAATGCCAGTGACTGGGCCACGCGTTCCGATCTGGACCTGCGTCCGGGCGTTACCCAGGTCAGTCAGGAAGTGCACGACCTGCACACCACCATCCTCTGGATCGTTACCGCCATCGGCCTGCTGGTCTTCGGGCTGATCCTGGTCGCGATGATCCGCCATCGCCGCTCCCGTCGTCCCAACCCGTCCACCTTCCACGAGAACATCGTTCTGGAACTGCTGTGGACCATTGTTCCCTTCATTATTCTGATTGCCATGGCGGTGCCTGCCACCCTGGTGCTGTTTCAGCTGGAGGACAGCTCCGGCTCCGAACTGACGGTGAAGGTCACCGGTTCGCGCTGGAAATGGAACTATGAGTACCTGACCTACAAGGACGACAACCAGGTCAACCTGTCGTTCTACTCCAATATCGCCACACCGGTGGAACAGCGGGAAACGCCAGTCTTTTCCGCCGGCCTGTTTCCCTATGGCACAGCCAGTGACCGGGGCGGCCAGCCGGCACCAAAGAAAGACCACAACTACAACCTGGAGGTGGACAAACCGCTGGTGCTGCCATCGGGCATCAAGGTGCGCTTTCTGATTACCTCCGATGATGTGATCCATTCCTTCTGGGTGCCGGATTTCGGTGGCAAGAAGGACGCCATTCCCGGCTACGTCAACGAGATGTGGGCCAAGATTCCCGAAGGCAAGGAAGACACCTATTACGGCCAGTGCACCGAACTGTGTGGCAAGGGCCATGCCTTCATGCCCATTGAGGTGAAGGTGGTCAGCCAGGACAAGTTCGATACCTGGCTGGCCGACGAAAAAGCCAAGGCCGCCGCAGCGCCGGATCTGACACCGTTCGCGGATCTCAAGGAAGCCATGGATGCCGGTGAAGGTGTCTACAAGGCCAACTGCGCACTCTGCCACGGCAATAACGGTGAGGGGGGTATCGGCCTCAAGTTCGCTGGCAGCGAGTTCATGACCGACGCAAAACACCTGCCCGAGCATATCGACACGCTGATCAACGGCCGCAATGCCATGCCGTCCTTCAAGGCCCAGCTTTCGCCGCGGGATATCGCGGCAGTGGTGACCTACGAGCGTAATGCCTTTGGTAACGACAGCGGCGATCTGGTTCAACCCGCTGACGTCAACGACCACGAAAGCCAGTAAGGGAGGGGAGAGTGATGACCACTGCCACGGCAACCCATGATGCTCACCATGACCATCACCATGCGCCTTCCGGCCTGAAGCGCTGGCTGTTCAGTACCAACCACAAAGATATCGGCACCATGTACCTGTGGTTCAGCTTTGCCATGTTCATGACTGGCGGCTTCATGGCCATGGTGATCCGCGCGGAACTGCTGGAACCGGGCATGCAGTTCGTGGACCCGGAATTCTTCAACCAGATGACCACGGTGCACGGCCTGGTCATGGTGTTTGGGGCGGTAATGCCGGCCTTTGTCGGGCTGGCCAACTGGATGATCCCGTTGATGGTGGGGGCACCGGACATGGCCCTGCCGAGGATGAACAACTGGTCGTTCTGGATTCTGCCCTTTGCCTTTACGCTGCTGATCGGCTCGGTTTTGATGAGTGCCTTTGCCCCCGGGCACCCGGCGGCGCCGGACTTCGGCTGGACCTTCTATGCGCCGCTGTCCACCACCTACGGGCCCGACTCCACTGACCTGTTCGTGTTCTCGGTTCACATGATGGGGATTTCCTCCATTATGGGGGCCATCAATGTGATCGTGACCGTGCTGAACCTGCGCGCGCCGGGCATGACCCTGATGAAAATGCCGCTGTTCGTGTGGACCTGGCTGATTACCGCCTTCCTGCTGATCGCGGTGATGCCGGTGCTGGCCGGGGCGGTGACCATGGTGCTGATGGACCGACACTTCGGCACCAGTTTCTTTGATGCCGCCGGCGGCGGTGATCCGGTGCTGTTCCAGCATGTGTTCTGGTTCTTCGGGCATCCGGAGGTGTACATCATGATTCTGCCAAGCTTCGGTATTGTCTCGGCGATTCTGCCCACCTTTTCCCGCAAGCCCCTGTTCGGCTATGCGTCCATGGTTTATGCCACCGCCTCCATTGCGTTGCTGAGTTTCGTGGTCTGGGCCCACCACATGTTCACCGTGGGGCTGCCGCTGGCGGGCACCCTGTTCTTCATGTACATGACCATGCTGATTTCGGTGCCCACCGGCGTGAAGGTATTCAACTGGGTGGCGACCATGTGGCGAGGCTCGCTGACCTTCGAGCTGCCGATGAAGTGGGCCATTGCCTTTGTGGTGCTGTTTACCTGTGGCGGCCTGTCCGGCCTGATGCTGGCCATCACGCCGGTGGACTTCCAGTACCACGATACCTACTTCGTGGTGGCCCATTTCCACTATGTGCTGGTCACCGGTGCCATCTTCTCCATTTTTGCCGCCGCCTATTACTGGCTGCCCAAGTGGTCCGGGGTGATGCCCAGCAAGCTGCTTGGGGAGCTGCATTTCTGGAGCTCGCTGATTTCCGCCAACCTGCTGTTTTTCCCCATGCACTTCGTGGGGCTGGCGGGCATGCCGCGCCGTTACGCGGACTATGCCCTGCAGTTCGCGGACTACAACTTCTGGATTTCCATCGGTGGTTTCTGGTTTGGCCTGTCCCAGCTGCTGTTTGTGGCCGTGGCAGTGCGTTGCGCAATGAAGAAAGGCGAAAAGGCGCCGGCCAATCCCTGGGGCGCCGCGGACGGGCTGGAATGGGAAGTGCCTTCGCCGGCGCCCTTCCACACCCATGAAACACCGCCGCTGATCAAGTAACCACAACACAACAAGCCCGCCGGGTTGCCCGGCGGGCAAGGACGCAGGTCACGCAGTTGCCTGTAAGGGTAGTGACAAAGCGACTCGAACGTAGAGCCGGGGCCAAAGGCCTGCTACAGGAGACGCGAGCATGGCGACTGACAAGTACTACATTCCCGAACATGGCAGCCCCTGGCCAGTGGTGGCGTCGGTGGGGCTGTTTACCACCGCCTTCGGGGCCGCCGAATTCATCCATCAGAGCTTTAACCCGGACAGTTACCCCGGTGCCTGGGGCAAGTTCGTGTTCATGGCCGGCCTGGCCATTTTGCTGGTCACGGTGACCCTGTGGTGGCGCGATACCATTCGCGAGTCCGTGGGTGGGCTGCACAACCGGGTATTGGGCGGATCCTACCGGCAGGGCATGATGTGGTTCATCTTCTCCGAGGTGATGTTCTTCGGCGCCTTCTTCGGCGCCCTGTTCTATACCCGCTGGTTGATCGTGCCCTGGCTGGGCGGGGCCGGTAACAACGCCATGACCCATGAGCTGTTATGGCCCAACTTCCAGTCCATGTGGCCGCTGGTGATGACCCCGGATGGCCGGGCCACCCAGGCCATGGAAGCCTGGGGGCTGCCGGCGTTGAATACCGCCGTGTTGTTGACCAGCTCCGTGACGTTGACCATCGGTCACCATGCCTTGATAGAGGGAAAGCGGGGTCGGCTGATTTTTTTCCAGTTTCTGACCGTGCTGCTGGGCATTTCCTTTTTGAGTCTGCAGGCGGTGGAGTATCACCACGCCTACACGGAGATGGGGCTGACCCTGCATGCGGGTATCTACGGCAGCCTGTTCTTCATGCTGACCGGCTTCCACGGGGCCCATGTGACCATCGGCACGATCTTTCTGATCATTACCCTGACACGTGTGATTCGGGGTCACTTCAGCGCCGATAACTGTTTTGCCTGGGAAGCCAGTGCCTGGTACTGGCACTTTGTGGATGTGGTCTGGCTGTTCCTGTTCGTCTGCGTTTACTGGTTGTAGAGCGGAGAGCGGTAACGCAAACCGAAAGAGTGAAGGCGCCTGGTGGCGCCTTTTTTCATTCCGGGGCTATCCCTAGCGGCTGACGGCGATGATGGTCTGGGTGGCATCCAGGATGCGGATAATCTGATCGGCCACCACCAGCTCGGTGACGCCGCTGTTCAGATGGTGAATACGGGCATGGCGCGGCAAGCGGTAGTTATGGTTGTCGATTTCCACGGGTAACCGCTGGCCCACATAGGCATGCTGATACCAGTTCACGGCCAACGGCTTAACATGGACGACCCGTCTTTCATGGTGGCGGTCGTTGTGGTGCCAGTGGTGATTACCGCCATTATCCCGCCCCCGGTCATGTCCGTTGCGGTATTCCTTTTGGTTACCGTGATGGCCGCCGTTATGCGCCCAGGAAGGCGGATCGGCCAGGGTCATGGCCGGGGCTGCCAGCAGCAAGCTGGCAAGAATGAGCGGCTTGAATGCGATTGTGTTCATGTTCTGCTCCAGTGACGGTGCGATCGCACCTTCATGGCGTCAGGCTAGGAGCACAATGTGCAAACAGTGCGCAGCAATTGTGAAATCCCTGCACACTGTGATGGAGGGCAAATCGGTTATTGCAATACCGATTGCAGCCACTGGCTGATCTGACGGATTTCTTCCAGGCAGACCGCGTGTTCCATGGGGTAGTGATGATAGTCCGGCTGATAGCCCTGTGCCTGCAGGGTGGCGACGGCCTGACGGCCCAGGCTTTCCGGCACCACCGGGTCATGGCTGCCATGGCAGACCAGAATCGGCAGATCCCGGTTGGCGTCGGCCAGTTGCAGACGATCGCCGGTGGCCAGATAGGTGGACAGGGCCATCAGTCCGGCCAACCGCTCGGGCCACTGCAGGGCCGTGTGGTAGGCCACGGCGCCGCCCTGGGAGAAGCCGGCCAATATGATGCGATGGGCGGGGATGCCGCGTTCGATTTCCCGTTCGACCAGTGTGCCAACCGCCTGTGAGGATGCCTCCAGCCCGGCCACGTCCACGGTCCGTTCCACATCCATGGCCAGAATGTCATACCAGGCGGGCATGACATGGCCGCCATTGACAGTCACGGGTATCTGCGGGGCGTGGGGGAAAATGAAGCGCACCGCCAGCTCGGCGGGCAGCTGCAGTTCCGGCACGATTGGTTCGAAATCGTGGCCATCCGCGCCCAGGCCATGCAGCCAGATGACGCTGGCCGTGGCCGGGTTGGCCGGCTCGATTTCGATACGGGGCAACAGCTCGTCCATTATTCGCCTCCTGCCACGATGACACGCACGGCGTTGAGCTGACAACGGGCCTCGGCCAGCACTTTTTCCAGTGCATCGGTCTGCGCCTGCAGGGCGGCAATTTCCTCGTCACGGACAGCCGGGTTCTTTGCCTGCAGGGCCTTGAGGCGAGCCAGTTCGTGGTCCTGTTCGGCGCGCATGGCCTGGCGCGCGTCATCGATCACCGCCTCGGCGGCCTGGCTGGCCTGGGCTTCATCGTTTTTCAGCAGTGTCTCCAGCAGCGGTTTCTGGCTTGCGACAATCTTGCGGCTGAGAGCCTTGTCCATCTTGTGGCATTGCTGGCACAGGCCGTCGTGGCTGATGGCCCGGCTGATGTCCTTGCCGTTGGCATCCAGCAGATGGCGAATCACCGTGGTGGGCAGAAAGCGGTCCACCTGCAAATGCTTCGGCGCCACCGCCTCAATGGTATAGATGGCTTCGATGAGCAGGGTGCCGGCCTTGATCTTGGGGTTCTTGAGCAAGCTTACCGCGGCCTTGCCACGGTTCTCGCCCAGCACCATTTCCAGGCCGCCGGTGACCATGGGATGTTCCCAGGTGAGGAACTGCATGTCATCGCGGGCCAGGGCGGTGACGCGGTCATCGGTCATGGTGATGCCTTCCTCGGGCAGGCCGGGGAAGGCATCGCGCATGTGCGGGCCGGGCTTGGGTATCACCGCGGTGTCGGAGTGCTCTTCCTGGTCCACGCCGTAACGGTCAAACAGGCGCTGCATGAAGGGCAGTGGGCTGTGCCAGTCGGCGTCGTCCAGTTGTTCGCGCAGCTGTTCGGCCCGGGCAGCATTGAAGGAGCTCAGCTCCAGCAGGCGGTCACGGCCGGTTTCCAGCAGGGTGTGCAGTTCACCGGTGATGGCCCGGGTCTGTTCCACCAGGGTGGCCAGCTTGTCGGCATCCTGCGGATGGGCCAGGGCGTCTTCCAGCGCCTCGCGGGTGCGCAGATAGATGTCGTGGCCGGCCGGATTGGTGTGTTCGAAGGCATTCATGCCCTGGTGGTACCAGGCAAACAGCACGCCCTGGGCATGCTGCTGGAAATGGGGCACGTGTATCTGGATATCCTCGGTCTGGCCGATACGATCCAGGCGACCGATGCGTTGCTCCAGCAGATCCGGGTTGAGCGGCAGGTCCAGCAGCACCAGGTGATGGGCAAACTGGAAGTTGCGGCCCTCGGAGCCGATTTCCGAACAGATCAGCGCCTGGGCGCCGTCCACCTCGTCGGCGAAGAAGGCGGCGGCCCGGTCCCGTTCGATCAGGTCCATGTCTTCATGGAACATGGCCACGTTCATGCCCAGCTTGTAGTTGCAGTGGGCATGCAGGTCGGTGGCGGTATGGCGGCTGGCGCAGATCACCAGCACCTTCTCGTGGCGGTGTTGCTTGAAGAACTGCTCCAGCCAGCTGACCCGTGGATCCAGGCTGCACCAGCGGTCGTCATGGTAGAGCGTTTCCGGGTGCAGGTGGCTGTCCAGTCCTTCGTCGTCGCCGTAGTCATAGTCCGCCGGCAACGCCAGCGGTACGCCGTGAACATGGCGGGCCGGGAAGCCGGCGATGTTGTGGCGGCTGTTGCGGAACATCACCCGGCCGGGGCCGGAGCGGTCCAGCAGTTCCTTGAGAATGGCCTCGCGCTGGCTTTCCTCGATGGTCATTTCCGGCAGCAGTGCGGCGGTTTCTGCCTTCAGGGCGTCATCCCAGTTGGGCTGGTCATGCAGCTGGCCGGCCAGGGTGGCGATATGCTGGTACTGGGCCTGTTCTTCACGGAAGGCGGCCAGGCTCGGGTAACGGTCCGGGTCCAGCAGCCGCAGGCGGGCATAGTGGCTTTCCAGTCCCAGCTGTTCCGGGGTGGCGGTCAGCAGCAGCAAACCGCGAGCCTGGCGGGCGATGGCTTCCACCCGCTGGTAATCCCCGCTGGGCGCGTCCGGGGCCCACTCCAGATGGTGCGCTTCGTCCACTACCATCAAATCCCAGTCGGCGGCGGCCAGCTGGTCGATATCACATTCGCTGAGAAAATCCGTGCTGCACAGAACCAGCTGTTCGCTGAGGAAGGGGTTGTCCTTCTGAGCCGGGGCTTCGCCTTTCTCTTCGGCGATGATGTCGGCCAGCATGTCCTTGATGTTGTCCTCGGGCTGCAGGGCGTTCAGGCGTTCACGGTCGAAGATGGAAAAGTGCAGGTTGAAACGGCGCACCATTTCCACAAACCACTGGTGCACCAGCGGTGAAGGGACCACCACCAGTACCCGGCTGGCGCGGCCGGTAAGCAGCTGCTGGTGTAGGATCAGGCCCGCCTCGATGGTCTTGCCCAGGCCCACTTCGTCGGCCAGCAGTACCCGCGGCGCAAAGCGGTTGGCCACCTGGTCAGCAATATAAAGCTGGTGGCCGATCAGATCGATGCGTGGCCCGCGCAGTCCCTGAATCGGGGATTGCTGTTGCTGACTGTGGGCCTCAAGCGCAGCCATGCGCAATTCGAACCAGCGATTGGAGGACAGCTGGTTGGAAAGCAGGCGATCCAGAGCGGCGTTAAGCTTGAGAGTGTGGCCCAGGTTAATTTCCGGCACCGGTTGAATGTCCTCGGGATCATCCACCGGGTGAGCCATGTAGACCTTGAGGCCGTTGAGTTCGTTGACCTCGGCCACCACCAGCTCCAGGTCATTGGCGGTGCGAATGGTGTCACCGGCGTCGAACGTGACTCGCGACAGCGGCGCATTGCCCTTGGCATAGGTGCGCTCCTCTTCCGCGGCCGGATATTCCACTGTGACCAGCCGGTAATCCAGTTCCTTGATGATACCAAGGCCCAGCTCGGTCTCGGATTCGCTCAGCCAGCGCTGGCCGGGGATAAAGTCAGTCATTCTGCCTGCCGTGTCAGATCCTGGGGCGGCGGATTATACGGGGTTGTGGCGCGGTATTCGATGATACTGTGGTTACCAATGGCCTTCGGCCACGTGCGTCGGGCTGAAATCGGGTATGCTCAAGGGGTTGTTCACCACCGTCAGGCAAGGTTATGGGGGATGTGGTTCCGTTCAAGAAGCCGCTCAGAAAGAGCCCCAACCGGGGCATGTGCCAGCATGGCTTTCACAAATGGGTGGTCTGCAAGGAAAAACAGTTTGATGTGAAGCAGGGGCGTCTGGTGACGGTCTACCGCTGCCAGCGCTGTGGAAAGGAAAAGGTCACGGCACATTGATCGGGGGAAGCCATGCTGGAAATGAAAGATCGCTGCAAGGAATGTGATGTGCCGTTGACGGCCAGCGGGAACGCCTATATCTGCTCCTTTGAGTGCACCTTCTGTGTTGATTGTTGCACGGTCCATGGCGCGCGCTGCCCGGACTGCGGTGGCGAGCTGGTGCGTCGCCCGCGGCGCCAGGAAGCCAGTAATTCCCCCGACTGATGCCGGAGCCGTTGCCATGACCCTGACGCTACACCAGTTTCCCATCTCCCATTACTGTGAAAAGGTCCGCTGGGCGCTGGACCACAAGGGGCTCGATTACCGTATCAAGAACCACCTGCCGGGCCTGCATCTGCGCAAAATCAGCAAGCTGGCAGGCCAGAGTAGCGTGCCGGTGCTGGTCCATGACGGTCGGGTGGTGCAAGGCTCGGCGGCCATTATCAGTTATCTGGATGAGCGTTTTCCGCAACACAGCCTGACCCCGGCGGAGCCGGCGCTGCGAGATGAGGCCCTGCGCTGGGAGGCGTTCTGCGACGAGCAGATCGGTCCGCACCTGCGCCGTTACTGTTATGACACCCTGCTGCACCATCCGGATATCGTCATCCCCTTCTTTGCCAAAGGGGGGCCACTGTGGGGAAGCTGGTTCCTGCGGGCGGTATTCCCCAAATTGCAGGGCATCATGCGCAAGGCCATGGTCATCCGCGAACCCGAGGTAACGCAAAGCCGCGAGAGGGTTGAACAGGCGCTGCGGGAGCTGGATGAGGCCACCCGTGACCGGGAGTACCTGGTCGGCGAGTGCTTTACCCGCGCCGATCTGGCTGCGGCCAGCCTGCTGGCCCCGCTGTTCATGCCGCCGGAATACGGCCTGGCGTGGCCGGCACAAATGCCCGAGCCGCTACAGGGCTGGGTAGACAGCCAGCAACCCCGCCTCGCCTGGCCATCCGGGCTGTATCGCCGGCATCGTTAATCCAGCACCATGATGGCCTGGCCGGCGTTGATCTGCTGGCCTTCCTGGCGGCTGATGGCGATCACCTTGCCGCTTTGCGGGGCGGTGATTTCGATCTCCATCTTCATGGATTCCAGGATCGCCACTACATCGCCTTGATTGACGGTCTCGCCCTCCTGCACCTGCAGTTTCCAGATATTGCCGGCCACCGGGGACTCCACCGGAGTGCCGTCCACGGTGTCGCCAGGGGTGTCGGCATCCAGGTTCTGCTCGGACTGGAAGTGGATCTGGCCGCTTTCCACCCAGCGTTGCAGCTCTTCTTCAAAGGCCTGGTTGCGGGTCTCGGTGAATTGCGCGATGTCCTGCTGGTTGTCATCCAGAAAGCGCTGGTAGGCGCTCAGGCTGAAAGTGGTTTCCTCCACCTTGATGGGGTAGTCCCCTTTCGGGAAGTCCCGGCGGATCTGGTTGAGTTCTTCGTGGCTGACTTCGTAAAAGCGAATCTGGTCGAAGAAGCGCAGTAACCAGGGGTTGTCGAAGGCTTGCGTTTTTCGATAGCGGTTCCACATCTGCAGGGTGCGGCCGACAAATTGATAACCGCCGGGGCCTTCCATGCCGTAAACGCACAGGTAGGCGCCACCGATGCCCACGGAGTTTTCCGCGGTCCAGGTACGCGCCGGGTTGTACTTGGTAGTGACCAGGCGGTGACGTGGATCGTAGGGGGTCGCCACCGGCGCACCGAGATAGACATCTCCCAGCCCCATGACCACATAGCTGGCGCTGAAGAGAATGTCTTTGACATCATCAATGCTGCCCAGGCCGTTGATGCGGCGAATGAATTCCAGGTTGGACGGGCACCAGGGAGCATCCTTGCGCACCGACTGCATGTATTTGTCGATGGCCTGGTGACAGGCCTCGTCATCCCAGCTCAGCGGGATGTGCACGATGCGAGAGGGCACCTCCAGATCGTTCTGCTTTTCCAGTTCGCGCTCGGCCCGTGCCAGCAGCGCCAGCAGTCGTGTGCGGGGCAGTGCCACCGGGTCGAAATGAATCTGCAGGGAACGGATGCCCGGGGTCAGTTCGATCACGCCGTCCAGCGTTTGCTGTTGCAGCCAGAGCATCAGCGCATGGGCGCGAAAGCGCAGGCGCAGGTCCAGTACCAGTGGGCCGTATTCCACCAGCAGGTAACGATCCCCGGCGGCCCGGTAGACCACCTCCACCCCGGCTTCGTCTTCGCTCAGGGTTGCCAGGATCGGTGTGGTAATGGCGGTGCTGACCGCTTGCGTTATCGGCTCACTCAGGCCCGCGACACAGGCGTCCTGCTCGGCGGCCAGGGCATCCGCATCGACCAGGCTGACGGGCTCGAAGCGCAGGGTGTCGCCGGCTTTCAGCTGCCCGAGCTTCCAGCGGTCGGCCAGTATCACCGTGGCCGGGCAGACAAAACCGCCCAGGGACGGCCCGTCCGGGCCCAGAATCACCGGCATGTCACCGGTGAAATCCACCGTGCCCACCGCGTAGGCATTGTCGTGAATGTTGGACGGATGCATGCCGGCTTCACCGCCGTCACTGCGTGCCCAGTTCGGTTTGGGGCCTACCAGACGAATGCCGGTACGGCTGGAGTTGTAGTGCACTTGCCAGTCGGTGGAAAAGAAGGTGGCCATGTCGTCATCGGTGAAAAAGTCCGGTGCGCCATGGGGGCCGTAGATCACTCGCAGGGTCCATGGTTTTCCCAGCGCGGGTTTCAGGCTGTCAGGCACGGTCACGGCGGCTGCCGTGCCGGCATCCTCGCTGAAGTGCAGCACATCGCCGGTGCGCAGGGCCCGCCCGCCATGGCCGCCAAACTGGCCGAGGGTGAAGGTGCTGCGTGATCCCAGATAGGGCGTGCACTGGATGCCGCCGGCGATCGCCAGATAGCTGCGGGCGCCTTCGCCGTTGACCTTGCCCAGTTTCAGTACCTGGCCCGGTTGTACGGCAATGGCCCGATACATTTGCAGCGGCGTGCCATCCAGGGTGGCCTGCATGTCGGCGCCGGTCAGAGCGATGCGGGTGCACTGGTTGAATTTCAGGGTGGGGCCGTTGAGGGTGAACTCCAGGCCGGCGGCGTCTTCCCCGTTGCCCAGTAGGCGATTGGCGAGACGGAAGCTGAGGTTGTCGAACGGCCCGGACGGTGGCACGCCCACCGGCCAGTAGCCACGTCGACCCGGGTAGTCCTGCACCGTGGTCAGGGTGCCGCCGGCGAGCACGTCCAGGGTAAAGGGGGCGTAGTGGAAATCGTTCAGATAGCGGGTGGTCATGCGGCCCTGCGTGAACACCGGGTCGGCCAGAATGGCGCCCACGTAATCCCGGTTGGTTTCGATGCCTTCCAGGCTGATGGCAGCCAGGGTGGTGCGCAATGCGTTCAGGGCGCTTGCCCGGTCTGCCTGGTGGATGATGACCTTGGCCAGCATGGGGTCGAAGAGGGGGGAGACGGTCAGCCCGGCTTCCACCCAGTGATCAATACGCCGTGCCTTGCCATCGGCCTGCGGAAACGCCACCGCCGTGAGCAGGCCGGCGCTGGGCTGGAAATCCTTGTTGGGATCTTCCGCGTAAATCCGTGCCTGAATGGCATGGCCGCTGGCGGTGAAAGGGCCGAGCGAATCCAGGGCAGGCAGATCGCCGGCGGCCAGTTTGACCATCCACTCCACCAGGTCCACACCGTAAACCTGCTCGGTGACACCGTGCTCCACCTGCAGGCGGGTATTCACCTCCAGGAAATAAAAGGTGTTGCTGTCCTGGTCGAGAATGAATTCCACCGTGCCGGCATTACGGTACTGCACGGCTTCCATCAGGGCGCGGGCGGTGTCCTGCAGATCCGCGCGTACCGCATCCGGCAAATTGGGCGCCGGGGTTTCTTCCAGCACTTTCTGGTGGCGCCGCTGGGCGGAGCAGTCACGCTCGCCCAGGGTCACGGCCAGGCCCTGGCCGTCGCCGAACACCTGCACCTCAATGTGGCGAGCGCGGGCGATGTATTTTTCGATAAAGACGCCGTCGTTGGAAAAATTGTTGGCACTGAGTCGACGCACGCTGTCCCAGGCCTTGTCGAGACTGTCTGCGCTGTCGCAGATCTGCATGCCGATGCCGCCGCCACCGGCGGTGCTTTTCAGCATCACCGGGTAGCCGATGTCATGGGCGGCTTGCAGGGCGGCCTCCTTGTCTGCCAACAGGCCGGTGCCGGGTAACAGGGGAACCCCGGTTTTTTCCGCCAGTGCCCGGGCGGTGTGCTTGAGGCCGAAGGTGTTCATCTGCTCGGCCGTCGGGCCGATAAAGGCAATGCCCCGCGCTTCACAGCCTTGTACAAAGTCCGGGTTTTCACTGAGAAAGCCGTAACCCGGATGCACCGCATCGATGCCGTGTTGCTCCATCAGGTCAAACAGTTTTTCCTGGTTCAGGTAGGTATCCCGGGCACTGCCGTCGCCCAGGCAAAAGGCCTGATCCGCCTGGCTGACATGCAGGGAATCCCGGTCCGCTTCCGCGTAGACCGCCACGGCGGTGACGCCCAGCTTTTTCAGGGTGCGGGTAACCCGGGTGGCAATGGCGCCGCGGTTGGCAATCAGCACTTTGCTAAACATGACGGTGTCTCTTTTTGGCTCAGCGGGTCGTCCCGCCGTGAATCCTTGGCCGCCGGGGTCGTCCCCGGGGAGTGTGACGGGGCTCAGTGGTCCCAGATCAGCACTTCGATGGGGGTCGGGTTATAGCCGTTGCAGGGGTTGTTGAGCTGCGGGCAGTTGGAAATCAGGATCACCGTATCCATGCGGGCGGTCAGTTCCACGTATTTGCCCGGGGCGGAGATGCCATCCTCGAAGGTCAGCCCGCCCTCCGCCGTCACCGGCACATTCATGAAGAAATTGATGTTGTGGGTGATATCGCGTTTGCCCAGGTGAAATTCCGGGTGCTGGTTTACGGCCAGCATCCAGCTGTCGCGGCAGGCGTGCATGCAGCGCTTTTCAAGGTCGTAGCGCACGGTGTTGCTTTCCGTGGCACAGGCGCCGCCCAGGGTGTCATGGCGGCCGCAGGTATCGGCGACGATCTCCAGCAGCGGGTTCATGCGATTGCTCATCAGCACGGTGCCGGCGGTGAGATAGACATTGCCCTGTTCACGGATGGTGTCCATGGCACTGTAGCGCTCGGCCGGGTCGGCGGCGCTGTAGAACAGGGTGTCGGCGGCCTGGTTGCCTTCCAGGTCCAGCAGGCGCACGGTCTGGCCCTGGTCAAGGGTGCGGATGAAATAATCCCCGGCGGCCACCACTTCACGGAAGCAGGCCTGTTCCGGCTGTCGGGTGCTTTCTTTGATCATGTCCGTTTCCTTCGTGCTGTAGGAGCGTGCTTGCACGCGAATGGTGGATATTTCGCTTGCAAGCAAGCTCCCACAAAAAATTAAATTCCCAGGTGGTAGAGCCGGTTGTTTTCAAAGGCGCGGCCGTTTTCCGGGAGGAAGGTCTTGCAGTAATCGTCGTCGCGGACCGGCTCGGCTTTCAGCATCTCGATCTGTACCGGCTTCATGGGATAGTCCGCTGCCGGGTTGAGCGGATGCGGGCAGGTGTGCAGGATCACCAGGGTGTCCATTTCAAACCTGAGGGTGACACGGGCACCGGCTTTCGCGGCGCCGGCATCGAACACCAGGTTGCCGTCGTCATCGGCGGCCACCTTGGAAAACAGGTTGAGGTTGGCGGCCAGGTCCCGTTCGCCGAGGCCGTACTTGGCCAGCTCGGTGAGAAAGCTGTGTTCGCCGCTCAACGTCCACTGGTTGTGGCAATCCTGGTAGGAACGCACGGCGTATTTTTGCCGCAGGGTTTTCTCGGTGAGGGTGCCGCAAACGCTGTCATGCCAGCCAAAGTCGTCTTCCACCATGGAGGCAAAGACCCGGCCCATGTCCGAGTACAGGCAGTTGCCGCGGGTCAGCTTGAAGGTGTGCTGGCCCTTCAGGGTGTCCGGGGCGTTATAGCGTTCCAGCAGGTCTTCCGGGTTGTACATCAGCACTGCCAGGTTGGCGCCGCCTTCCAGGTCGGTGAAGCGCAGCTGCATGCCTCGCCGTACCCGCAACGACCAGTGGGCGCTGCCGGGCAGGGTGGTGTGGTAGAGCACATCGGTCATGGTGAACTCCTTGCATGGGCTCGTTAAAGGGTGTCATTGATGGCGCGGCTGGTATTGCCGACGCTCCGGTTGATGCGGGTGAGGGTATTCTTCTCGCAGTTGCCCACCGGCAGGTCATAGGTGATGCGTGCGCCATAGGCGCCGGGGGCCTGCGGGTCCAGCCGTGGCTTGTCGAATACCCACAGCCGGGTGCCCAGGTAGAAGCCTTCGTTAATGTCGTGGGTGATCATGAAGACGGTGAGCTTCTGGCTCTTCCACAATGACAGCACCAGCTGATGCATATCGGCACGGATGCCCGGGTCAAGGGCGCCGAAGGGCTCGTCCAGCAGCAGGATGCGCGGCTTCTTGATCAGTGCCTGGGCCAGGGCCAGTCGTTGCTGCATGCCGCCGGACAGTTCGTGGGGATACTTGTCCATGGCCTGGCCCAGGCCGACGCTGTCGAGCATGGCCCGCGCCTCTTTCTGCAGGGCCTTGCGGGTCTTGCCCACGCAGTGGCCCAGCCAGCGGCTGTTTTGCAGCTCGCCGCCCAGCATCACGTTCTGCAGGGCGGTCAGGTGGCTGAGTACGGAATATCGCTGGAACACGATGCCGCGGCTTTCGTCCGGTTCGGCGGGCAGCGGTGCGCCGTCCAGCAGCATTTCTCCACGGCTGGGTTGTTCGGTACCCAGCAGCAGTTTCAGGAAGGTGGTCTTGCCGCACCCGGAGGCGCCCACCACGGTGACAAATTCGCCTTCTTCCACCCGGGCATTGAGGCGCTCCAGCACCACCTGGTCGCCGTATTCCTTCCACAGGTTTTTCATTTCGATAATCGCCATCGTCACTCCTCCGTTAATGGCCCTGTTGATGGAACCAGGGGTAACGCCAGCGCGAGTAGCGGCTGAGCATGAAGTCGATGGCAAAGGCCAGCAGGGTAATCCACACCACATAGGGCAGAATCACATCCATGGCCAGATAACGCCGTACCAGAAAGATGCGGTAACCCAGCCCTTCGGTGGCGGCGATGGCCTCGGCGGCGATCAGGAACAGCCAGGCCGGGCCCAGCGACAGGCGCACGGCGCCGATCAGCCGTGGCATCAGCTGTGGCCAAACCAGTCGGGTAATGATCTGCCAGCTGTTGGCTCCCAGGGTCTGCATCTTGATGATCTGCTCGCGGGGAATTTCCAGCGCCCGTTGTTGCAGATCGCGAATCAAAAAAGGCGTGATGCCAATGATGATCAGCATCACCTTGGCCAGTTCTCCCAGCCCGAAAATAATGAACAGTACCGGCAGCATGGCCATGGGCGGCACCAGTGACAGGCCGGTGACCAGCGGCGACAGGGTGGCGCGAATGTAGGGAATGGTGCCGTTGGCAATGCCCACCGCCAGCGCCATCAGGGCACTGATGCCCACGCCCATGGCCAGGCGCTGCAGGCTGGCCAGGGTGTCGACCCACAGCAGGTAGTCACCGCTGCGCTTGCTGGGCTCGAAGGCCATGCGCTGAATGGCATCGGCGAAGCTGTTCAGCGCCGGCAGCAACTTGTCGTTGGCATTGGCCGCCAGCCTGGCGTCCGAGGCTATCAGGTAGGCAATGATCAGCAGCACGAAGGGCAGCAGCCCCAGTGCCCACTGGCCCACGCGGCCCGGCTGGCGGTTGATCAGTTTTTTCATGGCGATTTCCGGCAATGCATGAGATGCCAGACGCCCGGAAACGGACGCCTGGCGCGTGCCTGATTACAGGGTCCCGTCGGCGGCCATGGCCATGTAGTCGGGGATAAAGCGCAGCTTCACGTTGCCTTTGTTGCCGTACACGCCGGTGGGTGTTTCGATACCCACAAAGCCGGCATCCGGAGCGCCTTCACCCAGCAGGCCATGCTGGAAGGAGAACTCCGCCACCTTGCCCATGGTGCTCTTGAGCGTGGCGCTGTTGACGAAATCCACCGCCTCGGACGGCTGGTAGAACATGCGGGTGGAGTCGAGCTGGGATTGATAGCCGGCCAGGTCGGTGCCGGAGGCCTTGGCCATGAACTGGCGGGCGGCCTTGCCGGCTGGGGTGTCGGCGGCCATGGTGGCCATGATTTCATACCAGGCACCGGTGAGCGCCTTGCCGAACTTGGGGTTGGTCTTCAGGGTGTCGGAGTTGACCACCATCAGGTCGATGATCTCGCCGGGGATCTGCGAGGAATTGAACACCTCGTGGCTGTTGGGCATTTTTCTGATTTCGCTGAGCAGCGGGTTCCAGGTGGCCACGGCGGTGACATCGTCACTGGCATAGGCGGAGACCATATCCGCATCGGAGGTATTCACCACCGTCAGGTCCTTTTCGCTGAGACCCACGGTATCCAGGGCCCGGGCCAGCAGGTAGTGGGACACGGACAATTC
Organism: Alcanivorax hongdengensis A-11-3; assembly: GCF_000300995.1. Lineage (GTDB taxonomy): Bacteria > Pseudomonadota > Gammaproteobacteria > Pseudomonadales > Alcanivoracaceae > Alcanivorax > Alcanivorax hongdengensis. The sequence continues at coordinate 184,669 of NZ_AMRJ01000002.1, read as the reverse complement.
CACCAGGTTGACGTTCTGGCCCTTGATATCGGCCAGCTTGTCCTTGCCTTTGAGCACAATGCCGTCGTTACCGTTGGAGAAATCGCCGACGATCAGGGCGGTGGAGTCCACGCCGCCGGCGGCGGGGATGGTCAGGGCATCCATGTTGGTCATGGTGCAGCCGTCATATTGGCCGGCGGTGTACTGGTTGATGGATTCGATGTAATCGTTGATCTGTACCACATCGATGTCGATGCCGTACTTGTGCGCCCACTTGTCGACGATCTTCTGCTCGGCGCCATAATCCCAGGGCATCCAGCCCACGTAGATGGACCAGCAGACGCTGAATTTATCCTTGGCGAATGCCGATACCGGCATCAGGGCAGTGAACAGGGCCAGTGCGCCGGCGGCGACGGCGGTTTTTGCGGAACGGGTCATGACGGACCTCCTTGGCTACGGACGGTGAGGAATCCAATGACAATGCCGTCATCGTGTCCTCCCGGGCTTTTGTCCCGCCGTGTAACCTTGCTAGAAGGTCGACCGCTCTCGGACCAGGCATCAGCGGTGCTGACCGGAACCCTAGCTGTCTATTGCGTCAGATTGTCGTGAGTGCGTGATGGCAGCGAGGCCATTCGATTCCTCGAAGGAAATCAGAGCAAGAGCGATGCCAACTCCGCTGGAAGGCCGGAATACACGGGCTGGCAAGGGAGCAAGGCGTCTTGCGCGCGCTGCTGTGGGCAGTAGCGTGCGCAAGAGCGGGGCGGGCGCACCAAAACGGTGCCTGCCGGAGAAGGTTAGCGCTTTCTCGGGCCGATAAAGGCAAGCAGGGCCGCCCAGCTGGCCTGATCCGCATGGGCATCGTAGGCCAGCGGCAGGGAAAAGCGCTTGCCCAGTTCGTCCGCCTTGGGGTTGGTGAAGGCGTGCTTGACCCCCGGGAAGCTCAGCAATTGAACGTCCACGCCGGCGTTGAGCATTTCCGCCACAAAGCCGCGTACCTGATCAGCCGGGATGGTCGGGTCATCCTGACCCACGGCGGCCAGAATGCGGGCCTTGATATCACCGGGGCCCGCCGGGTGATCGGTTCCCAGGCTGCCATGGAAGCTGGCGACACCGGCCAGGTCCAGGCCGCGTCGCGCCTGTTGCAGCACAATGCCGCCGCCGAAGCAGTAGCCGATGGCGTAAATCTGTTTGGGATTGACCTGCTGCTGCTTGAGCAACAGTTTACGGGCCGCATCGAAGCGGGCATTCATCAGGTCCGGTTCGGCCATGGCCGCGTCCATGAAGGCCTTGGCGTCCTTGGGGTGCGTGGCGACCTTGCCGTTGCCGTACATGTCCACGGCCAGGCTGACATAGCCTTTTTCCGCCAGCATGCGAGCCCGGCTGCGGGCATAGTCATTCAGGCCCCACCACTCGTGCACCACAATCACCGCCTGGCCGGGGGTGTCATAATCGTCGTTCACATAGAGATAGCCACTGCCCAGATTATCGGGCAGTTTGACCGGGGTTTCAATCACTTCGGCCCGGGCCGAGGCGCACAGCAGCCCCGCCACCAGCCACATCAGCAGCTGTTTCATCACGTGCAGTTCCCTTGATTGTGAATATTGCTTGCGGTGTTACTTGTCCTGCCAGACCCAGCGCAGGGGTTCACCAAAGTCATCATAGATCAAACGGCGGCGCGGGCGTGAGTGCGTCAGTCGCGTTCTGCGTGGTTTGTGCTTGCGGGCGTCAATGGTGGCCGCCACCTCGGAGAGGTCGGTGCGCGCGAGCCGCCGCGGGCCATTGAAAAGGACGGTTTGATGGCCTTTCCCGTTGACCGGGTTGGTGCCACTGGCGCCACTGGGGACCTGCTGGATCTCGCCACCGCGGGACAGGAAGCGTTCCATGTCGCGCTCCAGTTGCTGGCGCTGCTGTTCCTTGCTGCTGAGAACTTTCACGGGACCGGTCTGGGGTTGCGAGTGAACTACTGACCATAACAGGGCTGGCGTGGCCTCGCCAGCCCGCCGGCGGTCAGTTTTTCGGGCTCAGGGCATCGCCGTCGAAGTGGATGCCAGCGTGGCCATGGCGCATGAAGGTGCGAATGTTGGCATGGTCGTCGCCGCCCGGATTGCCCAGCACGTGCTCGCGGAAGAAATGGCCAAAGCAGGCCAGGGTTTGCGCGTCATTGAGCCTGTGCAATTTGGCGAAGGCGAAAATCTTGCACGAGCCCTCATTGGTGCCAGCCTCGTTCACCACCATGTCTTCACCGCTGCCGTTGGTGAAGCGGGTCGGGGTGTAGTGGTAGTTTTCGTCGATGGCGGCCTGAACCTGCTCGAAAGCCACGGCTTCGGGCATCAGTTTGAGGGCAAACAGAAGGGTTTCAACGGAGTTGCTCATGGGAATCCTGTTCCGGTGATGGGGAAAGCAGCCTGCAAGAGGCGCAAAGGGTAGCGTCATCACCGGAACAGGGGAAGGCCGCCGTGTTACTCGCCAGCCGCCGGTAGCGCGGGCGCCATGCGGCGGGCCCCCAGGGGATTACAGTCTTTCAAGACCACCTTGCCCTGCAGCATGTTGCCGCGGGAATACTCGCGGAAAATGCATTCGTTGGTTTCCGGGTCGTAGTCCTCGATCCACAGATTGTCGTCTTTCCAGGTGGCATTGAGATGGTAGTGACCTTCCTCGATAGCGATGCTCATGGTGCCACCAAAGCGTTTCACGAAGACCTGCTGCAGCCAGAAGTAATAGGCGAGGGTGGCCGCCAGCCAGATGATCACCGCGATGATCACCGCGGGTTTCCATTTGCCGGCACGGGCGCCAATACCGACCAGGGTGGCGATCACCAGTACGGCGACCAGGAACCAGTAAAGGTAGGTAACCATATTTTCATCCTTGTTGAGCTTGTTGTCAGAATCGTCTCTGGCATCATAGCAATGATTTCGCGGACAGATGTAAAAGCATGCAACAGTGGTGGGTCTATATGGTGCGTTGTGCGGACCGATCCCTCTATACGGGTATCTGCACCGAGCCGGCACGCCGCTTTCATGAACACAATCACGGCCCGAAAGGGGCGCGCTATACCCGCGTGCGTCGCCCGGTGGTGCCGATTCTGCTGTTGCCGGGGGGCGACCGTTCCACCGCCAGCCAGCTGGAGGCTCGGCTCAAACAGCTAAGCCGGGCCAACAAGGACAAATTGCTGATGGCGCTGCGCGAGGAAAAACGTCGTTCGCCGCTATCGATCTGGATAGAAGACACTGATGGAGAACAAGGTAATGACACTGTGGCGTAGCCTGATTCTGATCACCCTGGCCGGCTGGCTGGCCGGTTGTGGCGTCAACAACATTCCCTCCTATGACGAGCAGGTCAAGGCGGCCTGGTCCCAGGTGGAAAACCAGTACCAGCGCCGGGCGGACCTGATTCCCAACCTGGTCAATACCGTCAAGGGCTATGCCAGCCACGAGAAAGAGGTGCTGGTGGATGTGACCCAGGCCCGCGCCAAGGTGGGCTCCATCCAGGTGGACGGCAACCTGCTCAACAACCCGGAAAAGCTCAAGCAGTTCGAGCAGGCCCAGCGTCAGCTGGGCTCTGCCCTGCAGCGTCTGATGGTAGTGGCCGAGCGCTACCCGGACCTGAAGGCCAACCAGAATTTCCTGGCTCTGCAGTCCCAGCTGGAAGGCACCGAGAACCGTATCAGTGTCGCTCGCCGTGACTACATTGCCGCGGTGCAGAAGTACAACACCGAGATTCGTACTTTCCCCGGGCGAATCTGGCACAGCCTGCTCTACAGTGACATGCCGATCCGCGATACCTACGAAGCCACCAGCGAAGACGCCGACCAGGCGCCGGCCGTGAACTTCAACTGATGCGCTTTTTCAGTCTGTTACTATTGCTGGTCGCGGCGGCCCAGGCCTGGGCCGCCCCCACCTTCCCCGAGCTCAGTGGCCGGGTGGTGGACCAGGCCAAGCTGATGAATGCCAGCCAGCAGCAGGCCCTGTCTGCCAAACTGGCCCGGGCCGAGAAGGGCACCTCCAATCAGCTGGTGGTGGTGACGCTGGCGGATCTGCAAGGTTACGACATTGCTGATTACGGCTACCAGCTGGGCCGCCACTGGGGGATCGGCAGCAAGGAACACGATAACGGCGTGCTGCTGATTGTCGCGCCCAGCGAACGCAAGGTGCGCATCGAGGTGGGCTATGGTCTGGAAGGCACGCTCACCGATGCCCTGTCCAGCGTCATTATCCAGCGGGAAATCCTGCCGGCCTTCAAGCAGGGCCAGTTCTACAACGGCATCGATGCCGGTACCACGGCGATCCTGCAGGCCATCAAGGGTGAATACAAAGGGCGCCAGCCCAGCCATCACAAGGCATCCCCCCTGACCTCACTGATCATCTTTGCCGTGCTGATCGTGGTGACTGTGCTGCTGACGTTTGGTGGCATGGGCGGCGGCCGTGGGGGTCGTGGCGGCATGTTCATGCCCATCGGCGGTGGCGGCTTTGGCGGCGGTGGTTTTGGAGGCGGCGGCTTCGGCGGCGGCGGTGGTGGTTTTGGGGGCGGTGGCGCCTCGGGAGGCTGGTAATGCTGTTGAGTGAACAGGCCTGCAAGCAGGTGGCGCAAGCCATTGCTGAGCAGGAAAAGCGCACCGATGCCGAGCTGGTCACGGTACTGGCCCGGCAGGCGGACGATTATCGCTACGTGACCCTGTTGTGGGCGGCGCTGTTATCACTACTGGTCCCGCTGGTGCTGGCGTTTACCCCGGTGTGGTTGTCTCCGGTAGAGGTGTTGCTGGCCCAGTGGGCCACGCTGATCGTGCTGGCGGTATTGTTCCGGCTGGCGCCGTTGCAGCGCCGGCTGGTACCCCGGCGTCTGCAGCACTGGCGTGCCACCGGGCTGGCCCGGCGTGCCTTTATCGAACAGGGCCTGCACCACACCCGGGGAGCCACCGGCGTGCTGATTTTTGTCAGTGAGGCCGAGCATTATGTGGAAATCCTCGCCGACGCCGGCATTGCCCGCCATGTGGATGACAGCGAGTGGCAGCGCATCGTCGATGCCTTTATCGCCCGCGTAAAAGCCGGCCAGGTGGCCGAAGGGTTTGTGGCCTGCATCCAGGCCTGCGGCGACAAGCTGGCCGAACATGTGCCGGCCACGGAACAGAAAAACGAACTGCCCAATCATCTGGTGATTCTGTAGTCATACCCTTGCTGGTCGCAGGGGTTTGGTTGGTGCTACTGTCATGATCAGGGGTCGCCCCCGCATTCAGGGAGAGGATGCCAATCATGACAAGAATCCCGCTACTGGCCGGCCTGCTGATACTGTCATCGGCGGCGCTGGCTGAAACCGCCGATACGGCGCAATCGCTGGCACAACCCTGTGCCGCCTGCCACGGTCAGAAGGGCCAGGGCGGCATGGGCGCCTACCCACATCTGGCCGGGCTGGGGGAAACCTACCTCAAACGCCAGCTGGATGCCTTCGCCAGCGGCCAGCGCGACAACCCCATCATGAAACCCATGGCCTCCGGTCTTAGTGACGCCCAGCGTGCCACGCTGGCCCGCTATTTCAGCAAACAATCCCCGGCTGCACCCGGCAGCAATCCCCCGGCTGACAATGGCGCCGGTGCCGAGCTGGTGCGCCACGGTCGCTGGCAGGATGACATCCCCGCCTGCGTGCAGTGCCACGGCCCGGATGCCCGAGGGATTGGCAAGGATTTCCCGGGCCTGGCCGGCCAGCCCGCCGGATACCTCCAGGACCAACTGAAAGCCTGGCGCAATGGCAAACGCCAGGGGGACCCCCAGGGGCTCATGAGCGCCGTGGCCAAGCGGCTGGATGATGCGGATCTGGCCGCGGTAGCGGATTATCTGGCGTCGTTGTCAGCGGCTCCTGGCCAGGAGGGGCAACCATGAACAAGTCGCATCCCTTGCTGATCGTGATTGGCGGTTGTGTATTGCTGGGCAGCGTTGCCACCGGACTCGGCTATTGGCTCACCGGTGGCGGCCCGCAGAGTTTCCGCAGTGACATCGTGGTACACAACAGCGATGGCTCGCCGGATAGCCCGCCCCAAGCGTCATCGCCCGAGTCGGCTTCTGCCACGGATAATACCGGCGCAGGCCCGGATGCCGGGCCGCCCCCGCGCAGTGCCATACCGGATAACGAGTTCGGCGCGCTGGTGCGCAAGGGCGAGCAGATTTTTGCCGATCCCGGGCAGTATGCCGGCCAGTACGTGGGTAATGATCTGCGTTGTCAGAGCTGCCACTTTGACGCCGGTCGCTATGACAAGACCGCCCCCATGCGGGCCGCCTGGCCCATGTACCCGGCGTATCGCAGCAAGAACCAGCACGTTAATGATTTTGCCGAACGTCTGCAGGGCTGCTTCACCTATAGCATGAACGGCAAGGCGCCGCCGCGCGGCAGCGATATCCTGCAGGCCCTTGAGGCGTATTCCTTCTGGCTGGCCAAAGGCACCACTGTCGGCGAGAGCCTGCCCAGCAAGGGCTTCCCCGACATCGGCAAGCCCCAGCAGGCCCCCTCCTACGAGCGGGGCCAGGCCGTCTTTCAGGCCAACTGTGCGCTTTGCCATGGTGCCGATGGCCAGGGGCAGCAGGCCGCCGATGGCGGTTATGGTTTTCCGCCCCTGTGGGGCAAGCACTCCTACAATTGGGGCGCCGGCATGCACAAGGTGGAAACCGCCGCTCGCTTTATCAAGGCAGCGATGCCACTGGGGAATCCGGCACTCACCGAGCAACAGGCCTGGGACGTGGCCTTTTTCGTCAACAGCCACGAGCGCCCGCAGGACCCGCGCTTTGACGGCTCGGTGCAAGGCACCGCCAAACAATTCCATCACCATGACTATGCGCGCTATGGGCAAAGCGTGGATGGCCAGGTACTGGGCAGTCAGGCACCGCCCTCCGCGACCGTGCCCTGAGGGGCTGTCACCGGGAATACCCGTGAGGCGCTGCGGCGCCTCTTTTCATGGTCAAGGTGAATGTTTCATGGCGAAGAAGCATGCCGTCGGGCGCCGGAAATTTCCGCCTGTCCCGGTGGCCTGGCACAGGGGAAACCCTGTGCTAGAGTTTGCCCTTCAGGAAATAAACAATACGCAGGGAGCGGATAATGAAGACACGCTGGTATGGCGCACTGATGCTTGGCGCCTTGTCCTTGAGCAGCCCAGGCTGGGCTGAATCCACCGTCTACGGCACCTTCCGGGGTGGCTGGACGGATCTGGACGCGGGATCGGCCCCGTCCGGTTTTGACTCCACCGATTACACCTTTTCCGCCCTCGGCGGCATGGCCTTCCGCGCCTACCCGGAAAGCGCCTCTCTGGGGCTGGAAGGGGGATATGGCAGTCTGGGGCGTTATGCCGACCATGATCTGACGATTACCGCCCTTGAAATGGCCGCCATCGGTACCGTGCATGTGGCCACCGGCACCGACCTGTTCGCCCGCCTGGGGGCATCGCGCTGGCAGGCGGATGTGGATGGTGGCAGCAACGATGACGGCGTGGATGTGCTGTGGGGAGCCGGGTTTATCTACGGGCTGGATGCGCTTCGGTTCCGCGGGGGCTATAACCGTTACGAGCTGGATGACAACCGGGTGGACACCTATACCCTGGGGTTACAGTACACCTTTAAATGAATACCTGGGCTTTCCAACAAAACAGACTCCATGCAGTATCAGGACAGAGCCGTTTTCACACCGGTGAAGACACCCGGTGTTTTCAAGGCGGCACATGGAGGCACTATGAAATTATTTAAAGAAAAAAGCAGTGACGCCAAATTTGACTATGATGCGGTATTGATCAGCGAATCCAGTGATGTGGAGCGGTTGAAGCGCATTGCCCGCAACACCGCCTTCTTTGATCTGGATCTGGGTGAAACTCGCTGGGAAGAGGGTTGCCCCGAACAACATTGCCTGCGCATGCAGCTCAGCCACGATTATTGTTTTGTGATTCGGCCCTGATGGCGAGGGGCTGTCTTTGAAAGCCCCTTCTCGTCTGTAATCCTCTTCATCAAGCCCCTTTGGCCCTTTTCCCTCTCCTGCTTGCGGGAGAGGGGCTGGAGAGAGTGCCTTCCAGAAAAGTGGCAATCGGCAAATCAGCAGGTTGTCGCCGTTTCCCTTCCTGCGAGCAACAAAAAAGGCCTGACGTTTCCGTCAGGCCTTTTCGTATTGGTAGCAAGGGGCGGACTTGAACCGCCGACCCCAGCATTATGAGTGCTGTGCTCTAACCAGCTGAGCTACCTTGCCATTTGAGGCGCGAATTCTCCGCGAGGCGGCTGCGGGTGTCAAGCGCTGGTGGCCATGGCTGGGCAATGTTTGAGCAGTTTGCCCGGCGCCGCTGGCAGGGCGGGGTGGTGGCATGCCGAAGTTGATAATGATTATCGATAACATGCTATAATACTTGACCGATTTGCTCGGGATTACTAGGCTTTGGACTTTGAAATACACGTAAAAAAGGTGTGGATATGCGTCTGACCACCAAGGGCCGTTACGCGGTCACCGCCATGCTCGATCTGGCTCTGCATGCCGAGCGCGGACCGGTGTCGCTGGCGGACATTTCCGAGCGGCAGGGCATCTCCATCTCCTACCTGGAGCAGCTGTTCGCCAAGTTGCGCCGGCGCGAACTGGTCAGCAGTGTGCGCGGGCCCGGCGGTGGCTATCAGCTCAGTCGCACCAGTGACCAGATTGATGTGGCGGCGGTGATTGCCGCGGTGGATGAGTCCGTGGATGCCACCCGCTGTGGGGGGCACGGTGACTGCCAGGAAGGGGATACCTGCCTGACACACCATCTGTGGTGTGATCTGTCCGATCAGATTCAGCAGTTTCTCAGTGGCATTTCCCTGGGTGAGCTGGTGGCCCGCCAGGAAGTGAAGCAGGTGGCCGAGCGCCAGGATCGCCATCAACAACGTTTGTCCGTTAGCAGCCTCTGAAATTGTTGCCCCAGCCCTACGCTTAGCCGAGTTTTCTGATCATGAGTCATGCCGTTTATCTGGATTACGCGGCGACTACCCCGGTGGACCCGGCGGTGGTCGACGTGATGGTCCGCTATCTGGGCCCGGAAGGGACCTTTGCCAACCCCGCTTCGCGCAGCCACCTGTATGGCTGGCTGGCCGAGGAGGCGGTGGAAAACGCCCGCCGGCAGGTGGCCGATGCCCTCAACGCGGATCCCCGGGAAATCGTCTGGACCAGTGGCGCCACCGAGGCCAACAACCTGGCCCTGAAAGGGGTGCTGGAAGCCCGCGGCGGTGGCCATGTGATCACGGCGGCCACTGAGCACAAGGCGGTGCTGGATGCCTGTGGCTGGCTGGAACGCCAGGGCCACCCGGTGACCTACCTGAAACCCGATGCCAGCGGCCGTATCGCGCCGCAAAGCGTGGCCCAGGCGCTGCGTGAGGACACCGTGCTGGTGTCCGTGATGCATGCCAACAACGAAACCGGGGTGATCAACGACATTGCCGCCATTGGCGCCCTGTGCCGTGAGCATGGCGCGCTGTTCCATACCGATGCGGCCCAGAGTGCCGGCAAGCTGGCGCTGGATGTACAGGCGTTGCCGGTGGATCTGGTGTCAGTATGTGCGCACAAGATCTACGGCCCCAAGGGCATCGGCGCGCTCTATGTGCGCCGGACTCCGGGCGTGCAGGTGGCGGCGCAGATCCACGGCGGTGGCCATGAGCGGGGCATGCGTTCGGGCACCCTGGCCAGTCACCAGATTGTTGGTATGGGTGAGGCGTTTGCCCTGGCCATGAGCCGGCGCGACGCGGACAACGAACGAATCGCCGGGTTGCGCGATCGTCTCTGGAGCGGGCTGCAGGCACTGGGCCAGGTGACCCTTAACGGCGAGGGCGCCGAGCGTCTGCCCGGACACCTGAACGTGGCCTTTGCCGGTGTCGATGGCGAGATGCTGCTGACCGCCATGAACCAGGTGGCGGTGTCTTCCGGTTCCGCCTGCACTTCCGCGTCGCTGGAGCCTTCCTACGTACTCAAGGCCATGGGCATTGCCGATGCCCTGGCCCATGGCTCCATCCGTTTTTCCGTGGGCCGTTTCACCCGCGCCGAGGATATCGAACGGGTCATTGCCCATGTTACCGAGACGGTGAACCGGCTTCGCCAAGTGCGGGCCGGCTGATACCTTCCTGACGGCAGTATTTCACCGGTGGACGGTGCCTGTTACGCCGTTTTCCATTGTTATCCTGTAAGAGTAACAATGGGGGATGTGGTATGCATGGTGTGATTCTGTCCAATCTCAAGCACTACGTGGTGGAAAAACATGGCAGTGAGGCCTGGCAGGCAATTCGCCAGCGGGCGGACCTGGCGGGCCGGGCCTATGTGCCGATCCGCATTTATCCGGACCGGGAGCTGGATGCGTTGCTGGAGGCCGCCGTCTCGCTCACCGGTGCGACCCGGGATGCCATTCTGGAAGACTTTGGTGAGTGGGTGATCCCGCCGCTGATTCGCATGTACAAGGCCATGATTCCTACCGAATGGGATGCGGTGACCTTTCTGCTCAACATGGAAGAGCGCATCCATCAGCGGGTGATCCGCATGAAAGACCCGGAGGCTAAACCCCCGCGCATCGATGTGACGGAGCTGGCGCCGGGGCGCCTGGAAGTCAGCTACAAATCCCACCGCAACATGAGTGCTCTGGCGATTGGCTGTGTGCGCGGCGTGGCCGCCTATTATGGCGAATCGGTGTCGTTGCTGGAGGAGGGGCGGGAAGAGAGTGGCCAGCGCCGTTTTGTGGTGCAGATCGGGGCGCCGGCCCGGCGTGCGGTGGTCTAGGGCCTGCCAGGCGCAGGGGCTCAGGCCGCCAGCTGTCCGGCCTGCTGCTTGATCTTGGCGACCATGGCACGCAGGCCGTTGCCCCGGGTCGGGCTCAGGTGGCCCAGCAGGTCGATCCTGTCGAAGAAAGCATCCATGTCGTAGTCGCGCACCGCCTGCGGGCTCTGGCGATTAAGAGCTGACAGTACAATGGCGGCCAGGCCCTTGACGATCAGGGCATCGGAGTCCACCGCCAGGTAGAGGGTGTCGGCCTCGCTGTCGTAATCGGTTTCCAGCCATACCTGGCTCTGGCAGCCACGCACGAAGCGGTCTTCGGTTTTCAGCGTGTCGGGCAGGCCTGGCAGCTGTTTGCCCAGGTCGATGATATAGCGGTAGCGTTCTTCCCAGTCATCCAGGAATTCCAGGTCCTCGGCAATGTCCTCGGCGGTTACATCCTGGCCAAGCTTGATGCTGTGAATGTCGAATTGCACGTCATTGAACTCCGTGGTCGCACGTTGGATGTCGGACGCAAAACAAAAGAAGGGAATCGGCCGTTGGGCCTGGTGTCGGACGTCCGACATCAGACGTTCATTAAAACAATCCCAGTTCCAGCTGCGCTTCCTCGCTGATCATGTCCCGGCTCCAGGGCGGATCGAACACCAGCGCCACTTCCACCTTGTCCACATTGGGCACCTTGGCCAACCGGTCTTCCACATCGCCGACCAGTACCGGACCCATACCACAGTTGGGGGCGGTGAGCGTCATGCGAATCTGCACCACGTTTTGCCCGTCACGGTGAATCACGTCGCAGCCATAGACCAACCCCAGTTCCTTGATGCTGACCGGAATCTCCGGGTCGAAGATGGTTTGCAGGGTGCTTTCCAGGTCTTCCTGGCGGACGGTGCCGTCTTCGTTGGCCGGTGCGAAATCCAGCTCCAGCGGCTGCTGACCAATGGCATCCGCGTCGGTGCCGTCAATGCGTGCCATGTTGCCGTTGATGGTCACCGTGTAGGTGCCGCCCAGGGCCTGGCGCAAATTGACGAAACTGTTCTTGGGAATGGTAATGCGGGTACCGTCCGGCACCTTGCGGGCCGGCACATCACGCTGAACGACAACGGTGCGCTGTTCCTGGGGCTTGGTGGTCTCAAACAAGGCTCAGACCTCGTTGACAGTAAAGCTTTCGCCGCAGCCGCATTCGCCGGTGGCGTTGGGGTTACGGAACTTGAACAGGCTGTTGACGCCCTCGGTGACGTAGTCGATCACCAGACCATTGAGCATGGGCAGCCATTTTTCCGGGACATACAGGTTCACACCGTCGATGACAAACAGCTTGTCGCCGTCTTTTGCGTCGTCCACGAAATCCAGTACGTACATGAAGCCGGAGCAACCGGATTCGTCCAGATCCAGACGGATGCCGGCGGCATTGGCGCGGGCGATTTCCCGCAGGGCCTGTTTGTTGGCGGCCTCAGTCAGATGCAGGGTGATCTGGCCGGGCTGGAATGTCTGAACTGTCATGGTGATACCTACCTTGCGCAATGCATGGTTGAACTGTCCCCGGAGCCGTCGCGGGCAAGGTGTTGTGCCTGTTGTGCGTCGGTTAGAGAAACGTCTTCACTTTCTCCAGCGCCTGGAACAGGCGATCCACCTCATCAAGGGTATTATAAATCGAGAATGACGCGCGCACAGTGCCCGGAATGCCAAGGCTGTCCATCAATGGCATGGTGCAGTGATGGCCGGTGCGTACGGCCACGCCCTGCTTGTCCAGCAGCATGCCCACATCCGCCGGGTGGGCGCCGTCCAGTAAAAAGGACAACACACTGACTTTACTGGCGGCGGTACCGATGATTTTCAAGCCGTCGCAGGCCTCTGCGAGGGCCGTAGCCCGCTTCAGCAGGGCGTCTTCGTGGGCCAGCAGGGCACCGCGGTCTTGCCCGTTGAGCCACTGGATGGCGGCGGCCAGGCCGATGGCGCCGGCGATGTTGGGGGTGCCGGCCTCGAACTTGTAGGGCAGCTGGTTCCAGGTGCTCTTTTCGAAGCTCACTGTTTCAATCATTTCGCCGCCGGTCTGGTAGGGCGGCATGGCCTCCAGCTGTTCGCGGCGACCATAGAGCACGCCGATGCCGGTGGGGCCGAACAGCTTATGGCCTGAGAACGCGTAGAAATCCACGTCCAGAGCCTTTACGTCCACCGGGAAGTGGCCCACTGCCTGGGCGCCGTCGACCAGGGTGATGGCGCCTGCGGCTTTGGCCTTGGCGATCATGTCCTTCACCGGGTTCAGGGTGCCCAGCGCATTGCTGGCATGGCCGATGGCAAAGATCCGGGTCTTGTCGTTGAGCAGCTGCTCGAAGGCATCCTGGTCCAGGCTGCAGTCCTCGCGCAGCGGAATCACCTTGAGGCTGGCGCCGGTAGCGGCGCAGGCCTGCTGCCAGGGCACGATGTTGGCGTGATGTTCGCTGGTGGCGATCAGTACTTCATCACCGGTTTGCAGGCGCTCGCGGGCCACGCACTGGGCCACCATGTTGATGGATTCCGTGGTGCCCTTGGTCCAGAGGATTTCTTCGCGGCTGGCGTTGAGAAAGTCCGCCACGGTCTGGCGGGCGCCCTCGAACTGGCCGGTGGCCTGGTCGCTCAGGTGATGGGCGCCGCGGTGCACATTGGAATTCACGCCGCGGTAGTAGTTCTGCAGGGCATCCAGCACCGCCACCGGCTTCTGGGTGGTGGCGCCATTGTCCAGGTAGACCAGTGGCTTGCCGTTGACCTGCTGGTCCAGAATCGGGAACTGGGCGCGCAGGGCATTGATGTCCACGCTCATGCGGCGCCTTCCCCCGCCGGCCTGGCGTGGGTCAACTCGGCTTCCAGCCATGGTCGGGCCCATTCGGCCACGGTCTCGTGGGGCAGGGCCATCAGCAGTTCATTGACGAAGCCCAGGCTCAGCATGCGTTTGGCTTCGGCGGCCGGTATGCCCCGCGATTGCAGGTAAAACTGCTGGGTGGCATCCAGCTGGCCGACGGTGGTGCCGTGGGCACACTTGACGTCGTCGTTGTAGATTTCCAGTTCCGGCTTGGTGTTGATCTCGGCGCCCACGTTGAGCAGCAGGTTCTTGTTGGACAGCTCCGCATTGGTGCCCTTGGCCCCTTCATGGATGTGAATGCGTCCGTTGAACACGGCCTTGCCGTTTTCCCCGGCCAGGCCCTTGAAGTTCTGGTCGGACTGGCAGTCGGGTACCCGGTGCTCCACGCACAGCTGGTTGTCCACATGGCTTTTGTCGCGGACCACGAAGATACCTTTCATGGTCAGTTCCGCCCCGCTTTTGCCGACCAGGGCATGCACATCGTTGCGGCGCAGGCGATTGCCGGTCATTAGCTGATAGCTGTCTACCTGGCTGATGCCCTGCTGATCAATGATCAGGGTGCCGATGTGCAGGGTGCTGGCCGCTTCGCCCTGCAGACGGTAGTGGGTCAGGTGGGCGTTGTCGGCGGTGATCAGGGCGGTGACCGCGTTGGTCAGTGCCTGGCCTTCACCGTGGTAATGCTCGATGACGGTGGCCTCGGCGCCGTTGTTGAGCTTGACGATCACGCGCGGGTTGCAGTGGGCCGGTGCGTCGCTGGCGGCCTGAATCTGCACATGAATGGGCTGCTCGATGCGCGTATTGGCGGCCACTTCCAGCACCACCGCACGGGCCACGGCGCTGTTGTAGACGGCAAAGGGCGTTTCCAGGCCGGCCACGGCGGGCGCGTTGTGGTGCAGCGTGACCCCGTCGGGCAGGCTGCTGGTTACCAGCTCGCCATTATTGATGGTGACAACGGATTCACTCAGCGCCGGCAGCGGCTGGCGCAGGTCGCCGGCCGCCACGGCGTTCAGGTGACCATCGGCCAGGGCCTGTACCGAGGTGTACTTCCAGCGCTCGGTTTTGCGCTCGGGAAAGCGGGTGGCTTCCAGGGCGGCCAGGGCATCGCCTTCGCCACCAAGTCGGCGGGCGCTGGCCAGTGCCTGGGTCTTCAGCGCCAGTGCCAGATCATTGGCAGAGACAGTCATGCGGACTCCTCTTCTCCGGTGAGCCAGCCGTAGCCTTTCTGTTCCAGTTCCAGCGCCAGTTCCTTGCCGCCGGATTTGATGATCTGGCCGTTGGACAGCACGTGCACGAAGTCCGGCACGATGTAGTCGAGCAGGCGCTGGTAGTGGGTCACCAGTACGATGCCGCGCTCCGGGCTGCGCAGGGAATTGACCCCCTTGGCGACCACTTGCAGAGCGTCGATGTCGAGGCCGGAGTCGGTTTCGTCGAGCAGCGCCAGCTTCGGTTCCATCAGCAGCATCTGCATGATTTCATTGCGCTTTTTCTCGCCGCCGGAGAAGCCTTCGTTGACACCGCGCTTGAGGAAGCTGGCATCCAGGTTGACCTGTTTGCAGGCGGCACGGGCCTGGCGCAGCAGCGTGACCGAATCCCACTCTTCCTTGCCCTGGGCGCCGCGCACGGATTCCAGGGCCGCCTTGAGAAATTCCATGTTGGACACACCGGGGATTTCCACCGGGTACTGGAAGGCCAGGAACAGGCCTGCCTGGGCGCGCTCTTCCGGTTCCATGTCGGCCAGGCTCTTGCCTTCGAACAGGGCTTCGCCGCCGGTGATTTCGTAGTTGTCACGGCCGGCCAGCACATTGGCCAGGGTGGATTTGCCGGAGCCGTTGGGGCCCATGATGGCGTGCACCTCACCCGGGTTCACGGTCAGGTTCAGGCCCTTGAGAATCGGCTTGTCCGCCACGGTGGCGTGCAGATCACGAATTTCCAGCATGTTTCGATGCGCCTTTCGGTTGGGCCGGGATTCCGGCACCGGGTTAATTCAGGGTTCTGTAGGAGCTTGCCTGCAAGCGAATTGAGCTTGCTCTGTGCGATATCGCCTGCAGGCAAGCTCCTACGGCGTCATTTGTCCTGGGGCTCAGCCCACTGCGCCTTCCAGGCTCACTTCCAGGAGTTTGCCGGCTTCCACGGCAAACTCCATGGGCAGCTCCTTGAACACTTCCTTGCAGAAGCCGTTGACGATCATGGAGACCGCCTTTTCCGGGTCAATACCGCGCTGGCGGCACAGGAACATCTGGTCATCACTCACCTTGGAGGTGGTGGCCTCGTGTTCGATGGTGGCCGTGGGGTTTTTTGACTCGATGTACGGGAACGTGTGTGCACCGCACTGATCGCCCAGCAGCAGGGAATCGCACTGGGTGAAGTTGCGGGCGTTTTCCGCGCGGGGGCTGATGCGCACCAGGCCACGGTAGCTGTTCTGGCTGCGGGCGGCGGAGATGCCCTTGGATATAATGGTGCTCTTGGTGTTCTTGCCCAGGTGGATCATCTTGGTGCCGGTGTCCGCCTGTTGCATGTGACGGGTCAGGGCCACGGAATAGAACTCGCCGATGCTGTTGTCGCCGCGCAGAATCACGGACGGGTATTTCCAGGTGATGGCCGAGCCGGTTTCTACCTGGGTCCAGCTGATCTTGCTGTTGTCGTGGGCGACGCCGCGTTTGGTGACGAAATTGTAGATGCCACCTTTGCCTTCCTCGTCACCGGGGTACCAGTTCTGCACGGTGGAGTACTTGATCTCGGCGCCGGGCAGGGCGACCAGCTCGACCACTGCGGCGTGCAACTGGTTCTCGTCACGCTGAGGGGCGGTGCAGCCTTCCAGGTAGCTCACGTAGCTGCCTTCATCGGCGATGATCAGGGTCCGCTCGAACTGGCCGGTGTTGGCCTCGTTGATGCGGAAATAGGTGGACAGCTCCATGGGGCAGCGCACGCCCTTGGGGATATAGACGAAGGAGCCGTCGGAGAACACCGCGCTGTTGAGTGCCGCGTAGAAGTTGTCGCCCTGGGGCACCACGGAGCCCAGGTATTTCTTCACCAGTTCCGGATGGTTCTTGATGGCCTCGGAGATGGAGCAGAAGATCACCCCGGCTTCGGCCAGCTTTTCCTTGAAGGTGGTAAACACCGAGGAGGAATCGAACACCACGTCCACGGCGACGCCGGCCAGCATTTCCTGCTCGTGCAGGGGGATGCCCAGTTTTTCATAGGTGGCCAGCAGCTCCGGGTCCACCTCGTCCAGGCTTTTCGGGGCGTCATCCAGGCTCTTGGGCTTGGAGTAGTAGGACACCTCGTTGAAGTCGATGGGCGGATGGTGCAGGTGGGCCCAGGTCGGGGAGGGCATTTCCTGCCATTTGCGGTAGCTGTCCAGGCGCCACTGGAGCATCCAATCCGGTTCGCCCTTTTTGTCGGACAAAAAGCGGATAACGTCCTCGCTCAGACCGGGAGGCAGGGTTTCCGTGTCCACGGTGGTGGTGAAACCGGCCTCGTAATTGGAGCGGATCAGCTTGTCCAGTTCGGCTTGGCTCATAGGTCAGGGCCTGTCGGTGGTTGAATCCGTAATACCAGAGTAATTTAGTCAGGTATTATACGCCAAAAGCCGGCGCTGTCGAATGACCCCGTGGGACCGGTGGGCCAGTGTGGCGGGGCCGCGCCGACGGGGGCGCAACGGTATCATAATTCACCCCGCTTGCGTATAATCCGCCGGTTCCAAGGGGTCAGAGACGGCCGCCCGTCCGTGGCCGGCCCTCGGGCCTCTCTACTGAACCCTTAGCGGGGACCATTTACGATCAATCTGGAGTGAACTGACTGATGGCTGTTGAGCGCACCCTTTCCATCATCAAGCCTGATGCCGTGGCCAAAAACGTTATCGGTGAAATTGTTTCCCGTTTCGAGAAGGCTGACCTGAAAGTGGTTGCCATGAAAATGGTACACCTAAGCGACGAGCAGGCCGGCGGTTTCTACGCCGAGCACAAAGAGCGTCCCTTCTTCAAGGACCTGGTGTCCTTCATGACCAGCGGTCCGGTGATCGTTCAGGTTCTGGAAGGCGAAGACGCTGTGGCCAAGAACCGTGATCTGATGGGCGCTACCAACCCGAAAGATGCGGCCGCTGGCACCATCCGCGCAGATTTTGCGGAAACTATCGACGAAAATGCGGTCCATGGTTCTGACTCCACCGAGTCTGCAGCCCGCGAAGTGGCCTATTTCTTCGCCGACGACGAGCTCTGCCCGCGCACCCGCTAAGGCCCGAGCCATATACCCGACGGCCGCCCCCGGGCGGCCGCGGGCATATCTGGAGAATGCTATGACTGCCCAACAAAAGGTAAACCTGCTCGGAATGTCGCGCCCCCAGATGGAAGCGTTCTTCCTGGAAATGGGCGAGAAGAAGTTCCGTGCCCAGCAGGTGCTCAAATGGATTCACCACCACCAGGCGGATTCCTTCGAGCAGATGACCGATGTGGGCAAGGCGTTGCGCCAGAAACTGTCCGAGGTGGCGGAAATCCGTGGCCCGGACGTGGAACACGAAAGCATCAGCCGTGATGGCACCCGCAAGTGGGTGTTCCGCCTGGATACCGGCGGCGCGGTGGAAACCGTATTTATTCCCGATGGTCGCCGCGGCACCCTGTGCGTGTCGTCCCAGGTGGGCTGTGCGGTGGACTGCAGCTTCTGCTCCACCGGCAAGCAGGGCTTTCAGCGTGACATGACCAGTGCCGAGATCATCGGCCAGGTCTGGCAGGCCAGCCGTGCCTTTGGCCCGCGTCGCAACCTGGGCGAGCATCCGATCACCAATGTGGTGATGATGGGCATGGGCGAGCCCCTGCTCAACTATGACAATGTGCTGACCGCCATGCGGATCATGAAGGATGATCTCGGTTACGGCATCGGCAAGAAGCGCATCACCCTGTCCACCTCCGGGGTGATCCCCAAGATGGACCAGCTCAGTGATGATCTGGATGTGGCGCTGGCGGTAAGCCTGCACGCCCCCAATGATGAACTGCGTAACGAGCTGGTGCCGCTGAATCGCAAATATCCGCTCAAGGAGCTGATGGCGGCCTGTCGTCGCTACAGCAAGAACATCACCCATCGCCACAACACCATTACCATGGAATATGTGATGCTGCGTGATGTGAATGACAAACCCGAGCATGCTCGCCAGCTGGTGAAGCTGCTCAACGGAATTCCGGTAAAGATCAACCTGATTCCCTTTAATCCTTTTCCTCATGCGGGCTATGAGCGGTCCCGCAAGAGCGACATTCTGGAATTCCACAAATACCTGAATGACAATGGATTGTTAACGACGGTGCGTACCACGCGGGGTGACGATATCGACGCGGCCTGTGGTCAGCTAGTTGGCCAGGTTCAGGACCGTACCCGGCGCAGTGAGCGCTGGAAAGAATCGATATTTCACCGGTCTGAGCAAACGGATAACAAAACAGCGCCAGCACAATGAGACAATCTGTCAGAGTGATTTTCTGCCTGCTTTTTGCAGGTCTTTTAGCCGCCGGCTGTGTGACGGTGGACGACAAGCCCAAGGTCAAGGTTCAGGAAGCTGTCACCAGCCGTGTGGCGGCCGGGTTGGAATACCTGCAGCAGGGCAATCCGGCTGAAGCGCGCCGTCACTTTTCCCGCGCGCTGGAGCTGGACGACGACAGCCCGGTGGCCCATAACGCCATGGCCCTGCTTTACAAATACGAGATGGACCCGGACCGCGAAGAATACCACTACAAGAAGGCACTGGATGCCGATAGTCATTTCGCCCCGGCGTTGAATAATTATGGCACGCTGCTGTATTCCCGCGGTGATTACCAGAAGGCGCTGGAATTGTTCGAGCGGGCTGCCAATGATCCCAACTACGAAGGGCGAGGCAGTGCCTGGGGCAACATGGGGCGCTGCTATCTGAAACTGGGCGAGTCGGACCGGGCCCGCAACGCCTTCATTAAGGAGTTGCGCCTCAATCCCCGTGCGGTGGAGCCGAACCTGGACCTGGCCGAGCTGTATTACCAGGACAAGCGCACCAAGCTGGCGTGGGACTATTATCAGCAGTACTTGCAGCGCAGTGGCCGACAGAGCGCCGAAGCGCTGTGGTTGGGCATTCGCCTTGCCAGTGAACTGCATTATGCAGACCAGCAATCCAGCTACGAGCTGGCGCTGGAAAACCTCTACCGCAATTCCGAGGAATATCGGAAGTGGCAGGAATGGAAGGCAGCGAAGGAGAGTCGTTCATGACCGAGAACAGGTTGGTATTGCCGGGCGAGCGTTGTCGCCAGGCCCGCGAAGAGCAGGGCATGAGCACGGCGCAGGCTGCAGAGCGGCTGCACCTGTCACACACCTACCTGCTGGCGCTGGAGGCGGACGATTACGAACGTCTGCCGGAAGCCACCTTTGTTAAGGGCTATCTGCGCAATTATGCCCGGGTGCTGGGGCTGCCGGCGGATGAAATCGCCAACACCTTCCAGCAGATGGTCAACGAGGATGCCTTCGACAAGCCGCTGAACCTGCCTGAGCTTGCTCCGCCGGCACCGGCCTGGCGCCGGCCGGCCATCATCGTGGCCATCCTGATCATTATTGCGTTGCTGGTTTGGGCCCTGTGGCCGACCAGCGAGACGCTGCCGCCGCTGGCGCCATCTGCGGATACGGCGCCGGCGCAAACCCAAGCCCCGGCGGATGCAGCACAGCCCGGCGATGATGCCCAGGCGGATGCCATGTCCATGGATGACAGTGCGCCGACCGGCGAGGACAATGGCGATATGGGCATCGGCGATACCGCTGATACCGGCATCGCCGATGCCCCGACAGCGATGGACGACAGCGCCAGCACTGACGAGCCGGTGGCCGATGACAGCAATGCCGTGGCCGAGGCCGAGCCGGTGACGGCGCCGGCACCGGGTATGGACCGCCTGAGTCTGCATTTTTCCGGTGATTGCTGGGTCAGTGTCATCGATGCTCGCGGGCGCACTCTGCACCAGGGCAAGCAGACCGACGGCAGTCATCTGGATCTGGATGGCAAACCGCCGTTCAAGCTCACCCTCGGGGATGCCGGCGCGGTGTCCGCCATTACCCTCAACGGCGAGGCTGTCACCTTGCCGACCAATGCGCCCGGTAGTGTTGTGCGAATCTCTCTTCCCTGATTCGCGGGAGTAATCATGGAACCGGAAGTCAAAATCCAGCGCCGCAAGACCCGTCAGATTTTTGTTGGCAACGTGCCGGTGGGCGGCGATGCGCCGATCTCGGTGCAGAGCATGACCAACACGGAAACCTGTGACGTGGACGCCACCGTTGGCCAGATTCGGCGTCTGCAGGATGCCGGTGTGGACATCGTGCGTGTCTCGGTGCCGACCATGGATGCGGCGGAAGCCTTTGGTCATATCCGCAAGCAGGTGGATGTGCCGCTGGTGGCCGATATCCACTACGACTACAAGATCGCCCTGGCCGTGGCCGAAAAGGGCGTGGACTGCCTGCGCATCAACCCGGGCAACATCGGCCGCGAAGACCGTATCAAGGCGGTCATCCAGTGCGCCAAGGACAAGGGTCTGCCGATTCGCATCGGCGTCAACGCCGGCTCCCTGGAAAAGGAGCTGCAGCGCAAGTATGGCGAACCCACCTCCGATGCACTGGTGGAATCCGCCCTGCGTCATGTGGATATTCTGGATCGTCATGACTTCCAGGACTTCAAGGTCAGCGTCAAGGCCTCTAACGTGTTCATGACCCTGCAGGCCTACCGCAAGCTGTCTGCACAGATCGAGCAGCCGCTGCACCTGGGCGTCACCGAGGCGGGCACGTTCCGCTCCGGTACGGTCAAGTCTGCCGTGGCACTGGGATCGCTGCTGATGGAAGGTATCGGTGACACCATTCGCATCTCCCTGGCCGCTGACCCGGTGGAGGAAGTGCGCGTGGGCTTTGATATCCTCAAGAGCCTGAACCTGCGCAAGAAAGGCGTGAACATCATCGCCTGCCCGAGTTGTTCACGGCAGAACTTTGACGTCATCAAGACCGTCAACGAGCTGGAAGCCCGTCTGGAAGACATTAACGAATCCGTGGATCTGGCGGTGATCGGCTGTCTGGTCAACGGCCCCGGCGAAGCCCGGGAGGCGGATGTGGGCCTGACCGGCGGTACCCCCAACAACCTGTCCTACCTGGATGGCGAAAAAAGCCACCACGTCACCGCCGACAATCTGGTGGATGAACTGGAGCGTATGGTACGGGCCAAGGTCAAAAAACAGCGCGAAGACGAAGCCAAGGGCATCATTGCAAGAAGTGAATAACACAGGTCGGACGTCGGAGGTCTGACGTCAGACGCACAAGCCCCCTGTCGGGAGAGTGCGTCAGACGTTCGGCATCAGACGTCCGACTTTTTTACCAAGGAAATGTCGTGAGCAAGAAAATCACCTCCATCCGGGGGATGAACGATATCCTGCCGGAGCAGACCGGCCTCTGGCTGTGGCTGGAAGAACGGGTGCGTGGCGTGCTGGCCGGTTACGGCTACCGGGAAATCCGCATGCCCATCGTGGAACAGACGGACCTGTTCAAGCGCAGTATCGGCGAGGTGACCGATATTGTGGAAAAGGAAATGTACACCTTCGATGACCGCAACGGTGACAGCCTCACCCTGCGTCCGGAAGGTACCGCCAGCTGCGTGCGCGCCTGTGAGCAACATGGCCTGCTCTATAACCAGGTGCAGCGTCTCTGGTATGCCGGACCCATGTTCCGCCACGAGCGTCCCCAGGCGGGCCGTTACCGCCAGTTTCACCAGATTGGCGTGGAAACCTTCGGCATGGACGGGCCGGACATCGATGCGGAAGTGATTCTGCTTACCGCCCGGCTCTGGAAGGCCCTGGGCCTGGCTGACAAGGTTACCCTGGAGCTCAATTCCCTGGGCGACAGTGATGATCGGGCCCGTTATCGACAGGCCCTGGTGAGCTACCTCAAGGGCCACATCGATCAGCTGGACGAAGACTCGCAAAAGCGCCTGGAGCGCAGCCCCTTGCGGGTACTGGACAGCAAGGATGCCGGCACTCGCCAGGTGCTGGAGGGCGCCCCGCAGCTGGCCGATTACCTCAATGACGATGCCCGCGCCCACTTTGACGGGCTGAAAGCGCTGCTGGATGCCAACGGCGTGCGCTATCGCATCAACCCCTACTTGGTGCGCGGGCTGGACTATTACGGTAAAACCGTGTTCGAGTGGACCACCGAGGCGCTGGGCGCCCAGGGCACGGTCTGTGCCGGTGGCCGTTACGATGGCCTGGTGGAGCAGCTGGGTGGCAAGCCGACCCCGGCGGTGGGCTTCGCCATGGGCGTGGAACGACTGATTTTGCTGCTTGAGCAGCAAATGCCGGAACTGTCGCCGGCTGTGGACGTCTATGTGATGGCCATGGGCGATGTGCTGGCACCGACCATGGCCCTGGCCGAGCAACTGCGCGACGGTCTGCCGGGCAAGGCGGTACAGCTCCATTGCGGCGGTGGCAGCTTCAAGAGTCAGATGAAAAAGGCGGACCGCAGCGGCGCGTCACTGGCACTGATTGTCGGTGAGGACGAGCTGGCCAACGGTACCGTTACGGTGAAGCCCCTGCGTGGTCAGGCGGAACAACAACAAGTGGCCCGGGATCAGCTTGCCGCAGTGGTGACTGATCTGTTGGCGATTAACCAGTAAGGGAACAAGGAGAGCAGGGTGGTTGACTACATCCGTGACGAAGAAGAGCAGGTTGAGCTGATCAAGGAGTGGTGGCAGAAGAACGGCACCGCCACCATCATCACCGTGGTGCTGGCCGTGGCCGCCCTGATCGGCTGGCGCCAGTGGCAGCAGCATGACGCGGGCCAGTCCGCGGCGGCCTCGGCGGAATATCAGCAAATGGTAGAAAGCCTGCAGGCCCTGTCGCCGGGCCAGGATGCCGGCCCGGTTGCTGACCGGGCGGCCACCCTGATCGAGGACTACCCCTCCAGCAGCTATGCTGACTATGCCCGTCTGGTACAGGCCCGACTGGCGGTGGACAAGGGTGACTTCAAGGCGGCGGTGGAACCGCTGACCCGGGTGGCTGACAAGGGCGCCACCGATGCCCTTCAGTACACCGCCCAACTGCGTCTGGTGCGGGTACTGCTGCAACAGCAGGCCTACGACGAGGCGGAAAAACGCCTGCAGGGCTCGTTCCCGTCAGCGTTCAACGGCATGGCGCTGGAACTCAAGGGTGACCTTGCCAAGGCCCGTGACAATGCCCAGGGTGCCCGCGACGCCTATGCCGAGGCGCTGGATGCCCTGCAGGACGGTGCCGAGAAAGACCGGGTCCAGATGAAACTGGACGATCTCAAAAGCGCTTCTTAAGGCCAGTCATTAATGAAATATATCCTCCTGCCCCTGATGCTGGCCGGCCTGATGCTGGCCGGCTGCAGTTCCAACCCGAACGCGATCGAACCCAATGATCTGCCGGATATTCACGCCACCTACAAGGCCAAGCGCCTGTGGAGTGAAGGGGTTGGTGATGGCGTGGAGGACAGCCAGCTGCAATTGCGCCCGGCGGTCACCGAACAGCGTATCTTCGCCGCAGATGCGCAAGGCCGTGTCTACGCCCTGAGCCGCAGCAAGGGCAAGCGCCAGTGGAAAGTGAAAACCGGTGATCGTATCGGTGGTGGCGTCTATGCCGGCTATGGGCAGGTGCTTTACGGCACCCGCGAAGGCGTGGCCGTGGCGCTGTCCATGGAGACCGGTGAGACCCTGTGGCGTACCCAGCTTTCCGGTGAGGCGCTGGCCATTCCGGTCAGCAATGGCGTGCTGGATATCTTCCAGACCGAAGATGGTCACGTTACCGCGCTGGACGCCGAGACCGGCGAAAAACGCTGGGATTACGAAACACCGGTGCCAACGCTGACCCTGCGCGGGCTGGCGCAGCCGACCATTGCCAATGACCGGGTTTATGCCGGTTTCTCCAATGCCAAACTGGCCGCGCTGGACGTGCAAACCGGGGTGCCGGTATGGGAGCAACGTATCGCCGAGCCGAAGGGCCGCTCCGAGCTGGACCGTCTGGTGGATGTGGACGGTAACCTGATCGTTGACGGCGGGGGGGTCTTCGCGGTGACCTTCCAGGGTTCCGTGGGCGTGGTGGACCAGGACAACGGTCGCCCCTACTGGAACAAGGACATGTCCAGCGCCCAGATCATCAGCGCCAACGATGGCCGTTTGTTCGTGGCCGACGAGAAAGGCGTGGTGCGCGCCCTGGATCAGCGCACCGGCAGCATTCTCTGGGAGCAGGACAAGCTCTATGGTCGTCGTCTGACCGGCACCGCAGTACAGGGCAACCTGGTGGCCGTGGGCGATTACGAGGGCTACCTGCACTGGATGGATACCGCCGACGGCACCCTGGTGGCCCGCAAGCGCCATGACCATGATGGCTTTGCCGGGACTCCGGTGGTGTATCAGGGGGTGTTGTATGCCCTGAGCGCCGACGGCAAATTGTCCGCCTACAGCATGAAGCCGCGCTGACCGGACACTTCACTTCTGTATTTCCGGAAAGATCTGCGCGCCGCGCAGATTTTTTCGTTTGGCGTTACCATAGCGCCCACCTGATACCATACTGAGATGACTATGAAACCGGTGATCGCCCTGGTGGGGCGGCCCAATGTGGGCAAATCCACTCTCTTCAATCGCCTGACCCGAACCCGGGATGCCCTGGTGGCAGACTTCCCGGGCCTCACCCGTGACCGCAAATACGGGGATGGCCGGCTGGGTGACTACCCCTACACGGTGGTGGATACCGGTGGTATTGGTGAAAGCGAAGATGGCATTGATGCGCCGATGACCAGCCAGTCTCTGCTGGCCGCCGGTGAGGCGGATGTCATTCTCTTCATGGTCGATGGCCGTGCCGGCCTGACCGCGGCGGACGAGCAGATCGCCAGTGAGCTGCGCAAGCTGCCCAAGCCCACCTACCTGGTGGTCAACAAGACCGATGGCGTGGACGCGGATGCGGCCATGGCCGAGTTTTATGCCCTGGGTCTCACCGATGTGATGCCGATTGCCGCCGCCCATGGCCGCGGCGTGCGCTCCATGATCGAAACCGTGATGGAAGGCTTTCCCGACCTGCAGCCGCTGGACGATGACCAGCCGCAGGAGGACGACGAAGGGCGCATACGTATTGCCGTGCTGGGTCGCCCCAATGTGGGCAAGTCCACCCTGGTCAACCGCATGCTGGGTGAAGATCGGGTGGTGGTCTTCGACCATGCCGGCACCACCCGCGATGCCATCGAGGTGCCCTTCGAGCGGGACGGCAAGCCCTACACCCTGATTGATACCGCCGGGGTGCGTCGTCGCGGCAAGGTCTTCGAGATGGTCGAGAAGTTCTCGGTGATCAAGGCCCTGCAAGCCATGGAGGCCGCCCAGGTGGTGGTGCTGGTGATCGATGCCCGGGAAGGGATCACCGATCAGGACCTGCACCTGCTGGGCTATATTCTCGACAGTGGCCGGGCCCTGATGATTGCGGTCAATAAATGGGATGGCCTGGAGGCCGACCACAAGGAGAGGGTGCGTGCGGAAATGGGGCGGCGCCTGGAGTTTGCTCCCTGGGTGAAGATCAAGTTCATCTCCGCCCTGCACGGCACCGGAGTGGGCGACCTGTGGGCCATGGTGGAAAAGGCCTGGGACAGTGCCTTTATCCGGGTCAGCAGCAACGAAATGACGCGTATCATGGAAGCCATCTGTGCCGGCCATCCGCCGCCGCGCAATGGCCGCTTCCGGGCCAAACTGCGCTATGCTCACCTGGGCGGCAACAACCCGCCCACCATCGTTTTGCACGGCAACCGGACCGATTCCTTGCCGGCCAGTTACAAGCGCTACCTGGAGAACCGCTTCCGGGAGATGCTGAAACTGGAGGGCACGCCGATCCGGCTGGAATTCAAGTCCGGTGACAATCCGTACGAAGGGCGCAAAAATGTGCTTACCGAGCGTCAGGTACAGCGCCGCAAGCGCATGATCAAGCGCATGAAAAAATAAAGCCGGTGGCAAGCCGGCACGCACACACCTCAGGGGGAGAGGCGTCACGTGTTGAGGGCAACAGGCATAATCGGACTGAGTGTGTTCAGTGTTGCGGCGGTGGCGTCGGACATGGACATGATGACAGCCCCCAGTGATATTCCCCAGGTGGTGCTGACGCCGGCCCGGGTCAGTGAGCCGCAGTCAGAAGTGCCGGCCAGCGTCACGGTGATTGACCGGCAACTGATCAACGCCAGCGGTGCCCGCGAGCTTTACCAGGTGTTACGCCTGGTGCCGGGCATGACTGCCGTGAAGGTGGATGGCAATGTGCCCACTGTCAGCTACCACGCCACCAAGTCCACCGATATCCGTCGCATGCTGGTGCTGATCGATGGGCGCAGTGTCTACCAGCCCGGCCTGGCCCGGGTGAGCTGGAATGACCTGCCCGTGGATCTCAACGATGTGGAGCGCATCGAGGTCACTCGCGGCCCCGCCGCCGCCGCCTATGGTGCCAACGCCTATACCGGCGTGATCAACATCATTACCCGCGACCCCCGCGATGTGGATGGCCAGCAGGTGACCCTGCGTGGCGGCAACAATGGTGTGGCTGACGGGCGCGTTTCCGCCGGCCAGCATTTTTCCGGCGGAGCCTGGCGAGTGAACCTGGCACAGCGCGCCGATGACGGCTACGACGAGCCATTCGAGGGCCGCGAGGCCCGGGATGCCAAGCACATCACCACCCTCAATGCCGAATGGGTACGCGAACTGGATGAGCGCAATACCCTCACCCTGCAGGCCGGCGGCACCAAAAGCCGCCTGCAGCGCCCCGGGGCCCTGGAGGATGCCGGCGTTTACAGCCAGCTACCGGTTCAGCATACCCAGCGGGCCTTCGGTGCCATCCAGTGGCAGCATGCTTTCAGTGACGATCACCAGTTGCAGGTCAACAGCTACGGGCAGTACAACAACGAACAGACTCCCTATTCGGTCTGTTACCGGGACCCGTTTGATCCCAATCAGGCCGTGGGCCCGGGCGGCGCGTTGCTGTTCAGCAAGGAACTGCGTGACTTGTTTGTCGCCAGTGGTAATGATCTGGATACCACCCTGGCCAATGCCGCCTCCGACCCGGCCCTGTTGCAGCGCTACATGACCGTGCAGGGGGCCGGCGCGCCTTTCTGCGCGGACAGTCGCATGGATATCGAGGAGATTCGTTATGACCTGGAAGTGCAGGATACCTTGCAGATCAACGACAGGTTGAGGCTGGTGAGTGGCGTGGATGTACGCAGCGACCGGACCCAGTCCCAGTACTACCTCAGCGGCAATGCCGAGAACAGCAGCTATCGGGCGTTCGGTAACCTGGCTGTGACGGTGATTGACCCGGTGATCGTCAACCTGGGCGGTTACTGGGAGCATGACACCATCAGCGGCGAGAATTTCAGCCCAAGGGTGGGCGTCAACTGGGCGGTCGTGCCGGGACATCACCTGCGCTACGTGTTCTCCAAGGCGGTGCGCACACCGGATATCTACGAAGACCAGGCCGACATCAATATTCTTGCCGATAACCTGTCCGAGCCCTTCGCCAGCCAGACCCAGAGCCTGCTGGGCTGGTCCCGGCCGGCCTTCTTTGTCACCCAGCAAAGTCCGGGCACCATGAAGCCGGAGGAAATCCGCTCCTGGGAGCTGGGCTATTATGGTCGCTTTGCCGGGCTGGAAATGGATGTACGCTATTTTCATGAATCCCTGACCAACCTGCTCAGTGATCCGCTCACCCCGTTCGAGTTCGACGTCAACAACGAGGGCCGCGTGGACCACCGTGGCACCGAAGGGCAGGTCACCTGGCGGCCGATCAGTAGCCAGATGCTGCGTCTTACCGCAGCCCATCTGCACAGCCGCAGTAATGACAATACCGAGCGCCGCATGATGACGCGGGATTCCGGCAGCGCCCTGTGGGCCTGGCAGATGACCTCCCAATGGGGGTTCTCCACCACCTACTATCTGGCGCGCTCCTACAATGACCACCCCTTTGAACAGCTCAATCTGCAGCTGTTGTTCCGCCAGCCCATCGGTAACGCGCAGCTTCAATGGCGAGCCACCCTGGAGCATCCGCTCAACAGTGAGCCGGTGGTGTTCCCGGAAAACCGTTACCAGGACGACAACCGCTACTGGCTGTCGGCCACGGTGAGTTTCTGACATGAGCGCTGCGCGCCTGCCCCTGCGGTTTCTGTTTCTCGGCTGCCTGCTGTGCAGCGCCCTGGCCGTGGCCGAACCCTTGCCGGTGGGCGTGATGGGCGATGACAACACTTTCCGGCGAGGCTTCGAGTCCGCCTTGCAGGAATCGTCCGGTCCCTGGGTCCTGGTGAGCGTGGATCAGGCCCAGGCCCTGGTGGCCATCGGGGATGCCGCTTTCGAGCGGGCCCTGAAAACCAAACTGCCGGTGCTGGGGGTATATATCAGCCGGCCGCTGGCCAATCGCTGGCAGGAGGCGGGCTGCCAGTGCAGTGCCATCTGGGCCGGCGTCTCTCTGGATGACCAGCTGGCGGTGATTCGCACCATGATGCCGCTGGCTCGCAAGGTGGGCGTGGTGGTCAGCCCCAACAGTGCCTGGCGCGAGGCCGAACTGGCGGTGGTGCCCGGTAGCGTGACCCTGAAGGCCCTGCCGGCGGATACGCCGGCCCACCTGGGGGACGTGTTGCGCGACAATCTCAATGAGCTGGATGCGGTGCTGTTGCCGGTGGACGACCAGTTGCTGGATGCCGGGGCGGCCAAGCTGGTATTGCTGACCAGTTATCGCCGACGCCGCCCGGTATTCGGGCCGGACCTGGCCTTCGTCAACGCCGGCAGCGTGGCCAGCGCCTACGCCAGCGGGGCAGACCTTGTGGCTGCCACCCGTCAGCAATTGCAGCATTTTGCCGCGGCCGGGCGCTGGCTACCCAGTGCTTTCGTGCACTCACCGTCGTTGAGCGTCAACGAGCATGTAGCCGGCAGCTTTGATCTGCGCTACCGGGACAGCTACTCCCTGGAGCAGGCGCTGGGAGGCAAACCATGACCGGCGGCAAGGGGATTCGTCAGCAACTGCAGATACTGGGGGTGGTGCCGGCACTGATCATGCTCGGGCTGCTGCTGGTGGCTCTGACCTGGCAGCGCTTCGAGGATGCCGACCGTGACCTGCATGAGCTCGGCAGCTTCCTGGCCCAGCAGATCGCCTCGGCCTCGGAGTACGGGGTGCTGGCGGGCAACTATACCGATCTGCGCCGCCAGGCCCGGCTGGCCATGCAGCAGGCGGACCTGCGCTATGTGGAATTCCGGGATGAAAACGGCCAGGTGCTGCTCTATGAGGGGCGCAATGGTCACAGTGAAGCCGCGGATGAAGGCGATACCGAGGTGCTGGAGTTTCATTCCGGTATCTATCGCCAGCCGGCGGTCGTGGAGGACGTGGCGGATTCCAGTGTCGGCAACCAGGAAGAGCCTGATCGCATCGGCGAGGTGGTGCTGGGTATGTCCAGCACCCGGCTGCTGGCCCGGCAGAAAGAGATCATCCTGGCCAGCCTGATTCCCGCGCTGCTATCCGTGGTGCTGGGGCTGTGGATTGCCCATTACCTGGCCGGGCAGATTTCCGCTCCCCTCAGCTCCCTGTCGCGGCTGGTGCGCATATTGCGCGGCGGGGATTTCCATGTTCGGGGGAGTCGCCCGCTGGCCGGGGAAATGGCCGAGTTGCAGGATGACATCAACGAGCTGGCCAGTACCCTGGAGAGCAGCCGGCGTGACCAGCAGAATGCCCTGCGTGAGCTGCGCGAGGCACACAGTCAGGCACAGAGTGCCAGCCAGGCGAAGAGCGAGTTCCTGGCCATGATGAGCCACGAACTGCGCACCCCCATGAATGGTGTGCTGGGCATGTTGCAGTTGCTGGAGACCACCGAGCTGAACAGCGAGCAGCAGGAATATGCGCTGGCGGCGCTGGAGTCCACCGGGCATCTGCTGGATGTGATCAACGACATTCTCGATTTCTCGCGCATCGAAGCCGGGCGTATGGACATGGACCCGGTTTTCTTCGCGCCGTTGTCCCTGCTCAACAACTGCGTCAGCACCTTCCGCTACCTGGCGGAAAACAAGGGCCTGTATCTGCGTCTGGAAGGCGAGCAGGCCCTGCAGGGGCTGGTGGTGCGCACCGACCCGACGCGGCTGCGCCAGATTCTCAGCAACCTGATTTCCAATGCCGTGAAATTTACCCAGCAGGGCGGTATTACCCTGCAAGTCACTGCCGAGCCCCAGAGTAACCAGCGTCTGTCCCTGCAGATCGAGGTGCGCGATACCGGTATCGGCATCGCCGAGGACAAGCAGGCCCGACTGTTCGAGGCCTTTTCGCAGCTGGATTCGTCCACCTCACGCCGTTATGGCGGCACCGGCCTGGGCCTGGCCATTGCCCGGCGCCTGGCGGATATGCTCGGCGGCACCCTGACCCTTAGCAGCGAACCGGGGCAGGGCAGCACCTTCCAGCTGTCCCTGTATCTGCCGTTCCGTCAGGATGCCGGTGAGCGGGGCCGGGAGTTGGCCACAGAAGAAAGCGGCGAAACCGCCCTGCAGGGCCGGGTGCTGCTGGTGGAGGATAACCCGGTCAATTGCCTGGTGGCCAAACGCATGCTGGAGCAGCTGGGGCTGACGGTGGTGGTGGCCCATGATGGTGAGGAAGCCCTCACCATCGCCCGTGAGCAGCACATCGACTGTATTCTCATGGACGTGCAGATGCCGGTCATGGACGGGCTGGAAGCGACCCGGGAACTGCGTCGCTGGGAACGCATGCATGGCAAGCCGTCGGTGCCGATCGTGGCGCTTACCGCCAATGCCATGAGTGACGAACGTGACCGCTGCCTGGCCGCGGGCATGAATGGCCATTTGACCAAGCCCTTCCGCCGTCAGGGCCTGATCAGGGTTCTGGATCCTTATCTGCGGGCTGCACCGTCTCCACCCGGGCGCTAAAGCGGCCGTCCGGCAGGCGGGTGGTGACCGTGTCGCCGGCTTGCAGCTGCGCCACCGAGCGTACCGCCTGCTCCTCCACGAAAGTAATGCTGTAACCGCGTGCCAGGGTTTCCATGGGGCTGGCGGTATGCAGGCGCTTGGCCAGGCCGGCCAGGCGGAGCTGGCGTTGCTCCAGCTGTCGCTGCACCGGTGGAGCAAGTCGTTGCTGCAATTGTTGCCACTGGCGGTGGCGTTCTACCAGCAGGCGCTGGGGGGATAGCCGGCTGAGGCGCTGTACCGTGGGCCGCAGGCGGCTGTCCAGCAGCGCCAGCCGATGCTGCATTAGCCGTTGCAGGCGTGCGTTCAGTTCATCAAGGCGCTGGCTGCTCTGTTCCAGGTGCTGGCGCGGCGAGCGCAACCGCTGCTGCAGGTGGCGCAGTCGGGTGGCCGGTTGTTGCAGCTGCTGCTGCATGACCCAGCGCAGGCGGCGTTGCAGGGTGCCATGGCGGTGGCTGACCACACTCAGATCCGGGCTCACCAGTTCCGCCGCTGCGGATGGCGTCGGCGCGCGCACATCGGCGGCAAAATCGGTCAGGCCGGTGTCGATTTCATGGCCCACCGCCGAGACGATGGGGATCGGGCAGGCCGCCACGGCCCGGGCCAGAGCTTCGTCGTTGAAGGCCCACAGGTCCTCCAGTGAACCGCCACCGCGGCCGATGATCAGCACATCACACTCATTGCGGGCAATGGCGGTATCCAGCGCCTGGCGAAGCTGGCCGGGGGCGTCGCCGCCCTGCACGGCCGCCGGGTAGATCAGTACCGGAATGGACGGGCAGCGTCGCCGCAGCACCTGCAGAATATCGCGGATGGCGGCGCCGCTGGGCGAGGTGATGACACCGATCTGACGCGGCCAGGCCGGCAACGGCTGTTTGCGCTCCTGGGCAAACAGGCCTTCGGCCTGCAACTGGGCCTTGAGGGCCTCAAACTGGGCCTTGAGCGCGCCCTGGCCCGCGGGTTCCATGTGCTCGACGACGATCTGGAAGTTGCCGCGGGGAACGTAGAGGGTGACCTTGGCGCGCACCAGCACCTGTTGGCCGTTCTGTGGCGAGAAATCCAGCAACCTGTTGCGATTTCGAAACATGGCCCCATTAATCTGGGCACGATTGTCCTTCAGGCTGAAGTACCAGTGGCCGGAGGCCGGCCGGGAGAAATTGGACAGCTCGCCCTCCAGCCAGATCAGCGGGAAAGAGCCTTCCAGCAGACCCTGGGCTTCCAGGTTCAATTGACTGATGGACAGGGGTTCGGCGCGGGATGAAAAGGTCATCGCGGGAGGGTAACCAGTTTTGTGCCCGCTCGCCAGCGCCAAGATTGTGCGTTTCCCCCTGGATGGCGTATAATTGCCCGCTTAATTTCCGGGGGTGGCCAGCAGGTCGCCTTAACCGGCGGCACCCGGTCCTCCTCCTTAACTCCGGGTGCGCCCGCCAGATCCAAAACCGGGTCGGCCGGGCTCTCCCTCACTTCCTACGGTGCAATATGCTCAGAATTGTGCAAGAAGCATTGACGTTCGACGACGTTCTGCTTGTGCCCGCCCATTCCAATGTGCTGCCCAAGGACGTGTCACTGAAGACCCAGCTGACGCGGGACATTTCCCTGAATATTCCCCTGGTGTCCGCAGCCATGGACACCGTGACCGAGCACCGCCTGGCGATCACCATGGCACAGGAAGGGGGTGTCGGTATCCTCCATAAAAGCATGGATACCGAGGACCAGGCGCGCAATGTGCGCATGGTCAAGAAATTCGAATCCGGTGTGGTGAAGGATCCCATCACCATCAACCCGGAAGCCACCGTGGCCGAGCTGCTGCGTCTCACCGAAGCCAACAATATTTCCGGCGTGCCGGTGGTGGAAGGTGACAAGGTGGTGGGCATCGTCACCAGCCGTGACACCCGCTTCATCACCAACTACGACCAGCTGGTGCGTGACATCATGACCGGCAAGGACCGGCTGGTGACCGTGCAGGAAGGGGCCAGCGCCGACCAGGTTCAGGCTCTGCTGCACAAGCATCGCATCGAGAAGGTGCTGGTGGTGAACGACAGCGGCGCCCTGCGCGGCATGATCACCGTCAAGGACATCGAGAAAGCGGCCAAGTATCCCAACGCCTGCAAGGATTCCCAGGGCCGCCTGCGCGTTGGCGCCGCCGTGGGTACCGGTGAAGGCACTGACGAGCGCGTTACCGCCCTGGTGGAAGCCGGGGTTGACGTGATCGTGGTGGACACCGCCCATGGCCATTCCCAGGGCGTGATCGACCGGGTGGCCTGGGTGAAGAAACACTTCCCCGAGGTTCAGGTGGTCGGTGGCAACATTGCCACGGCCCAGGCGGCCAAGGATCTGGTTGCCGCCGGCGCGGATGCCGTCAAGGTCGGTATTGGCCCGGGGTCCATCTGCACCACCCGTATCGTTGCCGGTATCGGTGTGCCGCAGATTTCCGCCATTTCCGATGTGGCCGCAGCCCTCAAGGGCACCGGTGTGCCGTTGATTGCCGATGGTGGCATCCGCTTCTCCGGTGACATAGCCAAGGCCGTTGCCGCCGGCGCCAGCGCCATCATGATCGGCTCTCTGCTGGCCGGTACCGAGGAGGCGCCGGGCGAAGTGGAGCTGTTCCAGGGGGGGTATTACAAGGCCTACCGTGGCATGGGCTCGCTGGGCGCCATGTCCGGCAAGACCGGCTCCTCCGACCGTTATTTCCAGGATGCTGCCGCCGGCATCGAGAAGCTGGTACCGGAGGGCATCGAGGGCCGGGTGCCCTACAAGGGCCCCATGAGCGCCATCGTTCACCAGCTGATGGGTGGCCTGCGTGCCTCCATGGGCTACACCGGTTGCGCCACCATCGAGGAAATGCGCACCAAGCCGGAATTCGTGAAGGTCTCCGCCGCCGGGATGAAGGAATCCCACGTGCATGATGTGACCATCACCAAAGAGGCACCGAATTACCCGGTGGGGTGATTCGTTTTCACCACAGAGGGCACAGATTTCACAGAGTAAAAAGCCTTTTTCTCTGAGCATCTGATGCCCCTGTTGTGTGAGGCGTGATTGCTTTTACCGGATGCTGAAAATTCGCCTATTTGCTCCTCTCGGTACGGTTTGCCGGGGATGGTTTTCCTCAGTGAACTCTGTGCCCTCTGTGGTAAATATTTTTTGGGTCAATAACCCGGGACATCTCCCATGCAAGACATCCATGCCCAGCGCATTCTGATTCTGGACTTCGGTTCCCAGTACACCCAGCTGATCGCCCGCCGGGTGCGTGAGATCGGTGTCTACTGCGAGATCCGTGCCTTCGACATGAGCGCCGCGGAAATCAGCGAGTTTGCTCCCAGGGGCATCATCCTGTCCGGGGGCCCGGAATCGGTAACCGCCGCAGAAACCCCCCGCGCTCCCCAGGCAGTGTTCGATGCCGGCGTGCCGGTGCTGGGGATCTGCTACGGCATGCAGACCATGGCCGAGCAGCTGGGCGGCAAGGTGGTGGCCGGCGAGAAGCATGAATTCGGTTACGCCCGGGTGGAAAAAGCGGAAAACAATGCGCTGCTTGACGGCATTGTCGACCATGAAGAGCAGGGCAAGGAATTCCTGGATGTATGGATGAGTCACGGTGACCGGGTCGGCGAAATGCCCGCCGGGTTCCAGACTATCGCCACCACCGGCAGCTGCCCGATTGCCGGCATGGCCAATGAACAAAAGCGTTTCTACGGCATCCAGTTCCACCCGGAAGTCACTCACACCCTGCAGGGCGGTCGTCTGCTGGAACGCTTCGTGCGTGAGCTGTGTGACTGCGAGGCCCTGTGGACGCCCAGCAACATCATTAACGACGCCATCGAGACCATCCGCAATCAGGTCGGCAGTGACGAGGTGATTCTCGGCCTGTCCGGTGGTGTGGATTCCTCCGTGGTGGCGGCACTGCTGCACAAGGCCATTGGTGATCAGCTTACCTGTGTGTTCGTGGATAATGGTCTGCTGCGCCACCAGGAAGGCGACCAGGTGATGGAAATGTTCGCCGACAACATGGGCGTGCGCGTTATCCGTGTGGACGCGGAAGACACCTTCCTGGGCAAGCTGGCCGGTGAAGCGGACCCGGAGAAAAAGCGCAAGATTATCGGCAATACCTTTATCGATATTTTCGACGACCAGGCCGGCAAGCTGAAAAATGCCAACTGGCTGGCCCAGGGCACCATCTACCCGGACGTGATCGAATCCGCTGCCAGCAAGACCGGCAAGGCCCATGTGATCAAGAGCCACCACAATGTGGGCGGCCTGCCGGAAGACATGAAGCTCAAGCTGGTGGAGCCGCTGCGCGAGTTGTTCAAGGACGAAGTGCGCAAGATCGGCCTGGAGCTGGGCCTGCCCTACGACATGGTCTATCGCCACCCGTTCCCGGGCCCGGGTCTGGGCGTGCGTATCCTCGGTGAAGTGAAAAAGGAATACGCCGATATCCTGCGTCTGGCCGACAATATCTTCATCGAAGAGCTCAAGGCCGCCGGCCTCTACCACAAGACCAGCCAGGCGTTTGCCGTGTTCCTGCCGGTCAAGTCCGTCGGCGTGGTCGGTGATGCCCGTCGCTACGAATACGTGGTGGCCCTGCGCGCCGTGGAAACCATTGACTTCATGACCGCCCGTTGGGCACACCTGCCCTACGAATTCCTGGAGCTGGTTTCCAGCCGCATCATCAACGAGATCCCGGGCATCAGCCGGGTGACCTACGACATCTCGTCCAAACCGCCGGCCACCATCGAGTGGGAATAACGGATGCCGTGATCTGAAAAAAGCCACTTCCCCGGAAGTGGTTTTTTTTGCGCTGGGGGGCCGGGTCATTATAGTAAAAGCCATCCCTGATGATTGAGGGAGCCGCAGGGCGTCAATCAACCTTGCCGGTATCAAGGCATCTATGCGTTGTCGCAGTGAAACCTGCCATACATTCTGGCTGGGTGAAGTGTGAACAGGAGTAACCCATGTTTGTTGTGACACTAACCTACAAAGTCCCACTCACTACGGTTGACCAGTATCTTGAGGCTCATTTGGCCTATCTGGATCGTGGCTATGCGGCAGGGCATTTCATCGTTTCAGGGCGTAAAGTACCGAGAACCGGCGGTGTGATTCTGGCACGGGCGGATAGCCGCAATGACTTGTTGAGCTTGCTCGAACAGGACCCGTTTCATCAGGCAGGTATTGCCGATTTCGATATTGTTGAATTTGTGCCAAGCAAAACGGCTGAGGGACTGGAAGCGCTGCACGAGAGCGCACTCTAGCAGGCCGCAGCCTGCTAGCCCAACGCCTTGAACCTGTTGCGGATTATTCTTCGAACTGACCGTGACGGCCGGCCCCCTGACTAAAGCGTCGGGCTCCCTGGATGGCCTCCTCAAAGACCACCGGATAACCGCCGGCGCCCTCGTGGCGCAGGGCGTCGGCCATGGATTGATCCCATTGCTGATAGGCGGACTGCCGGTCGGCGCGCAGGCATTGCTGCGGGAAGTCGGCGATCTGCCTGGCCAGATCCCTGGCGGCTGACAGTGCCTGGCCATCGTCCACGACCCGGTTCGCCAGCCCCATCTGCAATGCCTCATCCGCGGCGACAGGGCGGCCGGTAAGGATCATGTCCATGGCCCGGCTGTGGCCGATCAGACGAGGCAGGCGCACGGTGCCGCCGTCAATCAGTGGTACCCCCCAGCGTCGGCAGAAGACCCCGAAGACCGCGGAGCGCTCGGCCACGCGCAGGTCACACAGCAGCGCAAGTTCCAGGCCGCCGGCCACGGCATAGCCACTGACGGCGGCAATCACCGGTTTGTTGAGGGTCATGCGCGAGGGGCCCATGGGGCCCGGGCCCGTGCCCTGCGGTTCGATCTGGTTGCGTTTTTCCGGGTCGGCAATGGCAGCCAGGTCGGCGCCGGCGCAGAAGTTGCCGCCGGCGCCGGTGAGGATGGCCACATGCAGGTCGTCATCTTTTTCAAACTGTTCGAAGGCGTGGCGCAGGGCATCGGCGGTGGGCCGGTCCACCGCGTTGCGCTTGTCCGGCCGGTTGAGGGTAATGATGAAAAGCGACCCGTCACGTTCGGTGATTACCTGGTCATTCATGGGCGGTCTCTGGTTGGCGTTTCCCCTATTGTTATCAATCCGCTGCCAGTATCAATGGTCCGGCAGATAACCCCCGGTGGCCTGAATTGGTATCGGCGAGTCCGTCGGGCTCACCCACAGCACCAGCGCCGTGCGTTGTTGGTCCCGTTGAGGGACTGGGGGCAGGGTCAATGATGTTTCCCCGTCGAAGGGCAGGGCCTGGCTGTACAGTACAACGAAGTCATTGCGCAGGGTGCGACCGCCGTTTTCACCGCCGGCAACCGGGGTGCTCAGGCCGTTGCCCAGCCAGGCCAGATGCAACTGGCCGTGTGCCGGCAGTTCGCCGCTGAATTGCACCCGCAGATGGGCGGCGTTCAGGGTGGCCGACAGGGTGCCCACTGTCGGGTGTTGGAGCTGTGAACGCCATTGTGCCGGATGGCGGAAATAACCTCGCCATTCCCGACCCGCCACCACCCAGCCCGGTGTATAGACCGAACCGACAGCCGGGGTGCGCGCGTAATCGCGCTGACGCTGACTGAATGCCGGGCGAGCGTAAGGGTCCTGCCAGCCCAGGTAATCCCAGTAATCCACATGGAATGCCACGGGGATGAAGTCATGGAACAGGCCCGGCTCATCGGCCAGTCGCGATAGCAAGGCATCCGCCGGTGGGCAACTGCTGCACCCCTGGGAGGTATAAAGCTCTACCAGGGGCACCTGCTCGGGGCCGCTGCTGAATGTCAGCGTGTCGGCGCTTGCCAGTGCCGGCAGGCTGAGCAGTATCAGGATCGTCAGGGTTCGCATCAGGGGGCTCCGCAACGGTGATCCAGCGATGGGATTTTGATGCCGTGGCGAAGCCCCTGTTACAGGTCAGTAGGCGAGGGTGAAACGCTGCCGTGGGTGGGCCGGCTTTTCGGCTTCATCCAGCATGGCCACGGCAAAGTCCTGTACCGAGATGCGACTCTGGCCCTGATCGTCCACCAGCAGGTGGTCGCCTCCCAGGCGGAAATGACCGGTACGCTCGCCGGGGAAGATCGCCGCCGCCGGCGACAGCATGGTCCAGTTCAGCTCAGTCTCTTCGCGCAGCATCCGCAGAGCGTCCTGGGCGCCTCGGGCGGTGGCCTTGTAGGCCTCGGGAAACTCAGGGGTGTCGATCAGCAGGGTGTCGTCGCCCACAGACAGGGAGCCGGCGCCGCCGACCACCAGCAGGCGGGCACCGGCCGCCTTGCTGGCTTGGATAATGGCGCGCATGCCGCTGACATAGTAACCGTGGATGTCATTCTGTGCGTGGCCGCTAAAGGCACTGATGACCAGATCGAAGTCATTGAGCTGCCGGGCCAGGGTGGCACTGTCCTGTACGTCACTTTTTATCACGCTCAGCCGGTCCGTAGCCTGCAGTTTGTCCGGGTGGCTGACCAGGGCGGTAACCCGGTGACCGCGTTGCAGGGCTTCTTCGCGAAGGGCGCTGCCGATAAAACCGCTGGCGCCGATCAAGGCAATATTCATGGTGTGTCTCCTGGGTAGGGGATAATGATGGGGACAGTGTGCGCCGGGCTATTGCATTGATAAACTGGTCAATCAATAATTCATTGTTGCTGAAAAAGGAACAATGATGGCGCTTAACCCCAAGCTGGATCTCAATAGCCTGCCGTTATTCGTGGCGCTGGTAGAGGCGGGATCCTTTACGGCCGCTGCCGACCGACTGGGGGTCAACAAAAGCAAGGTCAGCCTGGCGATTCAGCGGCTGGAAAAAACCCTGGGACTGGCGTTGTTCACCCGTACCACCCGGCAGGTACAGCTGACGCCGGCAGGCGAGCGCTTTTATCAGGGCTGTCAGCCCTGGCTGCTGCAGATGCAGTCACTGGTTAGTGAAGTGGAGGCGGATCAGTCCAGCCTGCAGGGAACACTGCGCATCAGTGCGCCGGAGGATTATGCCGTACAGGTGATCACGCCGGCGGTGGTGGCGTTTTGTCATCAGCACCCGCAGCTGAACGTGGAGTTGCGCAGTGGTGACCGGGTGGCGGATATGGTCAGCGAAGGGGTGGATCTGGCCATTCGCCTGGGGTGGCTGAAGGATTCCAGTCTGCGCGCCACGCGGCTGGGGCATTTCGAGCAATGGCTGGTCGCTTCGCCTGATTACCTGCGCCGCCATGGCACGCCGGTGCACCCCGATGCGTTGAGTGACCATGACTGGGTGGCCTTTACGCCGCTGGTGGCGCCGCTGACCTGGCAGTTCCGGCGGGGCAAGGCGCAATGTCAGGTAAAAATGCATTCGCGCCTGAAGGCCAACACCACC
This sequence comes from Alcanivorax hongdengensis A-11-3, assembly GCF_000300995.1. GTDB lineage: Bacteria > Pseudomonadota > Gammaproteobacteria > Pseudomonadales > Alcanivoracaceae > Alcanivorax > Alcanivorax hongdengensis. The sequence goes on along the minus strand of NZ_AMRJ01000002.1, from coordinate 144,838 downwards.
GCCGTGACCCGGGCCATGTTGCAGGCAGGCACCGGACTGTCGGTGCTGGCCGATTCCATTGCACGGCCTGCGGTGGAAAACGGTACGCTGGTCAGGGTGCTACCTGATTGGCAGTTGCCGGAAGGGGGCATCCATGCGGTGTATCCGCCCGGTGACCATGTGCCGGCGCGGGTGCGTCGTTTTGTCGCCTTTCTCAAAGACCGGCTTGCCGGCCAGGAGTCATGATTGTGGGCTATGTAAAAACCTATCAGCCGGAAACCCTGACCCGGGAGCAACTGGATGCGCTGCCCGGTTTGCGGGTGGTGGAGTTCGGTACCAACTGGTGTGGCTACTGTCTGGCCGCCCAGCCGGATATCGCCCGTGCCTTTGAGTTGGCCGGCGCCGATGCCCTGGCGCATCTCAAGGTGGAAGATGGCCCGGGCCGGCCGCTGGGGCGCAGTTTCCGGGTCAAGCTCTGGCCCACACTGATTTTCATGCGCGAGGGTCAGGAGCTGGCGCGACTGGTTCGCCCGGGCAATGCGGATGTGATTGCCGAGCAGCTGTCGTTACTGCTGGATTAGCACCACCTTGCCCACGGTTTTGCCGCTACGCAGGCAATCCAGCGCCTGGTGGGCCTGCTCGAAGGCGAAGTGGTGCCCCACATGGGGCGGGCTGATTTGCACCTTTTCCAGTGCATCCAGCAGGCGTTGCAGGGTGTCCTGTTGCTCCCATAGCCAGATCAGGTTGAACGCCATCACCGAACGGTTGCTGCTGATCATGTCCATGACGTCATAGCGGGGCCGGCGCAGATAGCGCCACAGGGCGCGCAGATAATCCGGCCGCTGACCGGACGGGGTGAACTCGGCGGCGCCGAACACCACCAGACGGCCCATGGCATCTAGGGCATCAAAGCTGGCTTTCTGAATGTGTCCGCCAATGGCATCCAGCACCAGATCAAACTGCAGGGAATGACGGCGAAGCTGCGCGGCGAAATCCTTCTCGCGCACCAGTACCGCCTCGAACCCGGCCTGGTGCAGAAAATCCTGTTTGTCGATGTGGCTGACGGTGCCCACCGGGTGGGCGCCCAGAGCCTGACACAGTTTCATGGCCTGTAGCCCGACGCCGCCGGCGGCGCTGTGGATCAGTACCCGGTGGCCTGGTCGTACCTGACCAAGCTCGGTGAGGGCATACCAGGCGGTGAGTGTCTGGGCCAGGTAGGCGGCACCCTGTTCCATAGACCAGTGATCGGGCAGTATCCGCAGGTAGCCTTCGGGGCTGTCGATACGGGTGGTATAACCGCCAAAACGCGTCACGCCCATAACCCGGTCGCCGGGACGGTAATCAGCAACCCTGGCGCCGATGGCGTCCACCGTGCCGGCAAACTCCAGCCCCGGGGTGAAGGGGCCGGACGGGGTGGCCGAGTAGAGGCCGGTCAGGGCAAAGATGTCGGCAAAGTTGAGCCCCACCGCCTGCACGTGCACGCGAACCTGGTCTTCGGCCAACGGCCCCAGGGGTGTGTCATCCAGGATCAGGTTGGCGATGTTGCCGGCCTTGTGGATACGCCAGCGTTGTCGGGGGTCCATGGGCTGCCCTTGTTGGTCTGGGCCTACAGTGTAGCGAGTGTCTTTTCTTTTGCCTGCCGAAAACGTTCAATAGGGCCAACGCATCATCAACCGGAGCAAAAACATGAACAACCCGGATATCGGCAAACTGATTCTGCGACTGTCCCTGGGCCTGATGTTGATTCTGCATGGGCTCAACAAACTGCAGCATGGCGTCGGCTGGATTGATGGCATGCTGGCCCAGCATCATCTACCCGGGTTTCTTGCCTACGGGGTTTTCATCGGTGAACTGGTGGCGCCATTGATGATCATCGCCGGTTACTACACCAGGGTGGGGGCGGCGTTGATCGTCGGCAACATGCTGGTGGCGATTGTGCTGGTGCACATGGGGCAGATTTTTACCCTCGGTCAGCAGGGTGGTTGGGCGCTGGAGTTGCAGGGCTTTTACCTGTTTACCGCTGCGGCACTGTTTTTCCTGGGGGCAGGCAAGTACGCCATGAAAAACTGAAACCGGGCGTTGTAAAAAAGGCCGCGTTACGCGGCCTTTTTGCTGCCTGACGCTTAGCCAGCCAGGCGATTTTTTTCGGCGATCTGGCCGTTGAGTGTCCAGAAATCGTAAAGAATGCCCAGACCAAAAAAACCGGCGGTAAGCAGGTAGAGAATGCCGGTGATCACCTTGCCCATGTAAAAGCGGTGAATGCCGAAAATGCCCAGGAAGGTGAGCAGGATCCAGCTGATGTTGTAATCAATGGGGCCTGCCTGATAGCGCTGGTCAGCGGCATCATCCATGCCCGGAATCAGGAACAGGTCGATGATCCAGCCGATGAAAAACAGTCCCAGGGTAAAAAACCAGATGGTGCCGGTGATCTGGCGACCGTAGTAGAAACGGTGAGCGCCCATGAAACCGAAAATCCACAACAGATAGCCAAACAGTTTGCTGTGGGTGTCCTGGGTCAGGTTGGGTTGTTGCATGGAGGTCGTCCTTATAAATCCACGTGGAGGGCCGCGCTGGCACGGTTGGCCTTGTCGCGGGCGTTATCTATGTCATTGCCGGTGGCCAGGGCCACGCCCAGCCGGCGGCTGCCTTTCACTTCCGGTTTGCCGAACAGGCGCACCTCGGTGCCAGGGTCAGTCAATGCCTCGGTCAGCCCCCGGTAGCGCATGGCCCGGGATTCCCCCTGTACCAGCAGTACCGAGGAGGCGGAGGGGCCGCGCTGCTCGATGGTCGGAATCGGCAGGCCGAGGATGGCCCGGGCATGCAGGGCAAACTCGGACAGGTTCTGGGAAATCAGCGTCACCAGGCCGGTGTCATGGGGCCGGGGGGAGACCTCGCTGAAATACACCTGGTCGCCCTTGATGAACAGCTCCACCCCGAAGATACCGAGCCCGCCCAGGGCTTCGGTAATGGCGCCGGCCACCTGGCGTGAGGCCTGCAGGGCGGCGTCGCTCATGGCCTGGGGCTGCCAGGATTCCTGGTAATCACCGTTTTCCTGACGGTGGCCGATGGGGGCGCAGAAGGCGGTCTGGATGCTGTCACCGGCCCGGTGGCGCACGGTCAGCAGGGTGATTTCGTAATCGAAATCCACAAAGCCTTCGACAATCACTCGGCCCTGGCCGGCGCGGCCGCCGGATTGGGCATAGTCCCAGGCTTTCTGGATATCCGCATCGGTCTTTACCGTGCTCTGGCCCTTGCCCGAGGAGCTCATGATCGGTTTCACCACGCAGGGCAGGCCGATATCGGCAATGGCCTGGCGGTATTCTTCCTGGGTTTCGGCAAAGTGATAGGGCGAGGTGGGCAGCGACAGTTCTTCGGCGACCAGTCGGCGGATGCCTTCGCGGTTCATGGTCAGCTGTGCGGCCCGGGCGGTGGGCACCACGGTGTAGCCTTCGCTTTCCAGGCGCACCAGTTCATCGGTGGCGATGGCTTCGATTTCCGGCACGATCAGCGCCGGTTTTTCCTGCTCCACCAGGGCGCGCAGGGCGGCGCCGTCCAGCATGTTGATCACATGGCTGCGCTGGGCCACCTGCATTGCCGGGGCATGGTCATAGCGATCCACGGCGATCACTTCACAGCCATAGCGAATCAGTTCCAGGGCCACTTCCCGGCCCAGCTCGCCGGAGCCGAGCAGCATGACGCGGGTGGCGGTGTCGGTGAAAGGGGTGCCGATGATGGTCCCGGTGGTAGTCATAGTGGCTCCTGAAAAATGAATGCCCCGATTGTAACGGAAAGGCCCCTAGCCAGCATGGGGGCAGCCTCTTACCATTGGCGCGAACGGAAAAGGGGACGCTTTTGGACGATCATGACTGGATGCAGCGGGCGCTGGCATTGGCCGAACAGGCCGCCGCCGTGGGCGAAGTGCCGGTGGGTGCGGTGCTGGTACGCGATGACCGGGTGCTCGGTGAAGGCTTCAACCAGCCGATTCGTGCCTGCGATCCCAGTGCCCATGCGGAAATCGTGGCTCTGCGCCAGGCGGCCCGGGCGCAGGCCAATTACCGGCTGCCAGGCAGCACGCTCTACGTGACCCTGGAACCGTGCACCATGTGTTTCGGCGCGCTGGTCCATGCGCGGGTGTCACGGCTGGTATACGCCGCCAGTGAACCGCGGGCCGGTGTCTGTGAAAGCCAGCTGCAGTTGCCGCAGGTGGATTTCTATAACCACAGGATGGTGGTGGAAGGGGGGCTGCTGGCGGCGCAGAGCGCCACCTTGCTGAAAACCTTTTTCGCCGGTCGTCGGGTTAAACGTTAGGGCTCTAGTTCAGCGCCAGCAGGGTATCGCTCTTGCGGCGGCTGTTCTCCGCCCATACCAGCAGGTCGTAGTAGCGACGGATGTGGCGCACGTAGACCACCGCCTGGCCGCCACGGGCCGGGCCATAACGAAGCTGGCCGGCATAGGCGCTGTTGGCCAGCATCGGCAGGCGTTGTTTCACATCCTGCCAGTTATCCGGGTTGCCGCCCTGGCGCTCGGTGAGTACCCGGGCATCTTCCAGATGACCCATGCCCACGTTGTAGGCGGCCAGGGTCATCCAGGTGCGGCTGGGCTCGGCGATGCGCTCGGGAATGCGGTCATGGATGCTGCGCAGGTACGCCGCGCCGGCGGTGATGCTCTGGGTCGGGTCCGTGCGGTCACTGATACCCATTTCCCGGGCCGTGTCGTTGGTCAGCATCATCAGGCCTTCCACCCCGGTGGGGGAAATGGCGCGCGGATCCCACAGGGATTCCTGGTAGGCCACGGCGGCCAGCAGGCGCCAGTCAAAGCCGGTATCCCCTTCCGCCTGGCGGAAGGTGGCCTCATAGCGGGGCAGGCGGTCATCCAGGTGGCGCATAAAGCTGCGTGCCGCATAGGGATTGAACTGCTCCACATGGCCGTAGAAACGGTCTTCCAGCTTGGCAATGGTGCCGTCGGCCTTGGCCTGGGTCAGGTAGCGCTGGGCGGCCAGATAGAGGCTCTGGTCGTCCTTCTGGCTGAACGCCCACGCCAGCGGCTGCTTGGCGGCCACCACGTAATCGGCCTTCAGGTCCGGGTACAGGGGGCGCTGCAGGGTATAGCTGTTGGAGTTGATCAGGGTGTAATCCAGCTTGCCGTTTTCCACCAGCGCCAGCAGTTGCTCCGGGGTGGCATCTTCCACTTCCTGGTACTTGATGGCCGGGTCCTGCAGCTGGGCCTTGAGCAGCAGCTCGGCATGACTGGTGCCGGCAGCCACGGCCAGGTTGCGGTCTTCCAGGTCCCTCATGTCGGAAACAGACGGGCTGTTGCGGCGATGGACCACCAGCGTACGCACGGTCTGGTAGGGGGTGGTGAAGCGCAGGCTTTCGCTGCTTTCCGGGGTGGCCACCAGGCCGGCGGCGGCCAGGTCCGCGGTGCCTTTGCGTACCGCATAGCGCACATAGGCCAGATCATCGGATTCCAGCACGCGCAGTTTGACGCCCAGGCTGTCGGCGAAGCCGCGAGCCAGTTCGTATTCCATGCCGGTAAAGCCGTGCTGGTCCTGGTAGTAGGTGGTGCTGGAGGGGCGAGTGATCACCACCAGTTCACCACGGGACATAACCCGTTCCATGGCCGTGGGAGTCGGGCGCATGGCCAGCATCATGCCGAGCACGCTGAACAGGGCCAGCGAGGCCAGCAGGTGCTTCAGGTATTTTCTGTTATAGCGCAAAAATTTCATCTTGGTGATGCCCTCTGCCGAATCCTTCAGACAGGGTCGGTACTGCTTACCGCCGACCGGTGTATGGCGTAACCGGCCATACCTGTGATCTGTATCACGCAATCGGCGGGCACTCTACCATCGGCAACTGTATGTTCTGTAACCCTTTGTCTGACAATTGACGGCTTTTTGAACAATGGAGGGAAACTCCATGCACAGTCATTAATTTGCTTATCGGTAATGTGTCCTAGGGCAACAGCGTGTATCTCAGCCGGCGGCGTAAAAGGCGCCCGCCAATGCCTAAGGTCGTGTAGGAATCGAACAGCGCATCCCTTATCATTGCGGCCCTGATGTGATGGCTTCACAGACTCCCCCACTGGCAATGAAATAAGGCGCACTATGCTGATCCTCCCCGGAAGCCCGGCCCTGTCCGCATTTCGCAAGGAAAAACTGCTTGAGTCCCTGCCCGGCGTCACCGCGCTGTCGGCCCGCTACGTGCACTTCGTGGCGCTGCACCAGCCGCTGGACAGTGCCCGTCAGCAGGTACTGGAAGGGTTGCTGCAGTACGGACCGACGATCGAGGAAAGCGAGGTGGACGGCCAGCGTTTTGTGGTGGTGCCGCGCCCTGGCACCATTTCGCCCTGGTCGTCCAAGGCCACCGACATCTGCCACAACGCCGGCCTGACCGAGGTGGAACGGGTGGAGCGCGGTATCGAATATCGCCTGGTGGGCGAGGGGGATCGCCAGAGTCTGGCGGCCGCCCTCCATGATCGCATGGTGGAGGCGGTGCTGGCGGAGCTGGATGAGGCCCAGGCCCTGTTTACCCACCACCAGCCCCGGCAACTGACCACCGTGGATATTCTTGCCGGTGGCCGGGCGGCACTGGCGGCGGCCAACGGCGAGCTGGGCCTGGCCCTGGCCGACGATGAAATCGATTATCTGGTGGAGCGTTTCACCGCCCTGGGCCGTAACCCCTCGGACGCCGAACTGATGATGTTTGCCCAGGCCAACTCCGAGCATTGCCGTCACAAGATCTTCAATGCCGACTGGACCATCGACGGGGAAGCCCAGGACCTGAGCCTGTTCGGCATGATCCGCAACACCTACAACAACGCCCCGGATGGCGTTCTCAGTGCCTACAAGGACAACGCCTCGGTGGTGGCCGGGCCGGTGGCCGACCGCTTTTTCCCGGCACCGGACAGCGCCGAATATGCCTTCGTGAACGAGCCGGTGCATCTGCTGATGAAGGTGGAAACCCATAACCACCCGACCGCCATCGCTCCGCACCCGGGCGCCGCCACCGGTTCCGGCGGTGAAATCCGTGATGAGGGGGCCACCGGTCGTGGCTCCAAACCCAAGGCCGGCCTCACCGGTTTCTCGGTGTCCAACCTGAACATTCCGGATTTTGTCCAGCCCTGGGAAACTCCTTACGGCAAGCCCGGACGCATTGCTTCGGCCCTGGATATCATGATCGAGGGCCCCATCGGCGGTGCCGCCTTCAACAACGAATTCGGTCGCCCCAACCTGTGTGGTTACTTCCGGACTCTGGAAATTCAGGCGCCCGGTGTCCACGGTGAGGAAGTTCGCGGCTATCACAAGCCGATCATGATTGCCGGCGGCATGGGCAACATCCGTGACGGCCATGTGGAGAAGAATCCGATCCCCGAGGGGGCCAAGATCATCGTGCTGGGTGGCCCGGCCATGCTGATCGGCCTGGGCGGCGGCGCGGCCAGCTCCATGGCCTCCGGTGAATCCGACGAGACCCTGGACTTTGCCTCCGTACAGCGCGACAACCCGGAAATCGAACGCCGGGTGCAGGAAGTGATTGATCGCTGCTGGGCCCAGGGCGACAACAACCCGATTGTTTCCATCCACGACGTGGGGGCGGGCGGCCTGTCCAATGCCCTGCCGGAGCTGGTCCACGACCACGACATGGGCGCCCGCCTGGAACTGCGCAAGGTGCCCAGCACCGAGCCGGGCATGAGCCCGGTGGAAATCTGGTGCAACGAGGCCCAGGAGCGTTATGTACTGGCGGTCATGCCGGAAGATATCGACCGCTTTGATGCCATCTGCCAGCGCGAGCGCACTCCCTACGCGGTGCTGGGCGAGGCCACCACGCAAGAGCACCTGACCGTCAGTGACGAGCACTTTGGCAATGCGCCGGTGGACCTGCCCATGGACCTGCTGTTCGGCAAGCCGCCGAAGATGCAGCGCCGCTTCGACCGCGAGGACTTCCAGCGCCAGACCTTCACCACCGACGGTATTGACCTGCAGGAAGCCGGCGAGCGGGTATTGCGCCTGCCCACGGTGGCCTCCAAGAGCTTTTTGATCACCATTGGCGACCGCTCCATCACTGGCTTGGTACACCGGGACCAGATGGTGGGCCCCTGGCAGGTGCCGGTGGCGGATTGCGCGGTCACGGCCACCGGCTTCAACCAGAACCTGGGGGAAGCCATGGCCATGGGCGAACGCACCCCGGTGGCGCTGGTGGATGCGGCGGCATCCGGGCGCATGGCGGTGGCCGAGTCCATCACCAATATCTGCAGTGCCCACATCGGCGACCTGGGCCAGATTCGTCTGTCCGCCAACTGGATGGCCGCCGCCGGCCACCCCGGCGAAGACCAGGCCCTGTTCGATACCGTCAAGACCGTAGGTATGGAATTGTGCCCGCAGCTGGGTATCGCCATTCCGGTGGGCAAGGATTCGCTGTCCATGCGCACCGTGTGGAATGACAAGGGGATCGACAAGAGCGTCACTGCGCCGCTGTCATTGATCATTTCCGCGTTCTCCACCGTTACCGATATCGACCTGACCGTCACTCCGGAACTCAAGAGCGGGCTGGACAGTGAGCTGCTGCTGGTGGATCTGGGCCGTGGCCAGAACCGCCTGGCCGGTTCCGCTCTGGCCCAGGTCTATGGTCAGGTGGGCGATGTGCCGCCGGATCTGGACGACGCCAAGGACCTGATTGCCTTCTTCGAGGTAACCCAGCAGCTGCTGGCCGAGCGCAAACTGTTGGCCTACCACGACCGCTCCGATGGCGGCCTCTACACCACCCTGGTGGAAATGGCCTTTGCCGGTCGTACCGGCCTGGACATCACTCTCGATCACTTGGCCGGTGACACCGCGGAAGCCGTGGCGGCCCTGTTCGCCGAAGAGCTGGGCGCGGTTGTGCAGGTGGCCAGCGAGCACGCCGACGAGGTGGTCAGCCGTTATGCCCAGGCCGGCCTGGGGCAGGGCGTGCATCGCCTTGGCCAGCCGGAGGGTGATGATGTAATCCGCCTGCGCCTGGGTGGCGGTATCCTGCTGGAAACCCCGCGTCGGGAGCTGCAACGCATCTGGGCGGAAACCAGTTATCGCATCCAGGGCCTGCGCGACAACCCGGATTGTGCCCGCCAGGAATTCGATGCCATTCCGGCCAGCAATACCCCGGGCCTGAATGTGCGCCTGACCTTCGACATGACCGAAAACCCGGCGGCGCCCTACATCAACACCGGTTCCAGACCGAAGATGGCGATCCTGCGAGAGCAGGGCGTCAACGGCCAGACCGAGATGGCCGCCGCCTTTGACCGGGTCGGTTTCTCGGCGGTGGATGTGCACATGAGCGACCTGCTGGAAGGTCGTGTGCAGCTGGAAGACTTCAAGGGTCTGGTGGCCTGTGGCGGCTTCTCCTACGGTGACGTGCTGGGCGCCGGTGGTGGCTGGGCCAAGACCGTGCTCTACAACGACGCCCTGCGTGAGGCCTTCAACCGGTTCTTCTACCGCGAAGATACCTTCGCCCTGGGCGTGTGCAACGGCTGCCAGATGCTGTCGCACCTGAAGGACCTGATCCCCGGCGCCGAGCATTGGCCGCGGTTTGTGCGCAACCTGTCCGAGCAGTTCGAGGCGCGTACCTCACTGGTGGAAATCCAGGATTCGCCGTCCATCCTGCTGCGCGACATGGCCGGCACGCGTATTCCCATTGCCGTGGCCCACGGCGAGGGGCGCGTGGAACTGGCCGACGATGCCCTCAACCGCAATATCGAACAGCGCCTGGTGGCACTGCGTTATGTGGACGGCCTGGGCAACCCCACCGAGCAGTACCCGGCCAACCCCAACGGTTCGCCCCAGGGCGTCACCGGCTTCACCACCAATGATGGCCGCGTGACCATCATGATGCCGCACCCGGAGCGGGTATTCCGTGTGCTGCAGAACAGCTGGGTACCGGACGACTGGCGCGGCCACGAAAACGGCCCCTGGCTGCGCATGTTTGCCAATGCCCGCAAGTGGGTGGGGTAAACGGCAATTGATAATGAATAGCTAATAATGAATAGCTAATAATTAATAGCGACACACAAAGGCGGAAATGGCTTGGCTATTTCCGCCTTTTTTCTGTCACTTATGGAGCTTGTGGCTTGGCGGGTTGGCCATCAGAATCAAACGATCGTTTGATGGCGAGTCGTTATCAGTTCTCAATTATCCATTATCAATTGGTGCCCCTGTGTCCGAAAAAACCTTCGGCCCTTTCGAGCTGCAAAAGGCCTACAAGACCGAGCCCGTTCCGGCGGATTTTGTTCAGCGTCGTCGTATTAGTGCGGCCATGCATACCCTGGCCGAGCGCTTGATCCGGGCGGAGGCGGACGAGGCCACGCTGGCGGGCTGGGCGCAGCAACTGGAAAGCGTGGTGGCCGCCATTGGCGAGCCGGATCGGCGCGATACCCGCGAGGCCAATCGCAAGCTGTTCACCGGCGCGGCCACCGCCGAGGATATTTTTCACATGATGGACTACGACCCGGTGGGTGGGCCGTCTAACCCGGTGGCGCCGCAGGTGGCGTGGTTACATGAGGATCAGGACGGCATTGAAGGCGCCGTGCACCTGGGGCTGCAATATCAGGGCCCGCCGGGTCGGGTCCATGGTGGCGTGATCGCCTGGCTGCTGGATGCGGCCCTGTCGCGGGCCCTGCACGCCGCTTTCCGGTTGGGGGTGACCGGCACGCTCAATATCCGTTATCTGGCCGCCTCGCCGATCGAGGAAACCCTGCATTGTCGCGCGCGAATTACCGGCCAGGAGGGGCGCAAGATCTTTGTGGAAGGCGGTATCTGGCAGGGCGAGACCCAGACCGTGAGCGCCGAAGGCATCTGGCTGACACCGAAGAGTCTGGGGTAAATCATGAGTGACACCTACCATTTTCGTGATATCCGGGTGGCGGAAACGCCGGCCCCGTCCGAGCGAGCCCGATTGCACCGAACGCTGGGTGCAGAGTTACTGGCCCTCAACGAGCAGTTGTTGCGCCTGGATGCCCCGCAAGCCGAGTTGCAAGGCTACATCGATCAGGTGCGCCGTCTGCGACAGGACATGCAGTCCCATGGCCAGCGTGATTACAACGCCATCCTGCAGCGGCTGTTGCGCGGCGAGGGCAGCGGTGATGATGTCACTGACCTGGTGGATTTCGAGATTCTCTCCGGCAAGGCGTCGCCCATGTCACCGCCGCTGGAGTTATGGCTGGACGGGGATGTGGTGCGAGGCCGTGCCACCTTCGGCATGGCCTTTCAGGGCCCGCCCGGGCGTGTGCACGGCGGCGTCATCGCCCTGGCTCTGGATATGCTGATGGCCAAGACGCAGGATCTGGTCAAGCAGATCGGCATGACCGGCACGCTTAATATCCGCTACCTGGCGGGCACGCCGATCCATACGCCGGTAGACTTTGAAGCACGTCTGATTCAGCTGGAGCGGCGCAAGCTGCGCTGCGAGGGCAAGGTGCTGGTCAATGGCCAGCAGACCGTGGCGGCGGAAGGAATCTGGATCAGCGCCCACGGTGACTATGTCTACAAACCGGAATACGCTGAATCACAGCCTGTTGTCACGGAGGATTAATGGACACATCTGCCCTCTACAAGCTCTGTTTCTATGTGCCGGTGACCCATGTGGAGCAGGTCAAGCAGGCGGTGTTTGAAGCCGGTGCCGGCCACATGGGGGATTACGATTGCTGCTGTTTTCAGTCAGCGGGGCAGGGGCAGTTTCGCCCGTTGCAGGGCAGCAACCCCTTCCTGGGCAGTCAGGACAAGGTAGAGGTGGTGGAGGAGTACTGCATCGAGACCGTCTGCATGGAGCAATACCTGCAGGCGGCGGTCAGCGCCCTGCGCCTGGCGCACCCCTATGAGGAGCCCGCCATCGACCTGTGGCGGCTGGAGCCGCTGCCCGGCTAATCGTCCCTGGGCCGTGCCCGCAGGGGCGGAATGTCCTGGATGCGGCTGGGGAAGTCGTTGCGGGCCAGATCGTCAATGTAATACTTGAGGGTGCGGCCGATGGTGGGGAAAGCCAGCTCGTCCCAGGGGATTTCGTCCAGGGCGAACAGCCCGGCATCACTGCTCTCATCGCCCACGTCGTATTTGCCGTCCACCAGTTCACCGAGAAAAAACACATACACCTGGTTGATGTGCGGCAGGTTGAATACGGTGTAGAGGTCGCCGATGGCCACGGTGGCACAGGCTTCTTCCCAGGTTTCCCGGGCGGCGCCTTCCTGCAGGGTTTCGCCGTTTTCCATGAAGCCCGCGGGCAGGGTCCAGAAGCCCTTGCGAGGCTCAATGGCGCGCTTGCACAAAAGCACCCGCCCTTTCCACATGGGGACCGCGCCAACCACGATCTTGGGGTTCTGGTAGTGGATGGTCTGGCACTGATCACACCAGTAGCGGGGCCGGTTATCGCCCTCTGGAACACTGAATTGCAGATCGCCGCTGCCACAATGGCTGCAGAATTTCATAACCACCCCAAGTCGGATTTCTGATATTTCGTATCCTAACCCAAGCTACCGGCAATAACCCATTCGGCTGATTGTCCCGCTCGGTTGTGACGGTATATACAGTAGAAGTTACGACTGCTTACGCAAGTTTACGAAATTTAAAAATTAGCCAGAAGAGCTAGTGATTGAGCCGGTGGGCAACTCTAGACTGATTGTCCCGGTCATGGAAGCCGGACCCGCTGGTCCCCCAGGCCTGGGGGGAAAACTTCATACCGACACAAGGCAGTATGAAATTGGGGATAAGGGACTTTCGATATGGACATGTCAATGGCACGCAATATGCGTGACGGGGGAAATACTTACCTGGTGGTCTCTCACTGCAACAACCTGGCAATCCGGTTGTTGGCCCGCTCCATTGAAACGCAACGGGGCACCACCTGCCGTGCAATCAATCGCGATGACCTTTTCCACGACCAGATTCAGGACGAGCTGGTGCTGGTCAATGTGCTGGATTTTTCCGCCACCGAACTGGAGCAGCTGCTGGGCAAGATTCAGGAGCGCAAGGGGCTTTGCCGGGTGATTCTGGTCAATGCCGATCGCGGCGACGATATCTTTTTCCTGCTCAACTGGCCGGTGGTGAAGGGCGTGATCTACCAGCAGGACAATGATGCTCTGGTGTCCAAGGCCATCGAGGTGGTTAGCCGGGGGCGCAGCTGGTTTCCGCGCAGTTACATGGATTATCTGGTCCGCCACCGCAAGACGCCCACCCGTTGCGGCCATATTTACGAGAGCCTGACCAGTCGTGAGCGGCAGATGCTGGATCATGTGGTTCGGGGCATGAGCAACCACGAGATTGCCGATGCGCTGTGCCTGAGTACCCACACGGTCAAGGCCCACCTGCAGAGTCTCTATCGCAAGGTGGGGGTCAAGAACCGGGTCGGTGTCATTCGCTGGGTCCATGACAACCATCTGGAAGAAGGCCAGGAGTGTTGATGTGGCGCGCACCGCGGACCGCATTGTGCATCACCGCCCTGTTTTGTCTGCCGCCGCCGGCGACAGCGCAGAATGAAATGGACATGGGGCTGGTGGTTGATCAGACCATCTCCCCGGTGGGCAAACGCTTTTATCAGCAATTTTCCTCGGAGCGGCACTACCTGTTCCCGGACACGCCTTTTACCGTTGCCATTTACGAACAACCCTCTGCCCGCTCGGGCAGCATTATCACCATCAAGGCATTTGATACACCCCTGAAACGCTTTGTGCTTTCGTTCGCCTACCACTGGGATGATGACCGTGTGCAGGCGCTGGTTAGGGCAGTTGAGATCGAGGTCAGGCGTCTCAAACTGAACAGCCTGCTGGTGAACAATCCGGACCTGGCCAAGGATGGCTACTGATGAAACAGGTTATCGCTTTTTCCCTGCTTGCCCTGTCGCTGGATGCGACCGCCAGTGAGCTGGTTTACCAGCCGGTCAACCCGAACTTTGGCGGTAATCCCCTCAATGGCAATTATCTGCTGGGCAATGCCCAGGCACAGAACGACTACAAGGACCCGGATGCCACCACCTATGAGCGGCCGTCCGACCTGGAGCGTCTGGCCTCGTCGTTGCAGTCCCGTCTGCTCAGTCAGCTGTTATCGGATGTGGGCGATGGCCAGGAGGGCAGCATCGTCACCGATGATTTCAGTATCAACATCGTCAATAACGATTCCGGTGACGGTTTGTCGATCCTGATCCAGGACCTGGCCAGCGGTGAAGTGACCCAGATCGATGTGGATGGTCTGGTGCCCGATACTTTCTAACCGGCTGTTTTCCAGCTGCCTGGCAGAGCAGGGATGCATTGAAAGTGAAAACACAAACAAAAACGCTGTGTGCTGCGCTCATGCTGGCGTCGCTGGGGGGCTGTGTGACGCCGCCGCTGAAAAACGACGCCCCGGCCCTGGTGCAAAAATCCGAGATCGGTGAAGACCTGGAAAAGCTGCCGCCACCCCGTGGGGTGATCAAGGCTTCGGTCTACAGTTTTCGCGATCTGACCGGCCAGTATCGGCCGGCGCCGGCGTCGTCCTTTTCCACGGCGGTGACCCAGGGCGCGGCAGCCTATCTGGTCGATGCGCTCAATCGCTCCGGCTGGTTCGTGACGCTGGAGCGCGAAGGCCTGCAGGATCTGCTGACCGAGAGGAAGATCGCCCGCGCCGTGGTGGAAAAACGCCAGCAACGGGGTGTCGCCACCCCGGATGTGCCGGACCTGATGTCCTCGGACATTCTCTTCCAGGGCGGCATCATTGCCTATGAAACCAATATTCAGACCGGGGGCCTGGGGGCCCGTTATCTGGGTGTTGGTGCCTCGGATGAATATCGCGCCGACCAGGTGACAGTGAACCTGCGGGCGGTGGATGTGCGTACCGGCCGGATTATCAATACCGTTTCCACCACCAAGAAAATCTACAGCAAGGAGCTGCAGATGGGGGTGTTCCGGTTTATCGAGTTCAAGAAACTGCTGGAGGCGGAAGCCGGCGTCACCAGCAACGAGCCGGTGCAGGAATGCGTGAAGCTGGCCATCGAGTCGGCGGTGGCCAACCTGATCGTCAAGGGGGTCAAGGACGGCAACTGGTCACTGAAAGATCCGGCCGATATGAAAAGCCCGGTGATTCAGACCTATCTGACCACCCTGGCCGGCGGGGCCGAATGATGGGACCGGTGCAATAACCACTCAGGGAAAGGTCTTTTCGGTGCGGGCCAGTAACCGCGACTGGTGAAGCACCTTGCCAACCACCTCGACCCGGTCGTCGCCGGTCAGATTGATTCCCACATTACCGATCACCTGAACCTCTCCGGTGCTGTTGAAGTAACCGGACTGGCTGCTGGTGGTTCGGCCACTCTTGCCATGCTTGTTCAATGTCAATTGATACTGCAGCGGCAGTTTTGCCTGATCACAGTGCACCTGCAGGCGAAAACGCGCGGTGCCTTTGGCAGAGGATTCGGATTGTAAGATGGCCAGACGGCAGTCGGCCTGGGCGATGTAGGTAATCATCAGCAGCATTACCAGTGTTAACGCTCGCATGGGTAATCCTAAGGCAAGCAAAAAAGGGCCGCCCCGAAGGGCGGCCCAGGGGGCTGTGTTACATCTGGGTAATAGTGGCGCTGTTTCCGGCACCACCGGCCTGCATAATGCTGGCATTGTTAAAGCTGGAGGTCTGGGTAATGGTGGCGGTGTTCGGGTCCAGTGCCGTACCCAGGCCGGTTTGCAGAATGTCTGCCTGGTTGTTGCTGCCGCTCTGGGTAATATCGGCGACACCGAATTCCGCCGGGGCGGTCTGGTTGATATAGGCATCGTTATTAACGTTGCTCTGGGTGATGGCGGCATGGCCGTTGCCACCCCACTGATCAATGTCGGCGCTGTTATTACCACCGCTCTGGGTGATCATGCCTTCATTGTCCGAGCCGGACTGTTCCACCCGCGCAAAGTTGTCGGTGCCGGTCTGATTGATGTCGGCCAGGTTGCGATCGCCCAGACCCTGATCCACTTCTGCGGTCAGCATGGAACCGTTCTGGTCCACATAGGCGTAGGAGTCGTGGGACTGATCCTGCAGCACGTCCACGGAGCTGTTGTCACCGGCCTGGTTCACTTCCGCATAGGCGTAATCAGACACGTTCTGCTGGCTGATGTTGGTGCTGTTGGTGTCACCGGTCTGGTCTACCAGGGCAGTGGCAAAGCTGCTGTCGCTCTGGTTCACGGTGGTGGTCAGGTCGACACCATCATGCTGCTGCACATTGGTCATGCTGCCGCTGCCGTTGCTCTGGGTAACGGTGGCCAGGGCGGTGTCCACGTTGATCTGACCCACGGTGGCGGTGGTGCCGGCGCCAGTGGTGTCCTGGGTGATGGTGGCGCTGCTGGTCTGGGCTCCATCCTGGGTGATGCTGGCCGCGGACTGGTCGGCGCCATTGATCTGGTTGATGGTGGCATCACTGACATCAGAGATATTCACCTGGGTGATATCCGCCGTGTTGGTGGTGCCATCCTGCAAAATGGTGCCCTGGGCAAACCAGCTGTCATCCTGGGTGATGCTGGCAGTGTTGTCGTTGCCAACGGTGTCGATGTCCGCAGACATGGGCGCGGCGCTGTTGCTCTGGGATACCGTGGCCGCGTTGTTGTCACCGGTCTGATCGATGGTGGCGTCAGCGGCAAAGGTATTGCTCTGGGTGGTGCTGGCGGTATTGCCGGAGCCGGTCTGGTTGGTGGTTGCCGTGTCTGCCCAGGCCCCCGTTGCCAGGGTGGCGAGGATGGCGGCGGCAAGCGGTTTCAAGGTTTTCATGGTCTTTCTCCTCTAGGTTTAAATCAATTCCACTGCTGGATGGATACATACATTCCGGCCCCCACCTGGGTGACCGAAACGTTGTTGGAAAAACCGTTCTGGCTAATGACGGCGGTATTGGCGGTGCCGATCTGGTTGACGCTGGCGGTGTTGTAGCTGCCGTTTTGCAGTACGGTGGCGCTGTTGTAGGCACCGCGCTGATAGATATCCGCCTGGTTGCCAAGCCCGTACTGGTTGACCACGGCCAGGTTTTCCCAGCCCAGCTGGGTAATGTCCGCCTGCTGGTCGGTGCCGTATTGAAGAAGTTCGGCCTGGTTGTGGCCGCCGGACTGCTGGATGGAGGCTTGATGGGACTGGCCCTGTTGCGTAATGCTGGCGCGGTTGTTGCCCGCCTGGCGAATGTCGGCCTGCAGGTCACTGCCGTCCTGGGCAATGTCCGCGCCATTGCCCAGGGGGAATTCCGGTGTGGGGCTAAGATCCCACCCGTGGCTGCTGGCGGCACACAGCAGCATGCCGCACAGCATTATGGTTTTTGTCCATCCCTGGAAATTCATTGCCACCCCTGGCGCGCGATACTTGGTGTTATGGATACGTCCCTGTACACACAGTGTTGCGCTGTGCAAACGACAGGAAAATTGGCCAGGGGTGCCGAATTTGCAGGGGCCAGGCTAGCCTGCGGGGTAGGGCCATGAACGGTTGGCCGGGCCGTGATGGGCCGGGGATACTGGGGCAAAGAGATAACTGCCTGAAATAGCGGGGCGCCGGCCAGGCGCGGTTGATTAGCCGTTCGGTGTAAGCCATGTCGACGGGCAGGACAAGCGCCACAAAATACGCCTTGCCGTGCCGGGGCGGTGTGATCAGGCTTGCTCCTGTCAGCCGGGCTGTTCAAACTACCGTTTGAATCCAAGTGACTGGAGAAGAGAGTGCTTGAGCGTCTCAGGCAGCGCCTGCCTGATTACCAACGCACGGAATTGCCACTGGCCCTGCCGGAGGCGGCGGTGTTGATGCCCGTACTGGATCTTCCGGAGCCGCACCTGATTCTCACGGTGCGCTCCAGTTCCATGCCGACCCATGCCGGTGAAGTGGCCTTCCCGGGCGGCAAACGTGATCCCGGTGACCGGGACCTGCTGATGACAGCCCTGCGTGAAAGCGAAGAGGAAGTGGGGCTGGATCCGGCGCAGGTGGAAATTCTCGGGCAGTTGTCGCCGCTGGCCTCCCGTTATGGCATGAAGGTGGTGCCCTTTGTAGGGGTGGTGGACCCGGCGGCCCGGCTGGTGGCCGAGCCCGGCGAGATTGATACCATTTTCCAGGTGCCCCTGGGATTCTTTCTGGAGCAGGCGCCGGAGCTGTCCAGCCCGATCGACTTTTTTGGCCGTCGGCTGTGCATTCCCAGTTACTACTTTGAGGACAAGCGGATCTGGGGGCTGACGGCCTTCATGATTCTGGACCTGATCAATCACGTCTATGATGCCGGTATCCGCTTTGATGTAACCGACCAGGATTAGGCTCTTACTTATGATTTATAAAATTGGCGAACGTCGTCTGGAGCAGCGCGGTGAAGGTCACTGGATCGCGGACAATGCCACCGTGATCGGTTCGGTGATCATGGAGGCCAACACCAGTATCTGGTTCAACGCGGTGCTGCGGGCCGACAACGATGTGATCGAGATCGGTGAGAACACCAATATTCAGGATGGTTCGGTCCTCCATGTGGACCCGGGCGTGCCCATGAAAATCGGCAAGGGCGTGACCGTCGGCCACAAGGTGATGCTGCATGGCTGTACCATTGGCGATAACAGCCTGATCGGCATCAACGCCGTGGTGCTCAACAAGGCGGTGATCGGCAAGAACTGCATTATCGGCGCCAACTCGCTGGTCCCTGAAGGCATGAAAATCCCAGACAATTCTCTGGTCATGGGTTCGCCCGCCAAGGTGGTCAAGGAAATTTCCGACGGGCACAAGGCCATGCTGACCATGAGCAGCATGCATTATGTGGCCCATGCCAAGGAATTCGATGCCCACCTGGAAGTGGATGAGCGCTTCCATGGCGGATGAGCCGCAGCCGATTGCGTCCCCTTGCGTGTCGATCTGCGCGCTGGACGAGAACGACATCTGCGTGGGGTGCTTTCGCACCGGCGGGGAAATTTCCATCTGGGGCCTGCTTTCCCACGCGGAGAAGCAGGAAGTCATGCGCCGAATCCCCTTGCGTATGGACGGGGAGCCGGCGCCCTGTGTGGTGAGGAAGCGATAACATGAATGACGGGGTGCAACCGGATAACCGCCACCAGCCGGTGGTGGGGCTGGCGCTGGGCAGTGGTTCCGCCCGGGGCTGGGCCCATATCGGCGTGATTCAGGCGCTGGAAGAAATGGGCGTTCGCCCCCAGGTGGTGGCCGGTACCTCCATCGGCGCCCTGGTTGGCGGTGCCTACGTGAGTGGCACCCTGGACGATTTCGCCGACTGGGTGAAACGCCTGACCGTCAAGGATGTGTTCGGGCTGATGGATATCAGTTTTTCCGGTGGTGTGGTCAAGGGTGAAAAGCTGTTCGGCTATTTCGAGCAACACCACCACAACCCGGATATCGAAACCCTGGAGCAGAAGCTGGTCACCGTGGCCACGGACATGCGCAGTGGCCGTGAAGTCTGGATCAGCAAGGGCCCCATGCTGGATGCTGCCCGCGCGTCCTGTGCGCTGCCGGGTCTGTTCTCGCCGGTGAAAATGCAGGGTCGATGGATGCTCGATGGCGGCCTGGTCAACCCGGTACCGGTCTCTGCCGCCCGCGCCATGGGCGCGGATGTGGTGATTGCCGTCAACCTCAATGCCCAGCTGGTGGGCGCTCACCTGTCCCGAGATACCCGCAGCCAGGCGGATCAGGAGCATGGCAGTGAAGAAGAGCACAGTATCTGGCAGAAAATGATGAACTACTTCGCGCCCGGCGATGATGAAAACCCGGGCTTTTTCGATGTGGTGGCCGCCAGCGTCAACATCATGCAGGACCGCATCACCCGTTCACGCATGGCCGGCGACCCGCCGGAAGTGACTCTGGTGCCCTTGCTGGAAGACTTCGCCCTGATGGATTTCCACCGCGCCAGCGAAGCCATCGAGGAGGGCCGCCAACTGGTGGAACGCTACGCCACGGACATCCGTGCCTGGGTGGGATCGCCACTGGCGGATAGGGTTTGATGGGAATTGATAATTGATAATTGAGAATGGATAATTGATAACTCGCGTTCCCGTTGTTTTTGTTTCTCAACGCAAGAGGCCGCGCTCAAATTCTATGCGCGGCCTCTTGGCTTTCAGGATTCGATAACACATCTCGCGTCGTTATCAATTATCCATTCTCAATTATCAATTAACTAACCTCCGCCTTCCTCATCCTCGCGGCCTTCACCATATTGTCCTTCACCTGCAGGATTTCGATCAGGTACTGGTCGATTTTCACCGAGATGTTGGCGTCGGGGATGTCCTGCAGATATTCCAGGATCAGGCCGTTGAGGGTCTTGGGCCCGTCGGTGGGCAGTTCCCAGTGCAGGGTGCGGTTGATTTCGCGCAGGTGGGTGGAGCCGTCGATCACGTAGCTGCCATCCTCCTGCGGGTGAATATCCTGGCTGGTGGCGGCCAGGTCGGTGGTGAATTCACCGACGATCTCTTCAAGAATGTCTTCCAGGGTCACCAGGCCGAGCACGTCGCCGTATTCGTCCACCACGATGCCGATGCGCCGCTTGGCGTTCTGGAAGTTGATCAGCTGGCGATTGAGCGGCGTGCCTTCGGGCACGAAGTAGGGCTCCACCGTGTACTGCATCAGCTCGGCCTTGTTGATGTCGTCGCGCAGCATCAGGCGGCTGAGTTTACGCAGGTGCAGCAGGCCGATCATGTTGTTGGGGTCACCGTTGTAGACCGGCAGCCGGGTGTGCTGGCTGGAGCGCAGGGTGGCGACGATGTCCGCCATGTCATCGTCGATGTCGATGCCCACCATCTCGTTGCGGGGGATCATGATGTCCTCCACGGTGACGCTTTCCAGGTCGAGAATGTTGAGCAGCATCTTCTGGTGACGTTCGGGGATCAGGCCGCCGGCCTCGTTGACCACGGTGCGCAGCTCTTCCGGGCTGAGGTGGTCGTCATCCTGCTCGCCGGGCCTGATGCCGCCCAGTCTCAGCAGCAGGCTGCTGACGCCGTTGACCAGCCAGACCAGGGGGGCCAGCAACGTCTGCAGGGGTTTGAGTACCAGGCTGGCGGGGAAGGCCACCCGCTCCGGCTTCATGGCGGCGTAGGTTTTCGGGGTGATTTCCGCAAATACCAGCATGACGATGGTGATCACCACCGGGGCGATGGCCGCACCACTGTCGCCGAGCCAGCGAATGGCAAGAATGGCGGCCAGGGTGGCGGCGAAATTGTTGACGAAATTGTTACCGATCAGGATCACCGACAGCAGGCGGTCGGTGCGCTTGAGCAGGGCTTCCACCCGGGAGGCGGCACGGTGCCCCTGGCGCGCCAGGTGACGCAGACGGTAGCGGTTGATGGCCACCATGCCGGTTTCACTGCTGGAGAAAAAGGCGGAACCGAGAATCAGGAATATCAGGGCGCCGATCAGCCACCCATCCGAGAACGTATCCAAGGGAAATGTAATTCTTCAGCCAGTTGGCCGCCTATTGTTCGGGCTGGGGTTCGCCAGTGTCAAGATACCATGGGCGGTTCGTGCAGAATCACCTGCAGCACGAACTGGGTGCCGACAAAGGCCACCAGCAGCACGGCAAAGCCCACCAGGGTGAACCGCACCGCCGTAACGCCACGCCAGCCGCGCAGATAGCGGCCACCGAGCAGCACCGCAAAGACCACCCAGGAGGCCAGTGTCAGCACGGTCTTGTGCACCAGATGCTGGGCGAACAGGTCGTCCACGTAGAGAAAGCCGGAGATGATGGCCACGGTGAGCAGCACTTCGCCCAGCCAGATGGCCTCGAACAGCATGGATTCCATCACCTGGATGGGCGGGAACAGGCGCATGACGCCGCGAATGTGGCCTTCCTTGAGCTGGCGGTGCTGGATGAACAGCAGGATTGCCTGGCAGGCCGCCAGGGCCAGTACCGCGTAGGCGACAATGGAAAACAGCACATGCACGCCCAGGCCGTGCTCCAGGGGCCGGGCGGTGTAACCGGTTTTCAGCCACAGGGCGGCGGGCAGGGTGGCGGCGGCAAAGGGGTAAACCAGCGCCGTGATCCATTCGAACGGCCGGTACAGGCTGGATAGCAGCACCAGGGCGCCACCCACGGCCGCCACCGCCGAGGTCACCGGGAAAATACCCAGTTGCAGGCCATCCGGGGTGATCATCAGTTGCCACAGGCAGACAAAGTGGGCGGCCACGGCGGCGCCACCGTGGGTAAGGATGGCCATGCGTGACGGCGCCGACTGCCCGCGAAACTGTCGATACAGGATCAGGCTGGCGACAGCGTAGAGGGCAAAGGCCGTCAGGCCGCTGAGCATGGCAAGATTCATAAGTCTTTGTTATCCGGTGGTAAGCCCGCGGAAGTCTGGCATAGCCGCTGGTTGTCCTTCAAGAAACATTATCACGCCCGGCGATGGCTGTCGGCTGTGCCCTTGTCGGCGATTCCTGGTACAGGGCCATGACGCTGGGGGCTGCCTGGGGCTATAATCGCGCCCCTGTTACCCCGACATGTCTGTTTGAGCGGGGCCACGGTTCGTTTGGAGGTGGAAACACATGTTCGAGAATCTCACCGATCGGTTGGGATCGTCGCTTAAAAACCTGGCAGGTCAGGGTTCGCTGACCGAAGACAATATCCGCGACACCCTGCGCGAAGTGCGCAAGGCACTGCTGGAGGCCGACGTGGCCCTGCCGGTGGTGAAAGAGTTTGTCGAACAGGTCAAGGAAAAGGCCCTGGGCCAGGATGTGCTCAAGAGCCTCAACCCGGGCCAGGCGTTCGTCAAGATCGTCAATGACGAGCTCATCCATACCATGGGCGACGCCAACGACGCCCTCAACCTGGCCACCAAGCCGCCGGCCATCATCCTCATGGCCGGTCTGCAGGGGGCGGGCAAGACCACCTCCGTGGCCAAGCTCGCCCGTTTTCTGCAAGAGCGCGAGAAGAAAAAGGTCATGGTGGTGTCCGCCGACGTCTATCGCCCGGCGGCCATCGAGCAGCTCAAGACCCTGGCCGGCGAAGTGGAGACCCATTTCTTCCCGTCCAGCGGCGACCAGGACCCGGTGGATATTGCCAACGCGGCGCTGGATGAAGCCCGTCGTCGCTACATGGATGTGTTGATCGTCGATACCGCCGGCCGTCTGCATGTCGATGAAGACATGATGACCGAGATCAAGCGCCTGCATGGCGCCATCAGCCCGGCAGAGACCCTGTTCGTGGTGGATGCCATGACCGGTCAGGATGCCGCCAACACCGCCCAGGCCTTCAACGAGGCGCTGCCGCTCACCGGTGTGATTCTGACCAAGGCGGACGGTGATTCCCGCGGTGGTGCGGCCCTGTCCGTGCGCCATCTCACCGGCAAGCCGATCAAGTTCATCGGCATGGGCGAGAAGACCGACGCCCTGGAGCCGTTCCACCCGGACCGTATTGCCAGCCGGATTCTCGGCATGGGCGATGTGCTGTCGCTGGTGGAAGAAGCCGAGCGCAAGCTGGACAAGTCCAAGGCCGAGAAAATTGCCAAGAAGTTCAAGAAAGGCAAGGCCATGGACTTCGAGGACCTCAAGGACCAGTTCCAGCAGATGCGCAACATGGGTGGCATGGCCGGCCTGCTCGACAAGCTGCCCGGCATGGGCGGCATGATGCAGGCTGCCCAGGATCCGGCGGCCCTCAAGCAGATGAAGCACATGGAAGCCCTGATTGATTCCATGACCCCCAAGGAGCGTCGTAACCCGGATTTGATCAAGGGCTCGCGCAAGAAGCGTATTGCCGCCGGTGCCGGCCTGGACATCCCGGACCTGAATCGTCTGATGAAGCAGCAGAAGATGATGGCCAAAATGATGAAGAAGATGCGCACCAAGGGCGGCATGAAGAACATGATGCGTGGCCTGGAAGGCATGATGGGAGGCCAGGGTGGTCCGGGCGGTCCCGGTGGCATGGGCGGCATGGGGGGGCCAGGCGGCATGCCGCCGATGTAAGCCCGGCCAGGCTGCATGGCCGCAGGCGGCGCGCCTGCCCGGCCTCAAGGCTTGTTGCCCATGGCAACTGCCTGTATAATTCGCGCCCTTCGCGGCCTGCCCCTTGTCCGGGGCTGGCTTTCAAGCGGATACGATGGTTCACCCAGCAGGGTGAGCCGGGAAACCGGATTGATAAAAGGTAGATAAACCATGGTAGTTATTCGTCTCGCCCGTGGCGGTTCCAAGAAGCGCCCGTTCTACAGCATCGTTGTTGCCGATAGCCGTAACGCCCGTGACGGCCGTTTTATCGAGCAGCTGGGTTTCTACAACCCCATCGCCCGTGGCGGTGAAATTCCCCTGAAACTGAACCTGGAAAGCCTGGACGCCTGGGTTGCCAAGGGTGCGCAGCTTTCCGAGCGCGTTAAAACCCTGGCCAAGAAGGCGCGCAAGAGCGCCTGATTGCCACCGGCATCAAGGAGAGAGGACTGATGTCGTCCTCCGAGCTGACCGTAGTGGGCCGCTTTCTGGGCGCCCACGGCGTCAAGGGGTGGGTGCGGGTCTTTTCCTATACCGATCCCATGGACAACCTGTCCAGCTATCAGCCCTGGTACGTGAAAGGCGACCAGGGCTGGCAGCCGCTGTCCCTGGAGGGGTTTCGGCGCCAGGGCAAGGGACTGATTGCCAAGATCGACGGCCTGAATGACCGCGATGCGGTCAATAGCCTGGCCGGCCGCGATATCGCGGTACCCGAGGCGCTGCTGCCGCAGTCCCGGGGCGATGAATATTACTGGCGAGACCTGATTGATCTGCGGGTTCGCCATGTGAACGGGGTCGATCTGGGCCGCGTTCACAGCATGATGGAAACCGGCGCCAACGATGTGCTGGTGGTCCGTGGCGACGGCCAAAGTCTCGATCGCCGCGAGCGGCTGATCCCCTGGCTGCCCGACCAGGTGGTCATGAAGGTGGATCTGGCCGCCGGTGAGCTGACCGTGGACTGGGACCCGGACTTCTGATGAGTCAGGCACCCTTTGCGGTCACCCTGGTGACCCTGTTCCCGGATATGGCCCGCGCCGTGACCGACTTCGGCGTGACCCGCCGGGCGGTGGAAAACGGCCTGCTGGCCCTGGAAACGGTGAACCCGAGGGATTTCACCGAGGATCGCCATCGCACCGTGGACGATCGCCCCTTCGGCGGCGGTCCCGGCATGGTGATGAAGGTGGCGCCGCTGGAAAAGGCACTGCTGGCGGCCCGCGAGGGCAACCCCGGTGCCCGGGTGATTTACCTGTCCCCCCAGGGGCAGCCGCTGACCCAGGCAAAAGCCGTGGCGTTGGCGGCGCAGCCCGGCCTGGTATTGCTGGCCGGGCGCTACGAAGGCGTGGATGAGCGCCTGCTCGACGCCCAGGTGGATGAGCAGGTTTCCATTGGCGACTATGTACTCAGCGGCGGTGAACTGCCGGCGCTGGTGCTGATCGACGCGGTCAGCCGACTGTTACCCGGAGTGCTGGGTCACCAGGACTCCGCCGAGCAGGACTCGTTTTCAGGCGAATTCGAAGACCTGCTTGATTGCCCCCATTACACCCGCCCGGAGGTGTATCAGGGGCAGGCAGTACCGGAGGTACTGCTGAGCGGCAATCACGAGCGGATTCGCCGCTGGCGCCTGAAACAGGCGCTGGGACGGACCTGGCAACAGCGTCCTGACCTGCTGGAGCGCCGCCGGGCGCGGGGCCTCAGCAACGAAGAGCAGCAGCTGCTGGACGAATACATCGCCGAGCAGTCGTCGCATACAGCAAAACCGAATGATTAGGAGCCAGCCATGAGCGGCAAAAATCTGATTATCCAGGGCGTGGAAAATGCCCAGCTGAAAACCGACGTGCCGGAATTCGGCGCCGGTGACACCGTTACCGTGCAGGTAAAGGTGAAGGAAGGTAACCGTGAGCGTCTGCAGGCGTTCCAGGGCGTCGTCATTGCCCGTCGTAACCGCGGCCTGAACTCGGCGTTCACCGTGCGCAAGGTATCCCACGGTGTGGGCGTTGAGCGTGTTTTCCAGCTGCACAGCCCGCTGATCGATTCCATCGAAGTGAACCGTCGTGGTGACGTGAGCCGCGCCAAGCTGTACTACCTGCGCGACCGCTCCGGCAAGTCCGCCCGGATCAAGGAAAAAATCCGGTAACACCGGTTTATCGAAGCGCGAATGTTGGTTCAGCCTTTGCTGTAGGGCACCTGCGGAACCAACCTCTGGCCGGATAAACCCGCTCCACAAAAAAGGCCGCCTCTCGGGCGGCCTTTTTTGTGCCTGGCGGGCGGGCTCAGGCCTTTTTCATCATCCGGTAAAGCGCCAGCAGAATCAGGGCGCCGACAATGGCGGTGACAAAGCTGCCAAGACTGAAACTGCCCATGGACCCCATGCCCACCAGCGAGCCCAGCCAGCCGCCGACAAAGGCGCCGGCGATACCCAGCAGGATGGTGATGATAAAACCGCCCGGGTCCTTGCCCGGCATGATCCATTTGGCAATGATGCCGGCGATCAGGCCGAATACGATCCACGATAGAATGCCCATTTTTCCTCTCCTTGGTCCTGTTGAATGGCGTCAACGCTGAGTTTTCATTATTGCCATGATGCCGGGCGTTTTTGGGTAATAATTCGTAAAAGTCAGTGGATTTCTAACTTGTTGTTTTCTCAGTACAAAGAGTCAATACTGCCAGCGTGAATACCGTAAGCGACGCCGATCAGCAGCTGATTGATCGCTGGCTTGACCAGCAGTGGCTGGAAAAGGGCCTCAGTGATCACAGCCTCGACAACTACCGCCGGGATCTGCGGCAGCTGGCCCTCTGGGCCCGGCCGCAGAGCCTGCCGCTGGCCCGTTGCCAGCGTTTTCAGCTGCTGCAATTCCTGGCCGACCGCCATCAGCAGGGCGTCAGCGCCCGTTCCGTCGCCCGTCAGCTATCGGCCATCAAGAGTTTCTACCGCTGGCTCAAACGCGAGGGGATGATAGAGCAAGACCCGGCGTTGCTGATCGAGCGCCCGCGCACCGGCCGGCCCCTGCCCAAGAGCCTGTCCGAGGCGGATGTGGAGGCGCTGCTGGCCGCCCCGGACCTTGACGATCCGCTGGGACTGCGTGACCGGGCCATGCTGGAAGTGCTCTACGCCACCGGCCTGCGGGTCACCGAGCTGGTCAGCTTGACCCAGGGGCAGATCAACCCCCGCCAGGGGCTGATCCGCGTGATCGGCAAGGGCAACAAGGAGCGGCTGGTGCCGCTGGGCGAGGAGGCGCTGCACTGGCTGGGCCGTTATCAGCGCGAGGCCAGGGCGTTGCTGCTGGGTAATGACCAGGAGCTGTTGTTTCCCAGTCGGCGCGGTACCTGCATGACGCGGCAGACGTTCTGGCACCGCATCAAGCAGCTGGCGGTAAAGGCCGGGGTGCAAAAATCCCTGTCACCCCATACACTGCGCCATGCGTTTGCCACACACCTGCTCAATCATGGCGCGGATCTGCGGGTGGTGCAGCTGTTGCTGGGGCACAGCGATCTGTCGACAACCCAGATCTACACCCATGTGGCGCAGCAACGGTTACAGGATCTGTACCAAAAGCACCACCCCCGTTCGGGAACCTGAGCCAGCGGGCCGGGCTCCAAACAGAAAAACCAGGAGTATAAAAGAATGAAACGTTGGCTGTTTCTCGCATTGCTGGGGGTCATCACCGCCTGTAGTGCACAGACTGATGAGGCGAGTTCCGGCAAGACCGACAAGTCCGCTGTGATCGACAAGGCCGCCGTGGAAAAAGCCTTTGCCGATGCCTTCGGCAACGTCAAGGTGACCAGCGTCAAAGCGGCGCCGGTGCCCGGTATGGTGGAAGTGGAAGTGAACGGCCGCGATACCGTTTACAGTACCCCGGATGGTCATTATGTCTTCACCGGCGATCTGCTGGAGCTGAAGGACGGGGATGTGGTCAACGTGGCCGAGGCCAAGTTCGAGAAAGTCCGCAAGGCAGGCATTGCCAAGCTGGATCGCAGCGACATGATCACCTTCGCGGCCAAGGACCAGAAAGCCGAGGTGTTTGTCTTCACCGATATCACCTGCGGTTATTGCCGCAAGCTGCATCGCCATATCGAGGCCTACAATGCTGACGGCATCACCGTCCATTACCTGGCTTTCCCCCGCGGCGGCCCCAGCTCTGCGGCGGCCCAGGGCATGCGCCATGTGTGGTGCGCCGAGGACCGCGCCAAGGCGCTCACCGACGCCAAGCTGAACAATTCGGTCAGCAACAACACGCTGGGTGACTGCGCCGATACCGTTAACCAGGACTACAACCTGGGCGTCAAATTCGGTGTGCACGGCACGCCCGCCATCTTTACCACGGATGGCAAGCAGCTGGGTGGTTACCTGACCCCGGATCAGATGAAGAAATCCCTCGACCTGTAATGCCTGACGGGGTGTGCAAGCCCCGCCAGCCGGCGCTTTGCGGCGGCCGGACAGCGTGGATACATTGACGGCGCCTTGATGCGCCGTTAATGTGTCCGGCTCCTTTCAACCCCGCCTCAAGGTGATGCCGTGGAAACCGATTTCCAGCGAATTCGTCGTTTGCCGCCCTATGTGTTCAACATTGTCGGTGAGCTGAAGAAGGCGGCGCGTGCGCGGGGCGAGGACATCATCGATTTCGGCATGGGCAACCCGGACCAGCCCACCCCGAAACACATCGTCGACAAGCTCACCGAGACGGTGCAGCGCGGCGACACCCACCGCTATTCCCAGTCCCGGGGTATCCCGCGCCTGCGCAAGGCCATCACCGACTGGTACCAGCGCCGCTACAATGTGGACCTGGACCCGGAATCCGAGGCCATTGTCACCATCGGTTCCAAGGAAGGCCTGGCGCATCTGGCCCTGGCCACCATGGGCCCGGGTGACACCGTGCTGGTGCCCAACCCCAGCTACCCGATCCACCCCTATGGCTTCGTGATCTCCAATGCGGATATCCGCCATGTGCCACTGGTCAAGGGCGTGGACTTCTTTGTTGAGCTGGAGCGGGCCATCAAGGAATCCTGGCCCAGGCCGAAGATGCTGGTGCTCAATTTTCCCGGCAACCCCACCGGACAGTGCGTGGAACGGGAGTTCTTCGAGAAGGTGGTGGCCATTGCCCGCGAGCACCAGATCTGGGTGGTCCACGATATCGCCTATGCGGATATCGTCTTTGATGGCTACAAGGCGCCCTCCATCCTGGAGGTGGAAGGGGCCAAGGACGTGGCGGTGGAGTTCTTCTCCCTGTCCAAGAGTTACAATATGCCCGGCTGGCGGGTGGGCTTCTGCTGCGGCAACAAGGAGCTGATTCACGCCCTGGCCCGCATCAAGTCCTACCTGGATTACGGCACCTTTACCCCCATCCAGGTGGCCGCCATTGCCGCCCTGGAGGGCGACCAGAGCTGCGTCAGCGAGATTTGCGAGATGTACCGCAAGCGCCGCGATGTGCTGGTGGACGGCCTGGCGGAGATCGGTTGGCAGGTGGAAAAGCCCCGTGCCACCATGTTCGTGTGGGCGCCGATCCCCGACCACTACAAGGCGCTGGGCTCCCTGGAGTTTTCCAAGAAATTGCTCGCCGATGCCGGGGTGGCCGTGTCACCGGGCGTCGGTTTTGGCGAATACGGCGACGATCACGTCCGTTTCGGCCTGATTGAAAACGAACAACGCACCCGGCAGGCGATCCGCGGCATCAAGAAGATGTTCCGCCAGGATGGCCTGCTGGACTAACCATGAGGAAGTAACGTGAATCCGGTGAAGGTGGGTATTGCAGGCCTGGGCACGGTTGGCTCGGGCACCGTAAATGTACTCAAGCGCAACGCGCGGGATATTGCCCGTCGTGTGGGGCGCCCCATTGAGATTACCCATATTGGCGCCCGCCGCGACAATCCGGCCTGCGATACTACCGGTATGCGTATTTCCCGGGATATTTTTGCCGTGGCCACCGACCCGGATATCGACATCCTGGTGGAGCTGATCGGCGGCATCGACACCGCCCGCGAGCTGGTGCTCACGGCCATCAGAAACGGCAAGCACGTGGTCACCGCCAACAAGGCACTGATCGCCGAGCACGGCAACGAGATCTTCCAGGCCGCCCAGGACAATGGCGTGGACGTGGCCTTTGAAGCGTCCGTGGCCGGCGGCATCCCCATCCTCAAGTCCCTGGGGGAAGGCCTGGCCGCCAACCATATCAACTGGCTGGCCGGCATCATCAATGGCACCGGTAACTTCATCCTCACCGAGATGGAAGAGGGGGGCCGTGACTTCAAGGACGTGCTCGACGAAGCCCAGCAGCTCGGTTACGCCGAGGCGGACCCCACCTTTGATGTGGAAGGCATCGACGCGGCCCACAAGCTGACCATCCTGGCCTCCATTGCCTTCGGTATTCCGCTGCAGTTTTCCCGGGTGTACACCGAGGGGATCAGCCGCATCACCACCGAAGACGTGGCCAGTGCCGCCCACTTCGGCTACCGCATCAAGCACCTGGGCATCGCCAAGGATACCGGTAACGGCATCGAGCTGCGCGTGCACCCGACCCTGATTCCCAAGGAAACCATGCTGTCGGCAGTGAACGGCGTGATGAACGCGGTGATGATCCACGGCGATGCGGTGGGCCCGACCATGTTCTACGGCGCCGGTGCCGGCGCCGAGCCGACCGCTTCGGCGGTGGTGGCCGACATCATCGAGCTGGGCCGTGCCCTGACCGTGGACCACGACGAGCGCGTGCCCTACCTGGGCTTCCACACCGATCACATGTCCGATGAGCCGATCCTGACCATCGACGACGTGACCTGCTGCTTCTACCTGCGCCTGCATGTGCAGGACAAGACCGGCGTACTGGCGGATATCACCCGTATCCTCAGCGACAACAACGTCAGCATTGATGCCCTGGTGCAGCGCGAAGTGGACCAGGGGCTGGTACCGATCGTGATGATGACCCATGAGGTGCGTGAGGGTGACATGAACGCGGCCCTGGCCAAGATTGCTGCCCTTGAGACCGTGGATAGCGATATAATGCGCATCCGCGTGGAAAACCTGGACGCCTGAATGACCGAGTCTGACGTCCGATGTCAGATGTCTGACGCTTTTGAAAGAGATAGAGATTATGCCTTTTCGTGACCGTTACACCGGCCTGATCAACCGCTACCGCGACCACCTGCCGGTGAATGATGACACGCCGCTTATCAGCCTGGGCGAGGGCAACACCCCGCTGATTCGCCTGAAGAACATTCCCAAGCTGCTCGGCAAGGACGTGGATATCTACGTCAAATACGAAGGGCTCAACCCCACCGGGTCCTTCAAGGACCGCGGCATGACCATGGCCGTGACCAAGGCGGTGGAAGAGGGCAGCAATGCCATCATCTGTGCCTCCACCGGTAACACCTCTGCCGCGGCTGCCGCCTACGCGGCCCGTGCCGGGATCACCGCCTTCGTGATCATCCCCGAGGGTAAGATCGCCATGGGCAAGATGGCCCAGGCGATGATGTACGGTGCCGTGATCATGCAGATCCGTGGCAACTTTGACCAGGGCATGGAGCTGGTCAAGCAGGTGGCCGAGCATGCACCGGTGACCATCGTCAACTCAGTGAACCCGTTCCGCCTGCAGGGCCAGAAGACCGCCGCCTTCGAAATCGTCGAAGAGCTGGGCCGTGCCCCGGACTATCACTGCTTGCCGGTGGGCAACGCGGGCAACATTACCGCCCACTGGATGGGTTACAGCGAATACCATAAATCCGGCGTGGTCAACGCGGCGCCGAAGATGGTGGGTTACCAGGCTGAGGGCGCCGCGCCCTTCATGCGTGGCGGCCCGGTAGCCGATCCGGAAACGGTGGCGACCGCCATCCGTATCGGTAACCCGCAGTCCTGGGACAAGGCGCTGAAAGTGGAGCAGGAGTCCGGTGGCTGGTTTGATGAACTGAGCGATCAGGAAATCCTGGCCGCACAGAAACTGCTGGCCGAGAAGGAAGGCGTGTTCTGCGAGCCGGCTTCCGCCGCTTCCATCGGTGGCGCCATGCGCGATATCAAGGCCGGCAAGATTCCGGAAGGCTCCACTATCGTCTGTACTCTCACCGGTAACGGCCTGAAAGACCCGGACACCGCCATCGCTCAGTGCCAGGACACCCGCATGGTGACCATTGATGCACAGCTGGATGCGGTGCGCGATGCCATTCTTTCCAACATGTAATTGATCTGGATCGGGGTTAGTTACCCCGACCCCGGATAGAGTAGGCGGGCCGGATTACCGGCCCGCTTTTTTATTGTCCGGGGAAAACCATGAATACCTGTCTTGCCACTGATGCCGTCTTTCAGAGCTATGGAAGATGCTGCGCCTCAGAACGTTTTTTTGAAGATTTCTATCAATGTTTCATCCGTCGTTCCGATGCGGTGCGTACCCTGTTCGCCAATACCGATATGGCCGAAGTGCGGCAAACAACTGGAGCAACAATGGCGAGATGTGTTGATGCCGGCCATCGACATCATCAAGGCGGCATACTGACACGCAACCCTGAAAGGGGCGGGTAATTGTGTTAAGGTACGCGCCCCCTTTGCAGACAAGGCCGATGATTTCGTGTCGCGACAGTTAAAGCCGCCTACCTTTCCCTGCTTTTTTTAACGAACCCCTGCGTTCGTTGCCATCGCCGGCCTGCCCGGCAATCTCTCTGTCAATAAGCCTCGAATATCGTTCATGCGAGATTGATTGCCGCGTTTCTTGAACGTGGACAAAGGGGCTGTATTTGACATCACCTGATCAGTATTTAGTCTGTTTAAGACTTGAAGAGAAGGGAGACTCAAATGAAAAAGCGTGCCATTACCAAGTGCGCAGGCTATGTAAGTTGTTTGCTTGCCGCCTCCATTCCCCTCAACGCCACTGCGGCGCCAAAGCTAACCGGCGGTGTCTGGTGGGTTTACCAATACGCCGAAGACAATGCCGTAGACAAGGAAACCGGCGGTGAGTTCGCCGACCCGGCCTTTGTCGTTTATGCCAATGATGGCAACAGTTACGGCCCCTGGCATTTCAGTGCCGAAGCCCGCTGGGGCAAAGGGGCGTTTTCCGATCCGGCCAACAACAACAGCGGTGATACCTTTGCCATGCATCAGGCATGGATCGGTTATGACCTCAATGACGACGCCATCATCAAGGTGGGTAAATCCCAGGTTCCCTTCGGTTGGAAAACCGCCAACTTCTGGCCCGGTGACGGCCTGGAAGGCGGTTATGGTGACCAGATGGATGTGGGTATCAAGCTCAGTTCCGACATCAGCAACTTCCATTACGATGTGGCTTACTACCACCAGGATGACTTCGGCGCCAAGAGCACCGATACCCTGGATGACAACAAGCACTGGGGGAGCTCGCTGACCTATCGCAAGATCAAGACCGGTGTGGTCAACGGTGACTGGACCTTCCTGCCGGGCAACACTTTCGGCGTGTCTTACCAGAAAGGCCGCCTGCAGGATCTGGCCTCTGCCAGCCCCAATGACAATGGCCGTCATGAAGCACTGGATATTCACTATCTGTTCGAGATGGGCGACTTTGCTGCCAAGTATCGTTTTATCGATACCAAGCGTGACTTCTCCGGCATGGACCTGGCCAGCTGGCCCGCAGTGGCTACGCAACCGGCGGATAACGAGGTGGAAACACAACGCCACATTGCCGAGCTGGGCTACACCTGGGATCACTGGTACTTCTATGTAGATGGCGGCACCGCCAAGTCCAAGACCCAGGGTAACGATGCCCAGGGCAACTTCTACAGCCCCGGGGTGAGTTACAAATACGGCCCGGGCTGGATCTATCTGGAATATCTCTGGCAGAACGCCGATATCGACCGTAACGGTGATGTCTCGGAAGGGGACTTCCGCGCCACCTACGTCTCCTTTGATTTCTACTTCTGATCCCGGCGGTGGCCCTGCGGGGCCACCGGTTCCGGTTCAGGTGATGTCTCACACAGGGAGATTCTTTCGGGCAGGCAAGCCCGGCATCGTCCGGACCGACTGGCTGCAAGTCGCGACGTGTAACGCGCACCCAAAGCAAGACGGATAACGGAGTCCCAATGAGTATTGATTATCAGACCGACTATGACGTCGGCCAGGATAATGTGCAGGTCCTGGGTATGGATCTGCACAATCCTGTTTTCTTCATCAGCGCCATGCTGATTCTGACTTTCGTGATTGGCACACTGGCCTTCCCGGAAGTGGCCAATAACCTGCTTAACGGGTCCAAGGACTGGGCCATTGATCATTTCGACTGGCTGTTCATGGTGGGCGGCAATGTCTTCGTGCTGTTCTGCATTGCGTTGGCGATCCTGCCGGTGGGCAAGATCCGCCTGGGCGGTCAGGATGCCAAGCCGGAGTTTTCCACCTGGTCCTGGTTCGCCATGCTGTTTGCCGCCGGCATGGGCATTGGCCTGATGTTCTGGAGCGTGGCCGAGCCGGTGGCTTACTACACCGACTGGTATGGCACGCCGCTGAATGTGGCGCCCAATACGGATGCCGCCCGTGACCTTGCCATGGGCGCGACCATGTATCACTGGGGCATTCATCCCTGGTCGATCTATGCGGTGGTGGCGTTGTCACTGGCGTTTTTCGCCTACAACAAGGGCATGCCGCTGACCATTCGCTCGGCCTTCTACCCGCTGCTGGGTGACCGTTGCTGGGGCTGGGCCGGCCATATCATTGATACCCTGGCGGTACTGGCCACCATCTTCGGGCTGGCCACCTCGCTGGGGCTGGGCGCCAAGCAGGCCGCCGGTGGGCTGCATTTCCTGTTTGATACGCCCAATGCGATCAATGTGCAGATCGCCATTATCGTCGGCGTCACGGCAGTGGCCACCCTGTCGGTGATTCGTGGCATGGATGGCGGGGTGAAACTGCTCAGTAACATCAACATGCTGGTGGCCCTGGCGCTGCTGGTATTCGTGATTTTTGCCGGGCCAACCCTGTTGATTCTCAGTGGCCTGGGCACCACCACTGTGGATTATCTGAGTAACATCATTCCGCTCAGTAACTGGATTGGCCGTAGCGACGATACCTGGTTCCATGGCTGGACCGTGTTCTACTGGGCCTGGTGGATTTCCTGGTCACCCTTTGTCGGCATGTTTATCGCCCGCATTTCCAAGGGGCGCACGGTGCGTGAATTCATCACCGCCGTGCTGCTGGTGCCGACCCTGATCACCATCCTGTGGATGACCGCCTTTGGTGGCAGCGGGCTGGATCAGGTTGTCAACGGCGTCGGGGAGCTGGCCAACGGTATCGGTGACGAGTCCCTGGCCCTGTTCCAGATGCTGGAGCACTTGCCGCTTACCGGTATCGTGTCTTTCCTGGCCATCGTGCTGGTGCTGGTGTTCTTCGTGACCTCGTCGGATTCCGGCTCGCTGGTGATTGATTCCATTACCGCCGGCGGCAAGCTGGATGCCCCGGTCCCCCAGCGGGTGTTCTGGGCAGTCATGGAAGGTCTGATTGCCGGTGCGCTTTTGTATGGCGGCGGTGAGCAGGCCCTCAAGGCGTTGCAGGCCGGTGCGGTGACCACCGGGTTACCCTTTACCGTGGTACTGCTGCTGATGTGCCTGAGCCTGTATCGGGGCCTGGCAGCGGAACGCGCGCTGCAAAAAGCCAGCTGATACGCTTTATGTCAAAATGCCCGCATCCGCGGGCATTTTGGTATTCGGGCCATGGCAAGCAATGATGATCATACGGTGACAGTGAGCGGGTTCCGGCAGGACGATCGGGGCCACTGGATCATGCTGCTATCCTGCGGGCATCGCCAGCATGTGCGCCACCAGCCCCCTTTTATCAACCGCCCCTGGGTGACCACCCCTGACGGTCGCAATGCCCGCCTGGGCCTGTCGCTGGAATGTGTGCAGTGCCTGCGCGGCGATCCTATCCCCGCAGACGGGTGTGACGGTTGATGGTGTACTGCAAATTGAACAGCGCCGGCAAATGGGGGCCGACAACGCCCTTGCCGGTGGTCAGCAGGGCACCGCTCAAATCCCGCTGCGGGTCGGCCCAGCAGTAGATGCTGATAAAACCCAGGTGCCCGAAGGCCTTCGGAGCGCCGGGGCCGAACATGCCCATGCCACGATTGCCGAGCATGAAACCGCTGGAAAAATTCAGTGGCAACAGCAGGGTGCGGTCAATGCGCGGACGGTGATAGGCCGGCTCCAGCGCCCGGCGCACGGTCTCCGGCTGGAATATCTGCTGGCCGTTATAGGCGCCGTCGTTGAGCAGCATCTGGAAGAAGCGGCTGGCTTCCTCGGCGGTGGCATACAGGTTGCCGGCGGGCACGATGATGTCCTGGAAGCGGTCGTCGTTGGTCACCTCTACCACCTCATCAATACTGCCGCCCACCGCATAGGTGAGGAACAGGTCCACCAGCTTCATGGGCAACCCGGTGGACACGTCCCGGGCCCGTTCCGGCCCGGTGGCACCAAAGGTGAAATAGGTCATGCCCATGGGCTGGCGAATCACCCGGTCCAGGGTGGCATTGAGGTCTTCCCCGGTGATCGCCTCCACCACGGCGCCCAGTACAAAACCGGCGGTGATGGCATGGTAGGCCTGGCTGTTGAAGCCGCTGGGCTTGGCGCTGCACAGCAGGTCGAGTATGTCCTGCGGGCGATAGAGAATCTCCGGCTCCACCTTTTCCGGCGGGCGGGGAATACCGGCCTGGTGGGTGAGCAGATGGCGGATGGTGGTGCGCTCCTTGCCCTGCTGGCCATAGGCGGGCAGGTAGCGGGTGACCGGGTCATCCAGATCCAGCTGCCCCTGTTCCACCAGATGGTGGACCAGCATGGCGGTCACCACCTTGGAGGCCGAGAACAGGCAGACCGGCGTATCCGGCGTCATGATGCGGCCGGCCTGCGGGTCCGCGTAGCCCAGGCTGCGGTTGAGCACGATTTCACCGTGACGGCGCAGGCACAGGCTGATGGCCGGGCTCATGCCGCCCCGGTAGAGGCTGCGGGTGGCGCGCCAGATGGCATCCACCTGTTCCGAGCCCAGGCCCCCCCGTTCCGCGCTGACTTCGTCCCCGACCCGGGTGAGGGAATCCAGACTGCGGGGAATCCGCGTGCCCTGGCGGGTGATGATGCGACGCATGCGGGGTCGTAAAGCCATATAACCATCCGGTTGATTGTGAAAAGGCGTCATTGTCCATGAACCCTGTCAGTGGGCAATGGTCATGTATGCCATCAGCGTGGCGCGCTATCACAATTATTCGCTGCCGCTTCCCGGTAGAATGGAGTCAGGCAGCCGTTGCCTACAAGCCGTCCAACCCGGCCGCAGGCAAACTGGACGTTCCCCCGAGATAACAACAACTGTGCAGCAGTAAGGAGCCAGCCATGGAAACCATCAAACAATCCGATTTCCAGAGCTTTGCCGAATTCTACCCCTATTACCTGCAGGAGCACGGCCACCCGGTCTGTCGCCGCCTGCATTTCGTCGGCACCTCCTGCGTTATCGCCCTGCTGGCCTGGGTGGTATTCACCGGCACCCTGTGGGCCCTGTGGTTGCTGCCGGTAGTGGGTTATGGCTTTGCCTGGGTAGGGCATTTCTTCTTCGAGAAAAACCGCCCGGCGACCTTCAAGCATCCCTGGTACAGCCTGGCCGGCGACTTCGTCATGTACAAGGATATCCTGCTGCGTCGCATCGACTGGTAATGACCGCAGTAGAAATTTTCCATCCGGCCGCGCTTCGGGACGATGACCAGGCCCTGCCGGACCTGGATTGCCACGACAATATCGATGCCATGGTCCATGGCTTCTATCGGCGCCTGCTGGACGACCCGCTGATGGCGCCCCTGTTTCTGGAGGTGGCGCAGGTGGATCTACAGGCGCACCTGCCCATCATCTGCCAGTACTGGCACAAGATGCTGCTGGGGGAAAAGGGCTACCAGCGCCACATGATGGCCAAACACCGGGCCCTGGATGACCAACAGTCGCTCACCGGCGAACATCACGAGCGCTGGCTGGCGCACTTCATGGCCAACCTGGAGGGCCGTTTTGCCGGGCCCTATACCGATAAAGCCAAACGCATTGCCAGCCGGGTTATCGATAATCTGTATGGGCAGTTGAGTGCCCGACGCTGATATGTCGTTCCTGTCGGCAAGAAGGATTGTCATGCGAAGACACGTTTGACGGACACCCTGTGTATCTTTATCTGCAGACGCTGTTGCATCACTGTTGTGTTTGTGCTCTCAGTTCTGATGCGTTAACCAATCACGCCCTGTTGCTTTAGCGCGGCAAACTCCTCCTCACTCAACCCCAGTTCTTCCCGCAGTACCGCCTCGTTGTGACTGCCGGCCTCGCCGCCGGGCCAGCGGGTTTCGCCGGGGGTGCTGGCCAGCCGTGGTGTGATGGCCGGCACCTTCAGGGGTTTGCCGTTGATTTGCACTTGCTGGAACAGGCCGCGGGCCTGGAAGTGCGGGTCCTGGAACATGTCGGCCACCGAGTAGATCGGCCCGGAAGGGACGCGCGCGTCTTCCAGTTGTGCCAGTACCTGGTCGCTGGGCAGGCTGCGGCACCACTGGTCCAGGGCCGCGTCGATTTCCTGCTCGTGTTCCACCCGCCCGGCATTGCTGGCCATGGCCGGGTTGTCGGCCATGTCCGGGCGGCCGGCGGTGGTCATCAGGCGTTTGAAGATGGAATCGCCGTTGCCGCCGATCACCACGTATTTGCCATCGGCACAGCGGTAGGTGTTGGTGGGCACGATGCCGGTCACAGTGGAGCCGGCCGGTTCGCGGATCACGCCGGCGCCGTCGAATTCCGGGATTACCCCTTCCAGCAGGTTGAAGACCGACTCGAACAGGGACACGTCCACCACCTGGCCCTGTTCACTGTGCTGGCGTTCGAACAGGGCCAGCAGGATGCCCAGTGCTGCGTGCAGGCCGGCGATGGTATCGCCCAGTGACAGGTTGGGGCGCACCGGGCGCTCGCCGGGGAAGCCGTTAACGTAGCGCAGACCGCCGATGCCCTCGCAGACCGAGGCGTAGCCGGGCTTGCTGGCATAGGGGCCGGTCTGGCCATAGCCGGAGATCCGGGTGTAAATCAGGCCGGGGTTGTCGTTGCGGAAGCTGTCCGGGCCCAGCCCCCAGTTTTCCATGGTGCCCGGGCGGAAGTTTTCGATCACCACATCGGCGTCGGCCATCATGCGGCGCACCAGTGCCTTGCCCTGGTCGGTTTTCAGATCCAGGGTCACCGACTTCTTGTTGCGTCCCAGGCTGCGCCACCAGAAGGAGGTGCCGGTGTCATCCAGCTTGCGCCAGCCACGGATGGGATCGCCGCCCGGTGGTTCCACCTTCACCACATCGGCGCCGAAATAGGCCAGCAGGGTGCCGGTAAACGGGCCGGCCAGTAGCTGGCCGAGCTCGATAACACGGATTCCGTCCAGTGGCAGGCGGCGGGGGGTGGGCTCGTTCATGGTGATCTCTCTGCTTGTCTGCATCTATCGATCGCCAAGCCTAGCGGATTCGGTCTGCCGGTGGCAGTGGCAGGGTGACGGTAATCGGCGTCGGCGTCGGCGGGCGTGAATTTTGTCAGGGCCGGCCGGGCCGATATAATCCGCGGCCAGCTACGAGGAAAGTACCCATGACCCCGGAACGTTACCGCCGCATCCGTGAAACCCTGGACCGTCGTCAGCCCGACCTGACGGTGATCATGGACGGGGTGCACAAGCCCCACAATATTGCCGCCATTGTACGAACCTGCGATGCGGTGGGCATTCTGGATGTTTATTCCGTGCTGCCCGGTAACCGGGCCAGGGCGGCGGCCGGCACGGCCATGGGCTCCCAGCGCTGGGTGCAGGCGCATCAATACGATGACGGTGTCAGCGCTATTCGTGATCTGCAGGCCGAAGGGGTGCAGGTGCTGGCCGCTCACCTGTCTGACGATGCCATCCCTTACCGGGAGGTGGATTACACCCGGCCTACGGCGCTGTTGCTGGGCACGGAAAAGTTTGGCGTCGGCGAGGCGTCGGCGGCCGCTGTGGATCAGAACGTGATCATTCCCATGATGGGTATGGTGGAGTCGTTCAATGTCAGTGTCGCCGCCGCCATCATTCTGGCCGAGGCCTGTGAGCAGCGCCGCGCTGCCGGTTTCTACGACCAGCCCCGGCTGGCACCGGCCCGCTATAATGAGCTGTTGTTCCGTTGGGGCCACCCGAAGATTGCCCGTTTCTGCGAGCAGAGGGGGGTGCCCTTCCCGGCACTGGATGAGGAAGGGCAGATTCCGCCGGGCTTTAGCGAGTGGCTGCGCGAGCAGCAGGCGGAGCCGGACGCGCCATGACCCGGGCCACCGGCGGGTGAGTCACCTGCCACTGAAAATCCTCGGGCCCGCCCGGGCCCACCCAGGCCGGGAACCACAGGGTGTTATCCATGGTGGCGTAGCGTAGCCGGGTAATATCAATACCTTGCTGTTTGGCCAGCTCCACCATGCGTGCCAGTACCTTGCCGTGGTGTACCTGGTTGACCGCCGGGGTGGTATCGACAATCGCCTGATGGATCAGTTGATTGAAGGTGGCGCGGGGAATGCCGGTGAAGTTCATGCGGTCCAGGTCGGCGATGAAGGCATCGGCCAGCTGGTCCACGGTGGTGATCTGCCCGGCCTTCATCATTTCGGTGAGATGCTCGTTGACGATGGCGTCGTATTTTCTGAACTTGCCGTCTTTGTCGGCGGCGGCCAGGGCGACAATGGCCTCGCCGAGGCTGTCCATGTCGGCATAATCCAGCCTGGGGATGGCGCCCATCAGTGAAATGGCAGTGCGCGGCAGCCCTTCGCTTTCAAAGCCCAGCCGCGGTGACGCGCCGGCAAAACGCTCGTAGTCGGTGGTGGCCTTGGGGTCATCCTGATAGAACATGTTCATGCGCAGCCCGCTCAGGAACGAATCGAACAGGCCGCCGGGCACCACGGGCATGTGGTTGCTGAAGAACATTTCCCAGCCCTGATTGGAATCCATGTAGACCCAGTCGCCGGGCAGGCGGGTGCGTGTCATGGTCTGTTCGAACGGGCTCATCTTGCCGTCCACTACGCCATAGCGTTTCTGGCCGTAGACCGTCTGGAAGGTCACCCGGGCCCCGTCCATGTTGTGCAGATCCAGGGCAAAGTGAATGCGCGGGTCGCGCAGGAACATGAGGAAGAATTTCAGTACCCGCATGCTGCCGATGGCAAAGCGCGACGGGATGGTCACCGATTGCTCGTAGAAATCCACCTGGAATTTCTGACTGAAGAAGGTCGGCATGAAAGCGTACCAGATGCGCGCCTTGACCAGCATTGAGGCGCGCACCGGCCCATCATGCACGGCAACCGGGGTGGCCTTGATGTTCTTGCGCGTGTCCAGATCCACGCGCAGGTTCTGGTTGAGGATACCGGTGCTGATATTCACGTAGAGGTTGTCGAACACGCTCTGGTCCTTGTGCGGGCCCAGGCGCGGATACATCTTGTCGATTTCGGTGAAATCCTTGGGGTTGTAGTCCATGTGCATCAGGGTGCTCTGCACCCAGCCTTCCTCCAGGTTGGCCTGCACATAATCCGCCCGGGAGCGCGCCGGGTTGTTGCGCACCAGATAGATGTAGCGGGGCTGGTTACGCGGCGAATCCAGCCGGATTTCCTCGACGATGAGGCCCTGCTTGAGGGTGTGGCGACTCGGGTCATAACGTTCCTGGCCGCCGTCACGGAACATGAAGACCAGCTCGTCGAAATCATCAAAGATACCCGGTTTGCCTTCCGGGTCATGGTCGTTGAAACCGTCGATCCAGATCAGGCCGGTCTTGTCGAACTCGTCGAACTGGAAGGGAATCGGCACCAGCTTGCCGGCGCGCACCGCCATTAATGACAGCTGGTCGGTGGGGATGCCGTTCTCGGCGGGCAGGTCGTAGCCCTTCATCTCCATGGGGTAGAGGTAGGTGAACTGGGTGGTGTCCAGTGCCTTGAGGGTCCGATCAAGCTGGTCGGACGAGATGTTCTTCAACCCGGTGGCCCAGCGGCCCATGGCACTGGGGTCGGCCTTGTAGAAGTCCAGAAAGTGCTTGAAGTAGGGTTCGGGAACCCCCTGGGTCCAGATTTCCCTGGCCTGGCTACTGGCGGCGAAGCTCAAAAGCAGCGCCAGCAGCAGGGATAATCCCTGTTTGCCGATCATTTTGTTATTCTCTGCGACGATTTGTGACTGACCTGAGGCTGTCCATAGGGTATGCCAAACACTACAGAAAAAGTAGGCCTGCCGGCCTTGCATGAACGTCTCCACCGTCTATTACCGGATGTGTCCCTGTCCAGTCAGGCTCTGCCGCTGGTCCCGCAGATCCGCCTGTGGCTGATCAGCGAGCTGTTCGAGGACCGGGCTCTGGACCCGGTGGTGATCAATGCCATCATGGAGGAGCCGCCCTACTGGTCGTTCTGCTGGGCGTCCGGGCAGGTGCTGGCACGCCATCTGCTGGCCAATCCCCAGTGGGTGGAAGGGCGCTGCGTGGTGGATGTGGGGCCGGGCTCCGGGGTGGTGGCCATTGCCGCCGCCAGGGCCGGCGCGGCCCGGGTGATTGCCTGCGACCTGGACGAGGATGCCCTGATGGCCACGGCGCTCAATGCCGCCGAAAACCAGGTCCAGATCGAACTGAGCCAGGACCTGGACGCGGCGCTGGCGGTGGCGGACCGGGTCACCGCCGCGGATATTCTCTATGACCGGGATAACCTGTCATTGCTGGCACGTTTCCGCGCCGCCGAGCAGGTGTTGCTGGCGGATTCGCGCATCGCTGACCTGGACCCGCCCGGCTACCGGTTACTGGGCCAATGGCATGCCACCACCTGGCCGGACCTGGGAGAATCCAGCGAATACAATGGCGTGCGTCTGTTTCTTGCGGAACCGTAGGGCACCTTTGTCGGTCCCAAACAATGAGGTGGCCATGGGCCGATTGGCCGGTGTCGGGGTGATAATGCAGTTCGGTCGCACCGTGTCTTGCCTGTTTGCCATCCTTCCATGTGTAACTCGCTATCCGGACACAGGAGGATTTACCCTTGTCTAACTCTATTACGCGCCCGTTTTTCCTGTTCGGGCTTCTGGTCGTCATGCTGTCGAGCCTGTCACCGGCCCAGGCCGCGTTGCCCGACACCACGGCCTCGGGACAGCCCATGCCGTCGCTGGCTCCCATGCTGGAGAAGGTGACGCCGGCGGTGGTCAACATTGCCATCGAAACCCGGGTCCGCCAGGCCCGTAACCCGCTCATGGAAGATCCCTTCTTCCGGCGCTTCTTCAACATGCCCGACCAGCAGCAGATGCCCGAGCGCCGTGCCCGGGCGGCCGGTTCCGGGGTGATCGTCGATGCCAAGAACGGCTATGTGCTGACCAATGCCCACGTGGCCAAGAATGCCGATGATATCAAGGTCACTCTGACTGACGGGCGGGAATTGTCCGCCACCCTGGTGGGGCTGGATGAAGAGGTGGACCTGGCGGTGCTGAAGCTGGAAAAGGCCGACAACCTGACCCAGATCGCCATTGCCGACTCCACCAAGCTGCGGGTGGGCGATTATGTGGTGGCCCTGGGTAATCCGTTCGGCCTGGGCCAGACGGTAACCAGTGGTATCGTCTCCGCCCTGGGCCGCACCGGCCTGGGTATCGAGGGCTACGAGAACTTCATCCAGACCGATGCGTCCATCAACCCGGGTAATTCCGGCGGCGCGCTGGTCAACCTGCGCGGCGAGCTGGTGGGCATCAACACTGCCATCCTGGCGCCGGCCGGCGGCAATGTGGGCATCGGCTTTGCCATCCCCACGGAAATGGCCCGCAATGTGATGAAGCAGTTGATTGCCCACGGTGAAGTACGCCGTGGCATGCTCGGCGTCACCATTCAGGACCTGACCCCGGAGCTGGCCGATGCCTTTGGCGTCAAGCGCAAGCGCGGTGTGGTGGTGACCCAGGTGGAGCCCAAGAGCCCGGCGGACAAGGCCGGCCTGAAAACCGGCGATGTGGTGGTGGCCGTGGATGGTCGCTCGGTGAACCGTGCCTCCGACCTGCGTAACAAGGTGGGCATGTCGCCGGTGGGTGAGAAGGTCACACTCAGTGTGGTCCGTGACGGCAAACAGAAGGACGTGTCGGCGGTCATCACCGAGTCCAACCAGGAAACCTCCGGCGGCGAAGCGCTCTCCGATTACCTCAAG
The DNA here is from genome assembly GCF_000300995.1 of Alcanivorax hongdengensis A-11-3. Classification (GTDB taxonomy): domain Bacteria; phylum Pseudomonadota; class Gammaproteobacteria; order Pseudomonadales; family Alcanivoracaceae; genus Alcanivorax; species Alcanivorax hongdengensis. The sequence continues at coordinate 100,887 of NZ_AMRJ01000002.1, read as the reverse complement.
GGGGCCAAGCTGCGTGACCTGCGCAAGGGCGAGCTCAACTATGCCGACAGTGGTGTGCTGGTGGATAACGTGGAGAATGGCTCCGCGGCCTGGCATGCCGGCCTGCGCAAGGGCGACGTGGTGATCAACGCCAACCGCAAGGATGTGGAAACCATGAAAGACCTGCGGGCGGCGGTCACCGACAAGAAGGCCCCGCTACTGCTGCGTATCAATCGCCACGGTGGGGTTTTCTTCGTGGTTGTGCGGTAAGCCTGCGGTTGTGTGTATAAAAAAACGGTGGCCTTCGAGCCACCGTTTTTTTTGTCTCAGTTAAGGGGGAAATCCGTCCAGCCATCCACCCAGCTGGTGACGCTGCCCGGGCGAATGGCGCCCAGGTAGTTGGCGGCCTCATCCCAGAACTCGCCCTGGGGAATGGCGGCGGCGCCGTTGCGCGCCGGTGAGTTGGCCGAAGGCGCAAAGTCCGGATGGGCCATGCTGGTGGCATCACGGGTGAATTGCGGGTCGGTGCCGAACTGGGCCTTCACGGCGCTGCTCTGGAAATAAAGTCGCTCGTCGAAACCACCGTCGTCATCCTGATCCATGGATTCGTTATCGAAGAAGGTCAGGCCGCGACTGCCCACCTTGTGCACCATCATGCTGCCGAAACTCAGTTTGCCCTCGTCAATGCGGGCCACCGTGGCGGTGTCCTTGATGTCGATGGTTTCGCCGGAGAAACCCTCGATCAGCAGGTTATGGAAATGGCCGCCGGTACCGCGACGCAATGTCATGGCACGGTGGTATTTTTCATGGCTGCGCGGGCTCAGCAGGGTGACGTTGTACATGGTCGGTTCCGACAGGGGCAGGGCATCAGGGCTGCCCTTCAGGTTGTCCCCCTCGAAACCGTTATCCCCCACATTGGCATACTGCTCGGCGACCAGAAACTGTACCCGGCCGCGCCAGCCCATGTCCCAGTCCAGCGAGTCATCGCCGGCGCCGGTGATGACAATATTACGCAGGTCCACATCGCCGCCGAAAATTTCGATGCCGTCATCCAGGGCCCGGTGCACCTGCACGTTACGAATGATGGTGCCACTGCCACAGCCGCCCAGGGTCAGCCCGTTGAGTTCGTTGTCCGCATAGACCTCGAAACCGGCGAACTCGATACGGGTGAATTCCATCACGCCGCAGGACGAGTCCGGGTCGTTACCACCAAAGGCGCCACGGTTGTCGCCTGCGGGTACCCCTTCGATCTGGCCGTTGTTGACGTTGACCGGCGCGTTGCCCAGCAGCACCACGCCACCCCAGTCACCGGCGGTACGGGTGCCGGCGGGCTGGTTACTGGTGAACACAATGGGCGCCTGGGCCTGGCCACGGGAGAACAGGGTGGCATCCCGGGTGACCACCAGCGCCGAGCCGGGCCGGCCTTCGATGCGGGTGCCCGGGTCGATGGTCAGCTCGGCGCCGGCTTCCAGGTAGACAATACCGTTGAGAATCCAGGTGGTGTTGGCGCCCCAGTGCTGTTTGCCGAACAGGGAACCGGAGACTACCTGCTCACCGACCAGCATCTGGCGGGCCGGGTGGTAGGAAAAGTAGCCACCCACCGCGATGACCAGCGCGGCCACCAGCCAAAGCCAGCGATAGCGGCGGCGCTGCTCGCCTAGGTGCTGGCTGGAGCGGGTGCCGATGGTTTCCGCGATGTCCGGGTTCATCAGTGCCGGGTTGCTACCCGGCAGGCCGGGCTCGCGGGCCGCTTTTCTCAGTAGCCCGCCGTCGCGGTTTGCCAGTTGCAGTTTTTCCCCCAGCTCCCGGATTTTGCGATTCGGGCTTTTGGCCGCGCGGGCAATGATTTCCGCCCGGTATTCCGGGTCATTGAGCAGGGTATTGAAGTGGATGAAACGCAGGCTGCTGTCGCCCTGCTGATCAAAACTCTGTTTGAGCTGCCACAGCAGTTCAACCAGTTCCGCCCGTGGTGATGATGCAACGTCGTTCATGTGCCCCCCTGAAAACGAAAAACGTAATTCACCGTTGGGAGCAGTTTGTAAAAAAAAGATGACAGGCAGGTGAAAGGAAAGGGGCAGGGAGGGGAAAGCGGGGCGCTTGATGCGCCCCGCCGGTCAATCAGCCAACGCCTAAAATCGCGTCAGCGGCTTTCTCGGCAATCATTACCGTTGGTGCGTTGGTGTTGCCGCCAATCAGGGTTGGCATGATGGAGGCATCCACCACACGCAGGCCTTCCATGCCGTGCACGCGCAGCTGGCTGTCGACCACGGCCATCTCGTCGTTACCCATTTTGCAGCTGCCCACCGGGTGGTAGATGTTGTCGCATTTCTGGCGCAGGAACTCGCGAATTTCCTCGTCGCTCTGCACCTGCTTGCCCGGGAAGACTTCCTCGCCGCGCCAGTCGTTGAGCGCCTGCTGGGCCATGATACGGCGCACTTCCTTGACGCCACGGACCATGCCTTCCATGTCATCCTCATGGGCCAGCAGCTGCGGGTCGATCAGCGCCGGCGAGCGCGGGTTGGCATCGCGCAGGGTGATGCTGCCGCGGCTCTTGGGACGCAGCACACAAACGTGGCCGGAGTAGCCGTAGCCCATGCTGAAGCCCAGGTTGAGGCCGTGGTTGTCCAGCTTGGTGGCGGTCAGGTGCAACTGCAGGTCGGGAATGCTTTCTTCCGGACGGGACTTGATGAAGCCGCCGGCTTCTGCCGCGTTGGAGGTCATCTGGCCGGTACGGCGATAGAAGAAGTCCCACACCTGTTTGAGGCTGCCGAGCAGGGCGCCCGGGCCCAGGCTCAGGGTGTCTTTCTGCAGGCTGTTGTGGACCACCAGGGCGTCGGGGTGATCCTGCAGGTTTTCGCCGACGCCGGGCAGCTCGTGTACCAGCGGGATGTTGTGTTGCGCCAGCTCCGCCGCCGGGCCCACGCCGGAAAGCTTGAGCAATTGCGGCGAGTTGATGGCGCCACCGGACAGGATCACTTCGTTGGCGGCTTCCAGGGTGCGAATCTGACCCTTTTGTTCCACTTCCACGCCGATGGCACGCTTGCCGTCGAACAGCACGCGGTTGACCAGGGTTTCGGTCATCACGGTCAGGTTGGGGCGGTCCATGATCGGGTGCAGGTAGGCATGGGCCACACTGCAGCGCTCGCCGGCTTTCTGGGTGACCTTGTAGAGGCCCACACCTTCCTGGACATCATTGTTGAAATCGTCCGTGGCCGGGTGGCCGGCTTCCACGCCGGCTTCCACGAAGGCGCGACTTACCGGGTGGCTGAATCGCAGCTCGGAGACATTGAGCTTGCCGTGGGTGCCGTGGAATTCGTTCTCGCCGGGCTCGTAGTGCTCGGAGCGTTTGAAAATGGGCAGTACGTCCTGGTAGCTCCAGCCTTCATTGCCCAGCTCTGCCCAGTGGTCGTAATCCCACTTGTGGCCGCGGGTATAGCACATGGCGTTCACCGCCGAGGAGCCACCCAGGGTCTTGCCGCGGGGGATATAGACCTGGCGGTTATTGAGGGCTTTCTGCGGTACCGTGTAGTAGCGCCAGTTGCGGGCGTTGGAGCGCATCAGCAGGATGATGCCCAACGGCAGCCGGACAAAGAGGCTGTTATCCGCCGGCCCGGCTTCGATCAGGCAAACGCGGGTGTTGGGGTTTTCGGAGAGTCGATTGGCCAATACACAGCCGGCGGAACCGGCGCCGACAATAATGTAATCAAACTGCATGGGCGCTGCCTTCTGGTAAATGAAACAGGGTGTATATTCTAGGAATTCAGGACGTGAATACGACCATTCTTTGTGACCGGTTGGTCCAGTGTATACCGCGATTACTGGCGCTGTCCTTGCTCGTTAGCCCGGCCACTTGGGCCGCACCGCTAGCGGATGGCTGGCGTGAGGTCAGTTTCCAGGGGCACACCCGTTATCAGCCCGAGGGCGATCACTGGTGTGCGGATGCCCGGGCCAGCGCCTCCGGGCTGGTGCGTGAGGCGGACTTTTCCCTGCGCGAGACACCCTGGCTGCACTGGCAATGGCGGGCGGACGTGCTGCCGGACTGGCCGGCGGCAAACGAGCAGCGCAAGGGCGGCGATGATTTTGTCGCCCGCGTGTATGTGGTCCACAAGGGGTTTTTCCCCTGGCAGAGCCGGGCCATCAACTATGTCTGGTCCCGTCAGCAACCGGTCGGTGCCCACTGGCCCAACCCCTTTGCCAGTCAGGCCCATATGGTGGTGGTGCAGGGCCCCGGTGAGGCCCCGGGCTGGCATGCCTTTGCCCGCAATGTGCGTGAGGATTTCCAGCGTTATCACCATATCGATGTGGACCAGGTGCAGGCGCTGGCCATCATGACCGACACGGACAACACCGGCGCCACCGCCCATGCCTGCTATCGGCTGCCTTTTATGGCGGCGCAGTCGGCTAGCCGTGATCCGTAAAGGTCCCCAGCGCCAGCCGCTGGCGGTTATCGAACAGCTGCCGGCAGGCCAGCTCCGCGGCCACCAGCGAGCCGATCACCGTGGCGGTGGCAATCAGCAGCAGAATCAGTATCTGGTAACGCACCGCGGTCAGCGGGTCGGCGCCGGCCAGTAGCTGACCGGTCATCATGCCGGGCAGGCTGACCACGCCGGCGGCAGCCAGCATGTTTATGACGCCGATCAGTGACTGACGCAGGCCGTCGGCGCGCAGCCCGGCGCTGGCGCTGCGGGCATCTTCGCCCAGCGCCAGCCGGGTCTCCACTATCGCGGCCTGCTGGAAGGCGCCTTCGCGGATGCGGTTCAGGGTCATGGCGATGCCGGTCATGCTGTTGCCCAGCAGCATGCCGAGAAAGGGAATGGCATAGCGGGGCTGATACCAGGGCTCCGGTTGCACCAGCACGGTGAGCGTCAGCAGGGTCAGCAGCATGGAACCCAGCGACAGGGACAACAGCCCGGTGAGCCATTCCCCACGCCAGCCGCCACGATAACGTTGCCGGGCACGGATCTCGTGGCCGGCCAGCAACATCATCAGCAGGCCCACCAGGCAGACACTCCATAAAGCGGTATGGGCAAACAGGGCCTGCAACACCAGGCCCACCAGTGTGAGCTGCACAGCCATGCGCAGGGTGGCCCACAGCAGTTGCCGGGCGGAACGGCGGTGCTGGCGATAGAGCAGGGCGCTGACGGCCGCAATCAGCAGGCCGGCGAGCATCAGCACGGGCAGGGTAATGTCATGCATGGTGAACCCGCCCGTTTTCAATCCGCCAGGGCGTCAGGGGCAGTGACGGTTTCTGATGGTGGGTGAGGATCAGCATGCCTCCCCGTTGCACGAACGCCTCGAGCCGTGCTTCCACCCGGGCGCGGCTGTGGTCGTCCAGGTTGGCGCAGGGTTCGTCGGCACAGAGTACCGTTGGCTGACGGTCCAGCGCACGTAACAGCGCCAGGCGTTGTCGTTGGCCACTGGACAGTTGTGCCGGGGCACGTTCCAGCAGTGCCGGGTCAAGGCCGACGCTGTCCATGTCGGTGCGGGGATCGTGCAGAAAATGATCGGCGCAGCGCGGCAGCCACCAGTGGTTTTCGGTGCTGCAATACACCACCTGGCGACGCCACTGCACGGGCGTTTGCGCCCAGACCGAACGGCCATGCAATTCCATCTCACCCTGCCAGGGCAGCAGATCGGCGAGACAGCGCAGCAGCAGGGATTTGCCGGCACCGGATGGGCCCTGCAGATGAATGCCCTGACCCGCATCCAGGTGCAGGTCCCGGGCTTGAATCAGGGCATGTTGCAGAGAGTGAATATGAAGCATGGCCTTGCCTGTTGCGATAAGGGTGGCGAGCTGTTTATTATTTGAACACGTCTTGCTTTTGTGATTAGCCTGCCGTGGTTGGTTAATCACAAGGGCAAACACAAAGAATGTACCGGTTCATCGACGCTGCCGCACTACTGTCCTCTTTGTGTTCCTGTCGCAGAAATTTCACTAATACCGGGTTTCATGGAGCTGTTGATGTTTCGACAGTTTGCTTGCCAAGCCGAGGATATCTATGAGTGAACGCATTCTGCGACTGGACAAGACCGGCACGCCGATCGAATGGCTGGACTGGCAGATGGCCGCTGTGCTTTACGCCCGTGGGCTGGTGACCTGGACCCTGGGCGATGTGATCTACCGTCTGCAGGGCGGCATCAATCGCCTCAGTGGTTGTCGCTCTTCGCTGTCCCTGCATTCCATTATCGCCTGTGACGGCCTGGCCCACGTGGAGCGCCGCAGGGCGCCGCCGCTGACCAATCGCGCCCTGTTTCGCCGTGACCAGCATCTGTGCCTGTATTGCGGCAAGTCATTCAATGAAAACGTGCTGACCCGTGATCATATCGTGCCCACCTCCCGGGGCGGGCGCGATCACTGGTCCAATGTGGTGTGCGCCTGCAAACGCTGCAACCAGCGCAAGGGCAGCCGGCTGCTGGCTGAAATCGACATGGAGCTGCTGGCGTTGCCCTATGTTCCCAACATGGCCGAGTACCTGGCCCTGATCAACAGTCACCGCATACGGGGCGATCAGATGGCCTTCCTGCGCAACCAGTTTGGCAAGAACAGTCGTCTGCTGCAGCAGACCAGCCTGTATCAATAATCAATACCAACACAAAGGGCCCCCTGGCTCACAAGATTTCACAGTTCTTTGTCGTGCAATTTCATATCCTGTCTATCAGGTAAGCCCTGCTCAGCATTCAGACAGGCATACACGAACAAAGGCACCATCATTTATGAAATTCGGGGCAACGGTTCTTTTATGGGCATTACTGATACTGCCTGCTGCCGTTATTGCTGACATTCGCGCAAAAGCTGCCGCCTTTTATTACGGCCCGGATATCCCCTGGCACAGTCTGTCGGTCTACGACTATCCGGTGGTGGAACCTGACCAGGCGGATCGGCCGCCGGCGGATGGTCATCGCTATTATGCCTATGTCAGTACCGGCGAGGTGCTCGACAGCCGCCCCTATTTCCCCGGTATCAAGCCCGAGTGGCTGCTGGGCAGTAACCCGGCCTGGCAATCGCGGATTCTGGATCAGTCCAACCCGGCATTGCGCCGCTATTTCCTCGACCATGTGATTGCACCGCTCTGGCAGAAGGGCTACCGCGGTTTTTTCCTGGATACCCTGGACAGCTATCAGCTGGCGGTGAGCGATGACGCCGGGCGCCAGAAGCAGCGCCAGGGGCTGGTGGCGCTGATCAAGGCCATCGGCCAGCGCTATCCCAAGGCCCGGCTGATTCTCAATCGGGGCTTTGAGTTACTGCCCGACGTGGCCGATCAGGTGGATGCGGTGGCCGCCGAGTCACTGTACCAGCGCTGGCTGCCGGACAAGGAACGTTATCAGTCGGTCCCTGCGGAAGATCGCCAGTGGCTGCTCGGTCAGTTCCAGCAGGTGCGTGATGGCTATGGTATCGACACCATTGCCATCGATTATGCGCCGCCGGCGCAGCGCCAGCAGGCCCGGGATATCGCTGCCAAGATTGCCGCTGACGGGGTGATTCCCTGGGTGACCAACCCGGAGCTCGACAGCCTGGGACTGGGCGTGCGTGAGGTGATGCCGCGCAAGGTGCTGATGATCTACGGCGGCTCCACGGAAAAACTCTGGGAGCTGACGGATCTGGTGCGCTATGGTCTGATGCCGGTGCAGTTTCAGGGGCTGATTCCGGATATCCGCTCGGTGGATGCCGCCATGCCCGAGGGCACGCTGACCGGCCGTTACGCCGGTATCGTGGTCTGGATGGAGGAGGCGGAGCAAACCAGCGACGCTTTCGAGCAATGGCTGGTGCGCCAGAAAGAGGCCGGTGTGCCCATTGCCATGCTGGGTTACCCCGCAGTGGACCCGCAGGGGCCCTACGGCAAGGCCTTCGGGTTTCACGATCTGCCCATGCCCCGTTCACTGCCGGTGGTCACCCGGGCCAGCAAGGAGGTGGGCTTCGAATCGCCGCTACCCAAGCTGATCAATCTGGCCGTACCCCTGGACACCGATGATGCCACCCCCTGGCTGCAGGTTAGCGCCGATGGCAACCGCTATACGCCGGTGGCGATGACGCCCTGGGGCGGCTACGCCTTTACCCCCTTTGTGATTCGCTCGGCGCTGCCCGGTATCAGTGGCGGTGACTACGACCGCTGGATGATTCAGCCGCTGGATTTTATTCACCAGGCGTTGCAGTTGCCGGCCATGCCGATCCCGGATGTGACCACCGAAAACGGTCGACGGTTGTTCTTTTCGCACATGGATGGTGACGGCTTCCCCAGCCTGGCAGAAGTGCAGGGCTATCGCGGCATCGCCGATGCCCGGGTGATGGTGAATGAAATCTTCAAGAAATATGACGTGCCTTTCACGGTCTCCATTATCGAAGGGGAAATCGCCCCGGACGGCCTTTACCCCAAACGCTCCGACGAGCTGGAAGCCATCGCCCGGGACATGTATGCCCTGCCCAACGTGGAGGCGGCCACCCACACCTACTCGCACCCCTTCTACTGGTATGAATCCCAGGCCCATCCCCGCGAGCTCAGCGGCTCGGAAGGGTTGCTTCGTCTACCGATACCTGACTACAGCATGGACCCGGTCCGGGAAGTGGCCGGCTCCGCCAACTACATCAACCGGCGCCTGCTGCAGGGGGGCGAAAAGACCACCATGGTGCTTTGGAGCGGTGACACCATCCCCACTCCGGAAGCCTTGAAGGCGGCTCGCGAGGCCGGCCTGCTGAACATGAATGGCAGCGATACCACCATTACCCGCAGCACGCCGACCTGGACTCTGGTCAAGGGCATCGGTGTGCCCAAGGGTGATGAGTATCAGGTCTATGCGCCCAACCAGAACGAGAACGTTTATACCCACGAATGGCACGGCCCCTTTTACGGATTCGAGCGGGTCATCCAGACCTTTGAAATGACCGAAACGCCGATTCGTTTCAAGCCGGTGGACGTCTACTTCCATACCTACATCGCCAGCAAGAATGCCTCGCTGGAATCGCTGCGGCGGGTACTCGACTGGGCCACCGGCCAGCCATTGTTTCCGGTGTTTGCCTCGGAGTATGTACGCAAGGTGCTCGACTTCAATGACATGGTGATCAGCCGTGAAGGCGATCAGTGGCAGGTGCACGGCAATGGTCAGCTGCGCACCCTGCGCTTGCCCGCCGGCATGCCGCTGCCGAATCTGGATACCAGCCAGGGGCTGGCCGGTTACCGCACCGATGGCCCCGGGCGCTATCTGCACATGACCGGCGGCCAGGCCCGCTGGCAGGCCGGCACCACCCATGAGGCCTATTTGCAGCAGGCCAATGGTCGCCTGACGGCCTTCCAGCGGCAGGGTAAAAACCTGGTCTTCTCCCTGCATGCCAGGGCGCCATTGCGTTTTGCCCTGGCCAATGCCACCGGCTGCCGGCTCAGCCATGACGGCAAGATCCTGACCCCGGCCCGTCGTCAGGGTGATATTTTCCATTACAGGAGCAGTGCACGTGGGCTCAACGAGCTACGGCTACAATGTTCGCAGTGAGCGCCAGCGGGTCATCCGCGGGGCGGAGCTGCTGACACTGCTGCTGATGATCGTGGTGGTGTGCTGGCTGGTCTTTCCCCGGGATCTGTCATCGTCACTGCGCAATGCCCGGCTGGATGCGGTGTCGCTCAGCTATATGCAGGCCTGGCTGAAAGCCAAGCCCGACGATTACCAGCTGCGTTTGCTGCTGGCCAACGAGCTGATCAACTATGGCCGGTTCAGTGCCGCGCAAAACCAGATCCGCTACATCAGCCGCCATGCCGGTGGCGTCTACGACAATGCCATTGTCTGGCTGGAACTGCGCCGGGATTTTCAGCGCCTGATGGCGCTGCAGCCGGAGCAGCGTGACGGCACCATGCTCAATTATGCTGCGGTGACCGCACTGCGCCAGGTGGATACGGCCCAGCTCGACAAGGCGCAGCGGGCGCAGTACGGCGAAATGGCCCTGTTGCTCGGTGAACTGAATCTGGCGGTGACGATGTTCGACGGCATTGCCGAAAGCGATGAGCACCCGGAACAGTGGTATGCCCGCAGTGCCCGTCTGTTGCTGGCCAATGGCCGTTACCGCCAAGCCGGCGATGAATACATCAAGGCCATGGATGCCCGCGCCATTTATGCCCTGCGCAAACAATATTTCCTGGATGCCATGGACACCCTGGAAGCCGGCGGGCTGCACCACCATGCATTGGTGCTTGCCGCCACCCGCGAACGCATTTTCTACCATGATGACGAGGTGTTGTTCCGTCTGTTAAAGCTGGCCCAGGCCGGTGGAGATCTGCAACGGGCCCAGCACTACGCCTTGCTGCTGATGCACATGACGCGGTTTCCCGCCGGGGGGCCGCCGTCATGATACGTCGTTCCCTGGTCGCTCTGCTTTTCGGCGTGTCGGTGGCCCATGCCCAGAGCGAGCCGCCGCGCCCCTATGTGGCGCCCTATTACGAGCGCAGCTATGCGGTCTTTGTGGGCGCCGGTAATTTGCAGCGCGCACGCCAGGTGGCCGAGAGCGCCCTTTACTGGCGCCATGACGATGCCGACTGGTGGCGCCGTTACGCCCAGGTATGCCTGTGGCAGGGGGATACCGAGGCGGCGCTGGAAGGCTGGCGCCGGGTGGCCGAACTCACTGATGACCCGCAGGCCTGGAAAGAAGTGCTGGCCCTGGCGCCGCTGACCTATAACGACACCCTGGCGCTGACGGTTTATCAACGGCTGCTGCGTGGCAGCCCCCGTGATGAAAAACTGATTGATACCATCGCCGAGCAGTATGAGTTGCTCGGCAAGCCGGATCAGGGTGTCGACTTCCTGCATGACTGGTACCAGCGTTATCCGGGCAGGGCGGTGCTGCTTGCCTTGCAGCGCCTCAGCCTGCACCAGCGCAAGGACCTGCAGGCGCACCATTACCTGCGTGCCTACATGGATCGCTACGGAGCCCAGCCGGACATGGCCTTGCAGTCGGCGCAGCTGCTCTGGATTCAGGGCCAGCGCGAGCAGGCCTACCGCGAATTGCGTGCGGATATGGAGACACTGGATTACCGGGCCGATCTGGTGCGCCTGCGTGCGGTGATGGCGTCGGAGCTGGGTGACTGGCCGGTGGCGGCGAGTAGCTATCAGCAGCTGGTGGATCATGATGATGACCAGCTCAATGACCTCTATCAGTACCTGGTGATCACCCGCTATTTCAAACCGGACAACCTGGCCACGTTAATGGAGCGGGCCTGGCAGCGCAGTGGTAACCCGGATTTTGCCGTTAGTGCGCTCTACAGCATGCAGGATGGCAAACAGTGGCAGGCCATGGAGGACTTTGTCGCCGGGCTCAGCCCGGAGCAGCGTGCCCGGCTGGAGAAACAGCCGGAATTCCTGCGCCTCTATGCCGGCATGTTGCAACGTCGCGGCGACACCGTTCGGGCCCGGCGGGCGCTGGAAAAAGCCCTGCATCTGGCCCCGGCGGATCGCGAGACCCGCATCGCCTGGCTCTGGCTGCTGATCGACAGCAACGACCGCCGGCGGTTGCAGGCCACGCTGCAACGTTGGGAACCCGCCAGTCGCATGGATCGGCGTTACTGGGAGGTGCTGGCCGCCGCTCACATGGCGCTGGATCAACCGGAAACGGCCCTGCGCTACGAACGACGTCTGTACCAGGAAAGCCCGGATCAATGGCGTCGCCAGTGGGCCTATGGCCAGGCGCTGTTGGCGGCCGGCCGCGATCAGCAGGCCTGGCCGATTCTTTACCGGCTCTGGCAGCAACTGCCTATTGCGGTTTCCGCCGACCAGGCCGCGTTCTACCAGGATATGAAGCTGGCCCTGTCACTGCGCTTTGATAGTGGTGATGCATCGCTGCAACAGGTCCGCGAGACGCTGGCGGACAGCGACCTGTCCGAGGCGGACAAGGCCGCCCTGGTTGGACAGTGGGCCCAGGGGCAAGATGCGCCGGAACTGGCACGGGCCTGGTATCTGAAACAGAAACGGGCAGGGCGTTCATGGGCCGCCGGCACCGCCCTGGCCAATGCCATGATGGCCAATGATATCGACCGCATTGGCCAGCTGGTAACAGACAAGGGCGCGGATCTCACCGAGGGCGAGAGAATCGAATCCTGGGTGATGCTGGATGAGCCGCGGCGGGCGGCGCAGCTGCTGGCACAACAGCAGACGGATGCGCCAGAGCTGGCCGGCGCCAACAATCAGCAGGAAAGCCTGTTGCTGCCGGCGGAAACCGCCACCCGGCTGGTCACGGACAAGTACCGCCAGGGGCCGCTGGATACCATGCATTCCCGCCTTGAACAGCGCTGGGCAGTGAGCGATCACAGTCATCTGTCGCTGGATCTGGTGCGAAATCGCTTCCAGGCCGACGATTACCAGCAGCTGCTGGTCAACGATCTGGAGCGCCGGGCCGGACTGATTTTTGCCCACGACCGGGAGCGTTCTAGCCAGCAGTTGTATGTGGGTCAGCGCGACATCATGAATAAGCAACAAACCATGGCCCGGCTTTCCCTGACCGCATCGCCCCTGGCGCGCTGGTCCGCGGGGCTGGATTACAACTGGAACATGCCGGCGGATGAAAATTCCCTGCTGATACTGGGCGCCTCGCGCAGTGGCCCGCAGTTGTCACTGAGCTGGTCGCCGTCACCGACCTGGCAGAGCAGCGTGGAAGGCAGTGCCTACAGCTATCAGGATCTCAATGACCAGTCGCTTGGCGACGGGCGCATCATCAATGTGCAGAGTACCTGGCGTCCCTGGCTGTCGCGTTTTTCTCCGGGGTTGCGGGTGACTGGCACCAATGCGGATTTCAGCCCGGAGATTACCCGCTCTGCGGTGTTCAAGGTGCTGCCCCGGGGCGCTAACGCTGCTCAGAACGCGCTGCCGGAAAGTTATCGCCAGCAGGAGCTGGTATTGCTGCTCGGTCATCCGGATGTGCATATCCGCCCCCATCGCTTGCAGGGCTGGCTGGAAGCCGGCTACAGCCACAACAGTCTGGTCGGTAATGGCCTGGTGGCGCGCGGTGCCGTGGAAGGCCCGCTGTTGGGCCGCGATGCCTGGCAATTGTTTATGGAGCGTCAGCTCAATACCGGTGGCAGTGATGAAGACAGCTACCGGTTCGGGCTGCAATATGTTTTTTATTATTAGTGGGCTGTTGGAAAACAGCCCGTGCTGGCGGTTCTGCGGGATGCCGGCAAAATCAAACTCTGTCGGTGTTTGATTTTCGTGCCTGCCTGTACGGGTCTTTGACGTAAAGGTAGCTTGAAGACGACGCGACGAGCTTTTTTCAACACCCTGAACAGGGAGAAGGTTCATGAGAATCATCGTCTCTTTATTGATCGCCGTGCTGATCGCCGGATGCAGCACCCATATCCGCCGTACCGAGGGCGTGCAGCTTGATGCCAACGCCACCTGGGTGCTGTTGCCGCTGGTGAACCGCACGGCCACGCCCCAGGCCGGGCTGCGGGCGGCGGCCATCACCGAGGCGGTGCTCTACCAGCATGGCGTCAAACAGGTGGTCAGCTACACCGACAATGGCGATGACGGCGTGCTGTTCGAGGGCAGTTCTGCCCAGAGCCGAGAAAAGATGCAGCAGTGGGCCAGCAAACAGTCTGGCCGTTATCTGGTCAGCGGTGTGGTCCATGAGTGGCGCTACAAGACCGGGGTCGACGGCGAGCCGGCGGTGGGCGTCATGATCGAGGTGCGCGAGATGCCCTCGGGCAAGATCGTTTACAGTGGCACCGGTGCCCGCGCCGGCTGGGCCCGGCAGTCGCTCAGTGAAACCGGGCAGCGGGTGATCGACAAGATTCTGGCACCGGTTGTCGACTAATGTTGCACCGACTGATCAGCCAGCGTTTTTTCGGTGCCGTGGCGCCGGAGTTGCGTTTTGGCGTGGCGATCTTTGAAACCCTGGTGCTGGTGACACTCACTCTGCTGCTGGGGATAGGGTTCCGCCCGGACGATCCTTTGCTGCTGGATGCCGATTTTCTCTGGGGACTGTTGGTGCCGGTGCTGCTGGCGTTGCGTTATGGCAGCCTGGCCGGGGTCTTTGCCATCCTGTGCATGGTGGGTAGCTGGTTTGTGCTGAAACTGTCCGGCTACTATGTCGGCCGGCCGTTTCCGGAAACCATCATGCTGGGGGGCTTTATCCTTAGCCTGGTGTGCGGTGAATTCGCCGATCTCTGGCGGGTGCGGCTCAAGCGGGCCGAGAGTGCTGCCAGTTATGCGCTGGACCGCATGCAAAGCCTGACCCAGCGCCATGTGCTGTTGCGTCTCTCCCATGACCGGCTGGAAGAAAACCTGCTGGTCAAACCCTATACCGTGCGGGATGCGCTGGAGCGGCTGCGCAAGCTGTCGCTGCAGGAGGCGCGCATGCAGGCACTGCCGGCGGCGGATGATCTGCTCAATCTGCTGGCGGAATACTGCCAGCTGCAGCGCTGTGCCCTTTATGCGCTCGAGGGCGACAAACTGGCCGACACGCCGGTGGCCACCCTGGGGGAAAACCGCCCCTTGCAAAGGGACAACAGCCTGCTGGCCTTTGCCATGGAGAACCAGCGCCTGGCCCACGTGCAGTTGCGTGAGCAGGAGGACAGTTATAACGGCAACTATCTGGTTTGCGCGCCGGTGACCAACAGCAGTGATGACATGATCGGCATGCTGGTGATCGAGCGCCTGCCGTTCCTGTCCATCAACCAGGAAAACCTGCAATTGCTGGCGGTGCTGCTCAGCTTCTATGCGGATGTGGTGCATTACGGCGTGGAAGTGGAACAGCTCAAGCGGCGCTGGCCGGATATGCCGTTCCGCTTCGGCAGTGAACTCAGTGCCCTGATCGGCCTGCACCAGAGTGCCAATGTGGAAACCACCCTGACCCTGTTTGTCGCTGATGATAGCGAGCAGGCCTCGCAGATTCTGGATGCATTGGGGCGTGGGCTGCGCAGTCTGGACCTGGGCTGGTGGCTCAATGACCGCACCCTGATGATCATGATGCCGATGACCGGGGAGTCCAGCCTGGAAGGCTTCGTGCTACGTATCGAGAAATGGCTGGAAGACGATTACGCCTACATGAGTCTGCGCCAGGCCGGCGTCAATTTCTTCTATCGTTATCTGGACAACCGGGTGCCGGAGGAGCAGGTGGCCGAGATTCTGGGGGCCGTGGATGTCTGAGCTGAAGCTGCTGATCTATGCGCTGGCGGTGGAGGCCACCGCCATGCTGGTGCTGCTTTCCGAGCACAAATCGCTGATCGCCTTCACGCTTTACCTGTCGTCCCACGGGCTGGCCTCGGTGCTGCTGGCGCTGGGGGCCTGGCGTCTCATGCCGTTGCGGTTTCGCCGCCCGCCGCTATGGTCCTGGCTGCTGATTTTCGGCTTTGCCTTTTTTATCCCGGCCATCGGCCTGCTGACCATTCTGGGGGGGCTGCTGGTGGGTATTCTGTTGCCGGCGGTGTTCCGTGATCAGCCCTTCGGGTTGGTGGACAAGCCCTATTTCGCGCCGGTATCGGTGACCACCGGTTCGAGCTTTCGCCAGGTGGATCTCAAGAGCCTGCTATCCGGCAAGAATGTGCCCAATGCCCTGCGTGTACAGGGCATGCTGGTGCTCAAGGACATGCCACCGCGTATTACCGGGCGCCTGCTGCGGGCCACGCTGGGGGACGAATTCGAGGATCTGCGGCTGCTGGCCTACGGCATCCTCGACCAGAAGGAAAAGGAAATCACCCGCCAGATCGACCGCCTTCTGCAGATGCTCGAACGCGCCAGGGAAAGCCGTCGTTATCGGCTCAGCCGGCGTCTGGCCGAGCTCTACTGGGAGCTTAATTACCAGGATCTGGTGCGTGGTGACATTCGCGATCTGACCCTGGAGCGTGCGGCCTTTTATGGTGACATGGCCCTGATGGAATCCCCGGATGATGCCGGCATGTGGTTGTTGCGCGGGCGCATCCAGCTGGCCCAGGAGGATTATGGCCAGGCGCATCAGTCGCTGACCTTTGCCCGCCGACTGGGCCTGTCGTCGGCCCAGGTCAACCCGTGGCTGGCGGAAATCGCCCTGGAGCGCCGGCAGTTGCCGCTGGTCCGGCGGCTGATGCAGGAAATCAACGAAGAAAGCCAATTCACCACGCTGAATCGTGCGGTGCAGTACTGGAGAGATCATGAGCCTGCCGCGAGCGCATAAAGCCGATATCTGCCTGCTGCTGGAAGGTACTTTTCCCTACGTCAGTGGCGGGGTGTCCAGCTGGGTAAACCAGATTATCCGCGGCTTCCCGGAATACACCTTCGCCTGCTGCTTTGTCGGCAGCCGGCCGCAGGACTACGGTGCCATGAAGTACGAACTGCCGGATAACGTGGTGCACCTGGAAGTCCACTATCTCCATGATTTTGACCACAATGTGGAGAAGCGGCCCATGCGTGGCGACCGCAAAATGTACGAAACCGTCTCCAGGTTTCACGGTGCCATCAAGCGCGGTGAAGTCAGTGCCGAACGTAACCAGCTGTTCAGCGACATGGTGGGCGAGCTGGGCGACAAGGGCAGACTGTCCGAACAGAGTTTTCTGCACAGCCGGGCCAGTTGGGATTTCATCACCGACAACTACCGGGCCCACAGCCGTGATCCGTCCTTCGTGGATTACTTCTGGACGGTGCGCATCATGCATGCGCCGATCTGGACGCTTAATGACATTGCCGAGAACCTGATTCCGGCACGGGTCTACCACACCATTTCCACCGGCTATGCCGGCTTTTTGGGTGCCATGCTCAAGCGCCGCACCGGCAAGCCGTTGCTGCTTTCCGAACATGGTATCTATACCAAGGAGCGCAAGATCGATCTGTTCCAGAGTGAATGGATTCGTGACAACCGCAGTCTGGTGGAAAAGAACAACGCGGAGATGGCCTACTTCCGCGAGAAGTGGGTGAACTTCTTCACCGAACTGGGCCGCGAGTGTTACCAGGCGTCCGACAGGATCGTGGCGCTCTACGAGCGCAACCGGGAGCGGCAGATGGATGATGGCGCGCCGCCGGATCGCACCATGAACATTCCCAACGGTATCAACCTGCCAAGAATGCAGCAGGTGAGGGCCGCCCGGGGTGATGCCATCCCGCCGGTGGCCTGCCTGATCGGCCGGGTGGTGCCGATCAAGGACATCAAGACCTTTCTGCGCGCCATGCGCACCGTGGCCAACGCCATGCCCGAGGCCCAGGGCTGGATTGCCGGCCCGGAAGACGAAGACCCGGAATATGCGAAAGAATGCCATGGCCTGATTGCCAGCCTGGGGCTGGAAAAGAACGTGAAGTTCCTGGGCTTTCAGAAAATTGATGAACTGCTGCCCAAGGTCGGCGTGATCGTGCTCAGTTCCATCAGTGAGGCGTTGCCGCTGGTGCTGCTGGAGGGCTTTGCCGCCGGCGTGCCGGCGGTGTCCACGGACGTGGGTTCCTGCCGGCAACTGATCGAGGGCCTGGGCGAAGAGGATGAGGCGCTGGGCGCCGCCGGGGCCGTGGTCGGCATTGCCGACCCGGAAGCCCTGGGCCACGA
Source organism: Alcanivorax hongdengensis A-11-3 (assembly GCF_000300995.1). GTDB lineage: Bacteria > Pseudomonadota > Gammaproteobacteria > Pseudomonadales > Alcanivoracaceae > Alcanivorax > Alcanivorax hongdengensis. Next base: position 83,438 of record NZ_AMRJ01000002.1, on the reverse strand, counting down.
AGTGGTGCGCCTGCTGTCCGACGGTGACTGGTGGCAGCGGGCCCAGCAGGCCGGTATCCGCCGTGTGGAAAGCTACTACACCCAGGAAATGATGTTTGATGCCTATCGGCGTCTGTACCGGACATTGATGCAGGAGGCACGCTGATGGCGGGCATCGGTTTCGAGCTGCGCAAGCTGCTACGCAAGGATACCCTGCTGGGTATGCTGCGGGCCTATGGCTACGCCGGCATCATCAGTTCCGGCCCCTGGGTGCTGTCGATCATCGGCATTCTGCTGGTGGGGCTTTTCAGTCTGGGCCGGGTGATCCCGGACATGGCGGTGACCCAGTTCCAGGTGACGGTCACTTACCTGATTGCCGCCAGCCTGATTCTCACCGGTGTCCTGCAGCTGGCGTTTACCCGCTTCTGTGCCGACCGCTCCTTCGAGCATCGCGAAGACATGATCCTGCCGAACTTTGGTGGCATCACCTTGCTGGTGACGCTGGTATCCGGCTGCCTCGGATTGCCGGTGGCGCTGTTCCTGTTCCCGGAGCAGAGCATCCTGTTCCGGGTCTTGCTGGTGGCCTGCTTTGTGGTGCTCAGCAATATCTGGATCGCCACCATCTTTCTGTCGGGCATGAAGCAGTACCGGGCCATCGTGCTGCTCTATGCCCTGGGTTACGGCATTACCGTGGGCGCGGCCCTGCTGCTGCGCTTTCTCGACCTTGAGGGGCTGCTGCTGGGTTTTCTGATCGGCCAGGTGACTCTGCTGACCGGTCAGCTGGTGCTGATCGTGCGCGGTTATCCGGCCCAGAGCCTGGTGGCTTTCGACATGTTCCGCCGGGGCTATTTGTACCCCAGTCTGATGCTGGTGGGCCTGCTCTACAATGCCGGGGTCTGGGCCGACAAGATCATGTTCTGGATGGACTCGGGCACCGGCAGTGGCGTGATCGGGCCATTGCGGGCGTCGCTGATCTACGACATCCCGGTGTTTCTGGCCTACCTGTCGCTGATTCCCGGCATGGCCGTGTTTCTGGTGCGCATGGAAACCGACTTCGTGGAGTACTACACCAACTTCTATGACGCAGTGCGTGAGGGCGGCTCGCTGGCCTACATCGAGGAAATGCGCAACCAGATGGTGGAGGTCATTCGCCAGGGTATTTTTCAGATCCTCAAGATCCAGACCCTGTCCGCCCTGCTGATCATGGTGGTGGGCGCCGGTATCTTCTCGTCGTTGGGGATTTCCGATCTCTACCTGCCGCTGCTCAAGGTACAACTGGTGGCCACCGCGTTACAGGTGGTCTTCCTGGCCATTATCAATGTGTTCTGCTACCTGGATCAGCGCCGCATGCTGGTGCTGCTGACCGGCCTGTTCCTGGTGCTCAATGTGCTGTTTACGGCCATCAGCCTGCAACTGGGGCCGCAATTCTTCGGCTTCGGTTTCCTGTTGGCCCTGGCGGTGTGCGTGGTGGTGGGGCTGTGGCTGGTGGCGCGCAAGATGGAGGCGCTGGAATATTCCACCTTCATGCTGCACTGACAGGCAAAAAAAACGGCGCCAAAAGGCGCCGTGAATAGTTTGGCTCGGGAGAGCTATCACGGAGTCAGACTCCGGAGCCGACAGATGGGACTCTGCCGACGCCTGCTATTATGGTGGACAAGTGTTCTCAACCCATTCGCCTTATCGCCCAGCGTGTTGGCCTGATTGGTCAATTGTTGCACGCTTGTGCAGATAATTTCGCTTGCAATGGGGACTGTGTCCGGTAAAGACATGTCGCTGTGCTAGGGTTGGCGTTCGTTTTCATCAGCGTTCAGGGATGGGTGGCATGGGCCAGAAATCATATAAGAACCGGGGACTTCCCCTCTTTTTCAGCGCGATTCTCTTTTTGATGCTGGCAGCCTGTGGCGACGACCAGGCACCGCCACAGGATACCTCCCAACCCGCGGCCAATCGTGCCGAACAGGCGGAATCGGCCCCCCTGGACCCGCGCTGGCAGGCCCACCTGGCCGCCGTGCCGGACGGTCTGGCCAGTGCCCGGGCGCCGCTGGTGGTGCGGTTCAACCACCCGGTGGTGAGCGAACGGCAGCTCAACAAGCCACTATCCGGCATTGCCCGCCTGCAACCGGAATACCCCATGGAGGCGGTTTTCACCGCCACTGATCGGCTGGAAATCCGTCACCAGGCTCCCTTCGAGCGCGGCCAGGCACTCAATCTGCTGCTCTATGCGAAAGGGCTGGATGGCGTGGACGACAGCCTGCCGCCGGCCTCGCTGTCCCTGACAGTGATGCAACAGCAACTGTCCCTGACGGTGGAATCGGTGTTGCCCGCCGCCCAGCAGGGCGACCAGCTGGTGCTCACCGGCAAACTGGAAACCCGTGATCAGGCGTCCACCGAGGCCGTGGAGCAGGTGGTGCGTGCCGAGCAGCAGGGAAGGGCCCTGACGCTGGCCTGGCAGCATGACAGCACCGGCCTCAGCCATCGCTTTACCGTGACCGGCATCCAGCGTGGTGACCAGGCCAGCCAGTTCGTGCTGCACTGGCAGGGCGATGCGCTGGGGGTGGCACAGCAGGGCGAGCAGCGCTTCCCGGTGCCGGCTCTGGCCGCGTTCACGGTCACCAATGTGCGTGCGGTGAGCTATCCCCAGGGCCATCTGGAGGTGAACTTTTCCGCTCCGCTCAAGGGCAACCAGAACCTGCGCGGGCTGGTCACGCTCAATGGCAAGGCGCCGAAACTGCAGGTCGATGGCAGCACCCTGAACGTGTTTCCGGCCAGTGATGACGAGGACGAGGTGGCGCTGGTCCTGCATGCGGGCCTGCGCGCCGCCAGCGGGGCCCGCCTGAGCGAACCTTTCGAAAAGACCGTGACGCTGATGACTAACCGGCCCGGCGTGCGCTTCGTCGGCAAGGGCACCATCCTGCCCGACGGCAAGGTGCTCAGCGTGCCGTTCGAGGCCAGTGGCGTCCACGCGGTCAAGGTACAGGCCTTCCAGGTGTTCGATGACAATGTGGGGCGCTATCTGCAAAACAGCGAGCTGGACGAGGCGGACATGGATACTCGCACCGGTCGCTATCTGTGGCAGAAAACCCTGACGCTGCCGCCGGGCGGGCAGGGCTGGCAGCGCTACCAGCTGGACCTGACCGAGCTGATGACCAAACATCCCAATGGCCTGATCCACCTGAGCCTGAAGATCGACGGCAGCACCATCGATTACCAGTGCCCGGCGGATTCGCTCAAGCGCCAGGCGAGCCTGCCGGACAATTACGAGGGGCCCGGTCAGTCGAGTCCCGGTGATGAGGATCTGCAACAGTATTACCGCGATGCCGGTTACCTGAGCTGGTACCAGCAGGACAATCCCTGCTCGGACAGCTACTACCAGTACAACGACCTGGCCAGCAGCACCCGGGCTTTCCTGGCCTCCAATCTGGGCCTGATCGCCAAGCAGGGCCAGAACAACCAGCTCTACGTGATGGCCAGCTCTCTGGATGGCAATCAGCCGCTCAAGGGCGTGGCGCTGACGGCCTATAATTATCAGCTGCAACGCATCGGCGAGGGCCACACCGACAAGGATGGTATGGCCACGCTGACCCTGGATGGCACCGCCTATTATCTGCAGGCCAGCCGGGACAAGGATGTGGGCTATCTGAAACTGGCCCGCAACCGGGCCCTGCCCACCAACCAGTTCAACACCGGTGGTGAGCAGGTTCGCGACGGGCTCAAGGGCTTCTTCTATGGCGAGCGGGATGTCTGGCGGCCCGGTGACGATATCCACCTGACATTCATCCTGCAGGACAAGCAGCACCGCATTCCCGATGATCACCCGCTGACCCTGGACTGGTTCGATCCGCGTGGTAACAAGGTCAAGAGCTATACGCTGGACAAGCCGGTGGGCAACTTCTACGCCTTTACCCTGCACACCGATGAGCAGGCCCCCACCGGTAACTGGCGGGCGGTGGCCCGGCTGGGCCAGCGCTATTTCGATACCCCGGTGCGGGTGGAGGCGATCAAGCCCAATCGCCTGAAGATCGAGCTGGGTCTGCCCGAGTGGCTCCATGCCAACCAGGGCGAGCCGGTCACGCTGTTCTCCCAGTGGCTCAATGGCGCCACCGCATCGCGTCTCAAGGCCGATGTGAAAGTGCGCGTCAGCGGCCGTGCCACCACCTTTGACGGCTATCAGGCCTACCACTTTGACGATCCCACCCGGGCCCTCAAAAGCGAACCCTTTACGGCCTTTGACGGCCAGCTTGATGCCAGTGGCAATGCCTCCTTCCCCTTGCAGGTGCCGGTGGAGCAGGCGCCCGGCATGGTCCGTGCAGTACTGACCACCCGGGTATTTGAAAACAGTGGTGATTACAGCACCCAGGTGCGCAGTGTGCCGGTTTATCCCTATCACCACTGGGTGGGCATGAAGGTGCCCAGGGGAAGTGGCTGGGGGGACTCCCTGTCCCGGGATGAAAAACACGGCATCGATCTGGTCAGCCTGGACAGTGACGGTAAACCGGACCCGGACCGGGCCCTGGATATCACCGTCTACCGCATCGACTGGCGCTGGTGGTGGGATCGCTCCGACGACAAGCTCACCAATTTCATCAGTGACCCGAACACCAAAGAGGTCACCCGCGCTCACGTCACCACCGATCAGGATGGTCATGCACTCTGGCAGCTGGATGGCGCCGATTATGATTGGGGCCGGCATCTGATTCGGGTCTGCGAGCAGGACGGGCAACACTGCACGGCGCAGACTGTCTATCTGGGCTGGAGCTGGGATCAGGCCGCCGGCAGCCAGGATGCCGCCACCCGCCTGTCCCTGTCTGCGGACAAGCCGCGCTACCAGGTTGGTGATACCGCCCATATCGAACTGCCGTCAGTGGCCAGTGGTCGCCTGCTGGTGAGCCTGGAAACCGGCAGCCGGGTGCTGGATCACTACTGGCTCCCGGCCACCGGCCAGGCCCAGACCCTGGATATCCCGGTGACCGCCGAGATGGCGCCCAATGTCTATGTGAACGTGGCGCTGCTGCAGCCCCACCAGCGTGACAATGACCGGCCCATCCGCCTCTATGGCGTGGTGCCGTTGCTGGTGGACGACCCGGCCACCCGGCTGACGCCGCAGATAAAGGCGCCCGAGCAGGTCAAGCCCGGCCAGACTTTCAGTGTGGCGGTGAGCGAGAAGCAAGGGCATGCCATGACCTACACCCTGGCGGTGGTGGACGAGGGGCTGCTGGGGCTCACCAACTTCCGTACCCCGGACCCCCATGATGCCTTCTACAAGCGTGAGGCCCTGGGCGTGCTCACCTGGGATCTATACGACATGGTAGTGGGAGCCTACGGCGCGGAGCTCGATCAGCTACTGGCGCTGGGCGGCTCCGATGCACTGGAAGACGGGCACGAAAAGCAGCGCCGGCGTTTCCCGCCGGTGGTGAAATTCCTTGGTCCTTTCCAGCTGGATGACAACGAAACCGCCCATCACAGCATCACCTTGCCGGCCTACATGGGGCAGGTGCGGGTGATGGTGGTGGCCGGCACCGATAGTGCCTATGGCAAGGCCAGCCAGGATGTCACCGTGACCCAGCCCTTGACCCTGCTGAGTACACTGCCCCGGGTCATGGGGCCAGGGGAGAGCGTGGCCCTGCCGGTGACCGTGTTCGTCACCGATGACAACCTGAAAACGGTCAACCTGTCGGTGAAGGCCGACGATGCTCTGTTCACGGTGGAGCAGGGCAGTGCCACGCTGCACTTTGACGGCAGCGGGGATCAGATAGCGATGCTGCGCCTGCACGCCAACAAGCAGGTGGGCAAGGGCCAGGTGACCGTCACCGCCCGTGCCGGCGACCAGCAGGCCACGGAAACCGTGACCCTGCCGGTCCGTGCCGCCAACCCACCCACTACCCGGGAGCAGCGTCATGTGTTGCAGGCGGGGGAAACCTGGGCCGGCCAGTTCATGCCGCACGGTTTGCCCGGCACCAATGCCGGCACCCTGACGGTCAGTACCCTGCCGGCCATGGGGCTGGAACGGCGGCTCAACTACCTGCTCAACTATCCCCATGGCTGCATTGAGCAGACCACCTCTGCGGTGCTGCCACAGTTGTATTTGCCCCAGCTGGTCAACCTCAGTGACGAGCAGCAGCAGACGCTGCAAAAGAACGTGGAAGCCGGTATTGCGCGTCTGCGTCACTTCCAGCTCACCGATGGCGGCTTCAGTTACTGGCCGGGCCTGGCCAGCGCCAGTGACTGGGGTACCAGCTATGCCGGGCATTTCCTGCTGGAGGCTCGCCGCCTGGGGTATGCGGTACCGGCACAGATGCTGGAGGACTGGCAGCGTTATCAGATCCGCCGCACCCAGACACTGGGGCAGCGGCCCTGGGAGTGGAGCGCCGAGGCCTACCGGCTCTACACCCTGGCACTGGCCGGCAAGCCGCAGGTGGGGGCCATGAACCGCCTGCGTGAGCGGCTTAACCTGGCAGACAAGGATTACGGTCGCTGGGCCAGCTATCACAATGGCCGCTGGTTGCTGGCCGCGGCCTATCAGCAGATGGGCCTGTCGCCGGTGGCCGCCGAGCTGATCGCCGGTGAATCGGCAGTGGTGCCCTACCAGGCACCGGGCTACACCTACGGCTCCAGCCTGCGTGATCAGGCCATTCGCCTGACCGTGAAGGAGGGCGCCGGGGATGACAATGGCGCCTGGGAGCTGGCCGACGATGTGGCTGCCTCGCTGGCCAGCGAGCGCTGGTACAGCACCCAGTCCACGGCCTGGGCCCTGATGGCCATGGCCCGCTATGCCGGCGGCAAGGAGGGCGACGAGGGGTACCGCTTTGCCTGGCGTGATGGCAAGCAGAGCTGGCAGGACCTGCAGGCCCGTTCACCGGTCTATCAGCAGGCCCTTCAGGGGGACGATTACCGGGGCGTGGCGGTACGCAACGATAGCGAGCGCAAGCTGTTTGTCACCCTCAGCAATACCGGCACCCCGCCGCCGGGTCAGGAGCAACCGGTCAGTGACGGGCTACGGCTCAATGCTCGTTTCAGCGATGACAATGGACAGGCGGTTAACCCGACCACCCTGACCCAGGGCACGGATTTCCACGCCCGGGTGGTGGTGACCAATACCTCCGGGCGGGAACTGAAGAATCTCGCGCTGACCCAGATTCTGCCCTCCGGCTGGCAGATTACCAGTAGCCGGCTCAGTGGCAGTGCCGAGCAGCAGGATGACAAGGATCAGCCGCCGGTGACCTATCAGGACCTGCGCGATGACCGTGTGCTCAGCTACTTTGACCTGCCAGCGGGCAAGTCCATCAGCCTGTCGGTGGATCTCAATGCCTCCTTTGCCGGCCACTATTACCTGCCGGCCTGGACGGTGGAGGCCATGTATGACGGCAGCAAGCAGGCTCGCAGTGCCGGTCAGTGGGTGACGGTGAAACCCTGAAACCCATAGCGAGGCAAGCATGAAGCGGTGTAAACCGTCCCGGCGCGTACTGCTCGCGTCGGGGCTGGGGCTGCTGTTGATCATGGCGGCACTGCAGTGGTTGCCGCTGCCGGCGCGGCTGGCGCATACCCCCTATGCCACCATGGTGCTGGACCGACAGGGGCGCCTGCTGTCGGCACGCATTGCCAGCGATCAGCAGTGGCGCTTCGCACCGCTGAGACAGTTACCGGACAAGTACCGCAAGGCCCTGTTGAGCTTCGAGGACCGGCGCTTCTACTGGCATCCGGGGGTGGACCCGCTGGCCATTGCCCGGGCGGCCTGGAGTAACCTGCGGGCCGGCCGTGTGGTCAGTGGTGGCTCCACGCTCACCATGCAGCTGGCGCGCCTGCTGCGCGACGACCCGCCGCGCACCCTGTCGGAAAAGACCTACGAGGCGCTGCTGGCCCTGCAGCTGGAGTGGCATTTCAGCAAACAGACCCTGCTCGCCGAGTATGCCGGGCGGGCGCCCTTTGGTGGCAATATCGTCGGGCTGCGGGCGGCGGCCTGGCGTTATTTCGGTCGGGAACCGGCGGCCCTGAGCTGGGCCGAGGCCGCGTTGCTGGCGGTGCTGCCCAACGCCCCGGCGCTGATTCACCCGGGGCGCAATCGTGGCTGGCTCAAGCAAAAGCGCGACCGTCTGTTGCATCAGCTTCACGAGCAGGGCGAACTGGACGAGCGCGACCTGCAGCTGGCCTTGCTGGAACCGCTGCCGGCGGCGCCCCGGCCATTGCCTCAGCTGGCCCCGCGACTGCTCAACCGGCTGGCCAGCGATCATGCCGGGGATGTGCTGCACACCACTCTCGATGCGGACCTTCAACAACGGGTTCGGCAGCTGGCCGACCGCCACGGTCGGCGGCTGGGGCGCGAGGGCGTGCATAACCTGGCGGTGCTGGTGATCGGCCATCGCGATCTGGCCACCCGCGTCTGGGTCGGCAATGACACCCATGGGGATCCGGTGGAATACGGTGCGGCCGTGGATATCGCCAGCGCCCCGCGCTCCACCGGCAGCGTGCTCAAACCATTGCTCTACGGCCTGATGCTCGATGACGGTCTGATTCTGCCGGATACCCTGGTGCCGGACCTGCCCACCAACTATGGTGGCTACAGCCCGGAGAACTACGATCACCAGTACCGCGGCGCGGTGCCGGCCCACCAGGCGCTCAGTGAATCGCTCAATATTCCCGCCGTGCGCATGCTGCGCCGCTACGGGGTCGGGCGCTTCCATCACCAGCTGCGCACCATGGGCATGACCACCCTGTTCCGGCCCGCGGACGATTACGGCCTGACCCTGATTCTCGGTGGCGCCGAGGGCACCCTGGCCGACCTTACCGGTATTTACGCCCGCCTGTTTGCACGGGCCGCCGGCCAGCCGGACCGGGGCGTCAGTCTGTTGCAGGGGCAACGGCCGGGCACAAAGGCCTTTCCGGTCAGTGCCGGCGCCGCCTGGCTGACCCTGGATGCCCTGCGCGATGTGGCCCGGCCGGGCATTTCCCGCCAATGGCGGTTGTTCAGCTCCAGCCAGCCGATTGCCTGGAAAACCGGCACCAGCTACGGCCTGCGCGATGCCTGGGCGATTGGCAGCAATGGCCGCTACACGGTGGGCGTCTGGGCCGGCAACGGCAATGGTGAGCCGGCCCCGCACCTGAGTGGCGCCACCACCGCCGCCCCGCTGATGCTGGATGTATTCAGCCTGCTGGGCAGCAGCGGCTGGCCCGAGGCGCCGCTGGGTGACCTGAAAACCGTGCAGGTCTGTGCCGATGATGGCTACCTGGCCGGGGGGCGTTGCACCACCGTGGATCGGTTGGCGCCGCGGCACAGCCATTTCGAGACCGTTACCCCCAACCATGTGCGGGTCCATCTGGATGGCAACGGCCAGCGGGTGCACAGTCGCTGCCAGCCGGTCAGCCAGATGCAGCACCGGGACTGGTTCGTGCTGCCGCCGGCCCAGGCCTGGTTCTACCAGCGGCGCCATCCGGATTACCGGCCGTTGCCTGCCTGGCGGGCGGACTGCGTGGCCGGCGCCCGGGCCATGAACGAGCGAGCGCCCATGGACCTGATCTATCCCCATGCCGGTTCGGCACTGTATATCCCGGTGCAGCTGGATGGCCGCCGGGGGCGGGCGGTGTTCCGCGCCGTTCACCAGCGCAGTGATGCCACCCTGTTCTGGCATCTGGACGATACGTACCTGGGCAAGACTCGCCATTTCCACGAGTGGGCCATCGAGGCGGCACCCGGCTGGCACACCCTGACCCTGGTGGACGACCAGGGCTTTCGATTGGTGCGCCGTTTCAAGGTGCTGGGTGATTAGTGCGTCATAGTGTCCCGGTCCCGAATCTGTTAAATAAGAAGCTATTGCCAGCCAGTGGACGTCAAGGATGAAACAGCTGCACTACCGGAACTGTAATCTCTGTGAGGCCATGTGCGGCCTGGAAATCGAACACCAGGGCGACCAGATCATTGCCATTCGCGGCGACAAGGCCGACCCCTTCAGTGAAGGGCATATCTGCCCCAAGGCCGTGGCTTTGCAGGATCTGCATAACGACCCGGACCGTCTGCGTCACCCGGTCAAACGTACCGCCGATGGCTGGCAGCCGATCAGCTGGGAGCAGGCCCTGGATGAAACCGCCGAGCGTCTGCATGCCATCCAGCGCCAGCATGGCAAGGACAGTGTCGGCGTTTATTTTGGCAACCCCACCGCCCATAACCATGGTGCCCTGTTGATGCTGGCGCCCTTCATCAAGGCCCTGCGCACCCGCCAGCGTTACAGTGCCACCTCCGCCGATCAGTTACCCCATCAGCTGGCCACCCTGCAGCTATTCGGTCACCAGGCGCTGTTTCCGATCCCGGATATCGACCGCACGGATTATTTTCTGGTGCTGGGCGGTAATCCCATGGCCTCCAACGGTTCGATCATGACCGTGCCCAATATCCGCGGCCGCCTGAAAGCGTTGCAGGCGCGCAAGGGCCGGCTGGTGGTGGTGGACCCCCGCCGCACGGAAACCGCCAAAGTGGCCGATGAACATCACTTCATTCGCCCCGGCACCGATGTCTATCTGCTACTGGCCCTGACCCAGGTCCTGTTCGAGGAAAAACGGGTAGCACCGGGCCGCCTGGCGGACCTGGTCGATGATATGGCGTTGCTGGAAGAGATGGTGACGCCCTGGACTCCGGAGCGGGTGGCCGACACCGTGGGCCTGTCCGCCGGGGCGATCCGCCAGCTGGCCGGGGATCTGGCCAAGGCTTCCCGCGCCGCGGTGTATTCGCGGGTGGGTGTCACCACCAGCGCCCATGGCAGCCTCAGTGCCTGGCTGGTCTACGTACTCAACATTCTTACCGGCAACCTGGATCGGGAAGGCGGTGTCATGTTCACCCGACCGGCCTTCGATATCGTTGCCATCGCCGGTCTCAGCGGCGATACCGGTGGCTTCAACCGCTATCGCAGCCGGGTGCACGGCTATCCGGAGTTTGCCGGCGAGTTCCCGGTCACCACCCTGGCCGATGAAATGCTCACGCCCGGCGCCGGGCAGGTGAAGGCCTTTGTCACCCATGCCGGCAACCCGGTGTTGTCCTGTCCGGATGGTAACCGGCTGGAAAAGGCCCTGGGTGGTCTGGACTTCATGGTCAGCATCGACCTCTACATCAACGAAACCACCCGCCACGCCAATATCATCCTGCCGCCCACCGGGCAGCTGGAACACGCCCAGTTCGACCCCATTTTTCAGGCGGTGGCGGTACGCAACGTGGCCAAGTTTTCCGAGCCGCTGTTCGACAAGCCCGAGGGCAGCCTGCATGACTGGGAAATCATGCTGGGCCTGATGAGCAGGCTCAACCGCCTCAACGCCAAAACCCGTCGTCAGCGCCTGCAGGCTCAGATGCTGGACGGCTTTCTGTCGCGCATGGGCGACCGGGGCCTGGTTGATCTGGGGTTGCGCCTGGGGCCTTACAGCCATGCCGGCAAGGTGTTTGGCCGGCTCAAGCGCGACGGCCTGCATACCCTGCCGAAAGTTGCCTGGCGATTGCTGCGCAGCCGGCAAAAGGGCATGAAGCTGAAAACCCTGCTGGAGGCGCCCCACGGCATTGACCTGGGCGCGCTGACACCCATGTTGCCTGAGCGTCTGTTCACGGCGGGCAACCGCATTCCGCTGGTGCCGCCGCTCTACCGCGAACCGCTGGCGGCACTGACCCTGCCGGAGCCAGTGGCCAGGGACCAGTTACTGATGATTGGCCGCCGGCATATCCGCAGCAACAATTCCTGGATGCACAACAGCCAGCGGCTGGTGAAGGGCAAGGGCCGCTGTGATGTGATGCTGCATCCGGAGGATGCCGCGCGGCTGGGCATCGAGCCGGGCGCGGCGGTTACCGTGCGTTCGGCCACCGGCAGCATCACGCTGCCGGCACTGATCAGCGAGGACATCATGCCCGGTGTGATCAGCGTGCCCCACGGCTGGGGCCATGATCGTGAGGGGGTGCAGCTGGAAGTGGCACGCAGTGCCGCCGGCCAGAGTGTCAATGACGTGATCGGCAATGACCGGGTGGAATCGCTCACCGCCATGGCCCAGCTCAATGGCATTCCGGTGACGGTGGAGGCGGCCTGATTCTTCACACTTTCTTTTTCAGCGGGCCGGTACCTTCTTTTCAGGAGGACCTCCCATGCGCTGGTTAATCATAGTGAGTGTGATGCTGTTACAGGCCTGTCAGACAACCGACCCGCGGCCCATTGCCGTGGCCGATGATCTCAATCTGGATCGCTTCATGGGCGACTGGTACGTGATCGCCAATATTCCCACGCCGCCGGAGAAGGGCGCCCACAATGCGGTGGAGAGTTATCAGCGGGTGGGGCCCTACAAGGTGGCAACCACCTTCACCTTCCGTGATGGCAGTTTCGATGCCGAGCTCAAACGCATGACACCCACCGGCTTTGTCAGTCGCGAGAACCCGGCGATCTGGGGGATGCGCTTTATCTGGCCGTTCAAGGCGGATTTCCGTGTGTTGTATGTTGGTGAGGATTACCAGACCACCATTATCGGTCGTCAGAAACGTGACTATGTATGGATTATGGCCCGCCAGCCGCAGCTCAGCGATGAACAGTACCAGGCGCTGGTGAACATCACGGCCGATCGCGGCTACGACATCCATCAATTGCAAAAAGTCCCCCAGCAATGGGATGCCTCACCTTGAAATAAGGCGCCGGCCACCCATGCTGTCTGTACAGCCATGATGACAGTCACTGTCAGGAGGACAGCATGAACGTTCTGATTGCCGGGGCCAACGGCAAGATTGGTCGTCGTCTCATTCCCCACCTGGTTGCCGAAGGCATGACCGTGCGCGCCATGGTCCGTGATGCGGCCCAGGGTGAGTCCCTGCGCGAGCTGGGTGCCCACGACGTGGTCGTTGCAGACCTGGAAGGCGACTGCCGGCAGGCACTGGCCGGCCAGGACGCGGTGGTCTTCACCGCCGGCTCCGGCCCGCATACCGGCCCGGAAAAGACCGTGGACGTGGACCAGAACGGCGCCATCTCGCTGGTGGACCAGGCCCGGGAAGAGGGCGTCAAACGCTTTGTAATGGTCAGCTCCATGCGCGCCGATGACCCGGATAGTGGCCCGGAAAAGATGCGCCACTATTTTGTTGCCAAGCAGAATGCCGACAACCATCTGCGTGACAGCGGCCTTGATTACACCATCGTCCGCCCCGGCCGTCTCACTGAAGAGCCGCCCCTGGACAAGGTCAAACTGGCCAAACGACTGGACGACTTCGGTGATATTTCCCGTGAGGACGTGGCCCGGGTGCTGGCGGTAAGCCTGCAGGTAGATACCGTCAACCGGGAGTTTGACGTGATCAAGGGGGAGACTCCGGTTCACGACGCCCTCAAGCAGCTTTTGTGAACGGCTGAATAAGCCGCATTTTTAGCATTTCAAAAGACGGCCTGCTCTCAACAGTTGAATCACCCTCTCCCTGTCCCTCTCCCGCAAGCGGGAGAGGGTACCTTATCTGGAAGGTTGGGAGCTTGAGTGAACGGCATTGAACCTTGTTGCCGCAGTTATTGGGTTCTTCGTGGATTAGCGGGAAAACGTATAAGGTCGGACGTCAGAGGTCCGACGCCAATCTCAAGCCTGGATAGCTTGCGCGGTAATTGATATTTCGGGGCGTTTCTTGCCTGCGCGCCCCCTTCGCTGCAAGCAGCCTCCGCAAACCCTGGTATTGCCTGTGGGAGCGTGCTTGCACGCGAACAAGCCCTATTCGTTTGCAAAAAAACGCCCCAGGGGACGAGCCGGTGAAGGTTCTGGGGTTCAGGACTTTGAGGTTTCAGCCTGTCGCGTCTGACGTCCGACCTCAGACGTTGCTCCAGGCTGAATTCCCGCAATGACGCGATGAACCAGTTATTCGCTGGTCTGTTCTTCTTTTTCCGTCAATGTGGGCGTGCTGGCGCTGGCCTGTTTACGGGGCGTTTTGTCAGCGCTTTCCGGAGTGGCCGAGGCCGGGCGCTGATCCTCTGGCGCAGGCTCGGAGGGGCGCTCCTTGTCCTCGTTGTCGGGCTCCGTTTGTGACTGTGGATCATCGCCTTTTTCGGAGCTCTGCTTGGCTTTTTCCTCGGCCTGGGCTTCCACCTCTTCCGTGCTCTTCTCTTCACCGATGCGGAAGGTGGCAAAGCCGGCATGGACCACCTGGTTGACCGCCAGGCCCAGTACCCGGCCATTGTAGGGCGCAATGATGGCGCTGCCGGTGTTGCTGATCGGGTCGGTGACGGTGCCCAGTATCTGCCCCTTTTTCACCTTGTCATTGAGTTTGACTTCGGAGAGCAGGATGCCCCCCTGGGCAGCGCGTACCCACTTGGATTCGTAGAAGACCGGTTGCGGTGCGCCCCAGAAATGGCTGGCCTTGCGCATGTCCAGGTTTTCCAGCAGCGTTTCGATGGCCTGCACGCCGTAGCTGACGGCTTTTTCTTCCAGGCGGTTGGGGCCGCCGGCTTCCATGGTCACGGCGATGATGCCATCGTTGACGGCGGCATCGCGCAGCATGCCACTGACCCCGGGGCTGTGCAGCACGGTGATGCCGCCAAAGTGTTTGGCAAAGGCCACCACATCCGGGTTTTCCAGGTCCGCGCGCAGCTGTGGCAGGTTGACCCGTTTCTGGGACCCGGTATGCAGGTCCACCAGGTAATCGCAGTGCTGGATGATGTTGTGGAACAGGGAATAGGCCACCCGTGAGGCGGCGCTGCCGTTCTTGTTGCCGGGGAAGTAACGGTTCAGGTCACGGCGGTCACTCAGATAGCGGCTGCCATTGCGAAAACCGTCCAGGTTAACGATGGGAACGCCCACCACGGTGCCGGCCAGCCCTTCCGGTTCCAGTTCGTACATGAGCCGGCGAACCATCTCGATGCCGTTCAGCTCGTCACCGTGAACCGCCGCGGTCAGACATAGCTGGGGGCCGGGTTTACTACCGTGGGCGACCAGTATCGGCACCGGCGTGGCAATGGAGGCAAAGGATTGGTCCGGGGTCCAGTGCAGGGTGGCAAAGGTACCCGGTTCCACCGTCTCGCCAAGCAGGAACAGGGCCTTGCGCGGTTCGCTGGTGGTGGAATCCGGCGGCGCCTTGCCGGTCTCGGTGACCTCTTCATTGGGCGCCTTGATGTGCGGCGGCTTGGGTTTGGCCGGGGCGTTCTCTTCCTGCTGGCGCTCCAGGGCGCGTTCTTCATCTTCCAGTTCGGTGGCCCAGCCGGGCAGGGCAATCAGCAGGGCCAGGGTAATCAGGGAAAGACGTTTCAGCACGGTCACTCCTTGTCGCCCCGGCCTGACCGGGGCTAGTTGTCCAGTTCGTCCCAGCGGCGGTAGGCTGCGTCCAGCGTGGTCTGCAGTTCCTGTTGCTGTGACTGCAGTGCGGTAATGTCGCTGGCATCGCCCTTGTAGAGGGCCGGGTCGGCCAGCTTCAGCTGTACTGCTTCCAGCTCGCCTTCCAGCTGCTCGATACGTTCGGGCAGCTGCTCCAGCTCGCGCTGGTCCTTGTACGACAGTTTCTTGCGTTTGGCCGGTGGTTCGGCCTTGGCGGCCGCTGTCACCGGCTTGGCCGCTTTGACGGTTTTTTCCGCCACGGGTTCCGGACGTTGGCGCAACCAGTCCTGGTAACCGCCCACATAGCTGTTGAGTGTACCCTGCTCGAATACCAGGGTGGAGGTGACCACGTTATCAATGAATTCCCGGTCATGGCTGACCAAAAGCAGGGTGCCCTGGTAGTTCATCAGCTGTTCTTCCAGCAGTTCCAGGGTTTCCGCGTCCAGGTCGTTGGTGGGTTCGTCCAGCACCAGCAGATTGAAGGGTTTGGTGAACAGCTTGGCCAGCAGCAGGCGGTTACGCTCGCCACCGGACAGGGACTTCACCGGTTGGCGTACCCGGCCCGGGTCGAACAGGAAATCCTGCAGGTAGCCGATCACGTGCTTGTTCTGGCCATTGAGGGTGATCACATCGGAGCCTTCGGCCACGTTGTCGATCACGCTCTTTTCCTCATCCAGGGTATCGCGCAGCTGGTCAAAATAGGCGACTTGCAACTGGGTGCCCAGTTTGACGTTGCCACTGTCCGGTGCCAGCCGGCCCAGCAACAGCCGAATCAGGGTGGATTTGCCGCAGCCGTTGGGGCCCAGGATACCGATCCGGTCGCCGCGCATCAGGGTGGTGGAAAAGTCGTGCACAATGCGCTTGTCGCCGATCGCATAGCTTATGTGCTCGGCTTCCACCACGATCTTGCCGGAGTTGTCGCCGCTCTGAATGGTCAGACTGGCGGTGCCGGTGCGGTTGCGACGCTGGGCGAATTCCTCGCGCATCGCTTTCAAGGCACGCACGCGCCCTTCGTTGCGGGTACGCCGGGCCTTGATGCCCTGGCGAATCCACTTTTCTTCCTGGCTGAGCTTTTTGTCGAACTCGGCGTTGGCTTTTTCCTCCGCGTCCAGGGCCGCCTGTTTGCCACTGAGGTATTTCTCGTAGCTGCCCGGCCAGCTGGTCAGTTTGCCGCGGTCGAGTTCGATGATGCGGGTGGCCAGCGCACGGATGAAGGCCCGGTCATGGGAGATGAATACCAGGGTGGCGCCGAAGCTTTTGAGGAACTCTTCCAGCCACTGGATGGAATCCATGTCCAGGTGGTTGGTGGGCTCGTCCAGCAGCAGGATATCCGGCTCCTGTACCAGTGAGCGGGCCAACAGGACCCGACGTTTCATGCCGCCGGACAGCCCGGCAAAGGGCTGGTCGCCATCCAGGTTCAGTTTTGACAGCACCGTCTCCACCCGCTGGGAGAGCTGCCAGGCGCCACGGGCCTCGATCTCGCCGGTGAGTTGCTCAAAGCGGGCGAGAATGCGCTCATTGCCATCGGCAAGCTGGTGACTCAGTTGCGCATGTTCGCTGAGCAACGCGCCATGCTCACCCAGCCCCTGGGCCACCATATGATGCACGCTGTGT
Source organism: Alcanivorax hongdengensis A-11-3 (assembly GCF_000300995.1). Taxonomy (GTDB): domain Bacteria; phylum Pseudomonadota; class Gammaproteobacteria; order Pseudomonadales; family Alcanivoracaceae; genus Alcanivorax; species Alcanivorax hongdengensis. Next base: position 66,569 of record NZ_AMRJ01000002.1, on the reverse strand, counting down.
TCCTGATCATCGGGGACCTCCTGCTCCAGCCGGGCCACGGTCAGCCCCTGGGGCTTTTCGATCTGGCCGTCGTCGGCCTGGATCTCGCCGGCCAGTACCTTCATCAAGGTGGACTTGCCGGCGCCGTTACGGCCGATCAGACACAGGCGTTCGCCGCTGTCGATGGCCAGGTTGACGTGATCCAGCAGGGGTTTGTCACCGTAACTGAGTTGAATCTCTCGAAGGGTAATTAATGGCATACTGCGCGGGGGCCTCGGATGGACGCCGGTTAACAGGAAATACGGGGTCTCGGGTCGGCGCTGAGCCGGCCCCGAATTGAACGGCAAGTGTAGCAGCTTGTTACCGCGGCTGTACTGGCTTTCAGCCGGGGGTATGCAAGGATTAAGGGGGGAGGTAACAACCATGACGGACTATCTGCGCGAGCGTTTCGAAGAGGTGGATCTGACACCGGGGCAGGGCAAGATCACCGCCACCGTGTCCATTGGGCTGGGCTTGCTGGCGGTACTGGCCAGTTTCTGTTTTCTCTACCCGGGCCTGTTCACGACACCGGAATTTCGCGGTTTCTATGACGCCGGCATCCTGCGTGGCGTGCTGTTTGCCGGTATTGGCGTGGGGTTTGTCTGCGGCTTTGTCAGTGTCTTTCGCCATGCGGACCGGCGCTATGGGCTGGCAGGCATGGTGCTGGCCTGCATGGCAGCCCTGATCGGTTCCGGGCGGCTGGAGGTGTCGCCGGTGGACGGGCGCAGCCTGTATGCCGGGCTCGACTATTTCGTGCTTACCTTGCTGGTGCTGGCATTGGTGTTCATTCCCATGGAGCGCGCCTACCCCAAGGACCCGGCGCAGAAGACTCTGCGCAAGGGCTGGATCACGGACATGAAATATTTCCTGTTCAGCCATGTGGGGCTGCAGTTGATCAGTTTCTTCACCGTGATTCCCATCCAGGTATTCCTGCACGACAAGGTTCATGTGGGCTTTCAGCAGGCCATTGCCGCGCAACCCCTATGGTTGCAGTTCATCGAGATATTGCTGGTGGTGGATTTCGCCAGTTACTGGATTCACCGTGCCTTCCATGAAGTACCCTGGCTGTGGAAATTTCATGCGGTGCATCACTCCAGCGAACAGATGGACTGGCTGGCGTCGTCACGGCTGCACCTGGTGGAAATCGTCGCCAACCGGTTTGCCGGTTACCTGCCGATCTTCTTTTTGGGTTTTGCGCCGTCGGCGGTGTATGCCTACCTGGTATTCGTGTCCTTCCATGCCATTTTCATTCATGCCAATGTGCGTTTTCGCTTTCCCGGCGTGCGCTGGCTGATTGCCACGCCGGAATTCCATCACTGGCATCACTCGTCCGAGGACGAGGCGGTGGACCGGAATTACGCGGCTTTCCTGCCATTCTATGACAAAGTCTTTGGTACCCTGTTCATGCCGGACCGGCTGGCGGCCCGCTATGGAACCCGAGCCAGTACCCGGGTCCCGGAAGGGGTGGTGAAACAGTTCTGGTTCCCGTTCCGGCGTTCATCCTCGTGAGGGTTTTATGGAAGATGTAATTGCAATGCTTCGTGAACGTCACCAGCCATCGCTGGTGGCTCTGGAGCTGCCGGATGACGACCGGCTGGTGGAAATCGAGGAAGAGTTGCTGATCCCGTTGCCCGGTGACTACAAGGAATTTCTGCTCACCGTCAGTGATGTGATCTGCGGCAGCCTGGAGCCAGCCACGGTGACCGACCCCCATGCCCATACCTACCTGCCGGAGCTGGCCGCCGAGGCCTGGGACCAGGGGCTGCCCCGTTACCTGATCCCCCTGTGCTGGAGCGGCCAGGACCTGTATGCCGTCAGTCAGGATGGTCAGGTGCTGCTGTGGAGTGCCGAGACCGGTGTTGATGAGGAGGGCTTCGGGTCCATCTGGCAATGGGCCCGGGATGTCTGGCTGGAAAGCTGACCGCCCGGGCCCCACCGGTCAGTGGTTCTGATCTTCACCGTCTTTGGGCGGTTTCGGCTTTTTGTCCTCGATACACAGCTCGTCACCGCTATGGTGGCGGATGTGCACATCCAGCTGGCTGAAGGCAATTTCCACGCCCTGTTCCCGGCACAGTGTATCGATATGACGGTTCAGTTCGTCGGTGGCCACCAGCCGGTCGCCGATATCGTTCACATGCACGCGCAGTTCGTGGTCCAGGGTGCTGGCGCCAAAGCCCATGAAAAACACCAACGGTTCCGGGTCGCGTAGCACCAGGCGATGATCGCGGGCCGCCTTGAGCATGATGTCGCGACACTTCTGCAGATCCGAGCCGTAGGCAAAGCCGATCTTGAGCACGATCCGCGTCACGGTATCCGACAGCGACCAGTTGATCAGCCGTTCGGTCACGAACACCTTGTTGGGCACAATGATTTCCTTGCGGTCGAAATCAATGATGGTGGTGGCGCGGATGCGAATGCGGCTGACCGTGCCATCCAGATTGCCGATGGTGATTACATCGCCGATGCGGATGGGCCGTTCGAACAGGATGATGATGCCGGAAATGAAGTTGGCGAAGATTTCCTGCAGGCCAAAACCCAGGCCGACGCCCAGAGCGGCCACCAGCCATTGCAGTTTGTCCCAGCTTAACCCCAGGGTGCCCAGCGCAATCATCAGGCCAGTGGCGACGATCACGTAGGAGAGCAGGGTGCGGGTGGCATAACTGGTGCCCTGGCGTAGCTCGAAACGCGACAGCACAAGCACTTCCAGCAGACCGGGCAGGTTGCTGGCCAGCAGGAAGGTGATGATGCCCACGATCAGCGAGCCGATCACATCGCCCAGACTGATGGGCACATAGCCACTGGTGGCGCCACTGCCCTCAGTGGTCTGCCAGAGCACGATATTCTCGGTATAGGAGAAGGCGTGCAGGATATCCGCCCATACCCAATAGAGCAGCAGGCCGATGCCGGCGGCCAGCGCCAGGCGGATCAGCCGCAATGACTGCTGGTTGACCTGACGTAGGTCCATTTGTGGCTCTTCCACTTCCACCGCTTCCGAGGCGCTGTTGTCCTTGCTCTCGGCCTGCCGCTGGGCCACGGCACGGCGGTAGGCTAGCCGCTGGGCCGCCACTGCCAGACCGCGCACGGCACTGGCATCAAGCACGATCCACAGCATCAGCAAATAGAAACTGTCGATGGTACGCCCGGTCAGCCGCACGGCGGTGTAGTAGTAACCGATGCCGATCAGTACCACCAGCACCAGAGGGGCCGCCGCGAACAGGGTGTTGACCAGATAGCGTATGGCCTTGTTGCCATGGCTGCGGGTATAGGTGCGGGCGGCGCTGGGCAGGGTGATGCTGATCACCAGCAGACAGGCGAGCATCACCAGCAGACCAATGCGATCATTGCTGAGCTGCGCGGGCCACTGTTCGCCGAAGGCGATGATGCACGCCATGGGCACGATGGCAACGCCGGTAATCATCAACCGCCGGCGCAGGATCAGATTGGAGGCCTCGTCCCAGCGGAAGTGGCGCTGGGCAATCCCCCGCGGACTGAGCAAGCGGTAAGCGAGCTCCACTACGATCCAGAGCAGGGCGATCTTGGTCAGTGCCGCGCCGAACACGGTGGCCAGCTGGCCGGGTTGCAGCCACAGACCCAGGCCCAGCATGGCCAGTACCGCCGGGCCTGGAGCGGCGGTCAGGGCCAGCAGGGCAATGGAGCCGGGCGTGTGGCCCTGGCTGTCGCGGCGCAAGAAACCCACATCCTGGTTCAGGACCTTGATGCGCCGGCGAATCTTGCCACGCAGCAGCAACAGCACCGCGGCCGGCAGTAGTGCCACCAGTAGCCAGTACCATTTTGTTCGCAGCAGTCGTGTGGCCCCTTCCACCAGATCCTGCCAGGGAATGTTCTGCACCTGATCGACGATCTGGCCGGGGAGCTGGGCGATCCAGGAGAACGTGATGGGCTGGGTGCTGGGCATCCAGAAAGTCTGTTCGGAAATGGTATTGTGCAGGTTTTCGGCAATGTCACGCAGCTGTTTCTGGTTGAGCTGGGTGCGCACCAGGATGGTCAGTTTGCGGCCCAGTTCCTGGTCCAGCTGGCTGTAAAGCTCCAGGCGATCACCGCGCAGCAGTGACAGGGTTTTGATCAGCTCTTTATCCAGTGGCTTGCCGTCCTTGCCGGTGTCCGGCACGTCGCGGGCGGCCAGTTCCTGGCGTTGCTGGTTGATGTCGAACTGCTTGAGTCGGGTGTCGGAGATTTCCTTGTCCAGCTCGTTGCTGACCGGTACCTGGGGCAGACTTTTCTGTTGTTCATAAAGAACCCGTGACAGCAGCAGGCTGCCGTCGAGCATGTCGATCTGGTCCTTCACCGTGCTTGCCAGACTGCGGGCCTTGTCCAGCTGGGTCTTGGTATCAATGGCATCGCGCAACAGCTCGCTGACATCGTTGTTGATCTTGCTGAGAGATTCGCGCAGCTTCTGGTTGACCGCCAGCTCTTCCTGGATGCGGGGGTTGTCGCTGAGCGAGGCGGGCAGGGTCTGACCGGACTGTTTTTCCTGGGCCGCCAGCTGGTTGGCCCGGCGCTGGTTGATCAGTGGCTCCAGCGCGTTGAGGCGTTTCTCGATCAGCTTTTCCTGATCTTCCAGGTAGCGTTTCTGCAGCCGCGCCACGTCCTGCTTCTTGCCGGACACCGCAAGCTCCTGGTTGCGCAGATCGATGCGCGTCTGCAGGGCGTTCAGTTCCGTGTTCAGGCGTTGCTGCTTTTCCTGGCCGATGGCGTCATCCGCGCCGCTCACGTTCAATTCGCTGCGAATATCCGCCATACGATTGAGGGCATGGCTGATATCGGTCTGGGCGTGTTCCGGCAACGTCTGCTCGTGGGTCAGCTGGCTGTTCACATCCGCCAGTTTGCTCTGGTTTTGTTCCAGTGCATCCAGCTGATCGATCAGTTCTTCAACCAGTTTTTGCAGGGACAGATCCTGATAACGTTGTTGCCAGTCCACATCCAGTTGCTGATCGGTGTCTTCCAGGTCGCGATTGAGGCGGGCGAGATTCACCGGGGTTTTCTCGGCATCCTGCTTGAGCGACTTGATCTGCTTGTTGTTATCGTCGATTTCCTGGCGGAATTTGAGTGCCTGCTCCAGCTCCTGCTGTTTTTCATCCTGGTTGCCGGTGGCGTCCTTGCTTTGCTGGTTGTCACTGATCTGCTTTTCCAGATCGCTGATGCCCGGCAGCCCGAAGGTCTGCGCCCAACCGGACAGGGGCAAAGCCAGCAACAGCAGAATGAAAACCCAACCGCGGCGTTGATCCATAACCTTGTGTTCCTTCATTGATTCGAGTGGAGCTTATCAAGCTGTTGCAAACGGCGCAGTAACTGACGCACCAGCCCCAGTTCCCGCTGATTGGCCAGCGGCAGCAACTCGCTGACCCATTGCGCCAGATTATCCTGAGCATCGATATTGAGTATCGCCAGGCCTTCATCCAGAGCCTGACGCGCCCGCGCATAGGTCTCGCCGCTGACCTGGCCGCTGGCGGTGCTGGCGGGCAGGGTCTTGCGTAGTTCCCAGGCGTAGACCATGACCGCCTGGGCCAGGTTCAGCGACGGTTGCGGGTGGGCCAGCGGGATGCGGCTGGCCAGGTCGCACAGGGCGACTTCGTCACCGGTCAGGCCACTGGATTCGCGACCGAAGACGATGGCAGCCCGCTCCACCTCGGCGTGCTTGTCGGCCAGCAGGGCCGCGCACTGGTCCGCATCCACGTAGCGGTCCTTTTGCAGGCGCCGGCGGGCAGTGCAGGCAATGCTCAGATCCACATCAGTCAGGGCCTGGGCCAGGTCAGTAAAATGCTGCGCGCCGCTGACCAGCTCACTGCTCTGGTGGGCCACCCAGTGGGCGGCGTCCAGGTCACCGGCGTTGACCAGCCGCAGGCTATCAAACCCCATGGTCTTGATGGCGCGGGCGGCGGCGCCCACGTTCTCGGCCCGGGCCGGCTCCACCAGCACAAATACGATGTCCACGTTCTGTCATTCCCCGCCGTCACTCTGGAAGCCGCCATTGTAAACGCCCCGACGGCGCTGTCAGAAAATGTCCATTTTCTGTCCGGCCAGGTCCTAGGGCTGCATCGGCGGATTGGTTATTGTTTGCGCAATAACAACAATTCATTTCATAACGACAAGAGGGGATCATCATGAAAGCGTTGTTCGCACTGGGCCTGCTTGCGGCCACCATCATTTCTGCACCGGCCTATGCCTTCCAGCAGGTCACCCACAAGCGTATCGCCATGGATGCGGTGCAATACATGCAGGACCACCCGGATACCACCGAATACAACCGTCTCAAGGCCTGGGTCAATGCCGCCGGCTATACCATGGCCCAGTTCTCCGAGGTGCTGGGGCAGGGCGCCTATGACGTGGATGACTTCCAGGATACCTTCCTGTGTGGCGCCGTGACCGGCGACTGTGTCTATGCACCGGTGTTCAACGCCGGCGCCTCGCTGGTCAACTACACCTCCTACTGGCACTTCCAGAACCACACCCGCGGGCCGGACGTGCACGGTAACGACCTGGGCGGTTACAACTATGACCTGCTGACCGTATGGGGCGACATCGACAACCTGGCCGCCACCTGGCTGGTGGGCGACTACATGGACGATGGCAACGGTGGCATGACCGGTTGGTGTTTCTGGAGCTGTGCCGATGACAGCGAGTACAACACCTACAGCATCACCGAAGCCAACTATCGCCAGGGCAGCACGTCCAGTAAATCCATGTACGATGATTTCGAGGAAATGCCTTTCCAGCCCGTCGATAACCTGGGCGAGTACTGGTACCAGCAGTTCCTGGCCAATCCCACCGCCCAGACACTGGGCTATGTGATGCACACCACCGATCTGCTGCAGCCGCACCACGTGTGGACCACTTCCGCCCTGAATCACAGTGGCTGGGAGTCCTGGGTGGCCGATTACTACGACAGCGAGAATCTTAACGATGACACCCTGGTCACCCAGGCACTGGCCGATTACACACCGCTGGCGGCGTCCGCCACGGATATTCGCCCGCTGTTGACCCAGGGCGGTGATATCGCCTACGCCAATGGCGGCATCGTGCTGTCCAGCACCGACCAGGCCGACCGGGTACAGGTGGCACGGGTCGTGGTGCCCCATGCCATTGCCATGGTGGTTCTGCTGCTGGATCACGCGGCCTTGCAGGTCAATCCCTGATAACCCGCTTACAGGGGCCGGTGCTGCACAGGGCGCCGGCCCGCAGGAGGACACATGAAAAGAATCTTGCCCCTGTTGATGGTGTTGCTGCTGGCGGCCGCGGCCGTGGTGGTCTGGCATGAATGGCCGCTGCCCGGTGACGTGGCCGCACGGGTCAATGGTGAGGATATCCCGCTGGCGGCGCTGGACGTGTTTGTGGCGGCCAGCCAGGTCCGCCACCCCGAGGCCACCCGGGAAAGCGTGCTCAAGGGGCTGGTGGAAAACCGGCTGCTGGCGTCGGTGCAGACGGCGGCAGCGGACAGCCCGTCGGAGCAGACGCCGCGGGTAGGTTATGACCGCCAGACCCGTTTCGAGCAGCAGCGTTTCAAGCTGGTGCGTACCGCCTTCTCGCGACAGATCAAGGCTGCCGTAGAGCGCAGTGGGGTGACCGATGTGACCGGCTACCTGAGCGCTCCGCTGGCCCTGGATGAAAACGCCCTGGCGCCGATGTTGAGCCTGCAGCAACAGATATACGCGGAACTGACCCCCGAGCAGCAGGACCGGGCCCGTGACTATGTGCTGGCCCGCTACCGTTTTGCCCCGGATCAGCCGGAGCAGACCCTGACCCTGTGGGATCTCTATCGCCGCCAGAATGTGCAACTCAAGGTGCAGATGCAGAACCTCAACCTGGGCTTCATCCGCGAAGCCGTACGCCAGTATCTGGCCACCGCCTATGTGTTGTACTGGTTCGAGCATGAATCGGGGCTGGATGCGCCCAGCCGCCAGGCGGTGGACCGCTGTGTGGCCGATGCCATGGCCCGTGAAGCGCTGCTGGAACAGATGGGCCTGCACCACGACATGCATGACGACAATCCCGCGCTGCGTAACATGGTGAGCCAGGTCACCGCCCCGGAGATCGCGGCCTACTATCAGGCCCACAAGGACGAGTTCATCCACGTGCAGCGGGTCCATGCCCGCCATATTCGCCTGGACAGCCAACAACAGGCAGACCGGGTTTACGCCGACATCCAGCAGGGCCTGAGCTTTGATGAGGCCCTGCAGCGCTACTCGGTGGCCGACGACCGCCGGCAGGGCGGCGAGCTGGGCTGGATTGACCGTGACAGTCGCCTGGGGCACTGGACCCTGGCACTGGCCTTTGTGCAGCCGGCCAATCAGGTCTCACGACCGTTCCGCAGCCCGGATGGTCAGGGCCCGGTATATTGGGAGATCCTGCTGGTGGACCAGCGTGATACCGCCTACCAGCCGGTGGACAGTGAAGCGGTCCGTTATCGGGCCGGTCGAGCCGTGGCCCATGAAAAACTGCTGGATCAATTCCGCACCCTGCTGGCCGATACCACCGACCAGGCCCGGGTGCGCATTCATCATGAGGTGCTCTGATGCGAGTGCTGTTATTGCTGGCCTGTGTGGTGCTGGTGGCGGGGCTGACGGTGATCCTGGGGTTGCCAGTCAGCGGACCGGTCTCCGAAGATGCGGCGCAACCGGTCGCACCGCCGGCGCAAACCGCCACTGCAGCGGCGCCTGACAGCGCGTCTTCCGGCTCGGTGATTGGTGAACGCCAGCGCCCGGCTACTGAGGCCGAGCCATCAGCGCCGGCTACGCCAGTACCTTCCCCGGCGGCGGTGGCGGCCCTGCGCGAGGGCATGGCCCATGGTGATCCGCGTACGCCGCCGATCGTGCGCCAGAGCCACCTGCGCGAGCCGCCCACCGAGGCGGAACTGGCTGACCCCGAGCTCTATCAGCAGTACGAGTTGCGTCAGAAACAGCAGGTTTATGCCTTCTTTGTGGAGGCCGCCGGCGAGAAGATCCGGGTGCTGGAGGGGTTGATCGCCCGTGGCAAACGAGAGGGCATTGACCCGCAACAGCTGGCGGAAGGCGAGCACAAACTGGCCCGGCTGCGTGAACAGCGTGATCAACTGATCGAGCAGCATCCGGAACTGGCACCGGATCAGCCGGCGGGCGACGAGGCGCAGGCCGACGCCGGGTCGGACTGACCGAGAATCTCGGCCATGCTGTCGGCAATGGCCGCGTCATCCGGTGCCAACCGCCGAGCCTGGCAGATGCTGTCCCGGGCCGCTTGCAGCTGACCCGCCTGATTGTAGGCGTAGGCCAGGTTGTTCCAGGCGGCGGCCAGATCCGGGGCCTTTTCGGTGGCCTTTTCAAAGGCGGTGGTGGCGCGGGCGTAATGGCCCGCGGCCCACAGGGCATTGCCCTGACCGAACCACAGCTGGCCACTGTCAGGGAAGGCCCGCACGGCGGCAGGCCAGAAATCGGCACTGTTGGGGAGCGGAGTAATGGCCTGGAACAGCCCATCCGCCGTGGCGCTGGCGGGCAGCTGGCCGGGGGCCACCAGGGTGAACCCCCACAGGTCCGCCCGGGCCCAGGTGCGGATAAACCGGTTCCAGTGGCTGACGGTGTTGCGGTGAGTGCCACTATGCAGCACCACCCGTTCGCCGCCCTGGCGATAACCGGTGACCACGGCAAAGTGCCACTGGGGCAGGCTGCGCAGGGCCAGATTCTGCAGAATCAGCACCGGCCGGCCCTGTTGCAGCTCGCGAAACAGGGCATCCGGCGTATCCACCGGGTAGGCCATCAGGCCACGGGCGCGGGCGGCGGCTTCCAACTCGATGCCCAGGCTGCCCTTGCGCTCGGGCAGCCACACCTCTGGCACCAGCTGCTCCGCGGTCACCGGCCTGTCGGCCCACTGCAGCATCATGGCCAGGGCCGCGGGCCCGCACTGATATTTCTCCTGGGCCACAAAGGGTACCTTGAGTTGCTGTTCGGGACGGGCGTTGGCGCGATCCGGGGGCGGGAAACTCTGGCAGGCGCTGAGCAGCAGGATGCCGCCCAGCGTGGCCAGCAGGCGGGCCCACCGGTTGGCGGGCCCGTGCAAGGTTGTGATCACTGACTGCCCAGTGAATGAATGGCCGGGAAGACGTTGGTGGCACCGAGCAGATCCAGCAGTACCAGAATCAGAATCACGGCGAGGATCACACCTACCACGCCCTGGCCGGCGGGCAGGTCATCGGCCTTGTCTGCCAGCTGCTGAAGTTCCTGGTCGGACAGGTGGCTCAGACGCGATTGCACCTGATCCTTGCTGACACCATAGTCGCTGAGCACGCTGGCGGCGGCTTTCTGATCCATCAGGCGCATGACTCTGGCTTCCATGTCCGCCCGCTGTTGCTGGGCCAGTACCGTGTCATTCTGGATCATGGCGGCCTGGGCGGCCGGCACCATTATCAGCTGGGAAAGCATCAGGGCGGCGGTGGTCAGCAGTGCCGTGAGCGACTTTTTCATGGTTGGGTCTCCTTATCGATAAAAGGGCGATGGAAGGAATCGCAATTACCTTAAGCGCTTAACGCAGAAGAATCGGTGAATCCGGCCTGTTTTTTACAACAACTTTACCCACTTTCTTGGCAAAAACCCCTTTTTGTGCAAGCACTTGCAGTGCCTGATCCGCCTGTTCCGCAGCCAGGGCGGCAAGCAGCCCGCCACAGGTTTGCGGATCACAGCCGGCCAACAGTGTCGGCGTGTCGTCGGTGCCCGGGTAATCGTAGTGGGTCAGCAGCGCGGCATTGGCCGGATGCAAGGTGCTACGCACTCCCTTTGCCAGCAGGGCCTCGGTGCCCGGCAGCAAGGGCAGGTCCTGCAGGTTCAGCTCGGCAATGACACCGCTCTGCTGACAGATTTCGTGCAAGTGTCCAAACAGGCCGAAGCCGGTCACATCGGTGCAGGCGGAAGGCTGGAAAGGGATCAGGGCATCGCGGGCCAGGGCGTTGCTTTGCAGCATGCTGTCGAGGGTGGCATCCAACCAGGGGCCGCGAGCCAGGCCATGCATCAGGCTGGCCAGCTGAATACCGGTGCCCAGTGGCTTGGTAAGGATCAGTACATCACCGGGGCGGGCACCGGTTTTTTGCCAGAGCGTGCCGTCAGCGGCGCGGCCATTGACGGTGAAACCGGCGGCCAGCTGCGGGCCTTCAATGGTATGTCCGCCCACCAGGGTGCAGCCGGCCCGGTTCAGCTCGAACACGGCGCCGGCCATCAGGCGTTGCAGGTCTCGCCGTTGCAGGCGTGGGTGCAGCCAGGGCAGGCAGACATTGGCCAGGGCGGAGTGCGGGCTGGCATTCATGGCATAGAGATCACTGAGGCTGTGCAGTACCGCCAGTCGGCCGAACAGGTGGGGCTCGTCGATGAAGGCGGGAAAGTAATCCAGGCTCTGCACCAGTGTCTGCCCGGCGGGCCAGCGTATCACCGCGGCGTCCTCTGCCTGCGCCACGCCGGCTTCGATGCCTTCGTTGATTTGCGGTTGCAGGTCCGCCAGGGCCTCGCTCAGGGCCTCACTGCCGACCTTGGCGCCGCAGCCGGCGCAATGCATGGTGGCCGGTGCTGCCGTCGCAGAGGGTGCCGGCATGGCCATGCGGGGCAGCTGTCGGTGGAATTTATCCATGAAGGCCCGGTCGATGCGATCTTTCCAGCGCCACACCCAGCCGCCGTTGGCCACCAGCGCGGTGCCCCGACTGGCCACGGCCACCTTGTCGCCGGCAGACAGCAATGACAGGAAGCGCCGCTGGGGGCGGTAGCGGCGCAGTGGCCGGCCGCCAATCGCCGCGCGCAGATTGGCGGCCAGAGTGGCGGCCTGGCGTACCGCGAAGACGCCGGCCTTGGGCAGTGGTGCAGGAAAGGCCGCGCAGTCACCGGCGGCAAAGATATGCTCATCGCCGACGCTCTGCAGGGTGTCATGGACTCGCAGAAAGCCTCGCTCATCGCAGGGCAGGCCACTGGCTGCCAGCCAGGGCAGACCCCGAACGCCGGTGCACCAGAGCACGAAATCCGTTGGCACTGGCTGACCGTCCGCCCGTAGCTGCCCTTGCTCGTCGGTGGTGACGCGCACCCCCTCATGCAGGCTGACCCGGTGGCGTTGCAGGTGGGCGGCCATGTGCCGGCGGGCCCGTGCCGGGTAGCCGGGCAGTAGCCCGGCGCCGGTGTAGAGACTCAGTTGTGCCTCCTGCTGGCGGTGGGCCAGGGCGGTGGCCATGGCCAACACCATTTCGGTGCCGCCGGCGCCGCCACCGACCACCGCCAGGCGGGAGGGGCCGGGGCGCGCGCTCATGTCTTTCAGCAGCTGTTGCCAGCGTTGATAAAAACTGGCTACGGGTTTCACCGGAATCAGTGATGACGGCCCACCGTGCGGGGCATCCGGGATGGCGCCCACGTCCAGGCTCATCCAGTCATAGTCCAGCGTGGTGCCGTCATCGAGGGTCACCCGGTGGCGGGTCGGGTCCAGGGCAGTAACGCTGGCGCGGACAAAGCGGCACCCACAGGTCTGGCACAGGCGGCGCAGGTCGATGTGGGTGTCTTCCAGGGAGTAGTGCCCGGCCACCAGGCCCGGCAGCATGCCTGAGTAGGCGGTCAGGCTGTCCGGTGAGATCAGTGTCAGGCGCACACCGGCAATCGGCTTCATGGCCAGCATGCGCAGGATCAGGGCGTGGCTGTGGCCGCCACCGACCAGCAGCAGGTCGCGCTCGGCACCGTTGTCGGGATTCTTCACAGCAGCAGGTCACCGCGCAGATAACAGCGTGCCTGACCTTCCAGCTGCACACGGTCGCCTTCCAGGGCGCAGAACAGCTCCCCGCCGCGGGCCGATACCTGGCGGGCGTGCAGACGGGTCTTGTCCAGTCGTTCGGCCCAGTAGGGCACCAGGGTGCAGTGGGCGGAACCGGTGACCGGGTCTTCCGGCACGCCCTTGGCGGGGGCAAAGAAGCGGCTGACAAAGTCGCAGTCACTGCCCGGCGCGGACAACATCACCGCGAAGGTGTCCAGTGCCGCGATGGCGTCGAAGTCGGGCTGGAAGTCTCGCACCACGTCTTCATCGTCCACTACCACCAGGGTGTCGCGGGCCTGGCGCACTTCGCGTATGGCAATACCCAGCGCCTGTTCGTAGCGATCCACGTCATTTTCCGGGTGGCCGGGACGGGCGGGGAAGTCCATGGCCAGCCCACGGGCGGAGCGTTGAACGTATAGCGCGCCGGAGGCGGTCTGGAAACGGATGCGCTCGCCGGCAAAACCCAGTTCATGAAAGACCACCCAGGCGGCGGCCAGGGTGGCATGGCCACACAGATCCACTTCCACTGTGGGGGTGAACCAGCGCAGCGCGAAGCCCTGTTCGTCGGGCACCAGAAAGGCGGTTTCCGACAGGTTGTTCTCCCCGGCGATCTGTTGCAGCAGACGGTCATCGAGCCAGTGATCCAGAGGGACCACGGCGGCCGGGTTGCCGCCGAACAGGCGGTCGGTAAAGGCATCGACCTGATAGAGTTTCATGATTCGCTGTGCCTGTTTGCCAGTGAATTTCGCTAACCGCCGCTGCCCGCCGGCAACGGGACTGCCCCGTCACCGCGCAGGCGCTGGCGCAGATGCCGCGACAGGGCATCCACCGCCAGATTCAACGCTACCGTGGCGATGATCAATACCAGGGTGCGATCAAAGCGGAATTCCGCCACGCTGGAATCAATATAAAAGCCCAGCGTATGAATGCCCAGAATCCCCAGCACGGCAGTTTCGCGCATGATGATTTCCCAGCGATAGAGCAGAAAGGCCAGCAGGTTGGGGCTGATGCGTGGCAGCACCTCATAGCTGTAACGGTCGAGCCCGGTGGGGGCGTCGTCGCGCAGGGTCAGCTGTTCGCTGAAGCGCCCGGTGAGGTGGGCGACGATGGCGCCGGTATGCAGACTGAGCGCCAGAATGCCCGGCAGCATGGACGGCCCCAGCACGATCAGGAAAAAGAACGCCAGGAAAAACTCCGGTGTGGTGCGCAGCACCACCAGCAAGCCGTGGCCGGCCAGTCGACTGGCCCGGTTGCCGAACAGCGGTGAGTGCAGTGGAAACAGTAGCAGGGCCAGCACACCGGTGAGTAGCAGGGCGGCCATGCCCAGTACCAGTGTCTGCCAGATGCCCGGCCAGAGTTGCTGTTGGGCAAGCATGCCGAACCAGTCCCACAGCCCGGCCAGTCCGTGGCCTTCGCGCAGCGGCGCGGGCACCAGATCATGGCTGACAAAACGCACCAGGGTCTGCCAGTTGCCGGAGTAGACCGGCGGTGCCCAGAGTACGGCCGCCAGCAGATAAAGCGGTAACACTACCGGGCGCAGCCACCCGCGCAGGGTGAAAATGAGGATGAAAAACACGTACAGCAGGGCGGCGCCCTGGTCGTAATAGCCCTCGTTGAAGGCGCTTTCCAGGTGGAAGCCAATGGTCGGCAGGCCGATGAAGCCAAGGATGGCCGAGGCACGCAGGGCGCATTCCAGCCGGTAGCTGGCGTAGGCCTTGCAGCTGGCCCAGATCAGCGGCAATCGGGCAAAGAAAAAGCGGCTCAGGCTGTCACTGCCGGCGGGCAGTGCCCGTTCCGGTTGCGGGTCCGCTTCTTCGAGAAATTCGCCGAAGACCTTGGCAAAGATACCGGTGTAGGGAATGGCAATGGCCAGCACGCCGGTGACGGTGCTAAGACCCGCCAGCTGCAAGAGTAGCAGGCCCCAGAACAGCTCGTGCACCGCCCGGATGGCGGCGGCAAAGCCGCGTATGGCACGGTGTTGCCAGAGCATGGCCAGCACAAAGCCTCCCACGGCCCCCAGCGCGGTGCCCTGCAGGGCAAAGGCCAGGGTATTGGCCAGTGCCTGGCCCAGCTGTTCGGTGGCAAAAAAGTCCGGTGCCAGAAAGCCCTTGGCGACCCGTAACAGTTCCGCCCCCGGCGAAGCGCGGGCGATATCCAGATCCGCGCATAACCAGGCGATCAGGCCGAGCAGGGCCAGGAAACCGGTGGTCCGTCGCCAGCGGGCGGCGGTGGTGTTCACGGCCCGGCCTGTCATTGATAGAGCGCGTCCAGGTCGCCCAGGGTCAGCTCGGCGGCGCGGGCGTCCAGCACGATGCGGCCCTCGCGGATGCCGATAAGGCGTTGGCAGCATTGCAGGGCCAGGGCCCGGTCGTGCATGGCGATGACCGCCGTGGGGTGTTGATCCAGCACCTGGCGGGTGAGCGCCAGTGCCTGGTGCTCGTCCACGTTGGAGACCGGTTCATCAGCCAGCAACACGGGGCGCTGGCAGTAGATCGCCCGACCCAGGGCGGTGCGCTGGGCCTGGCCGCCGGACAGTTGATCGATGCTGGTGAACAGTTTGTCGGTCAGGCCCAGCTGCTCCGCCACCAGGCCTACCGCATGGCGCTGTGCCCGGCTGGGGTGTATCAGGTTACGCAGGTTGGTCCAGCGTGAATGACGTGCCAGTGAGCCCATGTAGATGTTGTGAAAGACACTGAGCATGGGCACCAGTGCCCCCTGTTGCGGACACCAGGCGCACAGGCCCGGTTGCTGGCGACGCAGGGCCGCCAGCAGGGTGGACTTGCCGGCCCCGGACGGGCCCAGCAGGGCCACCTGCTCACCGTCGTCGATGCGCAGACTCAGGCGCTCGAACACCGCCGGCCCCTGGTGGGCCAGGCGGGCGTTCTCGAACACGAACATGGCTGTCAGTCCAGCAGGCCGATGGCGGTGGCGGTTTTCTCGATCGGTTGGTAGTCATCGTTGCTGGCCGGTACGAACTGACTGCGCGGGAACACATCCAGCAGTTTCCGGTCATGCAGGTTGATCAGGGCATCGGTGACCTGGGCACTGAATCCTTTGCCAAAGCGCTTGTCCACGTCGCCACGCAGTGTCCAGTGGTAATCCGGGTAGGTGGGTGTTTCCCAGATCACGCGTACCTTGCTGGTGTCGATCTTGCCTTCCTTCAGTTCCCGGTCCCAGACCGCATAGTTGACCGCGCCAGTGGCGTAGGCACCGCTTTGCACCAGCGCAATGGTACGGCTGTGGTCACCACTGAAGCCGACCTTGTCGAACAGGGCGTCGGGGGCCTGGCCGAAACGCTGACGCAGGTAGAATTCCGGCATCAGGCGCCCGGAGGTGCTGCCCTTGGACCCGAAGGTAAACGAAGGTTGCTCGACAAAGGCATCCGGCAGGGTATCGCTGCGGGTGAGGCCGGTGCTGGTGTTGGCAATGAAATAGCTCTTGAAGGCCGTATCTTCCTGGCCCTGGGCGATGGCCTGGGAGCCGGGCACCAGACGACGGGCCTGAACGCCGGACAGGCCGCCGAACCAGGCCATCTGCACTTCATTGTTGCGGAAGGCGGTGATGGCGGCGGCATAGGATTTCACCGGTACGTATTTCACCGGCACGCCCAGCTTTTCTTCCAGGTAATCAGCAATGCCGCCAAAACGTTTGACCAACTGGGTTTCATCCTGATCGGGGATGGCGGTGAAGGTGAAGGTGTCGGTTTTCTGCTGGCCGCAGGCCACCAGCAACAGGGCCGCCGCCGCTGTCAGCAAGGTTTTCAGACGCATTGTTGTCTCCGTTCAATGGGGAGTCATACCGGGCTTGTTTGATGCCGGCTTCCGCAGGCCCGGCCAGATGCGGAAACGGGGTAATTATAAGAGGTTCAGTGTTCGATTGCCCTGTTGTCACGCAACCAGGCCAGCACGTCATCACGGTTACCCTGGAACAGCACCGTGCCCTGGCGATGCTGCAGCATGTAGTCGTACATGGGATCGTAGTAATCGCGCAGCAATGGCAGGATCCACTGGCGGTGGCCATCCACCTGGCCGCTGCGTTGTTGCTCGGCCAGGGCCTGTTCCAACCGGGCGCGCAGTGCCTGATGGCGGGCACCGCCCAGCCGGCGGCGTATACGGTCGAGGGCATCGAGCAAGGCGTCCCCGAGCCGCTGCTGAGCCTGTTGCTCGCCGTAGACCGCTGCATATTCCTGGCGCGGGCCGATGACATAGTCTTCCAGTGTGGTCTGCACCCGGGCATCCAGGGTTTCCTCGATGATCACCCGGGGGGATTGTTTGATCTTGTCCTGTAACGGGAAGGGCACATGGCAGCGGCCGATCAGTTTGCTCTCGTCTTCCACAATCACCGCCGAGGGCGTGTGCTGGCGGAGTTTGAGCAAGGCCACGGACAGGGCATTCTCGAAATCGATCTGGCCCGGCTGGCCGCCCGGTCGCCGGCCAAAGGCGGAACCACGGTGGTGGGCCAGGCCCTCCAGGTCCACGCTGTTATCCAGCTGCTCAATGACGCGGGTCTTGGCGCAGCCGGTACGCCCACACAGCACCTGCCAGGGCAGGGCAGCGATGCTCTGCTCAAGGCTTTCCAGCAGAAAGCGGCGCATGGCCTTGTAGCCGCCCTGCACCAGGGGGGCATCCACACCGCTTTCGCGCAACCAGGCCTGGGTGGTCTGGCTGCGCAGGCCACCGCGGAAGCAGTACAGGTAGCCGTGAGGGTTGGCCTGCCACCATGCCTGCCAGGCTTGCATGCGTTGTTCGCGGACCTCGCCGCACACCAGGGCATTACCCAGATCAATGGCCGCTTGTTGGCCGTGCTGCTTGTAGCAGATGCCGATACGGTGGCGTTCGTCGTCGTTGATCAGGGGCAGGTTGGTGGCGTTGGGGAAGGCGCCCTTGGTGAATTCCACCGGGGCACGCACGTCCATCAGGGGCGTGTCGTCCAGGAACAGGGAAAGGTAATGCCGGCTATCGTCTCGCATGGGAAGCGAGTGTAATTCAGCGGCGGTGGTGGTGCTACAGGCGGGCAGTGGGCAAAGCGCCAGGGCGGCAGAGACCGGTTGGCCGCTGCCGCCCTGGTGATCCCCGGCGTTATTCGCCCAGGGTCCGGATCTGGCCGGCCAGGTGCGGCTTGATGCCGTCCTTGGCCAGCAGGCGGAAGTCGCTGCCGCCGTCGGTCGGCTTGTTCTCGAACTTGACGGTGGCGGGCACGAACATGGGCAGCTTGAACTGCACATCCACGCTGAAGGCTTCCGCAGGCAGCTGGCTTTGCAGCTCGGCCAGGCAGCGGGCCTTGGACCACATGCCATGGGCGATCTGGCGCTTGAAGCCGAACAGTTTGGCGGACAGCGGATACAGGTGAATCGGGTTACGGTCACCGGATACGGCGCCGTAGCGACGGCCGATATCGCCGGGAACCTTCCATTCTACGGTATCGGTGGCCGGCTCGGGCTTGGGCGCTTCCTTCTTCTTGCCCTTGCTGCCACCACCGCTGCGGAAGAAGTTCACCGATTCGCTTTCCCAGACGCGCTCGCCGCCGGTGCTGATGCTGGTGAAAATGGAGAACTCGTAGCCCTTGTCCACCTTGGTCAGGTTGCCCAGGTAGCACTTGATGTTGAGCTGTTCGCGCTCGGCGATGGGGCGATACTGGGTGATGCTGTTGCGCACATGCACCAGGCCCATGGCCGGGAACGGGAAATCGTTTTCCAGGATCAGCGCCATATGCAGCGGGAAGGCATGCATGTGCGGGTAGGTCACCGGCAGTTTGCCATCAGCGGCGAAGCCGCACACCTTGCGGTAGGCCGCCAGATGCTTGGCGTCCAGGCCCACATCGTTCAGGCGCAGGCCCACTTCCGGCAGGGTCGGGTTGTTGCCGGGTTTGACGTTGGCACGCAGCACGGCCTTGGCAAAGTTCACTACCATCGGCGGGGCATTGCGCAGCTCGCGGAATTTCACCTCACTCATTACTCGATCCTTGTCCGTCCGGAATTCTGCGGTTGGGAAACCGTTTGTGCAGGCAGTATAGAGCAGCGGTACAGCCGCGCTATTGGCCGTACCGACGGGAAGGTGTTGCCTTTAAACAAAGGCGTGGAAGGCTAGCGACTGGCCTTGTTGGAGCGCCACATGCCGACCCCGAAGTAGATCAGGCGCAGTTGCTTTTCGGCGGTGATCAGCACGTCACGCTGGCCGGTCAGGTCTTCTTCTTCCAGTTCCAGCATTTCCTGGGTGAGGGCGGTGACATTGTTGACCACCAGAGCGGCCATCATCTGCAGGTCTTCGGCATTGATCTGGTTGAGAAACGGGAAGCGCGCCATGTCCATGGCCAGCTCACTGGTGAACAGGCGGATCTCACGGCGGATGGCACTGCGCATGGTGGGCGTGCCACCGTACAGTTCCTTGGCCACAAACAGGAAGTGGGCACGGTTGTCGCGCACATAGTTGAAGTAGATCTCCATGGAACCACGGATCATGCGCTCGGTGGGCAGCTCTTCCTGACGGACCTGGCGCATCATCTGGCGCAGGGATCGGAATGACTCATCCAGCAGTGTCAGGCCCAGAGCACTCATGTCCGGGAAGTGCCGGTAAAAGGCCGTGGGCACGACGCCGGCCTTCTTGGTGACCTCACGCAGACTCAACGACGAAAACGGGCCTTTCTTTATCACCAGATCCAGCGCGGCCTCCATCAGGGCCTCACGGGTCTGGCCGCGTTTTGGGCGACGCGATTTGCTGGCGGTGTCTTTGCTCATGGGCGGGCTTCTTCCAAATGACGCTGCAAATTCTCCTTGTCTTGGGCTTGTGATGCAAATGCACCGCTATCTGGATATATAACTTATTGATATAAAAGGCCAATAAATATTTTTGTGAACAGGTGTTGACTGGGAATGGGTGGCTATGAATAATGCGTACAACTGTTCACATCAGGGGAGAGACTCCCATGCAGCAGACACAAACACAAGCATCCCGTTTTCACTCCGGCGTTCAGCGCGTACTGCGCTCGCGGGTCGCCCAGGTACTGAGCTACCCCCATGGCGTCGACCGCTATCTGGAAGTGATGAACCCGATGTGGTCCACCGGGGAAGTCCGTGCCCGGGTGGAGCAGGTACAACACCTGACCGCCGACAGCGTCACTCTGACCCTGCGGCCCAATCAGCACTGGCAGGGTTTTATCCCCGGCCAGTTTGTCCAGCTGACCGTGGAAATCGACGGCGTGCGTCATACCCGTTGTTACTCCCCGGCCAACTCCGTACATAACGGCGACGGCACCATCGAGCTGACCGCCAAGGCCCATGCCAACGGCTTTGTTTCCCGCTACCTGCGTGAGCAGATGCAGGCCGGCCAGGTGGTGAGTCTGTCCCAGTCCGGGGGCGAATTTGCCCTGCCGGCCAACCGTCCGGAGCGGGTACTGCTGATCAGTGGCGGCAGCGGCATCACCCCGGTGATGGCCATGCTGCGCACCCTCTGTGACGAGGGCCACAGTGGCAAGATCACCTTTCTGCACTATGCCAACCGTGCCGAAGACATGATCTATGCCGACGAGCTGGCCGAGATCGCTGCCCGTCACGACAACGTGGAGCTGGTGCGCTGCTTCAACGGTGGTGACACCGCCGGCGAACTGTCCGGGCTTTTCTGCCGCGAGCACCTGCTTGAGGCCGTGCCTGACTACGCTGACGCGGACACCTTCCTGTGTGGTCCGCCGCCGATGATGGCCGCCGTGGAAGCCCTGTGGGATGAAGAGGGGCTCGACCACCGGCTCAACAAGGAACACTTCACCCTGGCCGCCCCCCAGGTGGACAGCGACAGCGCCGAAGGCGAGGTGCGCTTCGCACGCAGCGAGACGCTGGTGACCAACAATGGCGCCAACCTGCTGGAGCAGGCGGAAGCTGCCGGCCTCAAGCCGGAATCCGGCTGTCGCATGGGCATTTGCTACAGCTGCACCTGCCGCAAGACCAGTGGCCAGGTCCGTGACCTGCGCACCGGCAAGGTCAGCAGTGGCGACGAACAGGACATTCAACTCTGCGTCAGCGTGCCCGTGGGTACCGTGACGCTGGATATCTGAATCAGGAAGGCCAAGGAGAGACAATCATGAGCATTTTCAACAGCCTTACCGCAGAACAGTTTGACAGCATCGGCCGTGAGCTGGATGCCATCCGTAACCGTGAAATTGCTGATCTTGGCGAGAAAGATGCCAAGTACATCCGCACCCTGATCAAACGTCAGCGTCAGCTGGAAGTGGCCGGTCGTGGCCTGCTGATGGCCGGCTTCCTGCCGCCGGCCTGGCTGGCCGGTGTGGCCTGTCTGTCCGCCTCCAAGATCATCGACAACATGGAGATCGGTCACAACGTCATGCACGGCCAGTACGACTGGATGGGTGATCCGGCCATCAACTCCCAGACCTTTGACTGGGACAATACCTGTACCAGCAAGGCCTGGAAGCACACCCACAACTACGAACATCACACCTTTACCAACGTGCTCGACAAGGACCATGACATTGGTTACGGCATCCTGCGCATGTCCGAAGACCAGGAATGGGAGCCGCGCTTTTTGCTCAACCCGATTCTGGCCGGTGTGCTGGCCACCTTCTTCCAGCACTTCGTGGCGGTTCAGAGCCTCAAGCTCGAGGACTACCTGATCTACAAGACCAAGACCAAGGAAGAGGTGAAGGCCGAGTTCAAGCCGACCTGGAAGAAGATGCGCAAGCAGCTGTTCAAGGACTACCTGCTGTTCCCGGCCCTGGCCGGCCCGTTCTTCCCGTTCGTGTTTGCCGGTAACGTGACCGCCAACCTGGCCCGCAACCTGTGGTCTTCCCAGGTGATCTACAATGGTCACTTCCCGGAAGAGGTGGAGCAGTTCCCCGAATCGGTGATCGAGAACGAGACCCGTGGCCAGTGGTACGTGCGCCAGATGCTCGGCTCCGCCAACTTCGAGGGTGGCCCGCTGATGCACCTGATGAGCGGCAACCTGAGCTTCCAGATCGAGCACCATCTGTTCCCTGATCTGCCGGCTCACCGCTACGCCAAAATCTCCCCGGAAGTCCGTGCCATCTGCGAGAAATACGGCCTGCCGTATAACACCGGCCCGTTCTTCAAGCAGTCGTTCAGCGTCTGGAAGCGGATCTTCAAGCTGGCCCTGCCGGGCAAACGCAAGGGCGGTGGCAAGGGCACCCTGGCCACCGTGTTGAACAAAAAACCGGCACCTACCGGTGAGCAGGTCCCGATCAGCCGCAAAGCCGCCTGATACCTCAACACAAGGGCCCGTTAACGGGCCCTTCTCAGGTTCCGGCACCGCCAGCCTTGTGCTACTCTCAGCGGATTGTACATTTGCACTGGATGCATTGAGGGGCAAGGCGAAAGCATGGCAGAAATGACAGATTCCGGCGTGATGTTGCGGATGGCCTACAAGGCCATGTTAAGCGCCGGTATTGATGCCGATGCCGTGTTGGCGGAAGTCGGGCTGGATAAATCCATATTGCAGGTACAGGACCTGCGCACCCCCCACGACGCTCAGGAATGGTTCTGGCAGGCACTGGAGAAAGTCTCCGGGGATGATCATATCGGCCTGCATCTGGGCAGCCATATGCCGGTCTACAAGGGCCAGGTGCTGGAATACCTGTTCCTTTCCAGTCCCACCTTCGGTGAAGGCCTCAAGCGAGCCCTGGATTACCAGCGCCTGCTTTCCGATGCCGCCCAGGGCGAACTGTTCGAAGAGGGCGATCGTGTCTTCCTCAAGCAGATGATCTGGAGCCCGCGGCTCAACCATCTCAACGAATGCATGATGATGGGCGTCATCAAATTCTTCCGCTTCGTCACCGACGGCGCCTTCGAGCCGCTGGAAGTGCACTTTGGCCACAGCCGCCATGCGGACCAGGAAGAATACCAGCGCCTGTTTGACTGCCCGGTGAAGTTCGACATGCCGTCCGTGGGCATGTACTTCGATGCCAGCGTCATGAACCTGTCCTCCGCCCACCACGAGCCGGAGTTGCTGCGCCTGCACGAACAGCTGGCCAGCGAGCAGGTTGCCCGCCTGGAGAAGCAGGATCTGGTCGCCCAGGTCAACCGCCTGATCGGCGAACTGCTGGAATCCGGCCATGCCAACCTGGAGGAAGTGGCCGAGCGCCTGGGCATCAAGGCCCGCCAGCTGCGCACCCGTCTGGCCGATGCCGGTACCAACTTCAACCAGCTGGTGGCCGACTACCGCTGTCGACTGGCCAAACGCCTGCTGGCCGGCACCGAAGAGTCCATCGACGAAATCGTTTATCTCACCGGGTTCTCCGAACCCTCCACCTTCTACCGTGCCTTCAAGCGCTGGGTGGGCATGACGCCGATCGAATACCGCAAACTGAAAGCCGAAGAAGATGCCATGAGTGACTGAGGGCGCTAACGCCTCCAGGGAAAGAAAAGGCGCCTATGGCGCCTTTTTTGTGCGCAGAATCCCGCTGACACCCTCCTGTTTCGGTTGTCCGTCTGAATCGATATTCAACATGTGGGCGATGGCTTACAGAAAAGTGTGGCCGCTTCCGGTACCGTCAATTCAGTCACGCTGATGTATGGCCAGCGCGGTTTTCGTCAGCAAAAAAAGGCGGGGTACCGGGGGGTGCGATGAAAAAAATATTGATGTGGGTTGGTGGTCTTTTTGTTGCCTTCATTCTTGTTGTCGGCGTCATCATTGCCTATATGGCTTTCTTTGTGGGCCCACCGCTGGACAGTGAAAGCGAAACCTATGTGGATAATAATATCCCGGCGATCCTCTCTTCATGGTCTTCCGATGCCTTGATAACAAGGGCGTCACCTGAGTTGCTTGCTGCCGCGAACAAAGAGCAGATTCACAGGCTAATGGATAAGCTGTCCGCCTTGGGGGGCTTGCAAGAATATTCACCAGGCCAGGGCGAAGCGCATATTTCACTCAACCTGGGCGGGCCCAATACGGTTACCGCACAGTATGTCTCTGACGCAGAGTTTGAACATGGCCACGCCAAGATTACCACCCGGCTTATCAAGAGAGAGGGGCAGTGGAAAATACTGTACTTTTATGTCAACTCGCCAATTTTTCTGCAGTAATCATTTCAGGGAACAATGGGTTCCTGCATATCAGCCTTGAGCATTGCTACGGTTTCTCTAGAGTAGACCTTTTGCCCAAGCCTTGGAGTTGGTTATGAAAAAATATCTCGCCATTATGGCCGTTACGTTGCTGTCCGGTTGCATGGCCGCCGGCCCCATGCAGGTTTCCGATGGTAACCAGAAGAACGGTGATGTGGTGCTGTCGTTCAACTACAACGTGATGCAGAAGCCGACGCTGGACGTGCAGCAGGGCTTGCAGACCGCCGCGGGCAAATGCCAGAGCTGGGGATATACAGGGGCGGTGCCGTCCGGTAAACCGGAAACAGTTTGCACCAGCAAGACGGAAGGCGGCGATTGCATCAGCTGGCAGGTCAACACCCACTTTCAGTGTACCGGGGTCGCCCAGAAGTAACCGGGCACAGGGCCTCTCTTGACCTTATCAATCAGGGAAGGACCTTTCCTCATTTGCCGTCATCGGCGTTTTCTCTTTCAATCACAGGCCCGGGCGTTTTTTGTCCGGGCCGGTGATTGCCTGTCGGGAGAGCAACAATGATGACACGGAACGAAAAGATTCTCTGCGGGGTCTACGGGGCCATCGCGGCCATTGCGCTGGTGGCAACCTGGACCCATAACCTGGCCTTCATGGCCCAGCCGGAAAACCGCGGGGCCACCAGCTTCATTCTGGCGCTTTATGTGAACCACGCGTCGGCCTCCATTGCCAACGATATCCTGCTTTACTGCCTGGCCGGCTTTATCTTCATGGTTCATGAAGCCCGGCGGCTGGGCATCCGTTTTGTCTGGCTTTATATCGTGCTGTCCATGGGCATTGCGGTGAGCGTCATGTTCCCGCTGTTTCTGATTGCCCGGCAAGTGGCACTGGCCCGGCAGCGCTAAAGCACCATGGCCGCCAGCCAGCCGGCGGCCAGCAGGGGCAGATTGTAGTGAAGGAAGGTGGGAATCACGGTATCGCGAATATGGTCGTGCTGGCCGTCCGCGTTGAGTCCGGCGGTGGGGCCCAGGGTGGAGTCGGAGGCCGGCGAGCCGGCATCACCGAGCGCCGCGGCACTACCCACCAGGGCGGCGGTGGCCAGCGGTGAAAAGCCCAGCGCCACGCACAGTGGCACATAGAGGGTGGTGATGATGGGGATGGTGGAGAAGGAAGAGCCAATTCCCAGTGTCACGAACAGGCCCAGCAGCAGCAACACGGCAGCGGCCAGTGGCCCGCTGTGCAGGTTGCCGGTGACCGCCGCCACCAGGGCGGGTACCTGATGGCCGGCTTCCACCACGGCGGCATAGCCGTTGGCGGCGATCATGATGAAGCCGATCAGCGACATCATCTTGACCCCCTGGGTAAAGGCATCCTGGGATTCTTTCCATGGCACCACACCGCCGGCGGTAAAGATCAGAAACCCGGCCAGCGCGCCGAGAATCATGGAGTCGGCATAGAGCTGTAACGCCAGCGCCGAGGCCAGGGCGACCACGGCAACGATCACGTTACGCCTGGACAGCCTGGCGTGCTGTTCTTCACCGGGTAATTCCACCGGGCGATAGTCGCGGGGCTTGCGGTAGCGCAGCAGGGCCAGCAGCAGTCCCAGCACCATGCCGGCACCGGGAATCAGCATGGCGATGGGCAGTTGATCGGCCGGCAGACTGAGGCCGGCGCGTTCCAGGCTGGGGCCCAGCTGGATATGCAGGAATATGCCGCCAAAACCTACCGGCAGCACCATATAGGGGGTAATCAGCCCGAAGGTCAGCACACAGGCGGCCAGCCGGCGGTCCAGTCGCAAACGGCTCATGACGCCGAGCAATGGCGGCACCAGAATCGGGATAAAAGCGATGTGGATGGGCACGATATTCTGGCTGCTGATGGCCGCCACCAGCAACACGATAATGATCAGGTTGCGGACCCGGCGCAGCTGCCCGGGGGCCGGGTGGCCGCCCAGTCGGCGGATGATGCGTCCGGCCAGCCATTCGGTCATGCCGGAGCGGGCAATGGCCACGGCAAAGGCGCCCAGCAGGGCATAGCTGAGAGCAATGTTGGCGCCGTCGCCCAGGCCGCCGCTAAAGGCATCCAGGGTCTGGGCCAGAGTCAGATGGCTGGCCAGGCCGGCCACCAGGGCAGCGCAGAGCAGAGCGAGTACCACATTCAGGCGTGCCAGGGACAGGCCCATCAGCACCAGCACTGACAGGACCACCGGATTGAGAAACGTGGACACGGTGGGCTCCGGGGGCGACAAAAAAACGGACGCGCAGTTTAACAGCGTGAACGGTCTGGCAGCGAATGGGCCGGTTGCTATACTCAGGTTTTTGCAGTGGCCAGGGACTGGCACAAGGAGCGGACCATGGAACAGGACAAGCCCGAAAACACCCCCTCATCCGATGCGATTTACAGGGCGCCCCAGTCGGCGGTGCTGATCGACCACCGGGCCCATGAAGAACAGGGGCCCTTGCCGGCGGCAGGGCGCTGGCGCCGGCTTTTCAACTATCTGATCGATTACGTGGCCCAGATCGGACTGGTGATGGCGGTATTTTTCGTCCTCAGCATGCTGGAAGCCGAGGGGCTGATGCAGAGTCTGCTCGGTGTCCCGGATTTTCTGCTGGGGCTGGCCAGCCTGCTGGTCTATTACCTGGTGCTGGAATCCCTGTTCGGTCGCACCCTGGGCAAGCTGGTGACTGGCACCCTGGTGACTGATGCCCAGGGGCAGCGGGTCGGGCCTGGCAAGGTGCTGGCCCGTACCCTGTGCCGGCTGATTCCATTCGAGGCATTTTCCATTTTCACCCGTGGCCGTATCTGCTGGCATGACCAGATCCCCGGCACCCGGGTGGTGGAGCTATCCGTGCTGCGTCGCTGGCAGGCCGGCGAAGTCATCGAGGATGACAGCCTGGACGATGCGTTGCCGGAATCCGCCTAGCGGTCGGTGCGGGTGGCGTTGCCGTCAATGGTGATGCCGCCATCCCGGTTGGGGCGGGCTGTGCCGCCCGGGCGGCCCGGCTCGGCGTGGCCGGCGCTCCATTGTTGACGATAGACAAAGACATTGCCGTTACCGGCCATGGCCTGCAGGGTGCCGCGTTCGATCACCTTGTTGGCCAGCCAGCGGCGTGAGCCGGGCAGCAGCAGGCTGAAACCCACCGCGTCGGTGATGAAGCCCGGGGTAATCAGCAAGGCGCCGCCAAGCAGCAGCATCATGCCTTCCACCATTTCCCGTCCCGGCATTTCACCCTGTTGCAGGCGCTGATTGAGGCGCATCCAGGTGTCCAGCCCCTGGCGACGAAACAGAAAGCTGCCCAGCAAGGCGGTAGTGACCACCAGCACAATGGTGATCGGCCAGCCAATCAGGCCGGCCACCTTGGCCAGTACCAGCACTTCCAGCAGGGCAAATCCGAAGATGAAGAAGAAAATACGACCAAAACCCATGGGGGTAACCTGTCGTTGCATGCGTGTAAGAGTTAGATGGCGATGGCGCACAAAGGTTTCAAGGGTGTTGGGCCGCCTCTTCCATCAGCAGTTCGCGCAGCCACTGGTGGGCCGGGTCCCGTTCCTGGGCCGGTGACCAGAGCATGAAGATGGGGACCGGCGGCAGATCCGCCGGAAACGGCAGAATCTGCAGGCCCATGGCCGGGCCGTATTGTTGTGCCAGGCGGCGCGGCACCGTGGCGATCATGTCCGAGTGGCTGCAGGCAGCCAGCATGCTGGAGAACTGCGTCACGCGCACCCCGGTGCGCCGTTGCCAGCCCGGTTCCTGCAGGATCTGATCCAGCGGCAGGCGCCGGTTACGATCCGGCAGCACCACATGTTCGGCCTCCAGAAAGGCCTGTTTGCTGCATTTGCCACGCAGTACCGGGTGGCCCTGTCGGGCGATCACCACCAGCGGCTCCGCCAGCAGTACCTGGCGGGCGAGCTTGGGATCCTCGGGTATAAAAGCGTCGATGGCCAGATCCGCCTCGGCCTTGTGCAGGGCATCGCCCATGCGGTCGTCGGCCACCGTCACTTCCAGCACGATGTGGGGGGCCCGCTCGCGCAGCCGTTTAAGCAGGCCGGGCAGCACTACCATCTCGAAGTAATCCACGCTCAGCAGGCGGAAGTGCCGCTCGCTGGTGGCCGGGTTGAAACGGTTGCCCGGGTCGAGCACATCGCGCAGGCCGTCCAGGTGCTCGCGGATCAGTGGGTGCAGCTCCAGGGCTCTGGGGGTGGGCTGCATGCCTTGCCGGGTCCGCACGAACAGTTCATCCCCCAGGGTATGGCGCAGCCGTTGCAGGGCGGCGCTGATGGCCGGCTGACTCATGCCCAGGGCCTCGGCGGCCCGGGACAGCTGGCCGGCCTCCATGATGGCGTTGAACACCGGTAGCAGGTTGAGATCGACACTTCGTAAATTCAGCTTCATGGATATTAGTTATATCAAATATCAATTGGGCATGGGAATACGGCCTGTTTATGGTCGAGGGGTGCGTTACAGCAGCAACAACCCCTCGGGAGAATAACAATGGATCAGAAACTCACCTTTCTTGTCACGGCCTTCGTGATCATCAGTGCCATCTGGGAACTGATCGTTGGCCGGACAAAAAACGGTCGCAAGACCAAACAGGACTGGAAAGTGGCTTTCCTGGCCACTTTCGTGATGATCGCCATTCAGCGCCCGCTGGTACTGCTGGCCCTGACCTTCGGTCTCAGTCACCTGTTCCCGGGCAGTGCCGGTTCGCTGGCCTGGCTGGAAAAGGACTACTTTATCCCCACGCTGATCGTGTACTTCTGCATTGAAGAGTTCATTCACGGCTCTTTCCATCTATTTGCCCATGCCCGCCGGCCTAAAAGCCGGGTACTGCAGTGGGTGCAGGCGTTGTACAAGATGAGCCATCGTCCCCACCACATCGTCGGTGGCCAGGACAACAAGGGCGAATTGTCTGTCACCCAGACCTTTGTGAACGGCTGGGCCTGGTGGTTCATCATGCCCAACTACACCTTCCAGCTGCTGTGCCTGTACCTGGGCCTGGTGGATGTGTTCCTGCTGGGCACCGCGATCAAGGGCTTCTGGGCGGCGCAGACCCATGTGAACTGGAACTGGGATCTGTACTTCCATAACCACAAGTGGGCCTGGGTGCGCAAAACCATGTGGGCGCTGGCCCATGTGCTGACTTTCCCGACCCAGCACCATCATCACCATTCCCGTGGCCCCAACTCGGCCAAGAATGTGACGTCCACGCTGGCGATCTACGACTGGCTGGTATTCGGCACCTTGGCTATCGAAACCAAACGCCCGGAAGTGTACGGCTGGCGCCAGAACGATGAGGAAGCGGCCAGTGTGCTCAAGCGTTACTTCTTCTGGGATGTACGCCAGTACATGCCGGGCGGCGCCGCCAAGGCCAAGGCGAAAGCACAGGCAAAAGCCGACAAGCAGGCGGAAGCGGCTTAACGAGCACAACGTAAACCGTCTCGGGAGAGCAGACGGATATTCACAGGCCCCGCCAGGTCTCTGGCGGGGCCTTTTTTTGTTCTGGTCTCTCCATGAGGGAGGCGTGGCTTTCTTTTCTGTAGGAGCCAGCCTGCTGGCGATGGGGCCTTGCTTGTAAGCGCACCTCTACACAGGAAACAGCGAGCCACCAAGAGGATTGGGCACCCGGGGTTGCGCGCGGTATTGCCTCCGTGCTCTGCGGCTTCGGTGTTAAACGCTGCCCACAAAAAAGCCCCACCGGTTTCCCGGCGGGGCTTTTTTGTGGCTTAAGGCTGCGAGTGTTACGCGCCCAGCAGCATCTGACCACACACGCGCACCACGTTGCCGGTCAGGCCCTGGGAGGCCGGGCTGGCAAAGAAGGCGATGGTTTCGGCCACGTCCACCGGCTGACCGCCCTGGTTCATGGCGTTCATGCGGCGGCCCGCTTCACGGATGGTGAAGGGGATGGCAGCGGTCATCTGGGTCTCGATAAAGCCCGGTGCCACGGCGTTGATGGTGATGCCTTTCTCGGCGTACTCGTCCTTGAACGCATCGATCATGCCGATCACGGCGGCCTTGGAGCAGCCGTAGTTGGTCTGGCCCAGGTTACCGGCGATGCCGGCGATGGAGCTGATGGAGATGATGCGGCCACCTTCACCCATGCCACCTTCGGCCAGCAGCTTCTCGTTGATACGCAGCTGGCTGGAGATGTTGATGTTCAGCACCATGTCCCAGAATTTTTCCGGCATGTTGCCCAGCATCTTGTCACGGGTGACACCGGCGTTGTGGACCACCACGTCATAGCCACCGATTTCCTTGGCCTTGGCGGTGATCTTTTCCGGCGCGTCGTCGGCGGTGATGTCCAGCTCCAAGGTATCGCCACCGATCTGCTCGGCGACCTTGTTCAGGTCGTCGGCCATGGGCGGGATGTCCAGCACGGTAACGGTGGCGCCGTCACGGGCCAGGACTTCGGCGATGGCAGCGCCGATGCCGCGGGAGCCACCGGTGACCAGAGCTTTTTTGCCGGCCAGCGGCTGGTTCCAGTCAAACTTCTTGGCGTCGAAACCGGCTTCGGTTACGCGCACGATCTGGGCGGACACATAGGCGGACTTGGGCGACAGGAAGAAGTGCAGGGGAGAGGCCAGCTGCTTCTCGGCACCTTCATCTACATACACCAGCTGCACGGTGGCGCCTTTCTTGATTTCCTTGCCCACGGAACGGGTGAAGCCTTCCAGGGCGCGCTGGGCGACACGGGTGGCACCGCTCTGCTTTTCCGGGGTGCGGCCAATAACCACCACCCGGGCACACTTGTCGAGCTTCTTGATCACCGGGTGGAAGAAGTCCCACAGGGCTTTCAGCTCTTCGGTGTTGCTGATGCCGGTGGCATCGAATACCAGTGCCTTGAATTTGGTTTCGTCTTCACGGGTGGCGGTGTAGTTGTCCGCGTCGATGCCCAGCTTGCCGGCTTTCTTCTGCAGCTCGGTGGCGCTGGCGGTGTTGGCCAGTACCGCCAGTTTGGCTTCCGGTGCGCCTTTCAGCGTGTTGAAAATGGTGTCCACGCCGGTGGAGCCGGTTGCCGCACCGACCAGTACACGGCCGGATACAAAGGAAGCCTGGCCGGGCTGCCAGCGCTCCAGAATAACCGGGATGGGCAGGTTAATGGCGCCGAAAAGTGCCTTGCCGACGGGCGAGTTGGCAATTGCCTGATAGGTATCGCTCATGATGCTGTCCTTCGTCATCCAGTGATGAGTGAAATTCCCGGCTACCTTAACGTATCCGGTGGTCGATTTAAGCCGTAGCCGGCATGGCCGCCGACATTTAATACTTCCTTCGTAGGGCCAAGGACCACGGCACAGCGCAAACTGTCAGGCTGCGTATTGAATCACTGCCGTGTGGCCGGTGTATTGACCGGTACCGGCTGCGTGAAGGGCGCCGTAGCCAATGAGGCCGGCCCCGGGAAAGGTAGACTGCGCTCATCCTGATGAATACCTTGGCGTCACAACGCCACCCTGGAGGAAACGATTATGCTGGCAGGTAAGTCTGTACGTAAGGTTGCCATTATTGGCGGCAACCGCATTCCGTTCGCGCGTTCCAACACCGCGTACGTCGACACCAGTAACCAGGACATGCTCACCGCAGCCATCGACGGTCTGGTGGACCGTTACAAGCTGCACGGCGAGAAGGTCGGTGAAGTGGCCGCCGGTGCCGTGATGAAGCACGCCCGCGACTTCAACCTGGTGCGTGAATGCGTGCTGGGTTCCAAGCTGGCTCCGGAAACCCCGGCCTACGATCTGCAGCAAGCCTGTGGTACCGGCCTGGAAGCCGCCATTCTGGTGGCCAACAAGATCGCCCTGGGTCAGATCGACTGCGCCATCGCCGGCGGTGTGGATACCACCTCCGATGCGCCGCTGGGTGTTAACGAAGACGCCCGAAAGGTGTTCATGGCACTTAACCGTGCCAAGACCAATGGCGAGCGTGCCAAGCTGGGCCTGAAACTGCTGAACCCGAAATCCCTGATGCCCGACATCCCCAAGAACGGCGAGCCGCGCACTGGCCTGTCCATGGGTGAGCACCAGGCCATCACCGCTGCCGAATGGGGCATTGCCCGTGAAGACCAGGACGAGCTGGCGTGGAAATCCCACCAGAACCTGGCCAAGTCCTATGAAGAGGGCTGGCAGGACGACCTGATCACCCCGTTCAAGGGCCTGGAGCGCGACAACAACATGCGTGGCGATTCCACCCTGGAAAAACTGGCCACCCTGAAGCCCTGCTTTGGCGGCCCGAACGGCACCATGACCCCGGCCAACTCCACACCGCTGACCGACGGCGCGTCCGCCGTGCTGCTGGCGTCTGAAGAGTGGGCCAAGGAGCGTGGTCTGCCGGTACTGGCCTACCTGACCCTGGGCGAAGCGGCGGCCGTGGATTTCATCGGCAAGAAAGAAGGCCTGCTGATGGCGCCGGCCTATGCCGTGCCGAGCATGCTCGACAAGGCGGGCATTACCCTGCAGGACTTCGATTTCTACGAAATCCACGAAGCCTTTGCGTCCCAGGTACTGTCTACCCTGAAAGCCTGGGAAGACGACAAGTTCTGTAAAGAGCGTCTGGGCCGCAAGAAGGCACTGGGCAGCATCGACCGCAGCAAGCTGAACGTGAAAGGCTCCTCCCTGGCAGCCGGCCACCCGTTCGCTGCCACCGGTGGCCGCATCATTGCCAACGCCGCGAAACTGCTGAACGAAAAAGGCTCCGGCCGTTGCCTGATCTCCGTGTGTGCCGCCGGTGGTCAGGGTGTGGTGGCGATTCTGGAAAAGTAATCCCGGTCTCCACGGCACCGATAAAAAACGCCCCTCGCTGAGGGGCGTTTTTTTATGTCTGAAAAAAGCCGGCTGTGTCTTTTTTTGTCATGCCAAAGATAGCACTTGCCGGCCGGTGTGCTGGCGGTGACACTGGAGAGGTAGCGCAGGGAGGCGTGAGTCATGGCAGTCCTTTCTCTCTATGAGCCGATCAACCAGCTCAAGGGCCTGGCCGACGATCTGTGGATCGCCGACGGGCCGCTCACCTATATGGCCATGTATGGCGCCCGGATCCCCTTTACCACGCGCATGACGGTGGTGCGGCTGGGCGGTGACCGCCTGTGGCTGCATTCACCCATCGCCTATGATGCCCAGCTGGCTCAGCAGCTGAGCCGGTTGGGAACGATCTGTCACCTGGTGTCGCCCAACAAGATTCACTATGCCCATCTGCAGGGCTGGGCGGACCACTTTCCGGATGCCCGGGTATGGGCGTCACCGGGTGTGCGCGAGCGGGCCCGCGAGCAGGGCATTGCCGTGCGCTTCACCGATGATCTGGGCGAGCAGCCGGAGGCGGCCTGGCACCAGGAACTGGGCCAGCACATCTTTCGTGGCAGCCGTTTCATGGACGAGGTGGTGTTCTTCCACCATCAAAGCCGCACGCTGATTGTGGCGGATCTGATCGAGAATTTTTCACCGAAAAAGGTGCACTGGTCACTGCGCTGGCTGTTGCGTCTGGCCGGCGTGGTGGCGCCCCATGGTCAGGCGCCGCGGGATTTCCGTTATACCTTTCTGGGCGGCAAGGCCGAAGCCCGGGCCAGCCTGGCGCAACTGCTGGCCTGGCAGCCACGGCGTATCCTTCTGGCTCACGGTGACTGGATCGAGCCTTGTGATCCGCAGGCCCTGCGCCACGCCTTTCGCTGGTTGAGCTGACCCGGGCCTGTTAACAGGCCCTAACCTTTCTGGATGGCCACCGGCACGCCACTCATGAAGGCCTGGTTGCTCAGCTTTTCATAGCTGCCGGGGCCATGGGGCAGCAGGGCATTGATATTCACGCCGGGATACTCGTTGGCGACTCGCAGACCGGGTGTTTGGGCGTTGCCCCAGCCGTGGGTCATGGCCACCACACCGGTTCGCAGGCTGTCGTCGGCATGGGCCCGGGCTGTGATCTGGCCATACGCATTGCTGACTATCAGGTTGCTACCTTCCTGCACCCCCAGAGCCGACATGTCCTCCGGATTCATGTGTAGCGGGTTATCGGCGTGTTTGCCGCGTTTGAGTGTCGCTACGTTCTGGTACCAGCTGTTGTGCATATAGTGGGTACGCAGGTTGATCAGACGGAAGTCGGGGCGGGCCTGTCTGAGGGCCTGGAACTGCTGATTGGCCAGGGTCATGGCCTCGGCAAACAGCGGCGGGCAGCAGTCCACCCGTTTATCGTCGGTTTGCAAAAAGTCCGTATAGAAACGACCAATGGGCCGGGTATCCAGAACGGCGGTGCCGGACGGCGAGGCCTTGAGGCTGTCCACGGTCAGGTTGTGCCGGGACATCATGTGTTCCAGTCGGCCAAAGGGATGGCCTGGCTGATCCAGCAGTGAGGCGGGCAGGTCCATTTTCTGCAGCAGCCGGGACAGAATCCACCACTCTTCCTTGCGATCTTGCGCCGGCGGCACCACCGCATCGGTATATTGCA
The DNA here is from genome assembly GCF_000300995.1 of Alcanivorax hongdengensis A-11-3. Taxonomy (GTDB): domain Bacteria; phylum Pseudomonadota; class Gammaproteobacteria; order Pseudomonadales; family Alcanivoracaceae; genus Alcanivorax; species Alcanivorax hongdengensis. Next base: position 32,351 of record NZ_AMRJ01000002.1, on the reverse strand, counting down.
CATAGGGCTGATACTGCATGCCCAGGCCGCAGATATTGATGTCCGGGCGTTCCAGCATATCCGCCGCGGGTAGCAGGTAATGGGCATATTCGCCGGTGGCGTTGCGGAACAGATCGATGACTACCAGCAGGTCCAGTGTTTCCAGTGCGTCACGCCAGCGTGCCTCGCCACCGACGCTAAGCAGCGGGTTGCCGGCGATGACCACCAGAGCGCGAATGGGATTGTCCTCCTCCAGAATCATGTCCGGCAACAGGTTGCCGGCCAGGGCACCGCGAACATGGCGCATTTCGCCGTGGCGGGTGGAAAAGAACACCGGGTCATGGCGGACCCTGCCGGCCTTGGCGGCGGGGTAAAAGCCCTCGCTGTAAAAATTGCCGCCCGGCTTGTCCAGGTTGCCGGTGACGAAACTGAGCATCTGCAGCAACCAGTAGCACAGGGTGCCATGGCGGCCCATGTTGACGCCGGTGGACATATGCACCGCCGCCCGCTTGGCCGCGCTGAATTCATCCGCCAGAGAACGAATATGGTCGGCGCGCAGGCCCACCACCTCGGCCACGGCCTCGGCGGAGTAGGGCGCGATACAGTCACGCAGCTCCCGGACATGCTTGCCGTGATCGCGCAGTACGGCCTCATCAAAGCGGCCCAGGGCATCGATTTCATGGAGCAGGGCGGCCATCAGGTAGAGATCCGTGTCCGGCAAAATCTGGATGACCTCGCCGGTTTTGGGGCTGGCGGATTCGATGCGGCGTGGATTGATGTAATAGACGCTGGCGCCTCGCTGACAGGCCGCGCGGATTTTGGCCATCGGGTCGGCAATGGAGATAAAGCTCATGTGCGAGACTTTCGGGTTCTCGCCAAAGATCAGCAGGCAGTCGGTGTGGTCGAAATCCGGCAGTGGATGCAGGGTGCTGGTGCCGAATACCGCCTCCCCGGCGGCAAACTTGTTGGCGCAGTCTTGGGTGCCGGATTGAAAATCCGTCGGCTGCCCAGACCCATGAAAAACTCGCCAATGGCCTGGCTGCCAAGGGCGTTGAAGGCGGTGGGGTTGCCGATATAACCAGCCACCGCATCCGGGCCATGGGTTTCGATGATCTGTTTGAGTGCGCCGGCGATGTCGTCAGTGACGCTTTCCCAGCTGCGCGGTTGCCATTGCCCCTGGCCGGGGCGCCGGTCGCCCTGACGAGCCAGCGGCGTGTCCAACCGGTCCGGGTCCTGGTGAATGGCCAGATAGTTGATGCCCTTGTGGCAGGCAAAGCCCCGGGTCACCGGGTGGTCCCTGTCCGGTTGCAGACGTTGAACCTTGCCGTCATCCACCTGGGCCACCAGGGCACAGGAGGGTTCACAGACACGGCAGAAGGTGGGTACGGATTTCATGGCAGCCTCCCTTTTTCATCAGGCTATCGACAAGCTGGCAAAGGGAGAATGACCAGAGTGCTCACCCGGTCGTTATTGACGGTGTATCAGTCGTTTTTCGCCGGCTTGAGCGCCGCCATGATCAGGGCAACGGCCTGCTCGCTAACTGCTTCCATGTCCACGCGGTTGACGTAGATGCCGTCAATCACCAGGCGGCACAGACCGTGAATGGTCGCCCAGCTGGCCTGGGCGACGCGCAGCGGATCGGTATTGGCGGGCAGGCGGCCCTGCAACAGCCGGCCCAGCCCCTCGGCATAGTGCCGAAAACTGCGGTAGGCGACGGCCTTGAGCTCGTCACTGGGCTGGCCGCTCTTCCACAGGGTGCGGCCGAACATCAGCTCGTATTGCTCCGGGTGCTCGGTGGCATAGCGCAGGTATTCGCGGACAAAGTCCTGAATGTTTTCCTTCGCGCCACGTTCCAGCTGCCGTTGTATCATCTCGTCGAGCTGGCCGAAGGCCTGGGTGGCCAGGGCGCAGAGCAGGGCGTTCTTGTCCTTGAAGTGGTGGTAGGGCGCCGTGCGTGAGACGCCGGCCCGCTCGGCCAGCTTGCGCAGCGACAGGCCTTCGATACCCTGTTCGTTGAGCAGGCGGTTGGCTTCCTGCAGCAGGGTGGCGTGCAGGTCACCGTGGTGATAGCGGGCGGTACTGGCCATGGGGCTGACATCCTGGCAATTCAGACTGTGACAATAGTGCAGGATTGATCTTGACAGTGTCAAAATTAGATACTAACTTGACGCCGTCCAGATTGATCCCGTAGCCATAAACGGTGCCCGCGAGGGTGAAACGACACGTGGAGAGAACACCATGACAGCCGACCGCTATTCCCACCTGCTATCCCCCCTGGATCTGGGGCATACCCAGCTCAAGAACCGGGTGATCATGGGGTCCATGCACACTGGTCTGGAAGACCGCTTCTGGCAGTTTCCCAAGTTGGCGGCCTACTTTGCCGAGCGTGCCCGTGGCGGCGTTGGCCTGATTGTCACCGGGGGGTTCAACCCCAACAAGAAGGGCTGGTTCTATCCGTTCTCCGGGCTGTTCAACAGTCGTCTGGATGTGATGAACCACCGCAAGGTCACCGAAGCGGTACACCGTGAAGGTGGCAAGATTGCCCTGCAGGTGCTGCACGCTGGCCGTTACAGCTACCATCCCTTTTCCCGTTCGGCCTCGGCCATCAAGAGTCCGATCAACCCATTCAAACCCAAGGCCATGTCCACCAAAGAAGTGGAGCAGACGGTCAAGGATTTTGCCCATACTGCCTGGTTGGCCAAGAAAGCCGGCTATGACGGTGTCGAAATCATGGGGTCCGAGGGTTACCTGGTTAACCAGTTCACCGCACTGCGTACCAACAAGCGCAAGGACAAGTATGGCGGCAGCGCCGAGAACCGTCGCCGGTTCCCGGTGGAGATCGTGCGTGAGACCCGCAAGCGCTGCGGCGATGATTTCATCATCATGTTCCGTATGTCGGTGATCGACCTGGTGCCGGAAGGCTCCACCCGCGAAGAAGTGCTGGCCCTGGCCAGAGAGCTGGAGCAAGCCGGTGTATCCCTGATCAATTCCGGTATTGGCTGGCACGAAGCCCGGGTGCCCACCATCGTGACCTCGGTACCGCGGGCGGCGTTCGTGGAAGCGACCCGTCAGGTGAAGGAGGTGGTGTCCGTGCCGGTGGTGGCGTCCAACCGCATCAACGATCCGGATGTGGCCGAGGACATTCTCAAGGCCGGCAAGGCCGATGCGGTGTCCATGGCGCGGCCGCTGTTGGCGGACCCGGACTTCGTCAAGAAGACCGAGCAGGGTAAGGCCGATGAGATCAACACCTGCATCGCCTGTAACCAGGCCTGTCTGGATCACACCTTCCAGCTCAAGCGGGCATCCTGCCTGGTCAATCCCCGGGCCTGCCACGAGACCGAGCTGCGTTATCTGAAGACCGCCAAACCCAAGAAGGTGGCGGTGATCGGTGCCGGCCCGGCAGGGCTGTCCTGCGCCACCGTGGCCGCCGAGCGTGGCCACCAGGTCACACTGTTTGACCAGGCCGGTGAAATTGGTGGCCAGTTCAACATGGCCAAGGTGATACCGGGCAAGGAAGAATTCCACAACACCATCCGCTATTTCAGCAAACGTATCGAGAACACCGGTGTGACGCTGAAACTCAACACCCGGGTGGAGCTGGCGGAGCTGGAAGCGATGGGCTTTGATGAAGTGGTGGTCGCCACTGGCGTATTGCCCCGCCATCCCGGCATTCCCGGTATTGATCATCCCAAGGTGCTGTCCTATGTGGACGTGCTGCGCAGCAAGGTCCAGGTGGGCGAGAAGGTGGCGGTGATCGGCGCCGGCGGTATCGGTTTTGACGTGTCCGAGTTTCTTGCCGAGCATCCCCGTGATGGCGAACAACCGTTGCCGGAATGGATGAAGGAATGGGGCGTGGACATGGATGGCGATAGTCGTGGCGGTCTGGTGGAAACGCAGGTGGAGAAACCGGTACGCCAGATCACCCTGCTGCAACGCAAGACGACCACCCTGGGCAAGGACCTGGGCAAGACCTCCGGCTGGGTGCATCGTGCCACATTGAAGTCCCGCAATGTGGAAATGCTGCCCGGGTGCAGCTACGAGAAAATCGACGATGCCGGTCTGCATATCAAGATCGGTGACAAGACGCGGGTGTTGGAGGTGGACAACGTGGTGATCTGTGCCGGCCAGGAATCCCTGCGCGAGCTTTACAAGGAAGAGGCGAAAAACTTCCACCTGATCGGCGGGGCGGATCTGGCCGCAGAGCTGGATGCCAAGCGTGCCATCAAGCAGGGCGCGGAGCTGGCCGCGTCACTGTAAGCTGCCCGCTGCTGTCATTGGCAACAACAAAAAGCCCCGCATTCGCGGGGCTTTTTGTTGGCGGTTGACGGGGTTATCCGACCTCAGCTGTTGGCCCGCATGCGCCGGGTCCGCAAGCTACCCATGCCCATGCCTGCAGCTACCTTGAACAGCGAGAACAGCACGCTTTCATCCGGGCGCGGGTCTTTGCCCTTGCCCATGCGATGCAGCTGACGGGAAAACCAGGACACCTCCATCATGGCCATTTCATCAATGGCCTTGATGCCGGTCTTGCGCGGGGTTACCCGGCTGACCACGCCGTTTTGCCCGGCCAGGATGCGATTGGGCAGGTCCGGCTCCACGGCCAGGGGGCGGGCAATGCCGACCAGATCGGTGGCGCCGCTGTCGATGGCATCGGCCATGGCCTTGGCGGAACGGAAGCCGCCGGTAACCATCAGCGGAATGGATACCCGTTTGCGGATTTCATTGGCGTAATCCAGAAAGTAGGCTTCCCGGGCCACGGTGCTTTCGCGCACTCCCTTGGCCCCGGCCATGGCCGGATTTTCGTAATTGCCACCGGAGATCTCCAGCAGATCGAGCCCTTCGGCGGCCAGGGTTTCGGCCACGGTCATGGATTCTTCTTCCGTGAAGCCGCCGCGCTGGAAGTCCGCGGAGTTGAGTTTGATGCTCACCGGATAGGCATCGCCCACCGCCTTGCGGATGGCCCGGTAGATCTCCAGCGGGAAGCGCATGCGGTTTTCCAGGGAGCCGCCCCATTGATCCTCACGGCGGTTGTGGTGGCCGGACAGGAACTGGCTGACCAGATAGCCGTGGGCTCCATGGATCTGCACGCCGGTGAAACCGGCTTTTTTGGCAATGGCGGCGCTGGTGGCAAAGCGCTGAATGATGTCCCGGATTTCCGCTTCGGTGAGCGCCCGGGGTGTTTTGAAGGCGCTTTTCAGCTCCTTGCCGAAGGGGACGGCGGATGGCGCCAGGGTATCGCCACTGGCAAGCATGCGCGGGATTTGCTTGCCGGGGTGGTTGAGCTGTACCCAGATGTGGCCGCTCTGGCTCTTGCCGGCTTCTGCCCAGCGCTGTAGCAGGGCCATGTCTGTTTCGTCCTCGAGCACCACGTTGTTGGGCTCGCCAGTATGGTGACGGTCGACCATGATGTTGCCGGTGATCAGCAGGCCGGTGCCACCCTCGGCCCAGCGCTGATAGAGACGCACCAGCTCCTCGGTGGCATGGTTATCAATGGTTCCCAGGGCCTCGCTCATGGCTGACTTGGCGAAGCGGTTGCCAAGGGTGGCACCGCAGGGCAGGGCCAGTGACTGGCCCAGGGTTTGTGCATGGCTCACGCGAATATCTCCTGCTGGAAGCGGTGGGCAAAAGCCGGTAGCTTAATAGTTCGATGGCTGTCAAACTATAAAACACTTCGATAGTCGTCAAACTGTTTTCACCGGAGGCACGGCAATTGGCCCATAAGGAATCACAGAAAAACGCCAAGGTAGACGAGGAGGCATCAGTGAGTCGTGAGGAGCGACTGGCGCGGGCCTTCAAGGCGTTGGCCAATGCCAACCGCTTGCGGATTTATCAGGTTATTCTCGAGCACAGCCGCGAGCAGGACCAGGTAGACCTGGCGCGGGTACCCGCCGGTTGTGCCTTTGGCGATTTCATTCAGCGTCTGAACGTGGGCGCTCCCACGATTTCCCACCATGTGCGTGAACTGGTGGAGGCCGGCCTGATTACCGTTACCCGGCAGGGGCGGCGACGTTACTGCCGCATCAACCCGGACATGTACCGGCTGTTGTCCGGGTTTCTGGCGCGCGTGGGCTGATCAGCTCTGGCAGTGGCGGCTGTATTCGCTGATGGCCTTGTTGCTGTGCGGGTCCACCAGGTCCACCCATACGCTTAACGCGGCCTTGTTGCGAGTGTTCTGCAGCTGGCTGAAGTCTCCGGCGCTGAGATCGCCGGAAAGCGTATCCCCGGCGTGGGGTGACTGGCCCTTGAGTTGCTTGACCAGCACCATGCCGTGGCTGCTGTTGAGAAGAATGTAGTCGCAGCTCTGACTGAGGACCACGGTGGCCAGTTGTGAACTGGCGGCCAGGGCGGTCTGGCTGGTCAAGGCGGCGGCAAGAACGGTTATGGCAAAGACGGTTTTGGCGGACATTGGCTGGCCCCCCTTTTTCCTGTTGTTGTTCTTTCCCTTCGATCCCCTGTGGGGATGTCCGGCCCTGCTACCTGCCATGATGGCAAAGTTCAGGGCATCCCTGTGTTGCTCTATCGGTGTACAACTGTAAATGTCACTGACTGGATGGTGTCACAACGTTGGCGTGACGAACATCATCGTTAGGGGGGATTTTGCGCTAGGGATTTAGTGGTAGAAAAAGCCGGGTATCGCATGGATACCCGGCCCGGGAGGAGGGGATTACTTCAGTTCCTTGGACGAAAGTCCCAGTACGCGACGGGCAATGATCAGCTGCTGGATTTGCTGAGTGCCTTCAAAAATATCGAGAATTTTTGAATCGCGGGCCCATTTTTCCAGCAGTTCGTCCTCGGTGTAACCCAGGCTGCCGGCCAGCTCCACACAGCGCAGGGTGATCTGGTTACCCACGCGCCCGGCCTTGGCCTTGGAAATGGACGCCTCCAGGGAATTGGCCTTCTTGTTGTCGGCCATCCAGGCGGCTTTCACCGCCAGCCAGTAGGCGGCTTCCCAGTCGGCTTCCATGCGGTAGATCTCCGCTTCCACCGCCGAGCAGTTGTCCACCGGCTTGCCGTAGTCATAGCTCATGTGGTCCTTGAGCAGCTCCTTGATGCGCTCCAGTGAGGCCTTGGCGCAACCGATGGCCATGGCGGCCACCAGCGGGCGGGTATTGTCGAAGGTTTCCATGACACCGGCGAAACCTTTCTTGGTGTCGATTTCTTCACTGCCCAGCAGGTTTTCCGCCGGTACCCGGCAGTCCACGAAGTTGATGGCGGCGGTGTCGGAAGCGCGGATGCCCAGTTTCTTTTCCAGACGAGCCAGCTCCATGCCCGGGGTGCCCCAGTCCACCACAAAGGATTTGATGGCGGCACGGCCCAGTTTCGGATCCAGTGATGCCCAGACCACGACGCAGTCGGCCCGGGAGCCGGAGGTCACATAGATCTTCTCGCCATTAAGGATGTAGTGGTCACCATCCTTTTTGGCCGTAGTGCGGATAGCGGCGGAGTCCGAGCCGCAGCTGGGCTCGGTGATGGCCATGGCCGCCCACTTGCCCTTGAACCGCTCCAGTTGCTCATCGTTGGCTACCGCGGCAATGGCGGCGTTGCCCAGCCCCTGGCGGGGCATGGCCAGCAGGAAGCCGGTATCGCCGTAGCACATTTCCATGGCGCCCAGGCAAACGCCCATGTTGGCGCCGTTCTTGACGCCACCGTCGTCTTCCACCTTGCCTTTGCCGGTGGTGGCCGCGCCGGCGGAGTTGGCCGGGTCACCTTCGTTGAAGCCATCCAGCACCGCAGCCAGCATATCCAGTTCCTTGGGATATTCATGCTCGCCCCGGTCGTACTTGCGGGACAGCGGGCGGAGGGTGCTCTGGGCCACCTGATAGGCGTTGTTGATCAGGGGTTTGAACTTCTTGGGAATTTCGAGATTCATTGTTGTGTCCCTCCTTACAGGTGCAGGCCGCCGAAGGCGACACCGATGGCACGCAGGTCGCGGTACCAGCGCTCGACAGGATATTCCTTGGTGAAGCCATGGCCGCCCAGCAGCTGAACGCCGTCGGTGCCGATCTTCATGGCCTTTTCCTTGACCAGAGTCCGGGCCAGGTGCGCTTCACGCTGGAAGGATTTGTTCTGCTCCGCCCGGCACACGGCGCGGTAGGTGAGCATGCGCATGGAGTCCAGCTCGATGGCCATGTCAGCGATCATGAAGGCTACCGCCTGACGATGGCTGATCGGCTCACCAAAGGCAACTCGCTCGTTACAGTAGCTGACCACGTAATCCAGTACCGCCTGGCAGGTGCCGATGGCCAACGCGCACCAGCCGAGGGTGCCCAGGTCCACAAAGGCGCGGTAATCGAAGTCGTCATTGCCCAGGCGGTTTTCTGCCGGGATGCGTACGTTATCCAGTTTGAGCGGGCGCTGGGCGCTGGCGCGGATACCCATGGACGGATCGTCGCCGGCGGTCAGGCCTTCGGTGCCGCCTTCGATGATGAATACCGCCGGACCGTTGTCGGTCTGTGCCGCCACCAGGAAAATTTCGGCTTCTGCGGCCAACGGCACCAGGGATTTCTCGCCGTTGAGCACATAGTGGTTGCCGTCCTTGCGGGCGGTGGTCTGCAGGGCCATGGGGTCGAACAGCGGACGCGGTTCGCACACGGCAATGGTGGCCTTGGGCGGGTTTTCCTCGGCGAAGGTGGTCAGGTATTTGTCCTGCTGCTGGGCGGTGCCCCACTGGGTCAGGGCATTGGCCACACTCATCGGCGCGAGAATCGCCACCGCCTGGCCCATGTCACCGTTGGCAAGGTCTTCGGCCACCAGCATGCTGGTGACGGTGGAGCGCTCGCTGGCCGCGCCGCCCAGGGCTTCCGGCACAGCGAAGAAGTTGAGCCCCAGTTCCTGGGCCTGGGCCAGCACGTCGTCACTGGTGCGTTGGGCGTCATCGGCGCTTTCGCCCTGGGCCAGCAGCACTTCGCGGGCGAAGGCCTGGACACTGTCGCGGATCATCTGCTGTTCGTCGGTGACGCCAAGATCGAACATGTCGCGGGTGTGGCCCGGTGCGGTCAGTCGGGTGGGCTTGCTGCCCGGGTTGCTGGACTTGAAGGCCCGCGCCGTGGTGGTCAGTACCTGGAAACCGCTGCGAGTGAGCGTGTAGGCCAGTCGCTCGACGGTTTTGCGCATGCCCATCTTGTCCAGCACTTCGGAGCTGGCCAGGCGATTGAGCGCAGTCAGCGCATAACCCACTGCATCTTTTGCCATGCTGAAACCTCATTGTTGTTTATCTGATTGACCTTGATTATGGCGCAGTGAGGGGGACTCTCATTGACCGGCCTGCCTGTTCTGGCCGGCGGGCAGGCAACCGACTGGCGCTGTAGACCTAGTCAAACGGATCACAAGAGAGTAGTGGGCAGATAAAAAAATACCCCGCATGGGCGGGGTATAACGAACTCCTGAGCATGTGCCGCAAGGATCACTCCATGATGATGGCGACATGGAACCTGGTCTGCAGGAGCTCCGACTTGAGCTGAATGACACTTGGCTAATTGTCAGGATCAGTATAGGGCAGAGGCGGCATTTGGGCAGGGCATTCCGTCCGCGGGGCGTGGCAATGGTCCGCCCGGTTGGCGTGTAGGGATAACTTTGGCGGGAGGCAGGACAAGTCAGCAATTCAGGCATAAAAAAGGGCCGGCATAGCCGGCCCTTTTCAGGAAGTACAGGGAAGGGTTACTGCTGACCTTCGAACTGGGCTTCCTTGGTGGTGGCTTTCATGGTCGCTTCCACGCGACGGTTCTGGGCGCGGCCATCCCGGGTGCTGTTGTCAGCAATCGGGCTTTCCTCGCCATGACCTTCGGTGGAGATGCGGTCAGCACTGATGTTGAACTGGTCAACCAGCACTTTCTTCACAGCGTCGGCACGCTGCTTGGACAACTTCTTGTTGTAGGCAGCCGAGCCGGTGCTGTCAGTGTAGCCGGCCAGAACCAGATCCGCGGACGGGTACTGGGTCATCTTGTTGGCCAGGTCTTCCAGTTCCGGATAGGAGGTCTGACGAACCTCGGCCTTGTCCAGGCCAAACTCCACGTACAGGGTTTCCTTGATGTCCTTGCTCAGGTACTGCTGACAGCCCTGATCATCCACCAGCGCACCGGCCGGGGTGTTGGGGCAGTCATCCATGCTGTTGACCACGCCATCGGCGTCGTCGTCCAGCTCACAGCCGTTGGCATCCACCTGGGCGCCGGCGGCGGTGCTGGCGCACTGATCCTGGTCATCCGGCACGCCGTCACCGTCGGTGTCGGTCACCACGTTCTCTACCGGCATCGGCGCGGGCTCTTCCTTGGTGCTGGCACCAATCAGGAAATTCAGGCCTGCGTAGATTTCTGCATCCCAACGCTCAGTGCGGAAGCTGTAATAGGGGCGCGCGCCCACATCCAGCAGGAAATGCGGATGCAGCAGGGTCTGGAAGCCGCCTTCAAGGGTACCAATGGTTTCCTTGAAGTCGTTACCGCCGTCGGCACGAGAGAACTCGGTGCGGTACTCACCGGCGCCGATGCCCACGTACGGTTCGAAGGCAGAGTTGCCGTAGAAGTGCTTGCGCACTGCCAGGGAGGCAATGTTGGTATCTACATCTCTGTCACCGAAAAGTTCGGCGGAGGTGTTGTTGCGTTCCCACCAGCCTTGCACGGACCAGTCTTTGCTAAAGCGATAACCCAGCTGGGCACCGGGGAGGGTAATTTCATTTTCGCTGGTATTTTGGTCAATGTGGCCACCCACATCCAGCCAGTTCTCGCTGATGTGACCACCAAAGTAGAAATAGCGATCGGGCATTTCATCAGCCGTTGCAACAGTCGCAACAGACACTGACGCGCAAGCAATGCTAGCAGCAAGTAAACGTTTGGCGTCCATAAACTCCTTCCTTGTGTTATCAATTTTTGGCAGAACAAACACGGGCTTAGTGTTCACCCGAGGACAAGTTCCTGTAAATCCTCTAGGGAAGATTAATAAAAAAATTTACAAATATGGAATTCTATTGGTAGAACCTTCTCATTTTTTTGTAACAGAACGGTAAGAAGGAACCATTTACTACCTATCGGTTAATGCTTTGTCATTAGTCGAGAGTGATGGTATTTCGCGGTGGTCGTTGCGATTCTGGTAAAGCGCATAATCGGCTTCATTGAGCAACTGGTTGAGATTGCGACCGCTGTTTTCGGTACTGGCCACGCCGATGCGGGCATTGACCGTAATGTCACCGCTCTCGTGGTGTTGACTGATGCGCGAGGTCAACTGGCGCAGCCCTTCGCCCATGCGCTGGGAGTCGTCGTAACTGGTATGCGGCAGCACCAGCAGAAACTGGGCCCCATCAAAGCGACCGAACAGGTCACTCTCACGGATCTTTTCACGAATGCAGTCGGCAAACTGGCGCAGCAGCTGTTCACCGGCATGGCGGCCATGGGTGTCCTGCAACTGGCCGAAGTCGTTGATCTCCAGCAACAGAATGGAAACCGGGTAGTCGTGGCGCTGGCTGAGGGCCAGTTCGCGCTCCAGCATGCCCAGCAGGTGAGGGCGGTTGAACAGGCCGGTGAGATGATCCTCCCGGGCCTGCTGCTGCAGCAGGCGATTATGTCGGTCCAGGGCCAGAAGCCGGGTGCTGACCAGGTAAAATGGCGCGGGGAGCACCAGCAGGGGGATGACGATGGCCAAGGTCAGGGCAGAGAGCCAGTCCCGCTCGCCGACAACCAGAATGGCTACGCTGGTGAGGATGACACAGAGAATCACCGCCGACAGTGTCATCAATGCGGTTGAGCGCGCCGCGCTCAGGCGGTCACGTCTGATCACCTGATGTGCCGTGCCCGCGACGATCTGAAACAGCCTCATGCGGCCTTCCCCACCCTGATTCGATTGTTGATCTGTTGTTGTTGGCCAACAGTATCCCGTCTGGCCCGGGTGGGTGCAATATGCGGCGGTTATCTGCCGAGCAGATTTTCCTTGAGCGAATCGGAATAGGGGTCGTCACCAAACCAGATGGCCAGGTAGGCGCGGGCGAAATCATCCCCTTTCTCCCGGGCCAGCGGCTCACCGTTGAGTGCCAGCACCAGGCTACCATCGGTGTCATAGGTCAGCGTGTAGGTGTCGCCGTCACCGATGTCCCGATAGTGGCTGTTGAAGGCCTCCACGCGCGCCTTGAGCTTCTGGAACTGGCTATCGCTGGTGTTCAGTTCGATAAAGTGTTCGGCGGCCTTGGCGAAGGCGCTGCCGGGAACATCCCGGAAGTAGCTGAAACTCAGCCTGACCGGCGCGTTGAGCAAATCCTGGCTGCGGCAGTCCTGGCGCAGCAGCTGCGCCTTGCCGACGGTGAAAAACTTCAGCGCCTTCACGTCGGCGCTGTGGCAGCTCTGCCAGGCATGGGCTGCGGGAATCAGCATCAGTGTGAAAAACAGTGTCAGTGCTCGCGTAACCATCGTGTCATCGGTCCTATGACGGGAAGGTGTTGATCCAGCCCCTGGCTGCTGTCCCAGAAGTCCTGCTGAAAAATGACCTGCCCCTGATCATTGAAGCGCAACTGGCTGATGCCGATGGTGCGCGACAGACGCTGGGTACCCAGCAGGGTAAAGCGTGCCTCCATCTTCCACATAATGAAGACGCTGTCACCGTCGCGCAGGATGCGCAGTGGTGTCAGTGACATTTCGTCCAGTTGCTGGCTGGTTTTGATCAGATACTGTTCAAGCGCATCCCGGTCCCGCAGGGTGCTCAGGGTGTCGTTGAAATACAGGGCAGGGGCAAATACCTGCTTGATGTGTGCCTTGATGTAGGCCTCGTTCAGAGGGCTGAACAGCGCCAGATAGGCCTGCACCGTGGCATCGTCGGGCTGTACCGCGCCCTTGGCTGACTGGTCGGCCTGAAGATACTGATCGGTATAGCCGTAGGGGCCGCGTGGTGCACTGCTGCAGCCACCCAGCAGGCAAAACGACATTAGCAGCCAGAGCAGGGATATGGGTTTCATGGCGCTACTGTCCGCCGTCACTGGTGAACCGGTTGTGAAGCTGTTTCACAGCCTTTTGACGAGGGCCGGAGCAAGCTTGCGCAATGAAAAAGGATTCCCTACTGATCATCGGTAATGCCCTGGCCTTCCAGCTGCTCTGGTTTGCCGCTGTGCTGGGCGGTTCCGGTTGGGCATGGAGCGTGCTGGCGCCGATGGTATTGATACAGTGCCTGGCAGGCGGACACTGGCGCCGTGACGGGCGCATGCTGTTGATCGGCGGTGGGCTTTGCCTGGCGCTGGAGCCGCTTTGGCTGGCATCGTCTCTGCTGGTTTATCAGCAATGGCACAGCCAGTGGCTGGCCCCGCCCTGGATCTGGGCGTTGTGGTTGGGGTTTGCGGTCAGTTTCCACTATAGCCTTTACTGGCTGCAGGGGCGTCCCTGGCTGGCGGCACTGATCGGGGCCATCGGCGGGGTGGTGTCGGTGACCGCCGGCCTGCGTCTGGGCGCGGCGGTCACTCCCCAGGGCTGGCTGCCCTTTGCTATGGTTTATGGTGGTGCCTGGGCGCTGGCCGTCCCTTTCATGGCCTGGGTGGCCGGGCGTCAGGATCACCGGGAGGAACATTATGCCTGACATGCTTTCGGTGCTGCTGGCGCAGACCGCGCTGGCGACCCTGCTATGGCTTTATCAATGGCGCAGCGGTAATGCCGGCTGGGTGGATGTGTTCTGGAGTGCCGCGGTCGGTGTGACAGCGCTGGTTTACCTGGCCAGTGGTGACGGGGCTTTGCCAGTGCGCGTGATCAGTGCCTTGCTGGTGACAATCTGGTCCTGGCGACTGGCCTCCCATATTTTCAAACGGGTGGCTTCTGATCAGGCCGAGGACGGGCGTTATGCGGCTATGCGGGCATCCCTGGGCGCCATGGTGCAGCCGGTCTTCCTGCTGTTTTTCTGGGCCCAGGCGTTGCTGGCCTGGTTGTTTTCCCTGCCGTTTCGCGTGCTCGCCGATCACACTACCTTCAGCTGGCCTCTGCTGATTGCCGGGTTGCTGGTGGGGCTCTTGGCCATTGCCGGGGAATCCCTGGCCGACCGCCAACTGGCGGCTTTCAAGGCCCGACGCGACAGCGCCGGCAAAACCTGCCGTGAGGGGCTCTGGCGTTACTCCCGTCATCCCAACTACTTTTTCGAGTGGCTGCACTGGTTCAGCTACCCGCTGATTGCCGTCGGCGCCGCCGGTGGTGCCTGGTTGTGGTTGTTGCCGGTGGTGATGTGGCTGTTCCTGTGGTTTGTCACCGGCATTCCCTACACCGAGAAGCAGGCACTCAAATCCCGTGGTGATGATTATCGCCATTACCAGCAAACCACGTCTGCGTTCTTTCCCTGGAGACCCAAATCATGATGATTCAGATGGCCGAGTCCGGCCTGTTACCCGATGCGCTGGTGCGCTTTGGCATCCGCCGTCTGCTGGGGCAGCGTCTGCAGCAGGAGCAGCAGCGAGACAACCCGGCGGATCTTCAATCGCAGTTGCAATCCGGGCCTGTGGCCGTGGAGCAGGATGCGGCCAACGAGCAGCACTATGAAGTGGATGCCCGTTTTTACCGTCAGGTACTGGGCCCGCACCTGAAGTATTCCAGTGGCTACTGGCCCGACACGGGCAGTACCCTGGCTGAGGCCGAGGCTGCCATGCTGGCGCTCACCTGTGAGCGTGCCGAACTGGCAGATGGCCAGGACATTCTGGAGATGGGCTGCGGCTGGGGCTCACTGACCCTGTGGATGGCCGAGCATTATCCGGGCAGTCGGGTGACCGCGATTTCCAACTCCCACTCCCAGCGTGAGTACATCATGGCACGGGCCGCGGAGCGGGGCCTGGACAACCTGCAGGTAGTCACCGCGGATGCCGCCGTCTATGAGCCGGACCAGCAGTTTGACCGGGTGGTGTCGGTGGAGATGTTCGAACACATGCGTAATCACCGGGAGCTGATGCGCCGCATTGCCGGCTGGCTGCGACCGGACGGCAAACTGTTCGTGCATGTCTTCTGCCACCGGACTCTGACCTATCTGTTCGAGACAGAAGGGGAAGACAACTGGATGGGCCGCTACTTCTTTACCGGTGGCATGATGCCCGCCTGGGACTGGCTGCCCGAGTGCGCCGCCGGCAGCCTGCGTGAGCAGCAGCGCTGGGAAGTGAACGGCACCCACTATGGCCGCACCCTGGAAGCCTGGCTGGAGGAGGCGGATGACAAACGCGATGCGCTGATCCCGCTGCTCAATGAGTGCTACGGCCAGGGGCAGGGCAAGGTCTGGTTGCAACGTTGGCGCATGTTTTTCATGGCCTGCGCGGAATTGTTTAATTATCGTGATGGAAAGGAATGGTTTGTGGCCCATTATCTTTTCACACGGGAGATGCAATGAAGCGAGGCGGTGTCCAGTACCGGCTGACACGGGTTTATCTGTTACAGCTGCTATTGATCAGTCTGGCCACGGTGCTCGGGGTATGGGCGACGGCCAATATCATCGAGCACGTGCTGGTCAAGGAAGCCCTGATCAAGGAAGCCGAGCACTACTGGAAACTGCAGTCGGAAAACCCGCAGCAACCCCGGCCCAACACCCGGCATCTATTGGGGTTGCTGCAAAGCGACCAGGTGCATGACGACGTGCCTGACACCCTGCAGGCAATGCCCGATGGCTATCAGCGGGTCAAGCTCAATGGCCAGAACCCGATCGTCTATATCGAGCACAACGGCAGCAAACGGCTTTACCTGATCTTCGACGAGCAGCGTGTCACGGTGCTGGCTTTCCTGTTCGGTATCCTGCCGCTCACCGGTGTGTTGCTGGTGATTTACATCACCTCGTTCATGGGCTGGCGCAAATCCCGTCAACTGGTGTCGCCACTGGTGCAGCTGGCGGATACCCTGCGCGATACTTCCGTGGATGGTCCTCGCCAGGCACGCCCGGATCTGTCGCATATCGATGCGGAGGCCGATAGTGAGGTGGCGGTGCTGGTATCCGCCCTGGAAGCCTACGCGGATCGTCTGGTCAATTTCGTTGAGCGCGAGCGACAGTTCACCCGCGATGCCAGCCACGAGCTGCGCACGCCGCTGGCGGTCTTCCGTGCCAATCTGGAGTTACTGGCCGGGCAGGTGGGCGATCGCCCGCAGATCAGCCGCATGAGCGATACTGTGGATGACATGGAAGCGGTGCTGGAAACGCTGCTGACCCTGGCGCGCACGGAGCAGCGCGACCAACAGGAAGAACCGGTGATCGTCAACGACATGGCAGTCAACCTGATGGAGCGGCTCAAACCCCTGGCCGATCGCAAGCAGATTCGCATCCAGGTGCGCCAGACCGCCCTGGTAACGGTCAAGGCCCCGGAAGCGGTGCTTTCCATCGTGCTGACCAACCTGCTGCGAAATGCCATCAACTACAGTGGCTCCGGGGAGGTGGCCATTGTGCTGGCCGAGTCCGCAGTACATGTTCGCGACACGGGTTCGGGCATGGAAGCCGATGAACTGGAGCGCCTGCTCAAGCCCTTCGAGCGCGGTAACAGCAAGGAGGGTGGCCACGGCCTGGGCCTGGCGATCGTGCAACGGTTATGCGAGCGCTACCACTGGCAACTCGATGTGGCCAGTGAGCGCGGCAAGGGCACGGATGTAAGGGTGCGTTTTATTCGTTAAGCGGTGGAGCGCCCTGATCCAGGGCGCTGGTGCTGACCCTTACCAGTAATTGTTTGGCGTTAAGCGCATCGCGAATACGGTTGGCAATGGGCGGTGCCTGGTCGGCATCGGTTTCGCACAGCAATACCGAAAAGCCGTTGCCTCCGTGGTGGCAAATGCTGTCCTGCTCGCGCAGCAGCGCCGCCAACGAGTCGGCGATCACGACGGGGTCGCCATCTGTAGGGCCCTGCAGGCGCATGACCACGGCAGCCAGGCCAAAATCCCGGCAACGGCGGCGCTCCTGACGAATCACTTCCTGCCAGCCGGTTTCATTAAGCAGACCGGTCTGTTCACAGCGATGGGGTTGTTCAATGAAGTCAGTGATGCGCTGGTGTTTCAGATCGGAAAGCGCATTACCGAGCAGAAAACTGATCAGCCGTGCCTGATGCTCCAGGGCGCTGTGTTGTTCCAGCAAGGTCGGTTCAACCGGACTCGGATTGAGGGCGCACAGGGTACCGAAGAAACGTTGCTTGTGGTCGGTGAGGGGCAAGCCGATATAGGCACCGATATCCAGTTGCTGATTGATCGGAGCGCTTTGATAGGCCGGTTCATCCCGGGTGTCCGCCACCACCGTGGGCGCGCCGTTTTCCATCATCCGGCAGCAGTAGGTATGTTGCCAGCACAGACGCTCGCCGCGCTGCAGCCCGTAATGACCATCGCGCAGGCGCAGCAGAATCAATTCATCACCATGGCGCCGGGCTACCATCCACAGGGCCATGCCGAACCGCATTTGCAGGTCGGCAAGGTGTGCATCAAGCAGTTCCTGAAAAGATGTGTAATGGCTTTTTGATATTGCGTGCGGTTCAGTCATAGCGGGCGGTTATTGTGTTTTGGCCCAATTCTGCGTTTGCCGCACGCCACAGTGCAAGTATTACGGTTTTATTGTGCGCTCTGTCTCGCATCGCGAATGCTGAAACCAACGCCGGGCAGGGTGTTGAGCAAGGCATCCTCGAAGGGTTTGTCCACCGCCTTGCGAAGGTTGTACAGGTGACTGCGCAGGGCATCGGAATCAGGTACCAGGTCTCCCCACAGTTCCTGTTCCAGCTGCTCACGGCTAACCACCTTCGGAGACTCACGCATGAGAATGCGCAGAATGCGAAAAGCCGTGGGTGAAAGCTTCAGCAGCTGGCCATCGCGGCGTACTTCCTGGCGGGCCGGGTCCAGTTCCAGGTCACCGACCTGCAGATGGTTGGCCGCCACCTCCCGCCGTTGGCGGCGAACCAGGGCGGTGACTCGCGCGGCCAGTTCCGGCAGGGCAAAGGGTTTGACGATATAGTCGTCACCGCCCCGGTCGAAACCTTCCAGCTTGTCATCCAGCTGATCCCGGGCGGTCATGAAAATGATCGGCGTATCCACAGCCAGGTCCTGGCGCAGGTACTGACAAAAACTGTAGCCGTCTTCACCGGGCAGCATGATATCCAGTAGCAGCACATCGTAGTGATGTTCCTGCACCAGAGACCGGGCCAGACTGGTGTCGCCGGCGTAGTCCACCATGGCCCCTTCCAGTTCCAGGTATTCGACCACGGTCTGGGCCAGTTGGCGGTGATCTTCCACCAGTAGTACCGAAAGGTTTTTCATGGTTTATCCTCCCTGTGTTCAGGCAAGCGTGGCGGTTGTCACGTCAATATCCTGTCAAAATCATCACACTGACCAGCGCCATCTCGGTAGTGTTAACAGGCCCCGGGACGACTCGCCACGTTTTTCCGCCGGACGAGACGAGCGGGTTAGCTGTCCTGCAGGGTGCCGGTGCGGGCAAAGCGTTGCCGGTAGTGGCTGGGTGACAGGCCGGTATGGCGCTTGAACAGCCGCGAAAAGCTGCTCACATCCTGATAGCCCACCTGTTCGGACAGTTTTGCCAGGTTGGTGGCGCCGCGTTCGAGCATCTTGCGAGCCGCCTCGATACGTACCCGTTGCAGATATTGCAGTGGCGGTTCTCCCAGGGCGGTGGTGAAGCGTCTCTGCAACTGACGGGGGCTCAGATGAACCCGTTCCGCCAGTGATGCCAGGCTGGTGCTATTGCGGTAGTGCTCGTGAATCCAGGACTGAATCGCCTGCACCTGATCATCCTGGTGATAGGTACGGGTGGGCAGGCCGGCATAGATACTCTGCAGGTCGTTGCGCACATCAATGACAAAGGCACGGGCCAGTTCACGGGCCAGATCGGCCCCGCAGAAACGTTCCACCAGCAGGATGGTCAGGTCCCGCCAGGCGGTGCCACCGCCGGCACAGAAGATATTGTCGTCACGGGTAATCAGCTCCCGTTCGGTCAGGTTCACCTGTGGGTAGCGCTGACGAAATTGCTGGCTGAATCCCCAGTGTGTGGTGGCGGTGCGCCCGTCGAGCAGGCCTGCCTCGGCGAGCAGGAAGGCGCCGGTGCAGTTGCTGGCCAGGTCCGCGCCGCCCTGATAGAGAAAACGCAGCCAGGGTAGCACCTCTTGCTCATTGCGTAGCACCGTTTCCAGCTCGCCGCCAATGGTGGGGACCACCACCAGATCGGCGCTGTCGATCTGTTCCATGGGCGCATCCACAGCCATGCGAATACCATTGGTACAACGCACCGGCTGCCCGCCCCGCGACACCACCTGAACCTTGAACTGGCGATCCAGCGGCTGGTCGTGGATGCGGTTCCAGGTGACCCCGGTGAGATTGAGCAGATCCACCACGCCGGTGAGCGCGGAGGCGAAGACGCCATCGAAGGCAAGAACGGCTACCTGATACATCGTGTCGTATTTCACCATGTTTAAGTCATAGGCGACAATGCCAGACAAGAGGCCCGGCTGGCAAGCTTGTCACCGTTGGCAAGAGGATCTGAACTGTGAGCGATACCATTCTCGACCGCCGCGATCTGCGGTTTCAGCTGTTTGATGTACTGGACACCGGGGCGCTGTTTGACCGTGAGCGCTTTCGCGAGCACAGCCGCGAAACCGTGGAAGCGGCGCTGGATACGGCGGAAAAGCTGGCGCGGGAAAAGTTCGCCTCCCATAACAGCCTGGCCGACGGCGACGAGCCGCGCTTTGAAAACGGCAAGGTTGTCATGCGCCCGGAAGTGAAAGAGGCCTACGACGCTTACATCGAGGCGGGCTTCTTGTCCTCCATGGCCAGTTTCGAGGAGGGCGGCATGCAGCTGCCGGCCATTGCCGCCGCAGCCTGCAAGGGGATGTTTACCGCCGCCAACTGTAGCTCCACGTCCTATCCGTTTCTGACCGCCGCGGCGGCCAACGTGATCCGCAATTTTGCCAGCGAGACCCTGCGCGAGCAGTTTCTGCCCGCCATGATGGCCGGGCGCTTTACCGGCACCATGGCCCTGACCGAACCCCACGCCGGCTCCAACCTGGCAGACATTCGCACCCGGGCCCTGCCACAGGAAGACGGCAGCTATCGCCTGAAGGGCAACAAGATCTTCATTTCCGGCGGCGACAACGAATTGGCCGAGAATATCGTCCATCTGGTGCTGGCCAAGATTCCCGGCGGCCCCGATGGGGTCAAGGGCATATCCCTGTTCGTGGTGCCCAAGTACCGCCTTGATGGGCAGGGCAACCCGGCGGATCGCAATGACGTGATTCTGGCCGGTCTGATTCACAAGATGGGCTATCGCGGTACCACCAGCACTGCCCTGACATTCGGTGACAATGACGACTGCCACGGCTATCTGATCGGCGAGCCCCATCAGGGCCTGCGCTACATGTTCCAGATGATGAACGAAGCCCGGGTGGGCGTGGGCTTTGGTGCCGCAGTATTGGGGTATCGGGGTTACCGTTTTGCGCTGGATTATGCCCGCGACCGTCTGCAGGGCCGCCCGCTGGGCACCACCGACTTCAGCACCCCGCAGGTGCCGATCATCGAGCACGCCGACGTGCGTCGCCTGCTGCTGACCCAGAAGGCCTACACCGAGGCGGCCATCGCCATGTGCCTTTACGGCTACCGGCTGGTGGACGAAAAGGACACGGCGGAAGACCAACAGGCCCGCCAGGATGCGGACCTGTTGCTGGATTTGCTGACACCGGTACTGAAGACCTGGCCATCGGAATATGGCGTCATGGCCAACGATCTGGCCATTCAGGTGTTTGGTGGCGCCGGCTACACGCGGGAGTATCCGGTGGAGCAGTACTGGCGTGATAACCGCCTCAACCCGATTCATGAAGGGACCACCGGTATCCACGGCCTGGACCTGTTGGGCCGCAAGGTGTGGCTGGCCGGGGGGCGCGGGCTGCAATTGCTGGCCGAGCGCATCAGCGCTGACATCGCCGCCACCACCGACCCGCGTTGTCAGCCCTTTGCCAGTGCCCTGCAAGCCATGCTGCCGAAAGTGCAGCAGGCCACAGACGTCGTTGGCCGGCAGATGCAGAGCGAAGGACCGGGCAGGGCGTTGTCCAATGCCTACGCCTACCTGCGGCTGGTCGGCCATGTGGTCGCCGCCTGGATGTGGTTGCGCCAGGCCAATGCGGCTCTCAAGCTGGAGGCCGCCGAGGACGCCGACTTTGCCGCCGGCAAGTTGCAGGCGGCGCGCTATTTCTTCCGCTGGGAGCTGTCCCGGGTGGAGCTGGATTTCGAGCGCCTGTGCGAGGGCGACGACACCTTTACGCAGATGGAACCGCGTTGGTTCTGAAAGGCCGAGTTGATCTCCGGCACCTATCGTCTAAAGGCTCGGGAGTCCGCTATGCGGATGTGTCTCTGACGATATCTTGATAAGGCCCCTCTGGGGCCTCAGGTTGCTGACGAACCCTGCCTTGAGCGGGGTTCGTCGTTTCTGGGCGGTGATCCGTGGGTCAGGAGAGTGGATTCTTGGGCTGGACCGGTTCGAGGAGTCAGGGTCGGACCAGAAGGACGCGTCATTGTTAGGGGGCGAACAAGCGGCCTGAGGCGTTTATCTGACCGCTAAAATGCCTTGAGACCGTCCCTCAGGCGGCCAGCGCCATCTTTTTCAGATTCTGCGCCGCCGCCGACAGCAGCGCCTGCTCACGCATCCCCGCCAGTCCCCGCATTCGCGCATAACGGTACCCATGCAGTTGTTTGGCGTCCGCGAAGCTGCGTTCCACCGTCTCCTTGCGTCGCTCGTAGACCTGCTGCCCTTTTGGCTCCAGACGGTGTCGATTGACCCGTTCCTTCGCCGCGTCCCAGACATGACGCGTCACCGTCTTCTGCTGCTTGTCGTTGCGCGTGCACTCAGCCAGCCTCGGGCAACGCCGGCACCAGGCCGGGTCCGATTGGTAATGACGGTATCCCTGCCGGTTGGTGGTCGCGTAGCGCAGCGCTTGTCCCTCCGGACAGCGGTAGACATCGGCCGTCTCGTCGTAAACGAACAACCGCTTGGCCATCATCCCTTTCGGCTTGTTCGGGCGACGGTAACCGATCACCCCATACAGCTCCCGCTTGTCCAGACCCTGGCAGATTGCTGCCGTGAAGTACCCTGCGTCCAGGCCCACCGCTTCCACCTCGAACCCGAACCGTTCGCTTTGGCGATCCAGTCGTTCCAGATACGGCACGCTGTCGTGCACGCTCGCCGGCGTCACGTGAACGTCCGTGATGATCGTGTGCTTGGCGTCCACCGTACGGTGGTCCAGGTAGAAGAACCCCTTTGGCTTGCCTTCGCGCACCATGTAGCCGCTGTCCGGGTCCGTCTTACTGATCTTCTTGCGCGCCGTCTCCGCCGCCTCCTTGCGAGGCGGCAGCGGCTTTTTTCCGTGCGCCTCCCGGTCTGCGGTGATCGCCTCCTCCAGCTCCGCCAGATAGGCTTGCGGCGTCACCTCCACGTCCTCAACCGTATAGTGATGCCGGTTGGCGTTGGCTTTGATGTGCGTGCTGTCGGTGTACAGGATGCGTCCGCCCACCAGGCCACGTTCCATGGCCTGCTCCACGATACGGTCGAACAGACGCTGGGCGATGTCGCTGTCGCGGAACCGGCGGCGTCGGTTCTGGCTGAAGGTCGAGGCGTCTGGCACCTTGTCGGTCAGCCGCAACCCCAGGAACCAGCGATACGCCACGTTCACCTGCAGCTCGCGCACCAACTGCCGTTCACTGCGAATGCCGAACAGATAGCCGATGAACAACGCCTTGAACAACACCACCGGGTCCAGCGCCGGGCGGCCGTTGTCGTCGCAGTACAAGTGGCGGACTTCGTCGCGGATGAAGGCGAAATCCACAACCGCATCAATGCGCCGAAGCAGGTGATCGCAAGGCACCAGCTCTTCCAGTGTCACCATCTCCAACTCGTGTTGGGTCGGACCGGGTTCTTTTAGCATCCCCCAATAACAACAAAGCCCCGGCCAAATGGCCAGGGCTTTGTCAGCAACCTGAGGCCCCTCTGGGGCCTTTTTTTGTTTGTCGTATCCTGGCCGCCCCACCTTGTAATGGATGAGGGTTACAGGTTTTTGTAGCGGTTCATATCCAGCAGACCCGCTTCCACCGGCGTGGTATCCAGCTGGTAGGTGGTCAGGTCATTGAAGTAGAACCAAAACTCCGGATGGGTGCGACGAATGCCGTAGCGATCCACCAGGGCGGTGAAATCCTTCTCGGTTTTCACCGCATTCATGGCCTGCACGAATGTATCAAGCTGCGAGGCATTCACCTTGAACATGAAGTTCGGGTAGCTGCCGAGGATGCCCGGGTAAACCGTCAGCGTGTCCAGCTCGGGCTGGTAGCGCAGGGATTCGCCCATCATGAAGGCCACGTTGGTGTGGGCCCGGTCGCGAAGCAGACTGTAGATTTCCCGTTGATCATTGCTTCCTTCCACCCGCAGGAAGGTGACCTCCGGCAGGAAATCAATCACCTTCAGGTCACCGGCCTTGCGCGAGGCCAGCGCCGACAAGGCGTTATCGCTTTGCTTTTGCAGTGCGCTGCCGTCGGCGCGGGCGCAATGCTCACCGCCACAGCGGTTGATCGGATCCGGCCGGGCATCAATGTCCGCATAGCGGCTGAGCAGGTCGCCATTGAATTCGTTCATGGGCGTGGTGGTCTTGAAGGGGATGGCGGTGGGGATGCTGGTGTCCACCTCTTCGTAGCTGACCATCAGTTTCAGCTTGCCGGTTTTCTGGTACCAGCCGTCCAGCACCTGCTGGCGCTGGCTGGCTGGCAGATAGCGCAGGGTGTTCTGCTCGGCGCCGTTGCGGATCAGGTCGAAGTAGAGGCGGGTCTGGGCCTGGTGAGACACGGAACCGAAGACATTGAAGTTGACCACCAGGTTGTAATAGGTGCGTTCGAACAGCGGATAGTCCATCACCCAGGTGGTCAGCGGCAGATCGCCGATCAGACCGCGACGCACCGAGGCATTGTCGTGATGCCGGAAAATGGTCAGCAGGGCATTGGTATTGTGGCCATCGCCGTCCCACAGGCTTTGCCAGCCCGGGCCTTGCGGTTCCGCCTTGCCGTAGGCGTCCTTGCGGGCTTTCAGGTAATCGTTGCGCTTGCCACTGTACTTCAGCCATTGCGGTCCCAGGGCCAGCAGATCGTCATCCTGGCCGGGCAGCCCAAGCAGGCCGTTGACCTGTGCGCGGTAATCACTGTCGGTGATGTAGAGATCGTGCTGTGGGTCCTGGAACACGGCCCAGAACTGATCACGAATCACATCGGTGGCCACCTGGCCGCGACATACCGGGCCGCGGATAAAGGTCCGCACGAAATACTCCGCATCATCCAGCATGAACTGGTAGCGGGCGCGGGCGGGGATGGCCGAGAAGGTCACGAAGGGGTTGGCACGCTGTTCGTAGTCGTAGCCGGGCAGGCTGTCCACGTCCCAGTCCGCGTCGAAAAACAGCGACTGCACCCGTGCCAGTTTTTTGTCGCTGAGGGCAAAGGTGATATGCGTCTTGTGCACGATAACGCCGCGTACCGGTGTCAGGCGGTACCAGAATTTGCCCTGCGGCGGGTCATTGGGGCGTACCGTAGTCAGCGGTGTTACCGGCTGCCCGGGGGGCGTGCTGGAACGTACCAGTTTGAAGAAATGGTCCGGGCGCTGGCCACTGCCGTCATCGAAATACAGGTGCGCCAGGTAAAGGTGCTCGAACAGCCAGCGGCCCACCAGCTGGTGACGCTTGTCACCGGTGTTGAGCAGTTTCTGCCAGTGCGTTATCTGGGCTTTTTCTGCATCGCTGAGGGTAATGGACTGCGGGTCGATATGGGCGCCCTGTTTGAGCCATGTCTGCAGGGTGTCGAATTCACTGTCGGTGAGTCCGGTTACCGCCAGCGGCATGCCACCCATGGGGTGATCATCGGCATAATCGTCAAATTCGTCCCGGGCCGGGCAGGTATTCTGGCGGCTCAGCCCCAGTTTGATGTCATCGGGCAGTTTCTGGTTATTGCCGAATTGTTGCTGGCGGCCCAGTTGCAGCATGCGAAACAGCAGGGATTTCTGCATGCCTTCGGTGCTGTCGATCACCGAGTAAAAGCCCATGTCACGCCAGCCGGAGGTAGTCTGCGCATCAACGAAAAGCCGGGTGGGCGGTACCGATTCGGTGCGGCCGCCATCGTAGACCTTGCGTTTGCTGGCACCGCGATCGAGCCCTTCGGCGCTGCCCAGTTTCAGCTGGCAGGGCGCGTCGTAGCAGGCGTGGCAGGCCAGGCACTTGTGTTCGAAGATAGGCTGCACGTCGTGCTGGTAGGTCAGTACCTGGCTTTTGCCCTGGCTGTCCGGTTGTTCATCACAGCCGCCCAGTAGCGGCAGTAACCAGAGGGCGAACGCCGCCATCAGCCATGGGTATCGCGCGGTGTTTTGCATGCAGTCATCTCCCGGTAGAAACAGAGAGTCTACCGGTCCGGGCGGCAGGTCTCTATCAACGCTGTATCAGGATGTGTGCTGTCGCTGTAAAAAAGCGAAAGATCAGAGCAGGGGCATCATGGCCGCCGCCCAGCCGATCAGCAGGGCGAATACGCTGGTGGCAGTCAGACCATGGCGCAGGTGGCGATACCAGTCGGGCAGAATATCGATGAATACCATCTGTTCGGTGCCCCAGGCGAAAACCAGCCCCGCAGCCACCATGGGCAGAGCCAGCTCGCGGGGCAGGATCAGGGCAAACCAGCCCAACACGGCAGGCATCACCGCGAACAGCAGGGTCGGGAACTGGTTACTGTCGGCAAAGCCGGCCAGGGCGCGGCCCCAGTGGACGGCACCGACAAAAGTCAGGGTGATGGCCGCCAGGGCGGTGAGGCCCTGCAGGGCACAATCGCGAAGTGGATCGAACCAGGCCAGCAGGGCCAGCAGGTAATAGAACACGATGCTGGCAATGCCGAACCAGCGGGCAATGCGGATGTTTTTTTCCAGTCGTGTCGATTTCAAAGCGCAGCCTGCCCGTCAGGTTTTCCTGCTGGAAAGTCTAGCCCCGGCGGGGTGAAGGCCGGGACAAGGCCTGGTCCGGTTCTGTCTCACTATGCTCAGTATAACCGTCCCAGGGATGGGCGTTCAGGTGGCGGGGTAAATAGAGCGGGTGGGCCGGGTCACCGGACCGGTTGACGCGAATGGCGTGCATGTCCGGCAGCCAGCGACTGACTCGTCGCGCCCGGTTCAGGTGATGGCCATGATTGCCCCAGGCAGCCACCACCAGCGAGGCCTCGCGGCCCAGACGCCGCAACCAGCGATCATTGTGCGGGCCCACCGGGTCATCGGCGGCCAGCAGATCACGCGGGTAGGTGGCTCGCCAGGCAAACAGGTTGGCCACGCACAGGCCGGAGTAGCCCCAGTCGCGGGCAAAGCCCATACAGCGACGGATGGTGGGATCGTCCTGGCGATGATCGGCGGTGGACGGGTTGAGCCCCACTAGCAGTATGAAGTCGTCGCCTTCTCCCCAGCGGCGCCAGAGCGCATAGCGGTAGCGGCGGCAGCGGGAAAAATTGGCACTTCGTTGCAGGTTGGCGGCGGAGACTGTCATGGCCGGCTATTGTAGTCATCTGCCATAGTTGTGCCAGTTTCAACGGGGACAGGAAGACACCATGGAATTTCGCGATGTGTTGCAACAGCGCCACAGCGTGCGCGCCTTCAGCGACAAACCGGTCAGTGAGGCGCTGCTGACCGAGCTGCTTGAACAGGCCACCCGTGGCGCGCCCAGCTGGTCCAATACCCAGCCCTATCAGATTGCCATCGCCCGTGGACCGGTGCTGGAAAGTTTGCGAGAGGAACTGCCGCCCCGGTTTGACAAGCTGGTGGCGTTACAGCGGGCCCCCATGCTCAGCAAAGTGATGGCCTGGTTGCGCAAGGACGGCGTGCCCGATGGGGATTTTCGCCCGGTGGTGGACTACCCGGCGGACCTGCAGCCCCGGCGTGTGGCCACCGGCCGTGAGCTTTACCGTCTCTTGGGTATCGGCCGTGAAGACCGTCAGGCACGCCATGAACAGATGAGCGACAACTTCCGGTTTTTCAATGCGCCGGTGGCGCTGTTCATTTTTATCCACGAGGGGCTGGGCGTATACAGCGCCCTGGATGCGGGTATTTTTCTGCAATCACTGATGCTGGCGGCCACCGATGCAGGCCTGGGCAGTTGCGCCCAGGGCGCCCTGGCCCTGTGGCGCTCACCGCTGGAGCAGCATTTTCAGTTGCCGGGGCACTACAAGCTGCTGTGTGGTATTTCCCTGGGGTATGAGGCTGACAAGACCATCAACCGTTTTCAGCCGGAAAAACTGCCGCTGGCTGATCTGCTGATTGCACCACGCTGAGGGTCAGCGTCTTTCAAGTGCCTGCGTGGCCAGTGCCCGGGTATGGAACAGCAGTTGTTCATCACCAAGCTGGCCATGGCCGGGTACTACCATGGCCGCCTGCGGGAAGGCCTGTATCAGGTTGTCCATGGCGGCGGCCCAGTGGTCCGGGGCGGAGCCGGCCACATAGCCGATGTTGGTGGACTCGCGGCCCTTCACCGCGCAGCCGCCCACCAGCAAGTGATCCCTGCCGTACCAGATAACGATATTGTCCGGGCTGTGGGCGGCGCCCGGATAGTAGAGTTCGATATCACCCAGTCGGGCCCGGCGGTCATGAAAGGCGAGGGCCTGGGGGAAGTGGCTGGCCGGGTCGTAATACTTGCCCGGCTCGGCTTTGACGATGCTCAGGGTCTTGGGGTGCACATAGGCGCGGATGTGTTTTTCGGCCAGCAGCCGTGAGCCGCCCATGCGGTCATCGTGGGAGTGGGTGAGAATGGCCTGGTCGGGGTCCTTGCCGAAGTGCTGTTCGATCCAGCTGAGCAGGGTTGCCGTGGGGGCTTCACCCCAGGCGGTGTCGATCAGTGTCAGCGTCTTGCCGTCATCAATGATCACGCCATTGGAAGAAACCCGCTGACCGTTGTACTCGGTCCAGGAGCGATGTAGCCACACATGTTCGGTAAGCGGTTGCACCACCAGGTCGTTGCTGAGGCGAATTGGTTTGCCGACTGGCTCCACGGCCAACACAGCGAGGGGGATCAGCAGAGTGATGACAAGCGCAAACAGTCTCATGGCGGCTCCTCAATGGCGGAGCCGCCATGATAACCGTGACCCCGGACGGCCGTGCGACCCAGTTGGCAAATGCCCGCGGGTCAGTGGATCTCGATTGCCTTGCGGGTCTGGTTGTGCGGCTCGTGGCGCGGGATGGTCAGGCTCAGTACGCCGTTATGGAAGGTGGCATTCATCTGCTCGCCATCCGCATCCGCCGGTAGCGTCAGCAACCGCTGGAATTGGCCGAAACGCCGCTCGCTGTAGTGGTAGCCGTCTTTCTCGCTTTCCATCACATCCTGTTTTTCACCGGCGATGGTCAGGCTGTCGCCATCCAGCGTCACGCTCAGGTCGCGCTTTTCCATACTCGGCAATTCCGCGGTGATCAGGTAATGTTCCGGCCGTTCGAGAATATCCAGGTTGGGGCGGAACGGAATCGACGGTTGGGCACGGGGCGCCGGGGTTGTCCAGGCCATGTCGCCCAGCATCTGTTCGAACCAGTTGTCGAACTCCCGGTCCCAGCGCAGCAGCGGGTGGCCGGGGCTGCGCTGGGGCAGGGGGCGTTCGCGGCTACCTTCCCGGCGTAGCCAGTTCCACGGGGTAATCTTGTGCAAGTCCATCGCAGTACCTCCTTGATGCGTCAGTACCCATTCCCATTTCTAGGGCTGCTGGCAGTGGCTTTCAACGGTTTTTTGATGAAATTTTGATCATTGCCACTTTCGCGGTGCTTGAATTCTGTCTGACGGGCTGTCACACCTGAGGGGACTGAGGACGAAAGGGAGGACATCTCATGTCAGACCATCACGTCTACAAGAAGGTAGAGCTGGTCGGTTCATCGCGTACCGGCATCGAGGATGCCATCGAGCAGGCTCTGGCCACGGCCAGCGACAGTCTGGATCTGATGGAATGGTTCGAAGTGACGGAAACCCGTGGTCACATCGAGGATGGCCGGGTAGGCCACTACCAGGTGACACTGAAGGTAGGGTTCCGCATACAGGGATCCTGACCGGCGGGCGCCGGCCAGGAGAGGCGTTGCCGGGCCTTATATCGCTTCCAGGTCCAGGGAGCGCTGGCAGACCCGTGCGGTGCGAATCACGTGCAGCTGGCGCGGAGACAGGTCTTCCGGCAGCTCCACCACGCTGTGATCCTGGTGAATCCGGATCGGGCCGATCAGGCGGCTGGGCAGTTTCGCTTCGTTGGCAATGGCGCCAACGATATTGCCCGGCTTGACGCCGTGGTCATGGCCCACCTGGATACGGTAGCGACGCATGGCGGCATCCACCGCCCGGCGCTTGCCGCGCGGAGCGCGATCATCGCGGTCGCGGCGCGGGCCGCGCTCACGGGGCGGCCGAGCCTCGCGGGGCACCATCTTCGGTTCCTTGAGAATCAGCGGCTCACGGGCAAACAGCAGTGATGCCAGGGCGGCGGCCATGTCTTCGGCGCTGATCTGCATTTCCGTGCGCAGCTTTTCCACCAGGGCACGGGTGTCGACAAAATCAGCACCGGCCATGGCCTGGGCCAGTTGTTCCTGGAAGCGGGCAATACGCTTGGCATTGAGATCATCCACCGAGGGCAGATCCATTTTCTCGATGCGCTGGCGGGTGATGCGCTCGATCTGACGCAGCAGCCCCTGCTCCCGGCGAGAGACAAACAGAATGGCATCGCCGTTGCGACCGGCACGACCGGTACGCCCGATGCGGTGCACATAGGCCTCCGGATCACCGGGCATGTCGTAATTGATCACATGGGTGATACGCGGCACATCCAGACCCCGGGCGACCACATCGGTGGCCACCAGCAGGTCGAAACGCTTGTCCTTGAGACGCTGAACCGTCTTTTCCCGCTGCTGCTGGGGAATGTCCCCGTTCAGGGCTTCCGCGCGCAGATTGCGGCGATTGAGCTGCTCGGCCAGCTCCAGGGTAGCCTGCTTGGTGCGCACGAAGACGATCACGGCATCGTGGTCTTCCGCTTCCAGCATGCGGCACAGGGCATCCAGCTTGTTGAGCCCGGCCACCGCCCAGAAACGCTGACGCACCTGGGTAGAGGTGGTGGCGCCACCGTTGTCGATCTGCACCTGCTTCGGGTTCTTCAGGTGCTGGTCGGCCACCTTGCGGATCACCGGCGGCATGGTGGCGGAGAACAGGGCCAGCTGGCAGTCCGCCGGCGTGCGTTCCAGTACCCATTTGACGTCGTCGATGAAGCCCATGCGCAGCATTTCATCGGCTTCGTCCAGCACCAGCGCCTTGAGCTGATCCAGCTTGAGGGCGCCGCGCTCCATATGATCCATGACCCGACCGGGGGTGCCGACAATCACCTGGGCGCCGGCACGCAGCCCCTTGAGCTGGGTGCGATATTCCCCGCCGCCGTAAATCGGCAGCACCTGCAGCCCGGGCATGTTGGCGGCGAACTCCTCGCAGGCCTTGGCCACCTGGATGGCCAGTTCCCGGGTGGGCGCCAGAATCAGCATCTGCGGCTGGCGCAGGGAGACATCCAGACGCGCCAGTAGCGGCAGGGCAAAAGCGGCGGTCTTGCCGGTTCCCGTTTGGGCCTGCCCCAGCAGATCATGTCCTTCCAGCAACAGGGGGATCGCCTGGGCCTGGATCGGGGAGGGTTGCTCAAACCCCTGGCGGGCAATGGCGGTAAGCAGGGCCTCGGGCAGGCCAAGGGTGGCGAACCCGGTACGGGAATCTGACATTTGAGAACCTATGATCGGGGGCAGGTGCCGGGATCACCGGCGAGGACCGCGCACTATACGCCTGTGCTGTCATAATTGCACGTTTTTTCGCCGCCGGGGTGGCGGTCGGGCCGGCGCCGGGGCCGGCCCGGGCGGGTTACAGCGGCAGCACTTCCACCGTGGTCAGGTATTGCAGGCGGCGCTCGGTGGCCCCGAAAGCGCTGGCGTTGTCGTCAGCGGTGCTGGCTTCCACGAAGTAGCGGCCGGCGGCGTGCCAGTCGATGGTGACCACGCCATTGGCGTCGCTGGTCAGCTGCCAGTCATTCTGCTGGTCCCGGTAGCGGGTGCCGGCAGGGACCACCTCTACCTGCACGCCAGCGGCGGGCTTGCCATCCACCAGCAGGCGCCAGCGGGCCTGTTCCCCGGTGTAGAGGTCATTGGGGTGGGTGATCGGGTCCAGTTCCAGGCCCTGGCCGGTGGGTTTGAGGGCGGTGCGGTTCGGGGCGCCCACGGTCACGAAGGTTTCCATGCGGCTGACCGTCTCGCTCAGCTTGACCTGGGTTGCGCCTTTGGGAATGGCCGCGCGAATCTCTTTGACGCTGCGGCCACGGGCCCGCTTGCGCTCGCCGCCCAGCTGGTAGCTGGCAAAGAAGAACTGGCCGGCAATGGCAAGGCGGTAGGTGCCGGCCTGGGTGAGATTGACATCAAAGACACTGCGACGGTGACCTTCCAGGGTGTTGTCTACCTCTGCCGGTTTGCCATCGGGGCCGGTGGCGGTGAGACCCTTCAGGGGGAAGGGACGTTCCGGGAAAAAGATGTCGTTGGAGACACTGGCATCCACGGTGATCCATTGCGGCTGGGAGAGCACGGTATTGCTGGGCAGCAGCCAGCGTTTGTGGGCCTGGGCGGGCAGTGCCACGGCCAGTAGCAGAGCCAGTAGCCCGGCCTTTTTCAGGGTCGGCATCATCATCGCAATCTCCTTCAGGGTTGATCCGGTGTCAGGGTCAGTTGCATGGCGCCCAGTTCCTGGCTGCCATTGGCGCTGTGCTTCTGAATGGACTGGGGTGGCCAGTCAAACGGAATGCGTACCACCTCGCGGCCACCCACTTCCCGAGCGGCTTCCACCACCAGGGCATAATGGCCGGTGGGCAGGGCCTGCAGTGCCTTGACGTCACTGAAATCCAGCTCATGCAGGCCCGGGGCGCGGGTGGCGCCGGTCAGGCCGTCGT
Organism: Alcanivorax hongdengensis A-11-3; assembly: GCF_000300995.1. GTDB lineage: Bacteria > Pseudomonadota > Gammaproteobacteria > Pseudomonadales > Alcanivoracaceae > Alcanivorax > Alcanivorax hongdengensis. Next base: position 471 of record NZ_AMRJ01000002.1, on the reverse strand, counting down.
AGGGGGCTTGCTGGCTACGGCCGGTGCGGCGCCACCACTGGCGCAGGTCCTTGAGCCACTTGTCACGGCCGTCATACCACAGGCCCAGCGGCACAATGGTGCTGTGATCCGGGCTTTCCACCCAGAACGCCAGGTAGGGAGCGTGGTATTCGGCCACGTGCATCCGCGGCACCTCCAGCACGAGCTGGAAACGGTCGGCCAGTGCCAGCGGCGCCAGCAGCAACAGCACAATCAGTGTGATCAGGCGCATAACAATCTTCCTTCAGTGCATGAACAGAACAATCAGCAGCCACGGCAGCAGCAAACCACTCAGGGTTACCGGCCAGGTGGCCGGGCGGCGTTTGGCATGCAGCGTCATCAAGCCCAGGCCGGTGAGCGCGAACAGCAGGCAGGCCGCGGCAAAAATATCGATGAACCAGGCCCACACGGTGCCGGTATGGCGGCCCTTGTGCAGGTCATTGAAAAAGGGGG
>NZ_AMRJ01000001.1 GCF_000300995.1 Alcanivorax hongdengensis A-11-3 | reverse complement strand
CCCCCCCCCTCCGACAGCTTGCACGCGAAAAAGCCCTATTCATTTGCAGACAAACGCCCACATGGGACGAGCCTGTGAAAGGTTGTGGGAGTTCGGCTCTTTGGGGATTCAGCCTATCGCGTCGGACGTCCGACGTCCGACGTCCGACGTTGGACCAGGCTGAATTTCCTCCCGTCCACGATGAACCTTTTTATGTGCAATCAGCGCCGCTCGCGGGGGCCGCGAAGGGCATCCAGCAGGCGGCCGGGCAGGCCGGCGGAGCGCAGCAGCGGGCGCACATGCATCAGGCTCTCGTGGATGTCATGCACCTGCCCGGTCAGCTCGTCCACGTGGCTGGTGATTCCTTCCACCCGGTGAGTCAGGTCGCCGACCTGGCCGGGCAGGGCATCCATGCCCTCGATAATGCGCATGATGCGGTGGGCCATGATCAGGTATTCCAGCGCGGCGCGAATCACCGCGGCGATGACCAGGAACACCAGCGGCGCCAGGCAGGCTGCGATAATGCCGGCCAGTACCGAAAACCAGAAGCACAGCCCGACAATACCCAGCACCGCCACCAGCGCGCCGGCCATCAGCAGTACATAGAACAGCGGCAGCAGCTGCATGGTCAGGTAGCGATTGAAACGCCAGTCCGCCAGGTTGGGAATCACCGAATTGCTCTGTCCATAGCGCGGTGTGGGTTCCTGCATGGTGCCTCCATGGGGTCAGGATGGGTCGTCGGCCAGGTGTTGCTCCACGTAACAGGCCAGCATATCCGCCAGCACGCCGGTGAGCTCGTCAAAGGGTACCGAGGGCGTTTCCTCGGACAGGTGCTGAATCATGGTGAAGGTGCTGCCGTTGATGTAGAAGAACGCCAGCGCCGGGATGCGGGGGACGCGGGTCATGTGGGGCTGGTGCATCAGGTACTGACTGAACAGGTTCATCAGCATGCGATTGATGGGCTTCTGGTAAACGGCCATGTCCACGGCGAAGGCATGGCGGGCACATTTAAGGTAAAGCTGGTCGTTCTGCTCGAGAAAGTCCCGGAAGCTGCGCAGCAGGGTGACGACGGCCTCGCGGATTTCCATCCGAACAAGCTGGGGCACCAGCGGTTGTACCATGGCCACGGTGTCAGCCACGAAGCGCTCGGCAGCGGCGTTGAAAATGGCTTCCTTGTTGGCGAAATATTCATAGAGCGAGCCCACCCCGATGCCTGCCAATTCCGCGATTTCCCTGGCGGTGGTGCCCCCCGGGCCCTGCCGGGAAATGGCAATCAGGGCGGCCTGGATAATGGCGTCGACGGTGGCGCGGGAGCGCTGTTGTTTGGGTTTGCGTGCCATACGATTTCCGAGTTGAATCCGAACAAGCATTCGATTTATTGTTACACTAGGCAATGTAACAGTAAACCCCTTTTCTGAGGAGTGGCGGGCCCGTCACCGTGGCCCATGCCGGGAGGAGAGACCATGGCTTCCATCGACCTGGATAAAATGCTGGCCAAGATCAAGAGCACCCAGTGGGCCCTGTCGGATATCGACTGGGAGGCCCCCGGTGCCGAGCTGATCACCGAAGAGCAATGGCCCAAACTCAAGGAGTTCATGGCCGATCTGATGTGGATCGAGCACGTCGGCGCGCGGGCCTTTGCGGCGCTGGCCAAGAAAGCCCCCACCGACACCCTGCGTGAAATCTACACCTACTTCCATGCCGAAGAGCAGCGCCATGCCAACGCCGAGATGGCGTTGATGCGTCGCTGGGGCATGCTGGACGGGGAGGAGATTCCGGAGCCCAACGTCAACCTGCGCATCATCATCGAGTGGCTGGACCGCTTTGCCGACGAGATGCCGGTCTATGTACTGGGCACCGTGGTGCCGATGCTGGAAATCGCTCTGGACGGCGCGCTTTGCACCTTCCTGCTGGAGAGTGTCAAGGATCCGGTCTGTCACCAGGCGTTCGAGAAGATCAACGATGATGAATCCCGTCACCTGGGGGTGGGTTTCACGGTGATGGAAATGCAGGGTCACAGTGCCTCCTACATCAAGATGGTGCAGATGATGGCTCGCGTGATGGACCCGCGCCTGATTCTGGGCATCGCGTCCTACATGCCCTTGCTCAACAAGATGCGTGACAATGTAATCGCCATGGGGCTGCCGGAAGAGAAGCTCTACAAGGCCATGAACAAGTTCGAGCGCATTGGCGGGCGCACCGAAGATGGCCGCCGCAATCCCTGGTTCCAGCTGATCAAGTTTCACGGTCGCTGGGTGACCAACCGCTCCAACAAGCTGTACCACGTGCCGGTGGACGGGCTGGTGAAACTCACCGGCATGGTGCCCCGCCGGGCACTGCCGGCGGTGCCCTCCTGGGTGAAAGAGCTGACCTGGCAGCCCACCTCTACACACTAATCCCCTTTTATCTTGCCTCGCTGCGGCCCTTTGCCGTGGCGAGGGCGTCATATCGCAAGAGTTGAATGGTTATGAGTGACTCCCCCGCCAACAAAAAAACGGCGCCGCGCAAGGCTGCCGTGCGTAAACGTTCCGCCAGGGCAAGAAAGCCGGCGGAGAAAAAGCCGACGCCGGTGACGCCGGTTTCGGTACTGATCATCGGTGCCGGTTTTGCCGGGCTGGGCATGGCCATTCGCCTCAAACAGGCCGGCATCGACGACTTCGTGATTCTGGAGCGGGCCAGTGCCGTCGGCGGCACCTGGCGTGACAATCAGTACCCCGGCGCGGCCTGCGACATTCCGTCAAACCTGTATTCCTATTCCTTTGCGCCCAACCCCGACTGGTCGCGCAGCTTTTCCGGCAGTGGTGAAATCCTCGACTATATTCACCACCTGGTCAGCGAGTTCGATCTGCAAAAACACATCCGTTTCGAGAAAAACGTGACGGATCTGTGCTTCGATGAAGGCAAGGGTATCTGGACAGCCACCACCGACCGGCAGGAAACCTTTGCCGGCCGGGCCGCGATCATGGCGCAGGGGCCGTTGTCCAATTGCAGCTTCCCGGCGATCACCGGCATCGAGGATTTCCAGGGACACAAGATCCACAGCGCTCGCTGGGATCATGATTACGACTTTGCCGGCAAGCGCGTGGCGGTGATCGGTACCGGTGCCAGCGGTATCCAGATCATTCCGGAGCTGGTCAAGGTGGCCGGGCATGTGAAGGTGTTCCAGCGTACCCCCGGCTGGGTGTTGCCGCGCCCCGACTTCACCACGCCACAATGGAACAAGGCCCTGTTCCGCAAGTTGCCGGCCAGCCAGCAGGCCATGCGAAACCTGCTTTACTGGACCCACGAGAGTATGGCGCTGGCGGTAATCTGGAATTCACCGCTGACCCGCATTGCCGAGCGTCTGGCCCGTCTGCACCTGCGCCGTCAGGTCAAGGATCGCTGGCTGCGTCGACAGCTGACGCCGGATTTCACCATCGGCTGCAAACGTGTACTGGTGTCCAATGACTATTACCCGGCGCTACAGAAAGACAACGCCAAGCTGATCACCTGGCCGATTGCCCGCATCAGCGAGCAGGGCATTCGCACCGTGGAAGGCATCGAGCACCAGGTGGACTGCATCGTGTTTGCCACCGGGTTTGATGTCAGCCACTCCGGTACGCCCTTCCCGGTGCGGGGCCGTAATGGCCGGCTGCTGGGCGACGAATGGCAGGGCGGTGCCCAGGCCTATAAAAGCATCAACGTTTCCGGCTACCCGAACCTGTTCATGACCTTCGGCCCCAACTCCGGGCCCGGGCATAACTCCGCGCTGGTTTACATGGAGTCCCAGCTCGATTACGCGCTCAAGGGAATTCGCAAGATCCTGGCCGAAGACCTGAAAATACTGGACGTCAAGGAAAGCGTGCAGCACCAGTACAACAAGGGCATCCAGAAGCGCCTGTCCAGAACCAACTGGAACTCCGGCTGTAAAAGCTGGTATCTGACCGCGGATGGCTTCAATGCCACCATGTACCCGGGTTTCGCGACCCAGTACGCGGCTCAGATGGCGGATTTCGAGGAGGCCGACTACGAAACGGCCTGACCGTTTCGTTATTCCGGTGACTGGGGCTGGCATTTTGCCGGCCCTTTTTTTAGACGTCCTTACGCTTTCTTAACGCTGGCTTAAGATTCTATTAAGTTTGCATGGTCATCGTGTCACGCTCGTTTTTCCCTCCTCAAAGGACGTGCTTTCCCATGCCCGATATTTGGATGTGTGCCCGCCGGCGTTTCTGGGTAGTGAACTATCTTGTACTGGTGGCCATGGTGCTGTGGATCGCCGCCAGCAGCCTGGCCGGCCCGGCCTGGCTCTTTACCCTGGCGGCGGCGCTGGGTTATGGCCTGCTGTATCTGTTGCCTCTTTTACTGGTGGTGGCGCTGGTGCGCTATCTGCCCGGTGGCCAGAAAATGGCCTCCCTGCTGGCGGTGCTTGGCGCCAGTGCGCTGGTGATTCTGCTTTACACCGATCGGGTGATTTTCGGTATGTACGGCTTTCACCTGAACGGCTTTGTCTGGAATCTGATTACCACGCCGGGGGGGATTGATTCGCTGGAAAGCAGTACCGGCACCAAGGTGGCGGTGCTGGGTATGTGCGTGGCCATCGTGGTGGCCGAGGTGGTGCTGTTCTGGGTGCTATATCGCACCGCCAGTGCCGGCCAGGGCCGTGCCGGCTGGCTGAAGTGGGCGATGGTGGCCATCGTGCTGTGCATGCTGGGGGAGCGGGCGACCTTCGGGGTCAGTCACTTCAAAAGCTACCGCACGGTGCTGATGGCGGCCCAGCAGATTCCGTTCTATCAGCAGACCACCTTTTCCCATGTGATGGTGGCGCTGGGCGAAAAGCCGGTGCGCCACAGCACCTTGAAAGTGGCCGGCAAGGGGCGGCTGCATTACCCCCTGCACCCGATCACGCTGGCGGCGGATGCACCGCGGCCCAATATTGTCTGGCTGGCCTGTGAGTCCCTGCGCTGGGATATGCTGACCCCGGAAATCATGCCGAACCTGTGGGCCTTTGCGCAGCAGAACCGGCGCTATACCAACCATTACAGTGGCGGAAACGGGACTCGCTGGGGCATTTTCTCGATGTTCTACGGCATGCCGGCCAGCTACTGGTTTTCCTTCCTGGATGCCCGCCAGCCGCCGGCGCTGATTTCCGTGCTGCAGAAGCAGCATTACCAGTTCGGCCTGTATACCAGTGCCGAATTTACCTACCCGGAATTCGACAAGACCGTGTGGGCGGGGCTGCCTTCGGACCTGCTGCACAGCCATCACAACCAGCAGGGCTGGGAAGATGACCGTGATAACGTTACCCGTCTCAACCATTTCATCGACGGGGCCCGGTCCGATCAGTCGCCGTTCCTGGGGTTCATGTTCTTCGAGTCGTCCCATGCCCGCTATTTCTTCCCGGATGATGCGGTGATCCGCCCGGATTATCTCAAGGCGTTCAACTACGCCACCGTGGATGTGAAGAAAGACATCGGCCTGATCAAGAATCGTTATATCAATGCCACCCATGAGCTGGATATCCAGCTGGGGCGGGTGCTGGATCATCTGAAAGAAGAGGGGTTGCTGGATAACACCATCGTCATCATTACCGGTGACCATGGTGAGGAGTTCATGGAGAACGGCCGCTGGGGCCACAACTCCGCGTTCCACAATCAGCAGATTCATACCCCCTTTGTGCTGCATGTGCCGGGTCAGGGGGCCAAAGTGGTAAACGCGCCCACCAGCCACCTGGATATCGTGCCCACCCTGATGCCGCTGCTGGGTGTCACTAATCCGCCGTCGGATTATTCGGTGGATGCGGTGAGCCTGCTCAAGCCGACCGCGGACCGTTATCGGGTCATCGGCTCCTGGAATGCGCTGGGCTACATTGGCAAGGACTACAAGGTGTCCATGCCCATGAACCTGGCGGGTACCGGCTACATGGCAGTGACCGGTGCGGATGACCAGCCGGTGGCGGACAGTGGTGCGGTGATGGTCAGGGAGAAGGATGATCTGGCGCAGCTGCTCAAGGATATTTCCCGTTTTTACGTGAAACACTGACGGGCACAACGGCCAATAAAAAAGGGCAGCCACGGCTGCCCTTTTTTGTGGTGCGTGCTGATCGCCTTAGCGACCGGCGCGCTTGCGCTCGGTTTCGGTGAGCAGCTTCTTGCGCAGACGCAGATGGTTGGGGGTGACCTCTACCAGCTCGTCGTCTTCGATGAAGTCCAGTGCCTGCTCCAGGCTGAAGCGGATCGGCGGCGTCAGGACGATGTTTTCATCGGTGCCGGAGGCGCGCATGTTGGTCAGCTGCTTGCCCTTGGTGGGGTTAACCACCAGGTCGTTGCCGCGGCTGTGAATGCCGATGATCTGGCCTTCGTAGACGTCCACGTTGGGGTCGATCAGCATGCGGCCACGTTCCTGCAGGTTGAACAGGGCGAAGCCCAGCACCTTGCCTTTGACCATGGACACCAGCACGCCGTTGATGCGCTTGGCCATGTCGCCGGCCTTGAATTCACCGTAGTGGCTGAAGGTGCTGTTGAGGATGCCGGTGCCGGAGGTCAGGGTCAGGAACTGGCTGCGGAAGCCGATCAGGCCACGGCTGGGTACCAGGAACTCCAGGCGCACACGGCCCTTGCCGTCCGGCTCCATGTTGGTCATTTCCGCCTTGCGCAGGCCCAGCTGTTCCATGATGGCGCCCTGGTGTTGTTCTTCCACGTCGGCGATCACGGTTTCGTAGGGTTCCTGCTTGACGCCATCCTCTTCGCGGATGATCACCTGCGGGCGGCCCACGGCCAGCTCGAAGCCTTCACGGCGCATGTTTTCGATCAGTACCGACAGGTGCAGTTCACCACGGCCGGAGACGCGGAACTGGTCGGCGCTGCCGGTTTCTTCCACGCGCAGGGCCACGTTGTGCTTGAGTTCCGCTTCCAGGCGCTCGCGAATCTGGCGGCTGGTGACGAATTTGCCATCCTGGCCGGCGAACGGTGAAGTGTTGACGTGGAAGAACATGCTCACGGTGGGCTCGTCCACGCTCAGCGGGGTAAGCGCTTCCACATTCAGCGGGTCACACAGGGTGTCGGAAATGTTCAGCGGGTCCAGGCCGGTGATGCAGACGATCTCGCCGGCGGAGGCGGTGGCGGCATCCACTCGCTCCAGGCCATGGTAGCCCATGATGGTGAGGATCTTGCCGCTGCGCACGTTGCCGTCGGCACCGATCACTTTCACCGGGCTGTTGGCCTTGATCTTGCCACGCTTAACCCGGCCAATGCCGATGATGCCCAGGTAGCTGTTGTAGTCCAGAGAGGAAATCTGCATCTGGAAGGGGCCGTCCGCATCCACGTCCGGGTAGTCCACCTTGTCGACGATGGCCTGCAGCAGCGGGGTCATGTCATCGGCCAGGTTGTCCGCTTCCAGGCCGGCGATGCCGTTCAGGGCGGAGGCATAGATCACCGGAAAATCCAGTTGCTCGTCGGTGGCGCCCAGATTGTCGAACAGGTCGAAGACCTGGTCCATCACCCAGTCCGGGCGGGCGCCCGGGCGGTCGATCTTGTTGATTACCACGATCGGCTTGAGGCCGGCGGCGAAGGCTTTCTGGGTCACGAAGCGGGTTTGCGGCATGGGACCGTCCACCGCGTCCACCAGCAGCAGCACGGAATCCACCATGGACATGACGCGCTCCACCTCGCCGCCGAAGTCGGCGTGTCCGGGGGTGTCAACGATGTTGATGCGGTAGTCGTTCCACTGGATGGCGGTGTTCTTGGAGAGGATGGTGATGCCCCGTTCCTTCTCCAGGTCGTTGGAATCCATCACCCGTTCGATGTCGCCGGCGCGATCTCCCAGGGTGCCGGACTGTTGCAGCAGCTTGTCCACCAGGGTGGTCTTGCCGTGGTCAACGTGGGCGATGATGGCGATATTGCGCAGACGTTCAATCACGTGTTTGGCTCCATAAACTGGGGGTGACAGGAGGTCCGTCACCCGCCCGAAGGGCATAAAGGGGCGCGCATTATAGCAGTGCTGTGTGTCGGGGATAGTCCATCTGTCAGCGGGTTCTGGTGGGGGGCGGCTGGGCAGTGATTGTGAAATACGTCAAAATCTCGCCGCTCAACCTGCGGGGAAGCCGTGGTTGGCCTAAAATGGCGCAACCAATTTGCCCCGTCCGGGTCAGAGGCTGCAGCCGTAAAGGCGGGGTGGCCGGGTTTTTCGGGCATAAATGCGCTGATTATCAGGTAGTTAACATGCGATTTGGGCTGGCTTTGTTTATGCTGGTGTGGCCCTTGCTCGGGCTGGCCGGTGAGGCCAACAGCAAGAGAATTTACGGTCTGCAGGAGAAAGTGCATATCCACGAACTGGGTATCGACCTGCCGGCCAAGCTCGATACCGGGGCGGAAAGTGCTTCGCTGAGTGCCCGTTACATTAAGGTATTTGAACGCGATGGCGTGAAGATGGTGGAATTTGACCTCGCCGTCAGCCATGCGGACCGTGAAAAGTGGGGCATTACCCAGGACCAGTGGGACGATGTGCAGTTGCCGCTCTCAAAACATGTGCGCATCAAGCGCCGTGCGGAGAGCCTGGCCGGGGAAGAAACCGATTACAGCCGTCGGCCGGTGGTGGCGCTGACATTGTGCATGGGTGGTCACCGGGCCACGGTGGATGTGAACCTGACCGACCGCAGCGATTTTCAGTATCCGCTGCTGGTGGGCGCCGAAGCGCTGCGAGCGCTGGATGCGGTGGTGGATCCGTCCCAGAGCATGACGGCCGCGTCACCGAGCTGTGACCGCGGTAACGCAGACAACAACACGAAGGAGGCCGCTGAGGCGCAATAATGGGTTCCGTAAAGCTGCAGGCCCGGCTTCTGGCCATCATTCTTTTCGTCCTGGGGGCGGGCAGTATCGCCTACCAGATCATGGTGCAGAAGGTACCGCTGACCCAGAGCGAAAAGGACCCGGTCTGGGTGGTCGATGCCCAGGTGGACTTTGTTGCCCGGGCCAGCAAGCCGGTGAAGGTGCGCATGTACGTGCCGCCGCTGGATTCCGGCTATACCACGCTCAACGAGAGCTTCATCTCCAATAATTACGGCGTCAATGTGAACCGGGAAAAGGGCAACCGCCAGGTGACCTGGTCCGCGCGTCGCGCCGACGGCAGCCAGGCGCTCTATTACCGCCTGATGCTGACACCGCGCTACGCCTCTGACAGCGTGGAGAATGATCCCGGGCCCCAGTTTCGTCCGGCTCCCAGCCTCAAGGGGCCGGAAAAGGTGGCCGCCGATGCCCTGCTGGAACCGATCCGCGACCATTCCGCGGATGTGGAAACCTTCATCAGTGAAACCATCAAGCGCGTTAACGAGCTGGATAACGATAACGTGCAGCTGCTGCTGGGCAGTGATCTGAGCCCCGAGAACCGGGCCCGGGTGGTGGATCTGTTGCTGGCGGTGGCACATATCCCGGCGGAGCCGGTCCATACCCTGCGGCTGATGGAAAGTCAGGAGCAGGAACCGGAGTTGTGGCTGCGCAGTTTCAATGGCAAAAAGTGGCTGTATTTCAATCCGGTCAATGGTCAGCAGGGCCTGCCCGCCGACCGGCTGGTGTGGTGGAGTGGCCAGGACCCGCTGCTGCGTATTGATGGCGGCAAGGCGCCCAAGGTCACTTTCAGCGTTCACCAGAACGAAATGAGTGCTCTGCAGCTGGCCCAGTCCCTCAAGCTCAAGGATGTCAGCAGTTTTATCGACTTTTCTCTCTACGAGCTGCCGTTGCCGGCCCAGCAGCTCTATCGCACCCTGATCATGATCCCGGTGGGTGTGTTGTTGGTGCTGTTGATCCGTCAGCTGATCGGCATGGAAACCCTGGGTACCTTTACCCCGGTGCTGATCGCGCTGGCCTTCCGGGAAACCAATGTGATTGCCGGGGTGCTGCTGTTTACCTCCATTACCGTGCTGGGGCTGTCGGTGAGGTCGTATCTTGAGCATCTCAAGTTGCAGCTGTTACCGCGCCTGTCAGTGGTGCTTACCTTCGTGGTGATGATGATGGCCCTGATCAGCCTGTTCGGCTACAAGCTGGGCATCGCCTCCGGGTTGTCCGTGGCGCTGTTCCCCATGGTGATTCTGACCATGGTGATCGAGCGGACCTCCATCGTCTGGGAGGAGCGGGGTGGCCCGCAGTCGGTGAAGGTGGCCATCGGCACCATGATCGCGGCGATCTTCTGTCACTTGCTGATGGTCTGGGACCCGCTGGTCTACCTGGTCTTCACCTTCCCGGGGCTGTTGCTCTGCCAGGCCGCCGTTATGGTGCTCATGGGGCACTACCGTGGCTATCGGCTCACCGAGCTGATGCGCTTTCGGGCCATGGTGGATGAGGAGCGCTGATGTTCTGGCGGACCTGGAAGGCATTGCGGGCCCGGGGTGTGATGGGCATCAACCAGCGCAACGGCGAGTATGTGCTGCGCTATAACAAGCGGCATCTTTATCCGCTGGTGGATGACAAGATCCGCACCAAGCGCATGGCCACGGAAGCCGGCATCCGGGTGCCGCAGATGTATGGCACCATCAGTACCGAGCAGGGCATTGGTACCCTGACCCGGGTGGTGGATATGCATCGGGATTTCGTCATCAAGCCGGCCCAGGGGGCGGGCGGTGACGGCATCATGGTGATTGCCGATCGTTTCGAGGACTACTTCCGCTCCGCCTCCGGGCGCATCATTACCGCCGAGGAGCTTGAGCATCACATCTCCGGGATCATTTCCGGCATTTATTCGCTGGGCGGTCATCGTGACCAGGCGTTGATTGAATATCGGGTACGCTCCACCGATCTGTTTGATCGCATCAGCTTTGAGGGTGTGCCGGATATCCGCATTATCGTGCTGCAGGGCTATCCGGTGGCGGCCATGTTGCGCCTGCCCACCCGCCAGTCCCAGGGCAAGGCCAACCTGCACCAGGGCGCCATCGGCGTGGGGCTGGACCTGTCCACCGGCGTGACGCTGGGGGGGACCTGGCACAACATGAAGATCGAGCGCCACCCGGATACCGCCCATCCGGTGGCCGGTCTGCAATTGCCGGACTGGGAAGAATGCCTGGCGCTGGCCGCCCGCTGCTATGACCTGACGGGCCTGGGCTATCTGGGGGTGGATCTGGTGATGGATCGTCAGCACGGCCCCATGATGCTTGAGCTCAATGCCCGCCCCGGCCTTAACATCCAGATTGCCATGGATGACGGGCTGGAACGGCGTTGCCGGATCATTGAAAAGCGCATAGAACAGGTCGGCGGGGAAACCCTGCCGGCCCAAGAGCGGATTGCCTTTTCCAAACAACAGTTCGCGGTAGCCGGCCTGGTGCCGGCACCATCGGCGGACTGATTAGGGCCAAACCATTTTGCATTAACAAGGGGAAGGTCCCGGTAGCAGATCGGGACAGGGTAGCCATGGATCGACGTCAGCGCCGGCAGCCTTTGCCGCTACATCTTTTTTATACCGTCAACTTTTTTCTGTTGCTGCTGATTGTGGCGTATATCGCCCGGGGCAGCCTGTCTCTGCAGGCGCCGGGTGCCGGCCTGTTTCTGTTCGCGGCGGGCTGTGGCTATGCCCTCACTTACCTGTTGCCGGTGGCGCTGGTGAGCCTGCTGGCCGGACGATTGCTGGGAGCCATGGCGAAGATGGTCTTTGCGGTGTTGCTGACCGCGGCGCTGGTGATTTTGCTGCTCACCGATAGCCAGATCTATGGCATGTACGGCTTTCACCTCAACGGGTTTGTCTGGAACCTGATCACTACACCGGGCGGGATCGAATCCATGGGCGGCGGGGATGGTGCCAACCTGACCGTGGCGCTGGTCTGTCTGGCGGTGGTGCTGATTGAGGCGGTATTGATGGCGCTGCTGCGCGGGCGGCGTCTGCCCGGCTGGCGCAATCTGATGATACTGCTGGTGATCTGCATGGTCGGTGAGCGGCTTGCCTATGGCCTCAGCCATTTGCAGGGCTATCGTCCGGTGCTGGTGGCGGCCCAGGAAATTCCCTTCTATCAGCCGACCACCTTCCGGGGTTTTGCCGAGCGCATCGGCGTGGAGATTCCCCGCGAGCCGAAACTCAGTGCGGATCATTCCGGGCGCTTGCATTACCCGCTGTCGCCGCTGCAGGTGGCGGATAAGGCGCCCAGCCCCAATATCGTCTTTCTGGTCTGTGAGTCTCTGCGCTGGGATATGCTGACGCCGGAAATCATGCCCAACCTGTGGCATTTTTCACAGACCTACGGGCAGCGATTTACCCACCATTACAGCGGTGGCAACGGCACACGCATGGGGATTTTCAGCCTTTTCTACGGGCTGCCAGGCAATTACTGGTTCAGTTTTCTCGATGAACGCAAGCCTCCGGTTTTCATCCGGGAGTTGCAGCGCCGTGGCTATCACATGGGGCTTTATACCAGCGCGGAATTCAGTTACCCGGAATTCGACAAGACGGTGTTCGCGTCGGTGCCGGCGGCGGACATGGTCAGCGATTCGGCCGGGCAGGGCTGGCAGCGTGATCGCCGCAACGTAAAGCGTCTGCTGGAGTTTCTTGGCCAGCAGGATGCGCATACGCCGTATTTCGGCTTCATGTTTTTCGAGTCCTCCCATGCCCGCTATTACTTCCCGCCGGAGAGCATTATCCGCAAGGAGTACCTGCCCGAGCTCAACTACGCGACCATGGACCTCAAGGAAGACATGCCGGGGATCTTCAACCGTTACATCAATGCCTCCCATCATCTGGACCAGCAGCTTGGCCGGGTACTCAAGCAACTGGAAGATAGTGGTGCCCTGCAAAACACCATTGTCGTGGTCACCGGCGACCATGGTGAGGAGTTCATGGAAAACGGCCGCTGGGGTCACAACTCCGAGTTCCATAACGAGCAGATCCATACCCCCTTCGTGCTGGCGGTGCCGGGCGAAAAGCCGGGGGTGTTTGATTACCCCACCAGTCATCTGGATTTGATGCCAACCCTGATGCCGCTGTTGGGCGTGGGCAACCCGGCGCAGGATTATGCCATTGGCCAGAGCCTTCACCGGGCCAGCCCGGACCGGTACCGTCTGGTGGCCAGCTGGGATGCGCTGGCCTATGTGGGCCCGAACTACAAGGTCGCCATGCCGCTCAAGGCCGGTGGCCTCTCCGAAATGACCGTCAGCACCGCGGATGACAAGCCGGTGGCCGATACCGGCCAGGTAATGGCACAGTTGCAGGCGCGCCTGGTGGCTGTTCTCGAGGACTTGTCGCGCTTTTTCCGCAAACACTGATCCGTATGGCCGGCACTTTCCGTGTCGGCTTCAGGTTTCCCTAAGCTTGCTGCCCTAGGCTGCCCTGTTCCGGAAAATCCACGAGCAGGGTACCTCTATGACCCCATCACAGCGTGCAACAGGCTGGTTCTTGCTGGCCAATGTGCTGATCCTGGCGCTAATGCTGGCCAGAACCATGGCCGACAGCTTTGCCATGGGCGCCGCCGGCGTGGCCTTTTCTCTGGCCGCTTCCCTGCTTTATGCCCTGCTGTTTCTTTCCCCGGCTATCCTGTTGAGCTGGCTGGTAGCCCATCGACTGCCGCGCCTTACGGCGGCTCTGTCGGTGTTGCTGGCGACACTGACCGTGATTGCCCTGTATGCGGATCTGCGTATTTATGATCTGTACGGCTTCCACTTCAACGGCTTTGTCTGGAATCTGATCACGACACCGGGAGGTGTGGAATCCATGGGGGGTTCCGACCAGAGCGTGCTGGGCGTGGTGCTGCTGGTGATGGCGATTCTGGTGGCCGAGGTGGTGCTTTACGGGCTGCTCAAGCGCCTGCTGGGCCAGGCCGCGGTGCCAGGGCGTCGCCGTTACCTGCTGGCGGTGTTTTTCCTGTTGCTGTGCGGGGTGCAGCTTTCCTACGGGTTCGGGCGCATCCTTGCCTGGCAGCCGGTATTGATGACCGCCAGGGATGTGCCGCTGTTCATTCCCATCAGTGTGCGCAGCTTTGCGGCCTCTCTGGGTATTGAGGCCGAACGCAGCCCCAATGCCACCATTCACACAACCGGGGCGCTGGATTATCCGCTTCATCCGATTCAGACCGCAGCAGATGCGTCCTCGCCCAATATTCTCTGGCTGGTGTCCGAATCCCTGCGTGCGGACATGCTGACTCCGGAAATCATGCCCAACCTGTGGCAGTTTGCGCAGCAGGCGCACCGCTTCACCAACCATGACAGTGGTGGTAATGGCACACGCATGGGCGTGTTCTCCCTGTTCTATGGCTTGCCGGGCAATTACTGGTTTCCGTTTCTGGATGCGCGCCGTTCACCGGTGCTGATGGATCAGCTGCAGCAGCGTCACTACCGGTTGGGTATCTACGCCAGCTCCAAGCTGACCTATCCGGAATTCGACAAGACGGTGTTCGTCAATGTGCCTGGCGACAAGCTGCACGTGGACACCCAGCTCAGCTGGAAGGCGGACCGCCACAACGTCAGGCAACTGCTGGGGTTCATGGACCAGGCCCGAGCCGGTGATCAGCCCTGGCTGGCCTATATGTTCTTCAATTCGCCCCATGCCCGTTATTACTTCCCGCCGGAGAGTGTGATCCGCCCGGATTACCTCAAGGAGTTCAATTACGCGCAGACCGATTCCGCCGAGGTGCGCCGGGATATCGGCAAGATCAAGAACCGCTATATCAATGCGGTGCATCACCTGGATCAGCAGTTGGGCCGGGTGTTTGACTACGTGCGTGAGCACCAGCTCAAGAAGGACACCATCATCATCATCACCGGTGATCATGGTGAGGAGTTCATGGATGTGTCCCGTTGGGGTCACAACTCCGAGCTGCATAATGCCCAGATTCATGTGCCCTTTGTGCTGTGGATCCCCGGCCAGGGGCAGGGCGTGCATGACTATCCCACCAGTCATCTGGATCTGGTGTCCACGCTGATGCCGTTGCTGGGTGTCACCAACCCCAGTGGCGACTACACGGTGGGGCACAACATGCTGGCGGCGGACCATGATCGCTACCGGTTGGCCGCCAACTGGAATTCGCTGGCCTACATCGGCCCGGACTACAAGATCTGCATGCCCCTGCGTGCCGGCGGCATGTCCGATACCGCGGTGACCACCGCCGACGACCAGCCGGTGGCGGATGCCCAGGCAGTGATAGCCGGGCACCAGAGCAGCCTGGTGAAGGTGTTGCAGGACATGTCCCGCTTCTATCGCAAGTAATCAGGGCGCCGGGCGGATGCCCTGGCCGACCTTGTCGCCCTGCCAGAGCAGGGTGATGAGCGGTTCCCGGGGATTGCCCAGTACGCTGTAGAAACGGTAGTCCGCGGTCATGGTGCCATTGTCGTCATGCAGCACCAGGGTCAGCACGCCGTGGGTGGCTCGGGTAAAGCGCTGTTCCTGGCTGGGCAGGCCGAGATCATTGTTGATGCTGGCGGAGCCGGAAATCAGCTGCCGGGTGCCCTGGTAGCTGCCCTCATCGGAGAGAATATGCTCATGGCCGCTCAGGTACAGATCCAGACGGCCAAAGAGGCGGTCGTTCAGGGACAGTTGCAGATTGGGCCCCGCTTCGCCATGGGAGCCGCTGCTGACCAGCGGATGGTGGGCAAAGCCGAGGCTGAATCGACAGTGATGCTGGCGCGCGTTGTTCAGGGCGCTGTCCAGCCAGTTGCCCTGGCGACGCAGGTAGTACCATTTTTCCAGCCAGGTGGTTTCCAGGCTGAAGGCGCAGGCATCCGGCCACTGTTCGAAATAGTAGTAATGGGGGAAATGGATCAGCGGGTTTTGCCGTGCCAGCGTCAGCCAGGCCCGGGCATTGCCCTTCCAGTCGTGGTTACCGAGCACCAGATAGACGGGGATGCCGGCGTCCAGGGCGGGCTTGAGTGGATCGAGGAAGCGCGCTTTCAGTAACGGGTCGTCCACACTCTGTATGCCGCTGGGGTACACCAGGTCGCCCAGATAGCGCACCTGGTCGCACTGCAGGGTCACCAGTGCCCGACCAATGGCCTGGCTGGCGTCATTGCCCCAGCCGCCGTCGCCGATCACGCAGATCTTCTGCCCGGCCAGGGGCTGGTTGTGAATCAGCCAGGGACCATGGGGTACATGCCACCACCAGGTGAGCACCAGGGCCGACAGGGGGATCAGCAAGAGCAGCACAAGCGTGCGCAGACGGCGTCCCATGCGGTATGCGTCCGTTAAGAGTGGCCGGCCAGTCTGGCGAATGGGGATGACAGCACCATGACAGGCTGTGGATGCGTCGCCGGGCCGGGATTGCTATACTTCGCCGCCCAAATTTTGAGCATTTCGCAGGTTTAATCATGACTGAGGCAACTCAACCGATTCAGCGCCGCGCCATTGCCCTGGTGTCCGGTGGGCTGGATTCCATGCTGGCCGTGAAGGTGATGCAGGAGCAGGGGATTGAGGTTGAGGGGGTCAATTTCTTCACCGGCTTCTGCGTGGAAGGCCATACCCATGCCATCCGCAAGAAGGACCAGGAAAAACAAAAGCGCAACAACGCCCTGTGGGTGGCCGAGCAATTGGGCATCAAGTTGCACATCGTGGATATCTCCGAGGAGTACAAGGATGTGGTGCTCAACCCCAAGCATGGCTATGGCGCCCACCTGAATCCCTGCCTGGACTGCAAGATTTTCATGGTCAATCAGGCCACCCTGATGATTAACAAGGCCCGGGAGCTGGCTGGCGATCGCGGTTTCGATTTCATCATCACCGGCGAGGTGATCGGCCAGCGGCCCAAGAGTCAGCGCAAGGAAACCATGCCCATCATCAGCCAGGAGTCCGGTGCGGATGACCGCTTGCTGCGGCCCCTGTGTGCCAGGAATCTGCCTGCCACCCTGCCGGAGCGGGAAGGCTGGGTGGACCGCGAGGCGCTGTACGATTTTTCCGGCCGTAACCGCAAGCCGCAGATGGCCCTGGCCAAGCGCTTCGGATTGGAGGAGTTTGCCCAGCCCGCCGGTGGTTGCTGCTTCCTCACCGATGAATCCTACTCCAACAAGCTGGCGGACCTGTGGAAGGCCCGCAACGAGCGCCGCTATGAGCTGGACGACATCATGCTGCTGAAAGTGGGCCGCCATATTCGCCCGCAACCGCACTACAAGTTGATCATCAGCCGTGAGGAAGGCGAGAACCGTTTTCTGGAAGGCTACCGTTATCAGTTCACCAGCATCACCACGGTCAGTTGTCCGGGGCCTCTGGCCCTGGTGGATGGCCAGTTCCACAGTGACGAGGAGCTCGCCCAGGCGGCGGCCATCGTGGCGCGCTATTCCAAGGGCCGGGTGATGGACGAGGTGACGCTGGAAATCCGCCAGCCCGATGGCGTGGCCCGGCAGGTGACCGTGGCGCCGGCGCATCCGGAAGCGGTGCTGCCGGCCTGGAATGTGGGGTAAGCGATGAACGATACCGTCCATGAACTGGATGTGCGCCGGCTGCTGTGCCCCATGCCGGTGATCAAGACCCAGAACAGGATCCGCACCCTGGCCACCGGCGACACCCTGAAAGTGGTATGCACCGATCCGGGGGCGCTCAATGATATTCCGGCCTGGTGCCGCATTAACGGGCACGAAGTGCTGGAGACCGGCGAGCAAGGCAACGAGGTATTCGTGGTGTTGCGTGTCGGAGAGGATAATGGCGCACTGTTTTAGTGCACAAAGAAGGTGCGACGCACAAAAGTAGTGCGCACTTTTGGGGCATAAGGCCCTGTCAGGCGCTCTCGGGCGGCCAATGCGCCAAAAAAGGGCTGGCATGATAATTGCTCCCCTATTGGCAAAGTGGGCCCTGTGCCTGAGAATACCGGCTCTTTGCGTTGCTCTTTGTGTTCAGGGTGGCGTGAGAGTAGAGACAAACCCGCTGTTCCTTAGGAGGACGCAAGACAATGTCTGAGAAGACCCTCAAACTGATTAAAGACAACGATGTGAAATGGGTGGACCTGCGCTTCACCGATAGCCGTGGTAAGGAGCAGCACGTAACTCTGCCTGTGGGTGAAATCGACGAAGATTTCTTCACCGATGGCAAAATGTTCGACGGTTCTTCCATCGCTGGCTGGAAAGGCATCAACGAGTCCGACATGGTCATGATGCCCGACGACTCCACCGCCGTGCTGGACCCGTTCACTGACGTGGCAACCCTCAACCTGCGTTGCGACATTCTCGAGCCGTCCACCATGACCGGTTACGAGCGTGACCCGCGTTCCGTTGCCAAGCGTGCAGAAGACTACCTGAAGTCCACCGGGATCGCCGATACCGCGCTGTTCGGCCCGGAGCCCGAGTTCTTCGTGTTCGATTCCGTGCAGTGGAAATCCGATATGCAGGGTTCCATGTACAACATCCACTCTGAAGAAGCGGCGTGGGTTTCCCATGAAGACTTCGAAGGTGGCAACATCGGTCACCGTCCGGGCGTGAAGGGCGGCTACTTCCCGGTTCCGCCGGTGGATAGCCTGCACGACCTGCGTGGCGCCATGTGTTCCGCCATGGAGTCCATGGGCCTGAACATCGAAGTGCACCACCATGAAGTGGGTACCGCGGGCCAGTGCGAGATCGGTGTTGGTGCCAACACCCTGACCGCCAAGGCTGACGAAGTACAGATCCTCAAGTACTGCGTACACAACGTGGCTCACGCCTACGGCAAGACCGCCACCTTCATGCCCAAGCCGCTGATCGGTGATAACGGCTCCGGTATGCACGTGCACGTATCCCTGGGCAAGGACGGCAAGAACCTGTTCGCCGGCGACGGCTATGCGGGTCTGTCCGACGAAGCCCTGTACTTCATCGGTGGCATCATCAAGCATGCCCGTGCCCTGAACGCCTTCACCAACGGCTCTACCAACTCCTACAAGCGTCTGGTACCGGGCTTCGAAGCGCCGGTAATGCTGGCCTACTCCGCCCGTAACCGTTCCGCTTCCATCCGTATTCCGTTCGTGAGCAACGCCAAGGCTCGTCGTATCGAGGCGCGCTTCCCGGATCCGTCCGCCAACCCTTACCTGTGCTTCGCGGCCCTGTTGATGGCTGGCCTGGACGGTATCAAGAACAAGCTGCACCCGGGCGATGCCATGGACAAGGATCTCTACGATCTGCCGGCTGAAGAAGCCAAGGACATCCCCACCGTGGCGCATACCCTGACCATGGCGCTGGATTGCCTGGAAGCCGACATGGACTTCCTGACCGAAGGCGACGTATTCACCAAGGACATGCTGGATGGCTATATCTCCCTCAAGCGTGGTGAGATCGAGCGTCTGAACATGACTCCGCACCCGGTCGAGTTCGACATGTACTACAGCTGCTAATTTCCCTTCCGGGAAAGAGGCAACGGAAAAGCCCCCGCTGGTCGGGGGCTTTTTTTATGCCCGTCGGTGGTCGTGAAAATGCCAATTTGTGCATTTGCCCCTTTCCAACGCCGTTGGGGCTGGTCAGAATCAGGAGAGAACAACGACGGGAGAGACCGGTGAAAACAGGTGGCGCAGGAAAGATGGTGTGGCGTGGTGCAATGGTGTTGCTGGCCCTTCTTATGAGTGTGGTCGCCTGGGCGGACGAATCGACCCGGGAGGGGCCGGATACCCAGCAATCAGCGTCGACGATCTACCAGGTAACCGATGAGAATGGCAATACGGTTTTTACCGATAAGCCGCCCCATGGCAGCGAGGCAAAAGCGGTGCAGCTCAACCGTACCAATACGGTCGAGACGACCAAAGTGCCTGCCCGCAAGGTGGCTCCTGCCGCGGATAACGATGACAAGAAGGCTCCTCATCGTGACTATGGCAGCCTGACTATCACCAGTCCGGAAAATGAAACCACCATACGTAACCCCGATGAGGCGGTATCTGTTGCTGTGGCTCTGACGCCGGATTTGCAGCAGGGCGATCGTCTGGTGCTGTTTGATAATGGTATCGAGCAGCAGAGCATGAAGTTGAGCGCGCCGGAGCGGGGCGTTCACAATCTTCAGGTCAAAGTGCTGGGCAAAAATGGCGAGGTACTGATCAGCTCGGATATGATCGAAATCTACGTGCACCGCAGTACTGTCAGTGATTACGAAAGCCGTGATGGCATTCTGCATCGCAATGATGGCATGGCGACGGTAGGCGGCGCCGCAGACCGGGGCGGGGCTGCCAAGGTCGGTGGTGCGGCTCAGGTGGGTGGGGCGGCGCCGGTAGGCGGCGCGGCGAACCGTGGTGAGCCCGCCAAGCGCGTCGATGTGATCAGTAATGGTGGCAATCGGCGCAACACTTCCTCTCGGTGAACCATATTGGTGCACTCCTTTCCCTGATATCGCTACACTTCATGGCATGCTCTGCCCAATAGGTGCGCCTGCGCCCTGTGGCGGGGCTATGACGCCCATCTCACAGGTGGCCTGATAATTGCTTATGCCCTGTTATGGGCCAATTTCTGATGAGTGATTCGATCTTGCACAAGCGTCTGCTGGACCACCTGCGCACGGCTGTGGTGATGCTGGATGCCTCGCTGCGTGTGCGCTACCTCAACCCGGCGGCGGAAATGCTGTTGGCGACCAGTGCCTCGCGAATCATCGGCCAGGTGTTGCCCGACTATTTTTTCGATGACGAGGAAGCCCGTCAGGCCCTCAATCAGTGCATTGAGGACGAGCATCCCTTTACCCGTCGGGAGGCGCGGCTGATGGTGGCGCCGGGTTATCAGATCACGGTGGATTACTCGGTAAGCCCGATCAACGAGCCCGGGCAGCCGCTCAGCCTGCTGCTGGAGATGCAGTCCCTGGACCGTTTGCTGCGCATTACCCGTGAAGAGGCCCTGATCCATGCGCATCAGGCCACCCGGGCACTGGTGCGGGGTGTGGCCCATGAAATCAAGAATCCGCTGGGGGGCATTCGCGGTGCCGCCCAATTGCTGGAGCGGGCCCTGCCGGAACCGGAGCTGACCGAATACACCAAGGTCATCATCGACGAAGCGGACCGGCTGCGCTCGGTGGCGGATCGCATGCTGGGGCCGCGCAAGCCGCCCCTGTTCATGCCGGTCAATGTGCATGAATGTCTGGAGCATGTGCGCCAGCTACTGTTGGCGGAACACCCGGAAGGGGTGGCCATTGTCAGAGACTACGACATCAGTCTGCCGGATGTGGTGGCTGACCGGGACCAGCTGATTCAGGTGCTGCTGAACCTGATCCGCAATGCGGTGCAGGCCCTGCTTGAGTCGCATACGCCCGAGGCCACCATCGTCATGCGTACCCGGGTGCTGCGCCAGTTCACCATCGGTGCCCAGCGTCACCGGCTGGTGCTGCGCGTGGATATTGAAGATAACGGGCCGGGGATTGCCGAGGAGATACAGGAAACCCTGTTCTACCCCATGGTCAGTGGCCGGGCCAACGGTTCCGGCTTGGGGCTGTCCATTGCCCAGTCGATCATCAGCCAGCACCAGGGCCTGATCGAATGCGAGAGTGAGCCCGGTAAAACCGTATTCAGTCTGTTGCTGCCCATGGAGCAGCCGGAATTAACGGAGAGTAGTGAGCCATGAGCGCCTCAAAAGCCATGCGCCAGATAATCACGGTTACAGTGTTGCGGGAGTGGAGCCAATGAGTACTAGCATCTGGGTAATTGATGATGATCGCTCCATTCGCTGGGTGCTGGAAAA
The DNA here is from genome assembly GCF_000300995.1 of Alcanivorax hongdengensis A-11-3. Lineage (GTDB taxonomy): Bacteria > Pseudomonadota > Gammaproteobacteria > Pseudomonadales > Alcanivoracaceae > Alcanivorax > Alcanivorax hongdengensis. The sequence goes on along the minus strand of NZ_AMRJ01000001.1, from coordinate 341,075 downwards.
GGCTCTGAGCCAGGAAGGCCATGCCATTACCTGTTTCGAGGATGCCGACGAAGCCCTCAATACCCTGGAAGAAGGCAAGGATGAGCCGGATGTGCTGATCAGTGATGTGCGCATGCCTGGCACCGATGGCCTGCGCATGCTCAAGATTCTGCAACGCAAGCACCCGGACCTGCCGGTGATCATCATGACGGCCCACTCGGATCTGGATTCGGCGGTGGCCTCCTATCAGGGGGGGGCGTTTGAATACCTGCCCAAACCCTTTGATGTGGATGAAGCGGTGGCGCTGGTCAAACGAGCCATCAAACATCGTGAGGAATCCCGCGGCGAAGCCCCGGTAGCAGTGGAAGAGGCGCCCACCGAAATCATCGGTGAAGCGCCGGCCATGCAGGAGGTGTTCCGCGCCATTGGCCGGCTTAGCCACTCCAATGTCACGGTGCTGATCAATGGTCAGTCCGGTACCGGCAAGGAGCTGGTGGCCCGGGCCCTGCACCGTCATTCCATGCGTCGGGAAAAGAACTTTGTCGCCCTGAACATGGCGGCCATCCCCAAGGATCTGATCGAGTCCGAGCTGTTTGGTCATGAGAAGGGCGCCTTCACCGGCGCCAACAACCAGCGCGTGGGCCGTTTCGAGCAGGCCAATGGTGGCACCCTGTTTCTGGACGAAATCGGTGACATGCCGCTGGAGGCCCAGACCCGTCTGTTGCGGGTGCTGCAGGAAAGCGAATTCTACCGGGTGGGCGGCACCACACCAATCCACGTGGATGTGCGCATCATCGCCGCCACTCACCAGGACCTGGAAAAGCTGGTCAAGGACGGTGATTTCCGTGAAGACCTTTTCCATCGTCTCAATGTGATCCGTATCCACATTCCCAAGCTGGCGGAACGGCGCGAGGATATCCCGCGCCTGGCCGGCTATTTCCTGCAGCGTGCCGCCAATGAACTGGGCGTGGAAGCCAAGATCCTGCACAAGGACACGGAAAAGTATCTGGCCACCCAGGGCTGGCCCGGCAACGTCCGGCAACTGGAAAACACTTGCCGCTGGTTGACGGTGATGGCTTCCGGGCGGGAAGTGCTGGTTGATGATCTGCCACCGGAACTCAAGCAGGCTACCGCCGGCAAGACCGCCGATGTCAGCGGCGACTGGCTCAAGTCTCTGCGTAACTGGGCGGACCGGGCGCTTTCCCAGGGCGAGCGTAGCATCCTTGAGCAGGCGGTACCGGGCTTCGAGCGCACCATGATCGAGGTGGCCTTGCAGCATACCGGCGGTCGCAAACGGGATGCCGCCGCGCTGCTGGGCTGGGGGCGCAATACCCTGACTCGCAAGATCAAGGAGCTGGATATGGAAAGCCAGCTCAGTGCGGATGGCGACGACTAGGGCTCGGGCCTGTTAACAGGTTCCGCCCGGGCGTCACCGGGTACTCACTTGCCGGATTCGCCATTGGCCATCGCGTTGCCACTGGCTGTCCACCTGAAAGGTATCGGCGGACTCCGGTAGCCGTTGCCGACCGCCCCACACCAGTGCCGTCAGTTGCACCCGGGCCTGTGTCAGGGTGACCGGGTCCACCTCGATACGGATATTGGTAAAGGTGACCTGTCGATGCCGGTAACGCAGCATGATACCCATCAGCAGCCGCTGAATTTCCTGGCGTGTCAGTTCGTGGCCATGGCGCTGCAACTGGGCGCGGTCATCCAGATAATCCATCAAGGTGCCGGTATCTCCGGCCTCGGCGGCGTTTTCGATTTCCGTCAGTGCCTGGCGAATCTCCTCTTCCGGGGCGCTTTTTTCGCAGCCGCCCAGCAGCAGTTGCAGGGTGACCAGCAGCAGGTATGCTGAGGCTTTGCCAAAACCCGGTGGTATCTTCATGGCGCTGTTTGCTCCCCTCGACTGTCGACATCATTTTTTTCTACCGGTGGGGCAGGGGCACACGCTTTACGTGGAAGAAAGCGGTAACCCGGACGGCATCCCGGTGGTGGTGCTGCATGGCGGCCCCGGTGGTGGCTGTTCGCCCTTTCTGCGCCGTTTTTTTGACCCGCAACGGTTTCGTATCATTCTCTACGACCAGCGTGGCGCGGGCAAAAGTCTGCCGCTGGCGTCCACCGACCATAACAGCACGGACCGACTCTGCCAGGATCTGGAAACCCTGCGCGAGCATCTGGGCCTGTCCCGCTGGATGCTGTTTGGTGGCTCCTGGGGGTCCACCCTGGCGCTGGCCTATGGCAAGGCTTTTCCCGGCCGGGTCACCGCCATGGTACTGCGCGGCGTGTTTCTCTGCCGCCCCCGAGACCTGGACTGGCTGTATGGTGAACAGGGCGCGGCCCGCTTGTTTCCCGAGGCCTGGCAGGCTTTGCTGGCGCATTGTCCGCCGGGGCCGGGCACGGTGCTGGAGCGCTATCATCGGGCCCTCATCGGCGAGCAGGCCCGCGATTATGCCCGCCCCTGGTGTAACTGGGAGAGTACGCTGGCACTGATGAACCTGGCCGCGCCCGGTGCGGCGGAAGATGGTGAGTTGTGCATGGCCCGCCAGGAGGCACATTACTTCATCCATGGCGGCTTTCTCGACCGGCCCCTGCTGGACGGTTGCGAGGCGCTGACCATGCCGGTGGAAATCATCCATGGTAGCCGGGATTATGTCTGCCCGCCGGAGCAGGCCTGGGCCCTGCATCGGGTGCTGCCAAACAGCCGCCTGCAATGGGTGGACAATGGCGGCCACTCCAGTGCGGACCCGGCCATTGCCGAGGCGCTGGTGGCGGCGGTGGCGCGTATCGCAACAGGACTACGTTCATGAAAGTGTTATTGCAGCGTGTCAGCCAGGCCAGTGTGCAGGTGGCCGGTGACTGCGTGGGAGAAATCGGCGCCGGCCTGATGGTGCTGGTGGGCATCGAGCATCACGATGATGAGGCGCTGGTGGCGCGCATGGCTGAACGGCTGGCCGGCTATCGGGTATTTGCGGATGCCCAGGGCAAGATGAACCTGGATGTACGCGAGGCCGGGGGCGCCATGCTGGTGGTCTCCCAGTTCACCCTGGCGGCGGATACCCGCAAGGGACGCCGGCCCAGTTTTTCCAAGGCGGCATCACCTGAGCAGGGCAGGCGGCTTTACGAGGCCTTTTTGGCGGATCTGCGGGCCCTTGGTATCAGCGTGGCCACCGGCATCTTTGCTGCGGACATGCAGGTCAGCCTAATCAATGACGGGCCGGTGACCTTTATGCTGGAGTTGTGATACGGGCGTGACGACTATGTTGCAAAGGGGCCGGCCTTGTTTATGATGACAAAAGCCGTTTCTTTGGGAACCGGCGGGAATGAGGGATCCGGCCGCTGACCTGGCCTGCGGGATCGGGAAGGGACACGGATACATTCCCAGGGATGATTGATATAAAAACTTGGAGGTACCACGGATGAAAAAGATTCTTATCGCTGCCGCGCTGCTTGGCTCTTCCACCACCGCGTTTGCGGTCGCTCCCGGTGGTCCGGGCTGTGGCTGGGGCAACATGTTGTTTGAAGGCAAATCCGGCATGCCCATGCACCTGCTGGCCACCATCGTTAACGGCACGTCCGGTAACGCCACCTTCGGTATGACTACCGGTACCAACGGGTGTGACACCTCCGGTTCCCTGACCTACAGCGGTCAGAGCCTGCTGGCCATGAACGGTGTGATGGAAGAAGTGGCACAGGATATGGCCACCGGCCAGGGCGAAGCCCTGACGGCCCTGTCCATGTCCATGGGTATTCCCAGCCAGGACCGTGACCACTTCAACGCGGTCATGCACGAAAACTTCGCATCCATCTTCCCCAACCAGGATGTGACGGCTGCCGACGTGATGACCCATATCAACCAGGTCATGCAGAAGGACAGCACCCTGTCCAAGTACGTCACCGCCTGAACCTGACAGGCTGACCCCCGGCCCCGCCTTCTGGCGGGGCCTTCTATTCAGGGCGCCCGTTGCGCCCGGTATTAACGGATTTTTCCTGATGCGCACTGGACTGCTGTGTGTGCTGCTGGGCTGGTGTTTGCCGGTTATTGCTGCTGCCTCTTCGACGCCTTCCATTCAGGATATGGCCGCCATGCCGCGCTGGCAGGCGTTGTTGCATATCAACCCCGGCGCCACCCTGCGCGATCGTCACAAAAGCTATGTGGACGATAAGCATTTTTTCTTTGCCGATAACGGTGCCAGCGACCCGCAGGCGGAACTGCAGGCCAGCATCAAGGCGCTCAAGCCGGCCGACAGTCCGGCCCGCTGCCGTTTCCCCGCCCGCTATCGGTTTATTGCCGGCCAGCTCGGCTGGCAGGACCCGGCTCCGTTTGCGCAGTGCCCTGATTACCTGCAATGGCGCCAGGCCGTGCATGCCAAACGGGCGGTGCTGGTGTTCCCGGCCTCCTATCTGAACAGCCCGTCGTCCATGTTCGGTCATACCCTGCTGCGCCTGGACCAGGGCGATGATGATGCGGTCTGGCTGTCCTGGGCGGTCAACTTCGGGGCCGTGACCACCGGCAAGGACAATTCCCTGCTGTATATCTACCGGGGGCTGGCCGGTGGCTATCCCGGCCGTTTCAACCTGGTGCCCTACGTCAAGAAAATCCAGGAATACTCCCACATGGAAAATCGGGACATGTGGGAATACACCCTGGATCTGACCCCGCAGCAGATCGACTGGATGATCGATCATCTCTGGGAACTGAAAGACATCAATTTCGATTACTACTTCTTTGATGAAAACTGTTCCTTCCGCCTGCTGGAACTGGTGGAGGTGGCCCGGCCGGGCGCGGATCTGCTGGACGGCTTGCGGCTGGCGGAAGTGCCGGTCAATACCGTGCGCACCCTGGATCAGAAAGGCTTTGTCACGGCACGCCATTACCGGCCCTCCAAGGCGGTGGAAATGGATGTGCTGCGTCGGCGGTTGAGCCGCGACCAGCAGGCCCTGGCGCGCCGGCTTGCCGATGACCCGTCACTGGCGAACGGTGATGCTTTCACGTCGGCCAGCCAGGGTGAACAGGCGATCATGGCGGAGCTGGCCTACCGCTACCTGCGTCTGATACATCGCAAGGAAGCACGCACCGAGGAGGTGGCCGGGCGCTCCTTCGCGTTGCTGACCCTGATGAACAAACTGCCGGCCACCGAGCCGCCGGTGCCGGCCCACGTGGAAGCACCGGAAAAGGGCCATGGCACCCAGATGCGGGCGGTGGCCGGTGGCCAGCACGAGAGCGATGATTTCGGCGAACTGACCTACCGCTTCACCTACCACGACCTGCTCGATAATGCCTATGGATTCCTGCGCGGCGCGCAGATCGAGGGCCTGGGCATGACCCTGCGCAGCACCGAATCCGGGGCCGCCAAGCTGCAGGATCTGGATGTGGTCAGCATTCGTTCGCTGGCGCCCCGTGACCGCTTTATCAAGCCGATCAGCTGGGACGTGAAAGGCGGTATTGAACGGGCCTGGGCCGGCCGTTATCGCCTGGCCCGCTATGTGCAGGGTGGCGCCGGCGCCAGCTGGCGACTGGGGGCGCTGCAACCCTATCTGCTGGGCAGCCTGCGGGTGGAAAACAACAGCGAGTTCTCCAGTTTTGTCACACCGGGAGCCGGTGTGGAGAGCGGAATCCTGTATCATCGCGGAGCCTGGCAAGGACAGCTCGGCACAATCGGGCATTACTTTACCAATGGTGAATACCGCTACACCTCTCAGCTGGCCGTGCAATGGGCACTGACCCGCCAGCAGGGGTTGCGCGCCGTCTTCGAACGAGATGACTGGCAAGGTGGCGGTGAAGACGAGTTCAAACTGCAATGGCGATGGTATATCGATTAGCGCTGGCGGCCCTGCTTGTGACGGGGCTGGCCGGCTGCAGCAGCCTGTTTTTCTACCCCATGAAACCCTGGGTACAGAACCCGGAAAACCAGGGGCTCAGCTATGAGGACGTGGTGCTGATCCACCCCAAGGGGCTGCGTCTGGATGGCTGGTGGCTGCCGGCCCAGGGGCCGGTGAAAGGCACCGTGTATTTCCTGCATGGCAATGCCCAGAACATCAGCACCCATCTGGGCAATGTGCAGTGGCTGCCGGCACGGGGCTATAACGTTTTCCTGCTCGATTACCGGGGCTATGGCCTGTCCGAGGGCAAACCTAAGCTGCCGGAAGTGTTTGATGATATCCAGCTGGGCCTGGACTGGTTGCGTCATGCCGATCGCACCCAGGGCAAGCCGCTGATTGTGTTTGCCCAGAGCCTGGGGGCGGCCATGGCCACCCGGGTCTTGGGAGAAGACGCCAATGACGGGGCGGCCGACTGCGTGGTGCTGGAGGCCTCCTTCGCCAGCTACAAGGATATTACCTCTGATGTGATGAAGCGCAGCTGGTTGCTGTGGCCGCTGCGCTGGCTGGTGGTGCCGGCCATGCCGTCCCGGGAACTGGACCCGGTCAATCAGGTAGCCGGTATTGCGCCGACGCCGTTATTGGTAATGCATAGCGAGGATGACCCGGTGGTGCCCTTCCGTCAGGGGCAGGAATTGTTCGCCGCCGCCGGGCAGCCCAAGGTCTTCCAGCGGTTACGGGGCGGCCATATCCAGGCCACCCGTGACCCGGCTGTACAGCAGCGCATCATCGATTTTCTGGATCGCCATAACTGCGCCGCCGCGCCGCCGGCACCGTCGTCGAGCCCGCCGCCGGCCAATCCGGTACCGGATGCTACCGCGGAACCGGGTGCGGCAACCGACGCCTACCGCTTCTGAATAAAAAAAAGGCCGCTTTATGCGGCCTTTTTTATTCCTGCAGATCCTGTCCATCCGCTTCTTCTGCGGGTGGCCTGCGCACCAGCCGGGCCGCCAGCAGACCGGCCTCGAACAGTAACCACATGGGCACTGCCAACAGGGTCTGGCTGATCACGTCCGGGGGGGTCAGCAGCATGCCGATCACGAAGCAGCCGACCACCACATAGGCCCGGGCGCTGCCCAGTTTTTCCACCGTGGTGATGCCGGTGGCCACCAGCAGCACAATGGCAATGGGGAGCTCGAAGGCGAAACCGAAGGCCAGGAACAGGGCCAGAACGAAGTCCAGGTAGCTGCTGATGTCGGTGGACACCGCCACGCCTTCCGGGGCAATGGTGGTGAAGAACTTGAACATCAGCGGGAAGACCACGAAGTAGGCAAAGGCGGTGCCAGCATAGAAGAGCACCACGCTGCTGGTCAGTAGCGGCACGGCCAGGCGTTTTTCATGGCGGTACAGGCCCGGCGCGATAAAGGCCCAGGCCTGATGCAGGATCACCGGCATGGACACAAAGATGCTCAGATAGAGGGTTAACTTGAACGGCGCCAGAAACGGCGAGGCCACGCCGGTGGCAATCATGTGGGTGCCGGCGGGCATGGCGTCCATCAGTGGTTTGGCCACCAGGGTGTAAAGCTCGCGGGAAAAATAGAACAGGCACAGGAAGATCACGAAGATCGCCAGTACCGAACGCAGCAGCCGATTGCGCAGCTCCAGCAGGTGGGCCATCAGGGGCTGGCCGTTATCGTTGTGGGCGTCAGTCATGGCTGGACGTGTCCCGTTTGGCATCCTGCTTCGTCGAGTCCGGTTTTTCAGGCAGGATACTGTGCTCGCCGGCGGTGTCGGGTTTGCTCAGGCTGTCCTTGGCCTGGCGGATGCTGTCTTCATCCAGGCCCATTTCGCGCATCTGCTTTTCCATGCGCTCGCGCATGTCCTGGGTCAGGGCTTCGCGTTCCAGCTCGTTGCGCAGGTGGTTGAATGTGGCGCGGGCACGGCCCATCCACAGGCCCAGCGTGCGTGCGACCTGGGGCAGACGTTCGGGGCCCAGTACCACCAGGCCGATAACAAAAATCAGCGCCAGCTCGGCAAAGCCGATATCAAACATGGAAACCTCCCGAGGGGGTGGGCGTCAGGCCTGATCCTTGTTCTTGTCGCTTTGCGTCTGGCTGGCCTTGCCGTCTTGCTCGTCGTCGGCCAGGCGTTTTTGTTCCTGCTCCTGCTCGCCTTCCTTCATGGCGCTCTTGAAGCCTTTGACGGCGCCACCGAGATCACCACCGATATTGCGCAGCTTCTTGGTGCCAAACAGCAGGACGACAATGGCCAGGAGGATCAGTAACTGCCAGATGCTGATGCCGGATAACATGGGCTCTCTCCGATAGTGTTTGAATGCCGTGCTCAGTGGCGTGACTGGCGGGCGGCTTTTTCGTCATGGCCGGACAGGCCAAAGCGGCGTTCCAGCTCTGCCAGAACCTTGTCCGGGTGTTCCCCCAGTTTGGCCAACATCACCAGGCTATGGAACCACAAATCCGCGGTTTCACTGATCAGGGCCTGGTGATCGCCGCTCACTTCCGCATCGCGGGCGGCAAGAATGGTTTCCACCGCTTCCTCGCCGACCTTTTCCAGGATCTTGTTGAGGCCCTTGGCATAGAGGCTGGCCACGTAGGAGCTGTCCGGGTCGGCGCCCTTGCGTGATTCCAGTACCTGGTGCAGCTCGCTGAGAATATCTGACATAGTTTATCGGTTTGTTGGTGGTCGGCGGTGGTGTCTGCGTCTATCGGGCACCTGTGTTTGCAGGCCCCTGTAGCAGCCCTGTCAGGCCACACAGTCTAGCGCCGCCAGCTCCAACCCACCAGTAGCACGGCCGCGCCGGCCAGTGGCCAGCTGGCCGGGCTGGCCAGCCACAGGGCGGCCCCGGCGGTGGCCAGCCCGGCAAGGCCGGCCAGCAGCTTGTGGCGATGACGAATTAGCGTTTGTTCCAGTCGGGCTTCCAGTCGATCCTGCTGGTAGGGCAGGTCGCGCAGGCTTTCCAGACCGTCGCGCAGCAGGTCGGGCATGTCTGGCAGTTGCGCCGTCCATTCGGGCAGCCGATTCTGCAGTTTCTTGAGGGTGGCGGACGGGCCGTATTCAGCCAGCATCCAGGCTTCCAGCAACGGCCGGCCGGTATTCCAGATATCCAGCTGCGGGTAGATGCTGCGGCCCAGCCCCTCGATATGCACCAGTGTCTTCATCAGCAGGATGTACTGCACCGGCATTTCGATATGGTGGGTGCGGGCCAGGTCGAACAGTTTCATCACCAGCGGGGCAAACTCCAGCTGGTCGAGCTGGGCCGAGCGCACCGGTTCCACCAGGTCCACCACGGCCCGTTCGAAGCGTGGCCGGTCGATGGGGCTGGTGTTCCAGCCGGCGCGGATCACGGCGTCCACCAGGGCGCTGTAATCCTCGCGCATCACCGCCAGCACCATGCGGCCGAGCACGTTCAGATCGTCCTTTGACAACCGCCCGGCGATGGCGGCGTCCACGGCCATGTACTGGGGTGACTCGGGGTGCTCAGGGTTGACGAAAATGTTGCCCGGGTGCATGTCCGCATGGAACAGGTTGAAGCGGAATACCTGGGAGAAAAAGATCTCCACACCCCGTTCCGCCAGCACTTTCGGGTCGATGCCAGCGGCCCGGATGCGCTCGATATCATTGACCGGGATACCGTAGATGCGGTCCATGATGATCAGTCTGGAGGTGGACAGCGAGGTGTGAATGGCCGGGATATACAGCAATGGGCTAAACAGGAAGTGACGGCGCATGGCCTCGCTGTTGCGTGCCTCGGCGGCCAGGTCCAGTTCGCCGAGAATAATATCCTGGTAATCGCGCACCACCTGGGCCGGGCGGAAATAGCGGGCATCCGCCCACAGTCTTTCCAGCCAACGGGCACCAAAAGCCATCACCTTCAGGTCCCTTTCCACGGTGGGGCGGATATCCGGGCGCAGTACCTTGGCGACCACCTCCTGGCCGTTGTGAAGCGTGGCCGCATGGACCTGGGCCACGGAGGCGGAGGCCAGCGGCACATTATCAAAGTGGCTGAATACCTGGTCGAAGGGTTCCGGTAGCTCCGACTCCACAATGGCGCGGGCCTGTTCGCCATCGAACGGTGCCACCTGGTCCTGCAGACGGGCCAGGGCGGCGGTCCATTCCGGGGGCAGCATGTCCTGGCGGGTGGCCAGCAACTGGCCGAACTTGATGAAAATCGGGCCCAGCCTTTCCAGGGCCAGCTGCAGCCGTTCCCCCTCGCTGAGCTTGCCGGTGCCCGGCCAGCTGGAAGGCACCAGAAACTGCAGGATCAGCAACAGGCCACGGGCCGGGTGTGGCGGAAGCAGGGAAATCAGGCGGTAACGGCACACCACATGGGTGACTACCAGTATGCGGGTCAGAGGCAGCATCAGTGGCGGGGGCCTTCTTCGGTGGGGGTCATGCGATTTCGCAACTGGCGGATGCGGGCTTCCAGGCGGTCCACGTCCATGCGCAGCTCATCCACATCCTGGCCGAATTCATAGACATCACGGCGGCTTGGTGTCAGGCCGGATTCATTGGCCATGTAGTCACCCAGCTGTTCGCCCAGGCGGCTGGCGGCCTGGCGGGCCCAGCCGAACAGCCGGCGGGCGCCGCTGTCCAGTTGCTGGGCCAGCTCCGAGCCGGTGATCGGCTCAAGCAGTGCCCCCCAGTCTATTTGCAGCTCGCGGGCCAGTTCCTGCAGGTCCTGCAGCAGTTCCCGGTTGCCGTTGATGGCCACCGGCCCGCCAATCAGACCCGGGCGGGTGCGCCAATCCAGCAGGACCGCGGCCAGGTCCACCGGGTTGCCGCTGACACTCACGTCAGCCTGGGCATCGCTGCGGTGATAGAGCTCCACGCCGTCTTCCACGATCAGGGCAAATACCGCCAGCGGCGGCAGCGTCACCTCGATGGCCACCAGTCGGCCGGCATGCACGGCCAGCCTCTCCGCGGTGGCCGGGTCCGAGCGCAGGGCGGTGTTGATGGCGCGCTCCACCGTGGCCAGGGCGGTGGTGGAAATCAGGCCGGGAGAGCGGGATTGATCCTTGAGGCTCAAAATTTGAATCCCCTGTGCAGGGCGACAATGCCGCCGAGCATATTGAAGTATTCACTGCGGGCAAAGCCGGCGTTGTCCATCATGCCCTTGAGGGTGTCCTGGTCCGGATGCATGCGGATGGACTCGGCCAGGTACTGGTAGCTGTCGGCATCGTTGACGATCAGTTTGCCGAGCTTCGGCCAGACCGCGAAGGAATAGGCATCGTAGGCTTTGGCCAGGTGCTTGTTGACCGGCGTGGAGAACTCCAGCACCAGCAGGCGGCCACCGGGCTTGAGTACGCGCAGCATGGAACGAAGGGCCGCGTCCTTGTCGGTAATGTTGCGCAGACCGAAGGCAATGGTCACGCAGTGGAAGCTGTTGTCCTCGAACGGCAGGCACTCGCCGTTGACCTGGGTCACCTGGGTATTATGGCTGCAGCCGGCGTCGAACAGCCGGTCACGGCCCACCGCCAGCATGGCGTCATTGATGTCGGCCAGCACCACCTGGCCGTTTTCGCCCACCAGCCGGGAGAACTTGATTGCCAGGTCGCCGGTACCGCCGGCCAGATCCAGCACCTTGTGGCCCGGCCGCACGCCGGCCAGCTCGATGGTCATGCGTTTGAGCAGGCGGTGGCTGCCCATGGAGATCAGGTCGTTCATGACGTCGTACTTGCCCGCCACAGAACGGAATACCCCGGCCACCTTCTGCTGCTTTTCCTGCCAGGGTACCTGCTGGTAACCGAAGTGCGTGACCTTGTTGTCGTCGTTCATGTTAGTCCTCAAACGGGGCGGGGTGATGGGCGAAGACCTTGTCCATGATGGCCTCTTCGCGGGCGGCCAGCTGCTCCAGCAGCAGGCCCACGCTGGGCACCGGCTTCATCACCCGGAAACTGCGATCCATGAAATCATACAGGTTCGCAAAGCCCGCCGCATGGGCCGGTTTGCGCACCATTTTGAAGGTCGTTTGCAGCATGCGCGAGCGGATGTAACGGTCCAGCCGGTGGCCCAGTTCGGCCACCAGTTGCAGCTGGCGTTGGCGGTCGGCGCGGTGGCCTTCCTGCCGGAAGGCAGCCAGGTAGCTGGCCTCGTCCAGGGGCTGCTCCAGGCGCTCGCCCAGGTGGGTGGTGATCGCCTCGTCCAGTTCCTGGGTGAGGATGGCCGCTTCCAGGGCACTGGCGGAGGTGGCCATGACCTTGTCGGGCAGCAGTCTCATGGCCTTGGGCAGGGCGCGGCGGATATCGCGGGCCACGGGCAGCAGATCACGGCCGCCGTAGACATCCACCAGCAGAAAGTCGATGCCCGGTGCGGTGGCGGTATCGTCAAGCAGATGGCGGTGGGTGTGGCGCAGACGCTGGCTCTGCCAGTCCTGCAGACGCCGCAGCCGGGCCAGGAAGACGGCATCGTCGTCGTGCTGGCGCAGGGCAAAGAAGCGTTCCAGATAGTGCTGAAGTTGTTCGCCGGCGGTCATGGTGTTTCCTCCGGCGCAGGATGATAGCAGGAAAGCGCCCGGACGTCGGAAGTCTGACGTCCGGGCAGGCCCGGGCCCTAGAGAATGTAGCGGCTCAGGTCCTCGTCGTCCGCCAGTTCACCCAGGTAGCGGTCCACGGCTTGCGCATCCAGTACCAGAGGCTTGTCGTGGTACTGGGTGGCCAGGGAGTCGGCGTCGAAGCTGATCTCTTCCAGCAGTTTCTCCAGCACCGTATGCAGGCGACGGGCACCGATGTTTTCGGTGCGTTCGTTGACCTGCCAGGCCACTTCGGCAATGCGGCGAATGCAGTCGTCGGTGATTTCCAGATTGAGGCCTTCGGTTTCCAGCAGCGCCTTGTACTGCTCGGTGAGCGAGCACTTGGGTTCGGTGAGAATGCGCTGGAAGTCTTCCGGGCTCAGGGCGCTCAGTTCCACACGAATCGGCAGGCGGCCCTGAAGCTCGGGGATCAGGTCGCTGGGTTTGGCCAGGTGGAAGGCCCCGGAGGCAATGAAGAGGATATGATCGGTCTTCACCATGCCGTACTTGGTGGTCACGGTGGAGCCCTCGATCAGTGGCAGCAGGTCGCGCTGCACGCCTTCGCGGGAGACATCGGTGCCACCGCCCTCGCCACGCTTGGCGACCTTGTCGATTTCATCCAGGAACACGATGCCGCTGTTTTCCACCGCGTCGATGGCCTGCACCTTGAGTTCGTCTTCGTTGACGAAGCGGGCCGCTTCCTCGTCGCGGATCAGCCGATAGGCTTCGCGCACTTTCAGCTTCTGGGTCTTGCGGCGCTGGTTGCCTCCCATCTTGGAGAACATCTGCTGCAGCTGGCTGGTCATTTCTTCCATGCCCGGAGGGGCCATGATGTCGATGCCGCTACCCTGGCTGAGCAGGTCCACTTCGATTTCCTTGTCGTCCAGCTCGCCCTCGCGCAGTTTCTTGCGAAAGATCTGGCGGGTCTTGCTGTCAGTGCTGTCCGCCGGGTTGCCGTCGTCGCCGCGGGCGGCGGGCAACAGGGCGTCGAGGATGCGGTCTTCGGCGGCGTCATCGGCCTGGGAGCCGACCCGGGCGATTTCCTTCTCGCGCAGCATCTTGATGGCCATTTCCACCAGATCACGGATGATCGATTCCACGTCGCGGCCCACATAGCCCACCTCGGTGAATTTGGTGGCCTCGACCTTGATGAAGGGTGCGTCGGCCAGTTTGGCCAGGCGGCGGGCGATTTCGGTCTTGCCCACGCCGGTGGGGCCGATCATGAGGATGTTCTTGGGGGAGACTTCGGCACGCATTTCCGCCGGCAGCTGCATACGGCGCCAGCGGGTACGCAGCGCCAGGGCGACGGCTTTCTTGGCGGCATCCTGGCCGACGATATGGCGATTGAGTTCGGAAACAATATCTTTGGGGGTCAGCGTGGCCATATTAACCGTCCAGCTCCTCGAAGGTGTGGTTGTGGTTGGTGTAGATGCAGATATCACCGGCGATGGTCAGTGCCTTTTCCACGATTTCGCGGGCGGACAGGTCAGTGCTTTCCAGCAGGGCGGTGGCGGCCGACTGGGCGAAGGGGCCGCCGGAGCCAATGGCAATCAGGCCGTGTTTTTCCGGCTCGATCACATCACCGTTACCGGTGATGACCAGGGAGTTGTCCTTGTCGGCCACGGCCAGAAGGGCTTCCAGGCGGCGCAGGGCCCGGTCGGTGCGCCAGTCCTTGGCCAGCTCCACGGCGGCCCGTACCAGGTGCCCCTGGTGTTTTTCCAGTTGTGCTTCAAAGCGTTCGAACAGGGTGAAGGCGTCGGCGGTGCCGCCGGCAAAACCGGCAATCACCTTGCCGTGATAGAGGCGGCGCACCTTGCGGGCGTTGCCTTTCATGACGGTGTTGCCCAGGGATACCTGGCCATCGCCACCGATGACCACGTTGTTGCCCCGGCGAACGGAAACGATCGTCGTACCGCGATACTGCTCCACGGGAGTTCTCCTTTTATCTCGTAGAGAGGGAGGTAGGGGCGGGGGAGAGCGTATTCAAGGGAAGAGGGGGAATTGATAATGGATAATTGACAGTTCGCGAGCCGGCTTGCTGTCAGGCAAGTGCAGGGCGCCACGGCCATGGCCCTGTCGGGGACGTTACCCGCAGAGGGCCAAGGCAGGTCATGGCGCCGTTATCAATTACCCATAGCCGCACCGTCGCCTGATGAGCCCCTCAGCAGGGGCGCCATCACTTCTTGATCTTGATCGGCAGGGTCTCCACGCCGTTGGCGGCCAGTTTGTCCTGGGCGCTGTGCATGGCGTTGACGCTGTTGTAGGGCCCGATCATCACGCGATGCCAGGTGTCGCCGCTTTCCAGGCTCACCGCCTGAACGCTGGCCTCGAAACCCTTGAGGATCAGCTCGGCGCGGCGACGGTCGGCGTCATCTTCCCCGCGGAAGCTGCCGGCCTGCAGCATGTAGCGATCGCCGTTGCTGCTGGTCTTGTCGCTGGTGCGGTTGGACGCCGTGTTCTGACTCTTGCCGGTGTCTGCGGGTTTGCTGGCGGTCTTGTTGCTGTTGCGCTCTTCATCCCGCTCGTTCTGCGGCACGATCACTTCCATCTTCGGTAGCACCGCATAGAAGTCGAACTTGGGCTCGTCCTTGCCCTTGGCGGTCTTGCTGTCGGCGTCGGGTTTTGTGTCGTTTTTCGGGGCCGCTTTCGGATGGTCCACGGGGATCTTCACGGCTTGCGGGTGTTCCAGCTGGGTTTTGCCCAGATGAAACAGAAAGGCCACAAACAGGCCGACCATCAGGCCGGTGAACAGCCAGACCCAGCCGGGTACCTGGCGCTGACTGGATTTCTTTGCGGCCGGGCGGCGGCCGCTGCGGCTGGCGCCGCGGCGGGTGTTCTTGGCCATTACATGCGCTCCAGCGGGCTCAGGCCCAGCAATTCCATGCCTTGCTTGAGAGTCCGTGCGGTCAGGGCGGCCAGCTTCAGGCGGCTCTGTTTGAGCGCCGGGTCATCGATGCTGAGAATCGGGCAGTGCTCGTAGAAGCTGGAGAACAGCCCTGCCACATCGTAGAGGTAGGCGCACAGCAGGTGCGGCTGGCCCTTGTCGGCCACACTTTGCAGGACTTCACCGAACTGTACCAGCCGGGCGGCCAGAGCCTGTTCGGCGTCGTCGTTGAGCTGGAAGTCACCGCTCACCGCATCCATGGCCAGGCCGGCCTTGCGGAATACGCTGGCCACCCGGGTGTAGGCGTACAGCAGGTAGGGCGCGGTGTTGCCCTCGAAGCTGAGCATCTGGTCGAAATTGAAGATGTAGTCGCTGCTGCGGTTCTTGGACAGGTCGGCATATTTTACCGCGCCGATGCCCACGGCCCGGGCGATGCTGCGCAGTTCGTCCTCGTCCAGCTCGCCGCTCTTTTCGCTGACCAGGGCGTAGGCCCGTTGTTCGGCCTCGTCGAGCAGGTCGATCAGTTTCACGGTGCCGCCGTCACGGGTCTTGAAGGGCCGTCCATCCGGGCCGTTCATGGTGCCAAAGCCCATGTGTGCCAGTTCGGTGGCCTCGGGTACGAAGCCGGCCAGCTTGGCCAGGGCAAACATCTGCTGGAAGTGCAGGGCCTGGCGCTGATCGACGAAGTAGAGCATGCGATCGGCGCCCAGGGTGCCTGCCCGGTAACGCAGGGCGGCCAGGTCGGTGGTGGCATACAGGTAGCCGCCATCGGCCTTCTGCACGATCACCGGCAGCGGGTCGCCGTCCTTGTTCTTGAACTGGTCCATGAACACGCACTGGGCGCCCTGGTCTTCGCTGAGCAGGCCTTTGGCCGTGAGGTCGGCGACCACCTGGGCCAGGTCATCGTTGTAGGCGCTTTCGCCGCGCACGTCGCTCGGCGTCAGGCTGACACCAAGTCGGTCGTAGACCGCCTGGCAATGGCTCAGGGAAACGTCATTGAACTCGCGCCACAATTTCAGGCAATCGGCATCGCCGGCCTGCAGTTTGACCACCAGACCGCGGGCGCGGGTGGCGAAGTCTTCGGATTCGTCAAAGCGTTGCTTGGCGGCGCGGTAGAAGCCTTCCAGATCGCCCAGTTCACGGGACAGCTCGGCGGCGCTTTCTTCGTGTTTCTGCTCGTCCAGGTAGGCCAGCAGCATGCCGAACTGGGTGCCCCAGTCGCCCACGTGGTTCTGGCGGACCACCTGGTGACCGAGGAACTCCAGGGTGCGTACCACCGCATCGCCGATGATGGTGGAGCGCAGATGGCCCACGTGCATTTCCTTGGCCAGGTTGGGGGAGGAGTAGTCCACCACCACCGTCTGTGGCGCGCCGCGCGGCACCGCCAGGTGGGCGTCGGCCAGGGCCGCGTCCAGCTGGCTGTTGAGGAAGTCCTCCGCCTGGAAGAAGTTGATGAAGCCGGGCCCGGCGATGTCCACCTTTGCCACCGCGCTGTCCGCTGGCAGGGCGGCAATCAGCGCCTCGGCCAGGTCGCGGGGCTTCATGCCGGCGGGCTTGGCCAGCATCAGCGCGATGTTGGTGGCGAAGTCTCCGTGGCTCTTGTCCTTGGTGCGGTCAATCTGCACCGGGCGCTTGGCGTCCGCCGGCAGTGTGCCGGCGGCAATCAGGGAATCCAGGGCGGATTCGATCAGGGCGATCAGGCGTTCTTTCATGGCGTTCTTTCGTGGTGGGCGTCTGGCCGTTCAATTGGCCGGCGATTGTACGGGAAAAGGGGCGAAAATGCTTGCCCCGGTCGGTGGGTATGAGGCTGTGGTCTGACTGGCTGCGACGCAGACAGGGGCGTCGGTCTTCCGACATCGGACGTCAGACTTTCACAGCATGTCGATCGGGTCCACGTCGATGTGCCAGCGACACTGGCGGCCGGCGGGCAGGGCACGGGCCTGCTCCAGCAGGGCGTCGATGGCGCCGTGCAGGGGCGGGCGCTGGTCGGCCTGTAACAGTAGCTGGGCGCGAAAGCGCCCGGCGCGTTTTTCCATGGGCGCCGGTACCGGCCCCAGCAGGTGTACGCCCTCCGGCATTGTCATGTTGCTGAGTTGCTGCAGGAAGTCCATGGCCTTGCCCAGGGTCATGGCCTCGCAGCGCATCAGTGCCAGGTGGCCGAAGGGCGGCAGGCCGGCCAGCTGCCGGTCGGCCAGCAGGGTGGTGGCCAGGGCGCCGTAATCGCCGCTGGCGGCCTGTTGCAGTAGCGGGTGGTCCGGATGGCGGCTTTGCAGCAGCACCCGGCCGGCGCCTTCCCGACCGCTGCGCCCGGCGACCTGCAGCAGCAGCTGGGCGGCCTGCTCCGGGCCGCGGAAGTCGGCGCTGAGAAAGCCGGCATCCATATCCAGAATCACCACCAGCGCCAGCTTCGGGAAGTGGTGGCCCTTGGCCAGCATCTGCGTGCCTACCAGCACCGCCGGGTCACCGGCCTGGATGCGTGCCAGCTGGGCGTCCAGGGCGCCCTTGCGGCGGGTGGCATCGCGGTCAATTCGGATCACCGGCACCTCCAGGGCATCGTTGAGCAGGCTTTCCAGCTTTTCCGTGCCGCTGCCGGCCTCCTGAATCGCCGCCGAGCCGCAGTCCGGGCAGCGGCTGGGTACCCGCCGATGGCTGTCGCAGTGGTGGCAGCGCAGGCTGTTGTCGCTGCGGTGCCAGGTAAAGAAGCTGTCGCAGCGCGGGCATTCCGCCTGCCAGCCGCAATCCTGGCAGAGAATCATGGGCGCATAGCCGCGCCGGTTAATGAACACCAGCGCCTGCTTGCCGGCGGCCACGCAGTCCCTGAGGGCCTGCAGGGAGGTGGGCAGCAGGGGCTGGGCCGGGCTGGCGCTGCGCGCATCCAGCACCTCGATGGCCGGGCGGCGGCTGTCACTGGCCTGGTGGCTCAGGCGCAGTTCCCGGTAGCGGCCGGTGCGGGCCAGATGCAGGGTTTCCAGCGCCGGGGTGGCGCTGCCATGAATCACCGGAATGGCCAGCTGCTGGGCGCGCCAGGTGGCCAGGTCGCGGGCATGGTAGCGAAAGCCGTCCTGCTGCTTCAGGGAGCCGTCGTGGGCCTCGTCAACAATGATCAGGCCCGGGTTGGCCAGCGGCGTGAAGATCGCCGAGCGGGTGCCGATCAGGATGCGCGCCTGGCCGTCGCGGGCGGCCAGCCAGTTATCCAGCCGCTCCCGGTCGGTGAGGCCGGAGTGCAGGGTGATTACCGGCACCGTGAAGCGCTGGCGGAAGCGCTGCACGGTCTGCGGGGTCAGACCGATTTCCGGCACCAGTACCAGTACCTGCTTGCCGGCTTCCAGTACCGGCGCCATGGCCTGCAGGTAGACCTCGGTCTTGCCGCTGCCGGTGATGCCATCCAGCAGGAAGGGCACAAAACCGTCGGCGTCGCGAATGGCGGCGATGGCGCGGCGCTGTTCCGCATTGGCGGGCAGGTGGGTCTCTGCCAGCAGCTCCCTGGGGGAGGAGGGGGCGGTTTGTTCTTCGCGTTGCTCCGCCCAGCCCTTGTCGCGCAGGGCGGCCAGCGCCTGGCTGGACACGTCCAGGGCGGCGAGCATGGGCGGGCTCAGGCCTTTGGGGTGTTCGCGCAGTACGGTTAACGCCTCGAGCTGGCGTGGCGCCCGACCGAGCTGGTCGTCACTGACATGCTGGCCCCGCTCGGTGAGGTGCCAGCGCAGGGCCTGGCGGGCCTGGGCGTCCTGGCCCTGGCGCAGCAGGCCGGGCAAGGCGTAGTTGAGCACTTCGCCAAGTGGATGGTGATAGTAGCGGGCGGCCCGTTCGCACAGGGCGTACAGCTCGGCGGGAATCACCGGCTCGATATCCAGCACCGCCTTGACGGCCTTCAGTTTCGGGTAATCGCTCTGTCCGTGGCCGTGCACCACGCCGATCAGGGTGCGCCGGCCGAAGGGTACCTGCACGCGGCTGCCCTGTGCCGGCGGTATGTCGCCGGCATACAGGTAATCAAAGCAGCCTGGCAGGGGAACCGGCAGGGCAATTTGCAGGGTCGATTTGGTCGGCACGGAGTTTCCTGGGTCTGCGGTACGTGTCGAAGACAGTGATGGTCAGGCTTGCCGGGCTTAATGGCGCTTGCGCATTGGTGTCAAGCTGTTATGATTCGCCTTCTTTTTACCAGGCGCAAGCCGTGTGGTGCCCGTCGCAGAGCCGGGTAGCGACACAAGCAGGAGCTTAGCAATGAAACCAGAGATCCATCCCGAATACCAGGCAGTCACGTACACCTGCAGCTGTGGCAACGTGATTGAAACCCAGTCCACCCGCAGTGGCGACATGGCCCTGGACGTTTGTTCCGCCTGCCATCCTTTCTATACTGGCAAGCAGAAGCAGGCCGACAGCGGTGGCCAGATCGACAAGTTCAAGCAGCGCTTCGGCATGATGCGCAGCAAGAAGGGCTGATAGCCTCTTCAACCGGCATTATGAAGACTTGTGAAAAGCACCCTGCCGGGTGCTTTTTGCTTTAAGACCTTGCGTACACAGTGTATATCCCGACCAGGGAGCAGTGGAGACCACCATGTCCGAGGATTTGAAAACGGCGGCTCTGGAGTACCACGCCAAGCCGCGTCCCGGGAAAATCAGTGTTGAGGTGACCAAGCCGGCCGCGACCAGCCGTGACCTGAGTCTGGCCTACAGCCCGGGTGTGGCAGAGCCGGTGCGTGAAATCGCGCGTGAGCCGGAGCTGGCATACCGTTTTACCTCCAAGGGCAACCTGGTGGCGGTGATCAGTGACGGCACCGCGATCCTCGGTCTGGGCAATCTGGGTGCGCTGGCCTCCAAGCCGGTGATGGAAGGCAAGGGGATCCTGTTCAAGCTGTTTGCCGGTATCGACGTGTTTGATATCGAGGTGGACGCGGAAGATAGCCAGGCCTTCATCGATACGGTGATGCGTATTCATCGCACCTTCGGGGGCATCAATCTGGAAGACATCCGTGCGCCGGAATGCTTCGAGATCGAGCGCATTCTCAAGGAGCAGTGCGATGTGCCGGTATTCCATGATGACCAGCACGGTACCGCCATTGTGGTCGGCGCCGGCCTGCTCAATGCGCTGGAGATCCAGAAGAAGCGCATCGAGGACATCAAGGTAGTGTGCGTGGGTGCCGGTGCCGCCGGGGTGGCCTCCGTGCGGCTGCTGATCGAAATGGGCGCACGCAAGGAAAATATCCTGGTGCTGGATCGCAAGGGCGTGATCCACAGCCGTCGCGATGACCTGAACCAGTACAAGGCGGCGCTGGCCAACGATACCGACAAGCGCACTCTGGACGATGCGGTGGAAGGCGCTGACGTGTTCATCGGTGTGTCCGGCCCGGATATGCTGACGCCGGAAATGGTCAAGACCATGGCCGACAAGCCAATCATCTTCGCGCTGGCCAACCCGGACCCGGAAATCCGCCCGGAGGTGGCCAAGGAAGCGCGCCCGGATGCCATCGTCGCCACCGGTCGTTCCGACTTCCCCAACCAGGTAAACAATGTGCTGTGCTTCCCGTACATGTTCCGTGGGGCCCTGGACGTGCGCTCTACCTCCATTAACGAGGAAATGAAGATCGCCGCGGTGCACGCCATTGCCGAGCTGGTGCGTGAGGCGCCGCCCCAGGAGGTGCTGGACGCCTATGGTGGCGAGCCGCTGACCTTCGGGGCCGACTATATTATTCCCAAGCCCAATGACCCGCGACTGCTGGGTCGGGTGTCGGCGGCCGTGGCCAGGGCTGCGGTGGATTCCGGCGTGGCTCGCAAGGGCTACCCGTCCCACTACCCGCTCAATTCGCTGGACGAGATCTTTCCGGCGCTGTAAACCGGCGCGGACGGAATGCAAAAAAGCCACCTTCGGGTGGCTTTTTTTATGGTGCTGGATCGCCCAGAAAAGCATTGTCACCGACGCCGGCCGGGCCGGCGCCGGTGAGCCGGATCAGAAGATCTGTTCCGGCGAGCTGTGCTTGCCATTGGGGCCCAGCGGAGGCTCCAGATCGGGTACATCGTCGTTGCGGAAGTACTCCAGGATGGCATTGGGGTTGTTGGCCCGGGCGCGCAGGCCGCTGTCCGGGTCGATGCGAACGGCGGTAATCCCTTCAGGCTGCGGCAGGTCGTGCTCGGGCACCCCTTTGAGGGCCGGGCCCATGTAGTCGATCCAGATGGGCAGGGCGGCACGGCCGCCGTACTCGCCCCAGCCCAGGGTCGACGGTGTGTCAAAGCCGACCCAGACGGTGGCGACCAGATCCGGTGAGAAGCCCGAGAACCAGGCATCCACCTGATCATTGGTGGTGCCGGTCTTGCCGGCCAGGTCGTCACGACCCAGTACCCGGGCGCGGGTGCCGGTGCCGCGTTTGATCACATCCTTCATGATCGAATCCATCAGCCAGACAATACGGGCATCGACCACCCGTGGTGCGACCACCGGTGGCGGCTGGATGGTGGGCGGGGGGGTGTTGTCCGCTTTTTCAGCGTGAGGCATTTCCTCTTTCTGCAGCAGGCTGGTGAGGCTGGGTGCGCTGCTTTTCTCAGGCTTGATATCTGCCACTTCCGGTGCCTTTTCCGCCTCGGCGGTGGGCTCGCAATCCTGGTCGCAGAAGGTCACTTCCGGTGCTTTCCACAGCACATGGCCGTTGCCGTCTTCGATGCGGCTGATGTACCAGGGTTTAATCCGGTAGCCGCCGTTGGCGAGGATGCTGTAGGCCGTGGCAATTTCCATGGGGCTGACGCTGGCACTGCCCAGGGCCAGGGACAGATCCCGCTGGAACCGGTCGGTGGGCAGGCCGAAGCGCTTGAGGGTGTCCATGGCCTGGCTGATGCCGATCTGACGCAGGATACGGATGGAAACCAGGTTCAGGGACCGATACAGCGCTTCACGCATGCGCACCGGGCCGTAGAACTTGCCGCTGGCGCCGGTGGGGCGCCAGGCGGTTTCCAGCTTGTCATCATCGAACACCACGGGGGCATCATTAATGATGGAGGCCGGCGTGAAGCCGTTTTCCATGGCCGAGGTGTAGATGAAGGGCTTGAACACGGAGCCGGCCTGGCGCTCGCTCTGGATAGCCCGATTGAACTTGGAAACGGCGAAGCTGTAACCGCCCTGCAGGGCCTGCACCGCGCCGGTTTGCGGGTCCAGCGAGACCAGCGCGGACTGGGCCTTGGGCAGCTCGGCCAGACGCCAGCGGCGCTCTTGGCCCTTGCCCACCGGGCGTACGTAGATGATATCGCCGGGTTTCATGACATCAGCGGTCTGGCTGGGGGCATCGCCCACATACTTGTCATTGATCTGTGGCTTGGCCCAGTTGATGTCGTCCCAGGCCAGCTGTGCCCGCTTGCCGTCCCGGAACAGGATGTCGGCCTGCTGGTCGCTGATGGTGGTGACCAGCACCGGGCGCAGTGGGCCCACCTGCTTGTAGTCCTGCAGCAGGGCGGTCCATTTGGCCACACGCGGATCCTGGCCGGTAATGGTCAGCTCCGGCGCCGGCTCACGGGCGGCTTCTTCGGCGGGCAGTGGTTTGTCATCCGGTTCCGGCAGGGCCTTGTCGTCCGCGTCGGTGGCGGCAGGCAGGTCGGGCAGCTGGCTGATGTCCACCTGGGCCAGAGGGCCGCGATAGCCGTGACGCTCGTCATATTCATGCAATCCCTGGCGCAGGGCATGAACCGCTTCCTGCTGGCGTTTGCTGTCCAGGGTGGTGATGATGCGGATGCCGTCGGTGTAGATGTCGCCGGGCACCAGCTTGCTGGCCTGGATACGGGCCATCTCGCCCAGATAGGCCGCTTCCACTTCCGGCCTGGCCGTGTGGTAACGGGCGGTCACCGGTGCTGCCTGGGCCGCCTGCCGCTGCTCGGCGGTAATGGCGCCCAGCTTTTCCATGCGCTGGAGAATCCAGTTGCGACGGATGCGGGCCCGCTGGGGATTGGTGATCGGATTATAGGCGGATGGCGCCTTGGGCAGGCCGGCAATCATGGCCCACTGGGGCAGGTCCAGGTCGCCAATGTCCTTGCCGTAGTAGACGCGGGCGGCGGCCTCGGCACCGTAGGCCCGGTGGCCCAGGTAGATCTTGTTCAGGTAGAGCTCGAGGATTTCTTCCTTGCTGAGCAGGCGCTCGATCTGGATCGCCAGTACAATCTCGTTAAACTTGCGCAGGAAGCGCTGGTCGCGGCTGAGGAAGAAGTTACGAGCTACCTGCATGGTGATGGTGGAGCCGCCGGAGCGGATCTCACGGTAGCGCACCAGTTCCACGGCAGCCCGTACCAGGCCCTTGAAGTCCACCCCGTGGTGGCTGAAGAAATGTTCGTCTTCGGCGGCGAGCACCGCGGAGATGAAGGGTTTCGGTAATTCGTCGTAGGATACCGGCTGTCGGCGTTTTTCGCCGTATTCAGCAACAAGCTTCATATCCTGGGTGTAGATCCGCAGTGGAATCTGGTATTCCACTTCCCGGATCTGGCCTGCCGGCGGGAGTTGCGGCGCCAGATACAGGTAACAGGCCGCCAGTACGGCCAGGCCGCCGCCGGCGCCGGCGAGGATGAGCATGAAGAGGTAGCGAATCCAGGGGGGTAATGACATAGCAATGGCAACTACTGGCTGGGATCGGTAAAAAGGCCTACTGGGCCCGTGAAGTGGGTCATTATATGGCGGAAAGGTTATTGTGATCTAATATCTGTTCTGTTATTACTAACTCCTAAAGTGATTCGACATAAAAAACACGTAAGTGTATCTTTCTCAACAAAAAACACTTTAATAACAACCAAACGGGACGACGACAGTGCTGCCTTTCCTCAGAAAAAAGGCCCAGACACTACTGGGGATCGACATCAGCTCCACGGCCGTCAAGCTGCTGGAACTGTCCAAATCAGGGAACCGCTACAAGGTGGAGAGCTACGGTGTTGAGCCCCTGCCTGCCAATGCGGTTGTCGAGAAGAATATCAGTGATGTGGAAGGGGTGGGAGATGCGATTGCCCGCCTTGTGAGCCGTGCCCGTCCCGGAGTCAAAACCGCGGCGGTGGCCGTATCCGGGTCCGCCGTCATCACCAAGCTGATCGAAATGGAAGCCTCACTCACCGAAGACGAGATGGAGGCCCAGCTCAAGAACGAAGCCGATCAGTACATTCCCTATCCCATGGATGAAGTGCGCATGGACTTCCAGGTGGTCGGCCCGGTGGAGGGTAACGACGAGCGCGTGGAAGTGCTGGTGGCGGCTTCGCGTACCGAGAATGTGGAAATGCGCACCGATGCCCTGGAAATCGGTGGTCTGCAAACCAAGGTGGTGGATGTGGAGGCCTATGCGATGGAGCGGGCCTACCAGCTGGTGCTACCGACCCTGCCCAATGCCGAAGAGCTGGAGACCGTGGCGGTATTCGATATCGGTGCCACTATGACTACCCTCAACGTGTTTCATCAGGGCCGCAGTGTTTATACCCGAGAGCAGCTGTTCGGCGGCAAGCAGCTCACCGAGGAAATCCAGCGTCGTTACGGGATTTCCATGGAAGAGGCAGGGCTTGCCAAGAAAACCGGCGAATTGCCCGATGATTACCAGAGCGAAGTGCTTGGGCCTTTCAAGGATGCCATTGTTCAGCAGGTGAATCGTTCCCTGCAGTTTTTCTATGGCTCCACCCAGTTCAATGAAGTCGACTATATCCTCCTGGCCGGTGGTTCGGCGTCCATTGCCGACCTGGCGGACCTGATTCAGGAGAAAGTGGGGGCCGGCTGTTCGGTGGCCAATCCGTTCACCGATATGGCGCTGGGGAGCAAGGTAAGCGCTTCGGCCATTGCCAATGACGCGCCGGCGCTGATGATCGCCTGCGGCCTGGCGTTGAGGAGCTTTGAGCAATGACAACAACAATTAACCTGCTGCCCTGGCGGGAAGAGCGGCGTCAACAACAGCAGCAGGAATTTATTGCGTTGCTGGTACTGGCGGTTATTGTCGGGGGGCTGATTTTCTGGTTGTGGAAGGGGCATGTAGAGCAGCAGGTGGCTGACCAGCGTGCGCGCAACAATTTTATTGAACAAAAGACATCGGAGCTTGATAAGAAAATCTCCGAGATCAAGGACCTCAAGGCGCGCCGCGATGAGCTGGTGGCTCGAATGAAGGTAATCCAGGATCTGCAGGGTAATCGCCCCACTATCGTCTATGTGTTTGACCAGTTGGCTCGCACGCTACCTGATGGGGTTTATTACACCTCGGTTGAGCGAAAGGGCGACCTTTACACTATTCAAGGGGTTGCCGAGTCCAATAATCGAATTTCTCGTCTGATGCGGAATCTGAGCAATTCTGCCTGGTTTGAAGATCCTGCACTGCAGAAGGTGGAAGCCCAGGATGAAGGCAGTCAGGCCAATACCTTTAGTCTGACCGTCAAGCAATCATCTCCTAACAGCAAAAAAGAGGAAAAAGAACAATGAAAGCCTCTGAGCTGAAAAATCTGGACCTGCGGGAGTTGATGGATGAGCTCAACAGTCTCGATTTCGAGAATGTGGGCGGTTGGCCGACTCCAGTAAAAATCGGTGCTGCTGTTCTGGTGCTGGTGCTAGTGGTCGTGCTGGGCTATTTCTTGTCTATCAGTGATGCCAAGGATCGTCTGGCTTCCGAGCAGCGCGAAGAGCAGAGTCTTCTCAAGAGTTTTGAATCAAAGGCTTTTGAAGCTCATAACCTGGATCAATATCGCGCACAGTTGGCAGAAATGGAGCAAACCTTCGGAACACTCCTGCAGCAGCTTCCGAAAGATACCGAGGTGCCTGGCTTGCTGGAGGATATTACTCATACCGGTCTGGGTAGTGGCCTTGAGTTCGAAACAATTGAACTGAAAAACGAAGCGAAAAAGGAGTTCTACACCGAGCTTCCCATCGATATCAAGGTAGTTGGGGACTATCACGGTTTCGGTTCCTTTGTGTCCGGAGTGGCTGCGTTGCCGAGGATCGTGACGCTCCACGATTTCCATATCGGTTACAAGGAAAGGCAGAAAAAAGGGCTGATCAGAGACCCCAGTAACCTGGAAATGGAAATTACTGCCAAGACTTATCGCTATGCCTCTGGCAATGATGACAAGAAAGACAACAAAAAATCCGGGGGGCGCAAATGAACATGATGTGCAAAGCTTTTTTGTGCGCCTTCCTGGCTCTATCGTCATTGATGATGACCGGGTGTAGTTCCGGTGCCAACCTTAACGAGCTTGACGCTAGGTTGAAGGAGATCGAGGTCAGGCCGCGCGGTCGTATTGAGCCGCCGCCGGAGTTCAAGCCGATCGCGACCTTTGCCTATTCAGCGCATCAGTTGCGCTCACCCTTTAGCCCCCCCAAGGATCAGAAGGTTCTTGCCGCGCCGGAAGGACGCAAGGTCGAGCCCGATCTGGATCGGCCAAAGGAATATCTTGAGCGCTTTTCTCTGGATACACTGAAAATGGTGGGCACCATTACCAAGCCGAATCAGCCCTTGCAGGCACTGATTGAGGACCCGTCCGGGGCGGTAACACGCGTTAAGCCGGGCAGTTATCTTGGCAAGAATTTTGGCAAGGTGACCAGTGTCTCTGATGTGAAGATCGGTTTGACTGAAATTGTACCGGATGGACGGGATGGCTGGGTGGAACGCACCAGTAGTCTCTCCATTTCCGAATAACAGCCGCTGGGGATCCAGTTATGAAACAAGCAACATTGACAATAAAAAAGACCGCTTCCCGGCGTCTGGCAGGTCTTCTGCTGGGAAGCTTCCTTGCCTGTTTGTCGTTGGCCGTTCAGGCCGGCACCCTGAAATCTATTGAGGCAAATGCTCTTTCAGGGGACGGTATGGAGGTCCGCCTATCCTTCGATGGCGAAGTGCCCAAGGTAAAAGGCTATAGCATTGAGAAGCCCGCGCGTATTGCACTGGACTTGCTGGGGGCGGACAGTGCTGTAAAGGAAAAGCGTCAGAACCTTGGCTCCGGTAATGTTCGAAGCGTCACTGTTGTGGAAGCCAAGGATCGCACTCGCCTGATTTTCAATCTTGATGATCTTACCGGTTATTCAACGTCTGAGGATGGTAATGATCTGGTGATTCGTCTGGGGCATGACCAGGTGGCCAGTGAAGATGCGTCACAGCAGAAAGCCGCTGCTCCTGCCCAGGCAGCGATCAATAACGTGGACTTTCGCCGCGGCGATAATGGTGAGGGGCGAGTGGTTGTGAGCTTGTCCAGCCCTTCTATTCCTGTTGACGTACAGGAAGAGGGTGGTCGTATTGTTGCCAGGTTTGTTGGTGCAGGTGTTCCTAATAAGTTGCTGCGGAAGCTTGATGTTACCGACTTTGCCACGCCGGTGAAGATGGTCGATACCAAGGTCAGCGATGGAAGCACTATCATTACGATCGAGCCGACGGGTACCTGGGAGTATCTGGCATACCAGGCCGACAACGAGTTCAGCATCAATGTGAAGCCAATTAGCAAGTCCGAGGCAGCACAAAAGAAAAAAGATAATTTCGAATATACCGGTGAAAAGCTGTCCCTGAATTTCCAGGACATCGAAGTGCGTTCCGTATTGCAGTTGATCGCTGATTTTACCGGACTGAACCTGGTGGCTTCCGACGCCGTGCAGGGGCGTATCACTTTGCGTCTGCAAAATGTGCCCTGGGATCAGGCGCTTGACCTGATTCTTAAAACCAAGGGGCTGGACAAGCGCAAGGTGGGTAATGTGTTAATGGTCGGTCCGGCGGATGAAATCGCGGCCCGTGAACAGCTGGAACTGGAAAGCCAAAAGAAAATTGAAGCTCTTGCGCCCTTGCGTACCCAGTATTTCAAGATCAACTACGCCAATGCAGAGGATTTGAAAAACCTTCTTGCCAGTGCAGGTGGCAAGGCGGCGTCACTGACCACCGAGCGCGGTTCTGTGGTGGTCGATAAGCGAACTAACACGCTGATTGTTCAGGATACCCAAGCCAAGCTTGCGGAAATTCAGGGCCTGATTAAACAGCTGGATGTGCCTGTCAAGCAGGTGTTGATCGAGGCGCGTGTAGTTGTGGCCAGTAATGACCTTTCCAATGAGTTCGGTGTGCGTTGGGGTGGGCTCGGTTATGATGGCAACAGTCTTGCTAACAAAGGGGAGACGGCGGCTTTTTCTGGCCGACTCACATCATTGCGTGAGCTGCATTATGCCAATGTAGACCGACAGAATGATGGCTCTTTGGGTACGATGAAAAAGTTTGATAAGAACACCAATAATGATTTGGTTGTCGACCTGGGTGTGGATTCTTCAAACGCATCCCGCTTTGCGGTGGGCTTCACGTCATTGTCTTCCGGTCTGATTGAGCTCGAACTCTCCGCCCTCGAAGCTGAGGGGCATGGCGAATTGGTTGCCACACCTAAAGTGCTCACTGCTGACCAGCAGCCGGCGGTTATTGCTTCCGGTCAGCAGGTGCCTTTTGAGGTTGCAACGTCATCAGGTGCAACGTCTATCGACTTTGTTAATGCAGAATTGCGGCTGGAGGTGACGCCTCATATCACCCCTGATGGTAATATCGTTATGACGCTGAAGGTTAATAATGACTCTTTTGCTGCGGATGGTTCCCAGGCGATTAATACCAACCGTGTCGAAACCTCCGTGCTTGTTAATGATGGCGAAACGGTGGTGCTTGGTGGTATCTTCCAACAGCAAAAGACCAATGCGGTGACGAAAACCCCGTTCCTCGGGGATTTGCCCTGGATTGGTACTCTTTTCCGCAAGACCGTCAAGCGCGATAATAAGCAGGAACTGCTGATCTTTATCACGCCGCGGGTAATGAAGGACGCTGTGGCAAATCGGTGAATCAGAAAGACTTACCCTCCCTTTTCCTGGTGGGGCCCATGGGTGCTGGCAAAAGCACCCTGGGCCGGCACCTGGCTCAACAACTGGATTTCCCTTTCTACGACTCCGACCGGGTGATTGAAGAAAAGACCGGCGCGGACATCCCGTGGATTTTCGACATGGAAGGTGAGGCCGGCTTTCGCCGCCGCGAGGCGGAGGTGATTGACGAGCTGACCCGGCTGCCCGGTATCGTGCTGGCCACCGGCGGTGGTGCGGTAACCACACCCGAGAACCTCGGCTATCTGCACCAGCGCGGTTGCGTGGTCTACCTGTGGACGCCGGTGGAGGTGCAGCTGGCCCGCACCCGTAACGACAAAAACCGCCCCCTGTTGCAAACCGAGGATCCCGAGGCCCGCCTCCGTGCCCTGTTTGCCGAGCGGGACCCGCTCTACCGCAAGGTGGCTCACCATGTGGTGTCCACTGCCTCCGGCAACCTCAAGAAAGTCAGCGATGATGTGCTTGCCTGTTTGACCTCTCACCCGGCCCGCGGATAATACCGTTACTCAAGGGGCGCGGTCGTGCGCCAGCAATCCGGGCTTTCAGGAGTAGTAATGCGAACATTGCAGGTGGCGTTGGCCGAGCGCAGTTATGACATCCATATTGGTGCCGGCCTGCTGTCGACCTTTCCGCTGGCGGACAAGGTGCGTGGCAACCAGGTCATGGTGGTGACCAATGAAACCATTGCCCCCCTGTATCTTGAGGCGGTGACCTCGCGCCTCTCCCATCTGCAGTGCGATACCCTGGTATTGCCCGACGGCGAGAAATTCAAGACGTTGGAAACCCTGGAGCGCATTTTTGATGCCCTGATGGCCCGGGGGCATTCGCGAACCACGACCCTGATTGCCCTGGGCGGCGGGGTGGTGGGTGATATGGTCGGCTTCGCGGCGGCCTGCTATCAGAGAGGGGTGGATTTCATTCAGGTGCCGACAACGTTGCTGGCCCAGGTGGACTCCTCGGTGGGGGGTAAAACGGCGGTCAATCACCCCCGTGGCAAGAACATGATTGGTGCCTTCCATCAGCCCAGTCTGGTGCTGATTGATACCGACGTGCTGGATACCCTGCCAGAGCGGGAGTTGGCGGCGGGCCTGGCGGAGGTGGTCAAGTATGGTCTGATTCGCGACCCGGCATTTTATGCCTGGCTGGAAACCCGCAGCGCAAAACTGTTGTCCAGAGACAGGGAGGCCCTGTCCGAAGCCATCTACCGCAGCTGCCTCAACAAGGCCGAGGTGGTTGCCGATGATGAGACCGAACAGGGTAATCGCGCACTGCTGAATCTGGGCCACACCTTTGGCCATGCCATTGAAACGGCCACCGGTTACAGTGAGTGGCTCCATGGTGAGGCCGTAGCCACCGGCATGTTGATGGCTGTGCATCTTTCCGCTGAGCTGGGTTGGGTCGAGAGTGACCTGATCGGCCGATTGCGCGATCAGCTGCACGCCTGGAAGCTGCCAACGGCGGTGCCTTCGTCCATGACGCCGGCCCGCTTCATGGAGTTGATGGCGCTGGACAAGAAAGTACAGAACGGGCGCCTGCGCCTGGTGTTGCTGCGGGCGCTGGGTGAGGCGGTGGTCACCGCCGACTATGACCCGCAGGCATTGCAGCGAACGCTGGAGGCTTTTTGTGAGCGATGATACGGAGATTTTCTACAGTGGTGCCTCCCGGGGAGATTTCCTCGAGGCGCTGACTGCCCATGCCCTGCAAGGCTCCACCGTGGTGCTGGAAGGGGATGAGGGGAGTGGCGTGTCCACCTTGCTGGGGCAGTCGGTGATGGCCCTGCTCGACGACATGGAAGTGGTCCGTGTGGATGGCGGTGAGCCCCATGACGGTTCCCTGGTGGTCAATGCATTGCTCCAGCATTTCGATATCGAGCGTGACCAGCTTGCCGAGACCTTGCGTAATGCCCTGGCCCATGGCCGTCTGGTGGTGATTGCCGACAACGCCCAGGATCTTTCCGATGATGCCCTGATGACCATGGGCTCGCTCAAGCAGAAGCTGTCCGGTCGCCTGGCCTATGTGTTTGGCGGCATGCCGGGCACCGCCGAGCGGGTCAAAGGGGCAGATCTGCTGGTCGATGACATCCTCGATCTGCCGGAACTGAATGCCGCCCAGGTCAGCGACTTTGCCGCGCTAATGGGCTTTGGTCCCCAGGATGACGAGCGCGCCGAAGCCCTGCGTGAGGCGAGCGCAGGCCTGCCCGGGCCGTTACTGGAGCAGCTCCAGCATGCGCCGGTGGCGGAAGCCATCGCCGTGGACCCGGAAGACCGGCGCCCGCCCCCCATGGGCAAACAGGAAGACAAGGCGCTGCCCTGGCGGCATATGGCGGCGGTGGCCGGGTTGCTGGTACTGGTGATCATTATCTGGGGCGCGCTCAGCGACAACGATAGCGACACGGTTGCCACCAACACCACCAAGGCCGTGGCGCTGCCGGTGCCCAAAGAACCGGAAACGTCGCCGGAAGACATTACTCCGATGAAACCGAGCATGAAGCCGGTGGCCAGGCTGGAAGACCTGGAGGCCCGCGAGGAGCAGGCTGCTGAGGCAGCGTCGGCCCGCGAGTCTGATCAGACGGCGGTGGCGGATCAGGAGCCGGTGCAAACGGACACCGGCGTCACCGTGGCCGCGGTGAAAGACCCGGTGATGCAGCGTCCGCCGGCGCAGCAACAGCGGCCCGTCGAGGTGAAGCCCGAGCCCGAGCCCGAGTCGGCGCCGGCGGCGGTGAGCAAGCCGGCACCGGCCGACAAGCCGGCGGATACCGTGGCGGCCAGCAAGCCGCAGCTGAAGGGGCTGGATGCGGACCTGGGCTACCGGCAGGAAGATTGGCTGGCAACCCTGGACGACGGTCGCTGGTTCTTGCAGATCACTGTCACCAGCAAGGAAGCCAATGCCCGTGGTGTGCTTGATCGGCTGGATCGCAAAGGCGCCTACTACCGGGCTAAACGTAATGGCAAGTCGGTCTACCTGGTGCTGGCCGGTGACTATGCCAGCCGTCAGGCGGCGCTGGATGCCAAGGCCGGGTTGCCGGAAAACCTGCGGGCGGCCGGGCCGTTTCCCCGCAAGATGGCGGATATTCGCAAAGAACTTTAGGTTATGACGGGAATGCCGAATTTCGCGTTAAATCTCGGTTGATTGGCGAAATTCGGCGAAAATGGGTGGCTTTTTCAGGCTGAGTCGGCATAAAAACCGCCCTCGGGCCGGTGTTTTTTCGCGTTCAATTTGTCGCCTAACCTCGCAATGTGTAGAATGCATATCCCTTTTTTGCCGTCACCGCTTTCCTGACGCCATTAGCCTTCTGTAAGTCTCTGAATTTCAAGAGGAAAGGTTTTGATGCAGCAGAACTCAACGCTGGTGCGGGGGCTCACTGAGCCCGGAGAATTCCGGGACAACTGTGGTTTTGGTCTGATTGCCCATATGGAGGGCAACGCCAGCCACGAGCTTTTGCAAACCGCCATCGAAGCACTGACATGTATGACTCACCGGGGCGGCATTAATGCCGACGGAAAAACCGGTGATGGCTGCGGTCTGTTGCTCAAGAAACCCGATTCTTTCTTCCGCAAGGTCGCGGAAGCGCAATCCATTACGCTGCCGGACAACTACGGCGTGGGGATGATCTTCACCCACCCGGACGCGGACCAGGCCGCGCAGCAGAAAGCCGCCATTGATGCGGCCCTGGACGCCCAGGGCGTGCAGGTGCTGGGCTGGCGCGAAGTGCCCACCGATGATGCCTGTCTCGGTGATCTGGCCCGCGCCTCCCTGCCGGGCTTCTGGCAGGTGCTGGTGGCTGCGGAGGGCAACTCCGAGCAGGAATTGAACCGTCGCCTGTTCTTTGCCCGCCGCCACGCGGAAAAGGCCATCGACAGCGATGGCTACTTCTATGTGTGTTCCCTGTCCGCCTCGGTGATCTCCTATAAAGGGCTGATGATGCCGGTGGATCTGCCGGCCTTCTTCCCGGATCTGGGTGATGAGGCCATGGAAACCGCCATCGTGGTCTTCCATCAGCGCTTCTCCACCAACACCCTGCCGCAGTGGCCGCTGGCCCAGCCGTTCCGTTACCTGGCCCACAACGGTGAAATCAATACCGTTCAGGGCAACCGTAACTGGGCGCTGGCCCGGGAAAACAAGTTCCAGAACGATCTGCTGCCGGGGCTTGAAGAGCTCAGCCCGCTGGTCAACCGCACCGGTTCCGACTCCTCCAGCATGGATAACATGCTGGAGGTGCTGCTCGCCGGTGGCATGGACCTGTTCCGCGCCGTGCGCATGATGATTCCGCCGGCCTGGCAGAACGTGGAAACCATGGACGCGGACCTGCGCGCCTTCTACGAATACAACTCCATGCACATGGAGCCGTGGGATGGTCCCGCCGGCCTGGTAATGACCGATGGCCGCTACGCCGTGTGTATGCTCGACCGTAACGGTCTGCGCCCGGCTCGCTGGGTGGTGACCAAGAACGGCTTTATTACCCTGGCCTCCGAAATCGGCGTCTACGGCTACAAGCCGGAAGACGTGGTGGCCAAGGGCCGTGTCGGACCGGGCCAGATTCTGGCCGTGGATACCGAAACCGGTGAGGTACTGCACACCAAGGACATCGATAACCGTCTGAAAGTGCGCCACCCCTACCGCGACTGGCTGAAGCGCAATGCCCTGCGCATCGAAGCGGATTACGACCACGAAGTGGAGCGTACCGACGAGGTGGACCCGCAGGATCTGCTCAGCTACCAGAAATTCTTCCAGATCAGCTTTGAAGAGCGCGATCAGGTGCTGCGCCCGCTGGCCGAATCCGGCCAGGAAGCCACCGGCTCCATGGGGGACGATACGCCCATGGCGGTGCTGTCCAAGCGTGAGCGCCCGCTGTACGACTACTTCCGCCAGCAATTTGCCCAGGTGACCAACCCGCCCATCGACCCGCTGCGTGAAGCGATCGTCATGAGCCTGGAAACCTGCGTGGGCGCCGAGCGCAATGTGTTCGAGGAAACCGCGGACCACGCCGACCGGGCGATTCTGTCCACCCCGGTGCTGTCCCACTCCAAGTTCACCAACCTGCTGAACATTGACCGGCCGGGCTACGATGTGGCCAAGCTGAGCCTGCACTATGCGCCGGAAAAAGGCCTCAAGCAGGCGGTGCTGGACCTGTGCCAGCAGGCCGAGACGGCGGTTCGTGACGGCAAGGTGGTGCTGGTGCTGTCCGACCACGGCATTGCCCAGAACCAGCTGACCATCCATGCGCTGATGGCCACCGGTGCGGTGCACCATTACCTCACCGAGAAAGGCCTGCGCTCGGACGCCAACATCATCGTGGAAACCGCCACCGCGCGCGATTCCCACCACTTTGCCGTGCTGTTCGGCTTTGGTGCCACCGCGGTCTACCCGTACCTGGCCTACGACGTGATCGCCGATATGGTGCGCTCCGGCGAGCTGCTGGGCGACGCGGTGGAGCTGCAGAAGAACTTCCGCAAGGGCATCAACAAGGGCCTGATGAAGATCCTCTCCAAGATGGGGATTTCCACCATTACCTCCTACCGCGGTGCCCAGCTGTTCGAAGCAGTGGGTATCGACCGCGAGGTGGTGGACCTGTGCTTCCGTGGCGTGCAGAGCCGTATCCAGGGCGCCGGCTTCGTCGATTTCGAAGCCGACCAGCAGAGCCTGGCCAAGGATGCCTGGAAACAGCGCAAGCCCATCGATGCCGGCGGCATTCTCAAGTACATCCATGGCAAGGAATATCACGCCTTCAACCCGGACGTGATTCATGCCCTGCATTGCGCCACCCAAGACAACGACTACACCGCGTACAAGGAGTACGCGGAGCTGGTCAACAAGCGTCCGGTGGCCACCCTGCGTGACCTGTTTGCGCTGCGCGATGACGTGCAGGGCATCAGCGTGGACGAGGTGGAACCCATCGAGGCGATCCTGCCGCGTTTCGACTCCGCTGGCATGTCCCTGGGGGCCCTGAGCCCGGAAGCCCACGAGGCCATCGCCACCGCCATGAACCGTCTGGGCGGTCGCTCCAACTCCGGTGAGGGCGGTGAAGACCCGGCCCGTTACGGCACCGAGCGTGTCTCCAAGATCAAGCAGATCGCCTCCGGGCGTTTCGGCGTGACCCCGCATTACCTGGTCAACGCCGAAGTGCTGCAGATCAAGGTGGCCCAGGGCGCCAAGCCCGGCGAGGGTGGCCAGCTGCCCGGTGGCAAGGTCAACGCGCTGATCGCGCGCCTGCGTCACTCGGTGCCCGGCGTGACCCTGATTTCTCCGCCGCCGCACCACGACATCTATTCCATTGAGGATCTGGCCCAGCTGATCTTTGACCTCAAGCAGGTCAACCCGGCGGCCCAGGTGTCCGTGAAACTGGTCTCCGAGCCCGGCGTCGGCACCGTGGCCTCCGGTGTGGCCAAAGCCTACGCGGACCTGATCACCATTTCCGGCTACGACGGCGGTACCGCGGCCAGCCCGCTGACCTCCATCCGCTACGCCGGCTCCCCCTGGGAGCTGGGCCTGGCGGAAGCGCACCAGGCGCTGCGTGGCAACGACCTGCGTGACAAGATCCGTCTGCAGACCGACGGTGGCCTGAAGACCGGCCTGGACGTGATCAAGGCCGCCATCCTGGGCGCCGAATCCTTCGGCTTCGGTACCGTGCCCATGGTGGTGCTGGGCTGTAAATACCTGCGTATCTGTCACCTGAACAACTGCGCCACCGGCGTTGCCACCCAGCGTGAGGATCTGCGCAAGGAGCACTTCATTGGTGCCCCGGATCTGCTGATCAACTACTTCACCTTCGTGGCCCAGGAAGTCCGTGAGCTGCTGGCCATGCTCGGCGTGAAGAGCATCCCCGAGCTGATCGGCCGTACCGATCTGCTCAAGGTGCTGGAAGGCGAAACCGCGCGCCAGGGCAAGCTGGATCTCACTCCGATCCTGCGCAACGACCTGGTGCCGGCGGACAAGCCCACCCACTGCCAGGTGAGCCGCAACGAACCGTTCGACAAGGCGGTGCTGAGCCAGAAGATGGTGGACGACATGCTCACTGCCATCGACAGCAAGTCCGGTGGTTCCTTCCACTACGAGATCACCAACTGTGATCGCTCCGTGGGGGCCCGCGTGTCCGGCGAGATTGCCAAGCGCCACGGCAACCTGGACATGGAAAGCGCGCCCATCAAGGTCCGCTTTACCGGTACCGCGGGCCAGAGCTTCGGTGTGTTCAACGCCGGCGGCCTGCACATGTACATCGAAGGCGATGCCAACGATTACGTGGGCAAGGGCATGGCCGGCGGCAAGCTGGTGATTCGTCCGCCCCAGGGCAGCCCGTTCAAGAGCCAGGAAACCGCCATTATCGGTAACACCTGTCTGTACGGTGCCACCGGCGGCAAGCTGTATGCGGCCGGCACCGCCGGCGAGCGTTTTGGCGTGCGTAACTCCGGCTGTCATGCCGTGGTGGAAGGCGCCGGCGATCACTGCTGTGAGTACATGACCGGCGGCAGCGTCACCGTGCTGGGCCGCACCGGCCACAACTTCGGTGCCGGCATGACCGGGGGCTTTGCCTTTGTACTGGACGAAGACAACGACTTCTTCGACCGCATCAATCCGGAGCTGATCGAACTGCATCGCATCAGTTCCGAAGCCACCGAGTCTCACCGCAGCCACCTGCGTGGTGTGATCAGCGATTACGTCAACGAGACCGGCAGCGAGTGGGGCCAGTACATTCTGGATAACTTTGATGCCATGAGCCGCAAGTTCTGGCTGGTGAAACCCAAGGCCGCAAGCCTGGAAAACCTGCTCAAGAGCACGCGTGCCAATCCGGCATAACGGGGGAGACCATGGCTGAACGTTTGAGTAACAACTTCCAGTTCCTGGATGTGCCCCGGCACGATCCGAAGAAAAAGGACATCGAAGACCGCAAGCACAAGTACGAGGAAATCTACCACCCGTTTGAAACCCGGGAAGTAGAGCACCAGGCGCACCGCTGCCTGCACTGCGGCAACCCGTACTGTGAATGGAAGTGCCCGGTCCACAACTACATTCCCAACTGGCTGAAACTGATCAGCGAAGGGAATCTGATGGAAGCGGTGGAGCTGTCTCACCAGACCAACTCCCTGCCGGAAGTCTGTGGCCGTGTCTGTCCGCAGGACCGTCTTTGTGAAGGCGCCTGTACCCTGAATGACGGCTTCGGCGCGGTCACCATCGGGGCCACCGAGAAGTACATCACCGACACGGCCCTGGCCATGGGCTGGCGTCCGGACATGTCCAAGGTGGTATGGACCGACAAGAAGGTCGCCGTGATCGGGGCCGGCCCGGCGGGTATCGGCTGTGCCGACGTGCTGGTGCGCAACGGCGTCAAGCCGGTGGTGTTCGATCGTTACCCGGAAATCGGTGGCCTGCTGACCTTCGGTATCCCCGAGTTCAAGCTGGAAAAGCCGGTCATGGCCAAGCGCCGTGAAGTGTTCGAAGGCATGGGCATCGAATTCCGCCTCAACACCGAGGTGGGCAAGGACATCACCATTGATGAACTGCTCAGCGAGTTCGACGCGGTCTTCATGGGCATGGGTACCTACACCTACATGAAGGGCGGCTTCCCCGGTGAAGATCTGGACGGCGTGCACGAAGCGCTGCCGTTCCTGGTGGCCAACGCCAACCGTAACCTGGGCTTCGAGAAGGACGCCGCTGACTTCATCGACATGAAAGGCAAGCGTGTGGTGGTGCTCGGTGGTGGTGATACCGCCATGGACTGTAACCGCACCTCCATTCGTCAGGGCGCCGACACCGTGATCTGTGCCTACCGCCGTGACGAAGAGAACATGCCGGGTTCGCGCAAGGAAGTGGCCAACGCCAAGGAAGAGGGCGTGCAGTTCCTGTTCAACCGTCAGCCCATCGAAGTGGTCGGCGAAGACGGCAAGGTGGTCGGCGTCAAGGTGGTGGAAACCAAACTGGGCGAGCCGGACAACAATGGCCGTCGTCGTCCCGAGCCGATTCCGGGCAGCGAGGAAATCCTGCCGGCGGACGCGGTGATCATCGCCTTCGGGTTCCGTCCCAGCCCGGCGGACTGGTTCGGTGCGCAGAACATCGGCACCGACGAAGCCGGCCGTGTACAGGCGCTGGAAGAGCAGGACTTCCCGTTCCAGACCAGCAACGAGAAGATCTTTGCCGGTGGCGACATGGTACGCGGCTCCGACCTGGTGGTAACCGCCATCTGGGAAGGGCGGGAAGCGGCCAAGGGCATCCTCGATTATCTGGATGTATAAACCCGGTCGGACGCCCAACGTCTGACGTCGCATGCAAAAAGGCCCGCAGCTGCGGGCCTTTTTGTTATGCGCTCCTCGGTACGAATAAGGTAAAGTTCAGGACTGTGTTATTTTTCAGGGCGCCAGACGTTGGGCGCCCGGCGTCAGACCTCAAGGATCAGCATGACTTTCGCGCCCCTGCAGAACGACCGTTTCCTCAAGGCCCTCAATCGCGAGGCCGTCGACCGCACCCCGGTATGGATGATGCGCCAGGCCGGGCGTTACCTGCCCGAGTACCGTGCCAGCCGGGAGAAGGCCGGCTCCTTCATGGACCTGTGTCAGAACGCGGAGCTGGCCTGCGAGGTGACTCTGCAGCCGCTGGAGCGTTATCCGATGGATGCCGCCATCCTGTTTTCCGACATTCTCACCATTCCCGATGCCATGGGCCTGGGGCTGTATTTTGAAACCGGTGAAGGGCCGAAATTCCGCAAGGTGGTGCGCACCGAGGCGGACGTGGCTGCCCTGCCGATTCCGGATGCGGAAACCGACCTGGGCTATGTGATGAAGGCGGTGAGTACCATTCGCGGCGCCCTCAATGGCCGGGTGCCGCTGATCGGCTTTTCCGGCAGCCCCTGGACCCTGGCGACCTACATGGTGGAAGGCGGCTCGAGCAAGGATTTCCGCCACCTCAAGGCGATGGTCTACAGCCAGCCGGAGCTGGCCCATGCGCTGCTCGACAAGCTGGCGCAGTCGGTCACGGCCTATCTCAATGCCCAGATTCGCCACGGCGCCCAGGCAGTACAGATCTTCGATACCTGGGGTGGCGCCCTGTCCGCCGAGGCGTATCGGGAATTTTCGCTGAAATACATGCAGCAGATCGTCGATGGTCTGATCCGTGATCACGAGGGGCGCAAGGTGCCGGTGATCCTGTTCACCAAGAACGGCGGTCTGTGGCTGGAAACCATGGCTGACAGCGGCTGCGATGCCCTGGGGCTGGACTGGACCATCAACATCGGTGAAGCCCGTCGCCGGGTAGGGGACCGGGTCGCCCTGCAGGGCAACATGGATCCGGCGGTCCTGTATGCCTCGCCCCGGGCGATTCGGGCCGAGGTCAAGCGGATACTGGATGACTTCGGTGATCACCCGGGGCACGTCTTCAATCTGGGGCACGGCATTACGCCCCAGGTGGACCCGGCCCATGCCGGTGTGTTTATCGACGCGGTGCAGGAGTTCAGTCAGCGCTAGGTCGTCAGCACGGGTGAAATCTCAGGGGGAAGGGATGCGCGTTGTCATTTTTATGCTGCTGCTGGTGCTGGGGGCGCCGTTGGCGGCCATGTCCCTGGGCATGGCCAAGGTGGAGCAGGCTGCCCCCGGGGAGAGCCAGCAGCAGGTTTGTGAGCGGGCCATGGCCGCCATGACCGAGGAATTACATAACAGCCTGCTCAGCGTGATTGCCGCCACCGGCGCCTATCAGGCCCGCCTGGAGGCCTACCGCAAACTGCATCGCAGCGAAGACGCGCTGCGCGATGCCTATCTCAGTGTGCTGCAGGATCAGAAGCCGGAACTGGAAGGGCGTCGCTGGAATGGGCAACGCTGCGTGCTGCGTGCCGATTATGACGGCGATATCGACCAACTGGCAGCACGTATCCCGGTCCCGGCGGTGAGTGAAGCCGCTGTGGTCAAAGACCGGGATGCCCCACCTCCGGGCGTGGATTCGCGCACCTGGGAGTTGTTCAGCACCTCCCGGGATCGCTCCGAGCTGGCCCGGGTGATGGGGGTGGTCAGCGGTATACGCATACGCATGGCCGAATTTTATATGCAGACCGGTAACTGGCCGGAGGATCTGCAGCAACTGGGCGTTGCCCCCGAGCAGCTGGTGGGGCCGGGGATCAAGCAGGCCGCCCTGTGGCGCGAGGGCATGTTGAAAGTGGACCTGGCGGGCCGGCTGGCGGGGCATCACCTCAATACCTGGCCGGTGGACTCGGGCGTGCGCGGTATCGAGTGGAAGTGTTCCACCGATGTGGAGCAGGGGCCGCAGCCCTTCTGCGAACCGCTCCACTAGCCGGCGCTTGTTACAGCGGTTCAGGCAGGTTCATGCCGGCGTTCAACTGCCGATCTTGCGCATCTGATAGACGTTGTGGGAAATGGCCACCACCTCGCCGTTGCTATCCTTCAGCTCCACATCCCACTCGAAATCACACTTGCCCTGTTCCTCGGTGGTCTTTTCGATACGGGCAATTTCTTCCTCGCTGAGCGTGATTTCCACGGTCACATCCGTGGTGGCCGGGCGACGGAAGCGGATCGACATGTCCTTGACGATGGGATAGAACTTCGAGGTATCGAAGGACGTCAGGTAAATGACGCCACCGGGTAGCTCGGCAATGGTGTACAGCGCGCCGGCATACATGATGCCCACATGGTTGATGTTGGGCTTGAACGGCATCAGCATCTTGCAGTAACCGCGGTCCACATCCAGGGTCTGGACTTCACAGCGCTCTACAAACGGGAAGGTCTTGTCGCTGGCGTTCTTGATCAGTGTCTTCTGTTGTTCTGTCAGTGCCATGGGCGTCTCCTTGATTTGCCAATGATGCTAGCAAAGGCTGGCCGCCGGGCTGCTGGCCGTTTCAATCAGTAGGCTGGTGCAATTGGTCATCAAGGTCGGCCGTCGCGCCGGCAACATCCCGGAACAGGGCGTCGCCGGCGCGTCACGATGATGATCAGTCGGTTTCGTTACCCTGGAAAATCTGGTCGGTCTTGGCCGCGCAGATGAAGTCGTTGCGGTGAAGTCCGTGGATCTTGTGGGTCCACCAGGTGACGGTGGTCTTGCCATATTCCGTGAGCAGGGCCGGGTGGTGGCCCTCCTCTTCGGCCAGTTCGCCAATCCGGTTGCTGAAGGCCAGGGCATCGACAAAGTTGCCGAACGGGAAGGCCCGTTGCAGCTTTTCGACGCCGTCTTCCTCCACAAGAATCCAGTCGGGGATGGCCTGACGCAGATCAGCCAGTTCCTGCTCGGTGACCCGCGGGGCATCCGCCCGGCAGGCCTCGCAGTGTTGTTGGTTCAGTTCAGTCATGGTCATCGTCCTGTCCGGCCTGGCGGCACTTATCA
Organism: Alcanivorax hongdengensis A-11-3; assembly: GCF_000300995.1. Classification (GTDB taxonomy): domain Bacteria; phylum Pseudomonadota; class Gammaproteobacteria; order Pseudomonadales; family Alcanivoracaceae; genus Alcanivorax; species Alcanivorax hongdengensis. The sequence goes on along the minus strand of NZ_AMRJ01000001.1, from coordinate 299,759 downwards.
GGCTGTTTTCAACAGCCTGTTATTGCGCCGGCTCGCAAAGGCGAACCGGGTCGCCGCTGGTGCCGCCCGGCGCCATTTTCTTGAGAATGCGGCGCAGTTTCTCCAGATCCGTATCGTCGCGCACGTGGCCGGGGATTTCCATGCCATCAGCCATGCGCAGCAGTACCGCCTTCATCTTCTCGGGCATCAGTACCGGCTGGCGGTGTTGCAGCACGTAAATCAGGTCGCCGCGCTTGAACAGCAGGAAACCGTAGTAGTAGGTGCCATCGTCCACCTCGTTGTTGCCGGCCTGACTGGCGTCCACATTGATGCCGATGATGGCAAACAGGGCCCGGGGGTCGGCATCATCAAGAAACTCCCGGTAGGAGGCCTCGGCACTGGTAATCATCGGTGACTTGGCCACCACATCCCGCAGATAACTGTTGAGAGTCAGGTTCAGCAGGGTCAGGTCCGAGGCAAAGCGTGGCGCCTGCACCATGGGGCTGCTTTCGATCTGCAGGTAGTCAATACGGAACAGGCGGCCATTGCCGTCCCAGAAGGTGGTGGAGCCGCCATCGCGGTCACAGCGCTCATCGAGCACCACATGGCCCCGGAAGGTATTGATGCTCAGATCCAGCGCATAGGCGCCGGCCGGTGAGTAGTAATAGTCGCCCTTGCGTTCACCCTGCAGGCTCTGGCAGGCGGCCAGCAGCACGGCAACAATGAGCATCGCGGCAGGTTTGATTGTTTTCATTATTCGCCCCGGTTTTAAATTGCATACCGATCATAGCACACCGCAGCGCTGGCGCAGCTGTTGCCGCAGGGCCTCGTGATTATTTGAGAACCGGGGTGCCGCTGACCATGATGACGGTCTTGTGAGGCCGCTCTTTCTTGCTGTGCTGGTAGTGCCAGCTGGCCTTGCCGGGCTGGTTGTAGACCTTGGCCTGCAGCTCGGTGATCGGCTGGGTACAGGCCTTGCCCCTTGAGGCGGCCTGGTTGAAGGTCTGCAGCAGCTCGGCATTGACCGGCGCCTGCTTTTGCGCCACTGCCTCGCTGCACTGCTGGCCTTCGGCGCTGTTAAGGTAATTCACCGCCGGGGAAATCAGTACGGTCTGCTGGAACTCTCTCTGGCTGGCATCGGTGACATCAATGCACTGGGCCACCCAGTAGTAATAGCAGTCGTCGCTGAAGGCCGGCAGCGACAGGCATGCCAGCCAGGCAATCAGCAGGGGGCGTATCATGGGGAACACTCCTGTTGCTGGCGCTGCTGGCGGCCCGGTTCCCACTGCAGCAGGATGTTGTCGGTGATCAGGTGGTCGGGAATCCGGTGGCGGATCTGTGCGTGCAGGGTCGGCAGCTTGCTCCAGTGCAGCCCTGGCAGCATGTGGTGGGCGGTGTGATAACCCAGGTTCCAGGACGGCAGGTTATAGCGCTTGAGTTCCACATTGCGTGAGGCCTGGAAGTGGTCCTCGAAACCGGTGCCGGCATGCTGGCCATAGGTGTTGTCCAGCAGCATGAACAGCATGGCTACCATCGGCAGTACAAACAGGATCAGTGCATTGCGCGGGTCATGGAGCAGGGCCGCCACCAGTGGAATGTTAGCAAGCACCAACAAACGCAGGAAGCGTTGATAAAGAAGGCGATGCTGCTGGCCGATGCGGTGAATTTCCGGGTAGACCATCAATGTGTTGACCAGCACATAGCGCCAGCGCGGCATCAGGCTGCCGTCGGCCATCTGCCAGGGCGACGGGTCCTTGTGCGGGTCCAGGTAGAGTTTGTGGTGGCCGATATTGTGATGCAGCGTCCAGCTCAGCGGGCTGGTCCCGGTCTGCAGGTAAAGCACCACTTCGAACAGCCGGTTCAGCGGCCGGCGCACGAAGGTGTTGACGTGATGATGGTTGTGGCAGATGGCGCCACAGGAAACCTGCACCGGCAGCAGTGCCAGCATGGCCAGCCAGGTGGTCAGCCCGCTGGAAAAGAAATAGAGCCCGAGTTGAACGGCGAACACCGCTAACACCAGGGCGACGGCCGGTAAGTCCGCCCTATAGCGAAGTAATCTCATCGTCTCAGTCTACTACGAACAAAGGTTGAGTGTACGACGTAGGTAGATTGTGACGTAGACCACAAAAACCACTACGCCGGGCGCAGTGGTCAATTTCCTACAGCTTTTAGGGCGAAAAGCTTACAAGAGGGGCCGGGCGGGGCCCCTTTGAGGGGGCTAGGCCGAGCGGCCCAGCAGGTCCCGGGCAATGGCGATCACCTGCATTTCATCGGTGCCGGCATAGATCTGTAAAATCTTGGCGTCGCGCATCAACTGCTCCACCCGCGATTCACGCATGTAGCCGTAACCGCCGTGGATTTGTACCGCTTCGGTGGCTACCTCCATGGCCGCCTGGGCGGCATAGAGCTTCATGGCCGACGCTTCCGCCAGGGTCATTTGCTTGCCCTCGGCGGTCATCTCGATATAGCGAAATACCATGTTCTGCAGGTTGCTGCGTGCCACTTCCATTTTGGCCAGCTTCAGCTGGATCAGCTGGTTCTGACCGATGGCGCGCCCGAACTGCACCCGGTCATTGGCATACTGGATGCTCAGTTCCATGGCCCGCTCCACCATGCCCAGGGCCATGGCGGCCACGCCCGCGCGCTCCTGCATGAAGGTGCCCTTGGCGCCGCTGCGGCCATAGCTGTCCTCACTGCCGCCCAGCAGGCGGTCGGCGCCGACTTTGACATCGGACAGGAACAACTCGCCGGTGGGCGACGAGCCGATGCCCATTTTCTTGAACGGTTTGGATTGCTCCAGACCTTCCATGCCGCTGTCGAGGATAAAGGAGATGATCTTGCGCTGCTCCGGCGCCACACCGTCTTCATCCAGCTTGCAGATCAGGATGATGGTATCGGCGAAGGGGCCGTTGGTGATCCAGGTCTTGCTGCCATTGATGATATAGCCGCCGTTGCCGTCACGCCGGGCCAGGGTTTTCATCTGGCCAAAGGCATCGGAGCCGGCATTGGGTTCGGAGATGGCCCAGGCCCCCACTTTCTCCAGGGTCAGCAGTGGCAGGGCCCAGCGTTCCTTCTGCTCAATGGTGCCCTTGCTCATGATGGCGCCGCCGGCCAGGCCCATGGAGACGCCCATGGCGGTCACCAGGCCCTGGGCATGCCGGCAGATTTCGATGATGGGGATCATGCGCATGGCGGCTTCCTCTCCGGCCATGGCGGAGGGGCCGTCTTTCTTCCGGTCCGCCACCGTCTCGCCGGCGGCGATGGCCTTTTCCCGGGCCAGCTGCTTGTCGAAATTCTGTTTGGCCATCACATCCATGCCGAAGGTCTTGATCAGCTTGCGCAGAATGTCGTACGGCGGCACACCGTTATATTCAATGTCATCCAGCTGCGGCACGATTTCCTTGCTGACAAAATCGCGCACCATCGTCTGGATCATCTGTTGTTGTTCGGACCACTGGATCATGGCTTGCCTCTTTAAAGGGGAAAGGATCCCTCAACCCTAGCAACCGACCGGTTGGGGGTCATTGATCAAAACAAGCGTTTGAATTGACCGTGGCGGTCAGCGTGGCAGCGGGCGGATGCAGGGCCGAGGCTCGAAACTGACCGCCATCACCAGGGCGTTGTCGCCGCCGTCGCTGGCCGCCGCCTCGATGTCCTGGGCCCGCAGGCGCGGGTGCCGGCCGTCATAGAACTTCCGGGCCGCGCGGGCATTCAGGGTGCGCTGGCGGGCCGCGTCATAGGAGATGCCGTCGCCGCCCAGCAGGCCGCGAATATATTCCGCGCAGGCCACGTCCTCGTCGCCGGTGGGGTGCGAGGCCACCAGCACCACACAGGGCGGGTTCTGTTCCCGCAGGTAATGGGCGGTGGCGCGGGCATTGACCAGCCCCGCCACCAGCACCTGCTGGCTATCGCGGGCACGCAGGGTGGCGGCCACGCCATTGGTGGTGCGCAGGATCATTTCCCGGCCCTGCAGCTCGGCCTGGTCGATCTCCCAGGGGGAATTGCCGAAATCGAAGCCATCGATGGGTAGTGCTTCCACCTCGCCGGCCAGCAGGGCCTCGGGGCAGTGTTCATCGCGCAGGGCAAAGGCCTGCTCGGCGGTGGCCACCGGCCAGATACAGCGCAAGCCGCCCCGGAAGGCGTGATGACTGGTGGTGAAGGCGCGGATCACGTCGATCACCACGGTGATGCCGTGGATGTTGTGGGGCGGGTTATGGCCCTGGGCAATATGAATCTGCATTGTCCATCCTTCCCCGGGCCATGGGCTGCAATGAGGTGCCGGTGTTGCCGGGCTCAGAACAGCAGGCCAATGCCCCAGGTGGTGTTGTTGAAAATATCCTCGTCGCCGTCCAGATAGCGTTCGGCGGCAATGGTGAAGGTCAGCCGGTCCCCCAGGGTCATGCGGTCCTTGGGCGTGTGATGGCCGCTGAGAAAATCCACCACCGAGCGGAAGTTGAAATCGGAGCGGAAGCGCAGCAGGTCCTTGTGGTTACCGTAGCCGTACTGGATCTGCACGATGCGCCCGAAGCCGATACCGGCGTAGACGTTGTTGACCCTTTCATCGTTGGCTTCGGACTGGGCATCGGAGCGTTGCTCCGGGCGCAGTGGCGACTCGCCGAACTTCTTGGTGGCGACACCGGCATTGACGGCCACACTGGAGTAGTTGGCGTCCACGAAAAAACCGGTATCGATGTCTTCGGTGGGGTCCACGCGGCCGGCGGAAATTACCGTACCGCGAATCAGGGTAACGCCACTGTAGCGACCGGAATCGGTGTCCGCATTGGCGGCGCCGGCAGTGGCAAGCATAAGCAGGATGGCAAACAGCCTTGTTGTCATTGGTATTCCTCCATGCAAGTAAGCGCATTATGCCTAACGGGCTGTTGAAAAACAGCCCGTGTCTTCCCTTTGCGTACGCCGGCCGCAGGTTGTTTTTTTCAGAGGCGGCCTAACGGCCCGCCGGCGTGCGTGCCAGCGTCCAGACACTGACCCGCCGGGCACCGGCATCCAGCAAACAACGGGCAGCGGCCCGGGCGCTGCTGCCGGTGGTCATGACATCATCCACCAGTACCAGATGCAGACCGGTCACAGGCTGCACACAGCGAAATGCCCGGCGCAGGTTGTGCCGTCGTTGCGAGGCGCGCAGGCCCTGCTGATGGGGGGTGGGGCGTTGTCGTTGCAGAGCGGGCAGTAGCGGGCGTTGCCACTGTTTTGCCAGCCGTGCGGTGAGGCGAGCACTCTGGTCAAAGCCGCGCAGCCAGCGCCGGCGCCAGTGTGCCGGTAACGGGCAGAGCGCATCCGCATCCGGCCAGGGTAGCACCTGGCGCTGCAGCAGTTGCTGACAGGCGCGTTCCGCGGTCAGGTCGCCGCGGGACTTGTAGCGGGTGATCAGCCGGTCCACGGGAAAACCGTAGAGCACCGCCGAACGGGCGGCGCTGAACGGTGGCGGGCGGCGTATGCAGCGGCCGCACAAGGGTGGGTCGGGGCTGTCGACCGTGGTAACCGGTGTGATCTGTGGTAGGCCGCAACGGCACGGATTGGCTGGCAGCGCGCTGATTAGCGCCGTACAGGGGGCGCACAGCGCGCGGCCCGGCTGCCCACAAAGCAGGCAATCGGACAGGTCAAAAAATAACCTGCAGTAAACTTTTTGCAATGCTTTCAGGTTGACAGGCATGGGGGCGGCTTCTAGTCTGCGTTTGTAACTCACAGGAGAAAAGCATGCCCGCCACCGCCAGCACCGCCCAAGCCGCCCGCGCTGATAATGTTGTACGCCATGACTGGAAACGCAGTGAGATCGATGCCCTGTTCGCGTTGCCGTTCAACGATCTGCTGTTCCGGGCGGCCAGCATCCACCGGGCTCACTTCGACGCCAACGCGGTGCAGGTGAGTACGCTGCTGTCGATCAAGACCGGCGCCTGCCCGGAAGACTGCAAGTACTGCTCCCAGTCCGGCCACTACAACACCGAGCTGGAGAAGGAAAAGCTGCTGGAAGTGGCCCGCGTGGTGGAAGAGGCGAAGGCGGCACAACAGAAGGGCGCCTCCCGGTTCTGCATGGGTGCCGCCTGGCGCAGCCCCCGCGACAGGGACATGCCCTACGTGCTGGACATGATCCGTCAGGTCAAGGGCCTGGGCATGGAAACCTGCATGACCCTGGGCATGCTCAACGAAGAACAGGCCGGTGCGTTGGCGGAGGCGGGCCTGGACTACTACAACCACAACCTGGACACCTCGCCGGAATACTACGGCCAGGTGATTACCACCCGTACCTATAACGATCGCCTCAGCACCCTGGCCAATGTCCGCGACGCCGGCATGAAGGTCTGCTGTGGTGGCATCGTCGGCATGGGCGAGCAGCGCGATGACCGCGTGGGCCTGCTGCAGCAGCTGGCCAATCTGCCGCATCATCCCGAGTCCGTGCCCATCAACATGCTGGTGAAAATCGAAGGCACGCCGCTGGCGGACGTGGACGACCTGGACCCGTTCGAGTTCGTGCGTACCGTGGCGGTGGCCCGCATCCTGATGCCGCAATCCTATGTGCGGCTGTCCGCCGGGCGCCAGGAAATGAATGACGAGGCCCAGGCGTTGTGCTTCCTGGCCGGCGCCAATTCCATCTTCTACGGCGAGCGTCTGCTGACCACCGATAACCCGGAGGCCACCCACGACCGCCAGCTGTTCAGCCGGCTTGGTATCCACCCGCTGGACCCGCGCCATGAAGCCTCCGACGAGGCCCACGAGGAAGCCATCAAGGCCCGGGTGGCCGAGCAGCAGGCCGAAGAGGCCGGCCTTTTCTATAACGCCATGGACGCCAAGCGGTCGCCCAAGCATGTGCTGGACAAGGACACCGGGCGGCCGGCCACTGGCCACTGATGCCGGGCGTGTAGGGCGGAAATCGGCGTTAGCCGATCTCCGCCGAATCGCGCGGATGGAGCAGATGTTTCTCCAGACATGGATTGGTGCTTACGCCGTGGCGGAGATTGGCTCACGCCAATTTCCGCCCTACGGGGCTTCGAAATGACCTTTGATCTTTCTGCCGACCTTGAAGAGCGTCACCGCCAGCATCGTTATCGCCAACCGCAAATCATGGAGAGCCCCTGTGGTCGCCATGCGGTGGTGAATGGCCAGCGTTACCTGAATTTCTGCAGCAACGACTATCTGGGCCTGGCCAATGACCCCGAGGTGATTGCCGCCTTTCAGAATGCGGCCGGTGAATGGGGCGTTGGCAGCGGCGCCTCCCATCTGGTGTGCGGCCATCAACGCCCCCATCAGGACCTGGAAGAGGCGTTGGCCGCGCATACCGGGCGCGAGCGGGCCTTGCTGTTTTCCACCGGCTACATGGCCAACCTGGGTGTCATGACCGCCTTGCTGGGCAAGGCCGATGCGGTGTTTGAAGATCGCCTCAATCATGCCTCCCTGCTGGATGGCGGTTTGCTGAGCGGCGCCCGTTTCCGGCGTTTTGCCCACAACGATGCCGATGCCCTGAATCGTCTGCTGCAACGCAGCGAGGCCCGTCGCAAGCTGGTGGTGGTGGATGGGGTCTTCAGCATGGATGGCGATGAAGCGCCGCTGGCAGCACTTGCGGACGTGTGCGAACACAACGGTGCCTGTCTGATGGTGGATGATGCCCATGGCCTCGGTGTGCTGGATGAAAAGGGCCGCGGCTCCCTGTTTGCCCAGGGCGTGAATGAGCGCACCCAGATTCTCATGGGGACCCTGGGCAAGGGGCTGGGCACCGGCGGTGCCTTTGTGGCCGGTAGCGCCGAACTGATTGAAACCCTGATACAGTTCGCCCGCACCTATATCTACACCACCGCCATGCCGGCGGCGGTGGCCGCCGCCACCCAGGTCAGCCTGGCCAAGGCCCGCCGGGAATCGCACCGCCGCGAAAAGCTGGCGACCCTGATTGCCCGTTTTCGTGACGGTGCCCGCCAGCTGGGGCTGACCCTGATGGGCTCGACCACCCCGATCCAGCCGATTCTGGTGGGCAGTGACGAGCAGGCGCTGGCGCTGAGCCAGGCCCTCAGGGAGCAGGGGCTGCTGGTCACCGCCATCCGCCCGCCCACCGTGCCGGAGGGGCAGGCACGCCTGCGGGTGACCCTGTCCGCGGCCCACGACACGGCCGACGTGGATGCGTTGCTGGCGGCGCTGTCGCAATATCAAGAAACTGATTAGTTAACCACCGAGCTCACGGAGAACACCGAGTAAACGCAGACATGCCTTGAACCCCGTTTGCCTGCGACCGCCTTGCAGTGTGGTTGACTCTGTGTGCTCTGTGCCCTCTGTGGTGAAAATGAAAGGACGTCCAATGCCCAAGCTGATTCCGTTCCACAACACCTACAAGGCCACTGGAGTCGACGATGCCCAGGCCGAGGATATTGTGCTGATCCATGGCTGGGGCCTGCATGCCATTGTCTTTGACGACATCGTGCCGGCGCTGCTGGCGCATTTCCGGGTCACCGTGGTGGACCTGCCCGGCATGGGCCAGAGCCCGTTGCCCAACGCGGATTACACGCTGGATTTTCTGGCTGACCAGGTGCTCGACATCATGCCGGAAAAGGCCCATCTGCTGGGCTGGTCCCTGGGCGGGCTGGTGGCGCTGGCCATGGCCGGCAAGGCGCCGCAGCGAGTGCAGTCGGTGGTGACCGTGGCCACCTCGCCGCGTTTCACCACGGGGCCGGGCTGGGAGGCGGCCATGAAGCCGGAAATCCTGGCCAAGTTCGCCGAAATGTTCGATGAGGACCAGGAGGGCACCCTGGTGCGTTTTCTGGCGCTGAACTGCAAGGGCAGTGCCGCCATGCGTGAGGACACCGCCCGGTTGAAGGAGATTCTCTATTTCTGCGGGTTGCCGGCGCCCAGGGCCCTGCGTGGCGGCCTGGATATTCTTCGTGATGCGGACCTTCGGGATGTGTTGCCCGGCCTGCCCATGCCGGTGCTGATGATGTTCGGCGAGAACGATCATATCGTGCCCGCCGCGGCCATGGCCGACAGTGCCGCCCTGATTCGCAACGGCACCACGGCCCTGATCGAGCAGGTGGCCCATGTGCCGTTCCTGTCCGCCCCCGAGACTTTCTCCCGAGCCGTCTATGACTTCTATCGTGAACACCGACTGGTTGGCTGAGCCGGTAGTGCGTTACCCGGACAAAAGCGCCGTCAACGAGCACTTCAGCCGGGCGGCGCGAAGCTACGATGCCCATGCCATCTTGCAGCTGGCCGTGGGGCGCGCCCTGGTACAGCGCCTGCCCGGCGAGTTGCCGGTGCCAACGGCCCTGGATCTGGGGTGTGCCACCGCGCCCTTTGCCCGCGCCCAGCAGCAGGCCCTGCCACAGGTGCAGTGGCAGGCGGTGGATCTGTCCCGGGTGATGCTGGCGGAGGCCGCGGAGCGGGGCCGGCTCAATGACCACTATCGCCCGCTGTGCGCGGACGCGGAGACCTTGCCACTGGCGGATGCCAGCCAGGGACTGGTGTTCAGTTGCTTTGCCCTGCAATGGTGTGATCCGCAACGGGTGATGACGGAAATCCACCGGGTGCTGGCCCCCGGTGGCCGGCTATTACTGGCCCTGCCGCTGGCCGGCTCCCTGCGCGAATTGCGCGATAGCTGGCAGGCGGTCAATGGCCGCCCCCATGTGAATCGCCTGCCGGCCCTGGCCGACTGGCAGGCGGCGACACAGCAGGCCGGGTTCGCCGATGCCCAGTTGCAGCAACAGGTGATGGTGGAGTCTTACCACTCGGTCAAACAGATCGCCCGCCGCCTCAAGGCCACCGGCGCCGACCATGTCAGCGGCGCCACCGGCCTCACCGGCAAGAACGCCTGGCTGGCGATGGTCAAAGAGTACGAGAGCAAACGCACGGAACAGGGCTTGCCGCTAACGTGGAATGTACTGTTTCTGGATGCGGAAAAAATCGGTTAACCACACAGAGGTCACTCACAGCACAGAGAAACAGGATGTAGCGTTCTGCCCTCTGTGGTGAAGCAAGCATATGGAAAACCAGAAACCCCTTCTCCCCGCCCTCAAGGGCATCTTCTTTGTTACCGGTACCGACACGGAAGTGGGCAAGACCTGGGTCAGCTGCCGCCTGCTGGAGCGGGCCCGTGAGGCCGGGCTGAGCTGCTACGGGCTCAAACCGGTGGCCGCCGGCTGTGAGCAGACCGGCGAAGGCTGGCGCAACGACGATGCCCTGCAGTTGATGGCGGCCAGCTCCGTGAAGCTGCCCTACGAGACGGTCAACCCGGTGGCGCTGAAGGCGCCCATCGCGCCGCATATCGCCGCCCAGCAGGAAGGCAGGGTGATTACCCTGGCACGCCTGGCCGGCTATGTGCGGGGCGCGCTGAACGCCCACAAGGCGGACCTGATTCTGATCGAGGGCGCCGGTGGCTGGCGGGTGCCGCTTAATGATCGGGAGATGCTGGCGGGCCTGGCCAGGGAGCTGGAGCTGCCGGTCATTCAGGTGGTGGGCATGAAACTCGGCTGCATCAACCATGCCCTGTTGACCGCCGAGGCCATCGAAAAGGACGGCCTGCGCTATGCCGGCACCATGGCCAATACCTTCGATGGCAATATGGCCGTACAGGAAGAGAATCTGCTGACCCTGCGCCAGCATCTGCCCGGCGCCTTTGCCATCGTTTAGTGCTGATTTTTCATGGTCTTGCCGTGCCGCTGTCATGCCCTGTTCATGGGTAACTGGGCGGTTACAGCCGACAACATAGCACTACAGTGCCACCACTCAAGGCAAACAGCCTTAATGCAACTTCCTGCCTAATCTCCCTGATATCAAAAGGGGGATTTTTTCATGGATCGTAAACGACGCCGCCTGGTGGCGGCACTGGGGGCGGGTACCGCCCTGTCCGTTACCGGTTGTGGCGGCTCCGGGGGTAGCAGTGCCGGCCCGGTCAACACACCCACACCCAATCAGCCGGGCCCGGTAACACCGCCGCCCGAGGAGGCGCCCAGGGTTCGTTTCGAGCATGGGGTTGCTTCCGGCGACCCTCTGGCCGACCGGGTAATACTGTGGACCCGCGTCACCCCGCAGGGCGAGGACAGCGACATCGCGGTGACCGTCACCGTGGCCAGCGACCCGGCCCTCAACAGTGTGGTGGCCCGTTATGACGTCCGCGCCAGTGCCGCGCACGATTTCTGCGTCAAGGTGGATGCCACTGGCCTGCAGGCGGATCGCTGGTACTACTACCGATTTGCAGTGGGTGACCAGCTTTCGCCCATCGGCCGCACGCGAACCTTCCCGGCGGCGGGTGACTTCATCGACCGGGCCCGCTTCGCGGTGGTGTCCTGCGCCAACTATCCCTACGGTTTCTTCTCCGTGTACCGGGCGGTGGCCAACCATAGCGATCTGGATTTCGTACTGCACCTGGGCGATTACGTTTACGAATACGGCCCCGGCGAGTACGGCGACTTCCCCGAGCGCGACCCCAACCCGCCCTATGAGATGATCAGCCTGGCCGACTACCGGGCCCGCCATGCCCAGTACAAGACCGACGAGGATCTGCAGGCGGTGCATCTGCAGTTCCCCATGATCGCCGTCTGGGATGATCACGAAAGCGCCGACAACAGCTGGCGCGACGGTGCCGCCAACCATGACCCGCTCACCGAGGGGGACTGGCGCACGCGCAAGCAGGCCTCCGAGCAGGCCTACTTCGAGTGGATGCCGATCCGCCCCCGTCAGAGCGGCGACACCAGCACCATCTACCGCCGCTTCCAGTTCGGTGACCTGATGGACCTGATCATGCTCGATACCCGCCTGGAAGGGCGCGACGAGCAGCTGGATCTGCCGCTGGATCCGGCCCGCAACAGCGAAGACCGGCACCTGATCAGCGCCACACAGATGGATTTCCTGCTCGACCATCTCAGCCAGTCTTCCAGCCAGTGGCGCTTCATCGGCCAGCAGGTCATGTTCGCCCAGCTCAATATCGCCGAGCTGCCCAGCCTGGACGAGCGCAGCGCCCAGCTGCGGGGCAACCTGTCCGCCATCAACATGGACCAGTGGGATGGCTACGCCGCCGACCGGCTGACCATCCTCAATCACCTGGATGACAATCGCATCGACAATGTGGTGATTCTCACCGGTGACATCCATACCTCCTGGGCCAGTGAGATCTACCGCAATCCGTCCAGCCTGCTGGGTGACCTGTTCGAGAAACCGCTGGCGGCGGAATTCGTTACCCCCGCAGTGACCAGCCCGGGTTTCCCGGAAGGCGCGGCGGAAGTGGCCGGAGCCCTGATCCCGGTGGTCAACCCGCACATCCGCTATGTGGAAGCCAAAACCCGCGGCTTCATCCTGGTGGACCTGACCCGAGAACGCGCCCAGGGCGAGTTCTACTACGCGCAGAGCATCGAGTCCTATGACCTGCGTGGCCAGATCGACAGCAGCAAGACCAAGGTGGTCACCGTCAACAGCGGCAGCAGCCGCATCATTGAAGACCGCCCGGTATCGCGCCCGCGCACCCTGCGCACCGCGCTGCTGCATCCAAGAATCAATGACGAGGTGGTGTCATGAACAATCAGACGGAGGGCGGTATGGCCCGCTTTTGTGTTAAGTGGCTGCCGCTGGTAGCGGCCCTGGCCCTGGCCGGTTGTGGTGGCGGGGGCGGCGGTGCCAGCCCGGCGGATAACCCCGGTGGTAACAACAGTGCCACCCCCAACGAACCGGAGCTGCCCGACGAGCAGCCGGTCACCGAAGCACCGGCCCAGGCCCGGGTCAGCTTTGTGGTGATCGGCGATTCCGGCGAAGGCTCCGACGGCCAGTACGCGGTGGGCAAGGCCATCGCCGATGTCTGTAACGCCAAGGGCGGCATGGCCGAGGCGATGACCGATAGCGACGCCCGGCCCGGTTGTGACCTGGTGGTGGGGCTGGGGGACAACATCTACGAAGCCGGTGTCACCAGCGTTGATGACCCGCAATTCGCAGAGAAATTCGAAACACCCTTCGAGCCGGTCAAGCTGCCGTTCTACATGGTGCTCGGCAATCACGACAACACCGGCTATGTGGGCGGCGATGGCGCCGGCAATGCCCGGGGCGAATTCCAGGTGGACTACACCTTCTTTGACGGTCGCCTGTCGAACCGCTGGCACATGCCCGACCGTTACTACAAGCAAAGCGAAGGGCAGACCGCCGATGGCCGGCCGCTGGTGGATTTCTTCGGTCTGGACTCCAACCCCATCGCCGGCGGCTTTGCCGACCCGGACCTGACCTACTCGTACCACACCTACGGTCTGGCAGAGCGCAACTGGGCGGTTAACGCCCTGGCCGGCTCCGATGCGGTCTTCAAGATCGGCATGGCTCACCACCCGTACCTGTCCAACGGCGACCATGGCAACGCCGGTAATTATGACGGTGTTCCCAGCGCCATTCTGCCGGTGCTGGCGGGCAGCCGCTGGAAGGCCTTCATGGAAGAGGCGGTGTGCGACAAGACCGACTTCTTCCTGGCCGGCCATGACCATGACATGCAGGTGCTGGATGCGGTGCCGTCCTGTGGCCGCACCGAGTTCGTGGTCAGCGGCGCGGCCAGCAAGAGCCGTTCCCTGAAAGACCCGGAGCGCAACGCCGCCCTGTTCCAGCAGGGCGACACCTACGGGTTCTTCTGGATGCAGGCCAGGGAAGCCGACATGGCCACCCAGACCCCGGCTCGCATGTGTCTGGAGGCCTACGTGGTGGATGCCAGCGCCGAGGGCCTGGGCGTGATCAGCCAGGGGCAGCTGACGCCGGCCTTCACCCACTGCTACGACAAGCAGCCGATGACCGGCATGATGGCCGGCAACGATTTCTCCGGGGAGCCCATGGATGGCAGCGGCATTCCCACCGCGTTGCCCCTGCCGGATGGTTTTGATGCCGCCTTCACTGGCCCGCTGCAGCAATTCCGCGAGGCGCTGATTGCCGGCTTCAACCAGGCCAGCACCTCCCTGCCCGAGGGCCCGCAGCAGCAGGTGTTCGCACAGCTGGTCACCGCCACCGATACCCTGTTCAACGCGTTGGATGCGGCCACCGCCGCCATCCTCAGCGGAGACGACAGTGATATCACCCAGTCCTTCCAGGCGGTGCTGGCGGCGTCCCAGCAGCTGGATGCCATTGATACCGCTTCCCTGCCGGCACCCTTTGATCAGCTGGGTGGCGCCTTTGAGGCCCTGGCGCAAGGCTTTGGCAACGGTAACACCGAGGCCGGAGGCAGCACCGTGGACGACGTGGCCTTTATCGCTGGTCCACTGGTGGAGCTGTCGCGCAACCTGAACAATATCCTTGATGGGATCGAGGAGCAGGTGCCCGCCGAGGTGCCAGTTTTTGCCGGGCTGACATCGGTGCTGTCCACCGTCTCCCTGGGGCTTGCCAATACCCTGGAGCAGGTGGTGCTGCTGGATACCAGTGCCACGGGGGAGGAGCTGGTGGGCACCGTGCAGGCGACCCTGGAGAATGTGGTCAACGACGTGCTCTGGCTCAACCGGATTCCCGGTGCCGAGGACTACACCACCTTGCCCGGTGATGCCCTGTCCTCGGTGCTGTTGACCGTAGTGCGCGAGGTTACCGAACAGCTGGATGAGCGCCTGCTCAGCCCGCTGGCACCGCTGCTCAACCTGCTGTCACCGTTGACCAATCTGCTCAAGGGGTTGCTGGGTAACCTCTAGTCACGGCGGTTCTCTCCCTCCCCGAGGCGTTGTCAGAGGGGTCATCGTTGACCTAACCCCACCCGACCTCCCCTTGAAAAGGGGGGGCTTGGTCGCTGGTGGCGCTTGGTTACTTGCCCAAATGGGGGTTGGCTAACTGACCGGTTCTCCCCCTCTTTGAGGGGGAGTCAGAGGGGGTGCGGCCCCAGTCTATCCAGCTCCACCTGACCTCCCCTTTAAACGGGGGGCTCAGGTTGCCTTGCTTTTCTTCTCTGCCTGCTTTGCCTCGAACGCCTGCAGCTGCTCTTGCGTGGCCGGTGTCTGGTATTTGGCTTTCCACTGCTCGAAGGGCATGCCGTAGACCTGCTCGCGGGCCGCGTCGTAATCCAGTGACAGGCCGCGCTCTTCGGCGGCGGCCATCAGCCACTTGGACAGACAGTTACGGCAGAAGTCCGCCAGGATCATCAGGTCAATGTTCTGCACGTCCTTGTGTTCATCAAGGTGCTGAAGCAGCCGGCGAAAGGCGGCGGCTTCCAGCTCGGTCTGGGTGGCGCTATCAAAGGAGGTCATAACAGGCTCCGGGTCTGCCTACGGATCGCGGGGTGGGTTATGGTGGGCAGAGTGGGGGCGAATAACAAGAGGCAACCATGGCACGCAATCGCCGCATCGGCTGGGTGAGCCGATTCACCAGGCATGTTCTGATGGCCGCGTTGTTAATGATGCTGGCCGCCTGCGGCATGACCAGCGAAGAGCGGCGCGTGGCCTGTTACCTGCAGGGCTGGTTGCAAGCGCGCATGCCAGGCCACTGGCAGGTGGAGCGGGTGGTAATGATCGAGCGCGAAGGGCGCATCGGCACGCCCAGCCAGTATCGTTACCGGCTGCGGGTATCGCTGAGGATGCTGCAGCCCCAGGCCGATGTCCGTTACCGGGACCCGCAGCGCAAGCTACTGGTCACCGACGTGGCCCTGCCGGCGGGGACCGTGGTGACGCTGCCGGCGACCATGACGGTCACGGGCCGCGACGGGCAGCAGGTATCGGTGACCATGAACCCGCGGGTGCTGCCGCGCACCCTGTCCCGCCAGGCGTTGGCCCACCGTTATCCCGGTTGGCAGGCCATCACCACCGGCAGCCCGGCCTGGCAAACGCTGGTCGACGACATCCGGGCACAACTGGCCGCATTGAAGCAGCAACAGCAGCAGGCGGATACAGTGCTGGCCGAGCTGGCCCAACGCCAAGACAGTCTGGCCGCCGACCTGACCGAGCTGGAGAGCGATAACGGCCTGGAGCCGGGCATGGCCGAGCCGGTGGAGCGGCTCACCGATACCCTGCGTCAACTGCAGCGTCGCCAGGCAAAGGCGCAGGCGCAGCAGCAGGCCCGGCAAACACAGCGCCGGGCGCTGGAGCAAAAACTGGAGGCGCTGGACGCGCCGGCCGGCGAATAGCTGTCTGTTGATCACCGGCTCCGGTATCATCGCCTTGCCGATTTGCAGTCCGGAATAAGTCCATGTTTGAAATGACCGTCAGCCCCCGTTTTTATGAAACCGACGCCTTTGGCCACGTCAACAACACGGTGATTACCGGCTGGTTCGAAACCGGTCGCGAGCCGTTGTTCCAGCTGTTCAGCCAGGGCAATGAGGACCCGGCCTCGCTACCGTTGATCCTGGCCCGGGTGGAAGTGGATTTCGTGGCCCAGACCTACTATGGCCAGCCGGTGACCCTTCGGGCGGCTATCGAGCGCATCGGCAATGCCTCCTTCGTGGTCAGTCAGCAGGCCTGGCAGCAGGGCAAGCTGGTGGCCCGGGGCAAGGCAGTGCAGGTCTACTTCAATCATGATACCCAGGCCTCGCAACCCTTGCCGTCGCACTTTCGCGAGGCCCTGCAGGCTCACCGGGAGACCCTGCCGGAAACCTTCTCGCCGGCGTGACAGGGCGGCGGCCATGATGGCCGCCGACATGGGCAGCATGCGGCCGTAAAGCCGTATGCTGCCGGCACGGCAGGCACAGCAAAAGGACGCCTTATGGCCTTCAAGGGAACGCAACACTACGACCATCAGCGCCCGCAACGCATCGGTGTGCTTATCACCAACCTGGGAACGCCGGATGCGCCCACCAGCGCAGCCTTGCGTCGCTATCTGAAAGAATTTCTGTCCGATCCGCGGGTGGTGGAGGTGCCGCGCCTGCTGTGGTTCTTCATTCTGCGGCTGGTGATTCTGGTGATCCGCCCGCCCCGCTCCGCGGCGGCCTATCGCAAGGTCTGGACCGAGCAGGGCTCGCCTCTGCTACTGCACACCCGCGACCAGGCCGAGGGTCTGAGTGAGCGGCTGCGCGCCCATTATGGTGACGACCTGGTGGTGGAGTTCGCCATGCGCTATGGCCAGCCCTCCATCAGTGCGGCGCTGCAAAAACTGGAAGACCAGGGCGTGCGTCGGCTGCTGGTGCTGCCGCTGTACCCGCAGTATTCCGCCTCCACCAACGCCTCCACCTTCGATGCGCTGGCGGCGGACTTTGCTGGTCGGCGCTGGTTGCCGGACCTGCGTTTCATCAGCCACTACCCGGACTACTGGCCCTACATCGATGCCATGGCCCGGCATATCGAGGCCTACTGGCAGAGCCACGGTCGCGCCGGCAAGTTGCTGTTCTCCTTCCATGGCGTGCCCAAACGCTACCTGCTTAATGGCGACCCCTATTTCTGCGAGTGCCATCAGAGTGCCCGCCTGCTGGCCGAGCGTCTCGGGCTGCAGGACGATGACTGGCAGGTAACTTTTCAGTCCCGTTTTGGTCGCGAGGAATGGCTGCAGCCCTACACCGATCACACCCTCAAGGCGCTACCCGGCCAGGGCGTGAAATCCGTGCAGGTATTCTGCCCGGGGTTCAGTGCCGACTGCCTGGAAACCCTGGAAGAAATCGATGAGGAAAACCGTGGCTATTTTCTTGCCGCCGGTGGTGAACAGTTCGCTTATATCCCCGCACTCAATGCCGAGCCGGTGCACCTGGATGCCCTGGCGCAACTGGTGGAAGATAATCTGCAAGGATGGGAGCGGCCGGACAACAGCCCGGCCGTGCGTCAGGCCCGCGCCAAACGGGCGTCTAAGGCAGGTTAAGCGCTGAGCTGACGAATCAGTTCGTCAGTGAACTCGGTGGTGCTGGCGCGCCCGCCCAGATCTGGAGTGACCACTTCCCCCTGGCCAACCACGTGGCGAATGGTGCGGCGTAGTTGTTTGGCCTTGTCGTGCATCTCGATGTAATCAAGCATCATCGCCCCGGCCAGCATGATGGCGGTGGGGTTGGCGATGCCCTTGCCGGCGATGTCCGGCGCGCTGCCGTGGACCGCCTCGAACAGGCCGCCGTGTTCACCGATGTTGGCCCCCGGTGCCACGCCAAGGCCGCCGATCAGCCCGGCGCACAGGTCGGAGAGGATATCCCCGAACAGGTTGGTGGTGACGATCACATCAAAGCGATGCGGGTTCATGGCCAGCTGCATGGCGCAGGCGTCCACGATCATCTCTTCGTGTTCCAGGTCCGGATAGTCTTCACGCACCTTGCGCGCCACATCCAGGAACAGCCCGGAGGTGGACTTCATGATGTTGGCCTTGTGCACCACGGTGACCTTCTTGCGGCCCTGCTTGGTGGCGGTCTCGTAGGCAAAGCGCAGCAGGCGCTCGGATTCGGTGCGGGTGATGCGGCTGCGCAGTTCTGCGGTTTCGCCGTCGTCGCTGACGGTCTGGCCCAGACCGGAGTAGATCCCTTCGATGTTTTCCCGCACGGTCATGATGTCCACGTTGTCATAACGGGATTTCACGCCGGGAATGGATAGTGCCGGGCGCACGTTGGCGAACAGGTCGAAGGTTTTGCGCAGGGTCACATTGACCGAGGTGAAGCCACCGCCTACCGGGGTGGTGATTGGCCCTTTCAGTGCCAGCGGGTGGCGGCGCAGGGTCGCCAGGGTTTCTTCCGGTACCAGGTCCAGCCCCTGATCCAGGGCGGTCTGCCCGGCGATGGCGTATTCAAACTTGAGCCCGCAGTCCAGTGCTTCCAGTACCCGTACAGTGGCATCCACGATGTCTGGCCCGATACCATCACCGGGAATGACCGTTACGGTGTTATCACTCATACCACTCTCTCCTGAACGCGTTGGGGGGAACACTATTGTGCGCCTCACAGGTTGCAAAATGAATGCCGACCAAGGTCGAGGTGATGGCGGAATGCGTCGTCAGTCGCCGTCTTCCTCTTCCAGTCGCCGTGGGCCGGGGCCGTGGTCGGCCAGCACGTCGCCGGGGTTGCGCAGGCGGCAGGCATTGATCGACAGGCAGCCGCAGCCGATGCAGTCGGTGAGCTGGTCACGCAGCTGGGTGAGTGTCTGGATGCGCTGGTCCAGCTGGTGACGCCAGCGGGCTGACAGGCTCTTCCAGTCGCCGGCATTGGGCGTACGGCCTTCGGGCAGGGATGCCAGGGCCTCGGCCACCTCCGCAAGTGGAATGCCGATGCGCTGGGCTACCTTGATAACCGCCACCCGTCGCAGCACGTCACGGTGATAGCGGCGCTGGTTGCCGGCGCTGCGCCAGCTGTGAATCAGCCCCTTGTTCTCGTAGAAGTGCAGCGTGGAGACCGGCAGGCCGCTGCGCTCGGCCACTTCGCCGACGCTGAGGGGGTGATGAAGGGTTTCCGGGGTGACCCGAGCCATGACGTTTGACCTCAACCAATATTGAGGTATTAGGGTGGGCGTTTCCGCTTTGTCGTGCAAGCCAGGGCGAGAAACCGGTAATCACAGCGGCGCTCCGCTTGTGCATAATGGGGCACGGCCACCCACTGCCCGTTGACCGGCCGCAAAGGAGAGTACGCGTGAGCGCAGTCATATCCGTCAACAATCTTAGCAAGATCTATGAGTCCGGCTTCCAGGCCCTGAAAAACGTCAACCTGGACATCAATGCCGGCGAAATCTTCGCCCTGCTGGGCCCCAACGGCGCCGGCAAGACCACCCTGATCAGCATTATCTGCGGCATCGTCAACCCCAGTGACGGCGCTGTCCTGGCCGATGGCCATGACATCGTTCGTGACTACCGCAAGGCGCGTAGCAAGATCGGCCTGGTGCCCCAGGAAATCGCCACCGATGCCTTCGAGTCCGTGTGGGGCTCGGTAAGCTTCAGCCGTGGCCTGTTCGGCAAGCCGCGCAACGATGCTTATATCGAGAAGGTGTTGCGTGACCTGTCCCTGTGGGACAAGAAGGACAGCAAGATCATGATGCTGTCCGGCGGCATGAAACGCCGGCTGATGATTGCCAAGGCGCTCTCCCACGAGCCGAAAATTCTCTTTCTGGATGAGCCCACCGCCGGGGTGGATGTGGAGCTACGCCGGGACATGTGGGAAATGGTGCGCAAACTGCGCGAGCAGGGCGTGACCATCATTCTCACCACCCACTACATCGAGGAAGCCGAGGAAATGGCTGACCGGGTCGGTATCATCAACCACGGCGAAATCGTGCTGGTGGACGAGAAGACCCGCCTCATGCAGCAACTCGGGCGCAAGCAGCTCACTGTGCACCTGGCCGCGCCCATGGCCGCCATCCCGGCGCCGTTGAGCAACCTGCCGCTGACCCTGGCGGATGACGGCATGGCGCTGGTTTACGACTACGATGCCAACCAGGAGCGCACCGGCATCGAGGAGCTGCTGCGCACCCTCAATCAGCACAACATCGAATTCAAGGACCTGCATTCCCGGCAGAGTTCGCTGGAGGATATCTTCGTGGATCTGGTCAAGAACGGCGTTAACCGGGAGGCAATGGCATCATGAATTTCTACTCCATCCGTGCCATCTACAAATTCGAAATGGCCCGTACCTGGCGCACGCTCATGCAAAGCGTGGCCTCGCCGGTGATTTCCACCTCGCTGTATTTCATCGTCTTTGGCTCGGCCATCGGCTCGCGCATGGTGGCCATCGATGGCGTCAGTTATGGCGCCTTCATCATTCCCGGCCTGATCATGATGTCGCTGATGACGCAGAGCATTTCCAATGCTTCCTTCGGCATCTACATGCCGACCTTTTCCGGCACCATCTACGAGGTGCTGTCGGCGCCGGTGTCGGCGCTGGAAATCGTCATCGGCTATGTCGGCGCCGCGGCTACCAAGTCCACCATTCTGGGCTTGCTGATTCTGATTACCGCGCGCCTGTTCGTGGACTACCAGGTGCAGCACCCGGTGATGATGCTGGCCTTTCTGGTGCTCACCGCGGTGACCTTCAGCATGTTCGGTTTCATCATCGGCGTGTGGGCGGATACCTTTGAAAAACTGCAGATCATTCCGCTGATGATCATCACACCGCTGACATTCCTGGGCGGCAGTTTCTATTCCATCAAGATGCTGCCGGAGTTCTGGCAGACCGTAACCCTGTTCAACCCGGTGGTTTACCTGATTAGCGGTTTCCGCTGGAGTTTCTTCGGCGTGGCGGATGTGCACATGGGAGTCAGCCTGGGGATGACACTGGTGTTTCTGCTGGTGTGCATGCTGGCGGTGTGGTGGATCTTCAAGACCGGCTACAAGCTGAAAAGCTGACCCGCGAGCCGGGCTGACAATTGCAGCCCGGCGCCAGTCGTGGTTAATTGAATGTTGTGGGGAGATGGTATTCCTCCCGGTCGCGCGGCGACCAAACCACTGTGCCTGGCACAGTTGATGATGCCTGCCAAACGTGTCGGGGGACACGGGGTGCAGGCTGCCTGCGTGTTTCCCGCCGGACGTTCACTCAACTCAGGAAAAACCGATGTGGTTATCTGTTGTTGCCATTGGTGCCGGAGCGGCAATCGGCGCCAACCTTCGCTGGCTGCTGGGCATGTGGCTTAACGCCCTGTTCCCGGCCATTCCTCCGGGCACGCTGGCGGCCAACCTGCTTGGCGCCTGGCTGATCGGCATGGCCATCGGCCTGTTTGCCTGGCTGCCTCAGCTGGCGCCGGAATGGCGCCTGTTTCTGATCACCGGCATGCTCGGTGCGCTGACCACCTTTTCCACCTTTTCGGCGGAAATGTTCACCAACCTGCAGACCGGCCGCTGGGGCATGGCCTTTGCCGGCATCGCCATCCATGTGGTCGGCAGTCTGTGCATGACCGGCCTGGGCATGGCCACCCTGGCCCTGATCCGCAACCTGATGGGAGCCGCACGATGAACAAACTGAAAACCGGTTATGAAGTCATCTTTATCGCGCCCCAGAATCGCCGTCACGAGGGCAAGCTGGTCACCGACCGGGTGATTGAGGAGGCCGAAAAGCTGGGTCTGCACCGGGTCACCAAGCGCAGTGATCTGGAGGGCACTGGCCACAGTGGTCACACCCATGCGGCGCACTTTTTCGAGCTGGCCGACCAGCCCATCGAGCTGATCTACCTGCTCGATGACGCCACCGCCGACAAGCTGATAACGGCGGTGGATGCCGCCGGTATTCCGGTCTTTTGCGTGCAGTGGCAGGCCGCGTTCGGCGAGCTTGGCGGGTAATCAGGCAGTGGCGTCAGGAGGTGGCGTTGCCGGCGTCAGGCCGGCGCCACCAGTTGTTCGCCGCGCAGGCGGTTCACATCCGCCCGGGGCGGTGCGCCGAACATGCGGCTGTATTCGCGGCTGAAGTGAGACGGGCTTTCATAGCCCACCCGGTAGCTGGCAGTGGCCGCCTCCAGCCCTTCGGTGAGCATCAGACGGCGCGCTTCATGCAGACGCAGCTTCTTCTGGAACTGCAGCGGCGACATGCGCGTCACCTGCTTGAAGCTGTGGAACAGGGACGACTCGCTCATGTTCACCTGGTCGGCCAGGTCGCGCACGCGCAGCGGCTCGGTATAACGGTGCTTGAGCACCGCAATCACCTTGGAAATCCGGTTGGCCTGGCTGTCGGCGGTGGCGAACTTGCGCATGCGCGCGCCCATCTCGCCAATCAACGCCCGGTACAGAATTTCGCGGAACGCCAACGGTGCCAGCACCGGAATATCATCGGGCTTGTCGAGCAGGCCCAGCAGGCGAGTCAGGGCGTTGCCCATGGCCTCATCCATTTGTGCAATACACAGCCCGCAGGTGATTTCCGGGCAGGGCGAGTCCGGATCGACGCTGTCGATCTTGTCGCCCAACTCCAGCACCAGCTCGCTGACCTGCTTCGGGTCCACGGTAATCTTCAGGGCCAGGTAGGGCTCGTCCTCACTGGCATCAATGACCTGGCCCAGCACCGGCAAGTGCACGGAGCTGGCCAGATAGGTCAACGGGCCATAAACGATCTGCCGGTCGCCCAGCTGGATGCTCTTGCTGCCCTGGATGATGAACACCAGCGACGGGTCATACACCGAGGACATGCAGCTGCTCGGCACATGGGAGCGGAACAGCTGCACACCGGTAAGCGCCGTGGGGTTCGGTTCGCCGGCCCGGAGCGCATGCCGGGAGACAATGTCGGCAAGCGCGGTGGCGATATTGCCGGCGGCGATGTTGCTGGAAGATGCCATACCCACTCCCTGAAGCAGTCTGAATGGCCGTATACAGGCCAGGGGCACCAGTATAAGCACGGGGTTTGCCGGAAAGGGCGCTCGGCGGGCAAGGTTTGCAGGATTGGGCAATCACCTCGCAGAAATGAGCAATCAGGCAAGCCGCCGGCGAGGATGGTGCAACCGCGCCGGGCTTTGCGGAACCTGCACCATGGTACGCGGCCTTCCTGCACATTTCCCGCAGAATTGATGAAATAACCGTGACATATCGGTGACATCATGCATTTTCAGTCGGCGCCAATTGCCTGAAACCCGCGTGCTGGGGGCTTTTCAGGCACGATGAGGCTCCCGGTTGTGCCCCTGCTTGCGCTCAAAGTCTGGAGAATCAGGCAATCACCGGGCAGTAACCGGATACCGCCGGTGGGGCCGGCCTGGCTATTCTGGCTGCCATGATCGGGTGAGGGGAAGCGGCCCCGGCGATTTGCACAGGCGCCGCCGGCCGACCCGGGTTCCAGGGGCGGCTTTCTTTTCGGTGCCACTATTGACCTCAACTTAACTTGAGGAATTAACGTGTCGCCGAATCGGGGGCAAAACGTATCGGACCTGTCGTTCCTGCCCGCCCGTCACAACCCTAACCGTCTCAACGGGAGCAAGAAGTCATGGAAACGATCAATGCCGACAGTGCCGGTGGGGCCGGCCTGTTTCTGGGAATCACGTTGCTGGTGCTCGCCGCGGTAATGCTGGCGGGCTGCGATGCCCGCAGCGAAGCGGCGCCGGCCATGCAGGCACCGGCGGTGGATGTGGCCACCGTGCAGGCCACCCCGGTGACCGTGTGGGGCAGTTTCACCGGCCGCGTGGCCGCCCCGGAGACCGTGGAGCTGCGCCCCCGGGTCAGCGGTTATATCAACAAGGTGGCCTTTGAAGAAGGCGCCATGGTGGAGCAGGGCGATCTGTTGTTCGAGATCGATCCGCGCCCCTATCAGGCCAGGGAACGTGCTGCCCGCGCGCGCCTGGCCACCGCCCGCAGCGAACTGTCGCTGGCGGACAGCGAGGCCGGCCGCGCCAAACAGCTGCTCAGCAGCCACGCCATTTCCCGCGAGGAATACGACCGCCGCAGCGCCGCGCAGGCCAATGCCCGGGCCCAGCTGGACGAGGCTCGCGCCGCGCTGGACAGCGCCCGGCTGGACCTGGAATACACCCGTGTCACCGCGCCGATTACCGGCCGGGTGGGGCGGGCCTACGTGACCCGCGGCAACCTGGCCAGCAGTGACCAGACATTGCTGACCACGGTGGTGTCGGTGGACCCGCTCTACGTCTACTTCGACAGCAACGAGCAGACCGTGCAGCAGAGCCCGGATTTTTTCCAGCAGGGAAAAGGCCCGGCGGTGCATATCGGCCTGGCTGGCGAGCCCGGTTACCCGCATCGTGGCCAGGTGGACTTCATCGACAACCGCCTGAACGCCAGCACCGGCACCCTGCAGTACCGGGCGGTGGTGGCCAACCCCGCTGGCACTTTTAAGCCGGGCCAGTTCGCCCGGGTGGAAATACCGGTGGCCCAGCTCAGCGACGCCCTGCTGGTGGACCAGAAAGCGGTACTCACCGACCAGGACCGCCGCTACGTCTATGTGGTGGACAAGGACAACAAGGTGGCCCGCCGCGACGTGCAGCCCGGGCGCCGGGTGGATGACCTGCTGGTGATCCGCGATGGCCTCAAGCCCGGTGACCGGGTGGTGGTCAATGGCGTGCAGAAGATCTTCGGGTCCGGCATGCCGGTGGTGCCCCAGGACGTGGCCATGGCCAAGCCGGACAGCAGCTCGCAGCTGGCTGCCATGCCCTGACCGTCTGTTAAAACCGTCAGGTCGTTTATTCAGGTAACGCCCCTCTCCCCTTGCGGGAGAGGGGCTGGGGGAGAGGGGGCGAGGCAGAGACCGAATCAATGCCAAATCATTGAGATGTCGTTGCCCCCTCTAACTCCCCCTCAATGAGGGGGAGAACTCCCTCCCCTGCCAAGGGGAGGGCTGGGGTGGGGTCGCTGCCAAGCTGGCCTGCCTCGCTTGCCGCAATCCCGTATCATGATCACAACCTGCCAACGGAATTGTTCATGATCGTTCGCGACCGCCCCAATGCCTTTGCCCTGCTGATCACCCTGCGCGGCTCCATCGTGCTGGATATCCTGCCGCACATGTTGCTGGTGGCGCTGTTTGCCGCCGGGCTCACTGCCGCCCATCACTATGGCTGGCTGGATATCAGCAGCCTGACGGTATTGCCGATCACGCTTCTGGGGTTGGTGCTGTCGATCCTGCTCAGCTTCCGCAACAACGCCTCCTACGAGCGCTGGTGGGAAGCGCGTAAACAATGGGGGCAGATGGTCTACGAGATTCGCAGCCTGGCCCGGGCCAGTGCGTCACTGCTGGGCGACGGGCATCCGGCGCGCCGGCGCATACTCTCTCTGGTACTGGCCCATGCCCACGCCCTGCGTGGGCAACTGCGCGGCGAAGATGTCAGCGACACACTGACAACCTGGCTGAGCAAGCAAGAGCTGCAACATGTGCAGGGGCTGCGCAATGGCGCGGAGGGGTTATTGCAACAGGTGGGTGGTGAGCTGGGCGTGCTTTATCGCGAGGGCGCACCGGATTCGGTGGGGCTGCAAATGCTCAACCATCATGTCACTGCCCTCAGTGGCATCCAGGCGGCCTGCGAACGGATTGCCCATACCCCGTTGCCGTTCGCCTATACCCTGCTGGTGCATCGCACCGCCTACATTTACTGCTACCTCTTGCCGTTCGCTCTGGTAGGGGCGGTGGGCTGGGCCACGCCGGTGTGCGTGGCCGTGGTGGCCTATACCTTCTTCGGACTGGACTGCCTGGCCGAACATCTGGAAACACCCTTCGGGCGTGATGCCAACGACCTGCCGCTGGATTCCCTGTGCCGTATCCATGAAATTTCCGTGGCGGAAGCACTGGGCGACATCGCGCCGCCCCCGTTGCAGGTGGTCAACCACCAGCTGATGTAATTATGCCTCGCGCAAATTCTCCAGCATCTTGTGGGCCAGGCTCACGAAGGTGCTGACTTCCTCTTTGCTCATACCCTTGAGCAGACGTTTCTCCACCGCTTTTTCCGCCTCCACCGTACGCGCCATCAGCTCGCGGCCCGTGTCGCTGAGCGCCACAATCTGGCTGCGCCTGTCGCCGGGGTGGGGCGTGCGCGTGATCAGTGCCATGGCCTCCAATTCCTTGAGCAGCCGGGTAATCTGTGCCTTGTCGCGGCCGGTAATGGTGGCCAGCTGGTTGGCGGTACAATCCGGCTGGCTGCGGATCAGGTGCAGGGTGCGCACATGCATGCCGTTGAGCGGCAGGCCATAGTCGCGGATAGCGCGCTTGGTGCTGACCTTGAACTGGAAGGCCAGTTGCCACAGGGCATGGCGGATATCGGAGTCCGGGTTCATATGGTTGACTTTATCAATTAATTTGCTTTATGGTTGATATTGTCTACTAAATAGTCCGGGGCAACAACTTCGGCCCCATCGCCCTGCGAGGTTTCCCATGCCAAGACCGGCTCCCCGTATTCTCGAGGTGCGCCGCACTGAGTGTCTGACCCCCAACATGAAGCGGGTCGTGCTCGGTGGCGACAACCTGGATGACTTTCCCGAAGGCCATGAAAGCGCCAACTTCAAACTGCTGATCCCCCGCCCGGGGCAGGCCACCATCGCCCGCCCGCCCTTCGGCGATCTGCCCGAGCACGAACGCCCGGTGGTGCGCACCTATACCTTGCGCCACTTTGACCGGGGGCGCGGCGAGGTGGTGGTGGATTTCATGATGCACAGTGACCACGGCCCGGCCTCTCACTGGGCGGCCACCGCTCGCCCCGGTGACCGGGTCGGCTTCGCCGGCCCTGGCCAGCCCAAGTGGGTGGATCTTGAGGCGGACTGGTTTCTGTTTGCCGGCGACATGTCGGCCCTGCCTGCCATCGCCGCTAACATCGAGCGCCTGCCCAGGGGTGCCAAAGGCCATGCGGTACTGGAAATCATGGATCCGGCGGACAAACAGCCATTGCCGTTCCCGCCCGGATTGCAGGTGCACTGGCTCCTCAACCCGACCCCGTCACAACCGTCCACCGCTCTGGTGGATGCGGTCATCGACCTGCCCTGGCAGGCTGGCTCGCCGTCCGTGTGGGTGGCCGGTGAAAGCGGCGCCGTTCGCGCCATCCGCCGTTACCTGGTCAGCGAACGTGATATCCCGCGCCGGCGCCTCTATGCCAGCGGCTACTGGCAGATCGGCATGACCGAAGATGTTCACCAGGTGGCAAAACGCAAGGCCCCCTGACCCCCTCTAGCTCCCCCTCAACGAGGGGGAGGACCGTTTTTTGCTCCCTCCCCTGCCAAGGGGAGGGCCGGGGAGGGGGTGGCTCTCGTCAACACCGCCACCCCACCGTAGGCGCGACGCTGGCGCCGCTCCTGACAAACCGTCGTTACGTTTTGCCGGTACCGGTAAGGGGAATGATGTTGTTGGGGAATTCCCGGCTGGCCACCTCCCGGGAAAAATCCCGGGCCACCTGCGCAATGGTGCGGCTGGCGTGGGCGTACTGTTTGGAAAACGGCGGCCAGTAATCCCCCAGGCCCAGGGCATCATTGATCACCAGCACCTGGCCATCACAGTCCGGCCCGGCGCCAATGCCGATGGTGGGAATGCCCAGCTGTTCGGTGAGCCTGGCGGCCAGGCGGTAGGGCACATGTTCGATCACCAGCATGAAGGCGCCGGCGGCTTCGATGGCGCGGGCATCATCAAGAATCTGCTGCGCCTGGGTGTCGGTCTTGCCCACCTGCTTGAAACTGGTGGCGGTCTGCGGCGTCAGGCCGGTGTGGCCGACTACGGCAATGCCGGCGTCCACCAGCGCGCGGATCTCCGCTACCTTGGCGCCCTCCAGCTTGATGCTGTCGGCGCCAGCGGCCAGCAGACGGCGGGCGCTGGCCAGGGCGGTTTGCGGGTCGCGATCGGTGCGGTAGGGCAGGTCGCCGATGATATGTGTCTTTGGCGCGCCCCGGCGCACCGCGCCGATGTGGTATTCCATGTGTTCCAGTGTCACATCACGGGTACTGTCGAAGCCCATCTCCACCATGCCCACGGTATCGCCCACCAGAATCACCGGGATGCCCGCTTCCTCGATATTGCGGGCCACCGGGCAGGTATAGGCGGTGAGCATGGCAATCGGCTGGTTGCCCTTGCGGGCCTGAAAGTCCTTCGGTTGCAGAATCATGGGCTGTCCTCCAGTTGGGCGGTCAGGGTTTGCGTGTGGCGTTGGCGGCGTTGATCGTGCCCTGGGCCAAGGCCACAAGATGCGCCTGGCCGTCCCGGAAGGCAAATACCTCGCACTGGCACACGGCCTGGGTTTTTCCGGAGGCGATCACTGTGGCGCGGGCCTCCAGAGTCTCGCCGATGGCCGGGCGCAGATAATTGATCTTGTACTCAGACGTCACCGAATCGCCCAGCACGGAGCCTCCTGCATAGGTGAGGGCATTGTCGGCCAGGTAGCTGACCACGCCGCCATGCACAAACCCGTGTTGCTGCTTCAGCTCATCGCGCACGGCCAGTGTCAGCACCGCCTTGCCCGGTTCAAAGTCGGTGAGTTCCGTGCCCAGCAGGGCACTGAAAGGTTGGGACTGGAGAATCTGTTTGCCGAAATCGAGAAGGCTTTGTTCAGTCATGGGAATCCTGCCATTGCGAGTAAACCGGTTGATCCACACAGGCCAGCCAGGGCACATCCTGGCTGGCCCAGATGTGGGCGATGGGAGTCATGCCGGGGTCATCATCCAGCGTGGCGATGCGCACGATTACATGGGGCTGTTCAAGGCGCTCCGCCATCAGGTGCGAACCACAATGCCGGCAGAAATGACGCAGCTTGCCCGGTGAAGATTCAAAACTGGATAACGCCGAGGTGCCCTTCAGCCAGCGGAAGTGATTGCGCATTACCCCGGCGGTGGTGGCAAAGGCGGCCGCATGGGCCTTGCGGCAACGGTGGCAGTGGCAGTGCACCGGTGGCATGTCCAGACGGTCAATTTCGTACTGCACTGCCTGACACAGGCAGCTTCCTTTCAGGCCGGGCATGGCTGGCTCCATCGAAATGAGTCATCCAGTAAAAGCCAGCGCCTGATAAAAATCCATGGTGGCAGTCGTCAGTTCAGGCCTTGAGTATCAGCACCGAGCCACAACCGATCATCAGGCCGCCGCCCAGCCGGCGGGGCGCCGACGTGAGGCGGGCGGCCAGCCGATCATGTAGCCGCGAGGCCGCCCACACATAGCCCAGCTTGACGCCGCCCACGGTCAGTGTGGTCAGTGCCAGAATGATGAAGATGTCGGTGGCGGTCAGCCGGGTCAGGTCCACCAGCGTCGGTAGCAGGCTGGCATAGAAAAAGATTGCCTTGATGTCCCCCAGTGTGACCAGCAGCCCGGCGAGAAAGTCGCCGGCCGGGTGCTGTCCGGCGGAGGTACTGGCACGCGATTGTCGCAGCAGGCAGATGCCCAGCCAGATCAGGTAGGCGCCGGCCAGATATTTCACCGCCGTGAAAAAGGCGCCCAGTAACCCGGCGAGCATGGTCATGCCCAGCAGGGCCAGCATCACAAAGAGAAGATCCGCGCAGACAATGCCGGCGGTCACCCGCACACCCTGGCGTCGACCGGCGGTGGCGCTGCGCGTCACCACCAGTGCCACACTGGTACTGGGCATGGCCGCCAGCGGCAGCATGATGCCCACAAGTAGCAGGCAGTCAGTCAGCGACATGGGCGCTCCTTCACGGTGGAGCCGAGGTTTGAGCCTGTCAGACAGTGGCCGGGAATGCCCCGATTATGTCGCACTGGCCCCACAAGGTCTGCACCTGATCGCGGAACCGCTGCGGGTCGCCGTTACTGAAAAAGGCGGTCTGACCCACGGTGTCGGCTGAGGTTGGGCGCAGGCGGTTTTCCTGGCTCAGGCGGCGGCGGGTTTCCCGGGCCACCGCTTCCTCGGTGCTGATAATGGTCACGCCGGGGCCGGCCACCTCGGCGATCAGGGGTTTCAGGTGCACATAGTGGGTACAGCCCAGCACGATGGTATCCGCCCCGCGGTCCAGCAGGGGCTGAACATATTGCGCCACCACCTGCCGGGCTTGCGGGCAGTCCAGCTGCAGTGATTCCACCTGACGAACCAGTTCCGGGCAGGGCATTACTTCCATCTTCACATTCCCGGCCACCTTGGCCGCCAGGCTGAGAAAGGATTCGGTAACCAGCGTCTTGGGGGTGGCCAGCACGCCCACCACGCCGCTGCGGCTATTCAACACCGCCGGCTTGATGCCGGGCTCCACACCGATAAAGGGCAGGGCATAACGCTCGCGCAGGGCACGGATACAAGTGGTGGTGGCGGTATTGCAGGCCACCACGATGGCCTTGGCCTGCCGCGTGACCAGAAAATCGGTGACCGCAAAGGCGCGGGCCAGGATGGCCGCGTCGCTCTTTTCGCCATAGGGGGCATGGTGGGTGTCAGCCACATAGGCGATATCTTCCCCCGGCAACAGCCGGTGGATCTCGCGGGCAATGGGCAAGCCGCCAATGCCGGAGTCGAAAATACCAATGGAGCCAGTGTCAGCCATATTGTCGAGGGCGTTTCTGCCTTGCCTGTGGCGCATGAATACAGTTGGTGGACGGAAGGAAACTGGAAAATGCCGCGCATGGCAAGTGACGGGCACGACTTTGGGTGGTGTTAGCAGGCTCCGGTGAGGTTTTGCGGGGCGCGTAGACCTTATAAGTATTGACTTATATATAAGTGGGTGCTTATATGATTGGCATGACGCGATCACCGGAACAGGAAAACCGAATCTTCCAGGCGCTGGCAGACCCCAGCCGCCGGGCCATCTTTGAGGCCCTGACCCAGGGGGAGGCGGCGGTCAACGATCTCAAGGCGCGATTCCAGATTTCCCAGCCGGCGGTTTCACAACACCTGGCCAGTCTGCGTGAAGCGGGGCTGGTGGCCAGCCGGCGAGATGGGCGGCGCATTTATTACCGTATTGAACCTCAAGGTATGGAGCCGCTGATTGGCTGGATTGAACACTACCGGGCATTCTGGACCGAGCGCGTTGACCGTCTGGAGCAATTGCTGAACAGGATGGACCAATGAAGCTATCCGACATCACGGCACCGTCGCAGACAGAGGCGCTGACACTGGTTTTTGAACTGGCCCATCCGCCGGAAAAAATCTGGCGCGCGCTCACCATTCCTGAGCTCATGGCGGAGTGGCTGTTGCCAAGTACCGGCTTCAAGCCGGAAGTCGATACCGCCTTTACCTTCCAGGCGCCCCCCCAGGAAAATTGGGATGGCTTGGTACATTGCCGTTTGCTGGCGATCCATGCCCCCCGCCTGCTGCGTTACAGCTGGTGTGTCGGTGACCTGAACACGCAAGTCACCTTCACGCTTGAACCTGATGGCACGGGTACGCGACTGGTGCTGGACCACGCAGGCTTCGGGCGCGACCAGAACCGCAACTTTGCCGGTGCACGCCATGGCTGGAAAGCCATGGGGCAGAAGCTGGCTGATCTGCTGGACGAACAGGACTAACTGATGACAGGGAGCAAGTCATGAACATCACCTTATGGTTTTTGCAGACGGCACTGGCGCTACATACCGCCGTCGGAGCGATATGGAAATTTTCCCATTCTGCGCAGCAGACCATGGTGTCGTTGCAGGCTATCCCTCACAGTCTCTGGGTGGGCATGGCTATTGTCGAGCTGGTGGCCAGTGTGCTGTTGATCCTGCCGATGTTCAGTCGTCCGGCTGGCCGCCTGGTACCGTTGGCGGCATTGTTCATCATGCTGGAGATGCTGGTGTTCTGCCTGTTGTATCTGAGCGGTGGTCAGCAAGGTGTCGGCCCGCTGGCGTACTGGCTGGTGGTGGCGGCTATCGCCGCATGGATCGCCTACGGGCGTTACAAGCGAAAACCGTTGTAAAGGGAAGGCAATGGTAATGAAAAAGAACCCATCGGCAAGCGACGAAAACACCGCAGCGGATATAGATGCAATGATTCGGGCCCTGGGCGACTGGCGTGGCGAGGTGCTGGCTCGCCTGCGCGCCCTGATCCTTGAGGCCGTGCCGCAGGTGCGCGAGGAGATCAAATGGCGCAAGCCCAGCAACCCGGCCGGGGTGCCGGTATGGTCCTGTGGTGGCATTCTCTGCACCGGTGAAACCTACAAGGACAAGGTCAAATTCACCTTCATGAAGGGCGCTGCCCTGCCGGATCCGGCGGGGCTGTTCAATGCCAGCCTGGGCGGCAACGCCCGCCGTGCCATTGATATCAAGGCCGACGACAGCTTGGATGAGAGCGCCTTCAAGGCCCTGATCCGCGAAGCGGCCCGGCTCAACGGCTGACAGATTGCTAACAAAAAGACACCAAAGCCTGTCAGCGCATACCTGATATGGGTGATGTGTTGCCCCTGGCAGGCGGCTAGGCTCTTTTCAAAGCAAAGGTTCGCAGGGACGCGTTCGCCCTTGATGGGGGGGCAAGCCCGGCCGCCGGCGCATCCACCTGAAAGGAGCAAAAGCGATGACACGCAATCTGTTGGCAATCCTGCTGGGGCTGACCCTGGCCTGCGGGGCCTGGGCAAGCGGAGCCCTGGCAATTGATAGCAATCAGGGCGATCAGTACGGCTTCAGCTACAACTACAGCACCATACAGCAGGCCCAGGCCAGGGCACTGAGTGAATGCGGCTACGGTTGCCGCGTGGTGCAAACCTTCTCCCGCGGCTGCGCCGCCTATGCCGCCGACCAGAGCCCCGGCAGCTCCGTGTACGGTTGGGGTACCGCCTCCAGCGGTGGGCAGGCCCAGAGTACTGCCATGCAGTATTGCATCCGCCAGGGTGGGCGTAACTGCATGGTGCGGGCATGGGGGTGTGACTCGAACTGATCAGGAAGATGTCAGCCTGACAGTGACAGAGCAGGACCGACTTTGTCTGATGCGTGTTCGCCAAACAGGTCGGTCTTGCTGTCAAAAGACTATGAAATCCATGAAGTCATGCAGACATGGACGAGCCATAGTTCTGCCAGAAAAAAGAAAAGGCTCATGACCAGATCAAAGGTAACCCAGAGTGCTGATCTGGATTGGTATTCCTGGACGAGCCGGCTTCGATAAGATGAAGAAAGAATGAGGCCCCAGATACGGTAAAGGTAAGGAAAGCTGCTTCCAATTTGGCCAATGAATTCCAGAAGGTCAGACATGGTTTTTGCCATTCTCACTTTTATGGGTGGTGCTGGTTCCGGAGCCACAACCTCTCTTCCTGAGATGCCCTTGATCCCTCTACGAAAATGCTGCCACATCAAAAGGACTCGATGTAATGGCAAATGTCTTACATGGGAGCGTGGCAAGCGCGGCTTTCTGGAGCGGAAAATCGCCGGGCAGGGAGGGTCTGCCCGGCGGGGTGGGTCAGTCTTTCAGGACTTCGAACTTGAGGCCGGCGTTGTTTTGCAGGCGGTTTATCAGGGCGTCGCCGAGCAGGGTGGCGGTGGTCCAGAAGCCGCCGGGCTTGTCGGCGGGGACGTCCTGGGCCAGGCAGGCAGCGGCCTGGCCGAGCATTTTGGCGGTGGAGCCGTAGCCCGGGTCGGCGTCGCCGGTGACCTTGGTCTTGAGGGTGTTGCCGCCGGCGGTGTGGCCGATGAAGCGCACGTCGTAGAAGCCGGCTTTCTGGGCTTCCGGGCTGGGGCCTTCGCCGGGTTGCGGCACCACGAACTTGTTGAGTAGCCAGCGGCCGGGTTTGAGGGTGGCGGTGCCGAAGAAGGCGCCGAGACCCACGCCCATGCCGGCGGCCTTGAGGCGGCCGCTGGTGCCCTTGCCGGTGAGCATACGCTCGCTGTAGGTAAAGTTGTCGCCGTAGGCGTTGCCGCTGAGGGCGTTGGAGCGGTGCACGATGCGGCTGTTGATGGCCTCCATCACGAACGGGGTGCTCCAGGCGTCGAATTCCGGCTCGTAGCGGGTCAGGGTCATTTTCGGCTGACGGGCGTTAAAGGTATGGCCGGGCGGGCAGAGCAGGTAAGGGTCGGCGAGCTTCTTGCGCAGGGAGGGATCTTTGGTGATTTCCTCGGCGATGTTCATCATGCTGGCCACGGTGCCGCCGGAGACACCGCCCTTGGCCACTTTTACGCGCAGGGCCACGTCGGTGCAGGGCTCGCCGAACTGTTTAACGGCCTGTTGCTGCAGGAAGAACACGCCCATGTCCGAGGGAATGGAGTCGAAGCCGCAGCAGTGGACGATGCGCGCGCCGCTCTCTTTGGCGCGGCTTTCGAACTGTTCCAGCATGGCGGCGATCCACTGGGCCTCGCCGGTCAGGTCGCAGTAGTCGGTGCCGTTGTCCACGCAGGCGCGCACCATGGCATCGCCGTAGAGCGCGTAGGGGCCGACGGTGGAGATGACCACGCGGGTCTGTTGGCAGAGGGCGTCGAGGCTGGCGTCGTCGTTGGCGTTGGCGACGATCAGCGGCAGCCTGGCGGCGGCGCTGCCCAGTTTGGCGCGTACGCTTTCCAGTTTCTCCTGCGAGCGGCCGGCGGCGGCCCATTTCAGCTCGCCGTCCACGCCGTAGGTGTCGGTGTAGTACTGGCAGAGGATCTGGCCAACAAAGCTGGTGGCGCCGAACACCACTACATCATAGGTCGTGTCTGTCATGGAGCTTCCCTGTGAGCAAAACGTTGTGCTCATGCTACGCCTGCGAGCGGCGCTGGCAACAGGGCCGAAGGAATAAGGCGTTGAGCGGGTGGGTCAGGGGGGCGGTGAAGATGTGACAGCTCTCCTTGCCCCTCTCCCTAACCCTCTCCCCGGCGGGGAGAGGGGATTGGGTTTACTTGTGGAGAATGAAGTCCACTTTTTCGCGCACGGCACAGTCCGGGCAGGGCCAGTTGTCGGGGATCTGTGCCCAGCGGGTGCCGGCGGGGAAGCCTTCGCTGTCGTTGCCCTGGGCCTCGTCATAGATGTAGCCGCAGTTGGGGCATTCGAAGCGGTGGGTGATGTCGGTTTCCTTCTCGGCTTCGCGGGCGGCCAGCAGGGCTTCCCGGGAATAGTCCGGCTCGGAGTCGGCGCTCTTGTACTGCACCGGCGCCTGTTGCCATTTGGCCAGCAGCTTGTCGCGTTTGCCCGGCTGCAGGTTGGCCCGGCTCAGGTCGCCCTGGTAGTGCTGGTAGACCAGCGGGTCCATCTTCTGGAACCAGACAAAGGGAATGTAGGCCGGAATCAGCATGGACGCATAGCCGGATGGCAGTTGCGGGCTGTCGTCGAAGTGACGCAGGGCCTGAAAGCGCCGGGTGGGGTTGGCGTGGTGGTCGGAGTGGCGCTGCAACTGGTAGAGGAACAGGTTGGTGACGATATGGTTGCTATTCCAGCTGTGGCGCGGTTCGCAGCGTTCATAGCGACCGTCGGCCTTTTGCTGGCGCAGCAGGCCGTAGTGCTCCATGTAGTTGATCACCTCCAGCAGGGAGGCACCGTAGAAGGCCTGCAGCAGCAGGAAGGGCAACACGACCCAGCCGAACCAGACGGTCAGGGCACCAAACAGCACCACGGTCATCAGCCAGGATTGCAGGTTCTCGTTCTTCAGGGACCAGAGCGGCTGCTGGCAACGTTCCAGACGTTGTTTTTCGATCCCCCAGGCGGATTTGACGCTGCCGATCATGGTGCGCGGCAGGAAGGCCCAGAAGGATTCGCCCATGCGCGAGCTGGCCGGGTCTTCCGGGGTGGCCACGTTCTTGTGGTGGCCCTTGTTGTGCTCCACGAAGAAGTGCCCGTAGGCCACCGGTGCCAGGGTGATCTTGGCCAGCCAGCGCTCGCTCTTGCCTTTCTTGTGGCCTAGTTCATGGGCGGTATTGATGGCGATGCCGTTCACCGCGCCAACGCTGAACACCAGGCCGACCAGGCCCCACAGGGGCGTATCGCCCTGGGCCACCAGCCAGGCACCCATGAAGGTGGCCAGGTACTGGGTGGGGATGTAGGCATAGACGATCAGGCGGTAGTACTTGTCATCTTCCAGTTGCTGAACGGCGGATTCCGGAGGGTTGTTGGTGTCGGTACCCACTACCCAGTCGGCGAACGGGATCAGTGCATAGACCAGGAAGGGGCCGCCCCACAGC
This sequence comes from Alcanivorax hongdengensis A-11-3, assembly GCF_000300995.1. Taxonomy (GTDB): domain Bacteria; phylum Pseudomonadota; class Gammaproteobacteria; order Pseudomonadales; family Alcanivoracaceae; genus Alcanivorax; species Alcanivorax hongdengensis. The sequence goes on along the minus strand of NZ_AMRJ01000001.1, from coordinate 263,626 downwards.
AGGCCCGGCCAGGACCAGGCAAAGATATAGAGGGCCAGAAACAGCACCGCCAGTACCGGAATGGCCGGGCTCAGCAGCCACAGGTAGCGCTTGCCGTCGTGCCAGGGGGTGGCGTTGCCTTGTTCTAATGTAGCCATGGTACACCTCGCTGTTTTGTGTCCATACACCCTGTTTACTTTCACGCTATACCCGTGGCCGGCGCGAGCCAATAGCGGTTTTGTATCCGCGGGCCGGGAGCGATATGCATGGAGATTCAGGGATAAAAAAGCCCCGCGGGCGGGGCATAAAGGGGCTGCCTGGGGGAAGGTCTCAGGCGGCCTCCCCCTGGCGCAACTGGTACTTGCGAATCAGAGCCTGCTTGCGTGCCGGGTCCATGTTGATGTTGTCCACGTTGGTGCCGACCTGTGCCAGCAGCCGCTTGTCCATCACCGCGTACCACAGCGGCGGGATGTAGCTGACCAGGAACATGCCGAAGTAGCCGTTGGGCAGGCTGGGCAGGTTTTCGAAGTGGCGCAGGCTCTGGTAGCGCCGTGCCGGGTGGGCGTGATGGTCCGAGTGGCGCTGCAGGTGGAAGGTGGCCCAGTTGGAGAAGGTATGGTTGCTGTTCCAGCTATGGTGCGGCTGGGTACGCTCGTAGCGGCCGTTGGCGTCCTTCTGGCGGCGCAGGCCGTAATGCTCAATGTAGTTGGCCGAGGTTAGCTGGAAGGCGCCCCAGAAGGCCACCGCCAGAATCACCGGCAGGATCGACAGGCCGAACACGGCGGTCAGCGCGCCCCAGGTGACCAGGGTGATCAGCGCCGGTTGCAGGATCTCATTGTGCAGGCTCCAGACCGCCTTGCCTTCGCGTTGCAGGCGGGTCTTCTCCAGCTGCCAGGCACGCTTGAAGGCGCCGGGCATTTCTCGCCAGACAAACTTCCAGATGCTTTCGCCCATGCGCGAGCTGGCCGGGTCTTCCGGGGTGGCCACGTCACGGTGGTGGCCCTTGTTGTGCTCGATGAAGAAATGGCCGTAGGCGCAGGGCGCCAGCACGAACTTGGCCAGCCAGCGCTCGGTGCGGCTTTTCTTGTGGCCCAGTTCATGGCCCAGGTTGATGCCGAAACCGCATACCCCGCCGAGCAGGATGATCATGGCAATAATGCCGTGCAGCGGCAGCGGCTGGGTGGCCATGAAGGCGATGCCGAACAGGTAGACGCCCCAGATGATGGGCACCAGGGCGTAGGTAATCCAGCGGTAGTAGTTGTCGGCTTCCAGCTGCGGTACCACCTCTTCCGGCGGGTTGCTCAGGTCTTCGCCGATCAGCAGGTCCAGCACCGGCACCACCAGGTAGTAAAAGGCCAGGGGTAGCCACAGCCACAGGGCATTGTCGGTGGCCAGGTAAAGGCCGGGGCCGAGAAACACCAGCGACGGAACAAACAGGGAAGTGACCCACAGATAACGTTTGCGGTCGCGATACTGGATACCGGACGGGCCGGTGAAAACGCCTGCCTTGCTCATCATGCACTCCTTGATGCCATTCAATGGGGTCATGGTGCGCCGACAGGGGCGGGGCGAGCACCGCAGAAGGTGGCAATAAATCGTCATAAAGTGACAGATTAAACAGGCTGTTTAGGGGTAGGATGGGGGCAGGAGGCCAGTACAGACTATGAGTCAACCGCAGACTGACCGGCTACGCCCGGCTATTCATCCCACCTACAGCCGGTTGCTGTGTGCTCACCTGCAGCAGCTGGGCTTTGATAACGCGACCATCTTCGCGGGCACCCGGCTGCACTGGGAGCAGTTGCTGAGCGAGCACCGTTATCTCAGCCTGGAGCAGCTGGGCCGACTGATTCACCGCGCCGTGGACCTGACCGGTCAGCCCTGGATCGGCCTGGATATCGGTGGCATGACGGCGGTGTCCGCCCACGGCTCGCTGGGCTATGCGGTGGTGTCGGCGCCGGATGTGCGCACCGTACTGGAGGTGGTGACCCGCTATGTGGGTGTGCGTCTGCGGCTCACGGAGATAGCGCTGGAGGAAACCGACAGTGGCGTGGCGCTGGTGCTGCACGAGCGCATGGATCTGGCGGAAACGCGGGAGTTTATCCACGGCGGCCTGTTGGCCACCTATTTCCAGCTGGTGGATACGGTGTCCTCCCGGCGCCTGCGCGATGCCCGGGTGTCACTGCCCTTCGAGGCGCCGCCCTGGGCGGCGGTCTACGAGGAGCGCCTGGGCTGCCCGGTGACCTTTGGCGCGCCCCGATTTCGCATCGAGCTCTCCGCCGCGACGTTGGCCACGCCCTGCCTGACCGCCGACCCGGCCCTGCATCGCACTGCCGTGCGTGATTGCGAGCATCAGCTGCGGCAATTGCAGGGCGGTGGCCCGCTCAGTCAGCAGATCGGCAATTGCCTGCTGGAAAGCACCGACTACCCGAGCCTGGAGGCCATGGCCGACCGTTTTGCCATGTCGCGGCGCACCCTGATTCGCAAACTCAAGGCGGAGGGCACCAGTTACCAGGAGCTGCTTGATGAAGTGCGCCGGGAGCTGGCCGCCTGGTACCTGCTGGAAACCCATGAACCGATTGAGCGCGTGGCCGAGCGGCTGGGCTATCAGGATACTTCCAATTTCAGCCGCACCTTCCGGCGCTGGTTCGGGGTGACTCCGCTGGCCATGCGCAACCGCGCCAGTTAAGGGTCAGTCCGGCCGGTACATCTGGAAATGCTGCCCGGCACTGATGCCGTAGTACGACGCCGGGCCGCCGGCGCGCAGAATCGGCTCGGCGGCGTGGGTCTGGTAGACCCCGTCCTTGAGCAGGCGGCGGTCAATATGCACGCCGACCACTTCCCCCAGTACCAGCCAGCTGTCGGTTTGCTGGCCATCCGCGCCGGTCAGGCGAATCAGCTGGCTTAGACGACATTCGAACGATACCGGCGTTTCCTTCACCCGGGGCACGCCGATCAGCCGGGAACCCTCCGGCGTCAGTCCGGCCAGCTGGAATTCGTCTACCTCCGGCGCCACGGCCGCGCAGCTCTGGTTCATGGCATCGGCCAGCGGTCGGGTGGCCAGATTCCAGGCGAACTCGCCGGTGGCTTCGATATTGGCCACACTGTCTTTGTAACCGACGCTGGAGAAGCCAATGATCGGCGGCGTGTAGTTGAAGGCGTTGAAGAAACTGTAGGGGGCCAGGTTGAGAATGCCCGCCTTGCTGCGAGATGAAATCCAGCCAATCGGTCGCGGACCGATGATGGCATTGAAGGGGTTGTGGGGCAGGCCATGGCCCTGGCCAGGCTGGTAAAAATAACGGTCGGTCATTGGTGGTCCCCGGCGTCGGCAGGATCAAGCGTTATCCTCGCCGCGCCGGGTAGAGAGTACAAGCTCTGTTGCCGGCTCAGTCGTCCTTGTCGCCCACCTGATGGCGCATTTTCTGCAGGCGTTCCTTGAAGTCGTCCATGGTTTTTTCCATGCCGTCCTTGAAGTCCTCCAGCATTTCCCCGGCCTGGCTGCGGCCTTCCTCGAGGCGGGTGGCCATCTGTTTACGCTGTTCCTTGAGGTCGGCCAGGGCTTCCTTGGCTTGCTGGCGGGCTTCCTCGCTCAGGTCGATCAGGCGGTGCTCAAGACGGTCGAGCTGGTAGTCCCAGTTCTTGAGAGTCTCGCTGATTTTTTCGATACGTTGCTGATGTGACGCCATGGGAACCTCCCTGTGTGAGTGTGAGGCTCTACTATGGCACCACCGAGGAGGCGATTATTGACGCCGGTCAAGGTTGCGCAAACTGATCCATATAGCACCGATCACAGCGCCCAGCCCGGCCAGGGCCATGTCTTTCTGGGCATCCCAGGCATCGCCCTGGGTGCCCAGATAGGCCTGGCCCAGGTCGCCACCAAAGCTAATGGCAGCCAGCCACTCGATGATTTCGTAAACGGCGGAAATGGCCAGTACCAGTGTCACGCCCAGGGCTGCCTGCCAGCGGCGGCTGGCGCTTAGGCGCTGCTGAAAGATTTCCGCGAACAATGGCATGAACAGCAGGCCGAACAGGCCGTGTACCAGCCGGTCGAAATGGTTGCGTTGCCAGCCGAGAGCTTCATTGAGCGAGCTGCCGAACAGCTCTGTGGTCCAGTGGTTGTAGGGCACTTCCGCGTAGGTGTAATGGGCGCCGAGAATATGCAGCAGGGCAAACAGGAAGATGGCGGTGCTGGCGGTGCGAGACGGGTGATAACGGCGCCAGCCTATCCATACCAGTGGCACCGAGATAAACACCAGCATGTTCTCCAGCAGCCAGTCATGGGGATAGAGCGGGTCAATGGCCAGCGGTACCCAGGCGAGCCAGAACAGGCAGAACAATATCAAGGCGTAGCGGTTATCCGACGATGACGGCATGGCTTCTTCCGGTTCGGGCTGCGGCCTTAGGCGCAGCATTTCTTGTATTTTTTGCCACTGCCGCAGGGGCAGGGATCATTGCGGCCCGGCTTGAGGGCCTGCACCCGGGCATCACCATCCCGGTAACGCCAGTGGCCGTCGACCTTCTCGAAGCGGGACTGCTCTTCCAGTACCGAAAAGCCCGCGGCATCCCGGCAGGTGGCGCGAAAATGTACCCGGCCCTGATCCCCCTGCGACTCGCTGGCGAGGATCTCCAGCCCCAGCCATTGTTCCTCGCCGTCCAGTTGCAGAGTAGCCGGGCGGGTGTGCGGGTGCCAGCTTTCGCGCAGGTAGTCCGTGAGGCGCAGGACAAAGGCGCTGTAACGCGAACGCATCAGCGCTTCCGGGCTGGCGGCCGCCGTGCCCTGGTGAAGGGGCTGGCAGCATTGGGTATAGGGCAGGCCGGATTGGCAGGGGCAGGCAGAGGTCATGGGTGCGTGCTACCGGGTTGAAAAAATTGTCAGGGTTACGGGTCGAGTAACATCTGTTCCAGAGTAAAAACGTGCTCGTCGTGGGCGCCGAGTTTGCGCAGGGCCTCGGCCAGCTGCAACAGGTAATCCCGGTTGTGGCCACTGGGGCCGCGGCTGTCGGCAATCTGCCGGGCCATGGCCGGGTAGGGGGCCGGGCCCAGAAAAGCGGCGTTATCTGCGGTGGCGATATAGACCAGACCGTCGGCCTGGTCGCCATCGTTAAAATGCAGGGCGGTGGTAAAGCGCAGGTAGCCGTTTTTCTCACGCACATCCAGATGATCGAACACATCCGGGGTAATGCGGTAGGCCATACCCACGCACTCGGCCTGCGGGCTTTCGATCAGGGTGACCACCCGGCCCGGTTTGTCCGGGGTGCCGCGATGATCGTGGGACCCTTGCCAGAAGCGACGGGCCCAGCCATGGATACGTGCCGGTCGGCATTCCAGATAGGGGAAGTCGACCTTGTAGATCAGCGAGCCATAACCGAACAGCCACACCGGGGTGTCCGGTTGCAGCGCGTGGCGGCGACGGTTTTCCCCGCGGGTATCCAGGTGCCCGGCTTGATCGATATCATCGGCGCCTTCACGCGGGCGGGTTATACTGCCGGTGCATTCTGACAACGGTTGATCCTTTCCATGAAAGACGTGCGCGAAGAATACCATGCTGATGGCCTCACCGAGGCGGACCTCCACGACGACCCGCTGGCCCAGGCGCAACGCTGGGTGGATGAGGCCATCGATGCCGGCCTGCCGCTGCCCAATGCCATGACGCTGGCCACCGTCAGCGCCGATGGTCAGCCTTCCACCCGGGTAGTTTTGCTCAAGGGCATCGAGGGCGGCGGCTTCACCTTCTTTACCCATTACGACAGCCGCAAGGGTCGCGAGATCGAAGGCAACGCCAGGGTGTCCTTCACCATGTTCTGGCAGCCTTTTGACCGGCAGATGATCGTGATCGGTGAAGCCCACAAGGTCGATGAGGAAGAGTCGCAGGCCTATTTTGCCTCGCGCCCCTATGGCAGCCAGGTCAGCGCCGCCATTTCCCCGCAGAGTCAGCCGGTGACCCGTGAATGGCTGGAAGCCCAGGTGGAGGCCCTGCAACAACAGCATCCCCAGGCGCCGGTACCCAAACCTGCCCAATGGGGCGGCTACCGCATCGTGCCCACGGAAATCCAGTTCTGGCACGGTCGCCCGAGTCGCCTGCACGACCGCTTTCGCTATTTCAAACAGGCCGATGGCCGTTGGCATCGCGAGCGTCTCGCCCCCTAACCGCGCCGTCGTTTTTCTTTTGTAGGAGCGACGCTCGAGTCGCGAAAGGGGGTGCGATCAGACCGGTTCGCGACTCGAGCGTCGCTCCTACGGGGCCGAGGGTTTGCGTTGCCAGAGCGCGGCCAGCACGGAGTTCTGCATGCCCACTTCGATGACTAGGGTGCGAGCCTGTTTTCGCTATCGAAGGCAGGCGTACGGAAGTTGGGCGCGGGAGGGTCTTGCGCCGTAGGGAGCAACCGCCCTATCTAGTTTTGAACGCAATATTTTCCTTGCGCCCTATAGCCTGAAGGGCAGCTTCCGTTTTTTGGAATGACGTTCTTGGGGTTCGGTTTGTTTGCCACACAATAATTACCTTGGGCGCTCCAGCCAGAGGGGCAGGTTCCATCTTTGGTAATGGCCGGTCTTGCATTTGCATTAGGCACACACATGTTTCCTTGAGAGGAATATCCGCTTGGGCAGGCTCCATTTTTAGGTATGGGCATGGGCTGCATGGTCATCTTTTTCTCCTGGTTGGTAAAGTTATAGAGAGGGGACTATTGAAACCGTGAATTGCATTTTTCAGTCCATTCTTGCATTACATCGGATCTGATCATTGCCTCTTCACCCTTTTCTTTTCTAAATTCGGAGACAAGGTAGTCAATGCAGTCGTCGGGTGTCTTGAATTTTGTTCCTGTTAGATAGTCATGGGGGAAGGCTCCAGCAGAAGATAAGGCTAGGGTTGCATTGACCATGGGGGACATGCCTATGGCTTCCAAGTATTGCTTGTTCTTTTCGCCTGGAGTCTCTGCAATTGAGGATCTGTAGGAAATGGGGTGAGTGATGCTGGTCCCGTTGATGTTTATTTCAGACAGGTCGGGGATATCCCTGAATCCAATTTTCAAAGCTAGCGCTTGTCTACCAAACTCCTTCCACTGTCCGGAAATTTCTTGATTCCTTTGATCGTAATTGATGGCTTTATCGAGAAGCGTTAAGGCGCTATTAGATTCTGGTGTATCATTTAATTGTAGGACTACATCGGATGAGCAGGAATAGCGTTTTGCATCCTTCTCGTAATTTTCAGTCCGGATATTTGCTACGGACAGTGATGCACTCTCTTGAATTGAGGAGATTACGGGAGTTGGGTCTCCGCCAGCGTTTTTGATGGTTTTTTCAAGTTCTGAGAAGAAAATCTTTTTCACTAGGTTTAGGGTGGATGTGTCTGAGCATTTCGGTGGCTCTGAAGAGCAGCCTGAAAGTAATAAAATGGCTAATGATGTATATGTTGATTTCTTTATTTTCATGTTTTTCCTTTATGTATCTTAAGGGAGCCCAAGCCATATGAGCAGTAGCCCGGCTGGCAATGAAAGGAAAAATAGCCCCCAAAGAGTGCCAATATTAGTTTCATCACCGAATTTTTCGGAGTCTCTGGTTGCCCTGGAAAATAGTGCATGGCCAGAGAGTCCGCCGAGTAAGAGAAGGCCTATTCCAACAATAAGCAGTATGGATTGAAAGATTGACATGGTAATGTTTATTCCACATCTATTTCTCGAACACGTTTTCTTGTTCTGCAGGCTTCGACTTGTTTTCTTATGGTTTCCCTGAGTTGTTCTGTGTTGGGTATGGCTTTCAGTACTATTTGTGGATGTGATCGATCAGATGTTTCAAGAATAATATTTCCTAGTGAAAACAGTCTTAGGAAAAAAGGCTGATCCATTTTGTAATCCCGAACCCTGTATAACTCTAGTTCATCTGTTTTCTTGTTGAGTACGCCGTGTCGGGTTCGTAGCCTTTCGGTTGTTAGCTCGTATTTTGTGTTTTTAATTTGAGCCCATCGCCACAGAATTATAAAAAGAGGGAATATTAACCAGAAGAAAATTCCCATTATAATAAATGTTCCTAGGTTTACTACTTGAGATGGAGTTCCAAACCATATGTCTTTTTCTTCTTGCATGATTTTCCTCTATGGGCGTTGTTGTTAATTGGCATCGGAAAGGTCGGTTAAAAGCCTTTTGTTTAAAAGAACAGCATTGCCACAAAATCGAATGAGTAATTTTTCTAGAAAAACAGACTCTTCACGACTTTGCTTGTTGTTTTCTCCAAGGATGACGTAGCTGAAGGAATGAGCGACGCGCTGATCCAGGAAGGCACGGTTCTCGGCATGATGGCGAAGTCGTTTACGTATGTTGCCCTGCCCAATGTAAGTGATGTATCCGCGCCGATCATGAATGACATAAACACCAACGATATTGGTGGGTACTTGCCGAATTTCTTGCGGGGTATAAGGGAGCCCCGAGAATATTTCTCGCCCTTGGCTTTTATTGATCTCTGGGCTAATGGGTTGAGGAATGGAGAAGGCTTTCTGAATCTTCTCTTTGGTGGCTTTCTGGGGGTTGATGGTGGTGCCATCCAGGATCATGCTGATGGCGGGCAAAGAGACTCCAGAGTGCTTGGCGAGTTCGGCAGGCTCAATACCTTCTTTCTGCATGGCTTCTACGAGCCAATCAGCAAAGACTTCATCATCACGGCGGCTCGTTCTTGTGCGCCTTTTTTGCGACGAGGCGGTGAGCCGATATGCTTTTAACAACTCCTCAAGTGCTTTTATATGTTTGCTGATATCGCTTGACTGCCATTTCTTGTTTTTTAGCAAGCTAATCACCGCAGGGCTGACATAGAGAGCCTCTGCGATATCTGCTTGGCGTAGACCAGTGCTATCGAGCAATAGGCGGATCATGTCCGATGCAAGCTGTTTGTCTGTGGTTCTTTTAGGCGTCATGGCATCCCTGTGGACGATATCTGGTGTCCATCCATGGACGGTTGTTGGTTATTTGTTCATTAAAGTGGTGATTTAATTCGTTATTTAACTAATAATTTAACATTAGAGTTGAACTGAAAGTCAACCCGAAACTAAACAACAAGTTCAGTTTTCGGGAATGAGTGAAAAAGCCGAGTTTGCCGAGCGTTTGAAGGCCGCGTTGATCGCGGAAGGTTATGAACCGCGCCCTTCAGTGGTTGAACAGAACTTCAATCTAAGATACTGGGGGCACCCTGTTACCTTTCAGGCTGTGCGCCGCTGGCTGCGTGGTGAATCCATTCCGGAGCAAGATAAGCTGATGGTGTTGGCTGAATGGCTCGGTGTTGAGCCTTCGACGTTAAGGTATGGTGCACCAGCTACGGGTAGGGAAATATCACCGAAATATGGTTATGAATCGGAAGAAATTAGCGCGGATGATCGTTTTTTGATCAAGGCGTTGCTCTCCCTATCGCCTTCCAGAAAGAAAACAGTGAAGGACGTGATTCAGGCTTTCATTGATGCAGATCGCATGGCCAGAAAGAGGAAGGGGTAATCGGTTAGGATATAGCGTCCGGTCAGATGGATAGGGCGGGCTCTTTTTACCTCAACCTAACTTGCCTCGGTGGGTTTATGTTTTCCCTGTAGGAGGCTGCTTACAGCCGAATCAGACTTGCGTTCCTCGTTGAGGGGCAGTTACAAGTAAGCTCCTACGGGGTCGAGGGTTTGCGTTGCCAGAGCGCGGCCAGCATTGAGCCCGACAGGTTGTGCCAGATGCTGAACAGTGCGCCGGGCAGGGCGGCCAGGGTGGAGAAGTGTTTGACCGCCAGCGCCACGGCCAGCCCGGAGTTCTGCATGCCAACTTCGATGGCCAGGGTGCGAGCCTGCTGGCGATTGAGACGCATCAGCCGGGCGCCGGTGTAGCCGCCGAGCATGCCCAGACCGTTGTGCAGTACCACGGCCACGAACACCAGCAACCCGGCATCGGCAATACGCCCCTGATTCAGTGCCACGATGATGCCGATGACCCAGACAATGGCCGCCACCGAAACCAGCGGGAACAGATTCCGTAGCGGTGTCAGCTGGCGGTGGAAAACACTGTTGATCAGGCAGCCGCCAACCACCGGCAGCAGAACGATCTGCGCCAGCGACAACAGCATCCCGCCCACCGGTACGGGAATGCGTTCGCCCAGGTACAGCCAGGTGAGCAGCGGGGTGGCCAGCACCGCGATCAGGGTGGAGGCAAAGGTCACCGTCACCGACAGTGCCACATCCGCCCGTGCCAGGAAGGCAATCACATTGGAGGCCGTGCCGCCCGGGCAGGCCCCCACCAGCACCAGCCCCACCAGTAATTCCCGTGGCAGATCCAGCAGCTGGCCGATGCCGAAGGCCAGCAGCGGCATCAGCGTGTATTGCAGCACCACGCCCAGGCCAATCACTTTCGGGGCCTTGATCACACGCAAAAAATCCTCGCCGGTGAGTGTCATGCCCATACCGAACATGATCACCATCAACAGCGGCACGATGGCGCCTTTCTGGTCGGTAAGCAGGGCCGGTTGCCAGTAGGCCAGGGCGGAAAACAGCAGCGCCCAGAGCGGGAACAGTTGTGTCAGGCGATTGAGCATGATGTCGGTCTTGTCAGGCATGAGAGGGCAGGTTAGCACAGCCGGCGTGTTTGGCGTTTCGGCCGGTGGATGCTTTATGCTGCCTTTTCTTGGTGGGTGCGTTGCCCGCCGCTGACAGTATCAGGAGAGCGATGATGAGCGAGATTATCAACCGGCCCGTGGATTATCAGGTGCAGGGTCGCGACTATCAGGGGCATCTGCTTTATCAGGACAAGGCCACCCCGGACCGGGCACTGCTAATGGCCCCGAATTTTGCCGGCATCAGTGCGGCGGCCATGGCCCAGGCCGAGAAACGACTGGATGCCCGCACCGTGATTCTGGTGCTGGACCCCTTTGGTGTGGACGTTCGGCCGCAGGATGCCCAGCAGGCCATGGAGGCCATGACCCGGGCCCGCGCCGATGTGCAACAGTTACGGGAGGTGTTGCTGGCGGCGCTGGCGACCCTTCGCCAGGAAGCGGGCAAACTGGGGGTAGCCGAAGACCGGGTGGCAGTGTTCGGCTTCTGCTTCGGCGGTGCCTGTGCGCTTGAGCTGGCCCGCTGCGGCGCTGATGCCCGCGCCTTTGTCAGTTTTCATGGCCTGCTGACCACCCAGCAACCGGCCACCGCCTCACCTGCCGGCCCGGTGCTGGTGCTCAACGGGGCCGATGATCCCATGGTCAGCGCCGAAGACCAGCAGGCCTTCAAGGCCGAAATGGATGCCGCCCAGGCGGACTGGACACTGGTCAATTACAGCGCCACGGTGCATTCGTTCACCGACCCCAATGCCAATATTCCCGGTCGCTCCGTCTACAACCCGGTGGTGGCCCGCCGGGCCTTTGCCGCCATGGACGATCTGCTGGAAGAAGTGTTCGGGGGTTTATAACACCAGCGCCAGCAACAGGGGCAAGGTGAGGAAGGAAACCAGCGTGGAAACCATCACCATGGCTGCCACTTCCTCGGCGCCCCGGTTGTAGCTTTTCGCCAGCAGGTAGTTGAAAACCGCCACAGGCATGCTGGATTCAATCAGTACCACGCCACGCAGGGTGCCGGTGAGATCAAACAGACTCACCGCCGCCCAGCCGATGGCAAAGCCCATCAACAATCGCAGTAAGGCAAAGGCGGCGCCCTTGCCCAGATGGTGTACCTTCAACTGCGACAGCGACACGCCGAGCGTAATCAGCATCAACGGAATGGTTAGATCCCCCACCAGCTTGACGCTGTTATAAAGCCACGGCGGCAGCGAAAGGTCCCAGGCCACCATGGCCACCGCCAGGAATACCGACAGCAGAATCGGGTGGCGCAGCAGTTTCAGTGACATTCCCTGGCCACTGACAATGGCCAGCCCCAGAGAAAACTGCAGCACCGAGTAGACCATCATCCAGGCCAGCGCCAGCGCCAGCCCGGGTTTGCCGAAAGCCAGCATGCACAGCGGAATACCCATGTTGCCGGTATTGGCAAAGGTCAGTGACGGCAGAAAAACCCGAAAGGATTGCCCGCTGAGGCGAATGGCCAGCGCGCTGAGTGCCAGCGTGGTCAGCAGCACCAACAAGGCCACCCCGCCGATATGCCCAAGCGCTGCCATGTCCAGATCCGAGCGCCCCAGCGTCGCCACGATCAGGCACGGCGTACTGACGGTAGTCACCAGCGACGTCACCATGGCCGTATCAAACGGCCGCCCCGCCCGCGCCCAGACATAACCCAGCCCGGCACACAGCAGCACGGGAGCAATGATGGTCCAGATGGTGGCAAGCATGGGCGAATCTGCAATGGCGTGTGGAGCGTGCAGTCTGAGAGCTGCAGCACCCGCTGTCCATTGCCGTGCCGACTGGTGTTCTTCCCGCAGGCGCGCCTGTGCCCTCTGGGTATGACTGCAAGCGAGGCCTACCCCTTCGCTTGCAGGCAAGCTCCTAGCATTCACGTGTATGAAGTGGTGTTGGGCTGGCATCAATGGATGCGGTGGCTGAAAAAAGGACGGATTGTTTAGCGGGAGTGCTTGCGGAATTGGCCGGGTGTCATGCCGGACCATTGCCGAAAGGCGTGGCTGAAATTGGTCTGGTCGCTGTAGCCCAGTTGTTCGGCAATCTGGTCCAGTGACAGTGTGGTGCCCAGTAGCAATCGCACGGCGTTTTCCTTGCGGAAGTGGGTGAGTATTGCCTGGAAGTGGGTGTGCTCACGGGTGAGTTGTCGTTTGAGTGTGCTGCGTGACATGTTGAGTGCCCGGGCGATACTTTCCTGGTTGGGGGCAATGCGTCCTTCTGTCAGCAGCTGACGGATTCTGGAAACCAGCGGAACGGTTTGCTGCTGGCTGGCCAGTTGCCCTGCCAGTTCCTTGAGAAGCCGATGGTGGGTCAGGCTGTCAGCATATTGGCAAGGTAGATCCAGCGCGTTTGACGGGCAGGTGAGCGAAGAAATAACACCGTCGCATTGCCAGTTTTCCGGCAGTGCCGGTGCCAGATCATGCACACCGTATTCCTTTGCCACGCAGATCCTGAGCGGTGGTGTCTGGCCTGTCAGCAGGGTGCAAAGGCGTTCCAGTCCGGCGCAGCCATAGAGAACCAGCAGGGAATCGAGCATGGCGGAACCGCTGTGAGGCTGAATCTGGATATGCCCGCTTTCTTCGGTTTCGTAAAACCGCAGGCTGACCGCATTGGTCAGTAATGGCAGAAACCGGTACAGCCCCAGCGCCTCGCGCAGCGTGGGCGCGGTCATGATCAGCAGGCTCAGGTTGCCCTGACTGGTGAGGGTGACCTGTTGGCCAAATTCAAAAGCCAGACGCTGGGGGTGAATATCCGGCCAGGCGTTTAGCAGCGCTTCCAGCGATTGAGGTGACAGCCTGGCTTCGCTCAGTTGTAGCGGGTCCAGTCCGGTTTTTACCAGATGCTGTTTCAGGTAATCGGTGGTCGCCACGGGTAACAGGCTGCTGTCCATCAGCTGAACCAGATAGTGGCCGGGTATGTAAGGGCTGGCAGGGGTCATGGTCACCGTGGTCGTGGTTGGCTGAGCCAAATTCACAATAAAACAGGCCCTGGTCACATGGGGGCCGGGGGCTATCTCTGTCCATACTTAACTTGCCATTGATCAATGGCAAGGTGGTAGTGATAAACGCTGCCAATCTGTTTATCGCCCGTTTGGGCCTGCAGACCACGGAGATGTGCCATGAATGCTGTGACTCGTATCGGCAAGAAGGTGCGCCGCCTCGCCGGCGCCACGGTGGGGATTCCTCCGCGCCAGATCGACTTTCATTTTGCCGAGACAAGCCCACGCTATATGTACGGCAACAACGCCACGGCCTCTGTGCATTTCGCGGTGCTTTCCGGATTCTTCCCGCCCGGAGAGATGTTTTTTGTGGAATCCGTGCGACGTTATCGTCACCGCATTGCCGATCCGCAACTGAAGGCGGAAGTATCCGGCTTCATTGGCCAGGAGGCGATTCACAGCCGTGAGCATGAACGCCTTAATGCCTTCCTGACCGAGCGGGGCATTGATACCTCGGTGGCGGAGAAGAGTGTCAAAGCCGGGTTATGGCTGTTGTCCCGTCTGCCGGCCAGTCAGCAACTGGCTTGTACCACCTTCATGGAACACTTCACCGCGTCCCTGGCCGAACAGTTGCTCACCGATGAAGAGTTTCGCCGCCGGGCCGACCCGGAGCTGCTGACGCTTTGGGAGTGGCATGCACTGGAAGAGCTGGAGCACAAGTCAGTGACCTATGATGTCTATAACCTGATAGGCAATCGCTGGTATCAGCGGCTGCTGGCCTTGCCGCTGGTCATAGCGAGTCTGACCCCCGGGCTGCTGATCAGCTGGTCCTGGATGGTGGCCAGAGAAGGCCGGGCAACGGACTGGAAGGATATTGCCCAAGGGCTGTCGTTGCTGCTGGGCCGAAAAGGCTTTATCACCGGGATACTGCCGTTGATGCCCGAGTACTTTGCCCGCAATTTTCACCCTGCCCAGCGCGATACTTCGGCGTTGGAGCAAGCCTGGCGGGAAAAACTGTTTGGTGAGAATGGCCAGCTGAGGGATGTCTGGCGCAACGCCAGCTGATGAGCCAGGTCATGTCGACGCGATAACGCGGGATGGATTTACCGCAGAGATCACCGAGCACACAGAGCGCTCATCCTTGTTTTCCTCGGTGATCTCCGTGCTCTCTGTGGTGAAAGCGATTCTGGATGTGGCTGTTTGTCACCCCGCCAGTGACGCGCCGACAAGCATGGTCAGACCGTCAGGTAGCTTTTGATCAGGGTGTCATCCAGTTCGCTCATGGCGCCTTCGGCGACCTTGCTGCCGCGATCGAGGATAGCGAAGCGGTCGGCGGTGGCGCGGGCGAAGTGGAGTTTCTGTTCCACCAGTAACACGGTGAGCCCTTCTTCCTTGTTCAGGGTTTTGATCACGCGGCCGATCATGTCGACGATGTTCGGCTGAATGCCTTCGGTGGGTTCATCCAGAATCAGCAGTTTCGGGTCCAGGGCCAGGGCCCGGCCGATGGCCAGTTGTTGTTGCTGGCCACCGGACAGGTCGCCGCCGCGGCGGTTGCGCATGTCGTGCAGGACCGGAAACAGTTCATAAATACGGTCGGGGATTTTCTTGCTGCGGTCCAGGCGTGCCTGCAGGCCGGCTTCCAGGTTTTCTTCCACGGTCAGCAGCGGGAAGATTTCCCGGCCCTGGGGCACATAACCGATACCGGCGCGGGCCCGTTCTTCGGCGGCCTGGCGGGCGAAGTCCTGACCCTTGAATTCGATGCTGCCGCTTTTTACCGGCAGCAGCCCCATGATGGTTTTCAGCAAGGTGGTCTTGCCCACGCCGTTGCGTCCCATGACGCACAGGCATTCGCCCTGGGTGAGGCCAAGATCCACATCCCAGAGGGTGTGAGATTCGCCGTAGTACTGGTTGACGTTGTTCAGTTTCAGCACGGTTTTACTCCGTAACATGGTTCGACGCCGCTGTAGGAGCGTGCTTGCACGCGAACCAAGCCTCTTCGCTTGCAGGCAAGCTCCTGCAGTGGTCGATTATTCGCCCAGGTAGACTTCAATTACCTTCGGATCATTCTGCACTTGTTGCATGGTGCCCTCGGCCAGCACGCTGCCCTGATGCAGCACGGTGACGGTACTGGCAATGGAGCGGATGAACTCCATGTCGTGTTCCACCACCACCACCGAATGTTCACCGGCCAGGCTTTTGAGCAGTTCGCCGGTGCGTTCCACTTCCTGGCGGGTCATGCCGGCAATGGGTTCGTCCACCAGCAGCAGCTGGGGTTTCTGCATCAGTACCATGCCGATTTCCAGCCACTGCTTCTGGCCGTGGGAAAGCAGGCCGGCGACCTTGTCGCGATCATCCAGCAGGCCCACGGTGGCCAGCGTCTGTTCGATCCAGTCGCGCTGCTCACCGCTGAGCTGGCTGAACAGCGAATGCCAGGCGCCCTTGGGCGCGTTCATGGCCAGCTCCAGATTTTCGAAGGCAGTATGTTCC
Source organism: Alcanivorax hongdengensis A-11-3 (assembly GCF_000300995.1). GTDB lineage: Bacteria > Pseudomonadota > Gammaproteobacteria > Pseudomonadales > Alcanivoracaceae > Alcanivorax > Alcanivorax hongdengensis. The sequence goes on along the minus strand of NZ_AMRJ01000001.1, from coordinate 247,668 downwards.
GGGAAGACGGTGGGCTTCTGGAACTTGCGGCCGATGCCGGCGGTGGCGATATCGGTTTCGCTCATGCGCGTCAGGTCCAGGGTCTGGCCGAAAAAGCAGGTACCACTGTCCGGCCGGGTCTTGCCGGTGATCACGTCCATCATGGTGGACTTGCCGGCACCGTTGGGGCCGATGATGCAGCGCAGCTCGCCGGTCTTGATGTAGAGCGTCAGATCATTGAGGGCCTTGAAGCCATCGAAGCTGACGGTGATGTCTTCCAGATAAAGGATGTTCTTGCCGGCGTCCACCTGGCCGGGCAGTACCGGCCGGGTGCCCTGGCGCATGAAGTCGAATACCTGGTCGCGGCGGAAGGTTTCCCGCAGGGAATCAAGCGCAGTCATTGCTCGTCTCCTGGTCGGTGTTGCGGCTTAGCCGGGCTTTCAGTTTTGGCCAGTTCTGTTGCACCACGCCGGTGAGGCCCTGGGGCATGAAGACGGTGACCAGCACGAACAGACCGCCGAGGGCGAATAGCCAGGCTTCCGGCATCAGGCCGGTGAACACGGTCTTGCCGTAGTTGACCACAATGGCGCCGATGACCGCGCCGTAGAGCGTGGCACGACCGCCCACGGCCACCCACACCACCAGCTCGATGGAATTGAGCGGCGAGAATTCACCGGGGTTGATGATGCCCACCTGGGGCACATACAGCGCCCCGGCAATGCCGGCCAGAATGGCGCTCACCGTGAATACCCAAAGCTTGTAGTGCTCGGTGCGGTAGCCGACAAAGCGGGCGCGGGATTCCGCATCGCGCACTGCCAGTACCACCCGGCCCAGTTTGCTGCCGGTGATCCAGCGACACAGCACGAAGGCCACGGCCAGGGCCACGGCGCTGGCAATCAGCAGGCCTACCCGGGTGCTGTCCGCCTGCAGGGAAAAGCCGAGCAGATCCTTGAAGTCGGTGAGACCGTTGTTGCCGCCGAAGCCCAGCTCGTTACGGAAGAACGCCAGCATCAGCGCATAGGTGAGCGCCTGGGTGATGATCGACAGATAGACGCCGGTGACCCGCGAGCGAAACGCCAGCCAGCCGAACACGAAAGCCAGCAGACCGGGCACCAGCAGAATCAGGAGGGCGGCAAACCAGAAATGATCGACGCCATGCCAGTACCAGGGCAGCTCCTTCCAGTTCAGAAAGACCATGAAGTCCGGCAGGGTCGGATTGCCGTAGACGCCGCGATCACCGATCTGGCGCATCAGATACATGCCCATGGCATAGCCGCCCAGGGCGAAGAAGGCGCCATGGCCCAGGCTGAGAATGCCGCAGTAGCCCCATACCAGATCCAGTGCCAGGGCCAGCAGGGCATAACACAGGTACTTGCCCATCAGGGTGATGGTGTAGGAACTGACATGCAGGGCCGAGTCCGCCGGGAACAACTGGTTGCACAGGACGGCCAGCAGGGTGGCGGCGAACAGTACGCCGATGAAATGTCTGGCCGTGCGGTCGGTGAGTGCGGTCTTGAAGGTTGAGTGACGCATGGTTTATTCCTCCGCTGCCCGGCCACGTTGCGGGAACAGCCCGCGGGGTTTGCGCTGAATGAACAGGATGATGAAGACCAGCACGACAATCTTGGCGAGTACGGCGCCAGCCACCGGCTCCAGGAACTTGTTGGCAATGCCCAGGCCGAAAGCGGCGGTGAGCGTGCCCCACAGGTTGCCGACACCACCGAACACCACCACCATGAACGAGTCGATGATGTAGCTCTGACCCAGGTTGGGGCCCACGTTGGTGAGCTGTGCCAGGGCCACCCCGGCGATGCCGGCAATGCCGGAGCCGAGCCCGAAGGTCAGGGCGTTGACCCGTTCGCTGCGGATACCCAGGGCGCGGGCGGTATTGCGGTTCTGGCTGACCGCGCGCACCTGCAGGCCCAGCCGGGTTTTCTTCAGCAGGGTGAGCAGGGCCAGGAACACGGTCAGGGCAAAGAAGATGATGTAGAGCCGGTTGAAGGTCAGCGAGAACACCGGGTTGATCTGCCAGGCGCCGCTCATCCAGTCCGGCGTGACCACGGTACGGTTCAACGGCGAGAAGATGACCCGCACGGCCTGCTGCAGAATCAAGCTGACACCGAAGGTGGCCAGCAGGGTTTCCAGCGGTCGGCCATAGAGATAACGAATCACGAATCGCTCGATCAGGATGCCGACCAGGCCGGACACCAGAAACGCCGCCGGGATGGCGATGATCAGCGACCACTCATGGCTGTCGGGCAGCAGTTGCTGCACCACATAGGTGGTATAGGCCCCCAGCATGATCAGCTCGCCATGGGCCATGTTGATCACCCCCATGACACCAAAGGTAATGGCCAGGCCGATGGCAGCGAGAAGCAGCACCGAGCCCAGGCTAAGGCCGAAGAAAATGGTGTCGGCGGTCTGGAAACGTTCGATGCGCGCTTCGATACGATCAATGGATTTCCGTGCGGCCGCTTTTTCCACCTCGCTGTCGCTTTGACGGAGTACCTGGTTGAGGGTGTTTTTTACCGTCGGGTGCAGGTCGCTGCCCAGCGCGTCGATGGCGTTGAGGCGAGTGGTCAGGTCGTCGCTGTGCAGCGCGGCAATGTTAAGGGCGGTGGTGATTTCATCCAGCACCCGGCTGCGGGTTTCCACCTCACGACGCTGCGACAGGGCGGCGAGCATGTCCGGGTCCAGGTTGCCGATCAGCTGATTGGCGGCCTGGTAGCGCTCGTCGCTGTTTTTACTGTTGAGGCTGCGCAGGGCCAGCTGGTTGTTGATCACGGTACGCAGGTGGTTGTTGATGACCACTGCCCGGGCATCGCGACGGCCGACCCGGGCCAGCGGTTGCTCGGTCACCGGATCATACAGTTGCCAGTCGCCGTCGACTTTCTTGCCCAGCACAATGCGATCCTGATCTTTCCAGTGCAGCAGGTCGCGGTCCATCAGGGCGTTGAGTAGCGGTACCACCCGTGGGCTGTCCTGCTCGGCCAGCTGGCGAATGGCGGCTTCCTTCTTGTCGAAGCTGCGTTCGGTCAGCGGTTGCAGGATCGTGTGCAGGTCCCTGGGCGCCGGGTCGGCAGTGGTGGCCGACTCGATGGTGGTGCTGTTCTTTGGCGCCTCGGCCCAGGCAAGGCTGCACAACCAGGGCAGTAACAGGGCAAAGGCCAGGCGGCAGATACGGTGACCCATGGCGGGCTCCTTCAAACAATGGGCTGAGTGTTGAAAAACGAGCGCGTGCGGACGCTTTTCAACACGCAGTGAAAACCGGTAAAGGCCCCGGGCGCCTGGCGCCCGGAGCAAGTTGCGGGTGGTTTATTCGGCAGCGGCCTGGCCGCCGCAGGTTTTGGTTTTCACGTTGTAGTTGCCGCAGTTGATCGGCGCGGTCCAGTCGGAGATCAGGTCCTTGGAGCCGGGCAGGAAGTCAGACCAGGCATCGCCTTTCACCAGGCCGTCGGTCTGCCAGACCACGGAGAACTGACCATCGTCCTGGATCTCGCCGATCAGTACCGGCTTGGAGAGATGGTGGTTCTTGTTCATCACCGCCATGCCGCCGGTGAGGTTGGGGGTTTCCATGCCGATCATGGCCTTGGCGACCTTGTCGGTATCGGTGGACTTGGCTTTCTCTACGGCTTTTACCCACATGTTGAAGCCGATGTAGGTCGCTTCCATGGGATCGTTGGTCACGCGCTTGTCGTTACCGGTGTACTGGTGCCATTCGTCGATGAACTTCTCGTTGGCTTCGGTATCGACACTTTCAAAGTAGTTCCAGGCGGCCAGGTGGCCGACCAGCGGGCCGGTGTCGATGCCGGACAGTTCTTCCTCACCCACGGAGAAGGCCACCACCGGAATGTCTTCCGCTTTTACGCCCTGGTTGGCCAGTTCCTTGTAGAAGGGCACGTTGGCATCGCCATTGATGGTGGAGACCACGGCGGTTTTCTTGCCCTGGCTGCCAAAGTCCTTGATGTTGCTGACGATGGACTGCCAGTCGGAGTAACCGAACGGCGTGTAGTTGATCATGATGTCTTCATCGGGAATGCCCTTGGATTTCAGGTAGGCTTCCAGAATCTTGTTGGTGGTACGCGGATACACGTAGTCGGTACCGGCCAGCACAAAGCGCTTCACACCCAGGTCGTTGAGCAGGTAGTCCACCGCCGGGATGGCTTGCTGGTTCGGCGCGGCACCGGTGTAGAAGACATTCTTGGAGGACTCTTCGCCTTCATATTGTACCGGGTAGAACAGCAGGCCGTTGAGTTCTTCCACCACCGGCAGTACCGATTTGCGGGAGACCGAGGTCCAGCAGCCGAAGATCACGTCAACCTTGTCCTTGGTGATCAGCTCACGGGCCTTCTCCGCGAACAACGGCCAGTTGGAGGCCGGATCCACAACGACCGGTTCCAGTTTCTTGCCCATCACGCCACCTTTGGCATTCTGCTCCTTGATGAGCATCAGCACGGTGTCCTTGAGGGTGGATTCACTGATTGCCATGGTGCCGGACAGTGAGTGGAGCACACCCACCTTGATGGTATCGGCGGCCATTACCGCACCGCTGTAGAAGATGGCGCTGGAGGCAACAATGCCTGCGGCCATTTTTTTCATGGAACGTTTGAACGTCATGGTGTTTCCCCTTGCATTACCTTGGTGTTTGTAGGCCCTTGCGGGCCTGCCTCGTCCCTGTCCTCGAACCCAATCGGGCTCAGCCGTGCAAAGCTGCGTGGTGATGCAGCGTTCCCTGAACTAATGGTTGGCAGCCTGCTGGCTGCTCATTCGTGCCTCGTGCAACATGTGAACGGTGATTTTCCGTACCTCGTTGCGGGACTCTTCAATGTGAGCCCGTAATAAAATCTGTGCCTGTTCCACCCGGCGGTGCAGGATCGCCTCCAGCACCGCCTGGTGTTCGTTGTAGGTGGCCTCGATGCGCGGTGGCTTGGTGAAATCCAGCCGGCGGATGATGCGCAGCCGTTCGGTAAGGTCGTGGTGGATGCGTGCCATTTCGTGGTTGCCGGCGGCTTCCACCAGCCGGGTATGGAAGCGCTCGTCCAGGCCGCTGACGGTGACACCGTCGCTGAGCCGCTGGGCCACCGGCAGGCACCAGGTGGCCACCAGATCATCAAGATTGCTGAGCTCGTCCTGTTGTTCGCACAGCTTGCGCACCGCGGCGCATTCCAGAATGGTGCGCACGTCGTAGAGCTCTTCGAAATACTTGAAGTCGAATGGCTTGACCTGCCAGCCGCTGCGATAGAGAACATCCACATAGCCTTCGCGTTGCAGACGGAACAGCGCTTCGCGAACCGGTGTACGGGAAGCACCGACGCGCTCGGCCACTTCGTTCTCGCTGAAGCGGTCGCCGGGCATCAGGCGGAAATCGAAGATGTCCTGCTTGAGTGCCAGGTAAATCCGTTCCGCCAGATTTTCCGTTTTCTTTGCGCGTGCATTCATGCGGTTACCTCACCTCGGGCTTGCCGGTCGCCGTCAGGCGGCGTTGCCGGTGTCGATCACCACCACCGGGTCGCCGGCATTGATGATGGCGCCGGGCTGGCAGTGCAGGCCGGTGACCGTGCCGGCCACACTGGCGGTGATTTCGAATTCCATCTTCATGGCTTCCACGATCACCAGGGGCTGGCCTTCGCTGACCTGGGCGCCTTCTTCCACCAGCAGCTTCCAGACATTGCCGCTGATCTCGGCGCTGATCAGGTGGCCGTCCACCTCGCCGATGTCCGCTTTGCTGCCCATCAGGGCGGATTCGATGGCGGCGTCCTCGTCCTGCCAGCGCGCCACTTCCTCGCGGAAGGCGGCATCGCGTTTTTGGTTGAAGGCGGTGATGCTGTCCGCGTTGTCTTCCAGGAACTGACGGTGCTCGGCCAGGCTGAACGGCTCTTCGGTGACCTCCACCTGCAGGTGGCCGTGGCGGAAGGCTTCACGCATCTCGGTGAGCTTTTCTTCACTGACCGGGTAGTAGCGCACCTGGTCGAAGAACTTCAGCAGCCAGGGTTCACCATCCTTGAACTGCGGGTTCTTCAGGTGCTTGTTCCAGATTGGCAGGGTGCGGCCGACCAGCTGGTAGCCGCCGGGGGAATCCATGCCGTAGATGCACATGTAGACACCGCCGATACCCACCGTGCCTTCGGCGGTGAAGGTTCGCGCCGGGTTGTACTTGGAGGTCATCAGGCGGTGGCGAGGATCAATGGGCACGGCACAGGGCGCGCCCAGGTAGACATCGCCCAGGCCCAGTACCAGATAGCTGGCGCTGAACACCGTATCGCGGACCTGGTCGATGTTATCCAGGCCGTTGATACGGCGAATGAATTCCACGTTGCTGGGCAGCCAGGGCGCGTCGTGGCGGATGGTTTCCTGGTAGCGTTTCACCGCGTCCAGGGTGGCGCTGTCTTCAAACGCCATGGGCAGGTGCAACACGCGGGAGGTGACCACCATGTCATCGACACTGCCGATGGTGTTTTCCCGGGCCAGCAAGGTCTCTACCAGATCCTCCTGGGCCAGCCGGCGGGAATCGTAGTGCACCTGCAGGCTGCGCACCCCCGGCGACAGTTCCAGAATGCCGTCCACCGGGTCGCGTTTGAGGCTTTCCATCAAGGCATGCACGCGCATGCGCAGGGCCAGGTCCAGCACGTTATCGCCGTACTCGATCAGGATGTATTTGTCGCCGGCCTGGCGGTAGACGATGCGCGGCATGTGTCCGTCGGCATCGCGCTCGGCCAGCATGGTTTGCGAGGTGAAGGCGCCGCTGTGGTCAGCCAGTTCCGGCTGCACCACGGGAATCCGGCCCAGGGTTTCCACCGAGGCATCCTGGGCATCTTCCAGGGCCCGGGCCTGGGCAAAGCTGATCGGCGAGAAGCGGATGCTGTCACCGGGTTTGAGCTGGCCGACCTTCCAGAGTTCGGCCTTGGCGATGGTCACCGGGCAGACAAAGCCGCCCAGGCTGGGGCCATCCTTGGTGAGGATCACGGGGAAGTCGCCGGTGAAGTTGATCGAGCCGATGGCGTATTCGTTGTCGTGCACGTTGGAGGGGTGCAGGCCGGCTTCGCCGCCGTCGGTGCGGGTCCAGCTGGGTTTCGGGCCCACCAGGCGAATGCCCAGACGGTTGGAGTTGTAGTGCACCTGCCAGTCGGCCTGGAAGAATTCTTCCATGGCCGCGTCACGGAAGAAGTCCGGCGCGCCATGGGGGCCGTACAGTACCTTGATGTCCCAGTGCTGGGGATAGTCGGGAATCAGGTTGTCGGCCACCGCATGCGGGTCGGCCACCGGGGCCGGCGTCGGGCAGCCGGCCAGTTGTGGCTGGCAGATGGCCAGCACATCACCCTTGCGCAGGGTGCGCCCGCCGTGGCCACCGAACTGGCCAAGCACGAAGGTGGATTTGCTGCCCAGGTAGTCGGGCACGTCGATGCCGTTGCGCACGGCAATATAGGTGCGACAGCCGCTGTCCACCTTGCCGGTGACCAGGGTCTGGCCGGCCTTGACACTGACCGGTTGCCAGAAGGCCACCGGCACATCATCCAGGCTGGCCTCGCAATGGGCGCCGGTGAGCGCGATGACGGTGTCGCAGTGGAATTTGAGGCTGGGGCCCACCAGGGTGGCTTCCAGGGCGGCGGCGCCACTGTGGTTGCCCACCACCCGGTTGGCCAGGCGGAAGGCAAAGTCATCCATGGGGCCGGAGGGTGGCACGCCGATATCCCAGTAACCGACCCGGCCGGGGTAATCCTGCACCGTGGTGTAGGTGCCCGGCTCGACAATCTCGACGGCCGATGGGGTATAGGCAAAGGTTTCCAGGTAACGGGTGGAGACGGTGCCGGCGATGACGTTGTCGTCGCGCAAAATCTGACGCAGGTAATCCAGGTTGGTGGCGATGCCTGACAGCCGGGTTTCGGCCAGCGCGGTCTGCATCTTCTCCAGCGCCTCGGCACGGTCGCGGCCATGAACGATGACCTTGGCCAGCATGGGGTCGTAGTGCGGGCTGACCACGGTGCCGGTATCCACCCAGCCGTCCAGGCGGATGTTGTCCGGGAACGAGACTTCGGTGAGCTCACCGGGGCTGGGCTGAAAATCCTTCAGCGCATCCTCGGCGTAGATGCGCACTTCCATGGCCGCACCCTGGCTGGTGTAGTCGCTATCCAGCGGCGGACGCTGACCGCCGGCCAGGGATACCATCCAGTTGACCAGGTCCACCCCGAACACCGCTTCGGTGACACCGTGCTCCACCTGCAGGCGGGTGTTCACCTCCAGGAAATAGAATTCGTCGCGCTCGTCGTCATAGATATATTCCACCGTGCCGGCGGAGCGGTAGTTCACCGCCTCGCCCAGGCGCACGGCGCTGGCGTGCAGTTTTTCGCGGGTGGCCTGGGGCAGGTTGGGGGCCGGGGTTTCTTCCACCACTTTCTGGTTGCGCCGTTGCAGGGAACATTCGCGCTCGCCCAGGGCCAGTACCCTGCCGTTGCCGTCACCGAAAATCTGCACTTCCACGTGGCGGGCACGGGCCACGAAGCGTTCGATAAACACGCCGCTGTCGGAGAAGAAGCTTTCGCCCAGGCGTTTCACGGATTCAAACGCGGCCACCAGTTCCGCTTCGCTGTTGCAGCGCGACAGACCGATGCCGCCACCGCCGGCGGTGCTTTTCAGCATGATCGGATAGCCGATCCGCGCCGCCGCGGTTTTGGCGTCATCCAGGCTTTGCAGCAGGTCGGTGCCGGGGGCCAGCGGCACGCCGGCCTGCTCGGCGATGGCTCGCGCTTCATGCTTGAGGCCGAACTGGCGCAACTGGTCCGGGGTGGGGCCCACAAAGGCAATGCCGGCGGCATCACAGGCCTCGGCAAAATCGGCGTTTTCCGACAGGAAGCCGTAGCCGGGGATGATACCGTCGGCGCCGGTGTCTTTGGCCGCTTGCAGAATCCGCTCCGCTTTCAGGTAGCTGTCCGCCGCGGTCTGCCCGCCCAGTGCCACCGCCTGGTCGGCGGCGCTGACGTGCTGGCTGTTGCGGTCGGCGTCGGAGTAGACCGCCACCGAGGCAATGCCCATGTCTTTCAGGGTGCGGCAGATGCGTACCGCGATTTCTCCCCGGTTGGCGATCAGGACTTTGCGTAACATTTCTCTGTCTCCTCGGTGTCTCTCATGGCGTGTTGCAGGTGTCGCGGCAATTCAGCTGGCGTTGTTGCGTTGCGCAATGTAGGCCCGCCAGCCCCCCAGGGCGGTCACTTCGGTGGCGGAGGCAATGGCCCAGGGTTCACAGATGAAGCCCTTCACCCAGCGACCGTCCTCGGTCTCCAGGCTGCCGATGCCCAGCGGTGCCGGAATCAGGCTGACGAAGCTGCCGAAGTTCGCCATCGGCATCTGCCACAGTTCGATCAGAATGCTGTCGCCGGCGGCGTCATCGCGGATCAGTCCGGGCTTGGGCGGCGTGGTGTTGGCCAGCGCATAGAGGCGATAGCAGGGTGCCGTGCGGGTGGCCTCCAGCAGCACGGCGTGGCGTTCGGTGAGCTGGCTGTTGAGCGGCATGCCCGACAGGTGGGCGCCAACCACCGCCACGGTGATGGTGTCGTCGTCATCCAGGATGCGGGCAACCGGCGCCGGCGGCGCTAGCGGCTGGCCAGTGGCGCCGGCGGTCCAGGGCTGTTGTTGTTGCCAGCGGCCGGCGAACTCGGTCAGCGCCAGGTCCTGCCAGGCCGGGGCAATCAGGGTGAAGCCGCCGGGCAGGCCGTCGTCACGGAAGCCACCGGGCAGGGCCAGGGCGCACAGGTCCAGCAGATTGACGAAGTTGGTCCAGGTGCCCAGCTGGCTGTTGAGCGTGATCGGATCATCGCTGACTGCCGCGCGGGTATGGATGCCCGGGGCGGTGGGCACCACCAGTGCATCGACACTGGCCATCAGGGCGTCCGCCTGACGCTTGAGTTCGGCCAGCTGGTACTGGGCGCGGAAGGTGTCGGCGGCACTGAGAGTGGCGGCGGGTTCGAGAATGTCGCGGATCACCGGCAGGCAGGCGTTGGGTGTTTCCTTCAGCAGTGACTCGGTGACAGTAAAGCGCTCGGCCACCCAGGGGCCCTGGTAGAGCAGGGCGGCGGTGTCCTGCAACACCATGGTGTCCAGCTCCACCAGCTCGGCAAGATCCGCCAGTTGCGTCAGCTGTTTTTCCCACAGGGCTTTTGCCTGGCTGTCGCCGAACCAGGGCAGATCTTTGGGAATACCCAGGCGGGGGCGGGCCGGCAGGCTGGTGGCCAGCCGGTCCGGTGCCGGGCGGCTGAAGGCGTCGGTCGGGTCGAACTGGCCGAGGCGTTGATAGAGGGTGCGGGCATCGTCCACGTTGAGGGCAAAGATCGACACACAGTCCAGGGTACGGCAGGCCGGCACCACGCCCCGGGTACTGATGGCTCCACGGGTGGGCTTGAGGCCCACGGTATTGGTAAAGGCCGCCGGCACCCGGCCGGAGCCGGCGGTGTCGGTGCCCAGCGCAAACGGCACCAGGCCCAGGCTGACGGCGGCGGCGGAGCCGGAACTGGAGCCGCCGCTGATGTAATCGCTGTTGAACGGGTTGGGCACTTCGCCGTAGGGCGAGCGGGTTCCCACCAGGCCGGTGGCGAACTGGTCCAGGTTGGTCTTGCCCACCACGATAGCGCCGGCTTCGCGCAGTAGACGTACGGCACCGGCGTCGGCCTCGGCGATGTAGGCAAAATCCGGGCAGGCGGCCGTGGTGGGCAGGCCGGCCACGTCGATGTTGTCCTTCACCGCAAAGGGAATACCGTAAAGCGGCAGGGACAGATCGGTGAGTACTTCGGCCTGTTTCACCAGGCTGGCTTCATCAAGCAGGTGAATCCACAGGGCGCGCTCGCTGTCATGCAGGTGCGTCGCCAGTTGTTTCATGGCCTGTACCGGGGTGATCTCACCGCTGCGGTAGGCCGCCTGCCATTGTTGAAGAGTCCAGCCAATCATTCGTTAGCACACCTGGTTGTACACAAGTTGGTATGCCTGGAAGTGCAAAGCCGGTGCCAGCTTTCCGGTTTGGTGCTAACTATTTGTTATTTATTGGGTTTGTGGGCGGCTTGCCGCGGTGGACGGTGCCCGGCTGGCAGGCTGCCGTGCGCCAAGGCAGGGCGCCTGCGCCGATGCAGTGCATATGGCAGTGATAGGCTGACGCGATGGCAACCTCGCTGGTGCTGTGCAATATTGGGTTATATACAAATGTTATTGGAGTGTTTATGTCACGGCGCGCACTGGTGGTGGAGGGCGGCGCCATGCGCGGCATCTTTGCCGCCGGCGTTCTGGATGCCTTTCTGGAAAGCGGACACCGCGGTTTCGATTTTGCCGTGGGCGTGTCAGCCGGTTCCACCAACCTGATTGGCTACCTGGCCGGCGATCACGGCCGCAGTCGCCGCATCATCACCGACCACGCCTGCCGGCCGGATTTCATCAACTGGAAACGCTTTGCCAGCGGTGGCCACCTGTGCGACGTGCACTGGCTGTGGCACCAGTCCCTCAAGGAGGTCCCCCTGAGTCTGGAGCGCCACTGGCAGGGCGAGATTCCGCTGTGGGTGGTGACCACCTCGGCACGGGATGGATCCCCCTGTTACTTCCGGGCCCGGCCGGACAATCTCGATCATCTGGTCACCGCCTCCTGCTCGATTCCGCTGGCCTACCGGGGCTACCCGGCGGTGGAAGGCCAGGCCATGACCGATGGCGGGCTGGCCGATTCCATCCCGGTGCAATGGGCCTACCGGCAAGGGGCCCGGGACATTACCGTGGTGCTGTCCCGCCCGCAGGGGTATCGCAAGCGGCCGGATTCGCTGGCGCCACTGTTGCGGCCTTTCATGAAGGATGCGCCGGGTGTCTATCACGCCATGCGCCGCCGGGCCCATGTCTACAATGCCTCGCTGGATTTCATCGCCTCGCCGCCGCCGGATTGCCGGGTGCGGGTAGTGGCACCGGACGAGGACTTTCCAGTGCGGCGGTTAACCACCGATGGGGCCAGGCTGGCGCGGGGCTATGAGCAGGGACGTCAGGCCGGGCAGCAGATAATGGCTACAATCCTCTAAGTGGGCTATACGGCAAACAGCTGGGCCTGTATGGGGGTGGCAAACAGCCTGGCGCCGACCTCCGTATCTTTGGGAAGCTGTTGTGAAGCCAGCTCTACATGGATGTCCTGTCCCGATGTGGAGACCAGACCAAGCCGGATAATCGGGCCGAGACGTTTGAGAGATGCCACCGTGACAGGAATAGAATTGTCTGATGCCTGGTTGTGTAGCGTTATTTCGTGTGGACGCACGTAGCCGGCCAATTTCGCTGATTCTTGCAGACGTGGCGGTGTTTCGAGCCTGAAGTCACCGAAGTCCGCCCAGCCATCTTTAATGTTGCCTTCGAAACGATTGGTTTGACCAATAAATTCACAGACGAAGGGTGATGCAGATTGCTGCTGTATTTCATCGGGCGTTCCAATTTGCTCGATTCGCCCTTGATGGATAACCACGATACGGTCGGCGACTTCCATGGCTTCTTCCTGATCGTGGGTGACGAAGATAGAGGTGATGTGTAGCTCGTCATGCAGCCGTCGTAGCCACTGGCGAAGATCCTTGCGTACTTTGGCGTCCAGCGCGCCAAAGGGTTCGTCTAGCAACAGTACCCGTGGTTCCACTGCCAGTGCGCGAGCCAGGGCGATGCGCTGCCGCTGACCACCGGAGAGCTGGTCCGGATAACGGTCGGCCAGCCAATCAAGTTGTACCAGTTCCAGTAATTCATGAACCCGTCTGGCAATGTCAGCCTTGGAGGGGCGCAGGCTCCGAGGGCGTACACTCAGACCAAAGGCAACGTTGTCGAAAACGGTCATGTGGCGGAACAGGGCATAATGTTGGAAGACGAAACCCACATTGCGGTCGCGTACATGTTTGCCAGTGGAATCCTCGCCGTGAAAAAGGACTTGCCCACTATCGGCATATTCCAGGCCGGCAATGATGCGAAGTAGCGTGGTTTTGCCGCACCCGGATGGTCCGAGGAGGGCAACCAGTTCACCGCTGGGAAAACCCAGAGAGATATTGTCGAGCGCCTGAAAGGCACCAAAATGTTTGCTGAGATGACGAACTTCAATACTCATGTTTATGGCTCCTTGCGCGCTGCCTGGCTGGCAAGAAAGCGTTCATGCCGCTCTTTCCACTCCAGCAGGGATTTGACAAAAAGGGTGGCTAGCGCCAGTAGCGCCAGCAGTGATGCACAGGCGAAAGCGGCAGCAAAATGATATTCGTTGTAGGCAATCTCGATATGCAGGGGCAGCGTGTTGGTCTGCCCGCGAATGTGCCCTGACACTACGCTGACCGCACCGAACTCCCCCATGGCCCGGGCATTACAGAGAATGATGCCGTAGAGCAGCCCCCATTTAATGGCGGGCAACGTAATGCGGCGAAAGGTCTGCCAGCCGCTGGCGCCCAGTGTCAGCGCGGCTTCTTCATGACTGGTGCCCTGTTCTTCCATCAGCGGGATCAGCTCACGGGCAATGAAGGGGAAGGTCACGAAGATGGTGGCCATGACTATGCCGGGAGTGGCAAAGATGATCTTGATATCGTGTTCGGAAAGCCAGGACCAGAGAGGGCCATGGCTGCCATAGAGCAAGACATAAGTGAGCCCGGCAATGACGGGTGATACCGCAAAAGGAAGATCAATCAGGGTGATGAGAAATTGTTTTCCCCGAAATGAAAACTTGGTAATCGCCCAGGCCGCCGCGACACCAAAGATCACATTCAGTGGCACGGCGATGCCGGCGGCGATCAATGTCAGCCGGATGGCGGCCCAGGCATCCGGCTCTTGCAGTGCTTGCCAGTAAACCTGCCAACCACGGGAGAATGCCTCGCTGAAGACCGCAGCCAGGGGCAAGGCCAGAAACAGAAACAGGAACGCAATGGCCAGGCTGATCAGAAGCCAGCGCACGGGGCGGCTTTCCTGTGTCACGTTGCTGATGCGGGGTGCATGGCTATTGCCCAGTGTAGTGATGGTGCCAGCCATTATTTGCCTCCGGTTTTCTTGGCGCTCCAGTGCTGGAGGCTGTTGATGATCAATAACAGGGCGAAAGAAACCAGCAACATGGCCACGCCCAGGGCTGCTGCGCCGGCGTAGTTGTACTGCTCCAGCTTGGTGATGATCAGCAGTGGTGTGATTTCCGTGCGAAAGGGCATGTTGCCACTGATGAATACCACCGATCCGTATTCCCCCACGGCACGGGCAAACGCCAGCGCGAAGCCGGTCAACATGGCCGGTAGCAGTGCGGGGAAAAGAACACGGCGGAAGGTCTGCCAGCGATTGGCCCCCAGGCTGGCGGCGGCTTCTTCGATTTCAGCTTCCAGTTCAGCCAGTACCGGTTGAACGGTGCGAACCACGAAAGGCAGGCCAATGAATGTCAGTGCGACGACCACGCCCAGAGGGGTATAGGCCACCTTGAAATTGAGCAGGTGGCCGACCCAGCCGTTGGGCGTGTAGAGCGCAGTAAGCGCAATGCCAGCCACCGCCGTGGGCAGGGCAAAGGGCAGATCGACCAGTGCATCGATGAATTTTTTGCCGGGGAACGGGTAGCGCACCAGCACCCAGGCGACCAGCAGCCCGAATATCAGATTCAGGCTGGCGGCCACCAGTGAGGCACCAAAGCTCAGGCGGTAGCTGGCTACCGCCTGAGGTGCGCTGATCGTTTGCCACAGTTCCCCCCAGCCAAGGTTGCTGGCTTCGATGAACAGGGCTGCCAGTGGGATGAATACCACCAGGCCGGCATAAAACGCGGTGTAGCCCAGGGACAACCCGAAGCCGGGTATGACCGATCGTTGGCGCATGCTGTGACCTCAGTTGCCGGGCTGATAAATATGATCGAACACGCCACCGTCGTTGAAGTGTGTTTTCTGGGCTTTTTGCCAGCCGCCAAACGCATTATCCACGGTAACCAGGTTGACCTTGGGGAATTGATTCGCGTACTTCTTCACGAATTTGGGGTCGGTGGGGCGGTAGTAGTGCTTGCCGGCCAGATCCTGCCCGGTGGGGCTGTAAAGAAATTCAAGATAGGCCTGGGCGATGTCCAGGGTGCCATGTTTCTTGGCATTCTTGTCCAGCACGGTCACCGGCGGTTCGGCGAGAATGGAAATGGAGGGCACCACGATTTCGAATTGATCCTTGCCCAGTTCGTTGATCGCCAGGAAGGCTTCGTTTTCCCAGGCAAGAAGTACATCACCGATGCCTCGTTTGACGAACGTATTGGTGCTGCCACGAGCGCCGGAATCGAGTACCGGTACATGCCGGTAGAGTTTGGTGATGAAATCGCGCGCTTTTTCATCCGAGCCGTATTTCTTTTTGGCATAGGCCCAGGCGGCCAGATAGTTCCAGCGAGCACCACCGGAGGTTTTCGGGTTGGGGGTAATCACTTCCACACCGGGTTTGATCAAATCGTCCCAGTCATGAATGCCCTTGGGATTGCCCTTGCGGACCAGTAGCACGATGGTGGAGGTGTAAGGCGCGCTGTTGTTCGGCAAACGGCTTTGCCAGTTTTTCGGGATGATGCCAGTCTTTTCGGAAATGGAATCAATATCGTAGGCCAGCGCCAGGGTTGCCACATCCCCTTCAAGACCATCGATGATAGCGCGGGTCTGTTTGCCGGCACCGCCGTGCGATTGACGAACGGTGATGGTTTCTCCGTGCTCCTTTTGCCACTTCTTGATGAAAGCAGCGTTGAACTCCTTGTACAGTTCACGGGTTGGGTCATAGGACACATTGAGAATTTCCCGGTCAGCGAAGGCCGGGGCGGAAAGTAGTGTTGCAAGGCCGAAGACGGCAAGCAAGGAACGGAATGACATGGTGTTGCCTCCAGAATATAGCGTTTAGTTCAACGTCATGGAGACCTCCGGTTTTCCGGTCAGCCGGGTATTGTCGCCGCAATGATTAGCCGTTGCGGCGAGGGGTGAAACGGTATTTCTCTTTCCTCTCCACTTGCACCAGTTGACCTTCATGGACGGTTAGTTCCAGGGTGCCAAAGCGGAGATCCTTGATCAGTGATGCCACCAGGCTCGCCAGTTCGGCGTCGCTTTGCGGGGCTTGGGGTTGTCGTTGCTGTGTCATAAGGCGCTCTCAGAATTTGTATTCCAGACCCACGCCGACACTGGTATCGGTCAGGTCGGCCTTGTCGCGTTCGGTGCGAGAGCCATACACATAGGCGCGGCTGGTCTTGGCCAGTTGGTAGTCCGCGCCGAGGGCGGCCAATGTGATTTTTTCATCGCTCTGGTCTCCTTGGGTTTCGCCGTATTGTGCTTTCAGTTTGATACGCTCGATTTTCCAGGCGGCACTGGCCAGCCAGCTGTTATCTTCACCCTTGCCAGAGGCAGCGTTTTCGGAGCGTTGATAAAGGGCGCCTAGCTCCAGGTCGCCGGGTTTGATCTGTGCCACGACGCGGGTGATGTTGGCACGGCTGAAACCATCGACGGAGCGACGCGCTGCCTGGTCCTGATCATGGGCCAGGGCGGCGTACCAGATGCCCTGTTGGTAGGTCAGGGCAATGGATTTGGTGTCCGCCAGGCCATCGTCGGCAACACCGTCTCCGTCGGTGTCCACATTCTGCTCGCCTGGGGCGGCGGCCAACGTCACGGCCAGGCCAGAGAAGGAAGGGGTTTCATAGCGGATCAGGTTATTGACCCGGTTCTGACCGCCAAGCAAATTGTCGATATCCCCGCGCAGATCATTGAATTGATCCACTTTGCCTTCGGCATTTTTCAGTGGGCTGTCGATCTTACCGGCGGTCAGGGTGCCGAAGCCGCCCTGCAGGCCGGCAAAGATATTGCGTTGGCTGAAGGTTTGGCCGCTGCTGTTGCCTTCATCCACGTCAATGCCGAATTCAGCCTGGTAAATGGCTTTCAGGTTCGCCACATCGAGATCTACATCACCCTTGATTCCAAGGCGCGAGGCATTGGAATTCAGTTCCCAGGCATCTTCAGCGGCAGGGTTCACCACTGAGGCGCCTTCCAGGTCGGCACTCTCAATAGAAATATTGAGTTTCCCGTAGACCTGGGGACTGGCGTATACGCTCAGCGGCAAGGCAAAAGAGAGGGTGGACGCGGCAAGCAAAAGTCTTTTCTTCATGGTGTTCTGTTCCTAACTGACAGCGGGCAGGCGATGAGCCCTGAATATGTCTTTGGCCGAAAGGCCACCAGAGCCACCCGCTGTCGGGTAGGCATGCGGTGAGTGGTCACCGTTGGAAGGAGAGTCTGCCAAGAATTTCTTGCTCCAAAAAGGAATAAATAATTATTTATCTATTCCGTTTTTGAATAATCGAGATGGCCAGTTTTGGAATAAAGAAATAAAAAACAAGTCTTTTACGGAATAAGCCGGTCAGGATTAGGGTGATCGGACATTGACTGAACCCGAGGATGCAACCATGCCCCTGACCGAGCTGGTTGCCTGGTTTAATCGGGAGCAGCGGCGTCAGTATGGTCAACTGGTTCATACCGACACCCCCTTACGCACGTCAGGCCACGAGGTCACCGGAGTGTACGCGGGTTTTACCTTGCGCTCCGAATTCCAGGCAATTTTTGATTCCCGTACTGGCCACCCTGTGGCTTTCGAGGCGCTATTGCGCGCCACCACCGCACAGCGAACGCCGGTGACGCCGGCCAGTGTATTCAGCGTGCCCAGTAGTGCGGAAGAGGTGATCTATCTGGATCGCCTGTGCC
The DNA here is from genome assembly GCF_000300995.1 of Alcanivorax hongdengensis A-11-3. GTDB lineage: Bacteria > Pseudomonadota > Gammaproteobacteria > Pseudomonadales > Alcanivoracaceae > Alcanivorax > Alcanivorax hongdengensis. The sequence goes on along the minus strand of NZ_AMRJ01000001.1, from coordinate 230,011 downwards.
GCACCCTGCACGCGCTGAACTTTCTGCTTCAAGGCGGTGAGCAAAAGGCGGTCCTGACGTTGAATGTGCACCCCCGCCATGTCGCTGCGGTGAATACGGACCATGGACAAGCTTTTGAATCGGTGTTGAGCCAGTGCGGCCTGAGCCCATCAGGGATCGTGCTGGAACTCTCCAGCCGTGCATTGCACCGCCCCGAGCACCTGATTGACGCGGTGGCCAATTACCGGCAGCGAGGTTATCAGATCGCGCTCGATGGGGTGAGGCAGGTGCCGGATATCTCACATCTACAAGCCTTGCAGCCTGACTGGGTCAAGTTTGATCCGACCATCAGCGAGTTATCGCACAATAAGCTACGCGTGTTATTGGACAGTGCCAGGGAGGGGTTGAATCAGCCCGCGAAGCAGGTTGTTCTCGGTCTTTCTCCCTCTCCGCTGAATCGTTCCATTGTTGAGTTGGTGCAAGCCAATATGGCGGCGCCAGCGCAGCCGCGTCTTCATACACGGTGTTTGCCGGATGTGCCCGTTGATGCGCGTGTTGCTGGAGCGATTCGCTATGCCTGAATTTTCTTCCCCACTGTTTGGTGGACGCCGTATCGAGACCTCGCCTTCGCGGGTCATCATCGTGCCGGGTTTGCATGGCAGTGAGCCGCAGCATTGGCAAAGTCATTGGCAGAATTCGCTCAATCATGTCAGTCGCATCGAGGTGGGGGACTGGGAGACCGCCGACCTGGGGTGCTGGCGTGCCGGATTGGTCGCTGCCTTGCAGGCGGAGCCTACCCCCGCCGTGCTGGTGGCGCACAGTTTCGGTTGCCTGGCCAGTGCCGCTGTGGCGGCGGATTATCCCGGTCGCGTCTCCGCTCTGTTTCTGGCGGCCCCTGCCGACCCGGCAAAGTTTGGCGTCAGCCACGCGCTGCGGCCATTGCCGTTGTCTATTCGTGGGCTGCTGATCAGCAGCAATACCGACCCCTGGATAAGTGTCTTTCAGGCGTACTGCCTGGCCCGCCGCCTGCGTACGGATTATCACAATGTAGGGGATCGTGGTCATATCAATGTGGCCGCCGGGGTTGGCAACTGGCTGGAAGGGCGCTGGCTGTTCGAGGATTTTCTGTATCAATCAGGGTTGTGGGTGGATTGGGCGGAGCCGCCTTATGCCACCTTATGTCATCTTTAATTCCCATTCACTGTATGAACCGAAAGGAGGTTTTCATGGCTTTGCAACTTGGTGATATTGCTCCGGATTTTACCCAGGATTCCACCGACGGTGAGATCCATTTCCATGACTGGGCGCGTGATGGCTGGGTGGTGCTGTTTTCCCACCCGAAGGATTTCACCCCGGTATGCACCACCGAACTGGGTGAAGTGGCGCGGCTCAAACCGGAGTTTGAAAAGCGCAACGTCAAGGCTATCGGCCTGTCGGTGGATTCTCTGGCTAGTCATCATGATTGGAAAGGGGATATCGCAGAGACCCAGGGCAGTGTGCTGAACTTCCCCTTGTTGGCAGATGAAGACCGCAAGGTCAGTGAGTTGTACGGCATGATCCATCCCAATGCCAACGACACCTTGACGGTGCGCTCGGTGTTCGTGATCGACCCGAACAAAAAAGTCCGCCTGACCCTGACCTACCCGGCCAGTACCGGGCGCAACTTCGATGAGTTATTGCGGGTGATCGACAGCTTGCAGTTGACCGACAGCCACAAGGTGGCCACACCTGTGAATTGGAAAACGGGCGGAGATGTCATCATCGTGCCCGCAGTTTCCAATGAGGAGGCGGCAGCGCTGTACCCCGATGGATGGGATGAGAAGCGGCCTTATCTGAGAATAGTCAGGCAACCAGGGAACGGTTGATTCAGGAGGGCGACATGCTGCTTTTTCTTGTGGGTGTATTGGTGGGCGCCAATATAGGCGTGCTTTTGTTGGCCCTCTGCAGGGCAGCTGGAAGTCATGCCTGATTAGCGCATTTATGCAACGGTAGCGGCGCGTCTTGGCGAGTGAAGAGCAAGGCTTTCTTACGCTCCGCCAGTGCGCTTGCTCGTGCAGGAGTATTCCATCCGGGTGGGGAGCAGGCGGGCCTGCGCTCAGAATTTGTGAGAATGAGAGCTGTTTTCACTTTATTTGCAATTTTGCCGACCCGCTTCTGCTTTATGCTGGCGGCCAGTCGGGCAGGGGGCCCGTGATACCGGAAGCACAATGATGAAACTTTCCCGCGAGTGGGCCACGCCATTGACCATGGGCGTCTTTACGCTGATGGCCGTCACCGGCGTCTTGATGTTCTTTCACCTTAATAGCGGCCTGAACAAGCTGTTCCATGAGTGGGCGGGCTGGCTGATGATTGGCGGCGTGTTGCTGCATGTGCTGGTTAACAAGACCAGTTTCAAACGGCACTTCGTGGCCGGCAAGACCGGCCCGGTGATCATGCTGGTGTGTGTGCTGGCGCTGGCGGCGTCGTTCTTTTCCCTGCCGGGCATGGGCCCGGGCAAGCATGGCGACAACCCGGCCATGCTGGCCTTCAGTGCGGTCAGTCAGGCGCCGCTAACCCAGGTGGCGCAACTGGCCGGCAAGCCGGTGGAGCAGGTGATCACGGAGTTGGCGCAGGCGGGCATTATTATCGACGACCCGCAGGCCAGTCTGGCGCAATCGTTGGGCAGGGATTTTCGCCGTCAGGGCGCGGCCTTGCGTACCGTCTTTGCCAACGCTGAGCGGTAACTCCGGGCAAGGCGCAATGCTGTTCATTTAGATCGTAATCTCGGTTTTTTGTGGGAGCGTGCTTGCACGCGAAGCCTTCATTTCCGAATGCTCCATTGGCGCGCAAGCATGCTCCCACACAGACCCTGAAATTACGTGAGCGGCATTACAGGCAAGACGGCGATTAATCGGTGGCCGGTGGGCAGTGCCAGACGGCGGCCTTGAGTTCGATGCGGCGGATGCCGCGACGGTGGTTGTCCATCAGGTAGGCGCGCCGGTCCTTGATCACGGTGCGGTTACCCCCTTCCTTGCGGACGGCTTTTTCCAGGGCGTGATGCACATTGCGCTCGATCATGGCGTCGCTGAAGAACAGCCCCTGTAATTCGCCGCCGCTGTCCACGCTCACATCGTCCAGTGGCTGGCAGTCACGCGGCGGGCTTTTCAGCAACAGCACATCGTCAGCCTGACAGACCGTGGTAGTCAGTAGCAGGCCGACCAGTAGCCATGGGCGCATGGGCACCCTCCTTGTTGTTGTGATTTATTCGCCACAGGCCCGGCGGGCCTTGCTGACGTTTTCCTGTAAATGCCGTGGGTTGATGGTGCCGGCAATGATGCTGCTGACCCCGTCGGTGCCCAGGATGCGGTTGAGACTTTGCTGCACCGGGTCGTCCCCGTCATGGCAAAGATGGCCGCTGGCAAAGGCCTTCTTGATCAGAATGCCCTTGCCGTGGCGGGCAGCATGTTCGATCACCGGCACCTCTTCATCGTGGGCCAGATTGTAGGTGACCATGGCCACGTCCGCTTTTTCCAGGGTGGCGATACCGCCGGCCACGGTCTTGGTGGACATGCCGGTGGTCCGGATCAGCCCCTTTTGTTTCAACGCGTTGAGCGCGTCCAGGGTGCCCAGGTGCTGGATAATCTCCAGATCGTTGCCGTCGGAATGCACCAGCACGCAATCCAGGTAGTCGGTGTTGAGCCGTGCCAGGCTGCGCTCCACAGAGCGCTGCACATGCTCCGGGGTGAAGTCGAAATGGCTGTCGCCAGTGTCGTTGTCGAACTCCTCGCCCACCTTGGTGACGATCACCCAGTCCTGGCGCTGGTGCAGCAGTTGGCCCAGCCGTGCTTCGCTGTGGCCATAGGCCGGCGCGGTATCAATCAGGTTGATGCCCAGATCCCGGGCCCGGGCCAGCAGATCGGCCACCGCCCTGTCATCGGGGATGGTGAAGCCGTTGGGGTATTTGACGCCCTTGTCGCGGCCGATCTTTACCGTGCCAAGGCCAAGGGCGCTGACGGTCAGACCTGTATTGCCCAGCGGGCGCATGAATGCCATGAGAAAATCCTTGAAAACAATCGGACGTCAGAGGTCAGACGTCAGCCCTTCATTAAAGCAGGTGTGCCAGTAAGGTACGCCCATGGGAGCCTGTTCCAACTCGGCCGGCACGGTTAATGGCGTCGCCCCCGGTTTCAGTCCGGATTCTTCCACCAGTGCCATGACCCGGTCGCCCAGATCCGGCGCCAGGGTCAGCTTGGTGGGCCAGCTGATGATCAGGTTGTGATCCCGGCGGGCGTAGGCGTTGTCCGGTTTGACCAGGCTCTGTTGTTTCGGTTCGGCACGCACCACGTTCAGGGTGGCCAGCTGTGCCTGGCTGAAGTCCAGCCACGGGAACAGCTTTTTCAGTTCCGCCCGGCCGGCGGCCAGTTGTTGCTCGTCGCTGCGGTCCACGCCCTGCTCGGCCAGATCCCCGCCCAGATACCAGACCAGCTTGCCGTCCGGGCAGTCATGGGTGGTGACGGTGAGCACCGGCTTGTTGCTGGTGCCGACGCAGTGGGCATAGAGGCGGTGGCCCAGATCGTGTTTGACCAGCACCATTTTCAATGGCCGCAGCTGACTGTGCTCGTCGGCCAGCAGGTGGGCCTGGTGGGCGCCGTCGAGCAGGCCCGGGTTACCGTTGCCGGCGGCCAGGATGGTCATGGCCGGTTCAATGCGCACGCCATTGACGGTGACGGCCTTGAGGCCATGGTCGCCCCATTCCAGGGTGTCGCGCTGGCCATCGAAACGCAGCAGGCGTTGGCGCACCGGCGCCGCCAGTGTTTCCAGCAGGGATTCGGTGTTGATGACCAGGTCGTCGAGCCTGTAGACGTTGCCCTTGAAGGCCTTGTCGGCCAGGGCACTGGGGAAATTGGCGCGTTTCAGTTTTTCGATGCGGCCGCGCAGCATCTTGCTGGCGAAAAAGTTCGTCATGCGCGAGGCCACCGAGCCGCTGGACCACATGTGCTGGGTGTCGCTAAGCACCTTGAGGCCACGCAGGTCCACCGGGTCGTCACCGGCCATGGCCGCGCGCCAGCGATCCGGCATGGCGGCAATGGCTTCCGATTCGCTGGACAGGTTGCCACCCAGGGCGTACTTGAGGCCGCCATGGATAATGCCCTGGCTGGCCAGGGTCTGGTCGCCGCCCAGGCTGGCATTTTCCAGCAGCAGACACTGGTAGCCCTGCGCCTGCAGCCGATTGATCAGCCACAGGCCGGCAATGCCGCCGCCGAAGATTAGAATGTCGGGTTTCAGGGTGGAGTCAGTCATGGCTCACCATCGTTGAACAGTGCGGCTATGCTAGCATAGACGGGTCGGGCGCCGGGTGTCCGACGTCCGACGTCCGACACAAGAAACCCTATGCGAACCTTTTACTCTGTCATCTGGTATTTACTGCTTCCTTTTCTGTTCCTGCGGCTGTGGTTGCGGGGGCGGCAGGCGCCGGCCTATCGTCAGCGCTGGAAGGAGCGCATGGCCTGGGGATACCGGCCCGGTACCCTGAAAAACAGTCTCTGGGTTCATGCGGTGTCGGTGGGGGAAACCCTGGCGGCGGTGCCGATGATCGAGCGGTTGCTGGCGGATTACCCGGATACGCCGCTGCTGGTGACTACCACCACGCCCACCGGCTCGGAGCGGGTCAAGGCCCTGTTCGGTGACCGGGTGACCCATGTGTATTGCCCCTGGGAATTGCCCACGGCACTGAACCGTTTCCTGCGGGCTTTCGATCCGAAAACGGTGATCGTGCTGGAGACCGAGTTGTGGCCCAACCTGTGTGCGGCGGTGAAGCGTCACGGAGCCAAACTGATGCTGATGAACGGGCGGCTGTCGGAGAAAAGCTACCGGGGCTACCGCAAGTTTCCCCGTCTGGTGCGGCCCATGATGGCGCGCTTCGATGCCCTGGCGGTGCAGACCCCGGTGGAGGCGAAACGCTATGTGGCTCTGGGTGCCTGGCCGGAACGGGTCCATGCCATCGGCAGCGTGAAATTCGACATGAGTTTGGATGATGCTGTGCGTCAGGCGGCAGGGGATTTACGTGCCGCTATTGGCGAGCGTCCGGTGTGGATCGCCGCCAGTACCCATCCCGGTGAAGACGAGCCGGTGCTGGCAGCGCACAAGGCTCTACTGGAAACGGCACCGCAGACCCTGCTGATGCTGGTGCCCCGGCATCCGGAGCGTTTCGACAGCGTGGCCCAGCTGGTCCGCCAGCAGGGACTTGGCCTGGCCCGGCGCAGCAAGCAGGACACCATCGCCGCCGACACCCAGGTTTACCTGGCCGATACCATGGGCGAGTTGTTGATGTTGTTCGGGGTGGCCGACGTGGCCTTTGTGGGCGGTTCCCTGGTGCCGGTGGGCGGGCACAATCTGCTGGAACCGGCCGGCTGGGGAAAGCCGGTGCTCACTGGCCCCCACCTGCACAACTTTACCGCCATCTCCAATCTGCTGGATGACGCCGGTGCCCTGACCCTGGTGGACAATGCGGATGCCCTGGCCATTGCCCTGCAGGCGCTGTTCCGTTATCCGGATCAACGCCAGCGTCAGGGGCAGGCGGCAGCAGCGGTGGTGGAAGCCAATCGTGGGGCGCTGGAGAAGGGGCTTAAACTGATTAGTGAACAGTAAAAGCAGGGGCTGTTGTAGGAGCCATGCTCGCATGGCGAACCTCACGAAACGAAGCACAAGCACCACAGGGCGAGAAGGCGTATCCGATTCCTCAGGTGAGATTCCGGAGGATCCTGCAACGCCTTTTCCTCGCTAGGGCTCGGTTCGCCATGCAAGCATGGCTCCTACATTGCCTTTCAATAACGTGTATCCGGCACCAGCGCGTCGCTGCGGCCTTCCAGGTCCGGCTGGTAGATGTTCAGAGTTTCCGTGTCCGACAACCACTGGTTGATGGCCGCCAGGTCGCCCTGCTGCAGGTCGCCGGTGGTGGATTTCAGGGTCAGGGAGTTGATGATGTAGTCGTAACGGGCGTTGGCATAGTCGCGCTCGGCGGCGAACAGCGCCTGTTGGGCGTTGAGCACGTCCACCACATTACGGGTGCCTACCTCGTAGCCGGACTGGGTGGCCTCCAGGGCAGAGCGGGCAGAACGAATGGCCTGCTTGCGGGCGCTCACGCGCAGGGCGTCGGCTTCCACCGTGCGGTAGGCGCTGCGCGCCTGCTGGCTGATGTCGCGAATCGTCTGCTGGTACCGCTGGCCGGCGGCGTCGGCGAGCAGGGCCGCCTGCTTGCGCTGGCTGTTGAGGCCGCCACCGCGGAACAGCGGCACGGTTACTTCAATGCCGATAGTCTTTGAATTAGTGTCCGGTTGCGTCGAGTAGAATTGCGTGAGTTGATTGCCGGGATCGCCTCCCGAGACGCTTGGATCGGTATTGTGGTTGTGCTGATACTCAGCGAACAATTGAACCTTTGGAAGCATGGCCCCCAGTTGTCGGTCGGCCGTAAAACCCGCTGCTTTGGCGCTGTAGCGGGCGGCGAGAATCTGCGGATTCTGGTACGCGGCCTTATCGATCCAGGCATTCATTTTTGACGGTTGCGGCCCCTCCATCGGCAGATTGTCGCGCAACTCCGCCAGCGTCTCCCATTTACGACCAGTGAGTGTTTCTAACTGGTCGCGGGCGATATCGAATTCCTGCTCGGCGACGATCAGGTTCACCCGGGCCAGGTCGTAGGCGGCGCGCGCTTCTTCCACATCGGTGCTGGCCACCAGGCCCACGTCGAAACGTTCCTGGGATTGTTCCAGCTGCCGGCTGATCGCCTTCTCCTCGGCCTGGGCGGACACCAGGGTGTCCCAGGCGCGCAGCACGCCGAAGTAGCCCTGCGCCACGCGCAGCACGAAATCCTGGCGGGACTGGTAGAACTCGGCCTGGGCTACGGAGGTCAGCGACTTGGCTTCCTTGTAGCCGTAGAAGGCATCCAGGCGGAACAGCGGTTGCGTTAGCGTCACCGAGGTGGAACGAGATCTACCGTCTATCTCCAGGTCACCCGTCGATTCGTAGGTTTGGTTGATTTCCGAATGGCGGTGGCTGGCATCGATGGTCGGCAGCAGCGCGGCCCGCCCCTGTACCAGCGTTTCCTGATCCGCTTCCCAGGTCTGGCGGGCGGCGCGCCAGGTGCCGTCGTAGCTCCAGGCTGCGTTGGCGACTTCAGTAAGGTCAGCGGCCTGAACGGCACTGGCCAGTGAGGTAAGAAGAAGAACTAGGGGCGTTGCCGGGCTACGCTTCATTCTGGTGCACTCTTTTTGTGTGTCTGGTTAATCATTATGGTACTGGCAAGTACAGAAAATTAACACCGCCTGTTTGGGCCAGTTCCGCGGTTGTTCGGCTGTTGGGCGCTGGCGTATAGTGTCCGCCATTCCTGAATTTCTCTTATTTGCTTCTGGAGGCCGACGTGCCAGACGATCAGCGCCCCATCGCCAACGCCATTGACGAATCCTGCCAGCCTATCGCGGGTTCACGAAAGATCTATGTCACGGGATCGCGCCCGGACATTCGTGTCCCCATGCGAGAAATCCAACAGCATCCGACCCCATTGGCGGACGGAAAGTTCGAGGATAACCCACCGCTGTCGGTTTATGATACCTCTGGTCCCTATACCGACCCGGATACTCAAATCGACATCCGTAAAGGGCTGAATCCTATTCGGGCTGCCTGGATTGATGAGCGGGATGATACCGAGCAGCTGGCCGGGTTGACCAGCGAGTATGGCCGCAAGCGGGCCAACGACGTGGCCAAGGCCGGCCTGCGTTTTGAGCACACGCGCATTCCTCGCCGCGCCCGCGCCGGCAAGAATGTCAGCCAGATGCACTACGCGCGCCAGGGCATCATCACTCCCGAGATGGAATATATCGCCATCCGCGAAAATCAGCGGCTGCGTGAGCATCGCGAAGCGGGCCTGCCGGTGAACCAGCATCCGGGGCAGAGCTTCGGCGCGGCGATTCCGGCGGAAATTACCCCGGAGTTCGTCCGTGATGAAGTGGCTCGGGGCCGGGCGGTGATCCCCGTCAACATCAACCACCCGGAAATCGAGCCGATGATCATCGGCCGCAACTTCCTCACCAAGATCAACGCCAACATCGGCAACTCGGCGGTGACCTCTTCCATTGAGGAAGAAGTCTCCAAGATGACCTGGGCCACCCGCTGGGGCGGTGACACGGTGATGGACCTGTCCACCGGTGACAATATTCACGAAACCCGCGAGTGGATCCTGCGCAACTCGCCGGTGCCGATCGGCACGGTGCCGATCTACCAGGCACTGGAGAAGGTCAACGGCATTGCCGAGGACCTGACCTGGGAGATCTTCCGCGACACCCTGATCGAGCAGGCGGAGCAGGGCGTGAGCTACTTCACCATCCACGCCGGCGTGTTGCTGCGCTATGTGCCGATGACCGCCAACCGGGTGACCGGCATTGTCTCCCGCGGCGGCTCCATCATGGCCAAGTGGTGCCTGGCGCATCACAAGGAAAACTTCCTCTACACCCATTTCGAAGACATCTGCGAGATCATGAAGGCCTATGACGTGACCTTCAGTCTCGGTGATGGTCTGCGCCCCGGCTCCATTGCCGACGCCAACGACGAGGCCCAGTTCAGCGAGCTGCGCACCCTGGGCGAGCTGACCAAGATCGCCTGGAAGCACGACGTACAGGTGATGATCGAAGGCCCGGGTCACGTGCCCATGCACATGATCAAGGCCAACATGGATGAGCAGCTGGAGCACTGTGGCGAGGCGCCGTTCTACACCCTGGGCCCGCTGACCCTGGATATTTCTCCGGGTTACGACCACATTTCCAGCGCCATCGGCGCCGCCATGATCGGCTGGTACGGCACCGCCATGCTCTGCTACGTGACGCCCAAGGAGCACCTGGGCCTGCCCAACCGGGAAGACGTGAAGGAAGGCATCATCGCCTACAAGATTGCCGCCCACGCCGCCGACCTGGCCAAGGGCCACCCGGGCGCCCAGCTGCGTGACAATGCCCTGTCCAAGGCGCGCTTCGAGTTCCGCTGGGAAGACCAGTTCAATCTGGGGCTGGACCCGGACCGCGCCCGTGCCTTCCACGACGAGACCCTGCCCAAGCAGGCTCACAAGGTGGCGCATTTCTGCTCCATGTGCGGGCCCAAGTTCTGTTCCATGAAAATCAGCCAGGAAGTCCGCGAGACCTACGGCGACGGCAAGGCCCAGGTGCAACAGGCCGACGCCGAGGCCGGCATGGAAGAGAAATCCCGCGAATTCCGCGAGCAGGGCAGCGCCCTGTACCATGAGGCCCATGACTGATATCCGCCCGCCGTTCGGTCCGGAGGATGTGGAAATCCTGGAGCGGGAAACGCCGTTCCAGGGTTTCTTTCGCCTGGATACCCTGACCCTGCGTCACCGCCTCTATCAGGGCGGCTGGAGCGGGCCTATTCGCCGTGAACTGTTCGTACGCCACCGGGCCGCCGCCGTGTTGCCCTATGACGCCGATAACGGCCTGATTCTGCTGGTCGAGCAGTTCCGGGTGGGCGCGCTGGAATGGCGTGACAGCCCCTGGTGCCTGGAGCTGATTGCCGGCCTGGCCGACAAGGATGGCGAGAGCGCCGCCGACCTGATTCGCCGCGAGGCGGTGGAAGAGGGCGGCCTGACCCTGGGCGAGATGCTGCCGGTGACCCGCTACATGCCCAGCCCCGGCGGCACCAACGAGCGCCTGGAAGTGTTTCTCGGCCAGGCCGACCTGAGCCAGGCCGGTGGGTATTTCGGCCAGGCCGACGAGGGCGAGGATATCCGCGCCCTGACCGTGCCGGTGGACGACATCCCGGCGCTGTTGGACAGCGGCCGGATGGATAACGCCGCGTCCATCATCGCCCTGCAGTGGTTGCTGCTGCATCGCGAGCGTATTGATGCCCGCTGGAGGCGGCGGTGAGTCGGCGAAACCGCTACCGGTTGGATTTTCGCGCGCTGATGACACAGTGCGAGGAAAACTATGCCCGTCTGTTGCCGTTGATGAAGGCGCTGGGCGAGCGCGATGCCATGGATGTGCAGGTGGGGCATGACCATCACCCGCATACCCTGCACATGAAGGTGCTGGAGCGCTCTCCCTACACCACCACGGTACGCCTGGAGGACCAGGAGCTGCTGGCACACATGCCGGCACCGCGCCTGACTGTGCGCCTGTATCACGATGCGCGCCTGGCGGAAGTCACCGAGGCGCGGCCTTTCCGCCGCGTCAACGCCCGCTATGCCTACCCCAACCGGCATATGCATCAACCGGACGAAAAGGCGCAATGGAACCTGTTCCTGGCCGAGTGGCTGCGCCATCTACATGACCATGGCCGGGACAACAGCCAGGATTGGCGTCGCCGGGTCAGTGGCGGACAGTGAGACGCTCTTCCTAGAAAACTGCCATCATCTTGGTTATAAGTGAGGCTGTGACGTCTACGACGTCCATGGGGATGGGGCCCCAGAACCAAGAAAAAACGACATGGGAGCGGGGATCTTGACGCAGCAGTTGCAGCCCCTACGAATTGTGCAGTTATCGGACTGCCATCTGTTTGCCGATACCGAAGGCAAGCTGCTGGGGCTCAATACCCAGTTCAGCCTCGATCGGGTGCTGGATCTGATCCGCCAGGAGCAGCCCAACCCGGACCTGATCCTGGCCACCGGCGACCTGTCCCAGGATGCCTCCTTCGAGTCCTATCAGCGGCTGGACCAGGCCCTGGCCGGCTTTCCGGCGCCGGTCTACTGGCTGGAAGGCAACCACGACAAGCCCGCACCAATGCTCAAGGCGCTCAATTCCCACCACCATCGCATGAGCCCCTGCGTGCTGGATGTGGGCAACTGGACCATCGTCATGCTCGACTCCACCATCCCCGGTGAGGTCCCCGGTGAGTTGTTCGACGAAGACCTGAAATTCCTCGACCAGTCCCTGCGCGATGCCAAGGGCGATAACCTGATGGTGTGCCTGCACCACCACCCGGTGCCCATGGACTGTGCCTGGCTGGATACCCAGGTGGTCGGCAGTGCCGACAAGTTCTTTGAAGTGATCGACCGCCACCCGCGAGTCAAGGCCATCATCTGGGGCCATGTGCACCAGGAATACGACAGCGAGCGCAATGGCGTGCGCATGCTGGCGGTGCCAAGCACCTGCGTGCAGTTCAAACCGAAAAGCGACGACTTCGCCGTGGATGATGCCAACCCGGGCTACCGCTGGCTGGATCTCTACCCGGACGGTCGCATCGACACCGCCGTCAGCCGGGTGCAGGGCATCACCTTCGAGGTGGATTTCTCGGTGAAGGGCTACTGATTAATGGATAATTGAGAATTGATAATGGACAACGACGGCGGGGCTTGAGAGCCTCTTTTGTTATCAATTATCCATTCTCAATTATCAATCGGGTATCCACATGTCTGCCCCGCAAACCTCCCTCCTCTACATCCACGGCTTCAACAGTTCCCCGGCGTCCCACAAGGCGGGGTTGCTGCGGCAGGTGTTTGAGCAGGCGGGCTGCCCGCAGCGCTTGATCACCCCGGCGTTGCCGCCCTCGCCGAAGCTGGCCATGGCCGAGCTGGATGCGGCCATCGCTTCCGCCGGGCCGGTGGCCCTGCTGGGCTCCTCGCTGGGCGGTTTCTACGCCACCTGGCTGGCCGAGCACCATGATCTCAAGGCGGCGCTGATCAATCCGGCGGTCAGACCCTGGCGACTACTGGACAAATACACAGGTATCCAGCATAACTATCACACCGGCGAGGCCTGGGAGTTCGATCCGGCCTGGCTGGCGGAGCTGAAACGCTACGAAGTGGCGGATATCAGCCAGCCGGATAACCTGCTGCTGCTCACCCAGACCGGCGACGAAACCCTCAACTGGGAAGACGGCTGGGACTACTACGGCGATTGCCACCGCTATTGTGGCTTGGGCGGCAGCCACGGCTTTGATAACTTTGACGCCTTCATTCCGCTGATCCTGCGGTTTTGTGGTGTAAGTCTGACGTCGGACGTCTAGAAGTCTGACGCTACAAACTGTTTGTCAGTCGTCCGACACTTGACGTCAGACGTCCGACCCTGAAATCAAGACAATCTATGGCCAATAATTATACGTCCGAAAATATTGAAGTTTTGTCGGGCCTGGAGCCGGTGCGTAAGCGCCCCGGCATGTACACCGATACCTCCCGCCCCAATCACCTTATCCAGGAAGTGGTCGACAATTCCGTCGACGAGGCCCTGGCGGGGCACGCCAAGTCCATCAAGGTGACGCTGTTCAAGGATGGCGGTGTGGAAGTGGAAGATGACGGTCGCGGCATGCCGGTGGACCTGCACCCGGTGCAAAAGAAACCCGGTGTGGAAGTGATCCTGTCCACCCTGCATGCCGGCGGCAAGTTTTCCAACAACAACTACCAGTTCAGCGGCGGGCTGCATGGGGTGGGCGTGTCTGTGGTCAACGCCCTGTCGAAAAAGCTGGAGATTCTGGTCAAGCGTGATGGTCAGCTGCACCGCATGGAATTCGGTGACGGCGAGAAGCGCAGTGACCTGGAGGTGATCGACACCGTGGGCAAGCGCAACACTGGCACCAGTCTGCGCTTCTGGCCCGATGAAAAATATTTTGATTCGCCCAGGGTCTCGGTGCCGCGCCTGCGCCATTTGCTGCGCGCCAAGGCGGTGCTGTGCCCGGGCCTGCTGGTGACCCTGGATAACCAGGCCACCGGTGAAAGTGAAAGCTGGCAGTTCGCCGACGGGCTGGTGGAATACCTGCTGGAATCCAGCCGTGGCTGGGAGCGGGTGCCGGAGGAGCCGTTCGAGGGCGCCATGAGCGCCGAGACCGAAGCGGTGGACTGGGCGGTGACCTGGTTGCCGGAAGGCGGTGAGCTGATTCAGGAATCCTACGTGAACCTGATCCCCACCGCCCAGGGCGGCACCCATGTGAACGGCCTGCGTTCCGGCCTGCTGGATGCCATGCGCGAGTTCTGCGAGTTTCGTAACCTGCTGCCGCGGGGCGTGAAACTGACCCCGGAAGATATCTGGGACCGTGCCGCCTACGTGCTCAGCGTCAAGATGCAGGACCCGCAGTTCGCCGGTCAGACCAAGGAGCGCCTCAGCTCCCGGCAGACCGCCGCCTTTGTCTCCGGGGTGGTCAAGGATGCCTTCTCCCTGTGGCTCAACCAGCACACCGATGAAGCGGAGAAGCTGGCGGACCTGTGTATCAATAATGCCCAGAAGCGTTTGCGGGCGGCCAAGAAAGTGACCCGCAAAAAAGTCACCAGTGGCCCGGCCTTGCCCGGCAAACTGGCCGACTGCACCAGCGATGATCCGTCCCAGAGTGAAATCTTCCTGGTGGAAGGGGACTCCGCCGGCGGCTCCGCCAAGCAGGCCCGTGACCGGGTCTACCAGGCGATCATGCCCCTGCGCGGCAAGATCATGAATACCTGGGAAGTAGATTCCGGTGAAGTGCTGGGTAGCCAGGAGATCCACGATATCGCCGTGGCCCTGGGCATCGAGCCGGGCAACGATGACCTCAATGGCCTGCGTTATGGCAAGGTCTGCATTCTTGCCGATGCGGACTCCGATGGTCTGCACATTGCCACCCTGATCTGTGCCCTGTTCCTGCGCCACTTCCCGGCGCTGGTGAAAAACGGCCACGTGTTCGTGGCCATGCCGCCGCTCTACCGCATCGATGTGGGCAAGGACGTCTACTACGCCCTGGACAAGGATGAACGCGACGGCGTGCTGGATCGCATCAAGGCCGAGAAGAAGCGCGGCAAGGTCAACGTCACCCGCTTCAAGGGGCTGGGGGAAATGAACCCGTTGCAACTGCGCGAAACCACCATGGCCCGTGATACTCGCCGGCTGGTGCGCCTGTCAGTGAGCGGTGATGACGATACCCACCAGCTGATGGACATGCTGTTGAGCAAGAAGCGCGCCTCGGACCGCAAGCACTGGCTGGAAACCAAGGGCAACCTCGCCGAAATATGATTTTTAAACCACAGAGCACACCGAGTGCACAGAGAGGCAGGCCTTTCAGTGGCTTTGTGGCTCCGCTGGTTGCAGGCGTTGAGTGGTTTGTAATTTGATTTTTCCCCAGTGATCCCCGTGATCTCTGTGGTCAATAAAAAAGAGCTGAGACATGGCTGACGAATTTGAAAGTTTTCCCCTGAGGGAATACACCGAAAAGGCGTACCTGGACTATTCCATGTACGTGATTCTCGACCGGGCCCTGCCCAACATCGGTGACGGCCTCAAGCCGGTGCAGCGTCGCATCGTCTATGCGATGAGCGAGCTGGGGCTGAAGAACACCGCCAAGTACAAGAAGTCCGCGCGTACCGTGGGCGATGTGCTGGGCAAGTATCACCCCCATGGTGATTCGGCCTGTTACGAGGCCATGGTGCTGATGGCGCAGCCGTTCAGTTACCGCTACCCGCTGGTGGATGGCCAGGGCAACTGGGGCAGCCCGGACGACCCGAAGTCGTTCGCGGCCATGCGTTACACCGAATCGAAACTGGCCCCCTACGCGGAAGTGCTGCTCGCCGAGCTGGGTCAGGGCACGGTGGAGTGGGTGCCCAACTTCGACGGCACCATGGAAGAGCCCAAACTGTTGCCGGCGCGCCTGCCCAATGTGCTGCTTAACGGCACCACCGGTATCGCCGTGGGCATGAGCACGGATATTCCGCCGCACAACCTGCGCGAAGTGGCCAACGCCTGTATCCACCTGCTGAAAGATCCCGGCGCTTCGCTGGACGATCTGATGCAGTACATCCAGGGGCCGGATTTCCCCACCGAGGCGGAAATCATCACGCCGCAGAACGACATTATCCGCATGTACGCGGAAGGGCGCGGCACCCTCAAGCAGCGGGCCGTGTACGAGCGCGAAGAGGGTGACATCGTTATCACCGCGCTGCCCTACCAGGTGTCCGGTGCCAAGGTGCTGGAACAGATTGCCGACCAGATGCAGAAGAAAAAGCTGCCCATGGTCAGCGATCTTCGTGATGAATCCGACCACGAAAATCCCACCCGCCTGGTGGTGACGCCGCGCTCCAACCGGGTGGACGTGGCGCAACTGATGAGCCACCTGTTCGCCACCACCGACCTGGAAAAGAACTACCGGGTCAACCTGAACATGATCGGCATTGATGGCCGTCCGCAGGTGAAAAGCCTGGATACCATTCTCAACGAATGGTTGCAGTTCCGCATGGTCACGGTGCGGCGTCGCCTGCAGTACCGCCTGGACAAGGTGCTGGAGCGGCTGCACATCCTGGAAGGTCTGCTGGTGGCCTTCCTCAACATTGATGAAGTGATTCATATCATCCGCACCGAAGATGCCCCCAAGCCGGTGCTGATGGAACGCTTCGGTATTTCCGACCGCCAGGCGGAAGCCATCCTCGAACTGAAACTGCGCCACCTGGCCAAGCTCGAGGAAATGAAGATCCGCGGTGAGCAGGACGAGCTCAATGAAGAGCGCGAATCCCTGGAAGCGACCCTGGGCTCCATGGCCAAGATGAAAAAACTGGTGGCCAAAGAGCTGGCCGATGATGCGGAAAAATACGGTGATGAGCGTCGCTCGCCGCTGGTGGAGCGCGATGCCGCTTCCGCCCTGGACGAAACCGACCTGGTCAGCGCCGACCCGGTCACCGTGGTGCTGTCCGAGAAGGGCTGGGTGCGTGCCGCCAAGGGCCACGAGGTGGATGTGGAAGGCCTGAGCTACAAGGCCGGTGACAAGTACCTGGCCTCGGCGAAGGGTAAATCGAACCAACCGGTGTGCTTTATCGACAGCACCGGGCGCAGTTACTCCTTGCTTGCCCATACCCTGCCCAGTGCACGAGGGCAGGGCGAGCCGCTGTCCGGGCGCGTCAATCCGCCGTCCGGTGCCAGCTTCATGGCGGCGGTGATGGGCAAGGAGAAGGACGCCTTCCTGATGAGCACCGATGCCGGCTATGGTTTTGTAGTGCGCTATACCGACCTGCTGGCCAACAAGAAAGCCGGCAAGACCGTGCTGACCGTGCCCAAGGGCGCCAGGGTGCTGTCGCCGAAACCGGTGGGCTCCACCGAGGAAGACCGGATCGCGCTGATTTCCAACGAAGGCCGCCTGCTGGTGTTCCCGGTCAAGGAGCTGCCGGAAATGGCCCGTGGCAAGGGCAACAAGATGATGTCGATCCCCGGTGCCCGGGTGGCCGAACGGGTGGAGTTCGTGCAGGACGTCCAGGTGTTGGGCCCGGAGGATGCCCTGACCATCTATGCCGGCAAACGTCACCTGACGCTCAAGCCCTCGGACCTGGAGCATTACTACGGTGAGCGGGGGCGCCGTGGTGCCAAGCTGCCGCGCGGCTTCCAGAATGTCGATCGCATGAGCGTGGACAGCAAGGACGGGTAAGCGGCTTCATCGACGGACAGGGAAGGAAACGGATGGGCGTGTTGCGAGGGATAACCGGCAGTATCCTGCTGTTGCTCAACACTGTGGTACTGATCGGCCCCATGATGGTGCTGGCGTTGTTACGATTGCTGGTGCCGGGGGCCGCCTTCAAGGGCGCCTGCGCCCGGGGCGTGATGGCGATTGCCGAGACCTGGGCAGAAATCTGCAAGGCGATTTTTGCCCTCGTCACGCCCACCCGCTGGGATATCCGTTGTGATGAAGCCCTGAGCCGGGATACCTCCTACCTGGTGGTCTGCAATCACCAGAGCTGGGTGGATATTCCGGCACTGGTGCAGACCTTCAATCGCAAGACACCGTATTTCAAGTTTTTCCTCAAGAAAGAGCTGATCTGGGTGCCGTTCCTGGGGCTGGCGTTCTGGGCGCTGGATTACCCCTTCATGAAGCGCTACTCCAAGGCCTTTCTGGCAAAACACCCGCACCTGAAAGGCCAGGATCTGGAGATCACCCGTGCCGCCTGCGAGAAATTCCGCGGCATGCCGGTGACCGTGGTCAATTTTCTGGAAGGTACCCGGTTCACCGCCGCCAAGCATGACCGGCAACAGTCGCCTTACCGGCACCTGCTGCGGCCCAAGGCCGGTGGTGTGGCGTTCGTACTGGCGGCCCTGGGCGACAGCCTGGATGCCCTGCTGGATGTGACCGTGGTCTACCCCGGCGGCCGGACGCCCGGATTCTGGGATCTGCTGTGCGGGCGTGTGCCACGGGGGATCGTGGATGTGCGCACCCGGAATCTGGATGCGGCCCTGTGGCAGGGCGATTACCAGAGTGACCCGCAGGCCCGGGAGCGGGTACAGCGGTGGGTCAGTAACCTCTGGGCCGAGAAGGACAGGCGGCTGGCAGACCTGTCCCGGGACTGACGGTCATGGGCTTGTCATGAGTATCTGCTATTTGCAAATGCGAACACTTCTCATATAACATTCAACTCCCGCTAACCTTTTCACCGCAGGGTCGTTATGCCTGATGATCTGAGCCATGTCGTTTCGTCGTCCCTGGGCAAGGTGCGGGTGGGAGCCCGCGGCATTGTCATGGGGCTGGATATGGCCGGTCGCGACGCGGATCTGGAGCGCCTGTTGCTGGAAATCGGCTTTGTCGAAGGCGCCCGTGTGGAAGTGCTCCACGAAGGCCCCTTCGGCCGGGATCCCATTGCCGTACGCGTGGATGACATGCGTGTCGCGTTGCGTCGCCGCGAAGCCCTGGCGGTGCTGATACAACCGGACCAAGAGACCTGAATTTGTGGATGCCGCTGTCGATCTGACCCGCCTTGCCCTGGTGGGCAACCCCAATTGTGGCAAGACCGCGCTGTTCAACGCCCTCACCGGCAGCCGCCAGAAGGTGGCCAATTACGCCGGTGTGACGGTGGAGCGCAAGGCCGGGCTGTTCACTACCCCCGCTGGCCGGGCCGTGCATATTCTTGACCTGCCGGGCACCTACAGCCTGCGGGCGCGCAGCCCGGACGAGCAGGTGACCCGGGATGCGGTGCTCGGCCAGCTGGCCGGGGAAAGCGAGCTGGATGCCTTTGTTTGTGTGGCCGACGCCACCAACCTGCGGCTGATGCTGCGCCTGGTGCTGGAACTCAAGCAGATCGGCCGGCCCATCGTGCTGGCCCTGAACATGTACGACATCGCCCGCCGCCAGGGCTGCGAGATTGATGTGGCGAGCCTGGCCCGGGAGCTGGGGGTGCCGGTGGTGCCCACGGTGGCGGTCAAGCGTGATGGCACCCGAGCCCTGCTGGATGCCATTGATGCCCTGCAGGTGCAGGCCGACGTGCCGGCCAGTCAGTGGCAGGAGCCGGATGCCAATGCGGTGCGCGCCACCCACAAGCAGGTGGAGCAGATCCTCGCCGACTGCGTCCGCGTGCCTGACAATGCGGATCGCTTCACCACCCGGGTGGACCGCATTCTGCTCCACCCGGTGGCCGGTCTGCTGGTGTTGTTCAGCGTGCTGTTCCTGATGTTCCAGGCGGTATTTACCTGGGCGGCGCCCCTGATGGACATGATCACCGTACTGTTTGACGGCGCCGGCGCTCTGGTCCAGCAGGCGCTGCCCGCCGGCATGCTGCAGAGCCTGATCTCCGACGGCATCATTGCCGGGCTCGGTGGCGTGCTGGTGTTCCTGCCGCAGATCATGATCCTGTTCCTGTTCATCATCCTGCTGGAAGATTTCGGCTACATGGCCCGGGCCGCCTTCCTGATGGACAAGCTGATGGGCCGTGCCGGCCTGCATGGCCGCGCCTTCATCCCCCTGCTGTCCAGCTTTGCCTGTGCCATCCCCGGCATCATGGGCACCCGGGTGATCAGCAGCTGGCGTGACCGTCTGGTGACCATTCTGGTGGCGCCGCTGATGACCTGCTCGGCACGGATACCGGTGTATACGCTGATCATTGGTGCCTTTATTCCGCGCGGCAAGGTGGCCGGCGTGATTGATCGGCAGGGGCTGGTGATGTTCGGCCTGTACGCCGCCGGCATCGTCAGTGCGCTGGTGGTGGCCATGGTCATGCGGCTGTTCTTCTGGAAGGGCGAATCCGAGCCTTTCATCATGGAGCTGCCCGGCTACAAGATTCCCGATGTGCGCAACGTAGTGCGGGGCGTGTTGCAGCGTGGTCAGATATTCCTGCGCCGCGCCGGCACCATCATCTTTGCCATGATGGTGGTGATCTGGTTCCTGAGTACCTTCCCCGGTGCGCCGGAAGGCGCCACCGAGCCGGCCATCAATTATAGCCTGGCCGGTATCATCGGGCATGCCATCGAGCCCCTGCTGGCACCCATCGGCTTCAACTGGCAGATCGCCATTGCCCTGATCACCGGTATGGCCGCCCGGGAAGTGGCGGTGGCCGCGCTGGGTACCGTCTATGCGGTCAGCGGTGAGGAAACCGGGGGGGCGCTGGGCGCGCTGCTGGCGGCGCAATGGTCGCTGCCGGTGGGCCTGTCTTTCCTGGCCTGGTATATCTTTGCCCCCCAGTGTGCGTCCACCCTGGCGGTGGTCAAGCGCGAGACCAACTCCTGGCGCTGGCCACTGTTCATGTTCGGCTACATGGTGACCCTGGCTTACGCGGCCTCCTACTTGGTCTACCATGGCGCCATGATGTTGTTCGGAGGCTGATATGTGGCAGCAACTGATCACCTATCTGATCGTGGCGTTGAGTGCTGCCTGGCTGGTCTGGCACCTGTTCCTGCCCGCCGCCCTGCGTCAGCGCCTGCGCCCCGGCAAACCGGTGGCCCAGGGCTGTGGCAGCGGTGGCTGCAATGACTGCGCCACCGGCTGTGCGCCGACGGGCGCGCAACCGGTGGTGATCAAGCCGGCGCCCCGGCGTTAGTGTTGCCTAGAAGTTGAGCGCCAGCGCCACGTAGGGACCACCCATGGTCAGGTTCGTATCCATGTTGTTCAGGTCATCCAGCGTTAGCTGCATGTGGCTGTAACCCAGCTCCACCCCCAGCAGAAAATCAGAGCGCCAGCCCAGCCGCACGTTGTAATCATTGAGGCTGTTGCCGTCGTAGCCAATGGCATTGAGCTCGGCACCGGCATAGACGCCGGGAACCGGCAGGTCGGCTTTCACCGCGGCGTACAGCATCGGCAGGGTGATATCGATGTCCTTGGCGGTCTTGGCCGCCACGCTGTTGAGATCCAGCGTGCCGTCCACCTTGCGCACGGTCAGCCCCAGATCCAGTTTCAGGGCATTGTCGATGGGCGAGTAGTAGAGGGTGCCGTCCAGCATGTTCAGGTCAAAGTCCGAGTCCACGCGGGTATTGGCGACGAACTGTTTGCCATTGAAGGTGAAGCTTTTGCTGATGCGGTTGCTGGCGGTGTCTGACAGGTCCATGTACCGCACCCGCATGTTGGGCACTACCGGTACCGCATGCTCCACGCCAACATAGAACACCGACTGGTCCGCCTTGTCGAAGCCCAGGTCGTCACGCACATCCACATCCCGGTTACCGGCGTTGAAGTCCCCTTCCATGGTCGCCTGCCAGCTGTAGGCGCCGCCGTAGATATTCAGTCCCGGCGCCGCCTGGGCCAGGGGTGTCGCAAGCAGTAGCAGTGGCATCAAAAAACGTTTCATGGCATTCCCTGTTGTCATTTGCTGTCGTCATTGTCTAACCCTGACACCAAGCCCCGGCGATTCTGTTAATATGGCGGCAAATACACCCGCAGCGCCGGGCCTTGGCTTCCGTGTTCAAGGTACTGCCAAACGTGATGGTTTCCTATGTTTCTTGATGAAATGCCCGGTCAGTTTCGCTACCCCGAGCCGGAGGATGCGGAAGATCGGGAACTGCTGGCGGATATCCAGCGCAAGGGTTGGCACCATTTTGCCGTGGCCGGTGGCGACGGGCAGCCGGGTTACACCTTCAGCGTCGGCCATTTCCTTAACCAGAATCACCCGGAGCTGATCGTGGTGGGCCTCAAGGACAGTCTGGCCAGCCGCCTGCTGGACAGTGCCGCCATCCGTATTCGCGGCCTCAACAAGCCCTACCAGCCCTACCGGCTGTACGGGGATATTGCCGATGGCCTGGAAGTGATGTTTCTGCCGGTGGCATTTCCCCATTACAAGGAATACCTGGGCTTTGCCAACTGGTTTTACCAGAGCCTGCCGGCACCGTATCCGGCGTTACAGATGGTCTGGCCGGACCCGAAAGGCGTGTTCCCCTGGCAGCCGGGTTACGATGCGCGCTTTCATCGTGCCCAGCCGTTACTGGGGCCGGCGCCGGCCTCGCCCCTGATGCAAAAATCCCGTTGAACCCGAGCGTAGAGAGAATCCTCCGATGGCCAACTCCCTGCAGCAACAACTGATGAAATCCGGCCTGGCGGACGCCAAGAAGGCCCGCCGCGCCAAGCAGCAGAAACGCGAAGACGCCAACAAGGCCAAACGTGGCGAAATCGAGCTGGACGATCCCGCCGAGCGGGCTCGGCGCCAGCGGGCCGAGCAGGCGGAAAAGGATCGCCAGCGCGAGGAGCAACGCAAGGCCGAACGCGAGCAGAAGGAAATCGCCGCCCAGATTCGGCAGATGACCGAGCAGAGCCGGCTGGACCGCCAGGCCGGGGATGTGCCGTTCCAGTTCGTGCAGGACAAGAAGATCAAGAAGGCCTATGTGACCGCCAAGCAGCAGAATCAGCTGGAGCGCGGGCAGATTGCCATTGTCGCCCTGGATGACAGCTACGAGCTGGTGCCCACGGTGGTGGCCGAAAAGATCCGTCAACGTGACGAACAGGCGGTGCTGTTCCTGGCCGAGCGCAACAGCAATGATGTGGACGAGGACGATCCCTACAAGGACTTCCCGATCCCCGATGACCTGATGTGGTGAAAACCCGATGACCGAGTCCCCCGCGCCCCGTATAGGTACCCGCCAGTCCCTGGAAGTGTTGCGACGTGTACGCAATGGCCTGTTGCTGGATGGTGGCCCCCTGGGCGACGTGCTGTTGCCGGAACGGGAGCTGGACGATGACACCCTGGCCCCCGGCGACAGCCTGATGGTGACGCTCTACAGTGACGGCCAGGGCCGGCCCATGGCCAGCCTGCGCACGCCGCGGGTGCAGCGGGGTCAGGTGGCATCGTTGAAGGTGGTGTCCACCAGCAAGCTGGGTGCCTTCCTGGACTGGGGCATGCCCAAGGATCTGCTGCTGCCGTTTTCCGAGCAGCGCGGCCCGGTCCGTGAAGGCGGCTGGGCACTGGTGATGGTGACCACCGACCGGGAAGGGCGGCTGCTTGCCAGCGCCCAGCTGGACCATTTTCTCAAGGACACCTGTGACGCCTACCAGCAGGGCGACGAGGTCTCGCTGGTGGTGTCCCACAATACCGACCTGGGCTGCAAGGTGGTGGTGGACCAGCGTTACTGGGGCATGATCGCCGCCAGCGAACTGCGCGCGCCGCTACGCCCTGGCCAGCGTGTCACCGGCTACGTGGGCCGGCTGCGCCGTGACGGCAAGCTGAGTCTGTCTCTCAATGCTCCCGGTGCCGCCAAGCGCGACGGCCTGGCCGACCAGATCATGGCGGCCCTGGAAGCGGCCGGTGGCTCGCTGGCACTGAGCGACAAAAGCAGCCCGGAAGATATCTTCGCTGCCTTCCGTTGCAGCAAGAATGCCTTCAAGCAGGCCATCGGCGGGCTCTACCGTGCTCGCCGCCTGATTATCGAACCGGGCCGTATCCGTCTGCCCTGAAATATCTACGCACTTCCCTCAGGCATTGATGCGCCGCAGTAACTCGGCAATCTCTCCGGCGTCCTCTTTGCCCAGGGCCATCAGCACCGCGCCGCTCTGGCCGCGGGTCTCAATGGTGATCATGTCCCAGATCAGTCCCTCCCGGTGACTGAAACCGGCGATTTTTTCAAAGCGCAGAATTTCGTTGCTGCGGGTCAGGCCGAACAGGGCCGGGGTGGTGACGATCAGACGGTCGGTTTCAAAGGCAATGGTTTGCGGCAGAAAACTCAGTCGAATCAGCAAGCATCCAGCCACTGACGCGGCAAAGCGCCGGGGCTCGATATCCAGCACCGTGGCGTCTTCCACCAGCGGCGTCTGGCACCATCCGCACAGACGAGCCTGGGGGCGGTTATGGTTGGCGCATTGTGGACACTGCAGGCCATCGATACGGGTATGGCAGTGCTGGCATACCTGGGCGGCGGCGGCAATCTCGCCACCACATTCAAAGCACAGTTTCTGTTCCATGACGATCTCCCTCGCTGCCAGCACATTATCGCGCCAGCCCCTTTTGTAAAAGTGTGAGCCCGGTGAACGGCGGGGTCATCATCTCTGTCATAATGACGTGCGGGCAATCTGGCCCGCATGGATGAAAGAACAAACAAGGAGTCACAATGAACGCTCTGCATCGTGGTGTAATCGGGGTCTCTCTGCTGGCCATGTTGTCCGGCCCGGCCCTGGCCTTTGATCTGAAAAGCATGACCGACTCCGCCAACAAGGCGGTGGATGATGCCTCCAAACAGGCGACGGGTGCCATGGACAGTGCCAGTGACAAGATGTCGCTGACGCCGGAAACCCAGGGTATGGTTGATAGCCTTACCAGCCAGCTGGGGGTGACCCCCAAGCAGGCCGCCGGTGGGGCCGGTGCCATGCTGGCGCTGGCGCAAAACCAGCTTTCCTCCGACCAGTTCAGTGCCATCACCAGCAAGGTGCCGGGCCTGGGTGCCCTGTTGGGCGGCGGTGACGGCTCCTCCAGCCTGACCAGCTCCATGCTCAGCAAGGTCACCAGCCTGAGTGGTGTGAAGAGCGCGTTCAGCGCGCTGGGCCTGAGCCCGGAAATGGTCAGCCAGTTTGCCGGCCCGATGCTCAATTATCTGGGCAGCCAGGGGGTGGGTGGCACCGTGCTGAACAGCCTGAAAGGCCTGTGGGGTGTCGCAGCCTGAGACGGCGGCCGTGGCATGGGTGCCACGGCGCCACCGTTGTGATCAGCGTGCGGCGGTATAACGCTGGCGCTGTTCACCGGGCTTGCTGAAGACCCACTGCCACAGCTGAATGTCACGGGCCTGGAAGGCCCCGGCACAGCAGTTCAGATAATAGCGCCACATGCGGTAGAAGCGCTGGTCGTAGCGCTCCTGCAGCTGTGGCCAGTGACGGCAGAAATTGTCGTCCCAGGCCCGTAGGGTGGTGGCGTAGTCCGGCCCGAAGTTGTGCACGTCCTCCGGTACAAACCAGGGCTCCGCCGCCCGTGAAATCTGACGAATGGAGGGCAGCTCGCCGTTGGGGAAGATGTACTTGTCGATCCAGGGATCGTGGCGGTGGCTGTTGAAATTGTTGCCGATGGTGTGCAGCAGCATTAGTCCGCCCCGCTTGAGCAGGCGGGCGTTGTGTTTCATGAAGGTGGCGTAGTTCTTGCGGCCCACATGTTCGAACATGCCCACGGACACCACCCGGTCGAAGGTCCCCTGTACCTTGCGATAATCCTGTAACTCGATGTCTACTGGCAGATCCCGGCAACGCTGCCGGGCCAGGCTGGCCTGTTCTTCGGACAGGGTGACCCCGACGCCCCGGATGCCGTAGTGCTGGCTGGCATGGTGCAACAGCCCGCCCCAGCCACAGCCGATATCCAGCAGCGTCATGCCCGGTTCCAGTTGCAACTTGCGGCAGATCAGATCCAGCTTGTTGTACTGGGCCTGTTCCAGGGTGTCGGCATTGCGCCAGTAGCCACAGCTGTAACTCATGGACGAATCGAGCATCGTCTCGAACAGATGGTTGTCCAGATCGTAGTGCTGCTCGGCCACCTTGGTGGCGCGGCTAAGACTTTGCCGGTTGAAGATCGCCTGCCCCAGCCATTGCAGCACCACCTGCCAGCGCGCCTGACTGACACTGTCGCCACCATGGCGCAGCAGGCGGTAGAAGAACTGGTCCAACGCCTTGCAGTCCCACCAGCCATCCATATAAGACTCACCCAGACCCAGCGAGCGTTGCAGGGCGATGCGTGACAGGGTGCGAGGGTGATGGATCTGCATGTCCCAGGGGCGGGAGCCGTTGATGCGGATATCCGCGTTGGCCAGCATCTGCTGGACCCTGGCCGGCAGGCCGCGTGTTTGCTGGTGTGCATCCAGAGGTTGTGATTGCAGTCCCGACATGACGCCTCCTTGCAGGGATAAGGCGCGGCATCAGCGCAGAGGCGCGTGGCGCCGCGCGTTGCAATGTATCGCAATCTGGCAGGGCGACTGGCTGGCTGCCCTTCAGGGCTGTTTTCCAACAGCCTGCTACCTGTCTAGCATAACGGTCGGGTAAAAAACTGTGATCCCGGTCGGCCGCCCGGTAACGGGCGAGGACAGGCCTCTTCATTGTTGTTTCACGGCATGCTCACGGGCAACAAAGGCCGGGCTATGTCTGTGATCGGGATTTTTTATCACGGTATGTCGGGCGTTATTCCAGCCCCAGATGGCGGAACCAGCACTGGCGACCGGCCAGAATGAAGTCCGGCATCAATTTGACCAGTTGTGCCCGCGGGGAGGTGCCGGCCAGGCTTTGGGGTAGCAGCGGGTCGGTATTGAGGGCGCGGATGCTGGCCCGGCCCAGCTGCAGAAAACGCCGACAGCTTTGCTTGTCCTGGGGGGCGGTTTTCTTCATCAAGTCCTTGATCTGCCCGTACACGTCTTCCAGCAACCGGTGGCGCTGTTGAACGCCCCATAAGGCGGGCTTGGGCGCCAGCGAGATTTGGGAGGCCTTGGCCAGCACGGTATTTTCGTGCATGCCCAGTTCGCTGAGTTCGGACCATAGTTCATCGAAGCGGTTTTTCAGGTTGGCCGGGCGCAGGAAGATATCCCGCCGGGCTTCCCGGAAGCCCCGTTGCAGCAGGGCGCGCTCGTGCTGGCGCCAGAGGCTGCGCTGGGCCCGTGGCACCAGGGCGGTGCTGGCAATCCACCAGTGCCCTTTCCACTGGTCGATGTCGTGGTCCAGCTGCATCTGCCAGCGCATCTGTTCCCGGGCCCAGGGGCTGTGCAGGGTCAGCTTCCATTCGCCCCGCTGTGGGCTGTGCAGCAGGTCCTGGGCGGCCAGGCGGCTGATGGCCACGCGGATGGCGCCGGGCTTGAAGCCCATCAGTTCACCGCCGGTCGCCAGCGCCGGGGTCGGCATGCTGCGCCCGCCGGCGGCACTGAGAATATCCAGTACCACGGTTTTCGGGGTCAGCCGTGACAGGGCCTTGATGGACAATGGAACCGGTTGTGGATCAGTCAACGCCGTTACCTCAGCAGGCAATCAACGGAGCACCAGTTCCTTTAGTCGGTCCGTTTTTATGTGTGTGACCGGGATTCAGTCCCACCCGGCCAGCACCAGTTTACCAATGGTACTGGCGGATTCCAGTCGCCGATGGGCGGTCTTGAGATTGCTGGCGTTGATGGGGCCAAGCCCCTCGCTAACGGTGCTGTCGATGGTGCCGGCGTCCACCAGCTCGCTCAGTTGCGCCAGAATGTCGCCCTGGCGCTGCATCTGGCTGGCGAACATGGCGCGGGTGAACATGAACTCCCAACAGAAGCGGGCGCTCTTGGCTTTCAGCGGATTCAGGTCGAGCGGCGCGCGGGCATCGACAATGCCGCAGATGCCGCCCAGTGGCGCAATCAACTGACATACCGACGGCCAGTACTCATCCGGCTGCTGGGCCAGCAAAATGGCATCCACCTGCTCCAGCCCCAGTGATGCCAGCTGTTCGGGCAGCGGCTTGCGGTAATCGACAATGGCATCGGCGCCCATGGCCTGGCACCAGTTGGCGGAGGTTTCCCGGCCGGCGGTGGTGATTACCCGCAGGCCAAAATGCCGGGAGGCCAGCTGGGTGGCGATGGAGCCCACGCCACCGGCGCCGCCGATGATCAGCAGGGTTTTGCCGCTGTCTTCACCGGGTTTGAGGCCCAGTTGATCTTCCAGTGCTTCCCAGGCCGTCAGCGCGGTCAGGGGCAGGGCGGCCGCTTCCTGCATGCCCAGTTTTCTGGGCATGAGGGCCACCAGCCGTTCATCCACACACTGGTACTGGGCGTTGCTTCCCTGGCGTTGCATGGCGCCGGCATACCAGACCCGGTCGCCGACACGGAAATTCTTCACCTCGGCGCCCACCGCTTCCACGCGGCCGGCGGCATCGTAACCCAGTACCCGGTAGCCGGGTTGCTCCAGCGGGCGCTGGCGAATTTTGGTGTCCACCGGATTGACGGAGACCGCCTGCACTGACACCAGCAGATCCCGGGGGCCGGGGGTGGGCAGGTCCAGCTGGATGTCCTCCAGCGCGTGCACGTCTTCAATGGCTCTGGGTTGATTGAAACCAACGGCTTTCATGGGGCCCCCTTGTCGGAAACGCTGTCTGTGCGATTTTCATTTGGCACAACCGGAAGGGCAGACTATGCCACAGTAACGGTTTTATCGTCTTGCGGCGGTGCCGACAAAGGCCCATTTTGTGCTGCGGATATCGGGAGAGAGGAAGACAACAATGAAGTTCGAGGAATACCGGAAATTTGATGCCACTGGCCTGGCAGCGCTAGTCAGCAATGGCGACATTACCGCCGGGGAGCTGCTGGAGCTGGCCATTGCCCGCGCCGAGCAGGTCAACCCGGCGCTTAATGGTCTGATTATCCCTCTCTATGAGCAAGCCCGTGAGCGGGCCGGCCAGTCACTCGGCGGGCCCCTGGCCGGGGTGCCCATGCTGGTCAAGGATCTGTTCCAGGAAATGGCCGGCGCACCGGATTACCAGGGCAACAAGGCCCGTCGCAAAAACGATATTCGTGCCGAGCAGGATTCCACCCTGGTGGCCCGCTGGAAGGCCGGCGGGCTGGTGCCGTTCGGGCGCACCAACACGCCGGAGTTTGGCGCCAAGGGCATCACCGAGCCAGAGTCCTTCGGGCCCAGCCGTAACCCCTGGAATACCGATCATACCCCCGGCGGTTCCTCCGGCGGCTCGGCGGCCATGGTGGCAGCCGGTGTGGTGCCGGTGGCCGGCGCCAATGATGGCGGTGGCAGCATCCGCATTCCGGCGGCCTGCTGCGGGCTGTTCGGCCTCAAGCCCGGCCGTGGCAGAACCCCCTGGGGGCCCACCTTCACCGAGGCCATGCATGGTATCTCGGTCAACCATGCGTTGACCCGTTCGGTGCGCGACAGCGCACTGCTGCTGGACCTGACGCACGGCGACGAATGCGGCAGCCTGTTCCATATCGCGCCGCCGGCACAGAGCTATCAGGTGGCCGCGGCGACCCGTCCGGGCAAGCTGCGCATCGGCTATACCAGCCGCTCGCCGCTGGGCACGCCGGTGGACCCGGAAGCGGTGAAGGCGGTGGAAAACACCGTCGCCCTGCTGCGTGAGTTGGGCCATGAGGTGATCGAGGCCGAGCCGCAAATGGATGCCCGACAGATGTGTATGGACTGGCTGAATATCTGGTTTGGTCAGTGTGCGGCCACCGTGGATGCGGTGCGCGAACAGACCGGCTGCGGCAATGAGGGCTTTGAGCTGGATACCCTGGCCATCGCCGCGTTCGGGCGCGCCACCCCGGCTCATGAATACGTCAAATGCCAGGCCCGCTGGCAGCAGTACATGATCGCCC
The DNA here is from genome assembly GCF_000300995.1 of Alcanivorax hongdengensis A-11-3. Lineage (GTDB taxonomy): Bacteria > Pseudomonadota > Gammaproteobacteria > Pseudomonadales > Alcanivoracaceae > Alcanivorax > Alcanivorax hongdengensis. The sequence continues at coordinate 200,648 of NZ_AMRJ01000001.1, read as the reverse complement.
TGGATACCTTCCTGGCACAGTACGATTTCTGGCTGACGCCGACCCTGGCCATGCCGCCGGCACGTATCGGCGAGATGGACACCCCGGGCTGGCAGCAGAGTGCGCTGAAAATGTTGCTCAAGGTCGGTGGCGAAAAACTGTTGATGAAAACCGGCATGATCGAGCAGATGGCACTGGAAAACTTCAAGTACATGCCGTTCACCCAGTTCGCCAATGTCACCGGTGTGCCGGCCATGTCGGTGCCACTGCACTGGTGCCAGAACGGCTTGCCATTGGGCGTGCAGTTTGTCGGTGGGCATGGCGATGAAGGCAAGCTGTTGTCACTGGCTTCCCAGCTGGAGCAGGCAAAGCCCTGGTTCGACCGTGTGCCGATGACGTGATTGGCCGTTGCCAAAAGAAAGCCCCGCTCAGGGCGGTAATGCCGTTCAATTAAGCTCAGGGTGTCTGTGGGAGCGTGCTTGCACGCGAATGGCGCATTCTGAAATAAAGGCTTCGCGTGCAAGCACGCTCCCACAAAAAACCAAAATCACGACCTCAGTGAACAGCATTACCGCTCAGGGCGGGGCTATCATTAACTACAGTGCGATATCGTCGCTACTGCATCATGGCTTCCCGGGCCGCCGGTGAGCGGGCCAGGTAGGCCAGTGCCTGTTCGGTGTCCCCCTCGTGGATCGGGTGGAAGCGCGGTGAAATCCAGCGCAGGGTGGCGTTGACCAGGAAGCTGAAGGTCGGCACGTTGTGGCTCTGGTTGCCGACATTCTGCAGCTCCAGCAGCAATCGCGGAATCATCATCCTGGCGAGCTCACGGGCGCGCTTGTCCTTGTCCTGCCGGGCCAGACTGCGACCGCCTTCGGCGATAAAGTAGATGAACAGCGGGAAGACAATAGCCATCAGTGCCTGGCGGCTGACGTAAAAACCCAGCTGGCTCTTGCACAGATGCTCGAACAGGTCATAGGCCACGGTGCGGTGTTCCACTTCCTCGGCCAGGTGCCACTTGAACAGGTCCACCATGGTGGCGTCGCCATTCTGCTCCCAGCTTTCGTTGTCCATGGCCCATTGACCCAGCACCCCGGTGAAGTGCTCGATGGCCGCGATGATGCCCACGCGCATGATCAGCCACTGCTTGGCGAAGGCCCGGCGTTGCAGCTGTTTGATGCCAAACGGGGCATCTCCCAGGAAGGTGCCGAACAGCCATTCCACGCGATTGACGAAGGCATCCACGCTTAGCCCGTGGCGCTCCAGGTAGAGCTGGGCCTTGCTGTGTGCTCGCGAGTGCACCGCTTCCTGACGGATGAAGCCTTCCACATCGGCACGCAGTTGATCATCAGTGACCAGCGGCAGGGCCTGGTTGTAGACCCGGCAGAACCACAGCTCGCCGGCGGGCAGCAGCAAGTGAATGCCGTTAATCACATGGGTCGAGAACGGATCATCACGGAGCCAGTGCAACGGTGTGTCATCAAAGTTGAACTGCACGCGACGAGCTTTCAGTTGATGGCGAACAGGCGCATTCATGGTTGGTGTCCCCCTCCGGTCAGGGCGTGATATCCAGACGAGCCACGCGCCGGGACAGCACCGGTGCAAAGCGGCTCAGTAAACGGGTGGTCCAGGCTTCGGCGCCGACCAGTGACAGTGCCGGGTTGTTGAGCACGGCATCGACAATGGCATCGGCTACTTCCTCCGGGGAGAAGTTGCGGCGCTTGTAGAGCGCGTCGGCCTTGGCGCGTTTTTGCGCCTGTTCTTCTTCGCTGAGGCCGGCGTATACCGTGTTGCTGGCAATGCCGGTGGCCACAAAGCCGGGGCAGATGGCGGTGACACCGATCTGGTTGTCGGCCAGCTCCGCGCGCAGGCATTCGGTAAGCATGTGCACCGCCGCCTTGCTGGTGGAGTAGGCGGCCAGCTTGCGATTGGGGGCGAAGGCGGCGGCGGAGGCCACGTTAATGATGTGACCGGCGCGGTGGGCATCGACCATCTGCTGGGCAAACAGGCGGGAGCCGTGGATCACGCCCCACAGGTTGACCTTGAGAATACGGTCCCAGTCCTTCACCGAGGTCTCCAGCACGCCGCCGGCCATGCCGATGCCGGCGTTGTTGACCACGATATCGGCGCCACCGAGTTCCTTTTCCACCCAGTTGGCCAGGCGCTGCATGGCCTGGGCTGCGCCCACATCCACCTTGCGCGCCCAGGCGGCGGCGCCCAGCAGACGGGTCAGGTCGGCGGTGCGCTCGGCGGCCTCTTCATTGATGTCCACGCACACCACATCGGCGCCCTGCTCGGCAAAACGCAGGGCGGTGGCGCGGCCGATGCCGGAGCCGGCACCGGTGACCACGGCGGTCTTGCCATTGAGCGGCAAATGCAGGCGCTCCGGGCGAACGCGGGCGTGTTGCAGGGCGCCGCTCATCTTGCCGCTTTCCACCCCGGCCACGAATTCACCGATCCAGGCCGCGATTTTTTGCGGATGGCTCAGGGGCACCCAGTGATTGGCATTAAGATCGCGGCGGTAGAGTTCATCCACCCAGTGATGCAGGTCTTCAAACAGTTGCGTGCCCACATAGTTGTCGCGGGTGGGGACGATCAGCTGCACCGGGCAGGCGGCATGGCGCTCTTGCGGGTTGATCAGCTTGTTGCGGAAATTAGCCCGGTAGAGCTGCACGCCGTGCTTGCCGTCCTTGCCCTGGGTCGGGTTGGCTTCCGGTTCTTCCACCCTTTCCCGGTGCTTGAGGTACTGGGGCCAGAGCTTGTCCAGCCCGCCCTGCCAGGCACTGGGCGCCAGCACCGGCAGATGGAAAAAGCCGATGTACCAGGAGCTCAGCGCCTGCTTGAAGACCTTGGCTTTGGCGGATGGTGACAGGTTGAAGGTGCGCTCGCGCATCCAGTAACCCATGTGATCCAGGCAGGGGCCGGAAATGGTGGTGTAGGAGAGAATACGGGTCTTGAGCGGACCGTCGGCGGTGACCGATTCCCAACTCTGGATGGAGCCCCAGTCGTGGCCGGCCAGGTGAAAATCCCGGCCGGGGATGATGGCATCCACCACCGCGGCCAGATCCGCTGACAGCAGGCTCATGCGGAAGTCGGCCTGCTTGCGTGGCACGTCGGATTCACCCGCCCCGCGCACGTCATAGGTGATGACGAAATATTTTTTGGCCAGCAGCTTGGCCACCGGCTCCCAGACGCTGTGATTGTCCGGGTAGCCGTGCACCAGCACGATGGCGGTTTTCTTGCTGTCGCCGTAGGTATAGGCCTGCAGCTTGATGCCCTGGTTGTCGACGGTAATGGTGTTCATGCAGTCTCTCCCTGAACCGGCCACAGGCCACGTTCTTTCCAGCGCCGTACATGGGGGACGTCATCGTCCAGCCAGTAGGCATCATCTTCGGTAATGACCAGCAGCTCTTCGAACTTGGCACCCACGCCGCGGAAGCCCAGGTGAGGTTCCACCGCCCACAGGCCGGGCACCGGCGGGTGGTTGGAGCCCTCGCCGGAATTCCACAGCGGTGACCAACCCTGTTTTCTGGCCACCAGGGCGACACGGCCCAGGGTGGCGAGGAAATCGGTGCCGAATTTGAACGGCATGGTGCGGCGCGGTGTGTCGCGCGGTTCCATGCGGGTGACCTGGTGGGCCAGTACCTCGAAGGGGTAGGCCTTGTGGCGCGGCTCGAAACCCTGCTTGAGGATCAGCTGGTCCACCGCCCGGGACACTTCGCTCATGGGCAGGCCCTGGCGGATCAGCTTGAGGATCAGCGCCCGGTGTTCGGCCAGGTCATCGAGAATGCGGTCGAGTATCGGGTTCTCGCCCAGCACGCCGGCATAGCCGATATCGGCGGTGTAGCCGTTCAGCACCGGGGCATTGTCGAGAATGAACGGCATGTTCTCTTCCAGCCGCCGGTTGGTGGGCAGGAACTGCACCGCCACGCGAAAGCCCTGAAAGGCAGTGCGGTCACCAAACCAGGCAAAGGGGGCATGCAGCCAGTCGTGCACACCGTGGTCTCGCAACCAGGTCTCCTGCAGGGCGGCGGCCTGCTTTTCGGTCATGCCGGGTTTCAGTTCGGCGGCCACGGCTTCGGCGGCGGCGTAGGCCAGGCGCTGGGCGGCACGAAAACCGTCCAGCTCTTCGTCAGTGGCCAGGTAGCCACGGGCTTCCGGGACATCAGCAGGGTTCAGAAAAGGCATAATTCATCCATCTGGACAACGTCAAGATAAAATGAATGTATCAGTGCCCAATGTAACGGTCAACACACTGTTTATGGCTCTGCTGACAGACGGTGGTGGATTGCAGGGTCAAGGGAGCGGCGGTGGCCGTGGGCCACCGCCAGAGGGGGGAGCGGGCGGATCAGTTGCTGACGGTGCCCGGGTTGTTGCTGGTGGTCGGGGCCGGGGCGCTGCCCATGGACCCGGCACCCTGGATGGATTCGATCTTGTCCACCTCGACGATACTGCGACCGTCGTCGTGGTCCACCTCACCGGTAAAGGCCAGTTGGGTGCCGGCCTTGAGCGGGCGGCCGGAGGTCAGGTCGTCATCCAGTTCGATTTCCACCTGGCCCTTGCGGTCACGCAGCAGGTAATGCTCATCGCCCAGCGGCTGCACGATTTCACCTTGCAGACGGACCTGAGTGCCTTCCTTGAGGCCCTGCTGGATCGCTGCGCTGTCGCTGTTGATGATATTGCCGGCGGCCGCGGTGGCGGTGGCGCCAATCAGTACAGAAGCCAGAATCAGCTTTTTCATGTCATCCTCCTTGGTTGACGTTGGCAAGCTGTTAGTGGCGATACGCGAGGGCGTCGTTCCGGCGCTTTTGTAAAAAGCCCGTCAGAAAGGGGCCAGTGCACAGCCCGGCTGTGCACCGTTTCACAGGCAAGCGCGGATCAGGCGCCGTTGCCCTGGCTCAGGGGTGGCCACCAGTGGCGGATGGCGCCCCGCTCCCAGGCGGCCAGGTCGCCGAACTGCAGCAGCACGAACTCGCTCTGGGTGGGCCGGAAAAACAGCTGGTCATCCTGGTTGAGCGCGGTGGTGGTGGCGCCGTTGAACATCATCTGGTTGGTGCTGACGCCGTACAGCGGGTTGCTGGCAATGCCCGCCGGCGATACCGGCTCGGCTTTCCAGTAACCGCCGTAAATGAAGTAGGTTTCCCGGCGGTTGGGGTTCCACAGGCTCCAGGCCTTGCCCAGCGGCAAGGGGCCGGGCAGGTGCAGGCCGTCGATTTTTTTTATCACCGGGGTGGCGATGAAGGCGGCGGGCTGGAAGGCCTCCAGCAGCGGCAGGTCAAAGTCCGTGGCCTTGACCAGGCAGGAGCCGGCGGACAGTTCGTTCAGTGGCGTGCTGTCGTCATAGAGCGCGATCGTGGGGCTGCCGGCGCCGTTGAAGCACAGCGTTTGCTCGCGGTAACCCGGGTCAAAGGCATAGAGCCGTTCGATGTAGCGCCGGTAGAGGGCATCGGTTTGCCGGTGGCCCTCTTCGGCACTCTGGATAAAGGCCGGCAGTTTGCCCACATGGGCGTCGTAGCCCATGAAGCCGCTGAAGCGAAGATGGGCCGGGTTATCGCGGATCACGGCCAGCAGGGCGTCCAGCTGAGCCGGGTCGGTAAGGCCGCCACGGTGCAGGCCCACATCGATTTCCACATTGATGTTCAGTCGCCGGTTCTGCTGCCGGGCCAGCGCCAGGTATTGTTGCAGACGCTCGCCGGAATCGATCAGCCATTGCAGTTGCTGCTGTGGATCGAAGCCGCTATCCGTCGGCAGTTCCTGGTAAAAGCGGCGCGCCGCATTGATCGGCATGGGCTTGCCCAGCAGCATGTCGCAGCCGGGTTCGGCCCGGGCCAGGTCGGTCATGAAAGGCTGGTGGAAGACCATCACCCGGTGGCTGCCGGTGTCTGCCATCACCGCCTGAATCAGCGGCACGCTGGGTAGCGACTTGGCCACAATCCGGTAGTGACAGTGGGCCGGGAGCATGGCCATCAGCTGTTTGCCATTGGCGGCCAGGCGTTGGCGGTCGATCAGCATGATCGGATGGCCGGGGCCTTCTCTCTTCAGGTAATCATTGAGGGCCTGGAAGTAGGGTGTGTAGGGCGTGCCCTGATTGCCCGGGCGCAACCAGACGGCGCCCACCGTGGCCGCCCCGAGGCCGATGAGAAAATGGCGACGTCGCATATCACACTCCCAGAACGGTTTTCAGGTGGCCATTGAGCATCTTGCCGTTGGGGTCCAGTTGCTGGCGCACGGCCAGGAAGCGGTCGAAGGCCGGGTAGAGCTCACGCAACTGCCGCGCCGACAGGGTGTGCAGCTTGCCCCAGTGCGGGCGGCCCTGATAACGGCGCAACACCGGTTCCACCGCCTGGAACAGGGGCTGGTAGTCCTGTTTGAAGTACTGATGCACGGAAATGCTGGCGCCGGCGCGTCCATGGAACATGGACAGCAGCCGGTCGTCGGCGGCGATGTAGCGGAACTCGATGGGGAAGAACACGTTGATGTCGTCGCGCACAATGGTGTCGCAGACCTCGCGCAGACATTGCAGGCCCTGCTCCAGCGGCACCGTGTATTCCATCTCGTTGAAGCGCACCGTGCGGCGATTGGCATAAACCTGATGGGCCGGCCCGCGGCGCCATTCCTCATCCACGAACACCGATAGCAGCTTCTGGATGCTGGCGGTCAGCCAGCCGGCCCGCATGGATACCTCGCAGGCCATTTCCAGTGTCTCGTTGCTGTCTTCCGGCGGTGGTGTGTCTTCCGGGTTGTCGGTCTTTTCCATGGTCTTGACGATGGCGCTGCCGCCCAGCGGGAAGGCGAAGCATTCGATGCTGCGAAATTTGTCCTTGTGGCTGTCGACAAAGTCCAGCGCGTCATCCAGATCCATCACCCAGCTGTGTTCCTGCAGGCGGAAGGCCGGTGCATGCTCAAAGGTCACATCGCTGACAATGCCCAGGGCGCCCAGGTGGCAACAGGCGGCCAGAAACAGATCCCCGTCATCGGCATCCAGGGCCAGGGTGTCACCGTCCGGGGTGATCAGGGTCAGCGCCTGTACCTGGGCGGACAGGCTGGGCAGGGTGACGCCGCTGCCGTGGGTGCTGGTGGCAATGGCTCCGGCCAGCGATTGCAGGTTGATGTCCGGCTCGTTGACGAAACTGCTGCCCTGGGCATAGGCCATGGCGCTGGCCGCGCCCAGCCGGGTGCCGGCGCCGTAGCGGATGCGGTGGGCATCGTCCTGTTGCTGAATACCGCTAAGGGCTTCGATGGATAGCAGGGTGTCATCGCAGGGCACCAACGGACTGAAGGAATGGCTGCCGCCAAACGGGCGCACGATGCCCTGGCTGTTTTTCAGCAGGTTGGCGACCTGGTCCGTGCTGCGTGGATAGTTGAGCCGGGCGGGGCTGGCCTGCTGGTTGCCGGACCAGTTCTGCCAGTGAGGGGGCGTGTTGCCGTCGGCGAGCAGGGTAGCCGGGGTCAGGCCGGCGCTGGCGCCGAGGGCGGAAAGCGCCTTGAGAAAGGCGCGGCGGTTGACGCTATCAAAAGCAGGCATGGCATTCCCTTACGATCAGATTTCTTTTTATTGGAACGATCGTACCATATCGTCCGGCTAACGCCAGAGTGTATCGTCAGAGGGTAGCAATGATGGTGAGGGTTTTCGCGGCAGCCCGATCCAGGGTGATGTGATAGCCCGAAGTGCATGCCGGCAATGCCTTCGGGCTTATTGTTTACGAATTGTCGGGCTTGTCCGCGTTGCCGTCTTGGCTGGTGCCAATATGGTAAAGCGTTGCGGGCGGCTGGCTCGACACAGGCTTTAATGGTGCCTGGAGGCTGGGAGATAGCTGACTGTAGTCATGATCGAGTATCACGATATAGCCATGACCCTGTTTCTCCAATTGCTCCAGTTGCTTGTTGTCGATTACGCGCGTGTGGCCCCGGGTGTAGAACTCCGCAGAGTAATAGCGCTTATCCAGATAATAAAGCGGGTTGTCGTCGTTCTCCCGCATTTGTTCCCAGGCTTCTACAATCGGCAGCTGGCTGGCCTTGGGGAGGAGTTTCTGATTGAACACGGTTATCCCGGAGAAGATCAGCGCGACGATCGGTGCAAACATGGCCATTATGCCGATCGTCAGAAGTCGCCTGCGGGTATCCGGGTGTGGCCAGTATATGGCCAGTAGCATAGCGGCAGCCGGCAGCCCCACTAGTGGATAGGTGGGGATAATGTTGCGGCAGGGCAGGAACATGAGCGGCACCAGGGCCCAGCACAGCAGGTATCGGCGCATGGATTGGCTGGTGGTTTCAGCGGGCTGCCAGCGCTGGCGAATGCGGCGCCAGATAAGGCCCAGCAGTGCCAGGCACCATGGGAAGGTGCCTGAAGCCCAGTAAAGCAGGATTGTTCCCATGGGTTCGCGGTGGGCGTTGCCATAAAGGTCGCCCTGCCAGCCGGGAATCAGAAAACGGCTCAGGTACTCGCCGACGATAAAGTAGTGAAGAAATCCGGGCGTGCGATATTCGGCGAGAATGTACCAGGGCAGTGCAATAATGCACATCAGCAGCGTGCCACTAATCCAGGGTAGCGTCAGCAGTCGCCGCAGGGGTTCGCGTTGCCATAGCAGCCAGGGGGCGATGCCCAGACCGGCAAATGCAATGGCTACCGGTCCTTTTGCCAGCAGGCCCAATCCCAGGCTGGCGAAAAAGACCCAACCCCAGCGTTTGTCCCCAGTTTGCCAGGCATACCAGAAACTGACCATGCTCAACGTGGTGGCGAATACCAGGCTGATATCGGTCATTACCGTGCCGCTGACGGAATAGGTGAGCAGCATAGTGCTGAGAATGGTTGCGCCCAGCCAGGCCCGTTGCAGCCCGGCAGTTTTACGAAGCATGTAGAAGCAAAGCCCGATAAGTGCCGCCATCAGCAGCAGGTTGGGCAGTCGAGCGGCAAATTCATTAATGCCGAACAGCTTCATTGAAAAGGCAGATACCCAGGTGGAGAGTGGAGGCTTGGCCCAGAAGGGAATGCCGTAATCGTGCCAGAGGGTGACCCAGTTACCGGTCTCCAGCATCTTGCGAGCGATTTCCCCGTAGCGCGCTTCAGTGGTGTCGGTCAGCGGGAGCAGGGCCATGGCGATTAGTCGGATAATGACGGCAATGACGATCAACCACTGACAACGTCTGATTAATGCATCTGTGGCGCCTGGAGAATCAAGGTGTGATGTTGTGGGTGCCGGACGCTCAGTTACCTGTTTGGAAACATTCATATGAACTACTTGTTATCGGATATTCGGAATTACGCCCTTTGATGAGGCACAAGTGAAAAGACAGGGCGTAGGGATTGTAGTTCAATTTATCCCCAATAAAACTGGCTTCTGGCGAGTTATTTACCAGCGTTAAAATAAAGCGCACATATAATATTGCCTTAACGTTGGCGTGCTATGTATACAAGATTTTGCCTGTGATTCTGCACGCCCTTAATCAAGGCCCAAGCTAGTCCAGAGTTCATCCACCCTGGTTTTCACCTCATCACTCATGCTAATGGCCCGGCCCCATTCCCGGTGGGTTTCTCCCGGCCACTTATTGGTGGCGTCCAGACCCATTTTCGAGCCCAGGCCGGCCACCGGAGAGGCGAAGTCCAGATAGTCGATGGGGGTGTTGTCGACCATGACGGTATCCCGCTGCGGGTCCATGCGGGTGGTCATGGCCCAGATCACGTCCTTCCAGTCACGGGCGTTCACGTCGTCGTCGCAGACAATCACGAACTTGGTGTACATGAACTGGCGCAGGAAAGACCACACGCCCATCATCACCCGTTTGGCATGGCCCGGATACTGCTTCTTCATGGTCACCACCGCCATGCGATAGGAGCAACCTTCCGGTGGCAGGTAGAAGTCGACGATCTCCGGGAACTGCTTTTTCAGGATCGGCACGAAGATTTCGTTCATGGCCACGCCCAGCACCGCCGGTTCATCCGGCGGCCGGCCGGTATAGGTGCTGTGATAGATCGGCTCGCGACGATGGGTAATGCGCTCCACCGTGAACACAGGGAAGCGCTCCACCTCGTTGTAGTAACCGGTGTGGTCACCGAAGGGGCCCTCGTCGGCCATCTCGCCGGGGTAGATGTGGCCCTCCAGCACGAATTCGGCGCTGGCCGGTACCTGCAAGTCGCTGCCCATACATTTGACCAGCTCGGTCTTGGAGCCGCGCAGCAGACCGGCAAAGGCGTATTCACTGAGGGTGTCGGGCACCGGCGTCACGGCTCCGAGAATAGTGGCCGGGTCGGCGCCCAGGGCCACAGCCACCGGGAAGGGTTCGCCAGGGTGCTGTTGCTGCCATTCCTGGAAATCCAGGGCGCCACCGCGGTGGCTGAGCCAGCGCATGATGAGCTTGTTACGGCCAATCAGTTGCTGGCGGTAGATGCCAAGATTCTGACGTTCCTTGTGCGGACCGCGGGTAATGACCAGGGGCCAGGTTACCAGTGGCCCGGCATCGTCCGGCCAGCAGGTCTGGATGGGGAGCTGATAGAGGTCCACGTCGTCGCCCTCCAGCACCTTTTCCTGGCAGGGGCCGGAGCTGCTGACCTTGGGGCCCATGTTCAGGACCTGACGGAATATCGGCAGTTTTTCCCAGGCATCGCGAAAGCCCTTGGGTGGCTCCGGCTCCTTGAGAAAGGCCAGCAGCTCGCCCAGTTCGCGCAGCTCAGCCACCGAGTCGCGGCCCATGCCCAGGGCCACGCGCCGTTCGGTACCGAACAGGTTGCCCAACACCGGAATCTGCGAACCGCGCGGATTCTCGAACAGCAGCGCCGGCCCGCCGGCGCGCAGGGTGCGGTCACAGATTTCGGTCATTTCCAGCTTTGGGTCCACCGGCACCGTGATGCGCTTGAGTTCGCCCAGTTGCTCCAGCTGGTTGATGAAGTCTCGCAGGTCGCGATATTTCATAGGCTTCCTTGTTGTTCGGCTAACCGGAAGGTTGTGCGGCGAGTATAGCAGGATGAACGCTGGACGCCTGATGCTCGACGCAAGGGGCAAAACAGAACGCAGGCGCAAGTGTGCGGCGGGCAGAATGAAGGGTAGGTGATCTTGTCAGGCCGGTTTCGCCCAGGTGAGCTGGGCTCCTGCAAAAAACTCCCTTGCTACGAAGCCGCTGTGGGAGCTTGCTTGCAAGCGAATCAGTCTTTCCTGGCACCGTTTCGCTTGCAAGCAAGCTCCCACAGAAGTACGGCACGCAGTGCAGCCCAGAAGGGGTAGCGAATAATTGACCTGTTCTGGAAACACAAAACCCCGCCGAAGCGGGGTTTCGCGTGTTGCATGATGCGTGTTGCGTTTCTCGACTACTTGCGCTTCATGGAATCGAAGAATTCCAGGTTGGTCTTGGTCTGCTTCATGCGGTCGATGAGGAACTCCATGGCGCCGATTTCGTCCATGGGGTGCAGGACCTTGCGCAGGATCCACATCTTCTGCAGCTCGTCCTCGCTGACCAGACGCTCTTCGCGACGGGTGCCGGACTTCTTGATGTTGATGGCCGGGAACACACGCTTTTCCGCCACCTTGCGGTCCAGGTGCAGTTCCATGTTACCGGTACCCTTGAATTCCTCGAAGATCACTTCGTCCATCTTGGAGCCGGTGTCCACCAGCGCGGTGGCGAGGATGGTCAGGCTGCCGCCTTCCTCGATATTGCGCGCGGCACCGAAGAAACGCTTGGGTTTTTCCAGGGCGTGGGCGTCCACACCCCCGGTGAGCACCTTGCCGGAGCTCGGTTGTACGGTGTTGTAGGCGCGGGCCAGGCGGGTGATGGAGTCCAGCAGGATGATTACGTCCTGCTTGTGTTCTACCAGACGCTTGGCCTTCTCGATCACCATTTCCGCCACCTGCACGTGACGGGCCGGCGGCTCGTCAAAGGTGGAGGCCACCACTTCACCGCGCACCGTGCGGGACATTTCTGTCACCTCTTCCGGACGCTCGTCGATGAGCAGCACGATCATGTGGGATTCGGGATTGTTGCGGGCGATGGAGTGGGCGATGTTCTGCAGGAGCATGGTCTTGCCGGCCTTGGGCGGGGCCACAATCAGGCCGCGCTGCCCTTTGCCGATGGGGGCCACCAGATCAATCACCCGGCTGGTGATGTCCTCGGTGGAGCCGTTGCCGATCTCCATCACCAGACGCTCGGTGGGGAACAGCGGCGTCAGGTTCTCGAACAGAATCTTGTTCTTGGCGTTTTCCGGCTTGTCGGTGTTGATCTCGTTGACCTTGAGCATGGCGAAATAGCGCTCGCCATCCTTGGGGGGCCGGATCTTGCCGGCAATGGTATCGCCGGTACGCAGGTTGAAGCGCCGGATCTGGCTGGGCGAGACGTAGATGTCGTCCGGGCCGGCCAAGTAGGAGCCCTCGGCAGAACGAAGGAAACCGAATCCATCCTGAAGAATTTCCAGCACGCCGTCTCCGTAGATGTCGGAGCCGTTCTTGGCGGCGCGCTTGAGGATGGAAAAGATAACGTCTTGTTTGCGAGTTCTTGCCAGGTTCTCCAGACCGAGTTCCTTGGCAATATCCAGAAGTTCTCCAATCGGCTTCTGCTTCAGTTCAGAAAGATTCATTGGCGTCTGTTAGGTGTCATTGGATGAATTGAGAGGAAACGCCAGCGGGCGCATCGGTTGTTTTTTGGTAATCCGTTACTCGGAATCTGGCCCGGCAAGCCAAAAAGGGGCCATTAGATATGAATAACCAGAGGTTCCGAAGGATTTGCTAAAAGGGGGTGCTGATTAAAGCTGACTCTGGAATCTACCACCCTGCATGGGGGCTGTCTACCCTTGTCTGTCAAGAGCCATGACATAAAAATCCCCCCGCCGGGCGGCGGGGGGAAGGTACCATCTTACAGAGTGCTGTCCAGGAAGGCGGTCAGCTGGCTCTTGGAGAGCGCGCCCACCTTGGTGGCTTCCACGTTGCCGTTCTTGAATACGGTCAGGGTGGGGATGCCACGAACCCCGTATTTCTTGGGGGTTTCCGGGTTGTCATCGATGTTGATCTTGGCAATGGTCAGCTTGCCGTCGTACTCGCCAGCCAGCTGCTCCAGGATCGGCGCGACCATTTTGCAGGGGCCACACCAGGGTGCCCAGTAATCCACCAGCACCGGGCCGTCTGCGTTAATGACCTGGGCTTCAAAGTCCGCATCGGTCACATTGATAATCTCGCCGCTCATTGATTTCTCCTGATTAACGGGGTTTAGAGCCGGACATGGTGTCAGGGCCAGCCCTTTATGCTGGGGAATAATATCAGGTTGAGGGTGGCGAATTTCAAGCGAGTCGGGCAATTATGCTGAGAGCAGCAGCCTATGGCACCGTTGACCGGCTGTCTGGCGGGCCGTGAATTCGGCGTTTGTGACATCGTAACGCCATGATTTTTGGTTAGAATCGGCCCATTGGAAAGGAGTTCTTATGGAGCAAGGCGAACATCTGGCCGCCATCGATCTGGGGTCAAACAGTTTTCACATGGTGGTGGCCCGGCAGGCTCAGGGGGAAATCCAGTTACTGGACGGCCTGTCTGAGAAGGTGCAACTGGGGGCCGGCCTGGACAAGGAAAACTGCCTCGACGAAGACACCCAGCAACGGGCGCTGGACTGCCTGGGCCGCTTTGCCCAGCGCATTGCCGACATACCGCGTGGCAGTGTGCGGGTAGTGGGTACCAACACCCTGCGTCAGGCACGTAATGCCCGCCAGTTCATCCGCCGGGCCGAAAAAGTGCTGGGCCACGATATCGAGATCGTGGCCGGCCGTGAGGAAGCGCGTCTGATTTATCTGGGTGTTGCCCACACGCTGGCCGATGATGCCGGTCGGCGGCTGGTGGTGGATATTGGTGGCGGCTCCACCGAACTGATCATCGGTGAGCGGTTCGAATCCACCGAGACAGAGTCACTGCATATGGGCTGTGTCAGTTTCGGGCAGCGCTTTTTCCCGGAGGGCGTGATCACCGAGAAGGCCTTCGACCGGGCGGTGACCGCAGCCCGCCAGGAAGTGCTGTCGATCCACGCCAACTACCGGCGTCTGGGGTGGCAGCAGGCTGTGGGCGCCTCCGGCACCATCAAGGCCATCTGTCAGGTGTGCGTGGACAATGGCTGGTCGGAAGCCGGCATTACCATGGATGCCATGAAGAAGGCCCGCAAGCGGGTGATCAAGGCCGGGCAGGCCGACAAGCTGGATCTGAAGGGGCTGCGTGATGATCGCAAACCGATCTTCGCCTCCGGACTGGCGATTCTCTACGGTATTTTCGAGCAGCTGGATATCGACCGGATGGAGGTCTCCAGCGGCGCCCTGCGTGAGGGGTTGCTCTACGACCTGCTGGGCCGCTTCGGTCACGAGGATGTGCGCGAGCGCAGCATCCAGGCGCTGATGAACCGCCACCATGTGGAGCGCAGTCAGGCCGAGCGGGTCTGCGAGACCGCCGAACAGCTCTATCAGCAGGTGGCCTCCGCCTGGCAGCTGGACAACGACGAACTGGCCGACACCCTGCGCTGGGGCGCCCTGCTCCACGAGGTGGGGCTGGCCATTTCCCACAGCCAGTTCCACAAGCATGGCGCCTACCTGGTCACCAACTCCGACTTGCCCGGGTTTTCCAACCAGGAGCAACTGGCCGTTGCCTTGCTGGTGCGCGGCCATCGTCGCAAGCTGCCCACCTCGCTGCTGGCGGATATGCCCGATGACGAGCAAGCCGGCCTGTTGCGCATCTGTCTGTTGCTGCGGCTGGCCACCCGGCTGCACCACGCCCGGGGCGATGCGCCGCTGCCGATGATCACCCTGGCGGCCAGTGACAGCACCCTGACCCTGTCCTTCCCGGCCGGCTGGCTGGAAGAGCACCCACTCACCCTGGCGGACCTGGAGCAGGAACAGAGCTATTTCGAGGCGGTGGACTACCGTCTGGAGATCGGCTAGTGCCGCCCGTTAATACCGCAAGATGAGTCAGGCCTGCCGCACACCAACTTGGCATAGTGGCCGCCGTTGAGGAGGTGTGTGGCATGCAGGACGACAAGATTGCGGGTTATGAGGCGCGTTTTGGCAAGGTGTTTGATTACATCAATGAGCACCTGGACGAACCCCTGTCACTGGAACGGCTCAGCCGGGTGGCAAACTTCTCCAAGTTTCATTTTCACCGCCAGTTTTCCTTGTATGCCGGGATTAGTGCAGCGCGTTACATCCAACTGATGCGGCTGCGCCGTGCGTCCTACCGGCTGGCTTTCGAGGACGAAACCCGCGTTATCCAGATTGCTCTGGAGGCCGGCTTCGAGAATCCGGAGTCGTTTTCGCGGGCGTTCAAGCAGGCCTTCGGGCAGACGCCGACTCAATTTCGCGAGGACGCGGCCTGGCAGCCGTGGAATCAGCAATTTCAATTCCCCGTACGTACAAGGACGGCCAATATGGACGTGAAGATTATTGAATTCCCGGAAACCCGGGTGGCGGTGCTCGAACACCAGGGCCCGCCGGAAACCGTTAACGATACGGCCCGGCGCTTTATCCAGTGGCGCAAGGAAACCGGCCTGTCGCCGGTCTCCACCAGCCTCAGCCTGGGGCTGGCCTATGACGACCCGGCCACCGCCGAGCCGGCCAGCTTCCGGTTTGATCTGTGCGGCTCGGTCAAGTCGCCGGTGCCGGCCAATCGCCAGGGTGTGATCAACAAGGTGATCCCTGCCGGTCGTTGCGCGGTGGTGCGCCATTACGGCTCCCATGACTGCATTGGTGATGGTGCCTACTTTCTTTACCGGCAGTGGTTGCCGCAAAGTGGTGAGGAGCTGCGCGATTTTCCGTTGTTCTTCCAGTATCACAACCTGATGCCGGAGACGGCGGAGCACGAGCTGATTACCGATATCCATCTGCCCCTGCAGGGCTGACCCTTATGGGGGGCGGTCAGTGACCGCCGCCCAGGTTTTCCAGCAGTTCCTGCTGAGCGATGAATACCGGCTCGTCGCCCTCGGGCTGCGCTTTGAGGTAGTTGCCATCGGCCTGCAGCAGCCAGGCCCGGCTGTTGTCACGCAGGTAGAAGTGCAGCCCCTGTTCCAGCACCTGTGCCTTGAGCACCGGGTCGTTGACCGGGAAGCAGGTTTCCACCCGGTTGAACAGGTTGCGGTCCATCCAGTCGGCGCTGGAGCAGTAGACCAGATCGTCACCGCCATGGTGGAAGTGATAGATGCGGGTGTGCTCCAGGAAGCGACCGACAATGGAGCGCACGCGGATGTTCTCCGACAGGCCGGGGATGCCCGGGCGCAGGCAGCAGATGCCGCGCACGATCAGGTCGATCTGAACTCCCGCCTGGCTGGCCCGGTACAGGGCCTGCATGATCTTCTCTTCGGTGAGCGAGTTGAACTTGGCAATAATGCGTGCCGGCTTGCCGGCCATGGCCTGCTCGGTCTCGAACTCGATCCATTCAATCAGCGACGGGTGCAGGGTAAAGGGCGAGTGCTTGAGCTGCTTGAGCCGGGCGGCCTTGCCCATGCCGGTGAGCTCCTGGAAGATCTTGTGCACGTCCTGGCAGATGCCGATGTCACTGGTCATCAGGCCGTAGTCGGTGTACAGCTTGGTGGTCTTGGTGTGGTAGTTACCGGTGCCCAGGTGGGCATAGCGTTTGATGCCGTCACCGTCGCGGCGCACCACCAGCAACATCTTGGCGTGGGTCTTGTAGCCCACCACGCCGTACACCACGATGGCGCCGGCTTCCTGCAGGCGCCGCGCGCCCTCGATGTTGGACTCCTCGTCAAAGCGGGCCCGCAGCTCGACGATGGCAGTCACTTCCTTGCCGTTACGGGCGGCGGTTTCCAGATGATCAAGAATCTCCGACTTGGTGCCGGTACGGTAGAGCGTCTGCTTGATGGCCAGCACCTTCGGGTCCCGCGCCGCCTCGGCCAGCATGTTGACCACCGGCTGGAATGACTCGAACGGGTGGTGCATCAGGATGTCACCCTGGTCGATGGCATCGAACACGGTCTCGGTCTTGCGGATCAGCGCCGGCAGCTTGGGAGTGAAGGGCGGGTAGTGCAGGCGCGGGCGGTTAACGCTGGTGAACATGCGCGCCAGGTTCACCGGGCCGTTCACTTCATAAAGGTCATGCTCGGTGAGTTCGAACTGTTCGAGCAGGTAATCGATCAGATGGCGCGGGCAGTTGTCCGCCACTTCCAGACGCACCTCGTCGCCATAACGGCGAGATAGCAGCTGGCCCTTCAGGGCGCTGGCCAGGTCTTCCACTTCCTCGTCCACTTCCAGGTCCGCGTTGCGGGTCACCCGGAACTGGTAGCAGCCGGTGGCCTTCATGCCCGGGAACAGGTCGGACACATGGGCGTGAATCATGGACGACAGGAACACGAAGTTGTCGTCACCGTCGGCGCTGATTTCATCGGGAATACGGATCAGCCGCGGCAGTGAGCGCGGCGCCGGCACGATGGCAAGGCCGGTGGAACGGCCGAAGGCATCCTTGCCATCCAGCGGTACAATAAAGTTGAGGCTCTTGTTGACCAGCCGCGGGAAAGGGTGTGACGGGTCCAGGGCAATGGGGGTCAGTACCGGGTAGATCTGCTCACGGAAATACTTCTTCACCCATTCGGCCTGTTCCCGGGTCCAGTCTTCCCGGCGCAGGAAATCCACGCCTTCCTCGCGCAGGGCCGGCAGCAGGATGTTGTTGAGGATATGGTACTGGCGGTCCACCGCCTCGTGGGTGATGCGGCTGATTTCGGTCAGCACTTCATCGGCCAGCAGCCCGTCCGGGCCCGGCTCGCCGGTGTGGGTTTCCAGCTTGTTCTTGAGCCCGGCCACGCGGATCTCGAAGAACTCGTCCATATTGCTGGAGAAAATGAGAAGAAAGTTGAGCCGCTCCATCAGCGGATGGTTGTCATCCATGGCCTGCTCGAGGACACGCAGATTGAACTGCAGCAGGCTCAGTTCCCGGTTCAGGTAGTAGTCCGGATTGTTCAGATCGATGGCGTTATGGTCGCTGGCAATATCGTTCATGGTCTGCCGTCCAGGCTGGAGACTTCGGTGCTCCCTATTGCATGACATTCATGTGACACGCGAATGACAGACGCTCCTTGCGGGCACCTTCAGACAAAGCATAACGCCGGCCCCGTGACAGGGCGAGGGCGGCAGCATGACAGAGATAAAAAAGGTTCATCGAGGAATTCCGGGAAAACAGACAAGGTCGGACGTCAATCTCAACCCCGACAGTTGGCGCGGCACTGAGATTTCGGGGCGTCTCTTGCATGCGCGCACGCCTCTATGCCCTCCACCTGCAAACCGCCTCCTACAAGCCCTGGCATTGCCTGTGGGAGCGTGCTTGCACGCGAACAAGCACCCATGGGGGCGTAATGCTGTTCACTTAAGCGGTGCCAATCTGGCTCAACTCTTTCAGGCTGATCCCCTCTCCCCAACCCCTCTCCCGCAAGGGGAGAGGGGCTTAACATCTCAAGAGAACAGCATTGCCACAGGGGACGAGTCGGTGGGGGGGGGCTTTGGAGTTTCAACCTATCGCGTCCGACGTCAGACCTCAGACGTTGGACCAAGCTGATTTCCCTCTAATCCGCGAAGAACCATAAAAAAGCCGCACGGGGATGAGGCGTGCGGCTCTTTGTCTGCCCGGTGGAGATCAGCCCTGGAACATCCAGGCCGGGTTGATCAGCTCCAGTTGCTGTTGCTCCTGCTCGGTGAGAGCGCGGGGCTGGTCGTCGTTGCTCTGCGGTGCCGCGGGGGCGGCATGGGCCAGGGCGGCAGAGAAGCCCAGGACAATAGCCAGGTAACGCATAACACTTTCCTCATCAAACAACACGGTTACCGCCGGCCCAGCGCCAGGCCGAGCGGTAAACAAATGATAAGGATGTGTATGATCTAGTGCATTGACCTGGTCAGACAATCCGCAAAATATACGGTCAGCAACAGGGTGTTTACTTTTTCAGCAGGCGGGCGGCGTCCCTGGCGAAGTAGGTGAGAATGCCGTCGGCGCCGGCGCGCTTGAAGGCCAGCAGCGATTCCATCATCACCTGTTCCTTGTCCAGCCAGCCATTCTGGAAGGCGGCCATGTGCATGGCGTACTCGCCGCTCACCTGGTAGGCATAGACCGGTACCTTGAATTCGTCCTTCACCCGGCGCACCACATCCAGGTAGGGCATGCCCGGTTTGACCATCACCACATCGGCGCCTTCGGCCAGATCCAGGGCGATTTCGTGCAGCGCCTCGTCACTGTTGGCCGGGTCCATCTGGTAGGTTTTCTTGTCGGCCTTGCCCAGATTGCCCGCCGAGCCCACCGCATCCCGGAAGGGACCGTAGTAGGCACTGGCATACTTGGCCGAATAGGCCATGATGCGGGTATGGATGTGGCCGGCCTGTTCCAGCGTGTTGCGAATGGCGCCGATGCGCCCGTCCATCATGTCCGAAGGGGCGACAATATCGACGCCGGCCTCGGCGTGGGACAGGGCCTGTTTGACCAGCGCTTCCACGGTCTCGTCATTGAGCACATAGCCGTTGTCATCGATGATGCCGTCCTGCCCATGGGTGGTGAACGGGTCCAGGGCGCCATCGGTGATCACGCCCATCTCCGGCACCGCTGCCTTGAGGGCGCGTACCGCCCGCTGGGCCAGGCCGTCCGGGTTCCAGGCTTCCTGGCCGTCCAGGGTTTTCACTTCCGCCGGGGTCACCGGGAACAGCGCCATGGCCGGCACGCCCAGGTCCGCCAGTTCTTTCGCTTCCTCCACCAGCAGGTCGATGCTCTTGCGCTCCACGCCGGGCATGGACGGCACTGCCTCGGTCTGGTTTTTGCCCTCCAGCACAAACACCGGGTAGATCAGATCATCCACGGTCAGCGTGTTTTCGCGCATCAGGCGACGGGAAAAATCGTCGCGGCGCATGCGGCGCGGGCGAGAAGCAGGCCAGGGGGCACGAGTGACAGACATGGGGTGGCGTCCTTTAGTAACATGGGGCGCCGGATGCCGTGACCGCGGTGGCCAAAGTGCCGTCGGGTTTGAGCGGGCATCCGACTGAATGACGAGAGTTTAGCAAGAGCCGTAGACGATGGAAAAACAGCCGGCCTTTCATTTGGCCTTTCTGGTGAGCGAGCTGGAAGACGCCGCCGATTTCTATTGCCGGGTGCTCGGTGGTCGCCGGGGCCGTGATGCACCCAACTGGATTGATGTCGACCTGCATGGTCATCAGCTGTCCCTGCACCAGGGCGAGAATCTGCAGCCTATCCAGGGCTACAGTGACGTGGATGGCCACCCGGTGCCCATGCCTCATTTCGGCGTGGTGCTCGACTTTGCCACCTGGGAAACCCTGGTGGAACGGATCTACGAACACGACTGGCCGTTTCTTCTCAAGCCCCGCGAACGCTTTGTCGGCCAGCCGGCGGAGCAGGGCACCTTCTTCGTACAGGACCCCACCGGCAACGTGCTGGAGTTCAAGGGCCTGCGCGAGATCGACCGGATCTTCGAAATCTGATGGGACGCTGGCGACCAAAGGGCACCCCCGCCTCCAAGTACATTACCCCGGAAGGGTACAAGGCGCTCAACGATGAGCTGCAATACCTGTGGAAGGAAAAACGCCCGGCGGTGACCCAGTCGGTACAGGAAGCCGCCGCCCAGGGTGACCGCTCGGAGAACGCCGAGTACATCTACGGCAAAAAGCAGCTGCGTGAGATCGATCGCCGGGTGCGTTTTCTCAGCAAGCGCCTGGATGACATGACCGTGGTGGATCGCCTGCCCGAGGACCAGAGTCGGGTGTTCTTCGGCGCCTGGGTGGAGCTGGAAAACGAAGACGGCAAACTGGAAACCTACCGGCTGGTGGGCCCGGACGAGACCGATGCCCGGCGGGGTTACATCAGCATTGATGCGCCACTGGCACGGGCCTTGCTGAAGAAACAGGTGGACGATGAGGTAGAAGTGCGAACCCCCACCGGCGAGCGCTGTCTGTTCATCAACCGAATCTGGTATCGCAACGAAGACACTGACAATGAGCGCTAACCGCCGTATCTGGTTTTTTGTCCGCAAATCCCTGCTGGGTGGCCTGACCATCCTGCTGCCCATTTCCATCATCGTGTTCTTCTTCCGCTGGATCTACCAGACGGTGACCGAGATGATCGCGCCCTTCACCTCGGTGTTCATCAACGCCTTCGGCCTGCCCAAGTTTGTGGCGGACTGGCTGGCGGTGCTGGCCATTCTGGTGCTGTGCTTTCTGATCGGGACCCTGGTGGCCACCCGGGTCGGCAGCTGGATCTGGCACCAGTGGGAAGAGCAGGTGATGACTCGCCTGCCCGGTTACCGCACCGTGCGGGAAGTGATTGCCCAGTTGATGGGCAACAGTGAAGACAGCCCCTTTAACCGGGGCGAGGTCGCGCGGGTATGGCTTTACGGCCGTGACACGCCGGTGTCGGTCACCGCGCTGATTACCTCCCGGCACGCCGATGGCCACCTCACCGTGTTCGTGCCCACCGGCCCCAACCCCACCAGCGGGTTTATCTACCACGTGGCCGAGGAACTGGTGGAACGACATCCGGAAATCGGCGTGGAGCAGATGATGAAAACTGTCGTCGCCTGCGGCGCCGGCACCGCCACCCTGTTCCACAAGGGCCCGCCGCCGTCGGCGTAAGACTTTCGCGACTCGAGCGTCGCACCTACAGGTGTTTTATCCCCTGTTGTAGGAGCGACGCTCGAGTCGCGAACATGCCTGCGACAAGCCCTCTTCTTTACCCCGCCAGCTCCACGTCCCGCTCTACCAACGCCTGTTTCATGAAATCGCGCATGGCCTTCAGATACAGGCCCTGGTCCAGG
This sequence comes from Alcanivorax hongdengensis A-11-3, assembly GCF_000300995.1. Classification (GTDB taxonomy): domain Bacteria; phylum Pseudomonadota; class Gammaproteobacteria; order Pseudomonadales; family Alcanivoracaceae; genus Alcanivorax; species Alcanivorax hongdengensis. The sequence goes on along the minus strand of NZ_AMRJ01000001.1, from coordinate 178,925 downwards.
TGCAGCAGATGGTTGCCCGGGAACCAGTGCAGGTCGCAGCGGTTCCAGTGTTGCCAGAGTAGCTGGCTGTGCTTGGGTGGGGCGAAGCGGTCGCCGGCGCCGCCGATGATCATGCGCCCGGACTGGGGCACCCGGCATGGCCAGGTCAGGGGTGAATGCAGGGCGGTGAGTTTGCGCAGGCCGCTCATATCGGTGTCGAAGATTTTCTGGAACAGGGGAATCTGCTGGTTGATCGGGAACCAGCTCTTCATCAGGTCCATGATGCTGACCAGCGGCACATTGGGAATGGCAAAGGCCAGGTCGTCTTCCAGGGCGGCCAGCAGGCCGGTGGTGTAGCCGCCCAGGGAGATGCCGGTGGCGCCGATGGCCGGGCTGCCCTGATCGCGCAGCATGGCCATGAACAGGCGCAGGTCATGGATGGCATGGGCAAAGGTCTCGTTGAGCATGGCCATGCCCTGGCTGAAGAATTCCGCCCCGCTGAACGGTGCCAGCCGCCCCTTGCGCCGGCCATGGAAAGGCAGCGTGTAGAGCAGCACATCAAAGCCCTGCTTGTAGAACCAGGGCAACGCCAGCCAGCGGGTATTGAGCCAGTACGGGTCGGCGACAAAACCGTGGATCATCACCAGCGTCGGGCGCGGCTCACCATGATGGCGCCAGTGCTGGGCCCAGGCGGTGCCGTTGGGTTTGTGGGCATGGTAACGCTCACGCAGCTCCGGGTTGCGGGTCTCGAACGGTGAGCGGAAATGCAGGGTGTAGGCGTCACCGTCTTCCGGCTGGAAGTGATAGCGGGCCACCGGGGCACGGTGAATGTCCGCCCGCTGCTGCGGCGGTGCAAAAAAGACATTGGGGTCGTCCTCGTCGAGGAACGACTGGTAAAAGCGGCTTTGTTCCCGATCCTGTTGCTGGCGTTGCTTGTTGAGCGCCGCAGGCAGCGCCGCGGCGCCGGCCATGCAGGCCAGGCCGGTACGGGCGATATTGTCGATGGATGCGGTGTAATCAATGCGCCAGCGGGTATCGCTGTCGGCCAGGAAGTGGTCCGGCAAGGCATGAAAATAACGTGGCAGGGTATCCCACCAGGGCTGGATCAGTTCCGGCAGGTCCTCATCGCAGTAATCGTGGGGGTGAATACGTGGCAGTTCGGTCATGCCGTCTCCCGGTTCGTGATCAGCGCAGAAACCTCAAGTAGACGCTGGCATGGCCGGGCCGACAATGACCCAAAGGGGCGCGATTTTGTCAGCCCGGCGCGGGCCCTGCCAGCCTGATGCTGTCAGTGGGCCTGGATGAAATCCACCACCCGCTTCACGTCTTTGCGGGCCTCCGGCAGGAAGGGCACCATGATCGGCCAGACATGGAAGACGCCACCGCGCTCCAGCCACTCCACCTTGACCCCGGCCTTCTCGGCGGACTTGCGCACCAGCTTGGCGTCCGCATAGAGCACCTCGTCGGTACTGGCGGTGATCATCAGCGGGCAGATGCCGGTGTAGTCGGCCAGGCCCGGTGAGGCGTAGGGGTGCTGGCGGTCCTGCGGGTCGGGCACATAAATATCGATCACGGTGCGGATGATATCCGCCGACAGCATGGCATCGCTGGGGTCCAGAGCGGCCAGTACCTTGTCATCCGGAAAACAGCTGCTGCCCGGCGAGAAGGTCACCGCGCAGCGCGGTTGCGGCAGCTGCTTGTCGCGCAGGTGCAGCAGTGTCGCCAGGGTCAGGCCGCCACCGGCGGAGTCACCGGCGATAACGATATCCTGGGGCGACTTGCCCAGGCTCAGCAGGTATTCATAGGCTTCCAGTGCCCGGTTTACCGCCGCCGGAAAAGGGTGTTCCGGCGCAAACGGGTAAGTGGCCAGGTAGACCTCGCCATGCAGTTGCCTGGCCAGCCGGCCGGCCAGGTTGTGGTAGGTCCTGGTAACGCCGCCGATGTAGGCGCCGCCGTGCAGGTAAAGCACGGTCACGCGTGGATCGCGCACACTGAGGCGTTCGCCCTGGAAGGCCGGCACCTTGATCTTCTCCAGCTTGACGCCGCGCGGCAGCAGGGTGATGGAGGGCGTGTTGTTGAAGACCTTGCGCAGATGGCGCACCAGCTGCTCCTGGTTGAGGCCATCACGCTTGATGGTGCGGCGGGTCACCGCCTTGATGATTCGGGCCTGGATACTCATTGCTGCGTCCGTTTGTTGTTGTGCTGGTGATCGGGTTCGTATGGATGCCTCAATGTAGAGGCTCGGGCCCCGCCGTGGCAGGGCCGATGGGGCCAGTCCGTGGTCAGGCCCGGCGTCGGGGCGCCTCCACCGGCGGGTTGTGCTGGCCCAGGGCCGGGCTGTCACCGTCACGGGTCTGCGCATTCACAAACCTGATCGGTGAGCGCAGCACCGGGCCGCGAGCGTTGCGGGTCATCAGCTCGCGGGCCTGCACCTGCTCGTTCGCCAGCGCCTCTTCCAGCGTCAGGATCGCCGACACACAGGTGTCCTTGTGGGCCAGGCGCGCCTCCCACTGGTCGCGGGTGCGGGTCAGAAGAATCAGCTGAATCGCCCAGCGCACCGGCACCATCAGGCGGCGCAGTTTTTTCGGGTCACCGGCCAGTTTGGTGAGCGCATCGTTGCCACTGCTTTTCGGTGTGCGGGCCGCGCTGTTCGGGGTGTTAGACGTTTTACTTTTGGCTTTCTTGCGCCACAGAAACGCCGGCGTGATTTCCTTCAGGAACGCCATAAAGAACTTGGGTTCCAGGGAGCCCACGGCCAGGTACCTGCCATCACGGCAGCGGTAGATGTTGTAGTTGGCCAGGGCACCGGTGAGCATGTCCTTGCCACGGGGCTGGCTGCTGCCATGCTGATGATGGGTGGCCAGCGCCATGCTCTGCAGGGCCAGGGCGCCATCCAGCATGCCCACGTCCACCCAGCAGCCCTCGCCGCTCTGGCGCGCGCCCATCACCGCCGCCAGGATGCCGATGGCGCAGTTCTGCGCGCCGCCGGCCAGGTCGGCAATCTGCACATTGGACATGGCCGGGCGCTTGCCCGGCAGGCCGGTCTGGTCGAGCACGCCGGCATAGCCCAGGTAGTTGAGGTCATGGCCGGGGCGGTCCGCATAGGGCCCGGTCTGGCCGTAGCCGGTGAGCGAGGCATACACCAGTTTCGGGTTGATCGCTCGCAGCGTGTCATAGCCGCAGCCGAGCTTGTCCATGACGCCGGGACGAAAGGATTCCAGTACCACATCGGCGTTCTTCACCATGGCCTTGAAATGTTCCACATCCTCGGCCAGGCGCAGGTCCAGGGTGATGGACTGCTTGCCCCGGTTGACGATATCGAACAGCTCCGGTGACAGCTCGCGGGCATAGTCCCCGCCGTCCGGTTCCTCGATCTTGATCACCTCGGCGCCCAGTTGCGCCAGCGTCAGCGAGCAGAAGGGGCCGGGCAGCAGGCGGGACAGGTCCAGGACCTTGAGGCCATCCAGTAATGGGTTCATGGGCAATACCTGTGCAAGAAGCTGGCACGCAGACATGTTTCACGTTGGTACGGCAAACCGTTGTGACTCGGTGAGCCAGGGCCACTCATGCTGTGTGCGTGTTGCGTTGTTATGGGCAGGGCGGAGATTGGCGAATGCCAATCTCCGCCGTTGGAGTTGTAGCGGGTTGACGGCGGAGAGGGGCTGACGCCCGTTTCCGCCCTACGGATCGATTACTCGCCGGACGCCTTGGCCAGTTCGTAGGCCGGCGGTTGTTCCATGCCGCCATCGCCGGTGGCGCTCATGGCCGGGATACCGCCGGCACCGTAGTATTCGTCCTTGGTAAACACGTCCACTTCAATGGCCTGCAGGCAGGCGGCGGTGGCGTCATTGAGCAGCGCCAGCTCGGCGTCGGTGATCACACCCTGGGCGGCGGCATCTGCGGCCACCTGGTCGATCTTGCCACGGCCCAGTTTGCGGGCTTTCTGGGCCGCACGAATTTTCTCGCGCACCGGCTCGGCCTCGGTGGTCAGGCGGAAGGCCTTGAGCAGGCGGCCCAGGCCCTGGTCGCTTTCCGGCGGCATGTAGTTGCCACCCACCAGACGCTTGTACTGGTCGCCATAGCTTTGCAGGGCCAGTGCTGCCTGGTGGCTGAGCTGATCATTGGGCAGTTTGGCCAGCGGGTTGAGGCCCAGCCAGACACGACCAACGGTTTTCAGGATCACGCCCACCGGGCCATCGAAGTTTTCGTAGATGCCTTCAAAGGCGTTCTGGATCTGGGCCAGGCCGTATTCGCCGGCGTACTGCACCAGGGCCAGGTCTTCGGCCTTGCGGCCTTCCGCCTCGAAACGGCGCAGGGCCGAGGTGGTGATGTAGAGCCAGGCAACCACGTCCGCATAGCGGCCGGTGAGATTGCCGCGGGCTTTCAGCTTGCCGCCCACGAAGAACATGGCCAGGTTGGTGAGCAGGCCGAAGCGGGTGGCCGCCCAGCCCAGACGGCGGTAAATGCTCCTGGTCTGCGGCGCCACACTGGGCACCTTGACGGTGAAGAAACCACGGGTGACGCCGCGTACCAGGGTCATCACAAAGCCGAGCAGGAACTGCACCATCCAGCCGGTCAGATTCTTGCGGAAAGCGCCCACGTCATTGTTTTCCACCGCCTGTACCACCTTGTAGGCGTACGGGTGGCAGCGGGTGGCACCCTGGCCGAAGATCATCAGGGTACGGGTCATGATGTTGGCGCCTTCCACGGTGACGCTCACCGGTGCGGAGTTGTACAACCGGCCCATGGTGTTGTTGGGGCCCTGCATGACGCCGTAACCGGCGGTCACGTCCATGGCATCGGTGCCGGTGTCGCGGCCCATCTCGGTGGAGTAGGCCTTCATGATGGCGGAGGTCACCGGCGGCTGAATGCCGTGGTCCACCGCGGAGCAGCCGAACACGCGGGCGGCGTCGAAGGCGTAGGTCATGCCGGCGGCCTTGCCGATCTTGTGCTCCACCCCTTCCATGCGGCCCACCGGAATGCCGAACTGCTGGCGCACCATGGAGTAGGCGCCGGCGATCATGGCGCCGTGGCGAATACCGCAGATACCGGTGGCGGGCAGGGAGACCATGCGCCCGCCGGCCAGTGCTTCCATCAGCATCTTCCAGCCCATGCCGGTGTATTCCACGCCGCCAAGCACATTGCCGGCGGGCACGATCACGTCACGGCCGACAATGGGGCCGTTGGGGAAGTGCTCGCCAATCGGTTGGTGGTGGTCGCCGATATGCAGGCCTTCGGTGCCCGGCGCGCCTTTCTCGATCAGTACCACGGTAATGCCCGGTTCCTCGCCCTTGCCGAGCAGGTTGTCCGGGTCGTGCAGACGCACCGCCAGGGAGACCAGGTTGGCCACCGGCGCCAGGGTAATGTAGCGCTTGCGGAAGTTGAGCTTGAATTTGATCTGGCCGTCACTGTCCTTGAACACCACGCCTTCGGCCTTGATGGAGGCCGCGTCGGAGCCGGCGGTGGGCTCGGTCAGGCCGAAGCAGGGCATGAACTCGCCCTTGGCCAGTTTCGGCAGGTAATAGTTTTTTTGCTCGTCGGTGCCGTAGTGGCCTAGCAGCTCGGCGGCGCCCAGGGAGTTGGGGATCACCACCATGGCGCTGAGCAGGCCGGAGTAGGAGCTGACCTTGGCCATGATGCAGGACTTGGCCTGGGTGGACATGGGCATGCCGCCGTATTCCTTGGCGATCTGCATGGCGAAGAAGCCGTTCTCGGCCATGAACTTGAACACATCATCGGGCAGTTTGCGGGTGCGCGACAGTTCATAGCTGTCAGCCATCTGCAGCAGCTCTTCCACCGGGCCATCCAGGAAGGCCTGCTCGTGGGCGGGCAGGGTGTCGTAGTGTTCGGCGAGGATTTTTTCGAAATCCACCTTGCCGCCGAAGAATTGCCCGTCGATCCACACATCGCCGGCTTCCAGCGCCTGGCGCTCGGTATCGGAAATTTGCGGCAGGACCTTGTTGTCCCGCATCCAGTTCATCAGTTGGTTAAACATGGTTGTTGCCATCCTGTTGGGTTATTCATGCCCTGCCTGGCAGGGCGTTATCTTTTCGGCGCCGGGCGTCCGGCGTCTGACGCTTCATTAATCCTGATAAAAGCGGGCTTTCTTTTTCGCCATGTCGATCAGTATCGGTGCCGGCTTGAAGCGCTCGCCGTACTGCTCGGTAAGCCGCTCCAGGGTGCGTACCGCGTTGACCAGGCCGAGGCTGTCCATGTAGCGGAACGGGCCGCCGCGGAACGGCGGGAAGCCGAGGCCGAAGATGGCGCCGATGTCACCGTGCATGGGCTCGCTGATGATGCCTTCCTGCAGGCAGTAGGCCGCCTCGTTGATCATCATCCACAAACAGCGGCTGACGATTTCCTCGTCGTCCGCATCCCGTGAGGTGGTCACATTCATCAGCTCGTAGAGCGCGGTGTTCACCGGTTTCTCGCCCTTGGCCACGCCTTCATAGATATAGAAGCCGCGGCCACTCTTGCGGCCCAGATAGTTGTTCTCGATCATCAGGCCGGCGGCATCCGGCGACGCCATACGCTCGCCAAAGGCCTTCTCCAGTACCGGGCCCACCTTGGTGCCCACGTCCACGCCCACCTCATCGAGCAGGGTGATGGGGCCCACCGGGAAGCCGAAGCGCACCAGCGCCTGGTCCACCTGTTTCACGTCCACCCCTTCGGTGAGCAGGCGGGTGGCCTCGTTCAGGTAGGGGGCGAGAATGCGGGTGGTGTAGAAGCCGGGGCCGTCCTTCACCACGATCACCGTTTTGCCCTGGGCCTTGCCGAAGGCCACACAGCCGGCGGTCACCGCCGGGTCGGTCTGGTCGGTGGTGATGATTTCCAGCAGCGGCATTTTTTCCACCGGCGAGAAATAGTGCAGGCCGATCACGTTCTGCGGGCGCTTGGCGGCGCGGGCAATCTCGGTGATGGGAATCGACGAGGTGTTGGAGGCAAAGATGGTCTGGTCGTTGCCGTGTTCTTCCACGTCCTTGAGCATCAGGTGCTTGAGCTTCACATCCTCGAACACCGCTTCCACCACCAGGTCCAGGCCCTTGAAGCCGCTGTAGTCGCTGGTGAAGCTGGCGCGGCCCAGCTCGGCGCTGGCATCGGCGGCGCTCATGGCGCCTTTTTTCACGCGCTTGTTGTAGAAGTCGCGCAGGTATTGCACGCCATGGGCCAGGCCCTTGTCGTCCCGGTCTTTCAGGCGCACCGGCAGCTTCGCCTTGTTGACCGTGGTCAGCGCGATACCGGCGCCCATCAGGCCGGCACCCAGCACCCCGGTGCGATGAATCTGGCGCGCCTGCACGCCATCGGCCACGAAGGTTTCTTTCTTCAGGGTGTTGGTGGCGTGGAAGATGCCGCGCAGCTGTTTGGACTGCGACGACATGGCCAGCTCGCCGAACAGCCGCGCCTCGGTGGCGTAGCCTTGCGCCAGGCCGTTTTCGTAACCGGCTTCCACCGCATCGATGATCGCCGGCGGCGCCGGGTAAAGGCCGTGGGTTTTCTTCGCCGCCTGCTTGCGGGCCTGGTCGAACACTACCTTGCGCCCCAGGCTGTTCTGTTCCAGCGCGGCCTTGGTCAGGCCTTCTCTGGAAAAGTAGTCGCCCAGGCTGATGCCGGCGTCGTCTTTTTCGCCGGCCAGTTGCGCGGCGCGGGCCACGGCGCGGTCGTACACGGCCACCGCGTCCACCACTTCATCCACCAGCCCCATCTTCCTGGCCGGGCGGGCTTTCAGCTGGCGACCGGTGAGCATCATGTCCAGGGCGCTGGCAATGCCCACCAAACGCGGCAGGCGCTGGGTGCCGCCGCCGGCGGGCAGCAGCCCCAGCATCACTTCCGGCAGGCCCAGCACGGTGTCGCCACTATTGGCGGCAATGCGGTAGGAGCAGGCCAGCGCCAGCTCCAGGCCGCCGCCCAGGCAGGCGCCCTTGATGGCGGCCACCACCGGAATGCCCAGGGTTTCCAGCTTGCCGAAGGTCTGCTGGCAAAGGGTGGACAGGTCGCTGACTTGCTGGGCGTTTTCGGCCTTTTCAAACAGGTTGATGTCGGCACCGGCCATAAAGGAGCCGGGCTTGGTGGAATACAGCACCAGCGCCTTGGGCCTGGCGGATTCAATGTCACTGAACGCCGCGTTGAAGTCGTCGGCGAATTCCGCCTTGAGGGTGTTCTGGGCGTCGCCGGGGACATTGATCTCCAGCACCGCCACACCGTTATCCAGCGGTTTCACTGTAAAAGCGCGTGATTGGGTCATAACCGTTTCCTTGATTCCGCTGCTTATTCCGTTTCCAGCACCATGGCCGCACCGATACCGCCGGCGGCGCAGGCGGTGGTCAGGCCCAGGCCGCCACCGCGGCGCTGCAGTTCGTAGAGCATCTGGCTGATGATGCGCGCCCCGGTGGCACCGAAGGGGTGGCCGTAGGCAATGGAGCCGCCGTTAACGTTGAGGATGCTGCGGTCCACCTCGCCGGGGGCGGCCAGGCCGGTCTGGCTGCGTACATAGTCGTCGTCGGCCAGGCCGCGCAGGTTGCAGGCCACCTGGCCGGCAAAGGCTTCGTGCATGTCCACCAGGGTCAGGTCGTTAAGGCCCAGCCCGGCCCGCGCCAGGGCAGCGGGGGCGGCCAGCACCGGGCCCATCAGCAGGTCATCCTTGGGCGTGCGGGCGGCAAAGGCGTAGGAGCGGATATAGCCCAGCGGCTGGTAGCCCAGTGCCTTGGCCTTCTTCTCGCTCATCAGCAGCAGGGCGCCGGCGCCGTCGGTGAGCGGGCTGCTGTTGCCGGCGGTGACGCTGCCGGAGACCTTGTCGAACACCGGCTTGAGCTTGCTGTAGCCGGCCCGCTCGGAGTGCTTGCGCACCAGGTTGTCGTCTTTCAGCGGCGTGGCCCTGGGCGGCAGGAAGGCGGTCATCACCTGCTGGTCCAGGCGGCCTTCGGCCCAGGCGCGGGCGGCGTTGGAATGGGAGGCATGGGCCAGATCATCCTGCTCGTCGCGGCCCACGCCCCACTTCTTGACCATCTTCTCGGTGCTCTCGCCCATGGTTTCGCCCACCGAGTATTCGGTGATCGACGGCGCCTGGGGCAGCAGGTCCCTGGCTTTCAGCTGGCTGAGCAGTTTGATGCGATCCTTCATGCTCTTGGCAAAGCTGACATCGCGCAGCACCGCGCTCAGCTCGCTGGACAGCGGCACCCGGGCGCAGCTGGTGGAGTCGGTGCCACCGGCAATGGCCAGGTCGGTGTAACCGGCGACAATGTTGTCGGCCACGTTGGCGGTGGTCTGGAAGCTGGTGGCACAGGCGCGGGTAACGGAATAGGCATCCACCGTGTCCATGCCCAGGGCCAGGGCGATTTCCCGGGCAATAAAGGGGGCCTCCGGGATCATCACCGTCATGCCGAACACCAGTTGCTCGATGTCCTTCTGGTCCAGGTTGTTCCGGGCCATCAGCTCCTGCACCACCATGGCACCCAGGTCGATGGCGTTGAGGTCCTTGTAGTGGGTGGCGATGCGCGCAAACGGCGTGCGCAGACCATCGACAATGGCCACGCGGCCGGCGCGACCGGCCAGCTTCATCTTGCGAACGGGCATTCCTGTCTCCTTGGCGGATTCATGCCGGCATGGTGTAATTTAAATTACACAAGTGGCGGACATAAAAACTGACATTGAATAGTGTCAAAGTGTTTCGAGACTAGAAGGGTGTTGGAACCGAGTCAATGCCAAGGTGTACACTGTCCGACAGTGGTGTAATAAAAATTACAGACTGACATTCAAGGATACCCAGCCGTGACTTCCAGACACGCGGTGCTACCGCTCTCCCGGCAGGACCCGCAAGTGCGCGCGCGCATCGAGTGGGCGGCAGTACAGGTGTTTGCCCGCCAGGAATTCCACCAGGTCACCCTGCAGGAAATCGCCCGGGCCGCCCAGTGCAGCCTGCAAACGCTGTATCGCTACTATGGCAGCAAGGAGGCCCTGCTCAGCGCCTGCCTGCACCACGGCCTGGAGCAGCTGGCCGAACGCATGCTTGACCACCTGGCCGGCATCGATACCTACCGCGACCGGCTCAGCAAGGTGTTCTGGGTGGTGCTGGATTTCTTCGACCGCAACCCGCAAATGGGCCGCATGATGATCAACTCGGTGTACCCGGGGCGCTGGGGCAGCGACACCACGCCGGGTCAGCAGCGCCTCACCGAACTGTTTCTCAGTGTGCTGCATGAGGGCCAGCAACAGGGCATCCTCAACGACCGGGTGGCCACGCCCATCCTGCTGGATTTCTTCTACGGCGTATTGCTGCGCATTTCGCAGATGCATCTGCTGCGTGGCCGCGAAGGTCCCATGGCCGATCAGCACGGCGTGCTCTTCGACATGCTGTGGCGGGCCATTACCGCCTGATCAGGCCAAAAGCGCGCACATACCTTGTGGTTTGTATGGCCCTTTTCTATGTTGGTGAATCAAATCCGAATCGCCCATAGAGAGGAAGGTCCCATGCAGTCAGGCACCATCGCCAGTAACGGCATCGAGCTGTTTTATGAAAGTCGCGGCCCGGAAAACGGCGAGCCCGTGGTCTTTGTCATGGGGCTGTCCGCGCAGATGGTGTTCTGGCCCGACGTGCTGCTCGACGAGCTGGCCGAACAGGGCTACCGGGTGATCCGCTTCGACAACCGCGACGTGGGCAAATCCACCCGCATCCGCAAGCGCTTCAAGCAGGGCCCCATGGGCGCCATTGTGCGCAGCATGCTGCGCATGAAAGTGGAGTCCGCCTACACCTTGCACGACATGGTCGCCGATACCGTCGGCCTGCTCGATGGCCTGGGCATCGACAAGGCTCACCTGGTGGGGGCCTCCATGGGCGGCATGATCTCACAGCTCACCGCCGCCACCCACCCGGATCGGGTGCTCAGCCTGACCTCCATCATGTCCAGCACCAACAGCCCGCTGCTGCCGCCGCCCAAACCGGCGGCCCTGAAAACCCTGGTGGCGCCGCGAGTCAAAATCGAAACCGAAGAACAGTTCATCGAATTCGGCCTGGCCATGATGGCCAAGCTCGGCGGCACCCTGCCCCAGGGCACCGAGGAGCTCACCGAAATGTACCGCCAGAGCTGGGCCCGTGGCATCAACCCGCGCGGCATCCGTAACCAGTTCATGGCCATCATGGCCACCGGCAACTTCACCCGCCAGCTCAAGCAAGTGCGCTGCCCCACCACCGTCATCCACGGCGGCGCCGACCCGCTCATCCGCCCCGCCGGCGGCCGCGCCTCTGCCCGCGCCATCCGCGGCGCGCACCTGTCCATCATCCCCGGCATGGGCCACGACTTCCCGCCCTCGGTGATCGACCGCATTGCCACCTTGATCGTGGAGAACGTGCAGCGGGCCCAGGGCCAGGGCGAGGCGGTGGTGGCGTAACAACAATGGACCGTTGATCGTTGAGAGTTGACAGCTCGCGAGGACGGGTTGTTGATGCTGAGCTCATAGGAGCCGCGTCCATGGATTGGGTGCGGCTTTTTTGTTGCGGGGAGCTTGATCGGTTTTCAACGGAATCGGCCTTGATATTGGCAGAGTCTTCCTGCCCGTAACGCTAATGCGCTGATATATATCGGGAAAATTGAAACATGGAAAAGAAAACAGGGGGCAGGGTTCAAAGGAACGTTCCTTTGAACTCCGTGTAGGAAATTTGCCATTACATTCTATCGTGTTGTTATGGCAGGATTTTCTCTCAAGGAAGGGGGGGGCGGCTTCAGAGTTATAAGGAACCGAGTTATACGGAACGTTCTAATGAATATGCTGTTAGGCTTGCAAGAGAACATCGCGCATCGTGATGTCGTTTTAACAACAGGAGACATGCCATGGTCAAAGTAGCCTTGTTCGTTCGCCTTGAAGCGAAACCCGGAAAAGAGAAAGAGGTTGAGAACTTCCTTGTGAGTGGCCTTCCCATCGTCAATGAGGAGCCTGACACCACTGCGTGGTTTGGCATTCGCCTTGGACCAAGCACTTTCGGAATCTTTGATGCTTTCCCGGATGAAGCGGGTCGGCAGGCCCATCTCTCCGGCAAGGTCGCAGCCGCGTTGATGGCAAAGGCAGGTGAGTTGTTCTCCGAGCCCCCGTCCATCGAAAACGTTGATGTACTTGCGGCAAAGCTACCTAGCTAGCAAGCCTAACAATTCGTTCAAGCCGACGCCGCTTCGCGGCGCGGCTTAACTCAGGCGTTAGATTGAAAGGAAAATATGGCCAAAATCAGCCCATTGTATTCCAAAAAACAGGTCGCAAAAGCAGGTGATATCCTGAGGGATGCCGCATCCGAAAAAGCAGACAAGACTTGGGCAATGGAAGTGTTGAGCAATTGGAGGGGAATCCACTCTTATCCAATCAATACATTCCAGGCAACTCTCAGGGACAAGCTAAGAAGCATTGATAACGATGCTCTTGTTGCTCAGCGACTTAAACGTGCCCCCTCAATCATCAGTAAGTTGCAGCGCTTTCCCGGAATGAAGCTGTCAAGGATGCAGGATATTGGTGGTCTGAGGGCTGTGGTGGGCGATCTGGAAAAGGTATTCAAGCTAAAGGAAAATTATAAAAATTCCCGATTTCAACATGAGTTGGTTGGAGAAAAAGACTATATCGAATCGCCTAAGGATACGGGGTATCGCGGTATACACCTAATCTATAAATACAAAAATAATAGGGTCAATCACTATGATGGTTTGCAATTAGAACTCCAGATTAGGACAAGGCTTCAGCATGCTTGGGCAACCTCTGTCGAAACGATGGGGACCTTTCTAAATCATGCATTAAAATCTTCTGAAGGTCCTGATGAGTGGTTGGATTTCTTTGCTTTGACAGGCTCTGCTTTCGCGCTATATGAGGGCTGCGGTCCTGTGCCTGGCTATGAAGCGTTAGGTGAGATAGAGACATACGAAAGAGTGCTTGAAGAGGCCCAAAGATTAGATGTTATAGATAGATTGCAGGCTTTTGCTGTAGCTGCGCATTCTATAACAAATGATAGTCAAGGTGGGAGCTACCATATCGTTATTCTTCGCCCGCATGAAAAAACAGTTGAGATTGAGAGTTTTGGCAAGAAAAAGCTCCCTCAAGCTAACGCAAGGTATTCAGAGTACGAAAGCAAAATAGAAGCTGGCGATGATATTCAGGTTGTTCTCGTTGCGACTGGATCTATTGATTCTTTGAAACAGGCGTACCCAAATTATTTTTTGGATACGCATGAGTTTGTAAACGTTATCTATGTGTTAGAAGAGAAGGTAAAAGAGGCTAACAGCCCGGAGAATACAGGCAAATAAACTGCGCTACTTTATCGAACGGTCTTTTTATGAATAAAATACCTAGTTTACTTGCTTCCTTCCCATTGAGCGAGCCTAAAGAAGGTCGCGCCCAAAACTCCATAAATGGAGGTGACGCAGAATCATACGCCATGAGTAAGTTTATTTTGGCATGCAGGGGAGAAGGGCATTGGGGGTCAAGAGAGGAGGATAATTCGAAGATTGATCTAATCTTTTCATTCGAACATCCCTGGGCATCTGGGGAAAGAATGATGGTCCTTTGCCAAGTGAAGTCCGGGAACTCCTATGGCTCATTGACCGAGAATGGATTTGAATTAAAAAGTAAGGCGAAGGCAGCTGCAATTCGGTCAAGTCACCAAATATGTGTTGTTTGGATCGACCGTAATGAGAGAAAAGCTTTTTGGGCCTATATCCACCCTGACTCGGTCGCTAGAGCGCAAAAATATGGAGCATACCATGAGGTGACTCCTGCAACTAAGTTTGACTTGGCCCGCTGCATCTCTATGGCTAGATCGGGTTCAAAGGGGGCTAAAGGCTTACATATCAGACGAAGGGATACACCCATTGCGATTCGCAGAAAGACGGTGAAGGGCCGCTACCAGGATATTAGAACGGTTCGATCACCGGTTCTGGGTGAAATAGAGCTGGGCAGAGTAGGCTGGCGGCACATGTTCAGAAAAGGACGCCGCAAAGAAGGTAAAATCAGAAGTTTAGAAATCATCCCTTACTTGCACCGATTGCTTCCTAGGTGGCCAACTACTCACGCTATAACTTCTAGTTCAGAGTTTAAGGTTAATGGCTACACATACCAAGTTCGTGAACACCTCTTAAAGTTCGATGAGCTAACTGTGTCTTCAAAAAATGAGGAGGTGCGGGAAGATCTATGCGCCCACGTGAGAGTAAGAGAGGAAATCTGCTACCCAAACGACTGGGAATCAGTTGTCATGCTTTCCCAGCAAGTTAAGAGGCGTATAGTTTTAAAATCAGCGTATTACAAGTAAAAAAATGGTTGTTGGGCTGCCAGCACTTGCGTCATTGCTCTGCCAGAAGTACCGGAGCAACCCAGAATTTCATGGCATGGTTAGCAGATAGCGTGCTGGGCGCTAGCGATGCCAGCGCACTCAACCCAACTCCCAGTAAAGTCTCCCATTATTCGCGGGAGTTTGGCAAATCAATCTAACCAGTAGTTGCAGTTCGTTTCGGCCCTGGCGGGCCTCCACCGGACCGATTTTCCGGCGCGGTAGCGCCTCCAAACCGGCCGCTGAACATTGGCGTTATATTTCTTGGTGCCAATCATGTGGCTTCTAAACAAACTTTTTACCCACGTAGATCAGCCGAAACCTCGGTTTGCATTTCAAGGCACCGTAAATTGGATGCGAGGCTTAGCCATTCTCGCGGATGATCAATTTTCCCACCAGCAACTGAGGCTGTTCTATCAGGCTGTTCAGCGCCGCCAGCCAAATGAACAAGCAGATGCTTTAGCCTATGAATGCCTCACGATGTCGATGCACAACGTCAGTGCGCTCGATTCGCTAGAGGTAATTGAAGACCCTTACCCAATCGTAAGGTCAGCAATTGTTGCGTGGTATTACGCCACTTACTATGCCGCTAAGGCAATGTTGGCGGCGTCTTCTGGTGCTGATCCCCAAACGCACGCGTCAGCGGGAAAGGTGTGGCAAGCGGAGATCGTAGCTGGTGGTCTAGTTAAATCGCCGTTCGATCTGAGTATTACCGACATTACCCCCAACAACGTGCGCCAAGTTATGGCTACCTTGAGAGGCGGTAACAGGCACGACCTGAATACTGAGCCAACGGACGAAGATATGGCCAATGGCGCTCTCTACTCGTACCTCAAAGGAACGGCAGAGTACGAGCAGTGGCGCCTTGAAGAAATGGTTAAAGCAAGCCGCGAATACAGGCAAGGTGGTTTCAACAGCTTCCGATCTAATGCGGCAAAAGCCTTGCGGGATGCAAAGCTCAGACCCGCTCACGTGAACTATCTGGTCCAAGCGTTCCGCTATCGAGGCAAAGCCAACTATCGTGACGCCATCTATTTGTCCTACGGGCGAGATGATACGGAAAGGTTGCGGCAATTTGTCTCTGATCTCGCCACCGTAGCTGGTGCATTCTCACTAATGGCAGCGCACTATGCAGCAAAGCGTGTGATAAGAAATGATTGGGCCGAATTCAGTGCTGATTTGGAAGAACATGCAAAATTTGAGTTGCCCTTCGATTTGGGCGAAACCTAGTATCAAGTTTGAACCGCGACAGTAATCGGTGTCAGCAACCATAGTAGATTTCCTCTGGTGTTTTATAGTTGTGTCGCTTTCTTGGGCGGGAATTGAGCTTATCTGCGATCCGGTCACATTCAATCTGTGTAAGGCCTGACATAGTGGCGCCCTTGGGAAGATATTGCCGAACAAGGCCGTTCGCATTCTCGTTGCTGCCTCTCTCCCATGAGTGGTGAGGGGTGGCAAAGTAAAATTTGACACCGGTACGCTCTTCTATCTTTTTGTGCTGATGGAACTCGGTTCCGTTATCCGCAGTAATGGTCTTGTACGAGGCGGGATCACGCCCAATTAAGCGAATCACTTTTTTGTTGAGTGATTTTGTCGATCTATCCTTAAGCTTCCCGATTTGTATAAAGCCAGATTTGCGTTCAACGATGGTGACAATACAGTCCGTTGAGCCTGTGCCCATCACCGTGTCGATCTCCCAATGCCCCCTGTAACGCCGAGTTTCGACAGTTGCTGGCCTTTCTGAGATATGTCTCTTGTCGGCTAATCGGCCTCTGCTGTCATAGGCCCTGTAGCGTTTTCTACGCTGCTTGCTTGACTGCCTGAGATGCATCCACAGATTGCCGCCATCTGACTTGTCTCGCCATAAATACTGATAAATCGTTTCATGGCTTATATGTCGCGGCATTAGCGAATGACGCCGGATGTGACCGCTAATTTGCTCTGGAGACCACTTCTGTCGAAGCAGCTTGCGGATGATTTTGAAATCCGCATCCGTGTAATGCCGATTGCGCCTGGAGCGGCTGCGGCGGGCCCGGGTTCGTCGCTCAGCTTTGCTGGGCCGATAGGAGCCGTCAATGTGCGAGCAGCTGTTGCGTTTCAATTCCCGATATATCGTGGAAAAGTGACGCCCAAGCTGTTTGGCAATTTCTCTGACAGACAGGCCTTGCTGTCGCAATGTGGAAAGCATTACCCTCTCTTCGTAGGTGAGCTGTATATATCTCATGGCAATTTCAACTTCTTGGCGGGAGTGAAAGTGCTGGTATTACAGCTCACCTTTTTATTGCAGGGAAGTGTCGCGCTTAGTTTATGAATTCGGCAAACATAACAAGCGATTAAGCACGGACGCAGCAAAGCTGCGCCGCTTAGCTTGTCGTTAAGTGTAAGAGGATGCTGAACGATGATCATCAATAAAAAAAGAATCAGGTCGTTATCGAGCTACGCAAAGGGAATTCCAGAAAACCAAAACGTGGTTATAGCAGTTGCAGTTCCGGATATCGTTAAAAATAATCCACAAGATGTGGGGTTTAGCGACCAATTGGAACCGGGCGAAAAGGTGCTACCAACGGCTATTGGCAATGTCACTCTCTTCAATTCAGGTGGAAAAGAAATACCTCTGAAAGACCAGCCAAAGGAAACTCACTATCGGCAGCAGGAGTGGGCGTGGAAAGAGTTTAGGGGGAGATATGACTTTGAGGAGAAGTCAAGAATAGTAGATATACCTTATGAGCGATATCCCAGAAAGATAGTCCCTCCGCCGTCTATCGAGATTAGCATTGCTGTCGATATAGCGGGCACGAAGCTCATAGTGGCTGATCCAATTAGCTTAAACGCAAATAATGAGGAAACTATCGTTCATGTAATAAACATGTTCTTGGAAGCGTTTGGTATTTGCGAAATACGGAACGAGGACCTAGATTCCGTCATCCGGTCGCCCATAAAAAGATTGAATTGGGATGTGCTTCCAAAGGGTCAAAAACCTTGGGGAGCTTTAAAGCCGCTATTGCAGCCAGTAATTAATAATCAGTCCGAGGGCAACAAAGTTGTAATTGAAAAGCGTTTCGAAGCAATAAACTCTTGTGAGCCCGAGTTTGTGGCTGTTGGGCAAGCCGGATTTTCTGGATATATCGTTTTCGGTTTTCCAGAATCGGATTTATACGTCCTGGAAAGCACTCAGACAAACAATGCCACTTATGTTATTGAAAATAACTGGGAGTATTTATCCGGGTTAACCAAGGCCGAAATTCTTCAGAACAATCTCCACAAAGAGCGAATAATCCATAGGGAGAATTGGTTTGAAGAAATTGGCAGAGTTTTGTCCGAGTAAACACTTAACAATCGCAGGCAATCCGACGGATTTTTCGTTTCGCCTGCGGCTCCACTACAAACCCACGGTTGCTCCTGGCGTTAGGCAAAAGGAAATATGCGTTCAACAAGAGATAATCTATATTTCGGCGAACAGTCAAAAGATTTCTGGGTGTGGGTCAACCCCCAGAGCTTCTCTGTTCGCCACCAAATTGGGGTTGTTGGATGTTTTACATCTGCGGGCAGTATTGAAAGAGGAAAAAGTAATCTTCCTTTTGTGGTGAATCCTGATTTCCAGGGCGATGTTTCGCCGTTCTCGATTGGAGTTACACACCAATATACCGCCGAATATAACTTTGAAATAAACAGACTGTGTTACTTTGCCGAATACCCAAGTAGATTGAATGCGATATATCTTTTGCCATCAGAGCAAGAGGCAGAGAAATATAAGCAGCGACATATGGGGCATGTTGGTGGAAGGATTCTAAAAAAGGTGAGGTCAGTCGGGCCGTTTGTTTGTTCAACTCATGATTCTGGCTGGGTTGATTTTCTGAGGCTTCCTCATTGTTGTGATGACGATACGATACACAACGTTACGCAAGCCTATTGGCGAGGTGTTAATGTAGACCAATGCGGGTTAAAGTCTTTTGGCAAACCTTGGTCGCAATCACCTATTACTGAGGTTCTTTTTTTGGGTAGGGTTGACTTTTATGATCGTGCTTTGCCAGACCAGCAAAATGCCTAACAATTTGGTGCAGTGGAACCAGTTACGCTCCGTAAATTATATGGTATCGCTTCGCTCTTTTTACCATAAAATTTACTCCCACGGATCCGGGGCTAGGTCTCTCATCGTGCAATCGAAAGCAATGTTCAAGCCTAGATCAAAAAAACGAGACCATGACAAATGCATGAGCATTTATTAAATACAATCCTCGTCATCCGGCTTGCCGCAATTCAGGCAATGTTTCTTGAAGAAAATATCGAAGACATTCATTACGTCTCCTGACCTTACGTAAAACTGGCCTTCGCACCATGGGCAAAACCCCCTAAAAAAGAAGTTGAACCATAAAGCAACGGTTAGAAAAGTCAGGAAAATCAAAGGTGCGAAGAGGATTTCGTCAGATAAGCCAAGAAGGCTTGCCAGCACTGCACCAGCCGGTATAAAAACAAAAAAGCTTAGTAGAAATTGCTTTTTTGCCTTCATCATTTTCCTGTAGCGAAGGGTTTTGTCTCTGTCCTTGAGCTCAGCCATTCTATGCCATCCATGGGGCATGTAAGCGCCCTGGCCAAAAAATAACCAACAGAGCCAGGCCCCCATTTCCCATCAATACAACAGCCTGGAAAGTGTGAAACCTGACCCTGATCTTTCCCGTCCTTAAACCCGAGACCTGCCCCGAATCATATCCACCGCTTTCTCCGCAATCATCATCACTGGTGCATTGGTGTTGCCGCCGATCAGGGTGGGCATGATGGAGGCGTCGATGACGCGCAGGCCTTCCAGGCCGTGGACACGCAGTTGCGGGTCGACCACGGCGCTGTCGTCGGTACCCATTTTGCACGAGCCCACCGGGTGGTAAACGGTGTCGGAGCGTTGCTTGATGACCTCGCGGATCTCGTCATCGCTGTTCACGTTGGCGGTGAACATGTCTTTTTTCATCCAGCGTTTCATGGAGGGAGCCTGCATGATGTCGCGGGTGATCTTGTAGCCGGCGACCATGTCTTCCAGGTCCTGCGGGTCTTCCAGGAAAGCCGGGTCGATCAGGGGCAGGTCGTCCGGGTTGCCGCTGGCCAGTTGCACGCTGCCGCGGCTGCGCGGGCGCAGCAGGCAGACGTGGCAGGAGTAGCCCTGGGTGAAGTGCAGTTTACGGCCGTGGTCGTCCACCAGGGCAGTGACCATGTGCAGCTGGATGTCCGGGGCGGTGAGTTGCGGGTCGGTTTTCAGGAAGGCGCCGGCCTCCGCGAAGTTGGAGGCCCACAGGCCGCGGCGCTCCTTGCGGTAGGTCACCATGGCCTTGAGCGCTCGCCAGATACCGCCGGGGGAAAAGCCGAAGGTGGCCGGGCTTTGTGTGGTGTAGCCGAAAATGAAGTCCGGGTGGTCCTGCAGGTTCTTGCCCACGCCGGGCAGGTGATGGACCACCGGGATGCCGTGTTTTTTCAGTTCCTGCTCGTCGCCCACGCCGGACAGCATCAGCAGCTGCGGTGACTGGAAGGCGCCGGCGGACAGCAACACTTCCTTGCGAACACGCAGGGTGCGCAGTTGCTTACCCTGTTTGAATTCCACGCCCACGGCGCGTTTGCCCTCGAACAGGATGCGCTGCACCTGGGCCTTGGTTTCCACCTGCAGGTTGCGGCGTTGCAGGTGCGGGAACAGGTAGGCGCGGGCGCTGCTCCAGCGTTCGCCGTCTTTCTGGGTGACCTGGAAGACGCCGGCGCCTTCCTGTTCGGCACCGTTGAAGTCGTCGGTGATGGGGATGTCGCATTCGCGGGCGGCATCCAGGAAGTAGCCCTGGAAGGGGTTGCCGGTGCGGCTGTCGCTGACCCACAGCGGGCCGTCGGTGCCGTGGTAGTCGTTGTTGATGCGCTCGTTGTGTTCGCTGAGGCGGAAGTAGGGCAGTACATCCTGGTAGGCCCAGCCGTCATTGCCCAGCGCCGCCCACTGGTCGTAGTCCTCACGGTGGCCACGGATGTAGACCATGGCGTTGATGGCCGAGGAGCCGCCCAGGCATTTGCCGCGGGGCTGGAAGCCCTGGCGGCCGTTGAGGCCCTTCTGGGGTACGGTTTCCATGACCCAGTTGTTGACCGGCTTGGAGAGCATGGCCACGGCGCCGGCGGGTACGTTGACCAGCAGGCCGTCCCCGCTGCCGCCGGCTTCCAGCAGGCAGACGCGGGTGTCCGGGTCTTCGCTCAGGCGCCCGGCCAGGGCGCAACCGGCGGACCCGCCGCCGATGATCAGATAATCGAATTCGTTTTCCACGTTAGCTCCCCGTTTCTTGTTAGTTGTCAGGCTTTACGCGATGTCCACGATGCGCCTGTTGTCGCTGGCGTGCGACGACCCAGTCAGCAGAACGGACCGATGGAGCGACAGCCTGAAAACAGACTAGCACCGGGGTTTTGGGGCGGTAAGTACCCTTTGTGTCACCGCCGAGGAAGAAATGGGCAGGCCGCAAGGAGGCTGCCAGCGGGCGCCGGCAAGGTCAGGCGCGGGCCCAGGGGAAGGCCAGTACCGCGTCGATGCGGTCGCTGCCCTGGCCGGCCATCAGCAGCCGCTCCACGCCCATGGCCACACCGCTGCAGGCGGGCAGGCCGGTGTCCATGGCGGCCAGCAGGTAAGGGTCTGCGGCCATGGTAGGTTGCCGGTTTTGCTGGCGCAGGGTGTTGTCCCGGGCGAAGCGCCGGCGCTGTTCGTCGGCGTCGGTGAGTTCCTGGTAGCCGTTGGCCAGCTCCAGGCCCCGGTAATAGATTTCGAAGCGGCGGGCCACCGGGGTGCCGTCGTCGTCCGGGTGGGTCTGGGCCAGGGCGGCGGCCCAGGCGGGGAAGTCGGTGACCACGCTGAGTTGCTCGGCGGGCAGGGCGGGTTCCACCCGGGTGGCCATCAGGTAGTCCACGGCGGCGCTTTTGCTGAGGCCGGCCGGGGCGCCGTGCTGTTCGGCGCCGGCAATCAGGGCCGCGTCGCTGGCGATGAGCGGGTCCAGCCCGGTGCTGTCGGCGAACAGGGTGCGAAAGCGGTAGGCGTGGCTTGGCACCTGCGGGAACAACTCGGCAAACAGCGCCAGGCATTCGTCCACCAGCTGCGCCAGGGTAAAGCCGGGCCGGTACCACTCCAGCATGGTGAATTCCGGGTTGTGGCGCCCGCCGGCTTCGCCGTCGCGGTAGGCCTTGCAGAGCTGGTAAATGGGGCCACTGCCGGCGGCCAGCAGCCGCTTCATGTGGTATTCCGGGGAGCTTTGCAGGTAGCCGTGGCCGGGCACGGCAATGCACTGGATGTGCGGGTCGCTGACGCCGTGGCGAGCCAGTTGCGGGGTGTCCACTTCCAGCACGTTGCGGGCCGCAAAAAAAGCGCGCACTGTGCTCAGCAGCTCAGCGCGCGCCTTGATGGCCTCGAGAGAGGCGGTGGGCTGCCAGTCGCTCACGAGGCGGGCCTAGCTCTTGATGCGGCCCACGTAATCGCCGGTGCGGGTGTCGACCTTGACGATCTCGCCGGTCTGTACGAACAGCGGCACACGAACCACGGCGCCGGTGGACAGGGTGGCGGGCTTGCCGCCGGTGCCGGCGGTGTCGCCTTTCAGGCCCGGGTCGGTCTCAACGATTTCCAGCTCCACGAAGTTGGGCGGCGATACGGACAGCGGCTCGCCGTTGTAGAGGGTCACTTCACAGATGTCTTCTTCCTTGAGCCACTGCTTGGCGTCGCCCACGGCGGCTTCATCGGCCTGCTTCTGCTCGAAGGTGGTCTGGTCCATGAAGTGCCAGAACTCGCCATCGTTGAAGATGTACTGCATGGAGACGTCCATCACGTCGGCGCCTTCCAGGGAGTCGCCGGACTTGAAGGTGCGCTCCCAGACTTTGCCGCTGCGGAGGTTGCGCAGCTTGACCCGGTTGAAGGCCTGGCCTTTACCGGGTTTGACGAATTCGTTCTCGATAATGGCGCAGGGGTCGCCGTCGAGCATCACTTTCAAGCCAGACTTGAATTCGCTGGTAGAATAGTTGGCCATAAAACACTTCCACAGGGTTGATGTATGCCGTTACAAAGGCTGGCAATGATAACGCAGGAAGCCGCCGGTTGGCAGCAACCGGACTGGCAGCGTCAGCAGGCCGACCTGATCACCGAGCCCGGCGCTCTGCTTGAGCTGCTGGGGCTGGAGCCGGCGGACCTGCCCGGCCACCTGGCTGCGGCGGCGGATTTCCCGTTGCGGGTACCACGCCGCTATGCGGCGCTGATGGAGCCGGGTAACCCGGATGACCCCCTGCTGCGCCAGGTGCTGAGTGCCCCCGAGGAGCTGCACGACAGCCCCGGTTTCGGCCAGGACCCGCTGGACGAAGCCGAGCACACCGCGGTGCCCGGCCTGCTGCACAAGTACCATGGCCGCGCCCTGCTGGTGGTCACCGGCGCCTGTGCGGTGCATTGCCGTTACTGCTTTCGGCGCCATTTTCCCTACCAGACGCACCTGAGCGGCCAGCGCTGGCAACAGGCGCTGGACTGGCTGGCCGGGCGACCGGATATCAGCGAGATCATTCTCAGCGGCGGTGACCCGCTGACGCTGACCAACCGGCGCCTGGCGCAGTTGCTGGAAGCCCTGGCGGCGCTGCCGCATCTCAAGCGCCTGCGCATCCACAGCCGCACGCCGGTGGTGATCCCCGAGCGGCTGGATGACGAGTTGCTGGCCCTGCTGGCTGCGCCGCGTTGGCAGACCACCCTGGTACTGCACGCCAACCACCCCCGCGAGGTCAGCGAGGCGCTGGCGGCCCGTTGCCGGCTGTGGCGCAACCAGGGCATTACCCTGCTGAACCAGAGCGTGCTGCTGGCGGGTGTGAACGACTGCACAAAAACGTTGTGCGATCTGTCAGAAACGTTATTTGCGGCGGGGGTGTTGCCCTATTATCTGCACCTGCTTGATCGGGTGAAGGGGGCAGCCCACTTCATTGTCACGGATGACCGTGCCCGGATATTGCACTGGCAGTTGCGCGGGCGCCTGCCCGGCTACCTGGTACCGCGGTTGACGCGGGAGGAGCCGGGGGAGGATGCAAAAACTGTCATTGCTGGTTAAAAAGTCAACGTTTACAGATATGTAACTGTATCGTAAAGTCCTGTGATATAGGTCTCAGAAAAAACAATAAGTTGCCAGCAAGGAGTGCCTGGGCACCCTAAGACCCGCCTTCTCTCACTGTCGAGGCTTTGGATGCCACCGTAGTGAGGCGCTTCACGGCACCGGAAGGCATGGGCGGAGAAAAGGATTCTCTTATGGAGCAACAGACCCAGCCTGTGCGGCTGAAACTGCCCGAGCAGGATTTGCCGCACCTGACCATCGGCGCTGATCAGCCCAAGAAGCTGCAGCAGTGGGTAGACGAACTTCCCATCATGAACATGGGGGAGACGGCCCGGCAGCTTTACCAGTTCATCCAGGAACTCAATCGTTTGCAGATTGATTCCCGGCAGCGGCTGCAGCTGCTCGAAGTGGTACGCCCGTCCATTGATCATGTCAGCCACACCCTGGAAAAACACTACCTGAACCAGTCACTGGTGCTGCCGGAGAAGGCGCGCCGGGTGGCCAGCCTGGCCCAGGCCCTGCAGGGGCACCTGGCCAATGGCTACAAGCTGGTGGCGGTGCGCGGGGTGCGCAAGATCCGCGACAAGGCGGTGCGCCGCTCCGTGGCCATGGCCATCCAGCGCGCCCTGGCCGCGCTGGGCGATACCCTGCTGCGTTGCTACCAACTTTATTTCCCGTCGCCGCGCAACCTGTGGCTGGAGCTGCACCAGCTCTACCTGCTGGCCGAGGTGCATGGCCTTACGCACCTGGAACTGGGCGACAAGCAGCAGCAGGATGAACCGGATATCGCTGCCTGCTATATCCGCTGCCTGTTGCTGGCCACCGCCAAGCCCAACCAGCTGCGCCAGCAGGAGCTGGCCATGCTGTACCGGGCCGGGGCCAACTGGGCCTCGTTGGTGGAGATCAAGACCGCCGGCGACAACGATGACCTGTTCGTGTTTGATCTGCAGGCCGACCGCCCGCCGATTTACCGCACCCACTCCTCCCAGGCCTCGGAAAACTGCCGCTACATCGATGCGGTGCGGCTGGTGGAGGCCCTGAGCGCCTGGCAGCGCGACCCGGGCAGCAGCACGCTGGCGGTGCCCTCGGGCATCAATGCCTCGCTGGTCAGTCACCTGCAACAGGTGTGGGGCGCGCTCACCGAGCGGGCCTTCAAGCGCATGCCGGAAAGCGGCGAGATGGAACTGTGTTTCGGGCTGGGCGCGGTGCATTACTTCCTGGCCGGGCGCACGCCGTTCGAGAGCATGGTGGAGCGCGGCGAGCTGTCGGTGCTGACCCACGAGCAGGAGAACAACCCCTTCCTGACCAACATCAAGAACAGCCAGCGCAGCAAGCAGCACAAGGATGATCCCTGGGCCAGTGCCTACCGCACCGAATTTGCCGGGGAAACCATCGACATGTCCAAACCGCCCACTGTCACCGGCAAGGACAACAGCCTGCCGGAGAGCCACCATTGCCAGAAGGTCAATGCCAGCCCCGGCGGTTACTGCCTGTCCTG
Source organism: Alcanivorax hongdengensis A-11-3 (assembly GCF_000300995.1). Taxonomy (GTDB): domain Bacteria; phylum Pseudomonadota; class Gammaproteobacteria; order Pseudomonadales; family Alcanivoracaceae; genus Alcanivorax; species Alcanivorax hongdengensis. The sequence goes on along the minus strand of NZ_AMRJ01000001.1, from coordinate 154,093 downwards.
GCAGGGCAATACGCCGTCGTTGCTACGCACCGGCGAGCTGCTGGCCCTGCGCGACCACCCGGACAGCCAGTGGGCGCTGGCGGTGGTGCGCTGGGTAACCCAGCTGGCCAATCACGGTGCCCGCTTCGGGGTGGAGCTGCTGGCGCCGGGCGCCCGGCCCATCGCCGCGCGGTTGCTGAAAAAGCAGGGCGAGAATTCCGACTTCATGCGCTGCCTGCTGCTGCCGGAACTGGCGGCGGTGGGCCAGCCGGCCACCCTGTTGCTGCCCACGGTGGGGTTTGCCGAGGGGGCCAAGGTGGAACTGGTGGATGCCGGCGAATCCCGCAAGGTACAACTGCTGCGGCGCTGGCAGGGTGCCTCCGGGTTCAGCCAGTACCCGTTCCGCGAACTGGTCACGGCCACCTCACAGCCCCAGGACAATAATGACGATGGGGAGCTGGATTCCATCTGGTCGTCCCTGTAACGACGACGCTTTGTCTTGATCTGCGACCCCCTTGGGTGTTTGTGTGGTTGCTTGGCGCCGGTAGTCAGGCACAATAGATAATTCTAAGAATAAGGCATGAGATGTAAGCCATGAGTTACGCGCTGGACAATCTTCGCTTGTTGATCGCCCACGATTCCCAGGATGAGGCGGAGCAGCTGATGAATGCGCTGCGCAACGCCGGCCGGGCGACGCGGGCCCAGCTGGCGCTGGGTGAAGATGATCTGGTCCGGGCGCTCAAGGGCGGCGCCTGGGAGCTGATGCTGTGCCGGCCGAGCTTCGGTGATGGCTCCTTCGAGTCGGCCATGGGCCACCTCAATCGCCTGGGCAAGGCGATCCCGGTGATTCTGATGGCGGACGATTTCTCCGTGGACACGGTCAAGGCCGGCCTGGGCGCCGGTGCCCGCGGCGTGGTGCCCAATGGCGACCGCGACCTGCTGATGCTGACCGTGGATCAGGTGGCCGAGTTCGTGCGCCTGCGCAAGGAGCTGCAGCACTCCGAGATCACCCGCCACGATGCCGAGAAGCGCCTGTCCAAGCTGATGGATCAGAGCCGTGATGCCATCGCCTATGTGCTGGACGGCATGCACATCCACGCCAATGACAATTACGTGCAGATGTTCGGCTACGAAAGCGCCGATGATCTGGCCGGTGTGCCGATCATGGACATGGTGTCCGCCGAGGATCACGCCAAACTGAAACAGTTTCTGCGCAGCCGCGCCCAGGACGAAAACCAGACCCAGGAGCTGGAGTGCAAGGGCGTCAACACCGAGGGCGAAGCCTTCGATGCCACCTTTACCTTCTCGCCCAGCACCTATGACGGCGAGGCCTGCACCCAGATTGTGATTCGCACCTCCGGCCTGGACGAGAGTGCCCTGGAAGAGCGTTTGCAGGAGATCAGCCAGAGCGACCAGGTCACCGGCCTCTACAACCGCACCTGGTTCATGAACCAGCTGGACGAAGCGGTCACCCAGGCGGCCCGGGAAGGCCGGCTGGCGGCGGTGCTCTACCTGCGCCTGGATGATTTCGAGCAGCATCAGTCATCACTGGGCATGGAGGGCGCCGACGAGGTGCTCAAGGCCGTGGCCCGCTGGCTGCAGGAGCACTGCCGCGAGGAGGCCAAGCTGGCCCGGGTGGATGGTGAAGACTACGCCGTGCTGTTGCCGGTGGACGATACCGATGCCGCCGCCGAGGAGGCGGAAGCCTTGCGTGCCGGCATCCAGACCCTGATGCCGGAAGTGGCCGCCAAGACCGTGCAGGTCACCGCCAGCGTCGGCGTCAGCTTTGCCCGTGAAGATGCCCGCAGCAGCCAGGATATTCTTACCACCGCGCTGAAATGCTGTAACCAGGCCCAGCGCGAGAACGGTGGCCAGGGCAACAGCGTCAAGGTGCACGACCCCATGGACGATGTGGCGTCCGGCTCTTCCGAGGCCATTGTGATGATGTTGCGCCAGGGGCTGGAGCAGGGCGCCTTCCGCCTCAATTACCAGCCGCTGATGAACCTGGAAGACGAGAGCGAGCATGTCTTCGAGGTGTTCGTGAAGCTGCCGCAGAAACAGGGTGAGGCCCTGGAGGCCAAGGAATTCATGCCGGTGGCCGCCGAGCACGGGCTGACCGGCAAGGTGGACCGCTGGGTGGCACTCAATGCCATGCGCGCCGCCGCCAACCTGGACGAGCCGGTGAGCCTGGTGATCAACCTCAATGGCCAGTCCCTGGGCGACGCCACCCTGGCGGACTGGCTGGGCAAGGCCATGCGCGCGGCCAAGCTCAATGGCAACCAGGTGACCTTCCAGTTCAGCGAAGCGGATGCCACCACCTACATGAAACAGGCCGGTGTGTTCGCCGAGAAGGTCAAGGCGCTGGGCTGCGGCATTTCCATCAGCCGCTTCGGCGGTGGCCTGGATCCGTTCAAACTGTTCCAGCATATCCCGGCGACCATGGTGAAATTCGAAGGCTCCTTCACCCAGGAGCTGAACAAGGCCGAAGGCCGCGACCGGTTGTCGGGCATCATCAAGGACGTCAAGCAGGGTGGCCGCAAGACCGTGGTCGGCTTCGTGGAATCCGCCGCCCAGATGCAGGCGCTCTGGACCCTGGGCGGGGTGGATTACCTGCAAGGCTTCTACCTGCAGGCCCCCACGGAAGAGCTGCATATTCCCGAGTCGGCGTGATGGATTTGAATGGATAGTTGATAATGGATAATTGATAACTGCGCGATCAGGATTGATTGTCGAAGAAAACAAAGAGGCCGCGCCCAACATTTGGACGCGGCCTCTTGCGTTTAAGTAACAACGGGCCTGGCCCGCGACGTTATCAATTATCCATTATCAACTATCCATTGCCCTTCAACAGCTCCGCCTGATCCTTGTCACGCACGCCCACCAGATAGAGGATGCCATCCAGCCCGAGGGTGGAAATGGCCTGTTCGGCGTTTTGTTTGACCAGTGGCTTGGCGCGGAAGGCGATGCCCAGGCCCGCTTCGCTGAGCATGGGCAGGTCGTTGGCGCCGTCGCCCACGGCAATGGTCTGTTGCAGGCTGATGCCTTCCTGGGCGGCAATCTCTTTGAGTAGCTCGGCCTTGCGCTGGCCGTTGACGATCTGCCCGACCACCCGGCCGGTGACCTTGCCGTCCTCGATTTCCAGCTCGTTGGCATGCACGTAGTCGATGCCCAGCAGCCGCTGCAGCCACTGGCCAAACCAGGTGAAGCCGCCGGACAGGATGGCGGTGCGGTAACCCAGGGCCTTGAGGGTGCTGATCAGGCGCTCGGCGCCTTCGGTGAGCTGGATGCGTTCGCGCACCCGCTCCAGGGCGCCTTCGTCCAGTCCCTTGAGCAGCGCCACCCGGGCGCGGAAGCTTTCGTTGAAGTCCAGCTCGCCGCGCATGGCGGCCTCGGTGATTTCCGCCACCTGTTCACCAACCCCGGCTTCCGCGGCCAGCTCGTCGATCACCTCGGAGCGGATCAGGGTGGAGTCCATGTCGAACACTACCAGGCGCCGGTTGCGACGGTAGGCGCTGTCGCGCTGAAAGGCGATATCCAGATTGCGCTCGTTGGCAATGGTCAGGAAGGCCGCGCGCATGGCGGCGCCGTCCCTGGGCTCACCACGTACGGAAATCTCGATGCAGGCGCGGCTGTCCTCGTCCTGGGTTTCGCCTTCCAGGTGCACCCGGCCGGACAAGCGGGTGATGGAGTCGATGTTGAGACCGTTGTCGGCCACCACCTCGGTGACATCGGCAAGTTGCTCGGCGGTAATCTTGCGCGCCAGCAGGGTGATGATGTGGCGGTCCTTGCCCTGGCCGGCCACCCACTGTTCGTAGCGCTCTTCATCGATGGGCCGGAAGCGCACCGAAATATTGAGCTTGTGGGCTTCGAACAGCACGTCCTTGAGCACCGCGGAGGCATCCGCGTCACGAGGGGTTTCCACCAGCATGCCCAGCGACAGGGTGTCGTGGATCACCGCCTGGCCCATGTCCAGCACGTTGAAGCGGTAGCGCGCCAGAATACGGGTAAAGGTGGCGGTCAGACCGGGACGGTCATTGCCGGAAACCTGGATCAGAATGATCTCGCGCACGCTCGCAGCTCCAGTTGTTAGCCAATTCGCCGAATGCCTGAGGCCATTGCAGTGGGCCACGGCAAAACGGCGCTAGAGTAGCAGAATTTTACCCGGGCGCGGCGTTAATTGCCGGAACTCTGCCGGTTGGGCCAACTCTCATCCGCCAATGGCAGGGTATACTGCCCCGGCAATGGATGATCAGGAAACCGTTTTATGCCCATGAGGGAACAATGGCGCTGGCTGCGCGAGCAACGGCCGCTACTGCGCGAACTGGTGGCCATGCTGGTGGTGGCACTGGTGGTGGGTGTCTATTTTCTGCAGAACTTTTCCGACCGGCTGGCCGACGAGCAGAAGGTGCAGCTGCAGGCGCTGGCCCAGCAGACCGCCAGCCGGGCCGCCGAGGCCCTGGCCAGTGGCGACTCCATCAGCGCCAACCTGATCGGCCGCGAGACCCTGGCACTCAAGCCGGTGGCCGGTATTCGCATTGATGATGTGGGTGGCGCCGCCGTGGTGAGCCTGGGTAAACCCCAGGCCGGGCCGGTGGCCCAGGCGCCGGTGGCCATGCCCGACGGTGAGCTGGCCGGCATGGTGACCTTGCGTGGCGCCGAGCGCTTGGTGCCGCGCAAGATGCTGGAGGCCGGCTTTGTGGTGGCCGTGCTGTGCCTGCTGTTGCTACGGGTCGCCATTGCCCTGGTGGCCCGGCGGCTGCTGCCCGAGACGGTAACGCCGGCGCCTGCGCCGGTGGCACCGGCCGCCCCGGTGTCGCCGCCGCAGGCGCCGCTGGTACCCGCCTGCGAGCTACCGGCGGAGGGTGAGGACCCGGGCCCGGTGACTGCCAGCCTGTGCCTGAGCATTGTCAATTTCGATCACTTCCAGCAGCGCTATACCCGTGAAGCCCTGCAGGCGGCGCTGGCCGATTACTGCGGTCTGCTCAACAAGGTGGCCGCCCTCTACGGTGGCCGGGTGCAGGGCCAGGTCGGCGAGCAGGCCCGGTTGACCTTCCACGACCCGCGCGTCTCCCAGGCGGCCTTTGCCGCGCTCTGTGCCGGCCTGCTGTTCCTGCGGGTGGGGCGGCTGTGGGCACCGCTGCGCAAGGCCCACGGTGCCCAGCCACTGGAGTTCAAGGCGCTGGTCACCACCGACGACAATGCCGCCGATGCCTGGTCACTGTGTGTGGCCGGGGTGCCCGGGCGCCTGCAGGTGCCCGAAGCCCAGCTGGCCGAGGCGGAGCTGGATGTGAAAGCGCTTTATCAACCGGACAAGGTGCAGGTGGTGCGCGCCGGGGATCACAAGGTGCGGCTGCAGCCAGTGGAACAGCTGGCGCACCGTTATCAGAGCCTGCTGCGCACTCAGGCGGAGACTCTGGTGTCCGAGCTGGGTGACGAGGGTGGCGCGGAGAACAGGTAATCGGCCATGGCCTTCTGGACCCGCTGGTTGAGGTCCGGAATGCCGGTGTTACCGAATAGCCGGTTGAACTCCAGAATGTAGGGATGGCCATCCACCATGGCCACGTCGAACCCGGCATGGTTGATGTCCAGGTAGCGGGACAGTTCCTGCACCAGCTGCACGGCGTTGTCCGGCACCGGAATGTCGGTGCGCACCGTGCCGCCCTGGGCCACGTTGTTGAGAAAGCCGTGGCCCTCGCGCCAGTAGCTGGCAATCACCTGCTGGCCCACCACCACGATGCGCAGGTCGCGCACGATCGGCAGCAGTTTCTGCACATACAGCACGCTTTCACGCTCGGCATAGTCGAGAAACTGGGCACGGTTCTCGATCAGGGAGACGCCCATGCCCTGGCTGGAGCGTACGGATTTGGCCACGAACGGAAACCGCCAGGTGTCCAGCACCTGGCTGATGCCATAGCGATCCCCGGAGGTAATCAGTGTTTCCGGCACGTGATCCGGGCAGGCGGTTTGCAGGGCGCGGGTCATCTCCACCTTGTCATGGCCCAGGTGGTAGCTGCACAGGCTGGGGAAGATCGGCCGCTTGAGCACGTAGTGCAGGCTGTGGACCTGCCAGTAACCAGGGAACAGCAACCAGTCCGCCTGGCGCAATTCGTCCAGGTGCTGGTTCATGTGCTCCGGCTTGATGTAGCGCACTCCCGGCAAACCCAGGGTGCGGAACGGCTCAAAGGTAATCAGTTTCACAGTATCAGTCTCTGAGGGGCGGGGCTGCCCCGGGGCGGAGGGGGCCGCCGGTTCCGGATCACTTTTTATGCCGGTTTACCGAAAGCGTCAAGCACCGTTTGGCGGCGGCAATTGGCAGCGCGGCGGGCAGGTATTAGTCTTGGGGCCGCACTGGCGCGATGACGGCTCTGTGGATGATCGTCCGCGCTCTATTTTTGCAGTTATCTATTGTTATCGGGAGAGTTGCCGTGACTATGCCGGCTTTGGAAAGTGGCCAGATTGTGGCCGAGAACAAGGGTGCGGTGCTGGAGATTACCTTCGACCGGGCCGACAAATTGAATGCCTTCACCAGCGCCATGTACCGGGATCTGGTCAAGCTGCTGGACCATGCCGAGCACAGCGAAGCGCTGCGGGTGGTGTTTTTCCGGGGCGAGGGTCGTGCCTTCAGCGCCGGTAATGACCTGGCGGACTTTCTCAATGCCAAGCCCGGTGAAGCCGGTGAGGCGGCCCATTTCATCAAGGCCATCTACCGGTTCCCGAAAGCGCTGGTGGCGGCGGTGCAGGGCAATGCGGTGGGGGTGGGCACCACCATGCTGCTGCACACCGACCTGGTGGTGGCGGCGGACGATGCCAAGTTCCTGACGCCCTTTGTGGACCTGGGCGCCGTGCCGGAAGCGGGCAGTGCCAAGCTGCTGCCGGCCTGGCTGGGTTACCAGCGCGCTGCACGCATGTTGCTGCTGGGGGAGCCGATGCTGGCCCAGGAGGCGCTGGAGGCCGGGCTGGTGGCCAAGGTGGTGCCCACCGATCAGGTCCAGCAGACCGCGTCCGAGTGGGCGCAGACGCTGGCGAAGAAGCCGCCACGGGCGCTGCGCGAGAGCAAGCGATTGATGCGCTCCGGCATCAGCCGGGGCCTGGACGACATCCTCAACGAGGATCTGGCGCTGTTCGGCGAGATGCTGCAGAGCGACGAGGCGAAAGCGGTGCTGACCGCCATGCACAAGCGTTGACCGCCAGTTGAAAGGCAAGTGATGCCAGCGCGCCGCCCGGTGCGCTGGCATCATGGTCACTGGCCGAAGTGGCCGATCCCGCTGTTAACCTTCACTTTGCTGCCGGCTTTCAATGCCGGGTCAAAGCCTGCCTTGGCCTCCGGGAACAACAGAATCACCGTCGAGCCCAGCAGAAAGCGGCCCAGCTCGTCCCCTTTGGCCAGGGTCACCGGCTCGCGATTGCTGTAATCGGTTTCACTGACGGTTTTGGGCAGCGGCGTCACCTGACCGCTGAACACGGTTTCGATGCCGGCGACGATCATGGCGCCCACCAGAATCACCGCCATGGGGCCCTGTGCGGTATCGAATGTACAGACCAGACGCTCGTTGCGGGCGAACAGGTTGGGCACGCCGTTGGCCGTGGCCTCGTTGACCGAGAACAGATCGCCGGGCACATAGCGGGTGTTGCGCAGGGTGCCGTCGAAGGGCATGTGCACGCGATGATAGTCCCGTGGTGACAGGTAGATGGTGGCGAACTGGCCATTGGTGAATTCACTGGCCAGGGCGCTGTCGCCGCCCAGCAGGTCGTAGAGCGAGTAGTCGTGGCCCTTGGCCTGGAAGACCTGGTTGGCGCGAATGGCGCCCAGCTGGCTGACCGCGCCGTCCGCCGGGCAGGCCAGGGTGGTTTCTCCCTCCGCCAGCGGCCGCACGCCGTCTTTCAGGGCCCGGGTGAAGAAGGCATTGAAGCTTTCAAAGCGGTCCGCGTCGCTGATCTCGGCTTCCGACAGATCAATGTTGAAGCGCTTCATGAACAGGTTGATGAAGGTGGTCTTGATCCACGGCACTTCGCTGCGGGCCAGAATGCCCACCAGCCGTGACAGGCCGTGCTGGGGCACCAGATACTGCAGGGTAACGAAGAGCTTGTCGCGCCAGTTATTCAAGGCTGTTCCTCTATAGCGTTGTCGCGTTGTCAGTGGCCGTTGACCGTGAAAGCGGTCACTCGGATTTTTCCACCGGGGTGTCCGGGTGATTGCCCCATTCTGCCCAGGAGCCGGCATAACCGCGTACCCGCGGGTAGCCGAGAATCTTTGCCACCAGCCAGGAGAAGCTGGAGCGGTGGTGGCTCTGGCAGTGGCAGATCACTTCCTTGTCCGGGGTGATGCCTCGGGCTTCCAGTTCCTGGCGAATGTCATCCAGTGGGCGCAGGCGCAGGTTGTTCTGCTTGTCCATGGGCTCGGTCCACTCGTAGTGGCGGGCGCCGGGAATATGGCCGGCTTTCTGGGCAAAGGCGCGCACGCCGGCAAACTCTTCCTCGGAGCGCGAATCCCAGAGCACCAGATCGTCATCCTGGTAGTGGGCCAGCAGATAGTCCATGTCCACTTCGGTGAGCGGGTCGTGGCCGCTCACTTCGTAATCGCCGGGCCGTGGCTCGGTGGATTCGCTGCTGGTGGGCTGGCCTTCGGCCAGCCAGGCGTGAATGCCACCGTTCAGGTAGCTGTACTTGCGGTGACCAATGGCATCCAGTGTCCACAGCAGTCGGCCGGCCCAGCCGCCGCCTTCATCATCATAGGCCACCACATGGGTGTCTTCCGTGAGCCCCAGGGCCGTGAACAGATCGCCCAGGGTGTCGTCGTCCGGGATCATGCCCGGCGCCGGCTGGGCGCCGGTCTGCAGGCGCTTGAAATCCAGGTGAATGGCACCGGGCACGTGGGCCTGCACGTAAATCGCGGGTTTGCTCAGGTCGATGATCAGCAGATTGTCATCGTCGAGATGATTGGCGAGTTCGGCGGGTTCAAGCAGCAGAGGCAGCATAAGGACGCTAATTGATAATGAATAATTGAGAATGGAAAACGAAAATCGCTATCCAGCGGGGCCCCATTATCAATTATCAACTATCAATTATCCATTGCCTCACTGATACCGTTCCCGCCCGTCTTCGTCCAGGGTGTCGGCGATCTGGTAGAAGTTGGCCAGGCGTTCCTCGCTGATGCTGCCGTCGTCGGCGGCGGCGAGCAGGGCGCAGCCGGGTTCGTTGCGGTGCGAGCAGTTGCGGAATTTGCAGTGGCCGGCCAGGTCGGAGAGCTCCCGGTAACCGTGCAGCAGCTCCTCTTCGCTGATGTGCCAGAGGCCGAATTCGCGGATGCCGGGGGAATCGATCAGGTCACCGCCTTCCGGCAGGTGGAACAGCCGGGCGGTGACGGTGGTGTGCTGGCCCAGCCCGGAGGTGGCGGACAGGTCACCCACCGCCAGCGCCGCCTCGGGCAGCACCGCATTGACCAGTGATGACTTGCCGACGCCGGACTGCCCAACAAAGACGCTGGTCTTGCCGGCCAGGGCCTGGTGCAGGGGCGTCAGGCCGTCGCGCTGGTGGGCGCTGACTTCCAGCACCGGGTAGTCCAGGTGGCGATACATGGCCACCAGCGCATCAATGCGCGGGCGCAGGGTCTCGTCGATCAGGTCGGCCTTGTTGATCACCAGAGTGGCAGCGATACCGGACAGCTCCGCGGCCACCAGGTAGCGGTCCAGCAGGGCGGAGGAGGGCGTCGGCAGGGGCGCGAACACCACCAGCATCTGCTCCACATTGGCGGCCACCGGCTTGAGATTGCCGTACATGTCCGGGCGCTTGAGGACACTGTGGCGCGGGTCGATGGCCACCACCACGCCCAGGCCCTCGCTCTGCGGTGGCTGCCAGATCACCCGGTCACCCACCACCAGTTGCTCCAGGTTGGCGCGGAAGTGGCAGCGGCGGCTCTCGCCGTCGGCATCTTCCACCTGCACCTGCTGGCCGAAGTGGGCGGTGATCACACCATGCTGTTCGTCACCCAGGTCGTCGGCCACCAGTGATTCCAGCTCGGCACTGCGTTTCGCCGCCCGCTGACGTTTTTCCGCCTGGATCTTTTCGATGCGCCATTTCTGGCGCCGGTTCAGTTTGCGCTTGGCCACGGCCTGTCCTGCTCTTTCGATGCGGGCATCCTACCACGGTCCGCGCCACTTCGGTGCTGGTCTCGGCCTGTCAGCCGCGTATGATGTAAACGGCACCATAACAAGAGAGCACACCATGTCTGATGCGCCGCTGGACAAGCGAAACAACCTGATCTGGATCGATCTGGAAATGACCGGTCTGAGCCCGGAAAACGACCGTATCATCGAGATCGCCACCATTGTCACCGATGCCAATCTTAATGTGCTGGCGGAGGGGCCGGTGCTGGCGGTGTACCAGAGTAACGCGCTGCTGGACGGCATGGACGAGTGGAATACCGAGCATCACAACAACTCCGGGCTGGTGGCACGGGTGCAGGCCAGCACCGTCAACGAGGCCGGCGCGGAGAGCCGCACCATCGCGTTTCTGGAGCAGTATGTGGAGGCGGGCATGTCGCCCATGTGTGGCAACAGCATCTGCCAGGACCGGCGTTTTCTGGCCAACTACATGCCCAAGCTGGAAGCCTTCTTCCATTACCGCAATCTGGACGTGTCTACCCTCAAGGAGCTGGCGCGCCGCTGGAAGCCCGGCATCCTGGGTGGCTTCAGCAAGGAGAACAAGCACCTGGCGCTGGATGACATCCGCGAATCCATCGCCGAGCTGGCCTACTACCGCGAACACTTCATCGACGTTTGATTTGGCGGGGCCGGCCTTTACCTCCGAGGGCACCGGGTCTTGATGCGACGATCAAACCGGCCGTAGGAGCCTGCCTGCAGGCGATGCGGGTTTTTCTCTGTGCCCTCGGTAGTAAAAAAACAGCACCTGTCAGATGACGCTGGCGTGCTGCTTCTTCAGTGCCCAGGCCACGTGTTCGCGCACGGTCTCGTCCGGGTACTCGGATCTCGCTTTGAGTGCCGCCACGATGTCTTCGCTGTAGGGCGCATTGCCCAGTGCCACGGCAATATTCCTCAGCCATTTGTGATAGCCCGCCCGGCGAATGGCGGAGCCGGCGGTGCGTTCCAGAAATTGCGCCTCGCTCCAGCCGAACAGGGTGACCAGGTCACTGTCGCCCAGGCCGTGGCGAGGGTGGAAGTCGCTCTCGCCGCTGTGCTGCGAATAGCGATTCCAGGGGCACATCAGCTGGCAGTCGTCGCAGCCAAAAATACGGTTGCCGATCCCCTCGCGCAGGTCCTCGGGAATGCTGCCGTCGTGCTCGATGGTCAGGTAGGAGATACAGCGCCGGGCATCCAGCTGGTAGGGGGCGACGATGGCATCGGTGGGGCATACGGTGATGCAGGCGCGGCACTTGCCGCAGTGATCCTCGCCGGGCGCGTCTACCGGCAGTGGCAGGTCCGTGTAGATTTCCCCCAGGAAAAACCAGCTGCCGGCCTCGCGGTTGAGCAGCAGGGTGTGCTTGCCCTGCCAGCCTAGCCCGGCCTTGGCGGCCAGAGGTTTTTCCATCACCGGGGCGCTGTCCACAAAGGCCCGGGCCAGCTCGCTGTCGGCCACTGCCTCGCGAATACGGGCGCCCAGCTGGGCCAGGCGTTTGCGAATCAGTTTGTGATAATCGCGCCCCAGCGCGTAGCGTGACACATAGGCCTTGTCTTTCTGCTGCAGGATCTTTACCGGTTGGGTGTCCGGCGGCAGGTAATCCATGCGCGCGGAAATCACCCGCAGGGTGCCGGGCTCCAGTTCCGCCGGACGCGAGCGTTTGTTGCCATGGGCCGCCATCCAGTCCATGTCGCCCTGGTAGCCGTTGGCCAGCCAGTCCTTGAGCTGTTGCTCCGCGTCGGCCAGGTCAATGTCGGCCACGCCGATCTGCTGGAAGCCCAGTTCCCGGCCCCATTGCTGGATCTGCTGTTTGAGTTCGACAAGGTCCATGTATGCGTATAATGACGTGAATTGTTGCCGCGAAGGATAACAGGTGTGCGTGCTTCCACCGAATTGCCGGTAGCGCTGTACAGCGCTGCCCAGACCCGCGAGCTGGACCGCCTGGCCATCGAGGCCGGTACCGCCGGCGCGACGCTGATGCAGCGGGCCGGTCAGGCGGCCTTCGATGTGTTGTGTGAATGTTGGCCCCAGGCGCGTCGGGTGGCGGTGCTGTGTGGTGGCGGCAACAACGGCGGCGATGGCTATGTGGTTGCCTGGCTGGCCCGGCAGGCCGGGCTGGCGCCGACCCTGTATTTCACCACGCCACCGGAGCAACTCAAGGGCGATGCGCGGACCATGGCGCAGCGTTGCCAGCAGGCGGGCATCGCCATGCAGCCGCTAAGCGCGGAGGCGCTGCCGGACAAACCGGATGTGCTGGTGGATGGCCTGCTGGGAACCGGCCTGAGTGGCGCACTGCGAGACGACATGGCGCGCTTGCTGATGGCGCTGGATTCGATGCCGGTGCCGCGTCTGGCGCTGGATATTCCCTCCGGCCTGGGGGCCGATAGCGGCATGCCGCTGGGGGCGGTATTGCGCGCCGATGTGACCTGTACCTTCATCGGTCTCAAGCGCGGCCTGCTCACCGGCGAGGGTCCGGTACATACCGGCAGCCTGCATTTCTTCGACTTGCAGGTGGAGCGTGATGTCTACGCCCGGCTGCGGCCCGATTCCCTTTGTCCTCGCGTTGAGGAATTGTCTCAACAGCTGCCGCCCCGCCGCCGCGATGGTCACAAGGGGCACTACGGGCATGTACTGGTGATTGGCGGTGATTACGGTTTTGCCGGGGCGCCGGTGATGAGTGCCCAGGCCGCCGCCCGCTGCGGGGCCGGCAAAGTCAGCCTGATTACTCGCCCGGAACATGTGTTGCTGGCGCTGATGCGTCAGCCGGAAATCATGGCGCGGGGGGTGCAGAGCGCTTCCGAGGCCGAATCCCTGCTGGCCCAGGCCACGGTGGTGGCCATCGGCCCCGGGCTGGGCCGGGATGCCTGGGGCCGGGCGTTGCTGGCGCTGGCGCTGGAGAGCGGCAAGCCGCTGGTGGTGGATGCCGATGCCCTGACCCTGCTGGCGAAGCAGCATGATGTGGGCCAGGCGGATTGGGTGCTGACGCCGCACCCCGGTGAGGCCGGGCGCTTGCTGGGCTGCCAGGGCAAACACATTCAGCAGGACCGCTTTGCGGCCCTGGAGGCGCTGGTGGCCCGCTACGGTGGCACGGTGCTGCTCAAGGGGCTGGGTACCCTGGTGCAGGGGGCGCCTGGCCGGGCGTTGATCCGCGAGGGCAATCCGGGCATGGCCTCCGGCGGTATGGGCGATGTGCTCACCGGCGTGATTGCTGCCCTTCGTGCCCAGGGCCTGAGCGGGTATGATGCGGCGCGACTGGGCGCCCTGGCCCACGCCCGGGCGGCGGATGTCTGTGCGGCTCGCCACGGCGAGCGTGGTTTGCTGGCTACGGACCTGCTGCCGGCCCTGCATGAATCATTGAATGGAGCCTGCCATGACCGTTGAGCAGTATGCGCTGCCCGATGAGGATGCCACCCTGTCGCTGGGCGCCGAGCTGGGCCACCGCCTGGCCGCGGGGGGCTGCGTTTATCTGCGCGGGGATCTGGGGGCGGGCAAAACCACCCTGGTTCGGGGTATGCTTCGTGGTTTGGGGTATCAGGGGTCGGTCAAGAGCCCCACGTATACGATTGTGGAACCCTATGAATTCGGGGACGTCCATATCTATCACTTTGACCTGTATCGTCTGGCAGACCCGGAAGAACTGGAGCTGATCGGCGTGCGGGATTATTTTTCCTCCACGGCCCTGTGTCTGCTGGAGTGGCCGGAACGGGGCGCCGGCGTGGTGCCGCCGCCGGATCTGGAAATTACGCTGGCGGTGGATGGCCGCGGAAGACAGGCAACCCTGGAATGGGCGAATGAGCGACGCGCGCAACAACAATAACGGTTCCTTCGTGGCCGGCCTGGTGCTGGCACTGATCACGCTTTTCTGGTCCGGGGCCGTGTCGGCCCAGGCCACCATTGAATCCGTGCGCCTGCACCGGGCACCGGATCACACCCGTATCGTGTTTGATCTGCCGTCACCGGTGGATCACCGTATCGACAAGCTGGCCAATCCGGACCGCATCGTTGTCGACCTGATGGACGCGACCCTGGACTTTGATGTCAGCACGCTGGATTACGGCGATAGCCCGATTGCCAACATCCGGGTTGGCAAGCACAGCGACAAGACCCGGGTGGTGTTCGACATGAAACAGGCGGTGCGCCCGCGCACCAACCTGCTCAAGCCCATCGATCCGCACGGCTGGCGCCTGGTGGTGGACCTGTTCGACAAGGACGGCAGCAGCGCCGAGCCGGTGAAAACCGTCACCCGGCCCGAGCCCAAACCCCAGCCCACCGGTGACCGGCCGATGATCGTGGCGGTGGATGCCGGCCATGGTGGCGAGGACCCGGGCGCTCACGGCCCCAGCGGTACCTACGAGAAGAACATCACCCTGCAGATCGCCAAGCGCCTGGCGGCCAAGATCAATGCCGCGCCGGGCATGAAGGCGGAGCTGGTGCGCAACGGTGACTACTATGTGCCGCTGGCCGAGCGGCGCACCATCGCCCGCAACAAGTTCAATGCGGATGTGTTCATTTCCATCCATGCGGATGCCTTCACCGATGCCAGTGCCCATGGGGCGTCGGTGTTTGCCCTGTCCAACCGGGGCGCCACCAGTGCCAAGGCCCGTTACCTGGCCAAGATCGCCAACGAATCGGACAAGGTGGCCGGCGTCTACGAGGACGAGAAAGACGACAGCAACCTGCTCAGCGTGCTGGCGGACCTGCAGGTGACCGGTTCGGTGTCCCACAGCCTTTATCTGGGGCGTCAGGTGCTCGATCAGCTGGATGACGTGACGCGCCTGCATGGCGGGCGCCACCGGGTGGAGCAGGCTGGCTTCGCGGTGCTCAAGGAGCCCAAGATGGTGTCCATCCTGGTGGAGACCGGTTTTATCTCCAACCGCAACGAGGAGCGCCAGCTGCGCTCGTCCAGCCACCAGGACAAGATCGCCGAGGCGATCCTCAAGGGTGTGCAGTCCTACTTCCGCACCCACCCGGCCCCGGGCAGCTGGTTTGCTGCCCAGCGTCGCGCCAGGGGGGATGAGTACCGTATCCAGCCCGGTGATACACTGTCGGAAATCGCCACGCAGTACAGCGTGTCCGAGGATGCCCTGCGCGCCGCCAACGATTTGCAGAGCGATCGCATCATGGTGGGCCAGGTGCTGAAAATTCCCCGTTCCTGACGCCGTTTGAAGGTTTCATCTTGTCAAAAATACAGCTACTGGATTCCCGTCTTGCCAACCAGATCGCGGCCGGTGAGGTCGTGGAGCGGCCTGCCTCCGTGCTCAAGGAGCTGCTGGAGAACGCCCTGGATGCCGGCGCCGAGTCGATCACGGTGGACGTGGAGCAGGGCGGCACCAAGCTGGTTCGCGTGCGCGACAATGGGGGTGGCATCGAGCGTGATGACCTGCCGCTGGCCCTGTCGCGCCATGCCACCAGCAAGATCCGTGGTTTGGAAGACCTGGAGGCCATTGGCACCCTGGGCTTTCGCGGTGAGGCGCTGGCCGCCATCAGCTCGGTATCGCGCCTGACCCTGTCCAGTAATGTGGAAGGTGAGGCGGAAGGCTGGCAGGTGCAGGTGGAAGGCCGCGACATGGCGCCCACGGTCACGCCGGCGGCCCACCCCCGTGGCACCACGGTGACCATGCGCGACCTGTTCTTCAACACGCCGGCCCGGCGCCGCTTTCTGCGCACCGAAAAGACCGAGTTCAACCACCTGGAAGAGGTCTTCCGGCGCATTGCCCTGAGCGAATTCAATACCGCCTTCCGGCTTACCCACAATCAGAAGGTCATCCACCAGCTGCCCGCCGGGCTGGATGACACCCTGCGCGCGGCGCGGGTGGCCAAGCTCTGTGGCAAGGGTTTCATGGAGCAGGCCATCGCCGTGGATGTGGAACGTGACGGTATTCGCCTGCACGGCTGGATGGGGCTGCCCACCTTTTCCCGTTCCCAGGCGGACCTGCAGTATTTCTATGTCAACGGTCGGGTGATTCGCGACAAGGTGGTCAACCATGCGGTCCGCCAGGCCTACGCCGATGTGCTCTACCATGGCCGCCACCCGGCCTATGTGCTGTTCCTGGAGCTGGACCCGGCCATGGTGGATGTGAATGTGCACCCCACCAAGCACGAGGTGCGCTTCCGCGAGCAGCGCATGGTGCACGGCTTCCTGTATAGCTCCCTGCACCGGGCCATTGCCGAGGTGCGCCCGGGCCAGTCCGCCGCCGGGTCGGTGGTGGAAGAGCCCATGCCGTTGCCCCGCAGTGAGCCCAGCCAGGGCAGCATGCCCCTGTCGGCTCCGGCCGGGCGCCCCTACAGCCCGCCGGCCTCCGCGTTCGGTGTCGGGCAGGGACACCGCCAGGCCGATGCCTATGGCGCCCTGGTGCAGGAGCGCCAGCCCGCGCAGGTGGCCGAGGCCCCGGCGGCCATGCCGCCGGCCAGCGATGAGCAGACCGTGCCGCCGCTGGGTTATGCGGTGGCGCAGCTGCACGGCATCTTCATTCTGGCGGAAAACCAGCACGGCATGGTGGTGGTGGATATGCATGCCGCCCATGAACGTATTACCTACGAGCGTCTCAAGCAGAGCTGGTCTGATGACAAGGTGCGCAGCCAGCCGCTACTGGTGCCGGTGTCCCTGGCAGTGTCCAGCCGTGAGGCGGACTTTGCCGAGCAGAACCCGGAGGTCTTCACCCGGTTGGGGTTTGTGGTGGAGCGGGCCGGGCCGGAGAGCCTGATGGTGCGCGAAGTCCCCGCCCTGCTGCGCAACAGCGACAGCGAGGCGATGGTTCGCGATGTGCTGTCCGACCTGCTGGCCCAAGGCAGCAGCGAGCGCATCGAGCAGAAACTCGACGAGCTGCTTTCCACCATGGCCTGCCATGGCAGTGTGCGTGCCAACCGACGCCTGACGGTACCGGAAATGAATGCCCTGCTGCGTGACATGGAAGCCACGGAGCGCTCCGGCCAGTGCAACCATGGCCGACCCACCTGGACCCAGATGAGCCTCAAGGAACTGGACCGGCTCTTTATGCGGGGCCAATAGATGGCCGATAGCGCCCTGCCTGTCTTGCTGCTAATGGGCCCGACCTGCTCGGGCAAGACGGCGCTGGCCATCGAGGCCGCCCGGCAGCTGCCGGTGGACATCATCAATGTGGACTCGGCGCTGGTCTACCGGGGGTTGAATATCGGTGCCGCCCGCCCCACAGATGAGGAACTGGCGCAGGCGCCACACCGTCTGCTGGGTTTTCGGAATCTGTCGGAGCCTTATTCGGCGGCGGATTTCCGGGCAGATGCCCTGAGAGAGATTGCCGACATTCATGCTGACGGCCGATTGCCGCTGTTGGTGGGCGGCACCATTCTTTATTTCAAGGCACTGGTGGAGGGGCTGGCGCCCTTGCCACCGGCGGATGCGGCGGTGCGTGCCGAGATCAGCGCCGAGGCGGCGCAATCCGGCTGGCCGGCGGTCCATGCGCAGCTGTGCCAGGTGGACCCGCAAGCCGGGCGCCGGCTCAAGCCCACCGACCGCCAGCGGGTGCAGCGGGCCCTGGAAGTGTTTCGCCTCACCGGGCGACCGTTATCCGACTGGCACCGTGAGCATCATACCGCTGTCACAATTGGCGAGGATGGTCTGGGAAGGTTCAGCGCCTTTCCCTACCCGGTGTTCAGTGCCGCGCTGACACCCCGTGACCGGGCCTGGCTGCATGCCCGTATTGTCCGGCGCTTTCAGCAGATGCTCGATGAGGGCCTGGTGGACGAGGTGCGGGCCCTGCGTGAGCGTGGTGATCTGCACGCGGATCTGCCGGCCATCAAGGCGGTGGGGTACCGGCAGGTATGGGATTACCTGAACGGTGACTGTGATTACGACACCATGGTGGAGCGCGGCATTATTGCCACCCGCCAGCTGGCCAAGCGCCAGTACACCTGGCTGCGGAAATGGCCGGGTCTGCATGACGCTGACAGCAATGATGAGGTACAACGTTGCGCCCTTGTGGTGCAGATGAAAGAGATTTGTAAATCTGTATTTTGATGACCCTCTACCGGTCATTTTCGGTTTATACTGTGGCCGATGGTCGGTGCTTCATGTTCATTGAGGGGTGAACCCGGCCACACTTTGCGGGTCGGGGCCTGGAACGAAATACCTGGGTTGTTGACAAATACGGCCTGATGGCGCATCAGGTTAGGGCGGTGTTTGATGGGACGATGGCACTGCTCAAGGCGCTGATTGCCCGAAGTGTTGGGCACTACTTTTTACTGAGATTTCAAGGAGACTTGCCATGTCAAAGGGGCACTCACTACAAGACCCTTTTCTCAACGCGCTGAGAAAGGAACGTATTCCGGTTTCCATCTTTCTGGTTAACGGCATAAAGCTGCAGGGCCAGATCGAGTCCTTCGACCAGTATGTGGTGCTGCTGAAAAACGCAGTGAGCCAGATGGTCTACAAGCACGCCATTTCCACCGTGGTCCCGGCCCGCAACCCGCGCGCCGCCGGTCAGGGTGGTAACCCGGGCATGACCGCCGGTACCAATGGTTCCAATGGCGGTAACGGCAATGGTGGTGAGAGCTACGGTAACCAGTAGTCTTCACCCTGTTCCGCTGTATTGCAGACAAGGCCACCCTTTGGGTGGCTTTGTCGGTTATAACCCTGCCTCCCCGTCCCCTTCCTGGTTTACACTGACCCCCTATGGACTTGTTTGATCGCACAGAACAGACCCGGACCGGCGCCGGTGAACGCGCCATCCTGGTTCACATGGAGCTGCCCGACGCCATGGGCCGCGAGGATCTGGATGAATTTCATCATCTGGTGACCTCCAGCGGTGTGGTGCCGGCGGTGGAGCTCACCGGTAAACGGGATCGTCCGGACCCGGCCCTGTTCATTGGCAGTGGCAAAAGCGAGGAGCTGGCGGCCCTGGTGAAAGAGCACGAGGCCGACGTGGTGCTGTTCAACCACGCCCTGAGCCCGGCCCAGGAGCGTAACCTGGAGCGGGCGGTCAAATGCCGCGTGCTGGACCGCACCGGTCTGATTCTGGATATCTTCGCCCAGCGTGCCCGTACCCATGAAGGCCGGTTGCAAGTGGAACTGGCGCAATTGCGCCACCTGTCCTCACGGCTGGTGCGCGGCTGGACTCACCTGGAGCGCCAGAAGGGCGGTATCGGCCTGCGCGGTCCCGGTGAAACCCAGCTGGAAACCGACCGGCGCCTGCTGCGTGATCGCATCCGTGCCATCGAGTCGCGCCTGGACAAGGTGCGCAAGCAGCGCGCCCAGGGGCGCCGCGCCCGGCAGCGGGCAGAGACGCCGCTGATTTCCCTGGTGGGCTACACCAATGCCGGCAAGTCCACGCTGTTCAATGCCATTACCACCGGTGATGTCTACGTGGCCGACCAGCTTTTCGCCACCCTGGACCCGACCCTGCGCAAGGTGAAGATCCCCGGCGTGGGGCCGGCTATCCTCGCGGATACCGTGGGCTTTATTCGTCACCTGCCGCACCGGCTGGGGCAGGCCTTTCGCGCCACCCTGGAAGAGACCGTCAATGCCTCCCTGCTGCTGCACGTGACCGACTGCAGTGCCGAGGAGCGCGATGCCAATGTGGAGGCGGTCAACGAGGTGCTCGAGGAGATCAAGGCAGAAAAGATCCCGGTCCTGCATGTCTACAACAAGGTGGATAATCTGGATCAGCCGCCGCGGCTGGAGCGCGACGAGCATGGCCAGCCCTGGCGGGTATGGATTAGTGCCCACACCGGTGATGGCTTCGATCTGCTGTTTGACGCCATCGCCGAGCGCCTTGCGGTAGGCTGGGTGGATTGCTGGCTCAAGCTGCCACCGGCTGCCGGGCGCCTGCGGGCCCGTCTTCACGAAGCCGGTGAAGTGCTGGAGGAAACCACGGCCACCGATGGCAGCATGCTGCTGCGCGTCACGGTGAACCGGGTACATTTCGAGCGGTTGCTGCGAGAGCAGGGCCTGAAGGAAGAGGATCTTCGGGTGGCCGCCCCAACGGTTGCAGAGGGAGAGGCCCCTTCCTACAATTCTGAACGCTCGCCGAAGGCGGGCTAATCTTGGCCAAGCGGAGTGCTACATGGCGTGGAATGAACCTGGCGGCAACAAGCCGAAGGACCCTTGGGGTGGTGGTGGCGACCAGGGGCCACCGGATCTGGATGAAGCCCTGAAGAATCTCAAAGACAAGATCAACAATGTCTTTGGTGGTAAAGGCTCAGGCGGCAATGGCAGTGGCAACCGCTCCGGCGGTGGTTCCCCGAAGGCCTTTGTGGCCGTCGCCCTGGTTATTATCTTGATCGGTTACCTGCTGATGGGCCTGTTTCAGGTGGATCAGCGTGAACGTGCCGTGGTGCTGCGTTTCGGCAAGTTCAATCGCATCGTGGAGCCGGGCCTGAACTGGCGCGCGCCCATGCTTGAGCAATACATGAAGGTGGACGTGGGGCAGAACCGTCGCTACGAAATCACCGAGGAAATGCTCACCCGCGACACCAATATCGTGCGTGTGACCCTGGAAGTGCAGTATCAGGTGCTGGATCCCAAGCCCTTCCTGCTCAGCGTCAGCCGCCCGGAAGAGGTTCTCGAGAACGCCACCAGCTCGGCCCTGCGCCATGTGGTGGGGTCTTCCACCATGGACGATGTGCTCAAGGATAACCGTGAAGCCATCCGTGTCATGGTACGCAAGCGTCTGGAGGAATACCTGCAGCGCTACAACACCGGCCTGGTTCTGCGCCAGGTGGTGCTGGACAAGACCGAGGCACCCAGCGCCGTGCGCGATGCCTTTGATGATGTGTCCAAGGCCAAGGAAGACGAGGACCGCTTCAAGAAGGAAGCGGAAGCCTACGCCAATGCGGTGATCCCCCAGGCCGGTGGTAAGGCCCAGCGTGTGCGTGAGGAGGCCCAGGCCTACAAGCAGAAAGTGGTTTCCGAAGCCGAGGGTGATGCGGCGCGCTTCAGTGACCTGCTGACCGAATACCGCAAGGCGCCGGACGTGACCCGCGACCGCCTCTATCTGGATGCAATGACCCAGGTGTTGGGCAGCACCAGCAAGGTGCTGGTGGATTCCGACAAGGGTGGCAACAACCTGATTTACCTGCCGCTGGACAAGATGTTCAAGCAGTCCGGCGGGTCCAGCCGTGCTACCGACAAGAGCCAGTCAGGCAGTACCGTCGCGCCATCGGCGGCTGGTGCAGATGATGGCGGCAGCGGCAGTTCCAGCAGCCGCAGCCTTTACGGTAGCCGCAAGGGAGGCGCTAACTATGAATAATCGCAGTTTGATGGCGCTGATCGCGCTGGGCGTTGTCCTGTTGCTGGCGCTGGATTCGTTCTTCATCGTCAACGAATCGGAAAAGGCGGTACTCAAGCAGTTCAGCCGTATCGTCAAATCCGACATCAAGCCGGGCATTTATTTCAAATGGCCGCTGGTGGATAGCGTGGTGAAGGTGGATGGCCGCTCGTTGATCTATGACGTGCCGACCCAGTCTTTCCTGACCGCGGAGAAAAAGCTGCTGAATGTGGATGCCTTTGTCATCTGGCGCATCAGCAATGTGCAGCGCTACCTGGTAAGTGTGGGTGGCGGTTCCTCCGACAAGCGCATCATGGAGCGCCGTGCCGAGGATCTGCTGGCGCCACGGGTCAACGAGGGGCTGCGTAACGAGTTTGCCTCGCGCACCGTGTTCCAGGTTGTTGCCGGCGAAAGTGATGTGGAAAAGGTGGAAGGCGATACCGCCGTGGTCCGTGATCCGATAACCGGTCAGACCACGGAAGTGCCCAAGGACAAGCTGGACGAGTCCGTGTTGCCGTCTTCGGACAAGAGCGACAAGGACCAGCGTGAGGAACTGATGGACCAGGTTCGCCAGGACGTGAACAAGTCCACCATGGAGGATCTGGGTATCGAGGTGGTGGATATCCGCGTCAAGCAGGTGGACTGGCCGGAGCAGGTTCGTGGCCGGGTGTTCGACCGTATGCGGGCCGAGCGTCAGCGTGATGCGGCATCGCACCGTTCCAAGGGCCGCGAAGAAGCGGAGAAGATTCGCGCCTCCGCGGATCGCCAGAGCACCGAAATCCTGGCGCAGGCCTACAAGGACGCCCAGACCACCAAGGGTGAGGGGGATGCCCAGGCCGCGGCTATCTACTCCAGGGCCTATAATCAGGACAAGGAGTTCTTCCGTTTCTACCGCAGTCTGAAGGCCTACAAGGACACCCTGAACAAGCCGGAAGACATCATGGTGCTCAAACCGGATAGCGAATTCTTCCGTTATCTGAACAGCGCAGAAGGCAAATAAGCGCTTGTCCTGACAGCAGGAACGAAAAAACCCGGCTTCGGCCGGGTTTTTTTATGTCCGATGAATGGCAAAAAATCGTACAGGCGTACTCAAACCCGGGATGAGTGGTGCTTTTTGCCGGGCAAGTGGTATGCAAGCCCTTGTCAGGCGGCGTTTTGATGCCATTCGTCAGTATTTTACAAAGTTGTGATTTAAGTTGAACCTAATTAATGCAAAATGAGCATCAAGTCACAAACAATATATTGACAATTACAAAAATTGTCATTTTTAGACAATTTTGGTTATTTCGGGCTGAAGGACTATAACGAATGCGACATTTTCTCGTTTTGGGCTTGTTGGTGCTTTCTTCCGCTCTCTGGGCGGCCGGTCCCCTGGAAAGCGACATGAAGAGCTACCTGGTGGTTAGCAACGATGGCAAGGAGGTTTTCTCCGAGGCCAAGGAAGCGGCGCCGGGTGACACCATCGAATATCGCCTCACCTATACCAATACCTCTGACCAACCGCTGGCGGGCCTGGTGGTTACCGGGCCGATTCCCGCCAACACCGCTTACCTGAAAGGCAGTGCCCACAGCAGTGTGCCCGCCGTCTTTACCGTCAGTGTGGACGACGGCAAGAGCTTCAGTGCCGAGCCGGTGAAAAAAACCGTAAAGGGCGCGGATGGTCAGCAAAAGAACGTCACTGTTGACCCGAGTGCCTACACCCAGCTGCGCTGGGCGCCCAAGGGCAAACTGCCGGCGGGCAAGGTACAGACTTACCGTTATCGCGTGTCCGTGAAGTAGTCATACGGAAAACAGGACCGGGGTCCAAGGATCCCTGGAAGTCTTGCGCGAGCGGCCTGTAAAGGTCGCTTGGGGAGGGGCGGTATCAGGCCGTTCTCGCAAGGCTCTCCAAAATGGGGGTTTTAAATTAATTCCACTTAAAGGATGAAGCCATGAAACATGCCTTCAATAGGGGGATGTTGTCTTCGAAACTGGCCGCGTCACTGGTGACCGGGAGTCTGCTGTTTGCCGCCGGGCAAACCTGGGCCCTGACCGCCGCCGGCACGGACATCAAGAACAAGGCGACAGTTACCTACGAAGATATCAACGGCAACAGCTATTCCGCCCAGTCCAACGAGGCGGTGGTGACGGTCGAGACGGTGTATGCCGGTAGCTTGCTCAATGACGGCAACAAGAGCGGCGCACCGGGCCAGACGGTTTACTTCAGCCATACTCTGGAAAATACCGGTAACAGCACGGATACCTTCACCCTGGACGGTGACGGCAACAGTGTTTACGTGGACACCAACAGCAATGGTGTGCCGGATGCCGGTGAAACCGCCGCTACCTCCGTGCAGGTAACGGCAGGCAGTACCGTTCACCTGATTCTGGCCGTGCCGGTCAGCTCCGGGGCAACCGCGGGCAGTACCATCAACGGCAATCTTTATGTCCACTCCAGTGGCGGCAATGGTCTGGTCACCGATAACGGTACTAACGGTGATGCTGGCAGCTACGACTCTGACGGCGTCAATGGTGCCGATGGTAACGACAGTAACAACGACACCGTTACCGTCACTACCGACGCGGTGCTGGACGTGACCAAGCAGGCGACCGTCAGTGGCAATACCATCACCTACACCTTGACGGTGAAGAACAACGGTGGCCGTGCCGCTACCGGTGTGGATATCTATGACGGTATTCCGGCAGGGGCCACCTTTGACAGCGTGGTTTCCGTGAACGGTCTGCTGGGTAGCAACAGCGATACCTACCAGGACGCCAGCGGCACCGACCAGTCGCTTCCCCATGGTTACTCCGGTACCGCTGCCCTGGCGCACCTGGATGAAACTGCCCTGGGCGTGGACCTCAATGGCGATGGTGATACCAGCGATGCCGATGTCTCCGGCATGCTGTTCACCGACCAGTCCCTGGGCGTGAATACCACCGTGTCCATTGTCTACAAGGTGACAATGAATGCCGGTCTGAATGCCGGTACCCAGATCAAGAATACCGCCTATGCGGACGGCGATCTGGATGGTGATAGCAACCAGGATGGCCCGTCTTCGTCCAATACGGTGATCACCACCGTGGGTCAGACCTATGCTGTGACCGCAGATGACACCGAAGTGGGTGCGGATACCACTGACGATGACGTTTACACCGTCGCCAGTGCCGCCAGTGGTGCCGTGGTCGAGTTCAAGCACACCATCACCAACAACGGTAACGGTGATGATGCCTTTGAACTGAGCATTGATAACAGCGGTGGCTCCGCGTTCCCGTCTGGCACTACCTTCAGCTACTGGAATGCCAGCGGCACGGTACAGGTCACGGATACCAACGGTGACGGCAACCCGGATACCGGGAATCTGGCACTGGGTGCGTCTGTGAACATCACCGTGAAAGCCAACCTGCCCGCCGGTATCAGTGGTTCCGCGGGTTACGATTACACCCTGACCGCCACATCCGTGGGCAACACGGCCATTTCCGATGATACTGCCGGCCACCTGGATGCCATCTCTTCCCCCGCGGTGGATCTGGCCAACAGCGATACGGCTATTACGACTGCCAATGATGATCTGGACCCCTACACGGGCACCTATCCGGCTGGCACTCCGACGGTAACCCAGGCGGCAACGTCCGGTACTGCCGTTTTCGATCTGTATGTGGCCAACGAGTCCGGTAACCCGCAGTCCTTCACCCTGAGCCAGAATCTGCCGACCGGCTGGTCCGTGGTTTATACCGAAGTGGGTGTGGATGCTGATGACGATGGTACCTACGAAAACACCACCAATGCCGGCAACGTGGTTACCGCCACCCCCAGTCTGCCGCACAATGGCGTGTACCATTACCAGGCCACCGTGCAGATATCCAGCGTGCTGGCCGAGTCTTCCGCGGGCGACCATAACGTGGAGTTCATCGTGACCTCCGCGTCTGACAGCAATGTCAGTGACAGCGTGCTGGATGCGGTCACCGTACCGACCAACCGCAATGTCAATGTGACGCCGGACGGCACCAACCAGGTGCAACCGGGCGGCAATATTGGTTACAGCCATGTGGTGGCCAACAGCGGCAATACCGACGAGACCGTTGAGTTGACCGCCTCCAACTCCCAGTCCGGCTGGACCAATCTGACCCAGGTCAAACTGGGTGGCTCCTGTACGCTGACGGCCATTTCCAGCCTCACCGCCGGCACCGGCCAGCAACTGTGTAATGCTGCGGGCACTGCCGTGACGGTGGATATTGCCATTGGCACCAATGGGCCGCAGGTGACCCTGAACCCCGGCGAGAGCTTCTCCGTCAATGTCACCGTGTACGCGCCGTCCAACGCCGCCCAGGGTGATGTGGATACCCTGACACTGAGTGCCACCAACACCGATTCCGGTGCCCCGGCGGCAGCGTCTGGCAGCGCCACCGACATCACCAATGTGATCACCTCCCAGGTTCGCCTGGACAAGTCCGCCGCCGTGCAGGTGGCTGATGGCAGCGGCAACTGCGGCTGTGAGTCCGGCACCTGGCCGGCCAGTGGTGACTTCATGGCGGTGCAGACCACCAAGGTCAAACCGGGCAGCTGTGTGGTATGGCGTCTTGAAGCCACCAACGAGAGCTCGGTGTCTGCGCAAAACGTGACCATCAGCGATGAAACCACGCCCTATACCTCCCTGCTTGCAGCGGACAAGGCGTGTAAGGACTCGGATGATGGCGCCAACTGTACTCCCACCACGGGTACCGCTGCTGTGGCTCCGACCGCATCGCCGCTGAGCTGGAACGTCGGTTCCCTGGCCAGTGGTGATACGGCACGGGCCCAGTTCTGTGTTCGGGTGAATTAAAACCCGCCCCTCCTCGGTCTTCCCTCCCGTCAGGGAGGGAGGGCTTTCCCCGTTGCTGTGCGCAACAACGGGGAAAGCCCTGTGCCCGGCTGTGCCTGAAATCTGGGGGATTTAGTGAAACGGACTCATTGGTGCAAGCATGCGTTGAGTATGCTGCTGGCGCTTGCCAGCGGCCTGCTCCATGCTGCCACCGCGCCGGGGACCGTGCTCTACAACCAGGCGGATGTGCGTTACCTGGACCCGCTTGAAGGTCAGATCAAGACATTGCGCTCCAATGTGTCACGGGTGGTCGTGGGCGAATTGCGTGACCTGATGCTGGATAACGGTCGACAGACCAATGCAACGCCTGCTCAGACCGTCAGCTTCAATCATGTGATCACCAATACCGGCAATGTGGCGGACCGTTACACCCTGACCGTAAGTAATGACAGCGGCGATGATGGTGAACTACAGGGCGTCACGCTGTACCAGGATGTGAACGGCAATGGTGTGGCCGATGCCGGCGAACCGGCGGTTACCCAGACACCGGTGCTGGCGCCGGGCGCCAGCCTGGCACTGGTGATCTCGGCGGCGGTAGCCAGCAGTCAGCGTGATGGCGACCATCTGAATGTCAGCCTGAAGGCGCAATCACAAACAGATGGGGCGCTGTCCGCGCAACTGACCGATACGGTGGCGGTAGGCTCCGGCGCCTTTCTGGTGCTCAACAAGACCACCAGCCAGTCCTGCGATGTGCCGCTACAGGCCGGCCAGTCCCTGCAATACCGCATTACCTTTACCAATACCGGCAGTAATGCGCCGGCGGCGCGAACCTTCCAGGTATCAGGCCAGGCCCTTGATGGCGTGATGGTCGAGGATGCCTTGCCCGGTAATGTCTCTCTGGTGGCCAACAGCCTCAGTGGTCTGGCGCCGGTGCAGGGCATTGCCGTGGTGCATCTCACCGGCGCCAGTGCCGATAGCTGGCAACGGTTTGACCAGTGGAATGGCGTCACGCCACTGGACCGTTTTGGGGTGCTGATGCCGGCCCTGGGCATGGAGGCCAACGAGAGCGGTGGCTTTGCCTTCGCGGTGACGATCAATCCGGGGCTCACCGATGGCACCATGTTGTTCAACCGGGCGTCGGTGGATACCGATGGCGATGGCACCGCGGACTTTACCAGCAACCAGGTCTGCAATCGGGTCAGCAGCACCCTCAAGCCACAGATCGTTTTCCAGAAACCGGCACCGGATGTGATTCGTAGTGGTCGTGCCCCGGTCCATGATGAAGACAGTGATTTCGAGAAGGCGAGCATTTATTCGCTGGTGCCGGAGCAGAGCAATCAGGTGCTCAAGGACGGTGTCTACATTCAGCTTAACGCGGCCCAGTTGAACCAGTCGCGCGTGGCTGCGGATTATGTGGAAACCACCGCCAGCGGATTGCGTCTGTTGCAGGCCACGGTCAGTTCCACCGGTACCGGTGACAGCGTTCGAGTGGTGCTGCTGGAAACCGGTGTCAGCACCGGGGTTTTCCGCAGTGTCTATCCGTTGGTGCTCAGCGACATGCGCGCCGGCAATGGTGGCCTGTGCCCGGCGACAGCGGCCCCCGGCCAGCTGATTCAATATGACAGCCAGACCACCACCGGCGATGCCATGGGGCTGGGCTGTGTCCTGCAGGCCCAATCCCGGGACAGCCTCAAGGTCAGCTTCCAGATTCCGGTATATGGGGCAGACGGCAATATTCAGCGTGTGGAAGCGGTCAATGATGTGGCGGCCGTGGACCCGGCCGGCACCGTGTTTGACAGTCGCAACGGCCAGCCACTGGCCAATGCGGTGGTGTCTCTGTATCAGTCGCGCCAGACCCTGGCCGCCAGTGGCGCCAGCCGCTGTGCCGACCTGGCGGAATCCGATTACCGGCTGGCCGTGGACCCTTACACCGGTGATACCCTGAAACGGGAAAATACCGGCTCACAGGCCGGCGACAATTCCACCGAGGTGGGGCGCTACCAGTATCCCTATGCCAGCCCGGGCTATTGCTACTATCTGGATGTGACGCCACCGGCCGGTTACCACTTCCCGTCAACCCTGTCGCCAGCGGCGGCAAAAAGTCTCTATGACAATATTTCCGACAGCTCCTACGGGTTGCAGGGCTATCAGCCGCAGGCGGCCACCCGGTCGGCCCAGGCGCCGCTGGGTCGGGCGGCGGCGGTGCTTGCCAATAATGGCGCCTTTCCGCTGGGTGCGGCCAACGTCTTTGTGGATATCCCGCTGGATGCGGACGCCAATACCACCAGCGGCACCCTGGTGCTGGACAAGCAGGTGGATAAGGATGAGGCGGCAGTGGGTGATGTGCTCAGCTACAGCATTGACCTGACCAATAACGATAGCGATGCGCTGTATGCGGCAAAGATCATCGACACGCCGCCCTATGGCTTTCGTTATGTGCCGGGCAGTACCTGGCTGTCCGTGAATGACACGCGTATTGCCATCCCCGAGCCGGTGCGTAATGGCAGTGCGTTGACCTTCCTGGTGCAAAAACAGAACCCGGATGGTTCCGTGGACGCCTTGCCCATTGCCGCGGGCAATACGGTCACGGTGCACTATGCCTTGCGCCTCTCCGCTGGCGCCGTGGACAGCAATGGCATCAACCGCGCCACCGGTTATGCCAACAGCGTGTCCGGTTATACCTATAGCTCCAACGAGGACCAGGCGAAGGTCACCATTCGTAATGAAGGGGTGTTGTCTGACAAGGCCATGCTGTTCGGCAAGGTCTACGTGGACGCGGACTGTAATAACCTGCAGAACGATGGCGAGTGGCCCATCGGCGGCGTGAAACTCTATCTGCAGGATGGCACCTGGGTGATCACCGACGAGAACGGTCAGTACAGCATTTATGGCCTCAAGCCTGGGCTCAATACCATCAAGGTCGATCCGCTGACGCTGCCGCAGGGCGTGCAACTCAAACCGATTGATAACCGTAATGCCGCGGACCCGGAAAGCCGCTTTGTGGACCTGCGTCCGGGGGAATACCACCGTGCGGATTTTGCGGCTATCTGTCCGTCCGGTGAGCAGGCCGAGGCGCTGGCCAGGGAGTTGAAAGAACGTAACCGGTCCATCAGTGGTGACTGGATGCTGGATCAGGCTGCGCGCTTTGATCCGCTGCGTAATCAGGATAGCGGCAACCGCTTGCGCCAGGCCGATGGCAGTGGTGACCTGGGTAGCGGTGTTTATACCCAGACCGGCGATCAGTCCCTGACCCAGGCCTGGGAAAAAGTTTCCCAGGGGCGCAATGCCCCCGTGCCGGCACCCGCTGATGCCCCGGCAGCCGCCGAACCGGCGGCCATGAAAACCACCCAGGAGGTGGCCGCCTCGGTGACCCATGAGCAGGCCATGGCGGGCACCTGGTTGTGGCCGAAGGGTCCGGTCAGTCGTGATGGCCGCTTCCAGGTGGTGGTGCGTGCCGGCGTCGAGCCGCATCTTTATGTGAATGGTCAGGCCGTGGCAAGCAGCCAGCTGGGTGAGCAGGTGCTCAACAAGAGGCAACAGGCCCAGGTGCTCACCTGGTACGGTGTGCGTTTGCAGGAAGGGGCCAACACGGTTCAGGTAAAGACCCGGGATATGTTCGGCAATGAACGTGTGATGGCGGAAAAAACCGTCTCCAGGCCGGCGGCCGCCCATGCCCTGCAAATTCTGCCGGCCAACAGCACACTGCCGGCGGATGGAGGCCGTTCCTCCCTGCCAGTACGGATCCGTCTTAATGACGCCTGGGGCAACGCGGTACTGGGCAGCTATTTTGTCACCCTGGAAACCGACCGTGGCCAGTGGCTCGAATCCGACCTGCAAAGTGGCACGCCCGGTTTCCAGGTGCGATTGGTGGATGGCGAGGCGTTGGTGCACCTGCGCAGCACCGAATACACCGGGCCGGTAAGAATCAAGGCGAGCGTGGACAGTTTCATCGCCACCGCGGATATCGAACAGGTGGCACCACTGCGCCCGTTGCTGGCCACCGGCTTTATCCAGGTCAAAAGCCGGGTGGGCAGCCTGCATGACAAGGGCGTGGCCCCCAGTGATCCCATGGACGAGCTGGACGACGACACCAGCGGCCGGGCGGCGCTGTTCATGAAAGGCCGTGTCAAAGGCGATGCGCACCTGACCCTGGCCTATGACACCCACAAGGACCTGGATGAAGAAGACGAGATCCGCCGCGATCTCAACCCGGCGGATTACTATCCGATCCCCGGTGATGCGTCCATCCGCGGTTATGATGCGCGCAGCCGCAGCAAGCTCTACGCCAAACTGGAGAAAGGCCGCAGCAGCCTGATGTGGGGCGATTACCTCACCGACAGCCAGGGCGATACCAATGATCTGGGGCGCACGCAGAAAACCCTTACCGGTCTCAACGCGGTGTACGACGATGACGTGAACCGTTTCCAGGTGTTTGCCGCCCGCCCCGAGCTCGACCAGGTGACCGAAGAGCTGCCGGGCAATGGCACGGCGCTGCTGTTCACGCTCGGCAATCGTCCGTCCCGTGACAGTGAAACCGTAGAAATCATTACCCGTGACCGGGACAATCCGGGCCTGGTAATCGATACCCGAACCCTGACCCGTTACCTGGATTATTCGGTCAATTATTTTACCGGTGACATCCGCTTCCATGATGTGGTGCCCACCGTGGACGCGAACCTCAATCCGGTATTCGTGCGGGTGTCCTACAACATCGAGGGCGACCAGGAAGAATACAATGTCTTCGGGGCCCGGGTGAGTCACCAGTTTAACGATCAGTTCGGTGTCACGGTGGGGCGCACGGTGGACGAAAACGACACCGACGGTTTCGACCTGACCAGTGTGTCCGCCCAGTACAAACCGGATTCGGTGACCACCTTGAGCCTGTCCACCGCGTCCATGAGTCATGAAAACAATGATCCGGAAGGGCGCGCGTTCAGTCTTTCCGCCACCCGTAAATGGCAGGGCGGCTCCAGTACGGATCTGCGCTGGGCCAGGGCCGAGCAGGGCTTCGACAATCCGGCCTCCGGTATTAGTGAAGCCCGTGAGGAGTTGCGTCTGGAGCATGAGCAGAAGCTGGCCGCGGACCTGTCATTGAATGTGGAAGGCATTCGCTCCCGTCAGCTGGATGGCGATGACGAACAGAACAGTCTGGGCGTGATCGGCGAGAAGCGGCTGGGTCGCACGTCACTGCGTGCCGGGGCCCGTGGCATTGATCAGCAGAGCAATCAGGTCGAGGACCGTTTTGGCACCTATATTCTGGGCGCCAGCCAGGGCTTCTCGTTGCTCGGGCGGCCGGCGCAGATCGGTACCGATTACGAGCAGGCGTTTGCCGATACCGGGCGCCGGCGCATTGCCGCCGACGGGGATGTGCAGATCACCGACAAGACCAGCCTCTATGGTCGCTATGAACTGATCAACAGCCTCAGTGGCATCAGTACCCTCAGTGATGATGTGGAGACACAGCAATTCACCATGGGGGTGCGCTCCGCGGTCAGCCGTAACACCGATGTCTATTCCGAGTATCGTCTTCGCGGTGCGGTGGATGGCCGTGATGTGGCAGCGGCCAACGGCGTCAAATCGGATCTGGAGATCGAGCCCGGTCTGACCGTGACACCGTCCATGGAATGGATTCAGACCCTGGACGGACAGACCGACCAGGACTCCACCGCCCTGTCCGTGGGGCTGGAAGACAAGCGCAACGCCAACCGCCGCTCGCTGCTGCGTGCCGAGACCCGTTTCGGTTCCCAGCGCACCTACTACGGTCTCAGTGCGGCCAATATCTGGCGTCTTAACCTGGACTGGTCCGGTGTGGTGCGTGAAGACCTGCATCTGCAGTACTTCGACGAGCAGGCCAGAGAAGGCGAGAATATCGTCACGCTGGGCCTGGCCCGTCGGCCGCGCCGGGACAATCGCCACCACATGCTGTTCATGTACAAGTGGAAGGAAGAGTGGGGCGGTGATGCCGGTGTCGACCGTACGGTGCACCTGTTGTCCACCCATCACAACTACCAGCCGCTGGATAACTGGATATTCTCCGGGCGACTGGGTGGCAAGTGGCAGACTACCCACCTGGGTGCCTTGTCCGTGGATACCGATGCCTACGTGGCCGACGGGCGTATCATCTGGGACATGACTCGCCGCTTTGATCTGGATCTGCATGGCGGTGTGCTGACGACGCAAGGCTGGGACGAGCAACGCTACAGCTACG
The DNA here is from genome assembly GCF_000300995.1 of Alcanivorax hongdengensis A-11-3. GTDB lineage: Bacteria > Pseudomonadota > Gammaproteobacteria > Pseudomonadales > Alcanivoracaceae > Alcanivorax > Alcanivorax hongdengensis. Next base: position 121,751 of record NZ_AMRJ01000001.1, on the reverse strand, counting down.
GTATCGCCGTCAATGCCCTGGTGCGTCGCAACCTGCGCATGGGCATTGGCTATAACGCGGCCGGTTTCCGCGATAACGATCTGGACCCGGAAGGCTACAACGCCGAAGGCGTGTACGTGGGTCTGGAATACAAGTTCGATGAAGATGATCTGGGTTGGCTGGGTAGCAAGGCTGCCGGCCAGCGCAGTTACATGGGGGAATGACCATGAAGCAGGCGCTGATAATCGTGGTGCTGTTGTGGCTGGCCGGTTGCGCCAGCACCGAAGCGCTGTATGCCCAGTATGATGACCTGTGCCCGGTCAATGTGACGCGTACGAACACCGGCATGATGACCGTGACCGGTATCGTGACTGGCGGTGCTGCCGTGGCGCAAGGCAGTGAGCGTAGCCAGGTGTGGGAGCCGGCGGTCTACTTTGGCTTTGATAAGACCACCCTGAATGAAGAAGAACAGCAACGTCTGGGGCGGGATGTGGCCGTGTTGAATCAATATGAGAGCCTGCAGGTCAGCGTTCAGTCCTTTACCGATAACAAGGGGGCGGCCGCCTATAACCGCAAGCTGGCTTCCCGGCGGATGGCCCATGTGGTGGATTATCTGGTGGACGCGGGTATTGCCCGCAGCCGTATCAAGCAGGCATCCCTGGGCGAAGAGTCGCCCATCCTGCCCAACCGCAACGAGAACGATCGGGTGGTGAACCGTCGCGTGGAACTGATGCTGCTGGATGCCCAGGGACGACCTTTGGCGATCAAGGCGGATGTGGGCGCATCGGATAATGGCACCTTTGAAGCGCCGTTGCCGATCAGGTAGGAGCAGGGAGGCATGATGACAGGGCGGCAGCCAACACGGTTTGTTTCACCATGGCGCGGAATCGTTTTTCTGGCCGCCATGCTGCTGATGTTGACGATAATGAAGCCGGCGCTGGCCGCCGCGCCGCTGGCCGGCAGCTGGATCAAGAACCAGGCCAGTGCCACCTACCGCAGCTGTCTGGACGACAGCTGTGCCGCCGTGTCCGAGACCGTGGAGGTGAGCTCCAATCTGGTACAGACCCTGGTGCAGAGTGTGCCGGCACTGACTCTGGTGAACAGTCAGCAGAAGCCGGGGTTGCCCGGTTCCCTGGTTTACTTTCCTCACCAGCTGACCAATACCGGTAACAACAGTGATTACTATCAGCTGTGTATCAGCAATGTGTCCTCCTCGATCGAGACCTGGAAAGTCTTTTCCGATCTGGACAGTGATGGCCAGCCGGATGGCAACAATGTGCTGTTCGACAGCAGCGATGGGGATGGCTGCTGGGATGCGTCGTCGCCGGCGAGGGGGCCGGGGGAAACCTATGCCATTGTCATCGAGGCCGGCATTGCCCAGGGCGCCGCGACCGGTAACCAGAGCCTGACGATCACCGCCACCAGCCAGGAGAATGCCGGTGTCTCCGCCAGCAATACCGACACCGTGCAGGTCACCCAGGGGCCGGTGATCGAGGTGGTAAAAGCCATGTCCCGGCAAACCGTTCGCTCGCCGGACGGGCCTGTGACCGTGACCCTGACCTATCGGAACACCTCCCGTCAGGTGGCCGAGAATGTGGTGCTGGTAGATCAGCTGCCAGCAGTATCCGCCAATGGGGTCAGTGCCGGCCTCAGCTATCTGCCCGCCAGCGCCCGCTGGAGTGTCACCGGCAGCACCGTATTGACGGATGCCGATGATGGTAACCAGGGCAGTGGCAGTGATCAGGTGGCGTTCTGTGCCTATCAGAGTGGTAGCGCGGATTGCCAGCAACAGGTGCGGGCGGTGATTGCCCGACTGGCGCCGGGGGATACCGGCTCGCTGACCTTCCAGGTCAATGTGGATCAGGGGCTGGACGGCGGTGATCGCCTGCAGAACCAGGCCGCTTTTTCCTATCAGGATAGTGATGGGGGGCTCTACGGTTCTCCCTCTCCCTATACGACCAACACGGTGAGTCTGTCCATTTCCAATGCCCTGGAAAATGCCCAGGTGATTGCCAACAACAGTGACACGAATTCGGCCACCGGGCTCGATGACAGTGTCGATACCGGCAACCTGGTGGTGCGCAGTAGCCTGGATCAGGGCGGCGCCGTGCGTTTCCAGAATGTCATCTGGAATGGTGGCGATGGCGAAGACACCGTGGACATCCGCGTGGATGCTAGCAGTGATCGAAACGGCGCGGCATTGGCCTCGCCCTTTCCCGCCGGCACCCAGTGGCAGTTTTACAAGGCCGACGGCTACAGTCCGCTGACAGACAGCACCGGCGATGCGGTGGTGGATACCGGCCCGATTCCGTTACCGGATGCGCTGGGGAACTGTCCGCCGCGCTTTGTCAGTGATGGCAATCGCTGTGGTGTGCTGGTGGTGCTCAAGGCGACGTTGCCCGCTGATGCCCAGGGCGGGCCATTCCAGGTGACCGTGCGCGGCACGTCCCATACGCTGCCGGCGGTCAGTAATGCGGTCACCGATCAGCTGGACAGCATCCAGGTGGCCGGCGTCGATCTGACCAATGACCGGCCAGTGGATGGTGCCGCTCCCGGTGAGGGCGCCGGGCCGGCAAGCACACCGGTCAGCACCTTGCCGCTGGTGGCGGGCAGCAGTGGCATGTTGCGCCTCTACGTGAACAATACCGGCAATCGTCAGGACACCTTTGACCTGACCTACAGCGATACCAATTTCAGTGCCGGCTCACTGGCCAGCGGCTGGCAAGTGGTGTTTCTCGCCGATGGCGGCAATGATGATTGCAGTACCACCGGGGCCGCCATGAACAATACCGGTCTGATTCTGCCGGGCAGTGCCCGTCTGGTATGTGCCAGGGTTTCCGCTCCGGCGGATGGTGCCGGTAATGCCACCTTGCCGCTCTATTTCCGCGCGCGCTCGCCGACCACCGCCGTCAGTGATATCAAATATGATCAGGCTACGGTGGCGCCCACCGCGGCGCTGATGCTGACGCCGGATCAGGCCGGTCAGATCGTGCCCGGCGGGAGTCAGGTTTACACCCATCATCTGGATAATACCGGCAATGTGACGCTGACCCAGATCCAGCTCAGTGGTGTCAGCAGTGGGGGCTGGGGGCTGGTGCTGTTCATGGATTCCAATGGCAATGGCCAGTGGGACAGCGCCGATGCCAGCATCCCTGCGGGGTCTGCCTTGCCGGTGTCGCTGGCGGCCGGTGACAGCCTGGCCGTGTTCGCCAAGGTACTGGCGCCGGCCAATGTGGCCATGGGCACCGTGGATACCGCAACGCTGACGGCGACCGCGGACAGCGTCGCCGGCACCGTCAGCGCCACGGCCAAAGATACCACCACCGCCAATGACAGCCAGGCCTCGATTACCAAGGAGCAGGCGCTGGATAGCGACTGCGACGGGGTGCCTGATGGTCCGGGCACCTGTAGTGGTGACAACTGCTTTGTCTATACCCGCTTTAGCGTCGAGCCCGGCCAGGCCTGTGTGGTCTATCGGCTGGTGGCCACCAATGTCGGTGCGGCAACACTCTATGGCGTTACCCTTAATGACCGCACCCAGCCCTACACCGGGTTTCTGGCCGCGGCCACGGATTGCCAGTCCCCGGCCGGGGATTGCAGTACCTCGGTACAGGCGCCGGCGGATAACGGCAGCGGCGACATTACCGTCAACGTGGGGGAACTGGTGTCCGGCGCCAGCGCCACCCTCAAATTCGGGCTGAGGGTGCACTGATGATGGGAATGCGGGAATCAGGTTTGTTGTTATGGCGCGTGGCCGTTGTGTTGTTCGCCCTCTTTCAGGCGCCCATGGCTCTGGCCACACAGACGGGCACCTGGACTATCGGTTCCGGCACGGGTAGCTCTGCCACCGGGGGTAATGTCACCACGGTCACGGCGACCACCGGCCAGTACTGGACCGTGGATGGCAACACGACGCTGACACAACCGGTCAACGGCACCTATACGCCTTATATGTCCGGGGCTTCAGCGGTGCTGTTGACCTATGACCCGGGCAATACCAGCCGTACCCGTAATGTGACTTTCACCTTCTCCAATCCGGTCACGGATCCGGTGCTGCATATTGACCGTCTGGGCGGCTCGTCCGGGGGCTATAACAACAGCAGTGCCTGGACTCTGGTGTCCGGCAATGGCGCTACCTCCCTGACGCGCCTTTCCGGCGTCGGCCATTTTCTGGTGGATCAGGGCGGGCAGCGTTTTCGCGCCTCGGTCAATGATTCGGTGGGCGGCGGCTGGTCCTCCACCTGCTCGTCCAGTGCCTACAATGGTGCGGCCTGTGGCAGTGTGCGCATCAATGGCACCTTCACCACGCTGACCTTCAGCGTGAGGATGGAAGGGTCCGCCGGTGCCGGTGATCAGGTGGGGGTGGCCTTTACCTTCAATCAGGATCTGGGCGATGCGCCGTCCAGTTACGGCCGGGCGCTGCATGCCATCAGCGCGGCCAATGACCGTTATCTGGGCAACCAGGCGCCGGATGATGATGCCAGTGGCAATGAATATTCCAGTGCCAGCGATAGTGATGACAACAATGGTGTGGATGACGAAGACGCACTGTCGCTGTCGCCGCTGCCCCGAGGGCAGAGCACGCCGGTTACGCTGACAGTCCATGAGCCCACGGTGGGCAGCAGCTATCTCTCCGCCTGGGTGGACTGGAATCAGAATGGCCAGTTCGACAGTGGTGAACGGGTGGCCAATAACATCGTCAATAACGGCAGCGGCGATAGCGACAGTGACAGCGGCACCATCACCTTCAATATGACAGCCCCCGCCAATGCGGCTACCGGGTCCACCAATATGCGGTTGCGCTGGTCTTCGCAAAACAATTTGGGGGCAGGCACCGCAGCACGGGATGGCGAGGTGGAAGACCACAGTATTACCGTGGCATCCGGGGTATTGATTACCTGCCCCGACGGCTCGTCATCCACCGGCGGTGGTATCGCCAGTGCCGGGAATGGCCCGTATCGGGAGGCGGTGTACTGGCTGGACTGGAATTGTGGCTCGACCAATGTGTTCAATGCCGGCGACAGTATCAAGAAGACCTGGAACTTCGGGCCGGTGACCATCCGCGCCACTTTGGTGATGAATGGCTCCAGCGCTTCCGTTTATCCCTACGATACCGGCGACTGGTCCGGGGACCTGCTCGATGATCTCTACCAGGGCGTTAACCCGATTGGCCTGATGGTGGATGGCGGTACGGCCAACTACACCATCTCCTGGCAGGTGTTTCGTTACGGCGTACAGATCCCCGCGGATGTGATCGTGGCGGATGCCGAGGATACCGACGGCGGCGAATACCTGCAGTTTGGTACCGATGGTGCCGCCTGGGAAGTGTTTGCCCGCTCCCCGGCGAACCCGGATCTCGTGGCCACGTTCAGTGGCGGCGGCACATCGCTGCGCCTGGATACCGGCAACCAGTCGCCGGATATCGGCACCATGCTGGCCATGAGCCAGGGGGTGACGCAGACATCGCACACCTATCTGGGCAGCGGCAAGCAGGCGGAGGCCTTCGGCGTCTTCGTGCAGACCGACTATGGTGACCTGCCGGCGGGCTACCCGGAGAGTGGCGGCCACTCCATCCGCAAGATCGCCACTGGTGGCAGCAAGCCCACCTCCGCGACCAATGTGGGCAGCCTGTCGTTGGCGCAGCTGGCCGTACACACCCCGTATCTGGGCAATGTGGCGCCGGACCCGGAAAGCGGTGATCTGCACTCGGCCGCCGCGGATGGCGATGACGGCAGCGGCGATGATGATGAGGACGGCGTTGCCTTTTCCACGTTCCGTCCGGGGCAACAGGCGGATGTCACACTCCAGGTACAGGATGATTCCCTGGGGCACGGCTACCTGCAGGGCTGGATCGACTGGAACAATGACCAGGATTTTGATGATCCCGGTGAGCAGGTGGCCTACAACGTACGCGACAACGGCGAGCAGGATCGGGATGCCACTGCAGGGCGTGTCGTGCTGCGGGTTTTTGTGCCGCCCTATGTGCCGGTGGGTCAGGTTTATGCCCGTTTCCGTTTTTCCAACCAGGCGGATGTCAATGCCGGCTCTGACCGGGTCATTGGTGGCGAACAGGAAGACTACCGAATTCCCGTCTCTCCACCGCAATATACCGGTCTGGAGGGGGCGGTCTTCGCTGACGATGGCGCCGGGGGCGCCACGGCCCATGATGGCGTGCGTGGGGGCACCGAAGCGGGGCTGGCGGACGTCTATGTTCGCCTGCTGGAAGACACCGACAACGATGGGTTGTGCGAGGCGGATGCCGCCGTCTGGGCGCAGACCCGCAGCAACGGTAGCGGTGACTGGCACCTGGATATTCCCGCCGCCCATGTGGGCCAACATGCCTGCCTGGTGAGCGATCTGGCACCGGGTTACCGGGCCGTCAGTGAGAATAATGGCAGCCAGTCTCTGGTCATGGGCAGTGCCGAGGACAGCACCATGGGGCTGGTTATCCCGCCGGCCAGCAGCTACTGGAGTGGCCTGCTGTTTGGGCAGGTGCCCAGCCCCATGCTGGAGCCGCCGGGCCAGAACAGCATCGAGCCGGGGGGTACCCGCTTCTATGCCCATCTTTTCACCGCCGGCACCCTGGGGACGGTGGATTTCGCCCTGGGCTCGGCAAGCGGTCAGCCCGCCGCGCTGAACTGGGGCACGGTCCTGTACCGGGATGCCAACTGTAATGGCGAAGTGGACGGACTGGATGCGCAGTTGCCCCTGACCGGGGTGGCGGTGTCTGCCGGGGATCAGCTTTGCCTGCTCGCCAAGGTGTTCGCGCCGGCCGATGCGCCGGTGGATGCGGTGCTCAACCTGCCGGTCCAGGCGGTGCAATCGCTGACCGGCACGACGTTGCAGGACACGGCCAGCGTCACCGACCTGACCCGTGTGGTGATCACCCAGTTGGCGCTGGTCAAGAAGGTGCGCAACATCGGCCCGGACGGGCTGGCCGGCACCGCCGATGATGTGGATGCCAGCGCCCGCGACAGCAACAGCGCCCGGCCCAATGATGTGCTGCGCTACAGTCTCCTCTACAGCAATCAGGGGCACAGTGCGCTGACCGCGGTGGATGTCTATGACAGCACACCGCCCTATACCTCGCTGGCCAGCCCGGCCAGTTGCCCGGCATCCCTGCCAGCCGGGTTGACCGCCTGTACCCTGAATGCCCCCCAGGGAAGCAATAGTGACGGCTACCAGGGCAGTCTGCACTGGCATTTTGAAGGCCAGCTGCCCGCCGGGGCGTCGGGCTCGCTGTTCTATGACGTTCGGGTCAGCCCGTAACCGTTTCACGGTCACTGGACGCGAACTATCTGCACCGGGGAGACCGTGGTAGAATGCCGCAACCGAGCCTGAGGGTTCGGTTTTTTGTGGCTGTCTGGCAGGAACGATGGACTTCAGTGTACTGATCAAAGCCCTGTGTCTGGTGCTGGTGATCGAGGGCATTCCGCTGTTCCTGGCGCCAGAGCGCGCCCGCGAGGCAGCCCTGCAGGTAGCCCGGATGCCCGGGCGCTCCCTGAGAATCCTGGGGCTGGTACTCATGCTGGTGGGTGCCGGCCTGCTAGTGGTGATGAAATGAATCAGGAAGAACAGTGGCTGCTGCCCGATGGGGTAGAGGAAGTCCTGCCCGGCCGCGCCCGGGCCATAGAGCAATTGCGCCGTCAGGCGCTGGACCTGTTCCAGCGCTGGGGTTACGAGCTGGTCTTTCCACCGCTGATAGAATTTCTCGAGTCCCTGCTCAACGGCGCCGGCCGTGACCTGGAGCGGGAGACCTTCAAGATTACCGACCAGCTCACCGGCCGTCTGATGGGCGTGCGTGCGGACATGACGCCCCAGGTGGCGCGTATGGATGCCCACAGCCTGCGCCGCAATGCGCCATCGCGCCTGTGTTACTGCTCCACCGCCATGCGTACCCGTCCGGCCCAGGCCGGCGGTACCCGGCTGCCCTATCAGCTGGGTGTGGAACTGTTTGGCCATGCCGGTGCCGATAGCGACCTGGAAGTGATCAGCGTGATGCTCGATACCCTGGCACTGGCCGGGGTGGAGCAGCAGGTGGTGCTGGATCTGGGCCACGTGGGCCTGTTCCGGGCGCTGCTTGACAGCGTGTCGCTCAGCGAGGCCGACCAGAATGCGCTGGAAGCCATCTACGTGCGCAAGGCAAAGGTGGAGCTGGATACCTTCCTCGCCGAGCGGGATCTGCCCGCCGCCAGCGCCCGGGCCCTGGCGCAACTGCCCTGGCTGGCCGGCGGCGCGGCAGTGCTGACGGATGCCCGCACTCTGCTGGCGGAGTTTCCGGACGCGCTGACGGCCCTGGATGAATTGCAATTGTTGCTGGACGTGCTGCACGCCCGTGGCATCCAGGTGCACCTGGACCTGGGTGAACTGCGCGGCTATCACTACCACACCGGTTGTGTGTTTGCCGCCTACCTGCCCGGCGAGAGCGAGCCGGTGGCCAAGGGCGGGCGCTATGATCACATCGGTGAAGTGTTCGGCCGTGCCCGGCCGGCCACTGGCTTCAGTGCCGACCTGAAAATGCTGGCAGCGCGCCAGCAGGTGGCAGCGGCACCGGGCATTCTTGCCCGTGGCTCGCTGCAGGACAGTGAATTTGCCGGGCAGGTGGCGTCATTGCGCCAGGCTGGCGAGCGGGTGGTGCTGGCGCTGCCCGGGGCGGACAATGATGCCGCCGAACTGGGCTGTGATCGCCAACTGGTGGCCACGGCAGACGGCTGGTCAGTGACCGCCCTGTAACGGGCTGTTTTTCAACAGCCTGGTAAACCAAACCTTTTATCCTGAAAAACACGGCAGCTTAGACTCATGGGCAAGAACGTAGTCATTCTCGGCACCCAGTGGGGTGATGAAGGCAAGGGCAAGATCGTTGATCTGCTTACCGATCAGGCCTCCTATGTGGCCCGCTTCCAGGGCGGCCATAACGCCGGTCATACCCTGGTGATCGACGGCAAGAAAACCGTCCTGCACCTGATTCCGTCCGGCATTCTCCGTGACGACGTACAGTGCCTGATCGGCAATGGCGTGGTGCTGGCGCTGGATGCGCTGCTCAAGGAAATCGGCGGTCTGGAAGAGCAGGGTGTGCCGGTGCGCGAACGCCTGCGCCTGTCCGCGGCCTGTCCGCTGATTCTGCCGGTGCATGTGGCACTGGATCAGGCCCGTGAAGCGGCCCGTGGCAACAAGAAGATCGGCACCACCGGCCGTGGCATCGGCCCGGCCTATGAAGACAAGGTGGCGCGCCGTGGTCTGCGTCTGGGCGATGTCTACCAGCGCGAGGTGTTTGCCGCCAAGCTGGGCGAAGTGATGGACTACCACAACTTCGTGCTGCGCAGTTACTACAATGCCGAGCCGGTGGACTTCCAGAAAACCCTGGATGAAACCCTCAAGATGGGCGAAGACGTGCGCAGCATGGTCACCGATGTGACCGCCGTGCTGCACGGTGCCCGTGAGCGGGGTGACAACATCATGTTCGAAGGGGCCCAGGGCACCCTGCTGGATATCGACCACGGTACCTACCCCTACGTGACCAGTTCCAACACCACCGCCGGCGGCACCGCCACCGGCACCGGTTTCGGGCCCCTTTATCTCGATTATGTGCTGGGCATCACCAAGGCCTACACCACCCGTGTGGGTAGTGGTCCGTTCCCCACCGAGCTGTTTGACGAGAACGGTCGCTACCTGGCCGAGAAAGGCCATGAGTTCGGTTCCACCACCGGCCGCGCACGTCGCTGTGGCTGGTTTGATGCGGTGGCGCTCAAGCGTTCCATCCAGATCAACTCCATCACCGGCCTGTGTCTGACCAAGCTGGATGTGCTGGATGGCCTGGAAGAGGTCAACATCTGTGTGGGCTACCAGGATGCCGACGGCAACTCTCTGGAATGTGCCTGGGATGCGGACAGCTACGAGGAAGTAAAACCTGTCTATGAAAGCCTGCCGGGCTGGAGCGAATCCACCCTGGGGGCGCGCAGCCTGGATGATCTGCCAGCCAATGCGCTGGCCTACCTGAAACGGGTGGAAGAGGTCACCGGGGCGCCGATTGATATCATTTCCACCGGCCCGGATCGGGTGGAAACGATCATCAAGCGCCACCCCTTCGAGTAGCGCGAACGGTTAACAGGAAGGCGGCCAATGGCCGCCTTCTTGTTTTGTGGCCGTTTTCAAGCACAATCCGGGTAAGGGGCAGGGAATGAGCCCGGTCCGGTTTGGCTTACAGGATAGTCAGCCCGGCGCGCAGGTGCGCCGAAGAGAATCGGTACGATTCGCCCAGACCGTCTGGCGAGTAAACAACAAGGGGCGTGCTCTCGCGGGAAAACGCCGAAAGCAGGGAAGGTTTCGATGCTCAGTTATATTGCCCTCGGGCTGCTTGTGTTTGTGGGGCTGGTGCTGTTCTACGGCATCATCGCCATTCACGACATTCCTTACGATATCGCCAAACACCGTAATCACCCCCATCAGGATGCCATCCATGTGGCGGGATGGGTGAGCCTGTTCACCCTGCATGTGCTGTGGCCTTTTCTGTGGATCTGGGCGACGCTCTATCGGCCGGAGCGGGGCTGGGGATTCCAGCAGATACAGGAACAGCAAAAGGTGGATGAGGCGCTGCTTGCCGAGTTACACGAAAAACTGGAAGAGCAGGCCCGGCGGCTGGCTGTACTGGAGCAGAAGCTGGAGGAGAATCACTGATGGAAATGCTGATTCTTCTTACCTATGCCGCGATCTGTGTCTTCATCTTCAAGGTATTCCGCATTCCATTGAACAAATGGACTGTGCCCACGGCAATACTCGGTGGCGTGGTGCTGATCGGTGCCCTGATCCTGACCATGAATTACAACCACCCCTTTACCCGCAAGGTGCGCCAGGTCTATGTGGTGACGCCGCTGGTGTCGGAGGTGCGTGCGCGGGTGCAGGACGTGTTGATCAAACCGAATACGCCGGTGAAAAAGGGCGAGCCGTTGATCGTTCTGGATGACACGCGCTATCAGGCGCGGGTGGCGGAGCTGGAAGCGAAGCTTGCCGATATGGGGCAGCAGGCCAAAGGCTATGTGGCCAGCGTCTCCGAGTCGCGGGCCCGGGTGGCCCAGGTAACGGCCAAGCGGGACCAGGCGGTACGAACCCTGCGCCGCTATGAGGGAGCGGCCAGCGCATTCAGCAAGCAGCAGATCGATACGGAACGGGACCGGGTGCGCGCCATGAATGCCGACCTGGAAGCGGCCAAGGCCGATCTGGCCAGGGCCGAGTCCCAGCTGGATGGCTCGGTCAACGGTGATGACCCGGCGGTGGCGGCGGTCAAGGCGCAGCTGGATGAAGCGCGTTTTGATCTGGCCAATACGGTGATCCGTGCACCCACCGATGGCATGGTCACCCAACTGGCGGTCCGGCCGGGGATGATGGCGGTGCCGCTGCCACTCAAACCCCTGGCCAATTTTATCAACAGTGAAAAGCGCCGCTATATTGCAGCTTTCCGTCAGCAGTCGCTGTTGCGCCTCAAGCCGGGATACGAGGCGGAGCTGACCTTCACTTCGCTGCCCGGTCAGGTGTTTGAAGGCAAGTTGGTGGAAGTCATGCCCACCATTGCCGAATCCCAGCTGGCCGCGGGCCAGGCCCTGGTCGGGGGGGAGGCTTTCCAGAAAATGGATAACGAGGCGCTGGCCATCATTGAAATGGACCCCAGTAGTCAAGTGGATGCCTTGCCGCTGGGTATGAGCGCCCAGGCGGCGGTGTATTCCGAGCATGCCCATCATGTGGCGCTGATCCGCAAAATCCTGTTGCGGATGATGAGTTGGGAGCATTACCTCTATCTGGATCACTGATCCGGCCGGCCCGGGTGCGGCTGAGGCTGTGCCCGGGTGATTGCCGGCCATGAACGCTGATTTTTCCTCTTTGCAGTCTTGTGACAATGGCCCGCAGACAAAAATAAAATGTCTTGTTTCTGAGACCGTTCTGTCACACGAATCCGCTTCACTGTTCGCCTCAATAACGACTGATGGGGAGAACAGTTCATGTACCGCCCGATTCCGTTTGCAAAGAAAAACCTGGCCGCCAAGGTCGGTACCGTGGCGCTGGGCGCCATGCTGCTGGCTGCCTGTGGTGGTGACAGCAATAACCAGGGCAAGTCCCTGGAATTTACCCCGGTCAATGCGCCGGCCACGGATGCGCAAAAGCGCCAGATCCTGGTGTCGCCCTCGGCCAAGGTGGATGGTGAAGAACACAGTGTCGGTTACCACACCCTGCTGCGTTCCGGCGATTCTGTGGATTCCGAGGTGGTATTCGGCCGCCTGGTGGATGAGAGCGGCGCGCCGCTGTACGGCTCCGATGGCGAGCTGCAGGTGACCGACTACAACGAGCATACGTCGCTGCTGCCGATCGGTGACCGTCTTTTCTCTGTTTCCCAGATGGAAACCCGCCCCGGCGCCATGTTCCTGATGGAGCTGGATCAGGACAAGGACACCGGTGTGCTGAGCACCAAGAAACTGTGGCAGATCGATCAGTCCTCCGTGCACGGAGGCTGGGTACACTGTGCGGCCACCGTTACTCCCTGGAATACCCATCTGGCCAGTGAAGAGTACGAGCCGGATGCTGCCGAGGAAGGCAGCGCGGACAGCATGGCACCGTATTTCGGGGGCGATACCTCCAAGGTGAACCCCTACTTCTGGGGCTGGAATATCGAGATCAAGGTCAACGCCAGTGGTGATGAGCAGCCGACCACCGAGCTGAGCAAGCACTATGCCCTGGGTCGCCTGGCCTTCGAGCTGGCCAAGGTGATGCCGGATCAGAAAACCGTGTACATGAGTGATGACGGCAGTGACGTGGGCTTCTACATGTTTGTGGCCGACACTGCGGGTGATCTGAGTGCCGGTAGCCTGTATGCGGCCAAATGGAACCAGACCTCCGGCGAGGGGCTGGGTGAAGCCGACCTGGAGTGGATCGATCTGGGGCACGCCACCGACAGTGAAATCGAAGCCTACGTGGATGGTGCCGGTGCCCTGTCTTTTGACGATATGTTCGAGCAAACAGCCGCCACCGAAGATACCTGCCCGGACGGCTACGCCGGCATCAAGGCAAACAGCTCCACGCTTCAGTGTCTGAAAGTGAAGCCCGGAATGGAAAAGGCCGCCTCCCGCCTGGAAGCTCGCCGCTACGCGGCGGTGATGGGCGCGACCACCGAGTTGCGCAAGGAAGAAGGTCAGGCGTTCGACCCGGCCACCAAGACCCTTTATGTCTCCATGAGTGAAGTGCAGAAAGGCATGCTGGATGGCGACAAGTACGATACCGATTACGCCAACCATATCCGTCTGAAAACCCGCAACGACTGTGGCGGTGTTTATCAGTTGCAGCTGGGTACCGACACCAACATCGGTTCCGAGTATGTGGCCAAGACCATGAAGGGACTGATTGCCGGCATCCCGGCCAGCTATGATGAAAACAGCCCCTATGCCACCTATACCTGCGACAAGGATGGTATTGCCAACCCGGACAACATCACCTTCATCGACGGTTACAACACCCTGATGATTGGTGAGGACTCCGGTTCCGGCCACCAGAACGACATGGTCTGGGCGCTGGATCTGAGCAAGGTGGATGCCAATGATCCCAAGGCCGGCCTGACCCGTGTGCAGACCACGCCCTACGGTTCTGAAACCACCGGCCTGTACTGGTACCCGAACATCAACGGTTTTGCCTACCTGATGAGCGTGGTCCAGCACCCCTACGGCGAGTCCGACAGTGACCAGATCCCCGACGGTTCCCTGGATCACCGTGCCTATACCGGCTACGTGGGTCCGTTCCCGGCCATGGACTGAGTTGACCGTCAATCGCAGCAAGGAGGCCGGGGGTAACCCCGGCCTTTCAATCATGAAATCTCTTTTTCTGAAACTCTCCGCCGTGCTGTTTTGTGTATGGCAGCTGAGCGGGTGTGGTGAGTCGCAGGCCTCCCAGCGCTATGACCTGGGCCGTATCTATCTGTCCAACCCGTCAGCCACCATTCCGCCCCAGTGTTATACCCAAACCCGCAATGAGGATGGCACCACCAGCAACCCCTGCTATGTGTGTCATACCGCCAGCAAGCGCCCCAATTTCACCAATGATCTGGACCTGCAGCTCAGCTATGACTTTGCCGCACCGGCCACCCTCAATCGCTGGAGCAACCTGTTCATCGACCGGCGCGACGCCATCGCCGACATGGATGACCAGGCCGTGCTGGATTATGTGCGCCAGAACAATTACGAGGAAAATGGCCGTGTGCCCCTGGTGGACAAGCTGACCGGGGCCCTGCCGGACAACTGGGACGATAACCACAACGGCCACTGGGACGGCTATGTACCGGATGTGGGCTACCACTTCGATGATCAGGGCTTTGACCATGACGTGCAGGGCCGGCTTACCGGCTGGCGGGCGCTGGCCTATACGCCGTTTCCGGGGACATTCTTTCCCACCAATGGCTCCGCCGATGACGTTCTGATCCGCTTGCCGGCGGCCTGGCGCGAAGATGAAAGCGGCCAGCCGGACCAGACCGTATATCGGGTCAACCTGGCCATCGTGGAAGCACTGATCAAGGAAAAGGACATCGCCATCGCACCGGTGAATGAGCGCCGCCTGAACGTGGATCTGGACAAGGATGGCCAGCTGGGTGAAGCCTCCCGAATCGCCTATGACTGGGCGCCCCTGGAGGGCCGTCTGATGCATTATGTGGGGCGGGCTCGTCTACTGCAGGCAAGCGGCAAGGCCAAGCTGGCCGCCCGTTCTTACCCGCTGGGGACCGAGTTTGTTCATACCGTACGCTATCTGGATATTGCCCCGGATGGTGAGGTGGTGATGGCGCCGCGCATGAAAGAGCTGCGCTATGCCCGCAAGACTCGCTGGATGACCTACTACCAGCAACGGGCCCTGGCCGAGACGGAAATCAAGGAAGCCCATGATTTTCCGGATCGCCTGGAGCCGGTGATCGGTGATATCGAAAAAGGCATGAGCAACCGCCACGGCTGGCGTTACAGCGGCTTTATCGAGGGCCGTGATGGCGAGCTGCGCCCGCAATCCTACGAGGAGCTGGCCACCTGTGCCGGTTGTCATGGCGCGGTGGGCGCCGTGGCGGACAGCAGCTTTTCCATGGAGCGCAAGCTCGACGGCACGGCGTTCCAGCGTGGCTGGTATCACTGGAGCCAGAAGAGTCTGGCCGGTCAGCCCGAGCCGCTGCGCGAGGACGGTCAGGGCGAATATGCCTTTTATCTCAAGCAGGTGGGCAATGCCGATGAATACCGTTCCAACCGGGAGGTCCGGGCGCGCTTCTTCGATGCCGACGGCAACCTGAAACCGGCCATGCTGGCCCAGTTGAAAAACGATATCTCGGTTCTGGTGATGCCATCCGGGCGCCGTGCCCTGGAGCTCAACAAGGCCTACCGGCTGGTCGTGCAGGAGCAGAGCTATAGCCGGGGCCGCGATGTGGCGCTGGCGCCCAAGCAGCATCTGCTTGAGCGGGTGGAGGCCGGTGAGCGCACGGGTATCACCGAGCCGCAGACCTATCGCTAGCCTCGTTTGCGGCGTGTCCAGATCACCAGGGCGCCGGTGACCACCATCACCGCCAGCGGGCAGAGCAGCAGGTAATGCTTGACCGTCAGCTCCCGCTCGGCGACGGAAGCCGGAGGCTCGTCACTATCGGCCTGGGCGTTGGCCAGGACGATGGGGCAGAACAGCAGACTGGCGGCCAGTAGCAGGCTGGCGAGCAAGAGGCGCATAACGGGAAACCATGCCGGTTATGAAAGACATTGCTTTCCCTTTATACGGGAGAAGCCCGCTCCGGGGCAAAGGTGATGTCGGGCGCTGGCCGGCAGTCCGACCGGGAGCATGAATATCGGAGAGATAGTCTAGCGATGGTCCGCGGGACGGTCGCCAAGGGTGGCGGGCACAAAAAAGGGCGCTCATGTCTGAGCGCCCTTTCAAAATTGGTGCCG
Organism: Alcanivorax hongdengensis A-11-3; assembly: GCF_000300995.1. Classification (GTDB taxonomy): domain Bacteria; phylum Pseudomonadota; class Gammaproteobacteria; order Pseudomonadales; family Alcanivoracaceae; genus Alcanivorax; species Alcanivorax hongdengensis. Next base: position 105,837 of record NZ_AMRJ01000001.1, on the reverse strand, counting down.
AGGAGAGGGTGAAAAGCATGCTTTTCACGCCAGCGCAGCAGCAGGATATCGCCTGCTGTGTCTCGGCGCTGGCCGGCAGTCCGACTGAGAAACGAAAAAGGGCGCTCATTTGTGAGCGCCCTTCTTAAATTGGTGCCGAGGAGAGGACTTGAACCTCCACGGGGTTGCCCCCACTAGCACCTGAAGCTAGCGTGTCTACCAATTTCACCACCTCGGCTTGTTCGTGATGGGGTCCGTCGTGGAAATTTATTTCCGCTTCGGGAGCCGTTCATCGCGAAAGCGCGTGCATTCTAGTATATGATGCCCGGATGTCAAACCTCTTTTCGAAAAAAAATCCCATGCCCTCCAAGAAACGCTATCGCGACCCCCATGCAGAGCGGGAAGCAGAGAAATACGAGAATCCGGTCCCCAGCCGGGAGCTGATTCTCGACGTGCTCAATGACCAGGACAAGCCCCTGGACTTCGAGCAGATCGCCGCCCTGCTGGAAGTCCAGGACGAAGACGGCCTGGTGGGTCTGGAGCGCCGCATCAAGGCCATGCTCCGTGATGCCCAGCTGGTACAGAACCGCAATGGCAAGGTCGGTGTGGTCTCCCGCATGGACCTGATTCCGGGTACGGTACAGGGCCACAAGGATGGCTTCGGCTTCCTGATCCCCGAGGACAAGACCCAGGATGACCTGTTTCTGGGGCCGCGCCAGATGGACAAGGTCATGGACGGTGACAAGGTACTGGTGAGCAATGCCGGCTTTAACCGTTTCGGCAAGCGCGAGGCCCGTATCGTCGAGATTACCGAGCGTGTTACCACCGAGGTGGTGGGGCGTTATTACCGGGAAGCCGGGGTCAGCTTCATCGAGCCGGAAAACCGCCGTATTACCAAGGAAGTGCTGGTCGAGGACAAGAACGGCCTGAAACCCAACCCCGGTGACCATGTTCGCGGCACCATTACCCAGTATCCCAGCCGCGATCACCACGTGCTGGTGCGTCTGGAAGAGATTGTCGCCACGCCGGACCAGGCCGGCATGGAAGTGGAGGTGGCCCTGCGCCGCTTCGAGATTCCCCATGTCTGGCCGGACGGTGTGGAGCAGGCGGCGGAGAAATTCGGCGACAGTGTGCCCCACAAGGCCAAGGCCCACCGGGTTGATCTGCGTGACCTGCCTCTGGTGACCATCGACGGCGAGGATGCCCGGGACTTTGATGACGCGGTCTATGTGGAGCGTCGCCCCCGGGGCGGCTGGCGCCTGATCGTCGCCATCGCGGATGTCAGCCACTATGTGCACCCCGGTTCGGCGCTGGATCAGGAAGCCGCCAAACGCGGTAATTCCGTCTACTTCCCCAACCGGGTGATTCCCATGTTGCCGGAGGCCCTGTCCAACGGGCTGTGTTCCCTGAACCCCCATGTGGACCGCCTGTGTCTCTATTGCGACATGATGATTTCCGCCAATGGCCGGCTGTCACGGTTCGTGTTCCGGGAAGGGGTGATGCGTTCGCGCCACCGCCTGACCTATACCAAGGTCGGGGCCATGATCGAACAGCCGGAGTCGGAGCTGGCCCGCGAGACCGTCGCCAGCCTGGATGACGCCAGTCTGGATGCCATCTGGGCCTTCCATGAGCTGTTTCTGGCCCTGCGTCGTCGCCGTGAAGAACGGGGAGCTATCGACTTCGACAGCGAAGAGACCCGCATCCTCTACGATGAAAACCAGAAGATCTCCGGCATGGAGCCGGTGGTGCGCAACGTGGCCCATGTGATGATCGAGGAGGCCATGCTGGCCGCCAACATCTGCTCGGCCAAGTTGCTGGAAAAGGCCGGTATCCCGGCCCTTTACCGTAACCATGAGCCGCCCAAGGAAGAGCGCCTGGCCAAGCTGCAGCAGTTTCTCGGTGGGCTGGGCCTGAGCCTGGCCTGGTCGGAAGGGGCGCCCAAACCCCAGGTGTTCCAGCAGTTGCGCGAGCAGATTCTGGACCGGCCGGACCGTAACGTGATCCAGACCATGATGTTGCGCTCCATGACCCAGGCCAAATACGAGGCCGAGAACAAGGGGCACTTTGGGCTGGCCTACAAGGCCTATACTCATTTCACCTCGCCGATCCGGCGTTATCCGGACCTGCTGGTGCACCGGGCCATCCGCTACCTGATTCGCAGTGAGGGCGAGCCCAACCACGTGGATAATCCGGGCAAGCTGCCGGCCATCCCCCGTGAGAAGATCGTGCCTTACAGCCTGGCAGACATGGTCGCCATCGGCGAGCAGTGCTCCATGACCGAGCGCCGTGCCGACGATGCCACCCGGGATGTGGTGTCCTGGCTCAAGTGCCAGTTCATGGAGTCGCGCCTGGGTGAGGTGTTCGAGGGCGTTATCAGTGGTGTGGCCAGCTTCGGCCTGTTCGTGCAGCTCAATGATTTGAACATTGACGGTCTGGTGCATGTGGCCAACCTGGACAGCGACTACTACCACTTCGACGAAGTGAACATGATGCTGGTCGGCGAAGGCTCCGGCCGTCGTTTCAGTCTGGGCGATGCGGTGACCGTGCGGGTCGCCGGTGTGCACACCGAGGAACGCAAGATCGATCTGGAGCTGGAATCCTCCACCCCGTCCCGCAAGGGGCGCCCCAGGGGCGCCAGCAAGTCGGGCAACCGGGGCCGTGGGGGTAACAAAAGTGACAGCAAGCCCGCCGCGGCCAAGAAGGGGCCATCCGAGCGTGAGAAGCTGGCCAAGGGGGAGATTCCCAAGCCCAAGACCAAGCGCAAGGGGCCGCCCCGGGGCAAGAAGGCTGCACGCCGCAGCAAAAAAAGCTAACGTCAGCGTCGTTATCGTGGGCGTCTGCCGGCAGTGACCTGACTCAGCGTCGCTGACCGGCGAGCCCACCCTTCCTATTTTCCCACCGCGTGTTTGCGCGGTGTTTCCAGTGTGCAGGCCATGCCATGAGTAAAGCCCTCAAACCCCTGATGTATTCCGGTTTTCATGCGGTGGAGGCGTTGCTGCGTCATCGTCCGGAGGCGGTGCTGGAGCTGTTTGTGCAGGATAGCCGCGCCGACCGGGATGATCCGCGCCTGGAGGCGCTGATCAGCGAGGCGCGCGGGCAGGGCATTGCCGTGCAGCGGGCCCGGCGGGAAGTGCTGGAAAAGCATGCCGGGCCCCAGCATCAGGGCATCGTGGCCCGGGCGCGGCCGCGTCGGCCCGGCGATGAAAATCAGTTGCTGGAGTGGCTGGGCCGTGAGACGGCGCCGTTCCTGCTGATTCTGGAGGGGGTGACCGACCCCCATAACCTGGGCGCCTGCCTGCGCAGTGCCGATGCTGCCGGCGTTGATGCGGTCATCGTGCCGCGTCGCCATGCCGCCGGTCTGACGCCGGTGGCCTGCCGCAGCGCCGCCGGCGCCGCGGAAAGTCTGGCCTATTACGAAGTGGGCAACCTGGGCAATTTGCTCGATCAGGTACGCCAGCGTGGTGTCTGGGTGGTCGGTACCGCCCTGGAGGATCGCAGCGAGTCCCTGTTCACGTTTTCGCCCCCGGCATCACTGGCCGTGATCATGGGCGCGGAGGGCGCCGGTCTCAAACGTCTGACCCGGGACAAGTGCGACCAGCTGCTGGAGATTCCCATGGCCGGTGAGGTTCAAAGCCTGAATGTGTCGGTGGCCACCGGCGTGGTGTTGTTTCATGTCTGCCGCGAGCGTACCCGGGCCAGTTAGCGGGCTTCGACCTGGGTGAGCTGGTGCGTCTGCACCAGGTTGTCCGACGGTGGCATGTCGGGGCGGCGCGGTTGTTCGCGTTGCAACTGCTCGGTTTCCTCCAGCAGTTCCTCGGGAATGGGGGCCCGGGCCGCGTTCTGATCCTGTAACGGCGCCATCACGCCGGGAACGGTTTCCCGCGATAGCTGCTGCCTGGGCAGGCGTGGCAGTGGGAAGCTGATGTGGGTGGTGCGGTTGTAACGTAGCTTGGCCTTGTAATGAGGCTGCTGATAGCCCTTGGCATTCTGCAGGGCGGTATCCAGATCTTCCGGGCCGGTGACATGGTGCCAGTCGTGGGGCTTGGCCGGTGCTGGCGGGGCAATGCTCTCGCCCCGGGCCAGTTTCTTTTTCAGGGCGCTGCGGTGTTGCTCCCAGGCCAGCAGATCGGTGACAAAGCGGTCCTGATTGTCATAGTCGTTAATCTGCGGGCGCGGGCCCAGCACTTGTGCCAGTTGCCGGGCCTGGTCGTCCGGACCGGTCTGAGCGGGGCTGATGACGGGCCACAGCATGGCCAGTATCAGTAATGTGCAGGGGAACAGCCGTTGCCGGTACATGCCTCTGTCTCAACTCTGCCTTTGGTGGCGACCACGTCATCGTCCAGATCAATATAGAAATACAGGTTGCCGGAGCGTTCTACCCGGATGGCTTCATCGGCATTGTTTGCCTTGAACGCGGCGATTTCCGCCTGGCGTTCCTTCACCGGCAGCAGTTGGTAGGGGTAGAGCTGGTCCTGTTGCTGGGCATCGGAGCCATCCCGGGTCTTGTCGTCCTGGAGTGACAGGCGGGTCAGTGGTAGCACCATGGGGGTGTCGCTGCCGGCATTGCCCAGCAGGGTGCGAATCCGCTCATCGGCCAGGCCTTGTTGCTGCATGGGGGGCAGGGCAAAGCTGCGCGAGGTGGTGCGGTTATACCAGGTATCGTGTTTGCTGTAGTCCATCTGGGCGATTTGATGGGCACGCTCCACGGCGGAATCCAGGGTTTCCGGGCCTTCCACCACGGTGGGGTCGTTGCTGTGATGGGGTTTGGGCTGGTAGTCCCGGGGGCAGGCCTGGCGGTGGGCCTGCTGCAGTTTCACGGTCTGCTTGTACTTCATGATATCGACCAGGAAATCGCTATATTCCGGATAACTGGCCAGTTCCGGCTTGTCGGGCACGACCACGGGGTGTCCGCAGGGTGGCACGGCATCCTGGGCCTGCAGGGCGCTGGTCATGAACAGGGCGCAAAGGCCGAGCACTCGGGCGTGGGCTTGCATAATCGTGTCCCGGTTGTTGTTGTTTTTTGCCGTGGACAATCAGCAGCTTATCGATAAAAGAGCTGATCGTAAGCGTTTGTGTCTTTTTGTATCTATCGAGCATACGACCGATAAAGCCGGAAGGCAACGATGTTCCTTGTGATTGACCGGGGAAATCGGCTAGAATCGCGCGCTTCCTGCGTCCCGCCTGCGTTTGCAGCGGGGCGAGGTCTCCTTGCCTCACCGTGTCCCTCGGGAACGGGAGGCTGAATTGGCGCTGAAAGGCGCCGCAACCGTAAGGAGCTATCATGCGTCATTACGAAGTTGTGTTCCTGGTTCACCCGGACCAGAGCGAGCAGGTGCCCGCCATGATCGAGCGTTACAGCGCGATCGTGACTGATGGCAAAGGCACCATCCACCGTCTTGAAGACTGGGGCCGCCGCCAGCTGGCTTACCCGATCAACAAGATCCACAAAGCTCACTACGTGATGCTGAACATCGAATGTGACGGCGAGACCCTGGGCGAGTTGGAAAATACCTTCCGCTTCAACGATGCCGTAATCCGTCACCTCGTGATCCGCCGCGACAACGCTGTTACCGAGCCGTCGCCGCTGGCGAAGAACGACGAGAAGGAAGGGGCTGCCAGCTAATTTTGGAAAGCAATCACTGCGAGTTGACCGGCGTGATTGCCACCCTTGAAAAGGTGGCGCTGACTCCGGCCGGCGTGCCCCGCCAGCGATTCTGGCTGGAGCATCGTTCCCGGCAACTGGAGGACGGTCATCCCCGTGAAGTTCAGGCCCGCATCGCCGTCATTCTGGCGGGGGGGCTGACCCGGCAGGCCCAGAGCCTGCGGGAAGGACAACGGGTCAAGGTGACCGGCTGTCTCAGCCGGGCCGGTTACAAGGGCGAAGCCCGTGATCGCTTGCAACTGATTGCCCAGACGCTGCAAAGCCTCAACTAAGGATTCGACAGGAGATTATCCAATGGCACGTTTTTACCGCCGTCGCAAGTTCTGCCGCTTCACCGCGGAAGGTGTTGAGTACATTGATTACAAGGATCTCGACACACTGAAAGCCTACATCACCGAGACTGGCAAGATTGTGCCCAGCCGTATCACCGGCACCAAGGCACGCTACCAGCGTCAGCTGGCGTCTGCGATCAAGCAGGCCCGCTTCCTGGCGCTGCTGCCGTACTCTGACAGCCACGACAACTAAGCCGAGGGGACCGTCATGCAAGTGATCCTGCTGGAAACGATCAAAAACCTGGGCGACCTGGGCTCCGTGGTCGATGTACGCCCCGGCTATGGCCGTAACTTCCTGATCCCGCAAGGCAAGGCTCTGCCGGCCACCAAAGCCAACCTGGCTGAAGTGGAACAGCGTCGTGCCGAGCTGGAAAAACAGGCCGCCGAGCAGCTGTCCGCTGCCCAGGAACGCGCCGAGAAGCTGAACGAAGCCTCTGTCTCCATCGCTGCCAAATCCGGCGACGAAGGCAAGCTGTTTGGCTCCGTGGGTACCCGCGATATCGCCGAGGCGATCACCGCGGCCACCGGTGTGGACGTGGAAAAGGCAGAAGTGAAGCTGCCCCACGGCGCGCTGCGTAACACCGGCGAGTACGAAATCGACCTGGTGCTGCACGCCGAGGTCACTGTGACCGTGAAACTGGTGGTGGTGCCGGCCGAGTAAGGCCTGCCATATCGGTTTGCCCCGCAAGGGGTGCGGTGACAAAATCAGGGCACTGTCGCAGACAGTGCCCTTTTTTATTTCTGCTGCCTGGCCTCTACCATGACTGATGCTGTGAAGATCGACGATCATCTGCCGGAAAACCTGCGCATCCCGCCCAATTCCACCGAGGCGGAGCAGGCCATCCTGGGCGGCCTGTTGCTTAACAACAATGCCTGGGATGACGTGGCCGAGCGCGTCGGCCCGCGGGATTTCTATCGCAAGGAGCATCGCCAGATCTTCGAGGTGATCGGCCAGCTGGTGGAAGAGGAAAAACCCTGCGACCTGGTGACGGTCTCCCAGGCGCTGACCAGCCTTGGGCAGCTGGATGCGGTGGGTGGCATGACCTACCTGTCGGAACTGGCCCGCAATACCCCCAGTGCCGCCAACATCGCCGCCTATTCGGACATCGTCCGTGAGCGCAGTATTCTGCGCCAGTTGATCAATGTGTCCCACGATGTGGCCGAGGATGCCTTCAACCCCAAGGGCAAGAAGTCCCTGGAGATCCTCGATAGTGCCGAGTCCGCCATCTTCGAGATTGCCGAACAGCAGAAGAAGGGCAGCGGGCCGCAGAACATCAAGTCGGTACTGAAAAAGACCGTCGATCGCATTGATGAACTGTACAAGAACAAGAGCGCCCTGACCGGCCTGACCACCGGCTTCGAGGAGCTGGACAAGATGACCGCCGGTCTGCAGCCGTCGGACATGATCGTGGTAGCCGGGCGCCCGTCCATGGGCAAGACCACCTTCGCCATGAACCTGTGCGAAAACGTGGCGATCAAATCCGGCAAGCCGGTACTGGTGTTCTCCATGGAAATGCCCGCCGATTCCATCGTCATGCGGATGCTGTCATCCCTGGGGCGCATCAATCAGGGGGCGATCCGCTCCGGCAAGCTGGAGCAGGACGACTGGCCGCGTATTACCTCGGCCATTCACATGCTCAGTGAACAGAAATTCTTCATCGACGACACACCAGCCCTGAGCCCGCTGGAAATGCGTGCCCGTGCCCGCCGGGTGGCACGTGAATGCGGCGGCGAACTGGGCCTGATCATGGTCGATTACCTGCAGTTGATGCAGGTGCCCGGCTCCGACAACCGGGTCAATGAAATCTCGGAAATCTCCCGCTCTCTCAAGGGCCTGGCCAAGGAACTGAACTGCCCGGTGATTGCCTTGTCGCAGCTGAACCGCTCGCTGGAACAGCGCCCCAACAAGCGTCCGGTCATGTCCGACCTGCGTGAATCCGGGGCCATCGAGCAGGATGCGGACTTGATCGTGTTTCTCTATCGCGATGAGGTCTACAACAAGGACACCAACGAGAAGAATGTGGCGGAAGTCATCATCGGCAAGCAGCGTAACGGCCCCATCGGCACCGTGCGGCTGGCGTTCCGGGGCGAGTTCACCCGCTTCGATGATCTGGCGCCGGAATACTATGCCCAGCTGTCGGCCATGGATGAATAAGGACGCTCAAATGGTCGTGTTCCCTGTGGGCAAGGTGAGCGGCCATCAGTGGTCGGATGCCGGACGCTGCTGGCGGAGCCTGCGCCCATGAGAGGCACCCGTGTGGAAATTCGTCCGGCGGCGCTGGCCCATAATGCCCGCCGGGCAGTGGCGCTGGCCGGCGATGCCCAGGTGTTTGCCATGATCAAGGCCGACGGTTACGGCCATGGCCTGCTGCTGACTGCCCGGACACTGGCCGCCGAGGTCAGCGGCTTGGGTGTGGCGGTGCTGGATGAGGCCCTGGCCCTGCGCCGACAGGGCATCGACAGCCCTATCCTGGTGGCCGAGGGGCCCTTCGATTCGGAGGAGCTGCGCGAAGCCCACCGTCAGAATCTGGAACTGGTGATTCACGCCCCCTGGCAGGTGGATCTGCTGCTGGCCGAGCCCTTGCCAGTGCGCCTGTGGCTGAAACTCAACACCGGCATGAATCGCCTGGGCATGAGCCCCAGGGCCGCCCTGGCACAGGCCTGGCGGTTGCGAGAGGCGGGGCTGGAACCGGAAGGGGTGATGACCCATTTTGCCTGTGCCGATGACCGGCAGGATACCCTGACCGCCCAGCAACTGCAGCGTGCCTGGCAGGTGGCGGACACCCTGGGGCTGCCGCTGTCTGCGGCCAACTCTGCGGCGCTGATCCGTTACCCGGAGAGCCATGCCCGCCGGGTGCGCCCCGGTATTATGCTGTATGGCTCCTCGCCCTTTGCCTGGCGTAGCGCTGCTGATCTGGATCTGCAGGTCAGCCATCGTTTCAGTGCCCGCCTGATTGCCATCAACGAGGTGGCGGCCGGTGACAGCGTGGGCTATGGCGCCACCTGGACCGCCACCGTCAAAACCCGTATTGGCGTGGTGGCGGTGGGCTACGGTGACGGCTACCCGCGTCATGCTCCCGGTGGCACCCCGGTGGCGGTGGCCGGGCAACGCACGGTACTGGCCGGGCGGGTGTCCATGGACATGCTGACCGTGGATCTCACCGGTATCGAGGCGAACGTCGGTGACGAGGTGGAATTGTGGGGGGATACCGTGTCGGTGGACGAGGTGGCCGCTGCCTGCGGTACCATCAGTTACGAGCTGTTCTGCCAGATTACCGGGCGCCCCGAGCGCATCATTGTCTAGATCATCGTCATCGCAAGTGCCATCGCTTGCAGGCAAGCTCCTACAGTAGCCCTGTAAAAACGTCGTCTGTTTCCGAGGGATCATGGCCAAGAAGAAAATCGCATTTGTCTGTACCGATTGTGGCGGGGATTTTCCCAAGTGGCAGGGCCAGTGCCCGGCCTGCGGGGCCTGGAATACCTTGCAGGAATTCGTTCACGACGGTGCCACGCCCACCAGCCGCAGTGCCAACCGGGGAGGCTTTGCCGGCCAGCTCTCCGAGGTGCAGAACCTGGACGAGATCGTGCTGGAAGAAACGCCACGCATCGGTACAGGCATGGGGGAACTGGACCGGGTGCTGGGCGGAGGCCTGGTGCCGGGCTCGGCGATCCTGATTGGCGGGCACCCGGGCGCCGGCAAGTCCACCCTGCTGTTGCAGACCCTGTGCCGGCTGGCTGGTCAGCAATCGTGCCTGTATATCACTGGCGAGGAATCCCTGGCCCAGGTGGCCCTGCGTGCCGGGCGGCTGAAACTGCCCAGGGACAAGCTGCGCCTGGCGGCGGAGACCGATGTGGAGCAGATACTGGATCTGGCCCGCAAGGAGCAACCACGCATCCTGGTGGTGGATTCCATCCAGGTCATGTATCTGACTGCCCTGCAGTCAGCGCCGGGCAGTGTCGCCCAGGTGCGAGAATGTGCCGCGGCACTGACCCGCTTTGCCAAGCAGACCGGTACCGTGCTGCTGTTGGTCGGCCACGTCACCAAGGATGGCACCCTGGCCGGTCCCAAGGTGCTGGAGCACATGATCGACTGCTCCCTGATGCTGGAAGGTTCCACCGACTCACGTTTTCGTACCCTGCGCGGCCTCAAGAACCGCTTTGGCGCGGTCAACGAACTGGGGGTCTTTGCCATGACCGGCGAAGGGCTCAAGGAAGTGAAAAACCCCTCGGCCATTTTTCTCAACCGGGCCGATGACATTGCGTCCGGTTCGCTGGTGACCGTGGTCTGGGAGGGCACCCGGCCCTTGCTGGTGGAGCTTCAGGCACTGGTGGATGCCTCCCATTTCGGCAACCCCCGCCGGGTTTGCGTGGGCTTGGAAGGTAACCGCCTGGCCATGTTGCTGGCGGTGCTGCATCGCCATGGCGGCATTCAGGTGGGCGATCAGGATGTCTTCATGAACGTGGTGGGGGGCGTCAAGGTCACCGAAACCGCCGCGGACCTGGCCCAGGTACTGGCCATTGTCTCCAGTTTCCGCGACCGGCCGCTGGGACGGGAGCTGGTGGTGTTCGGTGAGGTGGGCCTGTCCGGCGAGATTCGGCCGGTACCCCAGGGGCAGGAGCGGCTGTACGAGGCCGCCAAGCACGGTTTTCGCAAGGCCATTGTGCCCAAGGCCAACCTGCCACGGGCCCTGCCGGACAATATGGAAGTGATCGGCGTCAGCACCCTGGCCCAGGCGCTGGAATATTTATAGAGCTAAGTCGCAAACCCCAATCGTGAGTTGTTCATGATTAAGGGTTAATGATGTTTCGGGTGCAGTGTCATGCGTTCGCCGTGCCACCAGCGCCAGGCATCAATCAGGTCGAAGAACAGGCTGATGGCGTTGACCATTACCACGGTCACGGTCAGTGCCCAGACCGGGCGGCTCAGGGTGTCATCGCCCCAGACACCACCGAGGGCGCCCAGCAGCAGGATTTCCAGCGGTAACCATGCCAGCAGGTGTACCACGGACATGTCCCGGTTCATGCCCCGGTGGTAGAGCATCAGGGCAACGTTGGCGATCACCACCAGGACCAGCGCCAGGCTGATGGCCCGGCCGCTGAAAGTGTCCAGAAACAGCAGGCCGGCGGCGTTGGCCGGCATCAGTATGAGTGCCACCCAGGCCTGCAACCACAGGGGCAGGGCGCGAAAGGCGTGCCAGCTATCAACCATCCGTTGGCGTAGCATCATGGTGGGCTTCCCGGTTCAGGCTCCAGTCATAACTGAGAAAGTGCAGGTCCAGGCTGTCGCTGTCCAGTGACTGTCTGGCGGTTTCCGGTAACGCCAGCGTATCGGCATATTGCAGCAGGTAGCGCTCCACGCTGCCGCTGGCTTTTTCAAAATCGTCGTCGTACCAGTCGAAGATCTTCGATACCTCCAGCCGGTTTTCCCGGGAGTTGTAGCGGTTGCGCTGCCGGTCACTGAGAAAGCGTTTCAGGTTATCGGTGAGCTGCTGGTCCAGACGTTCGCCCTGATAGGCCTCCGGGCGCAGGGCCGGGCAGCCGACAGAGGCGCAGTTGAGCGCGAAGTGCACACGCGGGTCCATCAGGGACGGATTGGCCCGGATCAGGGTGTGCTCCACCTCGTCGAGGGTGCGCTTCTTGCCCAGCAGGGAGAAGAAGCGCTGGTCCCAGGGGCCGTTGAAAAAGCTGCCGATATCACGAATGGAATCCGGCAACGCCGGTTGCCGCAGGATCAGGGCCACGGTGAAGGCATTGTAGGCATTGATCAGGAACGCCAGCTTTTCATCATGGCTGAAGTTTTCGAACTGTGCCGGAGTCACCGCCGACAGGCTGGCCAGGTAGCGATCCAGGGCAGCCTGCTCTTGGCGCATGCCGCTGTAATCCACGGCACTGGCCACGCCGTCACGTTGCCAGTGAACGTGGCTTTCAAGCAGCCGGTTCCAGCCACTGTGATCGAAGGCAAAGGCAGGCAGTGACAGACTCAACAGTAACAGGGCAATCCAGCGCATGGTGTCTCCTTGAGTATTAACGACGCCAGTCATGGTAACGCTCAACCCAGCGTAGCAGGCCTTCCGGTTTGCGGGCTTTTTTCCATTCGCCGGCGGCAAACTTGTTGGCCTCGGCCAGGGTTGGATAGATGTGGATGGTGCCGAGGATCTTGTTCAGCCCCAGGCCATGTTTCATGGCCAGTACGTATTCGGCGATCAGCTCGCCGGCATGCTGGCCGACAATGGTGACGCCGAGAATCCGGTCGCTGCCTTTGGCGGTAAGCACCTTCACATAACCCAGGTCGGTGCTGTCGGCGATGGCCCGGTCCAGGTCATCAATGCCGTAGCGGGTGACGTCGTAATCCACGCCCTGTTGCCCGGCGTCCTGTTCGTTGAGCCCCACTCGGGCGACTTCCGGGTCGGTGAAGGTGCACCAGGGAATCACCCGGTAATCCACCTTGAAGCGCTTGAGTGAGCCGAACAGGGCATTGACCGAGGCATACCAGGCCTGGTGCGCGGCGGTGTGGGTGAACTGGTAGGGGCCGGCCACGTCCCCGCAGGCATAAATGTTCGGATAACGGCTTTGCAGCCGTTCGTTGGTCTGGATGGTGCCGTCGGGATCGGTGGGCAGGTTGAGCGCTTGCAGGCCAAGCGTGTCCGTATTGGCCTTGCGGCCCACCGCCACCAGCACCTGGTCGAAGGGCAGGGCGGTTTCCCGGCCATCGTGCTCCACGTAAAGCACCTTCTCGCCGTTCTCCCGGGCAAAGCGAACCGCCTTGTGGCCGGTGAGAACCCGGACGCCACTGTCGCCCAGGGCGCGGGCGACAATCTCGCTGGCTTCCTGATCCTCGCGAATCATCAGGCGTGGCAGCATTTCCACCTGGGTAACATCACTGCCCAGTCGGGCAAAGGTCTGGGCCAGCTCACAGCCGATGGGGCCGCCACCCAGTACCAGTAGCCTTTGGGGTTGCTCCTGCAATTGCCAGAGATTGTCGGACGTGAGGATATCCATGTCGTCGATGCCGGGGATCGGCGGCACGAACGGGCGAGCCCCGGAAGCGATGATGATGCTGCGGGCGGTGAGGGTCTCCACCCGTTCGCCGTTGCGGATTTCCACTGCCCAGGGGGAAACGAGGCGTGCTTCACCCTGACGGCAATCCACGCCCAGGCCGGTATAGCGTTCCACGGAGTCGTGGGGTTCGATCTTTTCGATGATTTTTTGCACCCGCTGCATCAGATTGCCGAACACGAACCGGCTCTGAATGCTGTCGAAACCATACTTTTCTGCCTGCCGGTCGTGATAGGCAATGCGGGCACTTTTGATCAGGGCCTTTGAGGGCACGCAGCCGGTGTTGAGGCAGTCACCCCCCATTTTGTGTTTTTCGATCAGGGTGACTTTGGCTTTTACCATGGCCGCGATGTAGGCGCTGACCAGGCCGGCGGAACCGGCGCCAATGACGATCAGGTTGCGATCAAAGTGCTTCGGTTTCTTCCAGCCCCGATAGACCTTGCGAGCCTGCAGGCGATCCAGCAGGGCGCGGGCGATCCAGGGGAACAGACCGAGCAGGACAAAGGCGCCGATCAGCCCCGGGGACAGCAGGCCGGCCAGGCCATCGAGCTGGCCGAGCTGGGTGCCGGCATTCACGTAGACGGCGGTGCCGGCCAGCATGCCCAGTTGACTGACCCAGTAAAAGGTACGGGCGGGTAGTGGTGTGAGGCCCATTACAAGGTTGATGACAAAGAAGGGCACCACCGGCACCAGCCGCAGGGTAAACAGGTAAAAGGCGCCTTCCTTTTCCACCCCGGCGTTGATTTTCTTGAGCCTTTCGCCAAAGCGTGATTGCACCGCATCCCGGAACAGAAAGCGCGAGGCCAGGAAGGCCAGGGTGGCGCCCAGGCTGGACGCAAAGGAGACCAGCAGCAGGGCCACCCAGAACCCGAACAGGGCACCGGCGGCCAGGGTCATGATGGCCGCACCCGGCAGACTCAGGGCGGTGACGATCACATAGATGGCGAAAAAGGCGCCGAGGACCACGGCAGGCTTGTCCCCGTAGAGCGCATCGAAGGCGTGTTGCTGCTCCTTCAGGTAATCCAGACTCAAGAAACGGCCAAGATCAAACAGGAAGTAACTGGCAATGAGCGCCGCGATGATGACGAGTAACAGCGCTTTCTTGATGTTCATGGGGCTTCCCTGGTTTTGGCGTGGGGCGGCTAACAGCAGCTTGCTGTGCCGCCTTGCTCATTGTCTTCAAACGGCACGTTCAGGCCGCAGCCTTCAAAAATGCCGAAGTGGCGATCGAAGCTGCCGATGTAATCGAAGTGCTCCCGAAAACGGCTTTGCGCCAGCATCAGCCAGGTGTTGCCACAGACCGGGAACACCTTGCCGGTTTCCATCATGTGGTGATCGTCCAGCACGAAGGCATCTGGGCTGTCGGCCAGGGTGCCGCGGTAGACCACGGCCTGGCCGTAGTCTTCGCAGGCTGGTTCCAGAGTGTCGATGTTGAACAGCCGGTAGGTGGCGGAATAAAAGCGGATATTGCCGAGCTTCTGTTCGATGGCCGGGTTATCGATGGTCAGCCGGCGCGATTCCACCAGACGCGGATCGGCAAAACCACAGCGTTTGGCCAGGTTGAGAAAATCATTCCAGTACAGCGCCCCGGACAGGCATTCGCCGTACAACACCGGGTCCCGGGTCAGTGCCTCGGGGACGCGGCGATCGGCATAGACATCGGAAAAATAGAATTCGCCGCCGGGTTTGAGCAGCCGTCTGACGTCGGCAATGACCTTGGCCTTGTCGGTGCTCAGGTTGATCACGCAGTTGGAGATGACAATGTCGAAATAGCCATCGGCCAGGTCCAGTTGATCCAGCTCTTCGATGTAGCCCTTGAGAAAACGCACATTGCTGTTGCGGTAACCGAACTGTTGGCGGTGGTAATCCTGGTGGCGGCGGGCCACCTCCAGCTGCTCGTCGGTCATGTCCACGCCGACCACTTCCCCCTGCTCACCGACCAGCGCGGAGAGAAGATAGACGTCGCGGCCGGAGCCACTGCCCAGGTCGAGAATGCGCATGCCCGCCAGCGCCTGGGGCGCGACCAGGCCGCAGCCGTAGTAACGGCTGACCACATCATCATGCAGCTGGCCCAGCAGGGGCTTGAGGTAATCCGGCGGCGCCTGGTCACAGCAGGCGTTGGTCTGCAGATCGTCACTGCCAGTGAGTTGCTTGCCGTAGTAGTCCTGAACGTCGTCGCGCATGGGCGCTCTCCTGACAATATCTCCTGCCAGTATGGCGTGCGGCCGGGCAGGATGAAGTGAAGACTCTGAGCCTGTTCACGATCTATGCGCAACCGCGCTAAAAATGGTTCCAGGGCAGACGTGAACAGGCCTCAGTGCGACTGCGGTGGGTCCAGCTTGTCGAGAATGGCTTGGGTGCGGGCGTCATCCAGCGCGTCTTCCTGCCGGGGCAGACTGCCCAGCAGGGCACGCAGCTGGCGCAGGTAGCGCCGGCAGTGATGGCAGATCAACAGGTGAAAGCGCAGCGCCAGGCGCTCGCGGCGGGACAGGGGCGTGCCATCTACCAGCGCATCCGCCTTGTCCACGGCGTGACGACATTTCAGCATTCGCCTGTCTCCTGAAAGTGATCCACCAGCTCGAACAGCCGGGCCCGGGCCCGGTGTAACAGCACCCGGACATTGGATGCACTGACGTCCAGCATGTTACAGATATCGTCAAATTCCATGCCCTGCAGGTCTCGCAGCTCCAGCACCAGACGCTGGTTGTCGGGCATGCGGCCCAGGGTCTTTTCCATGCAACGGCGCAGTTCTTCCCGGGTGAGCAGGGCATCCGGACCGGCCAGCTCCCATTGGCGGGGTGCCTGTTGCCAGTGGCCGTCCGCGCGAAAGCGGTGAGCCAGGGCATCCTGCTCGTCGGTGGGGTCGAACTGGATCTCTCGACCGCCGCGACGCAGCATCATGCGGGCCTGGTTGATGACGATGCGGGTCAGCCAGGTGCGCAGCTGGCTGCGACCTTCAAAGCGGGCAATGGCGCGATGAGCGGCAATCCAGGCGTCCTGCACGGCTTCTTCCGCATCGGCGGGGCTGAGCAGGGTGCGGGCGGTGGCCAGCAGCATGTTGTGGTGGGTTTTGACCAGTTCGCCGAACGCCGCCCGATCTCCCTGTCGCAGGCGCTCAACAAAGTCGGGGCTGTCCGGCGGGGCGGTGGGCAAGGGTCAGGCCTCCGGGGGTAACAGGGTGGCCGGGTCGTCTTCGGCCTCGTCGCCCTGGTGCAGCATGACCAGGCGTCGCAGATGCTGCATGTCTTCCACGGCGGCGCGCTTGAACATCAGCCCCACATCGCTGCCCATCTGGCGTTTTATCAGGGCCGGCAGTAGCAGCTGGATGTCGGAATCATCCAGCACGATATGCAGGGTAACCGGTGAGGCATCGGGCAGGGCCAGGGGCTCGCTCAGGCTGACGCGGGCGCCCTGTACGGACAGATCTTCCAGACTGACCGGGTAGCGGTCCTGGCCGAATATCAGTGTGGCTGCGCCATCAAAGGCGATGCGGTGGGCGCGGCGCCGTTCCTTCATGGTGGTCTTTCCCTGTCGTTCCCCATGCCCCCGTGCTCCTGCTGCGGGGGCGGCCCGAGCGGATCAGACTTCGATCCGCTTGTATTTCATGCGCTTGGGTTGCAGGGCTTCATCGCCCAGCTGTTTGCGCTTGTATTCTTCGTACTCGGTGTAGGAGCCTTCGAACCATTCTACTCTAGCATCCCCCTCGAAGGAGAGAATGTGTGTGGCCACCCGGTCCAGGAACCAGCGATCGTGGGAAATCACGATGGCGCAGCCAGGGAAGGCCAGTAACGCTTCCTCCAGCGCCCGCAGGGTTTCCACGTCCAGGTCGTTGGTGGGCTCATCGAGCAGCAGTACGTTGGCGCCCTGCTTGAGCAGCTTGGCCAGGTGCAGACGGTTGCGTTCACCGCCGGACAGGTCGCCGACCCGCTTCTGCTGGTCGCCGCCCTTGAAGTTGAAGCGGCCCAGGTAGGCTCGGCTGGGGACTTCGTAGTTGCCGATCTTGAGGATATCGTTACCGCCGGACACTTCTTCCCAGACGGTTTTCTTGCTGTCCAGGTCCTCGCGGCTCTGGTCCACATAGGCCATCTGCACGGTGTCGCCGGTGACGATTTCGCCGTTGTCCGGGGTTTCCTGGCCGGCCAGCATGCGGAACAGGGTGGTCTTACCGGCGCCGTTGGGGCCGATGATGCCGACGATGGCACCACGGGGGACCTGGAAGCTCAGGTCCTCGTAGAGCAGCTTGTGGTCGAATTCCTTGCTCACGCTCTTCAGCTCGAACACCTGCTCACCCAGACGCTCGCCCGGCGGAATGTAGAGTTCCTGGGTCTCGTTGCGTTTCTGGAACTCCTGGCTGGCCAGCTCCTCGAACGCGGCCACCCGGGCCTTGTTCTTGGCACGGCGGCCTTTCGGGTTCTGGCGCACCCACTCCAGTTCCTTTTCCACCGTCTTGCGGTGGGCGGATTCGGATTTGGCTTCCTGCTCCAGGCGCTGCTCTTTCTGTTCCAGCCAGGAGGAGTAGTTGCCCTTCCACGGGATGCCTTCGCCACGGTCCAGTTCCAGAATCCACTCACAGGAATTATCCAGGAAGTAGCGATCGTGGGTGACCGCCACCACGGTGCCCGGGAATTCGTGCAGGAAACGTTCCAGCCAGGCCACGGACTCGGCGTCCAGGTGGTTGGTGGGCTCGTCCAGCAGCAGCATGTCCGGGGCGCTCATCAGCAGGCGGCACAGGGCCACCCGGCGGCGCTCACCGCCGGACAGGTTGGCCACGTTGGCGTCCCAGGGCGGCAGACGCAGGGCATCGGCGGCGATTTCCAGCCGGCGCTCCAGGTTGTGGGCGTCACTGGTTTCGATGATGGCTTCCAGCTTGGCCTGTTCGGCGGCCAGCTTGTCGAAATCCGCGTCTTCTTCGGCATAGGCCGCGTAGACTTCTTCCAGGCGTTGCTGGGCGTCACGGATTTCGGACAGGGATTCTTCCACGATTTCACGGACATTCTTGTCCGGGTCCAGCTCCGGTTCCTGGGGCAGGTAGCCGATGTTGGTGCCGGGTTGCGGCCGGGCTTCTCCCAGAAAATCCTTGTCCACCCCGGCCATGATCCTCAGCAGGGTGGATTTGCCCGCCCCGTTTAGGCCCAGCACGCCGATCTTGGCGCCGGGGAAAAAGGACAGGGAAATGTCCTTGAGGATGTGTTTCTTGGGCGGGACAACCTTGCCCACCTTGTCCATGGTAAAGATGTACTGGCTCATAGGAAATTCAGTGCGAATGATTCAGGGAATGGAAGAGCGCCTAAGGTACGGGAAAGGCGGGCAAAGGACAATTGCCGGGAGGGATGCTGGGCAGGTAAAACGTATCGTCCCGGGAAGGGTGGCGCCAGTTGCAGGGCCTCCCGCCCGGGAAGGGTTTTATGGCACCAGATAAATCTTGCGGATGCGATTGTTGTTGGCGTCAGCCACGAAGAGGTTGCCGCTCGGGCCCACCGCAACACTCGTTGACAACATAAATTTTGCCGCCGTGGCGGTGCCGTCAGCATCCCCTTGCGAATAATGACCTGCCTGTCCTAATAGCAGGTGAGGTCCAGATCGGGGAGGTTGCTGTTGCCCAGGGTGCCGCTGGCGCTCTCGGAGTAATCGGCAAACTCGCACTGGCAGGCGCTGGGCTGGCTGTCCACCGCGACTTGATAGACGCTGCCTTTGGCAAGGCCGGTAGTGAAGGTGTCGCTGCCATCCACTGACATCATCAGGTCATCGACGCCAAGGTTTTGCAGTGTCACGGACTGGCTGCCATCCCAGGGCAGGCCGGAAACGTTGCCACCGAGGGTAATGGCCCCCGATGCATTACATGTGTATTGGGTTTTGGCCGGGTCCACCTCATTGCTGTCGAGCACCTCGTTGCGATTGGTGTCCTGTCACTTCGGCCAAACCTCCAAAGTCACAGTTGCTGCCCATGGGTTCGATGACCTTTGCGGTCAGCGTCTTGTCACTGGTGCGGCTGCTGGCGGTGTTGTTACCGCTGCTACCCCCGCCCCCGCAGGCGCTGATCAGAATGGGCAGGCTCAGCAGGGCCTGACGGATAGCACAGGCAGGCCGGTTTGAGGGTGTGTTGCTGTGAGATGTTGTGGCGTGGCATGGCTGCCTCCTTCTGTGGTGCTGTATGTGGTGCGTTCCAGTTGGTCGGTGCCGGGGCGAAAGAGGGCTCCGGGCCGGTGGCATTGCTGGCGCTAGTGGCTTCACAGAGGGGATCGCACCGGTCTCTGGCGAAGGGGCAGGCTTGAACTGAGAGCGCCGTCACAGCTGGAATCGCGCCTGCGCTAACTGGGACGGGCCGATTCCGGAAGGCAAGCGAATATTATCCATAGACCTTTCTGATGGTGCGCGGGAAAGAATTCGGGGCTTTGCAGTGATGAACTGTGGTCGAGGGGCTTTGCAGTGGCGACTTACCCTATTTGGGGGATGTCTGCTTCGGTAAATGCCCTTAACGTGAAGCGGGGATTCCCGCCATGGCTGAGGGGGATCTGGATTTTGCCGGTCTGGGCGTTGTGCATTTGTCGCTTTCGCCTTGGTCTGCTGGTGGGTTTCAAGGGGGAATGGTTGTGGGTGTGTGTGGTCGGTTGATGGTGGCATGGGGGGCGACGCTGGTGGTGTCGCTGGCAGCTTGTGGCGGAGGAGGCAGCTCCTCTGGTAATGGCGTTGGTGCATCGCCTGATCGAACCGATCACGACATTATGGAGCTTGAGGTGCCGCAGGTGGCTGTGGCCCCTGTGACGCTTTCCATTCAAGTAACGGACAGCAAAGGGGATCCGGTTGTTGAACCGGGCACCATTACTGTGCTGGATGATACTGCCAGTCTGTTATCTCAATCTCAGTACGCTTTGTCGGGAGGCTCAGTTGATATCGCGGCTGCTGACAGTTTTACCGATCACGACAATAACGGTATTCCTGACCAGCCAGCCTCTCTGCTGCTGAAGTTTGATGGTTTTGCGCAACATCTTGGTGGTGTGAAACGGTTTGAGGTGGTGTCTTTTGGTGCCACCTCGCTCAGCATTGCGCTGGTTCCCCTGAGCGGCTCGGAGATTTTCACGGTCAATAAGTCCAGTGCAGTGTTGTCAGAGCAGGAACTTGTGGCGCAGCCGGGACAGGATGACTTGTCACAGCCTCCTTCGCTGATGGTTCCTTTTGTTGCCGTGCCGGATTCAGCTGAAAAGCCTTCTGCAGCGGCATATCTGCCTGTGCGACTGCTTGCCTACGATAATCAGGGCAATGAGCTGGATACATCTGAGGTCACCGTCACCACTGTTGCGGTGCCTGCAGGTAAGGCCCGGGAAGTGGGAGTGACCAATGAAGAAGGCCTGGTGCAGGTCAATAATCCTGATGCTCTGGAAAGCCCGGAAGCGGTAGCTGCCGGGGTTGTGCAGGGTGAGGCGGGGGATGATGCCTCGGTTCAACTGGATACTCTGGGGGCAACCCAGGTTGTGATTAACGATGCGGCCGGTACAACAGTGAGTCGGTTGAATCCGGGAACGCCGGTCGTTGTCGAAATTGAGCTGCCGGTGGGCAGTGTCAATCCGAATACTCTTGATCCTCTTGAGCCGGGGGATGACGTCCCGGTGTGGACCCGCTCGGATGACGGTGAAAGCTGGGATTACATGGGCCTTTATCAGGTGCAGGATGCTGAAGGCGGGCGATTCAAGGTCTACGTGCCAACCACGCACCTGAGCTGGTTCAGTATTTCCTATGCCCGTTACTACCAGCACTGCGGGGCTCGAATAGCAGTCAGGGATCGGGCCGGGCAACCTTTGCCTGTTGATGGGGTCATTACGACTGGTGGCGGGCAATCCGCTTACCTGAATTACGCCTACTATTATGCCGGTAGCGGCACCAGCTATCTTCATCTTGACTACTATTACAGTGCCGCGAACGCGGGTACGACCCGCTATGCAGATATCGCATTCAGGCTGCGTCAGGAAGGTGATAACTGGTGGGATTGGTACGGCGGGGATCTTGTGGCCATCGATGCGGCGCTGACTTCCCTGCGGGGCAATGCGCAAATGGAAACGGATGGGCTGGTTTCCGTTTTGCACGGAGTGGATGTTTGTGGCACCGATGCGGGCACCCTGACGCTGGACAGCGCCGGCCTGGTGCCGTCGGAAGCATTGATTGAAATACAGGTCGATGACGCACGAGTACTGAGCCTTGAGGGGGCCGCCAATTATCAGTTTTTGCGGGGCATTGATGAAGGTGATGTAGCAGGAGAGAGTGCTGAGAAGATTGTCAGAATCAGGCTGGTTGAACCGCTACCTTCAGGCACCGTCAGCCTGCCATATTCCCCGGTCGGCCTGAACAGCGCGGTCGAAGGCGTCGATTACGAAATTGTTGGCGCCGCTGGTGGTGTGGTAACGCTCGACCGGAATCAGCCGGAGGTGGAATTGCGCATCCGCAGCCTTCCGGACCTTGTGGCTGAAAACAGGATCAAGGAGTTCCAGCTGGCGTTCACCGCCACGGAGCAGGCAAAGTTTCTATCCGGTCATTCGGCCATTCAGGTCAGGGGGAGTGTCATTGATGACGATCGGCCTGTGTTGCAATCAGTGCAGGCGGATGATGTTGCCGAAGGGGAAGACGTAGTTGTGACTCTGGGCCTGGATCAGCCCCTCGTTCATCATGGTTATGTCTGGCTCAATGTGGTGCCAAAAGATATGACGGGCAATATCTCTGCTTCACCAGGCAGGGATTTCAGTATCCCTGATGCTTACAGTAACGATGTCAGCCGATTTGATTCCAGTGAGTTCAACTTCGGCCTGGAATCGGAGGATGCGGTTTTTCAGGATGGCTTCTCGCGGATTTTTGTGGACATGGAGCCTGGCCAGGATGAGGTGACGTTCCATCTTCCCACCCTGGATAACAATCTGAAAGATGCGGTGGGGCGTGGCTTTCGAATAGAAGTGGATCGCCTGACGGGGCTGTATGAGCCAGATGATGTGTCTTCACTGACCACTCATGTGGCTATTATTGATGATGAGATCGCGTCTGCCACAGCGCCATCGCTGGTTGCGGTACGAGAGAGTGATCATGAGGGTAATGTGCCCGCGGCCGGAGACATCCAGGAAGGTGCTGATCTGGCCTATGAGCTCTATCTGGATGAGCCGGCGATCAACGACGTGGTTTTCTCTCTTGCTCTCCAGGATTATCCGACCAGTAGCTTCATGGTGGTCCGCGATGGGGCGCTCGCCATCGTGGCCAATGGTGATGATCTGGTTATTCCCGCTGGTGAACAGTCTGTCCAGGTGTATCTGGCCACTGATGAAGATGGCATGGTGACGTCGCTGCCCCATTCCGATGTGTTGACGATAACGCCGCCGGCCGGGATCGCGGTTTCCGGTGGCGGCCCGCTGGTGTTGGGCCGCCCGCTGGCTGAAACCGATGTGACGTTTGTATCCATTGTGGCAGCCCCGGATCCTTCGCGTGCTTTCTATATCGAGGGTGATCAGGCGTCCTTCGTATATCGTGTACTATTTTTCGCGAATAACCCGGATCTGGAAGTGGTAATGAGCGATGTGGTGACGGGTGATGAGCGCTTTGATCCGCTGGCGCAGGAGGGGGAAGATTTTACCCTGTCAGGGTCGGCGATCGGCACGCTATCCGGGTATGAGGACAGTCGCTATTTTACCGTCAGCATCAATGACGATGATGTGGCAGAGCTGCCTGAGGTATTGGCATTCAATACCTCGATTGTATCGGGGCTGGCCGAAAACCCGAAAAACCCTCTGGTTGTCGACGGCAGAGTTATCAAGTCGAGGGTGACCCTGTTTGATGATGATGATCTTCGGGTGTCGACGAGGGACCGTGCCTTCGAGCTTACCTCGAACGGGGCATTCTCAGGAGCGATCAAGGTGTCAGTGGAGATCAGTGCTGTACTGGACCGGGCCTTGTCGTTCGATGTGGCCCTCAAGGGGACGGAATTGCCGTTCGATGCAATAGAAAAGAGCGTGACGATTCCCGCGGGTGAGCAATCGGCAGAAGCCTCGTTTTCCTTGTCTGGTGCTTCTCCTGCTTCCCTGGGGCTGAGTGAGGACAGCCGCACCCTGGAGCAGGTCCTCATGGCAAATATTTCCCTGACGGATAGCGCCAAAGACGCGCTGCGCAATGCCTCCAATATGGGGTATGTCGTTACCAATAGCGATGCCTATATCGGGCTCTCATTCACTTATACCGGCCAGGATTCGAGTGATAGCGGGAGCGCCACTGGCGCAACGGGTGGCACTGGTGGCGGTGGAGCGGGCGTTTTCTGAGTTTTCGAGAAGCAAATGCCTGATCCACAGGAAGATGAAGCCTGCCGGGGGAGCCAGCAGAAAACGGGCCAGCCAATGGCCCGTTATTGTTTGAGGATCATCCGACATCGCGGGTGTCGGGCTGTTAATGTGCTTTGGGGGCCTGTAACTGATTGAAAATTAAGAAACAGGGTTTAGGGTGACCATGCTGGTAGTCCGCAGAACATAGACTCCGACCGCACTGTCGATAAATGGGCGGGGCCGGCGCGGGCCCCGCAGAATGGCGCCTAAGCTAACGGAAAGGGCGCCATTATGAAAGGTGGCGCGTGCCGCTGCCCGCTGTTAGCGACCGGCAGCAAAGCGGTGCCTCCCCCCTCGATTATGAGGGGCGAGGGCTCGTTCTCCCCCTCATTCGCGGTCTGCGATCTTCTTGTCATCCTCTCTAGCCTAGGGGTCAGCAAGCCCCCTGTTGTCACGGCAGGGGCAAGGATCGGGTATGAGGGAGCATTATGAACAGCCATCGCCGTATCGCCATTAACCTGTTTTCTGTCCTCCCGGGTCAGGCTGTCGGTCGGATGATCGTCATTGCCGCGCTGGCTCTGATTCTGGGCGGCTGCTACTTTGATGACAGCCCGCAGAGCCAGCCGCTGGATACTCCCGTGGACGCCGATAGTTCGTCGTCGGCGCCAAAGGCGGCACTGACAGTGAGCGGCGAGCGCCTGGCGGGTACGTCGTTGACGCTCAATGCCGCGCCTTCCCGCGGTGAGGGCCTGAGCTACCGCTGGCAGTTCGGGGACGGCGACAGCGGCAAGGGCGAACAGGTCACCCATACCTATGACCGTGCCGATACCTACACGGTGACCCTGACCGTCACCGATCGCACCCAACGGACCGATAGTCGTAGCCTTTCACTGGATATCCAGGCGGTCGGTCCGGCCGCGGCTTTCCGTATTGAAGGGCCGGCCACCGCCGGCCAGCCCCAGCATTTTGATGCCAGCGGTTCCTATGGGCAGGCATTGACCTATTACTGGGACTTCGGTGACCAGGATGCCGGCCGCAACAACGCCATCGCCCATATCTACGATCAGGCCGGTGACTACGGTGTCACGCTCACCGTGACCGACCAGGCTGGGCATACCGATAGCCACAGTGAACGCGTCAGCATTGCCGCCGGGCCCACACCGGTGGCCGATGACGGTGTCATCAGTGGTACCGTCACCGACACCGATGGCACACCGCTGGAGGATGTCCAGGCGCACCTGGTGAACACACCGGTGCAGGATGATGGCCACACGGCGGTCACCGATGCCCAGGGGCAGGTCCTGCTCAGTGGCATGCCCACCGGGGTTCCCTTTGTGCTCAAGCTGACGCGTACCGGCTATGCGGACCAGTTCGTGCGCACTGTCATCCCTGCCGGCACCACGGATGCCACCTTCCGAGCCATCATGACGGCCCGTGCCGCCGCCCGGACCCTGTCCGCCGTGGAAAACGGCGGCAGTGTCAGTGGCGACGATGGAGTGCGTCTCAGCCTGCCGCCCGGTGCCCTGGTGGATAGCAGCGGCAATGACGTCTCCGGCGCCATCGATGTGACGCTGACGCCGGTGGATGTGTCCGATCAGGCAGAGCGCGGTGCCTTCCCCGGGTCTTTTGCGGCGGCGGACGAGAACGGTGAGAGCGGGCAGCTACTGTCCTTCGGGGTGGCGGAATTCCAGCTCACCCGCAATGGCGAGGAACTGCAACTGGCGCCCGGCAAGCAGGCTACCCTGACCGTGCCGATCTATGTGTCGCAGTACCAGGACGGCACCGGCATCGCCACCGGCGACAGCATTGCGCTGTGGTCGCTGGACGAAACCTCCGGCCAGTGGGTGCAGGAGGGCACCGGCACCGTGGTGACGGAGGGCGACTCACCCACCGGGCTGGCCTTTGAAATCCGGGTTGGCCACCTGTCCTGGTATAACTGTGATGCCTTCGCGGCTAATCCCTACCGGGTGATTCCGCATTGCAACGTGGACGACAGCAGTGGCCTGCCGACGCTGGATGCCTCCGAAACCTGCTATATCCAGGGCCAGATCGACGGGGGCGGACCCTATTCCGGTGTTGCCACCAATATCGACAGCACCAATCCGCGAGCTCTGCCGGTGCCTGCCGCCACGGACTACCGGTTAATCGCGCTGGCTCGTAATGGCACCCTCAGGGGGGAGGTCACGGTTAACGGCAGCGCGGGTGCCAGTGACGATGTCGCCATTGTGTTGACGCCCATCGGTGGCGGTACCGGTGAAGCCATCTCGCTGCCCTACGAGAATGATGGGGCCATCGACCCGGCCGACGAGGTGGACCGCTACACCTTCACCGGCCAGGCCGATCAGATTGTTCGCATCCAGGCGGGAGAGAGCGCCGGCTCCGATTTGTTCGGTCAGGTCTCGCTGCTGGGGCCGTCCGGGCAGACGCTGGCCCAGGCGGCCTTTGCCGATGGTCAGTACACCAACCCCTACGATGCCTTCGCCGGCGTGGTGCTGCCCGCCGATGGGCGCTACACCCTTGCCGTGCGTGCCACCGACAACGCCCCGGGGGGATATCACCTGTCGGCCCGGCGGGTGCCGCGTACACAGATCGATGAGAATTTGAGCGGCACCTTGCCGAGTGACGGCAACTCACTTTATCGCGGCTTCCAGGCGGATGCCGGCACGGTCATTGGCCTCACCAGCCTGGCCGGGAACCGGGTGGAGGTGACAGATGCCGCTAACCATACCCTGGCGTCCACCAATACGTTCACCGGTGACAATCTGGTATCGCTGCCAGATGACGGCCTTTACTTTGTGCGCGTTGAGGGTGGCGCATCGCAGGACTATAGAACTGCGGTCGCCCGCATCGAGCCGGCGACGGCGCTGGTGCCGGACAGCGCCGGTCGGGTGACGGTCAATGGCGATATCCAGGTCAACGGAGACCGTCATTTCTACAAGCTGACCGCAGCAGCCGGGGATGGGCTTTTCGTGCGGCTATCCCCGGGCAGCAGCGAGGCGCTTACCAGCGACTCAGCCAAGGTGCGGATTTATCGGCCCGGGCGGACACCACTGTACGACGCCGAGCCGATTGATAATGCCGACCAGGATGAATACGAATTCGCCGATGGGACGCACCTTTACAGCACCGGTCTGCGCCTGCCCGGTGACGGAGGGGATGAAACCTACCTGCTGGAAGTTTCTGCCCGTTATGCCGGTAGCGGCACCGAGCTGGGGCAATACACCCTGCGAGTGGACACCGCTTCCCAGGCAGGCACTCTGGTGGTTGATGATGACCTTGCCCAGTGCCCTGGCGCCGACAGCCACTCACTGCGGGCGGCGGCCTATGCGGTGACGGATAACGGCAGTCTCGATGTATGCACCGGCACCTATTCAGAATACGTGCCGGTGACCGCCCCGGACCGGCACTTCACCGTGATTGGGCGCGACCGTGCTGGCGTGATCCTGCGCAGTGAGGACCCGGACCAGGCGGTGGTGGAGAATGACTACCGCACCAATTACAGCGAGAACGCCGCGCATATCCAGTTGCAGAACCTGACCCTGCAAACCCGAGGCCACGGGACCTATTTCGGTGCCCAGGTTGGCAGCATCACCGGGGCGACCGATATCACCGTGGAGGCCGCTCCCGGGGAAACCGAATTGCCCGGTGCCCTGATCATCAACGAGGACGGGGCCCTCATTGACGGGCTGGATATCACCGCCGGGGACGAGGCGTTGAGTGTCAATGCGGATGATGTGACCGTGCGCAACAGCCATTTCACCGGCTCGCCGGGCACGATCTCACTGAGTGCCAGAAACTTCCGCTTCCAGGGCAATACCGTTCAGTCGGATTCCGGGGGGCCGGTCCTGGAACTGGCCGGCGGCACCTACGCCACCGTTGGCGGCGATATCGCCGTGCTCGACAACACCGTGACCATTACGTCGTCCGACCCGGACCGGCTGGGGGACAGCTTCGCCATGCGCATCGCCGACGACGGCACCGGGGCCAACGGTGTGGTGGTGCGCGGCAATATGCTGGATACCGACGCCGGGGGGCTGAAACTGGGTGCCACCGGGGCCGGCGCCCACTTTATCGTGGCGCAGAATCGCTTCACCAGCAGCGCCGTGGCTGGCGGCAAGCTACTGCAGGCGGCTATACAGAAAACCAGCGCGCAACAGGCCACCACCCTGACAGTACGCAATAATATCTTCGATGGCATGGAAGCACTGGGCGGGGAGGGCTACAACAGCCATGCCGGCCTGACCATCGTCTCTCCGGCCAAATTCGCCGCTGTGGACATCATCAACAACAGCTTCCGGGCGACGGTCCATGATGCGTTCAGCGGTGACAATGCCGGTATGCTCAGCATTGCCACCAGCGCTGACGGCCAGCCGGCCAGTTATCCGGTACGGTTGCGCAACAATATCTACCAGGGCATCGACGACAGCACCAAGCAGGATGTGGCCATTGCTGTCTCCAGTGGCGTGACCATTGATGCGGACTACGGCCTGTTCTTCGGGTTTGACAGCCTCTACAGCGGGGGTGGCAGTTCCACCGGAGGCAGTGATATCAGCAATGCGAATCCAGGCTTTACCAATGGCCAGCTGGAGGTGGACAACACCAGCCCGGCCGTGGATGCCGGCCAGGGGCCCATGGCCGGCGGCGTGCCGATACCGGACCAGGACTACAGTGGTACCGCCCGGCCCCAGCACGGCAGCTACGATATCGGCGCCCACGAGAATGTCTTCTAGCCTTGACGAAGCGGAGCCCCTGCGGCCCGGTGGGCAGGGGCTGAAACGACGAGAAACAGGGGCTTGACGGGTTGAGCGGGCATTCAGGTTGGCATGAGCGGACTTCATGTGTCTTTGCCGCCGGTTTTGGTTAGAATACGCCCCCCTGAATTGACCAACCACACCGTAGGGTAGCCCATGTTCCCGAAATCCATGTCCATTGCCGAGTTCGACCCGGAAATCCAGGCGGCCATCGAGGCCGAGGAGCGCCGTCAGGAAGAGCATATCGAGCTGATCGCCTCTGAAAACTACGCGTCTCCCCGGGTGATGGAAGCCCAGGGCTCCGTGCTGACCAACAAGTACGCGGAAGGCTACCCGGGCAAGCGCTACTACGGTGGCTGCGAGAACGTGGACGTGGTCGAGCAGCTGGCCATCGATCGGGCCTGCGAGCTGTTCGGTGCCGACTGGGCCAACGTGCAGCCGCACTCCGGTTCCCAGGCCAACGCCGCCGTCTACATGGCGGTGCTGCAGCCGGGCGACACCGTGCTGGGCATGAGCCTGGACGCCGGCGGTCACCTGACCCACGGCGCCAAGCCGAACTTCTCCGGCAAGACCTATAACGCCATCCAGTACGGTCTGGACAACGATACCGGTCTGATCGACTACGAGCAGGTGGAAAGTCTGGCCCGTGAGCACAAGCCGAAGATGATCGTGGCCGGCTTCTCCGCCTACTCCCAGGTGGTGGACTGGCAGCGTTTCCGGGATATCGCCGACGAAGTGGGTGCCATCCTGCTGGTGGATATGGCCCACGTGGCCGGCCTGGTGGCCGCCGGCGTCTACCCGAGCCCGGTGGGTATCGCCGACATTACCACCACCACCACCCACAAGACCCTGGGTGGCCCCCGCGGTGGTTTGATCATGGGCAAGGCCAACGAAGAGATTCAGAAGAAGATCAACTCCGCGGTGTTCCCCGGTGGCCAGGGTGGCCCGCTGGAGCACGTGATTGCCGCCAAGGCGATCTGCTTCAAGGAAGCCATGCAGCCCGACTTCAAGGGCTACCAGCAGCAGGTGGTCAAGAACGCTCAGGCCATGGCCAACGTCTTCATCGAGCGTGGTTT
This sequence comes from Alcanivorax hongdengensis A-11-3, assembly GCF_000300995.1. Lineage (GTDB taxonomy): Bacteria > Pseudomonadota > Gammaproteobacteria > Pseudomonadales > Alcanivoracaceae > Alcanivorax > Alcanivorax hongdengensis. Next base: position 76,698 of record NZ_AMRJ01000001.1, on the reverse strand, counting down.
CGATGTGGTCTCCAACGGCACCGAAAACCACCTGTTCCTGCTCAGCCTGATCAAGCAGGACATCACCGGTAAAGATGCGGACGCCGCCCTGGGCCGTGCCTTCATCACCGTCAACAAGAACGCCGTGCCCAACGATCCGCGCTCCCCGTTCGTCACCTCCGGCCTGCGCATCGGCTCCCCGTCCATCACCCGTCGCGGCTTCAATGAAGACGACGCCAAGGCCCTGGCCGGCTGGATCTGCGACATCCTCGACAACATGGGCGACGAGTCCGTGATCGAGACCGTGAAAGGGAAGGTGAAGGAGATTTGTGCCCGGTTGCCGGTCTACGAACGTTAATTGATAATTGACAATGGATAATTGATAACTGGAGGCCAAGGATGGCTGACGGCAGTGCGGCGCGGGAGAAATCCCGCGCTTTTGCTTTGCGGGTAGTGAAAATATATCAGTACCTGCAAGAGCAAAAACGTGAGTATGTATTGAGTAAGCAACTTTTGCGTAGCGGAACGGCCATTGGTGCTCTGGTGCGGGAAGCGGAACAAGCGGAGAGCCGGGCTGATTTCATCCACAAGCTCGCCATAGCGTTGAAAGAGGCCAGTGAGACAGAATACTGGCTGGATTTGTTGACCGAAGCGGGGTATTTCGACAGACATGCTGGCACATCGGTTAGGCGTGATGTTGATGAACTACTGAAACTGCTTACGGCAATTATTAAAACCACCAGAAGTCGCGGATAATGGTGGTCGCTGGTTTTCGTTATCAATTATAAATTATCAACTATCAATTGGGGTTCTCATGTACTGCCCATTCTGCTCTGCCCAGGACACCAAAGTGATCGATTCGAGGCTGGTTGCGGACGGCGGGCAGGTGCGTCGGCGACGGGAGTGTCTGAGCTGTAATGAGCGCTTTACCACCTTCGAGACCGCCGAGCTGGTAATGCCGCGGCTGGTGAAGTCGGACGGCACCCGGCAGCCCTTTGATGAGGCCAAGCTGCGTGCCGGCATGCTGAGGGCGCTGGAGAAGCGCCCGGTGAGCATGGAAGATCTGGAAGCGGCCATCAGCCGCGTCTGTCATCGCCTGCGGGCCACCGGCGAACGGGAGCTGCCGGCCCGGGAGCTGGGCGAGTTCGTCATGGAAGAGCTGCAGCTGCTCGACGACGTGGCCTATGTGCGTTTTGCCTCGGTGTATCGCAGTTTTCAGGACATTTCCGAATTCTCCGCCGAAGTGGACCGCCTGCGCAGCAAAAGCGGTGGCAAGGATAACGGCTGACCGGTTTACCGGGCCGCCTCCCGGCTCTCGTTGCCGTCCTGCTCTTCCTTGTGGTCCTTCGCCGGCAGTTTGTGGATCAACCAGTAACCGATACTGATTGCCAGTGTGACCGCTGCAATCCCGTATACGTAGGCCGGCTCCAGCTTATCCATATCCAGAATGATGACTTTCCGGGCGATGGCCATTAGTGCCGTTGCCATGACGATCTTCACGTGTATCACGTTATCGCGCAGGTAGACGGTGATGTTGATGAAAATCTCGATGGCAATCAGTACGGCCATGAAGGCGCCAAAGGTGGCGAGAATGTCCGAGATGGTCATGATGAAAGTGGGCGGCGCCATCAGCTTCTGGTAGACCGTCCAGGCCACATCCACTACCCCCATGATGATCACGAACACCATCAATATGGCTAGAGCTCGAATGGACAGATGAATCAGACGTTGCAGCCATTTCATCAGGCGATCATCCGTTTCCAGCTTCACTTGAGTCCCTCATGTCGTGATAAAGATCCGGAGTATGAGATTACCCCCGCTGAAAAGCGCGGGGAAGCGGGGTTTTCCCTGCGACAGCCGGGTGGGTGATCCAGTAGAATATCGGCCATGTTCAGTCTCCGTGATCGCCAGTACATGGCCCGGGCCCTGCAGCTGGCCCGCATTGCTCTTTATACCACCGACCCCAATCCCCGGGTCGGTTGTGTGCTGGTGCGCGACGGGCAGGTCGTTGGCGAGGGGTACCATGTGCGCGCCGGCGAACCCCATGCCGAGCGTAATGCCCTGGCGGCGGCCGGCGAGCAGGCCCGTGGCGCCACGGCCTACGTAACGCTGGAGCCCTGCTCCCACACCGGCCGTACCGGCCCCTGCGCCGATGCGCTGATCGAGGCTGGCGTTAGCCGGGTGGTGGCGGCCATGACCGACCCCAACCCGCAGGTGGCCGGGCAGGGCCTGCAGCGTATCGCCGAGGCCGGTATCCAGGTGGCCTCGGGGTTGCTGGAGGACGAAGCCAGGGCCCTGAATCCGGGCTTTATCTCGCGCATGACCCGTCAGCGCCCCTATATCCGCATCAAGATCGCCGCCAGCGTGGATGGCCGCACCGCCATGGCCAGTGGCGAGTCCCAATGGATCACCGGGCCGGCTGCCCGTGAAAACGTGCAGCATCTGCGTGCCCGCAGCTCTGCGGTGATCACCGGGGTGGGCACGGTGCTGGCGGACCGGCCGTCCTACACCGTGCGCCCCGAGCAGTGGACCCGCCGGCCGTATCCGGGTGACTGGGTGCGCCAGCCACTGCGGGTGATCCTGGATCGTACCCTGCGCACGCCGCCGGATGTGCCGGTGGTCAGTGCCCCCGGTCATTGCCTGGTGGTGGCTGGCGAACACCATCCCGGTCGCCAGAATGCGCTGGAGTCCGCCGGCGCCGAGGTCATCCAGTTACCGGCTTCCGGGTCCGGTATTGACCTTCAGCAGTTACTGGTAGAGCTCAACCGGCGCGAATGCAATGAAGTACTGGTAGAATGTGGCGCCACCCTGGCCGGGGCCTTCGTGCGCGAGGGCCTGTTTGATGAGCTGGTGGTGTATATGGCGCCGGCCCTGCTGGGGTCGTCGGCCCGGCCCCTGCTGGGGCTGCCGCAGCTGGCCAGCATGAGCGAGAAGGTGTCGCTGAAATGGCAGGATGTGCGCCAGGTGGGCGAGGACTTGCGCCTGACACTGGTGCCGGCCTGATGGCTTTCTTGCTGTAGGAGCGACGCTTGAGTCGCGAATAGGACAGATCGCTCAATGGGTTCGCGACTCCAGCGTCGCTCCTGCAGAGTGAAATAACGAGGTTTTCCATGTTTACCGGCATTATTGAAGCCATGGGCAAGGTGGCATCCATGACCCCCCGGGGCGGCGATGTGACCCTGCTGATCCAGAGCGATGCGCTGGATTTTTCCGACGTGCAGCTGGGCGATTCCATTGCCGTCAACGGTGTCTGCCTGACCGCCACGGCGCTGCCGGGTGGCGCTTTCGAGGCGGATGTGTCCGGCGAAACCCTGTCGCTGACCTCGCTCAAGCAGATCAGCGTGGGCAGTACCGTGAATCTGGAAAAGGCGCTCACGCCTACCACCCGGCTTGGCGGTCACCTGGTCAGCGGCCATGTGGACGGTCTGGGCAAGATCGTCGAGATGAAGCAGGATGCCCGTTCGGTACGCATTGATATCGAAGCCCCGGCGGAGCTGGCCAAATACATCGCCCACAAGGGTTCGATCACCGTGGATGGCATCAGCCTGACCGTGAACAGCGTGGACGGCGCGGTGTTTTCCCTGAACATCATCCCGCACACCCAGGAGGTGACCACCATCGGCCAGTGGCGGGTGGGGACGCCAGTGAACCTGGAAGTTGATATAATCGCCCGCTACCTGGAGCGCCTGTTGCTGGGCGAAAAGGCCGCCGAGGCCGGCTCGCCAGGTATTTCCATGGCGTTTCTGGCCGAGCACGGCTTTCTCAAAGGCGTCTGACGTCAGCCGTCGGACGTCAGACGCTGGGCCGACTGACTGTGAGTCTGCGGCAGTGGCAGCGTTATTGACCGCAGATGAATTGAAGGCAGCAATTGTATGCAGCTCAACAGTATTGAAGAACTGATCGAAGACATCCGTCAGGGCAAGATGGTGATCCTGATGGACGACGAAGACCGGGAAAACGAGGGCGACCTGGTGATGGCCGCCGAGCACGTGAGCGCCGAGGCCATCAACTTCATGGCCAAGTACGGCCGTGGCCTGATCTGTATGCCCATGTCCCGCGAGCGTTGCGAGCTGCTGGAGCTGCCGCTGATGGTGCAGAGTAACGGCAGCGGTTTCGGCACCAAGTTCACCGTGTCCATTGAGGCCCGTGAAGGGGTGACCACCGGTATTTCCGCCGCCGACCGGGCGCGCACTGTGCAGGCCGCCGTGGCCCGCAATGCCCGGGCCTACGATATCGTCCAGCCTGGCCATATCTTCCCGCTGATGGCAGAGCCCGGCGGCGTGTTACGCCGCGCCGGTCATACCGAGGCTTCCTGTGATCTGGCTGCGCTGGCCGGGTGCGAGCCGGCCGGGGTGATCTGCGAGGTCATGAACGAAGACGGCTCCATGGCCCGCCGTGAGGATCTGGAAGTGTTCGCCAAGGAGCATGACCTGAAGATCGGTACCATTGCCGACCTGATCCAGTACCGGGCTCTCAACGAGAAGACCATCGAGCAGGTGTCCGATCATCCGCTGGACACCTGGTACGGCGACTTCCGTCTGGTGGCCTTCCGCGACACAGTGGACGGTCTCACCCATGTGGCCCTGGTCAAGGGTGATATCAGCGAGGACCGGGAAGTGACCGTACGGGTGCACCAGGTGGACCCGCTGCGCGATCTGATGAGCGCCAAGATGAACGGCCGCACCGGCTGGAACATGCACCGTGTGCTGGAGGCCGTGTCCCATGCCGACACCGGCGTGGTGATCATTCTTGGCCAGGATTACGAGTCCCAGGACACGGTAGAGCGGCTGGAGTCGTTCTTCAGTGGTGCGGTGGCCAAGCCCAAGGGCGAATCCCGCGCCTACCGCAACATCGGCACCGGCTCGCAGATTCTCAAGGCTCTGGGCGTGCGCAAGATGCGCCTGCTCAGCTCGCCGATGAAATTCAACGCGCTCAGCGGTTTCGATCTGGAAATCACCGAGTACGTGGAAGCGGATAGTTGAGATAAGCCGGACGTCTGAGGTCGGACGTCCGACGACAACTTCAAAAGCGTCAGACGTCAGACTTCCGACGTCCGGCCCCAAGTTAAATACTGCGTCGGTAGCCGTGAGCCACCGGCACTGACAGGAAGGCAAGCATGCACAACATCAAGACCCTTGAAGGCACTCTCAACAATGTGGGCGGTCGCTATGGCATCGTGGTGGCTCGCTTTAACAGCTTTGTGGTGGAAGCCCTGCTGGAAGGCGCAGTGGATGCGCTGGTGCGTCATGGCGTTAGCCGTGACGACATTGAAGTGATCCGCGTGCCCGGTGCCTGGGAGCTGCCGGTGGCGGTGAAGAAGATCATCGAAAAGCGTGACTACGACGCGGTGATCACCCTGGGTGCGGTGATTCGCGGTGGCACCGCCCATTTCGAGTATGTGGCCGGCGAAGCCGCCAAGGGCATTGCCAGCGTGCAGAATGCCACCGGCGTACCGGTGGTCTTCGGCGTGTTGACCGTGGACACCATAGAGCAGGCCATCGAGCGCTCCGGCACCAAGGCCGGCAACAAGGGTGCCGAGGCGGCCATGTCCGCACTGGAAATGGTCTCCCTTTTCAAGGCACTGTAAATCCCGCGGGACGCGGCGCGGGGCGCTGGCGTCCCGCACCGGCTCCGTTATTCGAGGCAGCATGAACAATCCTTCCACCCCCAATGCCCGTCGTCGGGCCCGTCGTTTCACCCTGCAGGCCCTGTACCAATGGCAGCTGGCCGGTGCCGCGGTGTCCGATATCGAGGCCCAGTTCCTGGCCAACCAGGATTTTGCCAGCACCGACCGGCAATACTTCCATGAGCTGCTCCACGGAGTCACCGCCAGGGTGTCCGAGCTGGACGGCCTGCTTTCGCCCATGCTTGACCGGCGGGTGGAGGAACTGTCCCAGGTGGAGAAAGCCATCCTGCGTCTGGGAGCCTACGAGCTCAAGGAGCGTCTGGATGTCCCCTACCGGGTGGTCATCAACGAGGGCATTGAGCTTGCCAAGGTGTTCGGGGCTGAAGAGTCCTTCAAGTACGTCAACGGTGTGCTGGACAAACTGGCCCGCCAGGTGCGCTACGCCGAAGCGGCGGAGAAGCGTCCCCGTGACTGAGGCATGCCCGGTCTGCCGGCTGGCCCGGGAGGCCGGGCATGCTGGATGAGTTTTCCCTCATCCGCCGTTATTTCCATCACGCCCAGAGCGACAGCGTGGTGCTGGGGCCGGGAGACGATGCGGCCCTGCTGACGCCCCCCGCCGGCCAGCAGCTGGTCATGACCCAGGACACCAGTCTGGCAGGGCGTCATTTCCCCGAAGACATGCCGGCGGCGGACATCGGTTACCGTTGCCTGGCAGTGAACCTGTCGGACCTGGCCGCCATGGGTGCCGAGCCGCTCTGGTTTCTGCTTTCCCTGACGTTACCTGACGTGGACGAGCCCTGGCTGGAGGCATTCAGCGCCGGCCTGTTTGCGCTCGCCGACGCCAGTGGCATCAGTCTGGTGGGCGGGGATGTGACCCGCGGGCCACTGTCCGTGTCGATCCAGGCTACCGGTGCCGTGCCGCCGGGTCAGGCGCTGCGCCGCGACGGGGCCCGCGCCGGTGACAGGATTCTGGTCGGCGGCGTGCCCGGCGAAGCCGGTGAAGGGCTCAACCAGTGGCAGGCCGGTCGCCGTGATGGCCCGGCGGTGGCGCGACTTTGCCGGCCGGCTCCCCAACTCGTCCTGGGGCGTGCCCTGCGGGGCCAGGCCCATGCCGCCATCGATATTTCCGACGGGTTGCTGGCGGATCTGGTCCATGTGCTCAAGGCCTCCGGCGATCTGGGGGCCTGTTTGCATGAGCCGGCCCTGATGACACTGCTGGCCAAATCGCCGGCGCTTTCGGCGCTGGCACCGGCCATGCGCTTGTCCCGGGCCTTGCAGGCCGGCGATGATTACCTTTTGCTGTTTACCCAGGCGGCCCGGGCGCCGGTACCGGCAGGCAGCCATGTGATTGGCGAGATTCAGTCGCACCCGGGCCTGCGCATGCGCGGCGATGACGGCACGGAACATCCGTTGACGGCCTCCGGCTGGCAGCACTTCTGATCAGAATAAGGACAAGGCATGGAATTCCAGCGACCGCGGATGAGCAACCCGGTGCATTTTCTCGCTTTCGGTTTTGGCTCCGGGCTGGCGCCCATCGCCCCGGGGACCTTCGGCACCCTGGCAGCCCTGCCGATCTGGTGGCTGTGTGCCCAGCTGCCCCTGTGGGGCTATTTGCTGGCCACTGTGTTGATCATTGCCGTGGGGCCCTACCTGTGCGGCAAGACGTCCCATGACATGAATGTGCATGATCATCCGGGTATCGTCTGGGACGAGATCGCCGGGTTGATGATCACCATGATTGCCGTGCCGGTAAGCCCCTGGACGGCGCTGGCCGGGTTTGTGCTGTTTCGGGTGTTCGACATCATCAAGCCCTGGCCGATCAGCTGGCTGGATCGCCACGTGGAAGGGGGGCTGGGCATCATGGTCGATGACCTGCTGGCCGGGGTCTACGCGGCCCTGGTGTTGCAGCTGATGCTGTGGCAATGGCCGGGGCTGACCGCCTGATGTCGTGACGATGGTACCGTTGGGTCGAAAAGTTTCGCACTGAAAGCGGGCAGGAATTAGCCTGAATCAGGCTTTAATGCGCAAAGGATTTGCTCATGCTCGACCAGGACCCACGCTCCCGTCGGGTGGTTTCACCCGGTTTGCGCTGGTTGCGGTTTCCGCACCGGCTGGAGCTGTCTTATCGCCGTTATCAATGCCAGCAGGCCGTGTCGGCCTTCCGCATTAATGCTTTCTATATCCTGCTGCTCTACATCCTGCTGATCAGCGGCATCTACAGCATGGCGTCGGACCCCATCCGCGGGCCCTGGCTGGCCTGGTATATCTGGGTGGGCATCATCGTGCTGATCGCCGGTTGCCTGGCACAGATCCGGGCGCTGGACCGCTATTTCCCTGTCTATGCCGGCATCGGCAGTTTTCTGGCGGTGGCCGTGTCGGTGGCCATCCCCGGTTTCATTGGCCATCAGCCTTCCGGGCAGCTGGCCCAGACCAGTGTCATCTACGCATTGGTCATCGTTTACGCCATGGTGGGGTTACGTTTCCCGGTGGCCATGCTGGCCGGCTGGGGCGGCGGCCTGCTGGGGCTGCTGGTGGCGGAAACCCTGGGCCAGGGGGTGGACTGGCTGGTGATGAACCGCACCTATACCGGCATCAGCCTGTTAAGCATGTTCCTGTGCTACACCACCGAGGTGCGCGACCGGATGCTGTTCTTCAACCAGCGGCAGGTGATCACCCAGCAACGGCGTACCCAGGCCATGGCCGAGCGTCTGCATCGTCTCAGTCGCCAGGACAGCCTCACCGGCCTGGCCAACCGGCGCCTGTTTGATGAAGAGCTGGAGCGCGAGTGGCGCCGCTGCCTGCGTAATCAGGAGCCGCTGGCGCTGATGCTGGTGGATGTGGATTGTTTCAAGGACTACAACGACCATTACGGCCACCTGCAGGGCGACCGGTGTCTGCAGGCGCTGGCGGCGGAGTTCAAGCGCTATGCCCGTCGAGGGGGCGATCTGGTGGCCCGTTTCGGCGGTGAAGAGTTCGTGCTGCTGTACCCGCGCACCGGCGAGCAGGAAGCCCGGGTGCTGGCTTCACGGTTATGTGCGGCGATCCGGGCGTTGGGCCTGCCCCATCACTGGAACCAGCACCGGGACGTGGTCACCGTCAGCGTAGGGGTAGCCACCCTGACGCCACGCTCACCGGGCCAGCCGCTGGAATTGCTGGAGGCCGCGGACCAGGCGCTCTACAGCGCCAAGCAGCGCGGTCGCGACTGCTGGAGTTTCTTCCAGCCAAAGCAACCGGTGCGGCTGGTACGTGACGAAACCGGCCCCCCGGACAAGGACAGCGGCCTGGGCAAGAGCTCGTCTGACTAGGGCCCGCCCTAGGGCGCTTCGCGCAGGCTGGCCTGACTGTCCAGGCGCTCGCGGATGCGCCGCTCAATGCTGGCGCTGTCCAGCCCGGCCTGGGCCAGCAGGGCATCGCGCTTGCCGTGGTGGATAAAGTGGTCCGGCAGGGCCAGGTTGAGTACCGGTATCTGCACTCCCTCCTGCAACAGCAATTCATTGACCGCCGAGCCGGCACCGCCCATCAGCTGATGGTCTTCCACGGTGACCAGCAGACGGTGTTGAGCGGCGGCGGCCATGATCGCGTCCCGGTCCAGGGGCTTCACCCAGCGCATGTCGATGACCGTGGCATTGAGGGCCTTGCCGGCTTCCTGGGCCGCCGGCGTCAGTGCGCCAAAGGCCAGAATGGCCACGTCCTTGCCGGTTTGCAGGGTGCGTGACTGGCCCAGGGGCAGGGCGGTCATGGTTTCTTCCGTGGCGACGCCCGGGCCGGTCCCACGGGGGTAGCGCACCGCCGCCGGACCATTGTGCTGATAGGCACTGTAGAGCAGCTGGCGGCACTCGTTTTCGTCCGAGGGGGCGGCAATCACCATGTTGGGCACGGTGCGCAGGTAGGCCAGATCAAACACACCACCGTGGGTGGCGCCGTCTTCGCCCACCAGGCCCGCGCGGTCCAGGGCAAAGGTCACATCCAGATCCTGCAGGGCCACGTCATGGATCAGCTGGTCGTAGCCGCGTTGCAGAAAGGTGGAGTAGATGGCCACCACCGGCTTCTGCTTTTCGCAGGCCAGCCCGGCGGCCAGGGTCACCGCATGTTGTTCGCAGATGGCCACGTCGTGGTAACGGTCGGCAAAGCGCTGGCTGAATTCCACCATGCCGGAACCTTCGCACATGGCCGGGGTAATGCCGACCAGACGCGGGTCCCTGGCTGCCATATCGCATAGCCAGCGGCCGAAGATTTCCTGGTATTTGGGGCTTTTCGGCTTGGCCGGCACCGCCACCTGCACCTTGGGCTTGGGTTCGATCTTGTTGATGGCGTGGTAGCCCACCGGGTCCAGTTCCGCCTGGGCGAAGCCCTTGCCCTTGGTGGTGTAGACGTGCAGCAGTTGCGGACCTTCCAGGTGCTGCATGTTGCGCAGGGTGCGCACCAGCTCCTCGATGTTGTGGCCATCGATGGGGCCGATGTAGTTGAAGCCGATGGACTCGAACAACATGTCCGGGCTGACCATGTTCTTCATGCTTTCTTCGGTGCGGCGCACGAAATCCCAGGCCGCGGGCATCGCCGACAGGACCTTCTTGCCGCCCTCGCGCAGGGCGATATAGCTCTTGGAGGCCCAGACCCGGGCGAAATAATTGGCCAAGCCCCCCACGTTGTGGGAAATCGACATGTTGTTGTCGTTGAGTACCACCAGCAGGTTGGAGCGCGTGTGGGCCGCGTGGCTGAGTGCCTCGAAGGCTTGGCCGGCGGTCATGGCGCCGTCGCCGATGATGGCCACGGCCCGGCGGTCGCTACCGGCCATCTCCGCGCCCAGGGCCATGCCCAGGGCGGCGCTGATGGAGGTGGAGGAGTGGCCCACGCCGAAGGTGTCGTATTCGGACTCACTGCGCTTGGGAAAACCGGACAGGCCGTCCTGCTGGCGAATGTTGAGCAGGCCCTCGCGGCGCCCGGTGAGAATCTTGTGCGGGTAGCACTGGTGGCCCACATCCCACACCAGGCGGTCGTCCGGGGTGTTGTACAAGTAGTGCAGGGCGATGGTCAGCTCCACCACGCCCAGGCCGGCGCCGAAGTGGCCACCGGCCTGGCCGACGGCGTAAAGCAGGTATTCACGCAGCTCATCGGCCAGCGGGCCCAGCTGTGCCGCCGGCAGACGGCGCAGGTCCGCGGGCCTGTTGATGCTGTCCAGCAGGGGCGTGTTGGGGCGCGTCAGCGGAATCTGGGTAAACGTCCTGGGCATGAAATCGGCCTGATGATAGTGATGCGTGACTGAGTCAAGTATACCGGGGCAAGGGGTCAATCGTCAGTGATTGCGGCTGATGATGTATTGCGCCAGTTGTTGCAGGGGCAGGGCGCTGTCGCCATAGCCGGCCAGCGCCTGTTGTGCCGTCTCACACAGTTGACTGGCTCGCTGGCGGCTGGGTTCCAGACCCAGTAGCGACGGGAAGGTGCTTTTCTGGTGTTTCTCGTCGGAACCGGCCGGTTTGCCCAGCTGCTCGGTGCCGGCGGTGATATCGAGAATGTCATCCTGAATCTGGAACGCCAGGCCAATGGCGTCGCCATAGGTGCACAGGTCCTGCAGCAGGGTGGGCTGATCCACCTGGGCGGCCAGGTAGCCCAGTTGCAGGCTGGCAGTGATCAGGCGGCCGGTTTTCAGATAGTGCATGGCTTCCAGGGCGGCCAGGGTCTGAACCCGGCCATGGGCCAGCATATCCTGCATCTGGCCGGCGGCCATGCCGTTGACGCCAGCGGCCTCGCACAGCCGCTGCACCATGGTGATACGGGTGGCGGGCGGGTAATCGCCGGCGCTGGCCAGCAATTCAAAGGCGCGGGTGTGCAGGGTATCGCCGGCCAGGATGGCCGTGGCCTCGTCAAAGGCCCGATGGCAGGTGGGCTGTCCGCGGCGCAGGTCGTCATCGTCCATGGCCGGCAGGTCGTCATGCACCAGTGAGTAGGCATGCACCATTTCCACCGCAGCGGCGGGAATATCCGCCTGGCCAAGCGTGGCGCCGGCCAGGCGGGCGGCGCCGTAGACCAGCAGCGGGCGGATGCGCTTGCCGCCGCTCAGGGCCGCATAGCGCATGGCGTCGCTCAGCCTCGGTGCGGCGCTGTCCAGGGGCAGGTGCTGATCCAGGGTTTGTTCCAGGCGAACGCGGGCGTCGTCGCCAAGCCGGTCCAGGGCCGGAAAACTACTGCTCATCGCTGTCGCCGCTAAAGGGCGCCGGTTCCGCCTCGTTATTCTGTTCCAGCAGGATGCGCACTTTCTGTTCGGCCTGCTGCAGGGCCTGCTGGCATTGCCGCGACAGCCGCACGCCTTGCTCGAAGGCCTGCAGGGACTCTTCCAGCGTCAATTCGCCGGATTCCATGCGCTCGACCAGCGCTTCCAGGTTGTCCAGAGAGGTTTCCAGGGGCGGTGTGGCACTTTTGGCCATGACGGTCTCCTTGGGCGATTCACAACTGCCCGCTAACGGGGCAGGGTAGCCGGCGGCAACAGTAATGCACCGGCGAGGGTGAATCAATTGCCATGGCCGCATGGTAGTGCCCGTGGTCGGAAAAATCCCCATGGCATTGCTGGGCAAAGTGTATGTGTGTGCTCACACACAATTACTAACTAATTGAAAATAAAGGGGAGGGTAAGGGCGGGAATGAATCCGGCGGATTGATTCCAAATGGTTCTAATCAGAGGCTTCCACCGTTTCCCCGGCCGTGCGTATAGTGGAATACCCGCCGGAGTTCGCAGGCAGCTTCTTCCTCTGATCTCCTAAGCTATGGCGTCTTGCCTGCGCGGCCGGCGGGGGCTCCTTCCTCTTCCCTGTCTTTCTGATCCGCTACCTGATGGGCCTGTAGCTGTGCCCGCAGTGATGCCGTGAGCGGCTGGCTGCGTCGTTCACGGGTATCAAAACTGACCAGGGTGGCCACGCCGCGGGCGGTCAGCACCTGGTTCTGCCAAGCCTCCTGGATCACCTGGAAAGACCGGTTTCCCAGCTCGCCGATGCCGGTGGTAATGGTCACCGGGCTGCCGAACAGGGTTTCGGCGTGAAAATCCACCTCCATGCGCACCACCGCCAGGGCATTGTTACCGTCCCGGCCCAGTGTTGGCGAAAACAGGCGCAGCACCGGCTCCCGGGCTTCCATGAACCAGACCGGCAACACGGTGTTGTTGATGTGACCCAGTGCATCAGTCTCGCTGAAGCGCGGGCGCAATTCGGTTGTCCACATGACCGGCAGTATTGATGGCCCGGTGGCGCGGCGCAATGACGCTTTTGTTCAATGATGTCGGGTAGAATGCGCGCCATGAAACTGATCCTTGCCCCCATGGAGGGCCTGGCGGACTTCTGGGTCCGGCAGACCCTCACCGATCACGGTGATTACGACTGGTGTGTCAGCGAGTTCGTGCGCGTCAGTGGCGAGCTGCTGCCGCCGCGGGTGTTCTACCGCTGGTGCCCGGAGCTTCGCCGTGGCGCTCGCACTCGCTCCGGTACCCCGGTGCACCTGCAGCTGCTGGGCTCGGACCCGGTCTGCGTGGCCGACAATGCCGTGCGGGCGGTGTCGCTGGGGGCGCCGGCCATTGATCTGAACTTCGGTTGCCCCGCCAAAACCGTGAATCGGCATCGCGGTGGCGCGGTATTGCTGGATGAGCCGGCGCTGGTTTACCAGGTGACCCGGGCCGTGCGTGATGCGGTGCCGGCGACCATTCCGGTGTCGGTAAAGATGCGCCTGGGGAACGAGGATGACGGCCTCGCCACCGAGAATGCCCAGGCGGTGGAGGCGGCCGGTGCGGCCTGGCTGACGGTACACGGGCGCACCAAGCGCCAGGGCTATCGACCGCCGGCCTACTGGGATCGCATTGGATTGCTGCGCCAGGCGGTGTCATTGCCGGTGATTGCCAATGGCGAAATCTGGCGCCCGGAGGATGCATGGCGCTGCCGACAGGAAAGCGGCTGCCAGGATCTGATGCTCGGACGTGGCGCGGTAGCCGACCCTTTGCTGGTGGACCGATTGCGAGGCCGGCAGGCCGGCGATTGGGCGTCGGTATTGCCGGTGCTGGTGACTTTTATCGACGACGTGGACGGTAGTGGCACCGATGCCCAGGTGGCCGGGCGCATCAAGCAGTGGTTGAGTTATCTGCGCCGGCGCTGGCCGGAGGCCGCGATGCTGCTGGAGCAGGTCAAGCGGCTTACCGTGCCGGGGCAGATCCGGGCGGTGCTGGAGCAGGCCCGGCAGGCGGCGTGAGCGTCATGGTGTGGGTCGGCGGCAGCACCTGAAAATCCCCCTGGAAATGTGACGTGATGGCCCGGAACGACTTGTCCATGTTGTCCAGCAGCAGGGGCAGGGGCTTGACGTTGGCACTGAGCGGTGCAAAGAAATTGTCCCAGTGGATCGGAATCACCGTGCGGGCATGCACCGCATTGACGGTGTTGTCCATGAAGGTCTTCTGATAATGCTCACTCTGTTTGCCCAGGCTGGCGCTGGCCACGAAGGCATAGTCGGCCCGGTAATAGTCCAGTGCCCCGGCCACATCACCGGCGCTGCCCTGTATCAGCAGGCTGCCGTTGGGGTGCTGAATGACCAGCGCGTAGCAGTGGCCTTCCTGCCAGGCACCCACCGGTGCCGGCTGTTCCAGTGGCTGGTGGATCTGCCCCTTGCCGGTCAGGGCTTCCACCGGCGCGGGCAGCGGCACGTGCCGGGCGGGCACGAAGGTGACAGTAAAGTCACCAAAGTGGTAAGGCTTGTGCACGTCCACGGTGGTCACCCGGTGATCATCCAGATGTGCGCCTTTGGCGGTCATGGCGGTGGAGTGCGAGCCAAGCAGGCGGGCACCGGTAAGCTCGGCAACCCGAGCGCTGTCCATGGCATGGTCGAAGTGCGAATGCAGCACCATCACCGCATCCAGGTTGTCGATGTGCGCCTGTTTGAGCCCCTGTTGAATACGCTGGGGGTCCGAGGACAGGTCGGAGAGCAGAATCTGGTCCAGGCTGGAGCGGGTGAAATACCCGTCCGTAAGCAGGTGGGTCTTGCCGTCACTGATCAACAGGGTGGCGGTGCCCAGCCAGGTGACCGTGACCTGCCCCGGTTGCGCCGCGGGCTGGGCTGGTACCTGTTGCCACTGGTTCGGGTTCGGATAGACAAAAAGCAGCGCCACCGGTATCGCCAGTACCAGCAACAGTATCCCCAAAAAAAGCCAGAGTCGTTTCATTCCATCGCCTGGTCGTTGTTATGGTCATGCCTCTGCGGGCTGATCGCCATCCTGGCGCAGGCCGGTATTCTACTCTATTGCGCAATACTGCACAGCGTTATCTCTCCCCTCTGTGCGTGAGCACACATGGCCCGACCGGGCTTCGACTAAAGTCATACTGTGCGCCCAGGTTCCTTTGGCTAGTCTTGGATGAAATCCAGTCAATGGATGGTGTTCCGAGGATCAAAGGGGTCAGTTATGAAAGAAGAAAACGCACGGGCCTACTGGGCCGCCAACGTCAGGCTGATCATCACCTATCTGGTGATCTGGTTTGTCGTTTCCTACGGCTGCGGCGTGTTGTTCGTTGACGCGCTCAATCACATTCACTTCTTCGGCTTCAAGCTCGGTTTCTGGTTTGCGCAGCAGGGCACGATCTACACCTTTCTGGTGCTGATCGTCATGTACGCGTATTCCATGAACAAGCTCGACCGCAAATTTGACGTCCACGAAGAATAACGCTGAAGGCGGGAGACTTAATCATGGATATCCAGACTCTGACTTATCTTTTCGTGGGCGCCTCCTTTGCGCTCTATATCGGTATCGCCATCTGGTCGCGGGCCGGCTCCACCAAGGAGTTCTATGTGGCCGGGGGCGGGGTTTCACCCATGGCCAATGGCGCCGCCACGGCGGCGGACTGGATGTCGGCGGCATCCTTCATTTCCATGGCGGGCATCATCGCCTATGCCGGCTATGATGCCTCGGTCTACCTGATGGGCTGGACCGGCGGTTATGTGCTGCTGGCCATGCTGCTGGCCCCCTATCTGAGAAAGTTCGGCAAGTTTACGGTGCCGGATTTTATCGGTGATCGTTACTACTCCAATGTGGCGAGAACGGTGGCGGTGATCTGCGTGATCTTCGTGTCCTTTACCTATGTGGCCGGGCAGATGCGCGGCACCGGTATCGTGTTTGCCCGCTTTCTGGAAGTGGATGTGAATGTGGGCGTGGTGATCGGCATGGCCATCGTGTTTTTCTACGCGGTGCTGGGGGGCATGAAGGGCATTACCTATACCCAGGTGGCGCAGTATTGCGTGCTGATCTTTGCCTTCCTGGTGCCGGCGGTGTTCCTGTCTATCATGATGACCGGCCATGTGCTGCCGCAGACCGGCTTCGGCGCCACCATGCTGGATGCCAGTGGCAACGATACCGGCGTCTACCTGTTGCAGAAACTGGATCAGGTGGTCACGGACCTGGGCTTCACCGCCTATACCGATGGCTCCAAGTCGACCATGGATGTGTTCTTCATCACCGCGGCGCTGATGTTTGGCACTGCCGGTTTGCCCCATGTCATCGTGCGCTTCTTCACCGTGCCCAAGGTGCATGATGCTCGCATCAGTGCCGGCTGGGCGCTGTTCTTCATTGCCTTGCTGTATACCACGGCACCGGCGGTGGGCGCGTTTGCCCGCATGAACCTGATCAACACCGTTAACGAAACCCAGTACGAAAAACTGCCAAGCTGGTTCTACAACTGGGAAAATTCCGGCCTGATCGGCTGGATGGACAAGAACGGTGACGGCAAGGTGCAGATGCGTGCCGGCGCGCCCTTCGATGGCAAGCCGGACTACGTGGGCAGCCGCAAGGACGTTCAGGGCAGCCACGGTGAGCGCATGCTCAAGAACGCGCCCACCGATAACAACTCCGAGGTTTATATCGATCGCGACATCATCGTGCTGGCCAACCCGGAAATCGGCAATCTGCCGGCCTGGGTGATTGCCCTGGTGGCCGCCGGTGGGGTAGCCGCGGCCCTGTCCACGGCGGCCGGGTTGCTGCTGGTGATTTCCAGTGCCATTTCCCACGATCTGCTCAAGAAAACCCTGAAACCGGATATCACCGAGAAGCAGGAACTGCTGGCCGCCCGCCTGGCGGCGGTGGTGGCGATCATCGTGGCCGGTTACTTCGGGGTCAATCCACCCGGATTTGTGGCGCAGGTGGTAGCACTGGCCTTCGGGCTGGCCGCCTCCAGCTTCTTCCCGGTGATCCTGATGGGCATCTTCTACAAGCGCATGAACCGGGAGGGGGCGATTGCCGGCATGCTGGCCGGGCTGTTGTTCACGCTGAGCTATATCGTCTACTTCAAGTTCGTGGCGCCGGACATGAACAGTGCCGAGCACTGGCTGTTCGGGGTGTCACCGGAGGGTATCGGTACCTTCGGCATGATCATCAATTTCCTGGTGGCCTTTGCGGTCTCCCGGGTCACCGCCCCGCCGCCGGAGCATATCCAGCATATCGTTGAGGACATTCGTGTCCCCCGTGGTGCTGGCCATGCCGTGGCACACTGATAAGCTGGCAGTAACCGGTGCGCCAGAGGAGGGCGCACCGGCTTTCCTTTTTTCCGGAGGGAGGCCAGGCCAGTCAATGAGTGACGAACTTCAGCATTACCCCTTCACCCTGCTCAGCGAGTCCGGTCGCGAGCACCTGCAGCGGTGCGCCGATCTGGCCTACTTTCAGGAAGGGGAAATCATTCTGGATGCCGGCGAAAGCAGCCGGCATGTCTATGTGGTTCACAAGGGCAGTGTTGCCGAGCTGGATGTGGCGGTGCCCAGTGAACGGGCACGACTGGGTGTCTACACCAGCGGTGACATCTTCGGGGCCATCAGTGTCATCAGTGGCAAAAGCCGTTACCGGTTCCGTGCCGAACAGCAAACCCTGTGTTACCTGATTGCCGCGCAGGCATTCATCTCCCTGTGCGAAAAGGAACCGGCGTTTGCCGATTATTTTCGCCAACGGCTGGTGGAAAAGGGGCGGCGCCTGGCCGAGCAGCGCGAAGGCGGCGTGACCATGGCCGGCTTCATGCTGGCCCGTATTGCCGACTGTATGCGCGAGCCACTGGTGATGGCCGCCGGCAGCTCGTTGCGCCAGGCGGTGGAGGCCCTCAAGCAGCACGGCGTTGATAGTGTGCTGATCGAGCAGCAGGGCCGTTATGCCATTGTCACCAAGACCGATCTTCTTACCGCCCTGGTACTGGAAGAGCGGGGCGTCGATACACCGCTCAGTGATGTGGCCGAGTCTCACCTGGTTACCGCCACACCGCAGGACTATCTGTTCAGTGCGCTGGTGCGCATGACGCGCCACAAGATTGCCCGGGTGGTGGTAATGGATAACGCGAAAGCCGTCGGGGTGGTGGAGCTGGCGGACGTGCTCAGCTATTTCTCCAGTCGCTCCTACGTGGTCGGGCTGGAGCTGGAAAAAGCCGAGAATCTCGAGGCGCTGGCACGGGCCAGTGCCCGGCTGCCGGAGTTGGTGGAAACCCTCATGGCCCAGGGGGTGAAAATGCGCTTTGCCATGGACCTGCTGGCCGCCCTCAATGCCCGGCTGATGAGCAAGGCGTTTGAAATGACCGTGCCGGCGGACAAGCTGGCCGGGGCCTGCCTGATGGTGATGGGCAGTGAAGGGCGTGGCGAGCAGATGCTCAAGACCGACCAGGACAATGGCCTGATCCTGGCTGACCATCTGTCCTGGCCGGACTGTGCCAGCGACATGGAACGTTTCAGCGAGACCTTGCAGACGCTGGGTTATCCGCCCTGCCCGGGCCGGGTGATGGTCTCCAACCCGGACTGGCGTGGCAGCGCCCGGCAATGGCGCGAGCGAATTCTGCGCTGGGCGGATGTGGGCGATGGCGAGGCGATCATGCGTCTGACCATCATTCTCGATGCCCACGCGGTGGCCGGTGATGTCGATCTGCTGGAGCGCGTTCGCGACGCCCTGTTTGAGCGCTGCCGTGATGACCAGTTGCTACTTCAGCGTTTTGCCCGCCCGGTGCTGCAGTTTTCCTCGCCGCTGACCCTGTTCGGCAAACTGAAAAAATCCGGGCACGGCATCGATGTGAAGAAAGGCGGCCTGTTTCCGTTGATTCATGGGGTGCGTGCCATGGCCCTGGAGCAGGGCATCCGTGATACCTCCACCAGCACACGGCTGAAAAAGCTGGTGGCCGCCGGAGCCATGGAAGCTGCCTTCGGCGAAGACCTGCAGGAAGCCCTGGAATTGTTCAGCGAGTTGCGCCTCAAGCAGCAGCTCGCCCAATGGCGTGATGAGCAACCGCCGGTACACGGCAATCAGGTCATGCTTCAGCAACTGTCATCGCTGGAGCGGGATCTGTTGCGTGATGCCCTCAAACTGGTCAATGAATTCAAGCAGCGCCTGTCGCGGCGTTTTCACCTGGAGTATTGAATGGAACCCACAGCATGAGTGGCATGTGGCAGCAGCTGCGTCGGCGGATGGACCGTTATCTACACGGCCATGGCCCCTACCAGCATTTGTTCGCGCCCTATGACGGTAACGAGGTGGTGGCCATCGATTGCGAAACCACCGGGCTGGACCGTCAGGCCGAGCTGGTATCTCTCGGCGCGGTGGTGGTCTGCCCGCAGCGGGTATGTAGCGGTAGTGCCCTGGAGCTGCATCTGCAGCCGCCGCAAAGCCTGGCCGCCGATTCCATTCGCATCCACCGCCTGCGGCCCATGGACCTGGATCAGGGCGTGGCGCTGGAAGAGGCACTGACCCGGTTGCTGGATTTTATCGGCAACCGGCCACTGGTGGGCTGGTGCGTGGCCTTTGACGTGGCGGTGATAAACCGTTATCTGCGGCCATTGATGGGCTTTGACCTGCCCAACCGGGTGATCGAGCTGGCTGGGCTGTACCAGCGTAAATGGCGTTACTGGCAGCCGGACATGCAGCCGGACCTGCGTTTTGAAGCCATGGCAAAAGCCCTGGATGTGCCGATCATGGAGCGCCACACCGCCCGCGGTGATGCCATCATGGCCGGCCTCATGTACCTGCGGCTACAACAACTGGAGAGCGCCCCTCACTGAGGGTGGGCCTGGAGAGAAAGATAATGGTATATCTGCAATCAGGATTGTTGAGTGTGGGACTGGTGCTGGTGATGCTGGCCTATGGTGGTTACTGGCGCCGCACCGAGGACGGCCGCGGGCTGTTGTTGTTCTGGCAACGCCGCCTGGCACTTTCCAGCACGGAATTTCGCATTCAGCGTGCGGGTCTGGCGTTGTTATGGCTGGCGGTAGCGTTGCGTTTTGCCCAGGCGTTCTGGCACTGGTGAACAGACCCCGCTAGGCGGCTGAGGAGGCGCGGTGTTCTCATTATGGCAGCTAGGGCTGCTGGCTCTGGGCTATGTGCTGGTACTGTTCCTGATTGCCTGGTGGGGCGACCGGGCCGCCCGACGTGGGCATCGCCTGGTCAACAATGCCTGGACCTACAGCCTGGGCCTGGGCGTTTATTGCACCTCCTGGACCTACTACGGCGCGGTGGGGGAAGCGGCGACCAACGGCTGGAATTATCTGCCCATCTACCTGGGGCCGATTATCACGGTGCTGCTGGGGGGCTCGCTGATCTACAAGCTGGTGTCGGTGGGCCAGCAGCACCACATCACCTCGATTGCGGATTTTCTCGCCGCCCGCTACGGCAAATCCCGGCAGCTGGCGGTACTGGTTACCCTGGTGGCGATCATCGGGGTACTGCCTTACATCGCTCTGCAGCTCAAGGCGGTGACCTTGTCCTTCGAACGGGTGGTGGGCGATGGACACTCGGCGGGGGTCAATACCGCCCTGCTGGTGGCGGCGCTGATGGCCGGTTTTACCCTGTTGTTCGGCACTCGCCATATCGATGCCACCGAGCACCAGTCCGGGTTGATGCTGGCGGTCAGTTTCGAATCCTTTATCAAGCTGGTGGCCTTTCTTGTCGTAGGCCTGTTCTGTCTGTTCGGGCTATTCGATGGTCCGTGGGATCTGTGGCAGCAGGTGGTCAGTCGGCCACCGGTATTGCACACCTTTGAACCGACCCTGTTCTCGCAGAGTTTTGTCACGGCGCTGTTGTTATCCATGGTGGCGATTCTCTGTTTGCCCCGGCAGTTCCACGCCGGGGTGGTGGAAAACAATGATCTGGGCCATCTGCGTACTACCCGCTGGGTGTTGCCACTGTATCTGTTCCTGTTCGCCCTGTTCGTGTTGCCGGTGGTGGCGGCGGGCATGATCAATCAGCCCCAGCTGATCGGCCAGGCGGACAGCTATATGCTGTCGCTGCCGCTGGCTGAAGGGAATGGACTGATGTCGCTGATTGCCTTCATCGGCGGTATCGCCGCGGCCACCGGCATGGTGATCGTGTCCACCGTGGCACTGGCCATCATGCTGACCAATGAAATCCTGTTGCCGGTGTGGGTGCAGTACCGGATTCAGGGGCGTGCCGAGTTGTCGGATCTGAGTGGCCAGCTGCGGTTTTTGCGGCGTCTGAGTGTGGTGTTATTGCTGGGGCTGGCATTTCTGTTTCATACCCTGATCGATCATTTTCAGGGGCTGGCCCGCATCGGCCTGATCTCCTTTGCCGCCGTAGCCCAGTTTGCTCCGGCCCTGCTGGGCGCACTCTACTGGCGCCGCGGACATAAACACGGTGCCCTGATCGGCCTGTTGCTGGGCTTTGCGGTCTGGGTGTACTGCCTGCTGTTGCCGGTGATGCTGCCCAAGGACTGGGTTCTGGTCCTCAACCAGCATGGCCTGCTGGGGCTGGGGGTTCTGCGCCCCCACGCCCTGTTCGGCATTGAGGGGCTGGAGCCCCTGACCCATGGGGTGTTCTGGTCACTGGCATTGAACACCGCGGCCTATATCTATTTTTCCCGGCGCAGTCGCGCCGATGCCCTGGATGAAGCCCAGGCCACCCGCTTTGTGGATATGCCCACTGACTGGTGGCGCGAGGGCATGGGCCACCCGTCGATTACCACCGCCGAGCTGCTGGAAGTCTGCGAGCGTGGACTGGGCAGCCCGCGGGCCGGGCCACTGTTTTTTGACTACATGCGCCGCCGTGGCGTTTCCGAGGAGCTGGAGCTGCCGGCACCGCTGCACCTGGTGCGCTATGTGGAACGCCTGCTGGCCGGCACCATGGGTGCCTCCACCGCTCGCATCGTCATGGGGTCGCTGCTTAGCAAGCAGCACACCCGTCATGCGGATGTGGTGCGCATGATGGACGAGGCGTCCGAGCTGATTCAGTTCAATCACCAATTACTGCGAACCACCATCGAGACCATCAGCCAGGGTATCTGTGTGGTGGATCGGCAAATGAATGTGGTGGCCTGGAATCAGGCCTATGTGCGTCTTTTCGATTACCCGGAAGGGCTGATTCGTCTGGGGCGGCCGATTGAAGAGGTTTACCGCTATAACGCCGAGCGTGGCTATTACGACGGTGAAAATCTGGAGACCGATGTTCACAAGCGCGTGCAGCTGTTGCGTGAGGGCCATGCACATCAGTTCGAGCGCGAACTGCCCAACGGCATCGTGGTGGAGGTGCGTGGCACGCCCATGGTCGGGGGCGGCTTTGTCAGTACCTACATGGATATCACCGAGCGCAAACGCGACGAGATGGCACTGCTGCAGATTAATGAAAACCTGGAGCAGATGGTGGCTGAGCGCACGCGCAAGCTGTCCGATGTGAATAATCGGCTGGCCGAGGCCAATGAGGGCAAGACCCGTTTTCTGGCCGCCGCCGGCCATGACCTGATGCAACCGCTCAATGCCGCCCAGCTGTTTGCGTCCTCCCTGCGCCAGCAGCTCAGATCCCGGGATGAACCGGGCCAGGGCTTCCAGGCGGAACAGGCAGTGCTCGGTCACATCGACAGTTCCCTGCAGGCCGCCGAGCAGATCATTTCCGCGTTACTGGAAATCAGCAAACTGGATACCGGCACCATGCCCGCCCGGGTGCAGCCCATGCCGCTGTCGTCACTGATGCGCACCCTGGGGCAAGAGTTCGATGCCCTGGCGCGGGCCAGTGGACTGGACTTTCACCAGGTGCCTTGCAGCGCCCTGGTGGAGACCGATGAGGCCCTGCTGCGCCGTGTGCTGCAAAACCTGCTTTCCAATGCCATTCGCTACACCGGTGGCGGGCGCATCCTGTTTGGTTGCCGGCGCCAGGCCGGTAAGGTGCGCATCGAGGTCTGGGATACCGGTCCGGGGATTCCCCCTGAACAGCATGAACAGATCTTCCGCGAGTTCCAGCGACTGCCCCAGCCCAGCGGCCGCCAGATCAGCGGCCTGGGCCTGGGGCTGGCCATTGCCGATCGTATCTGTCGGTTGCTGGGCCACGCCCTGACGGTGCGCTCCTGGCCCGGCCGCGGCACGGTATTCAGCGTCACCGTGCCGCTGGCGCAGGGCGAGGCGCCGCCCCTGTTACAGGACGAGACACCGGCCACCCCCCGAGATATTCACGGTACCCGCGTGTTCTGCGTGGACAACGACCGGCCGCTACTGGCCAGTCTGGTGGCGGCGCTGGAGTCTCTGGGTTGTGAAGCGATTGCCGCAGTGGATAGCAAGGAAGCCGTGGCCTTGGCCCGGCAGACAGAGGCCCCGGATGTACTGTTGGTGGACTACCAGCTGGATCAGGAAGACGGCTTTCAGGTGATCGACGCGCTGGATGCCTGTTGGGACGATGTGGTGCCGGCTATTCTGATGACTGCGGATCGCCGCCCGCAAGTGCGCGCTCGGGCCCGGGAGCAGGGCGTGGGCTTCATGCAGAAGCCGATCAGCGAGGGCATGCTGCGCAGGGCGCTTGAGCAAATTAAGCGTTGAAATTCATCCTCGCGCGGGAAAGCCAATCCTAGCCGAACGGCATGAGGCTGCGCTCACAGGTTGGCGGCTCATGCGTTTTAGAGCAGGGGGGCTCTGATCCCGCTTAATTACCCTCCACGCCTTGCGCATCAATGGCCAGATCTTTCAGCGCCAACACTGCCTGGGTGCGATTGCGCACGCCCAGTTTGCGGAAGATGGCGGTCATGTGGGCCTTGATTGTGGCTTCGGAAACATCCAGCTCGTAGGCAATGACCTTGTTCTGCATGCCTTCCATCAACATGCCCATGACCCGAAACTGTTGTGGTGTCAGGCTGGTGATACGTTCCTTCATGGCCGTGTGGTCGGGCAGGGTGGGCGGCATGGCCCGGCGTGCCTTTTCCGGCAGCCACTGTTTGCCATCCATGATCTGTCGCATGGCCTCGGTCATGGTATCCACCGAGGCAGATTTGGGAATAAAACCATCCGCGCCGAAATGGATCGCCCGTTGTATCACGTCCACGTCCTCGGTGGCGGAGATTACCACCAGTGGCACCTTGCGATATTGCTCGCGCAGGTAAATCAGCCCGGAAAAACCGTGGGTGCCAGGCATGTGCAGATCCAGCAGGATCACATCGAAGTGCTGCCCCTGCTGGCCGATTTGTTCCAGTGCCGCCAGCGAGTCTGCTTCGTGAATGCTGGCCTCGCTGAAACTGGCCTCCACCGCCTGACGCAGGGCGGCGCGGAAAAGAGGATGATCATCGGCAATCAGGATGTCGGTCATGGCCCTATTTAACCACTTGTCAGGCCGCTTGTGCGCCCCGGGCAAAAAAACGCTGCCCCGCGGGGCAGCACACGGGGAAGTCGGCGCCTGCTCGCGCCGCATCAGCGGTTCATCCGGGTTTCAACCAGGGAGGCCACCACCGCCGGATCGGCCAGGGTGGATATGTCGCCCAGGCTGTCGTGCTCGTTGGCGGCGACCTTGCGTAAAATTCGCCGCATGATCTTGCCCGAGCGGGTCTTGGGCAGGTCAACGGTGAAGTGGATCAGATCCGGGGTGGCAATGGGGCCGATCTCCTGGCGGACCCACAGGCGCAGTTCCTCGCACAGCGCCTCATTGCTGTCGGTGCCGGCATTGAGCGTCACATAAACGTAGATCCCCTGGCCTTTGAGCTGATGGGGGTAGCCCACCACCGCGGCTTCGCAGACCTTGGGGTGGGCGACCAGGGCGCTTTCCACCTCGGCGGTGCCCATGCGGTGACCGGACACATTGATGACATCGTCCACTCGCCCGGTAATCCAGTAGTCGCCGTCGGCGTCCCGTCGGGCACCATCTCCGGTGCAGTAATAACCCGGGAAGGTGCTGAAGTAGGTTTGCACGAAGCGTTCATGGTCGCCCCACAGGGTGCGGGCCTGGCCCGGCCAGCTGTCACCAATCACCAGGTTGCCTTCTGCGGCGCCGGTCAGGATATGCCCCTCGTTATCCAGCAGTGCCGGTTGCACGCCGAAGAAGGGCCGGGTGGCCGCACCGGGCTTGGCCTCGATGGCGCCGGGCAGCGGGCAGATCATGATGCCGCCGGTTTCCGTCTGCCACCAGGTGTCCACCACGGCGGCCTGGCCCTTGCCGACCACATCATGGAACCACTGCCACGCCGCCGGGTTGATTGGTTCACCGGCGGTGGCCAGCAGCCGCAGGCTGTCGCGGTGGCTGCCCTGACAGCAGTGATCACCGCCGGCCATCAGGGCGCGAATGGCCGTGGGCGCCGTGTAGAGAATGTTGACCTGGTAACGGTCGATGATGTCGCCCACGCGCTGATCATTCGGGTAGTTGGGAACCCCTTCGAACATCACACAGGTGGCGCCGTTGGCCAGCGGGCCGTAGACCAGATAGGTGTGACCGGTGATCCAGCCCACGTCGGCGGTGCACCAGTAGACCTGGCCCGGATGATAGTCGAACGCCACCTGGTGGGTGAGAGCGGCATAGACCAGATAGCCACCGGTGGTGTGCAGCACGCCCTTGGGTTTCCCGGTGGAGCCGGAGGTATAAAGAATGAATAGCGGGTCTTCCGCGTTCATGGCTACCGCCGGGCAGTGTGTACTGCTGGCCGCCATCTCTTCGCTGTAGCGCCGGTCCCGACCGTTGTGCCAGTCCGGCGCCACGCCCAGATGCTCCACCACCAGCACGGTGTCGACACAGTCGGTGCCGGGTTTTTCCAGGGCAGCATCCACATTGGCTTTCAGGGGCACCTGCTTGCCGGCTCGGCGTCCGGCATCGGCGGTGATCACCAGCCGGGCCTGGCAGTCGGCAATACGGCCGGCCAGGGCATCCGGCGAGAAGCCGGCAAATACCACCGAATGAATGGCACCGATACGGGCGCAGGCCAGCATGGCAAAGACCGCTTCCGGAATCATCGGCATATAGAGCATGACCCGGTCACCTTTGTTCACGCCCAGACGTGTCAGGGTGTTGGCCAGCCGGCAGACCTGTTCATGCAGTTCCCGGTAACGAATCTCGCGACGTTGCTGGTGTGGTTGGTCTGGCTCCCAGAGCAGGGCGATACCGTCACCGTTTTTTTCCAGGTGGCGGTCGATGCAGTTGTAGGTGGCATTGAGTTCGCCATCCTGGAACCAGTGGATGTGCACATCGTCTGGATGGAAGCTCACATCCCGTATTTGCGTGGGCTCACGGAACCAGTCAATCCGCTCCGCCTGGCTGCGCCAGAAACCGACACTGTCGGTAATGCTCTGGCGGTAGAGCGTCTGATAGGCGGCGCTGTCGATCCAGCAACGCTCCTGAATGGCTTTCTTGATGGCGATAGGTGTGCCCGTTTCCATGGCCTGTCTCACTGAAATGAATTCCAACATGGTCAGTGTGGAAGCCGCGGGCAAGGGGCGGAATTAGACCTTGGTCGAGCGTCCCCCGGCTTCGACCTATGGCTAATGGTGAGCGGCTCCGCGGCTTTGCAAGCTGACCACTGTCACTTCGTGTTGATAACCAGAGGGCAGGGTCATGAAAGTCATAAAAACCGGATATCTTTGCGCAGCCATTTTGCTTACCCATGGTGGTTATGCCATGGCGGCAACACTGGAAGAGCGGGTGGACGCGCTGGAAAAGCAGCAGAACCACACCGTGGGCAATAATACCAACATCACCTTCGGCGGCTTTATCAAGGCCGATACCATCTATAGCAAATACAGCGATGGTGAACAGGCCACCTCGTCCGTGGGCGAGGATTTCATGGTGCCATCCACCATTCCGGTGGACCCCACCGGGCAGGCGGATTCCGGTTCGGGCAAGTTGAACATGATTGCCAAGCAGAGCCGCTTCTGGCTGAAAAGCGCCACGCAGACATCCGCCGGGGAAGTGCGCGGCCATATCGAGATTGATTTCCAGACCAATGGCATGGGCGACGAGCGCATCAGCAACAGCTACGCGCCGCGCATCCGCCATGCCTACCTGACCTGGGACAAATGGTTGTTCGGGCAGACTTGGTCGACCTTCTTCAATGTCAGCGCGCTGCCGGAAACCCTGGACTTCGTTGGTGCGGCCGGCACCGTGTTCGAACGTCAGCCGCAGATTCGTTATACCAACGGCGCCCTGATGCTGGCCATGGAAAACCCGTCCACCACTCTCTACGGCGGTGACAGCAATCCCAGTGAATACGACGACAACAGCATGCCGGATCTGGTGGCCCGCTATAACCTGACCGGTGACTGGGGCAATGTCAGCCTGGCGGCGCTGGGCCGGCAGCTGAAGTATCAGGATACGGTGGGCGGCACGGCCCATGACGAAAGTGAATACGGTTACGGGCTGGCACTGGCCGGTAAACTGAATGTGGGTGAGCGAGACGATGTGCGTTTCCAGCTCAACTATGGCAATGCCATGGGCCGTTATACCACCCTGAATGCATTCCGCGCCGGCCAGATCGAAGCTGATGGCGACATTGATCTGATTGATCAGTGGAGCGGCGTGCTGGCCCTGCGCCACCACTGGAGTGATCGCTGGCGCTCCAACTTTTCTGTATCAGTGAGCCAGGCGGATAACCCGGATACCGTAGCGGCCACCACCAACGATACTATCCAGAGCGCCCATGCCAATCTGATCTGGCAGGTGGCCAAGCCACTGGCCCTGGGCGGTGAGCTGATCTATGCCGACCGGGAAATCGACAATGGCGAGGACGGCGATCTCAAGCGCGTACAGTTCACCGCCAAGTATGATTTCTGATTGTTTTTCGCCGGCATAAAAAAAGCGGAGCCGATGGCTCCGCTTTTTGGTTCTGGCTGATCGATCAATCCAGATCCGCCGGGTACACGCCATTCTCGTCGTGTACTTCCTTGCCGCTCAGCGGCGGGGTGAAGGCGCAAGCCACCACCATGTCTTCGTTTTCACCACCATACAGGTAGTGCTCGTCGTGTTCGTTGAGCAGGTAGATGGTGCCGGGAGTCAGGTCGTAGACCTTACCATCGTCCAGGGTTTCGATCTTGCCGCTGCCGGAAATCACGTACACGGATTCCCAGTGGTTGGCATATTTGATGTGGGTCTTGGTGCCCTTGAAGATGGTGGTGATGTTGAACGAGTGGCCCATCTTGTCTTCTTTCAGGGACAGGCGCACGGACTGCCAGTTGCCGTTTTCGGCTTTTACGCAGCGCTCGGTCTTTTCGGCTTCCGCCAGGGTACGAACGATCATCCAGAACTCCTAAATGGTAAAAGAGAGGAGGGGAAAGGCGCCCGGCTCCCCCGTCAGGAGGGAGCGGGAGCGGTAAGGCTATCAGCCGGCAATGCTGGCAACAGAGTGGGCTTCGCCGCGCTTGATACGGTCGGTCATCACTTCGGTGACGCTTTCCTTGACGATATCCAGGGCGCGCTGCAGATCCTCTTCGGAAATGGTCAGCGGGCACAGGGTCTTGATTACCTGGTCATCGGCGCCGGAGGTTTCGATCACCAGCTGACGCTTGAAGCAGGCCTTGGTGATTTCACCGGCCAGCTCGCCATCACGGGCCACCAGGCCCTGCATCATGCCGCGACCGTTCAGGTAGAACCAGTGCGAGTCATAGCTGTTGGCAATCTCGCGGAAGCGATCGGTAATAATGTCCGCTTTCTTCTGCACTTCCTGGGCGAACTTGTCATCGCTCCAGTAGTGTTTCAGGGCGGCGGCGGCGGTAACGAACGCCAGGTTGTGGCCACGGAAGGTGCCGTTGTGCTCGCCCGGTTTCCACTGGTCCAGTTCCGGCTTGAGCAGCACCATGGCAAAGGGCAGGCCATAGCCACTCAGAGATTTGGACAGGGTGATGATGTCCGGCTTGATGCCCACCTCATCAAAGCTGAAGAAGGTGCCGGTACGGCCACAGCCGGCCTGGATGTCATCCAGGATCAGCAGCATGTCGTGTTTGCGGCAGACCTTTTCCAGGTTGCGCAGCCACTCGAAGCTGGCCGCGTTGATGCCGCCTTCGCCCTGTACGGTTTCCACGATTACCGCTGCCGGGTGATCCACGCCACTGGAGGAGTCGCCCAGCACCTTGTCCAGGTACTCGGTGGTGTCGAAGGCGTCGCCCAGGTAGCCGTCATAAGGCATCGGCGTCACGCCGGCCATGCTGACCCCGGCCACACCACGGTGATGGCTGTTGCCGGTGGTGGCGAGGGCGCCCAGGCTGACACCGTGGAAGCCGTTGGTGAAGCTGATGATGTTCTCGCGACCCTTGATGTTACGGGCGATCTTCAGCGCCGCTTCCACGGCGTTGGTGCCGGTGGGGCCGGTGAACTGCATCACGTGGTCCATATCGCGGGGCTTGAGGATCACCTCGTAGAAGGTATCCATGAAGTCACGCTTGGCGGCAGTGTGCATGTCCAGACCGTGAACAATGCCGTCACGCTGGATGTACTCGATCAGCTTTTCTTTCAGGATCGGGTTGTTGTGCCCGTAGTTGAGGGTGCCCGCGCCGGCCAGGAAGTCGATGTACTCCTTGCCGGTTTCGTCATACAGGTAGCTGCCCTTGGCCTGGTCAAAGACCACCGGGAAGCTGCGGGCATAACTCATTACTTCGGATTCGTGACTCTCAAAAATTTCGGTATCCATGGTCCTGGTTTCCTCGTCTGGAAGTCTTTAGGTGCGTGTCGGGGCGTTGATCAGGCGTCGTCGCGGTTGAACGGGCCGATACGCAGCAGGTATTCGTCGTTGTGTTCGCCGGCAAAATGAATGCGCGAATCGAACAGGATGAATTCTTCCGTGGGGAAGCTGCGCTGGTAGGCGAAGCTGCGGAACATGCCCCAGGAGGCTTCGTTATCCGGCGTGATGGTGGTTTCGATGAACTGGACGTCGGCGCTCTCTTCGCGCTCGATCAGTTCGGCCAGCATGCGCTTGGCCAGGCCCTTGCCACGGGCCTTCTCGTGTACCGCCACCTGCCACACAAACAGGACATTCTGCTGTTTGGGCGGAATGTAGCCGGAGATAAAGCCGACCAGATCGCCGTCCATCTCGGCGGCCACGCTGGTGTCGGCGAAATGCGTGCACTGCAGCAGATTGCAGTAAACCGAATTCTCATCCAGCGGTTTGCATTCGCTGATCAGTTTATGCACCCGGCTGCCGTCCTGGCTCTCCGGTTTGCGGAAAGTAATGTCATCCTTTTTCTCGGTGGATGAACCCTTGTCTTCTGCAAGCATGTGGTCACTTCTGGTCGGTTTTGGATAAGGGGGTATGCTCCCGATGCTGGTTCAGGTCCACAGTGGGCTGAGCCCGATCTATGGCGCCCAGATCCAGCACCGGAGACGCGTCAATATCGCCGGCGTTCATCATCGCCGCGACCCGCTGCAGGGAGCTGAGAATCAGGGACTGCTCCCATTCTTCCAGCCGGTCAAAGCGGGCAATGAACTCATCCTGCAAAGGCGTGGGAGCCTTTTCGATGATGTCCATGCCGGCCTGGGTCAGGTGGGCATAAACCCGACGCTTGTCGGATTCGCCGCGCTTGCGCCCCAGCAGGCCACGCTTTTCCAGGCGATCAAGAATCGTGGTCACGGTGGCCTGGCTGAGTGTTACCTCGTTGGCCAGGTCGCCCATGGTCATTTCACCGTGCGCCGCAATGGCCTGCAAAATCAGCAGTTGCGGTGAGGTGAGGCCGGCGACCTTGCTCAGTTTCCGTGAGTAGAGGTCGGTGGCGCGAATAATCTGTCGTAATGCAATCAGCACGTCTTCGTGTCTGGCCATTGCCGTCAATTCTCTAGATAACAAAGTGATGTGACCGTGATGAGACATCGTCAAATTTAGAAATCTAAGGTCCGTTTCTCCCGTGAATTCAGGGCAATGGCAAGAATTCCCTTGCGATAACTGGTAGGCTATCTTAGAGGTAAAACATTTAGATGTCAAAATAAATGCCGGCGAGCGGTGGTGCGTGGCGCTGTTCCTGACACGCCGATGCACCCTGACGGTGCCGATTTCCGGGCTTTTTCAGGGCAATTCCCTGGCCCGGGGTACAGGTCTGATGACCCCGGCGGCACGGCTCGGGAGGTGGATATCGCCATGCCTGCGTGTGATACCGGTTTGTCTTCCCGATGACCTTTCTGTTCACTTTTTACTGCGGAAATGTCGATCATGATTGATTCCTTTCTTACCGCACTCTCCCTGCTCGATCGTGTGCTCGGTGTGGTCGAGCGCGTCATCATCGGTGGCTGCATTCTGGTCATGGCCCTGCTGATGAGTGGCCATGTGGTTGGCCAGACCCTGTTCGAGGCGGGGATTCCCGGCACCTATGAAGTGACCAAGATGCTGATCGTGGTGCTGACCTTTGTCGGGCTTGGTTATGCGGCCCGACACGCGCGCCACATTCGGATGTCCGCCTTTTACGAGCAGCTCAATGGCCCGGCGCGCAAGGCGTTGCAAATGATCATCTGCGCTGGCACGGCGGCATTGATGCTGTATTTCGCCTGGAAGTCCGCCCAGTACGTGATCGATATCCACGACCGTGGCCGCGTCAGCGCCTCCCTGCAGGTGCCCATGTGGACGGTGTATCTGGCTCTGCCCATCGGCTTTACCCTGGCCGGCGCCCAGTATCTGCTGACACTGGCACGCAATGCTCTGTCGCCGGGCGTCTGGCGCTCTTTCAGTGAAGAGGAGAACTATGCGCAGGTGCCCGCCGAGGCGGGTGTGTCCGAGGACGGGGAGGGCCGCCAATGAGCGTCAGTGGCCATGCTGTGAAACAGGGGGGCGGATCATGTTGATTCTGCTGGGCGTGATCATGCTGGTGCTGCTGTTCATGGGCTACCCCATGATGGTGCCGCTGGCCGTGGGCACTTTGTTCATGATGTTTACCGACATGACCTTCTTCGGGCCGGATCAGGCGGTGACCTGGATGGTCACCGGGGTGGGCAGCTGGGTGCTGGCGGCGGTGCCCATGTTCATCTTCGCTGCGGATATCCTCACCAAGGGCCATACCGCCAACCGGCTGCTGGATCTGGTGGACGCCTTCAGCCGTCACCTGCGCGGTGGCCTGCCAATTACCACGGCGGCGGCCTGTGCGGTGTTCGGGGCGGTGTCCGGTTCCACCCAGGCGACGGTGGTGGCCATGGGCGGTCCCATGCGTCCACGACTGCTGGCCAAGGGCTACCCGGACAGCTTTGCCCTGGCGCTGATCATCAATGCCAGTGATATTGCCCTGCTGATTCCGCCCAGTATCGGTTTCATTGTCTATGGTGTGGTGATGAAAACCTCCATCGGCGACCTGTTTCTGGCCGGTATCCTGCCCGGGTTGCTGGTGTTGCTGATGTTTTCCGTTTACTGCTGGATTGGCGCGCGCATCAAGGGCATCGAGCCGGAGGAACGCGCCTCCTGGGCGGAGCGCTTTACGGCCCTGCGCCGGGCCATTCTGCCCATGGGCTTTCCCATTCTGGTGGTGGGGGGCATCTACGGTGGCTGGTTTAGTGCCGTGGAGGCTTCGGCGGTAGCCGTGGCCTATGCCCTGCTGCTGGAGGTGGTGATCTTCCGCAAGGTCAGTATCCGCGATCTCGGGCCGCTGGCACTGTCGTCAGGCATGATCACCGCCGTGGTCTTTATTCTGGTGGCCGTGGGAGCGGCGTTCTCGCATACGCTGGGTACGGCCAATATTCCCGAGAAATTGTTGGGGCCGGCTATCGAGGCCATTGGCACCAATCAGGTGGCGGCGTTGTCGCTGATTGCGGTGGCCTTCTTCGTCGGCTGCATGTTTGTGGACCCGATTGTGGTGATCCTGATCCTGGTGCCGATCTTCAAGCCGCTGATTGCCTCGGCCAATCTGGATCCGGTCCATGTCGGGGTGATTGTCACCCTGCAGGCCGCCATCGGTTCCGCCACACCGCCGTTCGGCTGTGACATTTTCACTGCCATTGCGGTGTTCCGGCGCCCATACCTGGATGTGATTCGCGGTACGCCGCCCTTTATTTTCATGTTGCTGATTGCCACCTTCGTGCTGATCCTGTTCCCGCAGCTGTCGCTGTGGTTGCCTTCCCTGGGCGGCTAGCACAAAAAAAGCCCGGCCGGAGCCGGGCTTTTTTATGGCGACGGTTGCCGGGTTATCAGCTGTCCGCCTTTTCCGCCTCTTTGAAGGCTTTCAGCAGGGCGTTGAGAGACTGCTGGCCTCGCGGACCCACTTCCTTCACGTAGGTCTTGCGTACCGGTTTGGCCATCTTGCGGAACTGGGCCTGCTGCTTGTCGGTAAGCTCGATGATCTTGATGTCACTCTTGTTCTTGATGGTTGCCAGCCGTTCCTTGTTGTACTGGGTCTGGATGTCGTAGCCCTCGCGTACCAGCGTGGCGGTCACTTCATCAATCATGGCTTTCTGGGCGTCGGAAAGACCGTCATACCAGTCGGCGTTGCCCATCATGGTGGCCACAAACTGGGACTGCTGGGCAAAGATCATGTATTTCTGCACCTCGTAAAACGCCATTTCCTCATGGGCGAAGACCGGCTGGATATTGCCCTCGGCCTGGCCCTGTTGCAGGGCGCTGTAGAGCTCGCCGTAGGCAATGGAGGTGGGGGACGCGCCGTAGGCCTTGTAGGTGGCGCGCAGCAGGCTGTTGTCCATCACGCGAATGTGCAGGTTTTCGATATCCGCCGGCGTGTGGATCGGCTTGTTGGCGGTCCATACCTGATATCCCTCCGGCAATTCCGCCAGTGGCACTAGCGAACGGGCCCGGAACGATTGCTGCCAGGCCTGACTCTTCAGAAAGGTGTCGCTGTTGAGCCCCCGGGCGGTGACCCACTGATCACTGGGCATGATGTAGTTGAGGTTGAGCAGCTGGCTTTCCGGCACGGTGCCGCCCAGGGCGCCGGAGCCGAAGCCCAGCTGGATGGCGCCGCCCTGGATGGCGTCATACAGGGCGGAATAAGTGGAGCCCCATTTGCCATAGGGCAGCAGTTGCACGCTAATGTCGCCGTCGCTTTTTTTCTCCACCAGCTCCTTGAAGCGTTCGGCGTAGCTGTACTGCACGCTGCCTTCGATTTCCTCCAGACCGAAGCGCCAGGTGTCGGCGTTGGCGGTGGCGGTCAGGGCAAGGACGCCGAAGGCGGCGGTGCTCAGAAGTCGTAGAAATCGCATGCCTTTCTCTCGATGTTGCTTGTGGTTGCGTTTCACTACATTGCATCGTGCCGGGCCTGTCAAGGCAGCGGCCCGCAAGGCTGGCACCCCGGCGGCCTTGATGCGACCATAGGTGCGCGGCGGGCAGGCCAGCAGGGTGTGCCGGCCGTCAAAAGGTTTTTCGCTTGGCGAATGGGACAAGAGGGCAGTGCATTGAGCAGACACATCCTGCGTATGGGCCTGTTGGGCGCGTGGTTGATTCTGGCCGGTAATGTCTGGGCCGAGACGCAACAAACGGCAGCGGCGGAGCCTCGCCCCGAGGCACAAAGCGAGATCGAGCGCGGCCCGGTGATTTCCCAGTTTCGCGAGAACTGGATACTGGGTGAGCTGCGTACCCTGCGTCAGGACATGAACGACTACCGCAACGAGATGACCAAGATGGTCACCGACCGGGAGCTGGACGTGGCCGACAAGGCCATGGGCTATGCCACCAACACGGTGACCTACTTCTTCTATCTGATTGCCGGTGCTGCTTCCATTCTGGCCTTGCTGGGCTGGTCCACCATCCGTGACCTGAAAGACAACATCCGTATCTACGCGGAAAAGGAAATGTCGCGACTGACCAGTGAGTACGAGTCGCGCCTGGCGGATCTGGAGCGCGAGCTGCGCAAGAAGTCACGCACCATTGCCGAAAACCAGGAAGAGATCGAGCGCACCAACGAGATCCACAGCCTGTGGCTCAAGGCCACCAAGGAGCCCAGTGCCCAGGCCAAGATCGAGCTTTATGACCGGATTCTGGAACTGCGCCCGGACGACCCGGAAGCGCTGGCCTGGAAAGCGGATGCGGCGCTGGAACTGGGTGAGCAGCGCTGGGCCCTGAGTCTTTGTGACCGGGTACTGGAAGTGGAAGAGGACAACTCCCACGCACTCTACCAGCGGGCCTGTGCCTGGGCCGGGCTGGGCGAAATCGAGTACGCCCTGCGCGATCTGGAACAGGCCATCCAGGTGTCCGATTCCCTGCGCAGCCATGCCCGCAGCGAGGAAATGTTCCGCCCGCTGCATGCCCTGCCACGCTTTGAAACCCTGGTGGGCGAGGACCCGGAAGCTGCCCCGGCGGGCTGATAGCAGTCCGCTTTGGCGGCCATAGCCAATCTCTCGCGGCGAAAAGGTCAATTCCCGGGCGCTTTCTGCTAGACTTGCCCCCCTTGTAGGTTAGGGCGATGAACCCCACATGACCTTTTGTTGACGTCGGGATGTCGACAATCCCCGGTCATCGCCCCAGCGGAGAATTCCATGACGCGTGAAAACGGTGCCGGCGGCACCAAACAGATGCCGGATGTGGCATCCAACTCCATGGTGGATCATATCCATACCACCCTGGACTGGGTCGGCATGAGCGAAATTCACCTGCCTGCCCGTGTCAGTGACACCCTGGCCGGCGAACGGCCGGTGAGTACCTCCATCCAGGCCTATGTGAATCTGGCCAACGCGGATGCCAAGGGCATTCACATGTCCCGCCTGTTCCTGATGCTGGAAGAGACCTTTGGTGATCACTCGGTCAGTGCCGCATCCATCGAGCAGTTGCTGCGCAACTTC
This sequence comes from Alcanivorax hongdengensis A-11-3, assembly GCF_000300995.1. Classification (GTDB taxonomy): domain Bacteria; phylum Pseudomonadota; class Gammaproteobacteria; order Pseudomonadales; family Alcanivoracaceae; genus Alcanivorax; species Alcanivorax hongdengensis. The sequence continues at coordinate 41,200 of NZ_AMRJ01000001.1, read as the reverse complement.
CTGGAAACCCACGAAGGGCTCAGTACCCGTGGCTTCGTGCAGCTGGACTTTGAATACTCCATGCGTCGCCCGGCCCTGAAGAGCAGCTACTCCGGCTGGAAAAGCTACCCGGTGAGCATCAAGGGCACCCTGTGCGAACAAGGCATGCGTATCGAGATGTACGTGGAAGTGCCGTATTCCTCCACCTGCCCATGCTCGGCGGCCCTGTCGCGCCAGCTGATTCAGGAACAGTTCCGCAAGGACTTCCAGGACGGCAAGATTGATGCCCAGGCCGTGTTCGACTGGCTGGGTACCGAGGAAGGTATTGTCGCCACTCCGCACAGCCAGCGTTCCGTGGCCCAGGTGCGGGTGTTGCTGGACCATACCGAGGGTGATGCCTTCCCGATCACGGCGCTGATTGATTCCATCGAGGGCGCTCTCAAGACGCCAGTGCAGACCGCGGTGAAGCGCATCGACGAGCAGGAATTCGCCCTGCTCAATGGTCAGAACCTGATGTTCTGCGAGGATGCGGCCCGTCGCCTCAAGGTGTCACTGGACCCGCAGCCCTGCTACAAGGATTTCTGGCTGCGAGTGAACCACCTGGAAAGCCTGCATGCCCATAACGCGGTGGCCATTGTCACCAAGGAAGTGGATGGCGGCTACCTGCCGATCCCCTGACATCGGGATATGGCTCAGATAAAAAAAGCCGCGCTCAAGCGCGGCTTTTTTGTTTGAGCCAGGCCGCTCAGAAGCGGCCGTTCAGGCCCACGGCCAGATTGCTGATCTGGTCGCCGCCATGGTCGACCACCCGCATGTATTCCACGCTGACGAACACCTGGTTGGTCAGGGTGATATCGGCACCCAGACCCAGGGACAGGTCGTTGTAGTTCTCGCCCTTGGAGCCGCCACCGGCATAGTCCTGGGTGGTTTCCACCCGGGTGATGCCGATCAGGCCATAGGGGCGTACCGGCAGGGTGTTGGGAAACTGGCCACGGAAATAGGCGCCGTAGGAGCGGTCGATTTCCACATCCACACCGCTGCGCAGGTGATCATCACCCACGCCCAGGCCCAGGCGGACTTCGCCACCCAGGGTTTCATCCCGGTTGATCCAGCTGCCGAACTTGAACTGCAGGGCAGACGGGTCGGCACTGCCACCATCATCCGGCTCCACGTTGCTGGATACGAAGTCCAGGCCGGCGAAACCGCTGGCGGTGGCACTCAGGGGCAGCGCAAACAGGGCTGCCATCAGGCTTTTTCTGATCATTGTCTCTGGTCCTTTCAACCCGTAAGTGCCAGCGATTGTAGCCAATTCACCGGCGCGCTGCGATGCCTCTGCCCACCGCCGTGAACAGGGCACAGGCCGCCAGGCTGACCACCACCGCCGGACCACTGGGCCAGTCCCAGGCCAGGCTGGCGCCCAGGCCCAGCAGGTAGCCGGCGGCGCCCACGGCCAGGGCCAGCAACAGACCACGTTTGCCATTCATGCCGAAGCTGGCCAGGGCCGGGAAGATCAGGGAGGCAAACACCAGGTAGACCCCCACCGCCTGCACCGAGGCGGTGATGGCCACGGCGAAGGGACCGTAGAAGCTAAGCAGAGGGTGGTGGAACAGCCGCATGCCCAGCAGGGCCACCGCCGCCGCCCCGGCCAGCGCCCACAACTGCAAGGGCGTGACCCAGAGAATCTGACCGGCCAGGCTGCTGTTCAGGTGCTCGCCGCCATGCGGGTCGTTGGCCAGCATCAGCACCGCCAGGCTCGCCAGTACCACAAAGGTGGCACCGATCATGGCTTCCTGGACCCGGTTGCCCAGTTTTTCCAGCTGGTGCAATAGCAGGGCGAACAGCAGGGCGGTGGCAACCGCCACCCCCTGCAGAACCACGGTGTTTTCCAGATGCGTCCACTGATGCACGGCGAGCAGGCCGGTGGCGGCGGCCTGGGCCACCGCCAGATCAATAAAGATGATCCCCCGGCGCAGCACCTGCCGCCCCAGCGGCACGTGGCTGGCCAGTACCAGCAGCCCGGCGATCAGTGCTGGCAGCAGGATATCAACCATGACATTGCTCCCGGGCTTCCAGCAGCGTGTCGATGATGCGCTGGTAGAGGCTGACCAGGGTGGTAGTGCCTTTCTCGCCGGGGGAGAAGGGCATCTCCACCGCGCAGGCGCTGGTACGGCTGGCCAGCCATTTGGAGGCATCGCTGCCGTTTTCCGGGCGGTAGAGGATCAGGGAAACGTTCTGCTTTTTCACCGTATCCACCAGCGCGGCCAGGTGCGCCGGTGTCGGCGGCAGGCCCGGTTTGGGTTCCAGTTCGTCCACCCGGCGCATGCCCAGCCAGTCCATCAGGTAGCTCCAGTCACGGTGGTGGGTGATCAGGCCAAGCCCCTTGAGCGGGGCCGCTTTCTGTTCCAGCTGGGTGATCTGGGCGTCGAACTGCTGTTGCCACTGGGCTTGCTGGTCCCGGTATTGTTGGGCATGGGCCGGGTCCAGAGTGGCCAGGCGTTCGGCCAGTTTGCCGGCCACGGTTTCCACCCGGCGCGGGTCCAGATGCACGTGCGGGTTGCCCTTGGCGTGGACGTCACCGTCGGCCCGGTCCAGGTGATCGGGGATTTCCAGCCGCGAGACCTGATCGGCGGCCATGAACAGCCCCGGAGCCTGGCGTACCGCCGGGTTGCCGCCGCGGTTGAGCAGCACCGGCAGCCAGCCGATTTCCAGTTCGGCGCCATTGCACAGCACCATGTCCGCCCGGCGGACCTGGGAGATCAGGCTGGGGCGGGCCTGAATGTGGTGGGCATCCTGACCGGGGGCAATGGCGCTTTTCACGTCCACCAGGTCGCCACCCACTTCGCGGGCGAGCTCCGCCCATTCCGGTTCACAGGCCAGAATGCGTACGCTGGCCTGGGCAGACAGGGGCAGCAGCGCCCCCAGTATCAACATCAAGACTACTCTCATGAAATCTCTCCTGGCAGGCGGGCCCAACCCGCCTGCGACAATGCGTTAGAACGAGTGGGCACCGTGGGCGCCGAGGCTCAGGTTGTACTGCAGGAACACCTGGTTGTAGGTGTCGCGGCCGTCTTCACCGTCGATATCGTTACGGTTGAACTGCAGCCGTACCTTGGAGAACTCGGTGGCATACCAGGTGAGGGCCAGGCTGTTCTGGTAGGAGATGCCGATATCTTCCTTGTCGTCCCCTTCCTTCACCTGGCCATTGATACCGGCGGCAGCATAGCGGGCGCTCACCTGCCAGCGCGGGGCAAAGCCGTAGCTGGCGGACAGATAGCCGGCATCCTGGCGAGCTGTCAGGGGCAGGCCCAGTTCCGCCGGATTGCTGTGGTAAACCGCTTCCTGGTCGGTTTCGGCGTGGAAGTATTCGCCCTGCACGGTGGCCGCGCCCAGGCCGTAGTTGCCGGTGGCAAAGCGCTTGAAGACCGCCTGCAGGCCGTAGACATCACTGTCACCCTCGGTGACGAACTGCTCGGTGCCTTCATCGTGATACGCCTGGCTATGGCGGTGGTGGGCCACGGACAGACCCAGCTGCAGGGCGTGGCGGGCGCCCAGGTCCGGCGCCAATCGGGCATAGAAGACGCCCAGTTGCGGGCCGTCCTGGGTGGCCAGGCCCAGATCGTCGGCGGTGACGCCGCCGCCAATATCCTCAGCGACGCTGTCCGCGTCAATGGTGCCGCCGACGCCTTCCAGGTTGTCGCCCTGGGTGGCTTCCAGGCCCAGTTGCAGGAAGGTGGCGGTGGGAGCCAGCCAGCTTACCTGCACGCCGTCGCCACCCAGGCTCTCTTCGCCGAACAGGCTGCGGTAGGCCAGGTTTTGATCGGCAAAATTCCATTGATGGGAATGACGCTCGTTGTGGTAACCGATGGCACTGAGGAAGCGGCCGGCCTTGATTTGCAGGCCGGCGGGCAGGGCCTGGCTGCGGATCCAGGCTTCTTCCAGGTCCAGGTCGCCGCTACCGGTGATGGACGCGGTGAGGCGGGCATCAAAGTAGCTGTCCACGGAACCACTCATGGTGATTTCGCTTTCCCCCAGATTGAAGCCGCGACTCAGATCGCCGTGGTCGTGCTCTTCACTGCCGCCGTGGCTGTGGAAAGCATTGTCCATCTCGTCGATACGCTCCATGCCTTCGCCCTGGGCGTCGTCATGGTAATAAAGGCCGCCAAGAATCACGGAGATGGCCGGGTTGAAGGCGCGCAGGCCGCTGTCGGCGCTACTGGCCGAGGCCAGCCCGGGCGCCAGAATGGTGGCCAGCGCAGAGCCGGCCAGGAACATCTTTTTCATGGTCTTTCCTGATCAATACACAAAGTACCGCCGTGGCCTGTGCCACGCCGGAATCTCAAGGGTTGGGATGTCGGATCAGGAAAAGACGGGTGGGCCGCGGGCAAGCCGGGCCAGATGGAAGTGTTGTTGGGGCTGATGCGCTTGGCAGCTTTCGCCCAGGCAGACGTGCGTGGGCGGAACCGGCATGACCGCCTGGCTGGGCAGGCCAACCAGACCATGGCCATGGGCGCAGATCTGGCAGTCAGCCGCGGTGATAAAGGCTTTGCTGTGGTCGCCCTTGCCGGCGTTGATATGGGAAGGGCTGTGCCAGGCAAAGATCAGCTGGGCGAGAAAGACGATCCCGGCCAGCCACAACGCCAGGCGGCGCTGGTCAGTCGTGGTCATGGCAGCCCTCGCAACGGGTGCCAGGCACCGGGTCAAAACCGCCGGGATGCCAGGGATGACATTTGCTCAGACGTCGGGCCGCCAGCAGGCTGCCGCGCAGGCTGCCATGGGTTTCCACCGCCTGCCGGGCATATTCCGAGCAGGTCGGGTAGAAGCGGCACTGGTTGCCGATCCAGGGGCTCAGCACGATCTGGTATAACCGCAACGCGCCGAGCAGCAACGTCTTCACCGGGGATGTCCCCTAATCAGGAAATGGAAGCGGCTGCCAGTTTTGTAAAAAACCATGATAAAAGCAAGCCGCGCGGAGCGGTTCGGGATTCGCGGCGTCCAAAGCGGTAGACATGATACAGGACATTTTGTTGGCCGATGGCCAGGGAGGCACCATGAAACCGATACGTCGATGGCCCCGTTTTTTGCATCTGCTGTTGCTGCCGACGCTGTTGCTGGGCAGCAGCGTTGCCGGCGCCGATTCACAGTGGCAGCCGGTGGACAAGGGTGACAAACGCACCGATATCAGCACCTTTGAGCGCCCGGTGAAAGACAGTGAGGTGAAGGCGTTTCGTGGCGTGACCGAGGTGCATGCGTCAGTGTTGAGCTTGCTGGCGGTGATGGCCGATGCCAGTGTCTGTGACCAGTGGCTCTACCAGTGCCAGTCGCTGGAACTGCGCGATAACCACCGTGCCTATATCCAGTTCAAGGGTATCTGGCCAGCCAAGGACCGGGATGCACTGATCGAAAGTGATGCCAGCCAGGACAGCAAGACCGGGGCGGTGACCATTGCCTCCCATGCGGTCAAGGGCGAACCGGATCACAAGGGGCTGGTGCGGGTGGCGGCCCTGCGAGACCGGTTTGTGTTTACCCCGCTGAAAGATGGCTGGACCCGTGTGGAGTTCGAAACCTACATTGACCCCGGTGGCAATGTGACCGGGATTGCCAATACCATTTCTCACGACGCCCCTCGGGAGACCCTCAAGGGGATGCGCAAGCTGGCCAAACAGTCGCCCTACAAGGAGGCGGACCTGGAGGACGTGCTCAAGCGCTACGATTCGCTCAAGGGCATGGATCTGCCCGCCAGCTAGTGGGCCAGGCATGAAATGCCGCCGGGTGCTTCCTCGGGGTCAATGCCCCGTGGATGGGCGTTCGTCATACTGTCATCACGTTTTAACCCGCTGTGTACCGCACGGCCTGTGAAGAGGCGAATGATGAAACTCTGGATAGCAACATTGTTGATGGTGATGGCCGGCCCGCTGTGGGCGGCGGACTGGGAAGTGAACCACCAGGGCAACAGCCCCGCAGAGGTAACCACCTATGTGCGTGATGTGGCCGACAGCCCGGTGAAGGCGTTTCGCGGTCAGGTACAGGTCGCCGCATCCATGACCTCGGTACTGGCGGTGATCACTGCGGTGGATACCTTCCCGCAATGGGTCTTCCAGTCCAAGGATGCCCGTCGTATTGCCGTCCAGGGGCAGGAAAAACTGTACATGCAGTTCAACGGTATCTGGCCGGTCTCGGATCGGGATGTGGTGCTCGGCAACACCCTCAGCCAGGACGATCAGGGCGTGATTACCCTGCACAGCGTCAACCTGTCAGGGGTGGCGGACAAACGCAGTGGTTATGTGCGCATTCCCAAGCTGGATAACCGCTTTGTGCTCAAACCCGTGTCCGATGGTCAGGTGCAGGTGACGTTTGAAACCTATGTGGATCCGGGCGGTCGGGTGCCGGCCTGGCTGGCCAATCTGGTTTCCACCCGGGCGCCGCTGGAGACCCTGGAAGGTTTGCAGGCCCAGCTGAAAAAGCCGCGCTTCACCGATGTGCAGCGGGGTGATCTGCCCAAGCTGCCGGGCATGGATCAGCTGACGTTGTAATGGATAAAAAAACGGGCAGCCAGGCTGCCCGTTTTTGCGGTGTTGAGTGGTGCTCTGCAGCAGGTCGTTGCCTGGATGCGCCCCGGACTGTCAGCCCCGGCTCCAGCGCGTTCCCTCTCGGGTGTCTTCCAGCTGGATGCCGGCATCGGTGAGTTGCTGACGGATCTCGTCGGCGCGGGCGAAATTCTTGTCTTTTTTCGCCTGGGTGCGTTCGGCTACCAGGGCGTCGATGTCGTCGTTAGCGAGGCCGTCTTCACTGGCATTCTTGTTCTGGAACCAGGCGGTGGGATCCTCGGTAAGCAGGCCCAGCAGGTCGGCGGCGGCCAGCAGCTCGGCCTTGCGCTTCGGTTTGTCCGCCAGTTCCGCCTTGTTGAGCTCGCCGGCGATGGCATGCAAGGCGCTTACGGCTTCCGAGGTATTCAAATCATCCTTCAGTGCGTCCAGTACCGGATGGTTATCGGGCAGCAGGTAACCGGCTTCCGGCTCCACGGTTTCGCCACGGCCGAGCAGGGCGTAGTAAAGGGTATCCAGGCCTTTCTCCGCATTCTCCAGGACATCGGCGGAGAAATTCAGCGGGGAGCGGTAATGGCTGGAAAGCAGGGCGAAGCGCAGCACCTCGCCGTGGTACTGGGTAAGCAGATCACGCACCAGGCGGAAGTTGCCCAGTGACTTGGACATTTTCTCACCGTCGATGTTGATGTAGCCGTTGTGCATCCAGTAACGCACGTAGTCGGTGCCATGGGCGCAACAGCCCTGGGCAATCTCATTTTCATGGTGCGGGAAAATCAGATCCTGGCCGCCGCCGTGGATGTCGATCACGTCACCCAGGTGCTTGTGAATCATGGCCGAGCACTCGATGTGCCAGCCGGGGCGGCCACGTCCCCAGGGTGATGCCCAGCCGGGCTGGTCGTCGCTGGACGGCTTCCAGAGGATAAAGTCGCCGGGGTGGCGCTTGTAGTCGGCCACTTCCACCCGGGCGCCGGCCAGCATGTCTTCCAGCTTGCGCCCGGACAGCTTGCCGTAGTCGGGCATGGATTCCACCGCGAACAGGACCTGGCCATCGGCCTGGTAAGCGTGGCCTTTTTCCACCAGGGTTTCGATCATGGCGATCATCTCGCCGATGTGATCGGTGGCCCGGGGGATGATGTTCGGGGTTTTGGCATTCAGGTTGGCCATGTCTTCGGCAAAGGCCGCCGTGAAGCGTTCGGTGAGGGCATGGATATCCTCGCCGTTTTCCGCCGCCGCCTTGATGATCTTGTCATCAATGTCGGTGATGTTGCGGGCATAGACCACTTGCGGATAGAGCCGCTCCAGCAAACGGTAGAGCACGTCGAACACCACCACCGGGCGGGCGTTGCCGATATGGACGAAGTTGTAGACCGTGGGGCCGCATACGTAGAGGGTGATGCGGTTGGGGTCCAGCGGAATGAAGTCGTCCTTCTGTCCGGTGAGGGTGTTGTGCAGTTTCAACGTCATGAGGAACCTCTGAAAATCGGTTTTACAGAGCTTTGCTGACAAGGTTCCCTCTCCCTTGACGGGAGAGGGACAGGGAGAGGGTGAAAGGCAGTAGGGAGGTGTATTGTTTCAACGCCGTTCCCCCCTCTCCCCCAGCCCCTCTCCCGCAAGGGGAGAGGGTAGCCCATCAGGCTTCGAAATTACGTTTTATCGTAAAGCTCTTTCGGATCGATGATCGGCGTCTTATCGATGGTCACGCTGTCGGCGTCCGCTTTCCAGTAGAAGCAGTCGCGGCGACCGGTATGGCAGGCGGGGCCGGTCTGATCCACGCTCACCAGCACAGTGTCGGCGTCGCAGTCGAAGCGCAGTTCTTTCAGTTGTTGCACCTGACTAGAGGACTCGCCCTTGCGCCACAGGGTCTTGCGAGAGCGGGAGTAGTAGCACACGCGCCCGGTTCGCAGGGTCTCCTCGATGGCTTGCCGGTTCATCCAGGCCATCATCAGGACTTCGCCGCTGTCGTGTTGCTGGGCAATGGCAGGCACCAGACCGTCGGCGTTGTACTTGAGGTTGTCCAGGGCCTCTTGCAGCGAGACCTGAAAACCTTCGGCTTGTTGTTCATTCTGTTTGAACATGGTGCTTCCCGTCTGGGGTCGGACGTCGGACGTCGGACGCATAAAACCAGAAAACCCGGCCACGCGGGTTTTCGCGTCAGACGTCAGACCTCCGACGTCTGACCGTTAGATCGGCAGGCGGGTGGCGTCGGCCAGGTTGGCGACGGCCTCGTCCAGGGCCACCGTCTCGGTGGCCTGGGAGCCGAGACGACGAATGGCCACCTGCTGCTCTTCCTCTTCCTGTTTGCCGAGAACCAGGATCACCGGCACCTTGGCGCGGGAGTGTTCGCGCACCTTGTAGCCAATCTTCTCATTGCGCAGGTCCATTTCCACGGTCACGCCGGCGGCTTCCAGTTTGGCCTTCACTGTGCGGGCATAGTCATCGGCGGCGTTGGTAATGGTGGCAATCACCACCGGCACCGGCGCCAGCCACAGCGGCAGATGGCCGGCGTGGTGCTCGATGAGGATACCGATAAAGCGTTCCATGGAGCCCACGATGGCGCGGTGCAGCATGATCGGACGCTGGCGCTGGGAGTTCTCATCCACGTACTCGGCATCCAGGCGTTCGGGCATCATGGGGTCAAACTGCACGGTGCCCATCTGCCAGGCGCGGCCGATGGAATCCTTCAGATGGTATTCGATCTTGGGGCCGTAGAAGGCGCCTTCGCCGGGCAGTTCTTCCCACTGCACCCCGGCGTTACTGAGGGCCGCACGCAGTCCATTTTCGGCCTTGTCCCATGCCTCGTCCGTGCCGATGCGCTTGTCCGGGCGCAGGGCCAGTTTCACCGAGATATTCTCGAAACCGAAATCCGCATAGACCGCCATGGCCTGCTTGTGGAAGGCGGTCACTTCCGCTTCCACCTGATCTTCGGTACAGAAAATGTGGCCGTCGTCCTGGGTAAAGGCGCGCACGCGCATGATGCCGTGCAGGGCCCCTGACGGCTCATTGCGGTGGCAGCCGCCGAACTCCGCGTAACGGATCGGCAGGTCGCGGTAGCTGTGCAGGGCGGCGTTGTAGATCTGCACGTGACCGGGGCAGTTCATGGGCTTCACCGCGTAGGTCCGTTTCTCGGATTCGGTGAAGAACATGTTTTCCTGGTAGTTATCCCAGTGGCCGGAGCGCTTCCACAGGCTCACGTCCATGATCTGGGGACCTCGCACTTCCTGGTATCCGCTGTCACGGTATACCTTGCGCACGTACTGCTCCACCTTCTGCCAGATGGCCCAGCCGCGCGGGTGCCAGAACACCATGCCCGGGGCTTCTTCCTGCTGGTGGAACAGGTCCATTTCCTTGCCGAGTTTGCGGTGATCGCGTTTGGCCGCTTCCTCAAGCTGCTTGAGATAGGCGTTCAGTTCCTTCTTGTCGCGCCAGGCAGTGCCGTAGATGCGCTGCAGCTGGGCCTTGGTGGCATCGCCGCGCCAGTAGGCGCCGGCCACCTTGGTCAGCTTGAAGCCATCTCCCAGCTTGCTGGTGCTGGGCAGGTGCGGGCCCCGGCACAGATCGATGAAATCGCCCTGGCGGTAGAGGCTCACTTCCTGATCGGCGGGCAGATCACGAATGATCTCGGCCTTGAACTCTTCACCGGCGTTCAGGAAGAACGCGATGGCTTCATCGCGGTCCCAGACTTCACGGCGGATGTCCTCGTTACGGCGCACGATGTCCTGCATGCGCTTTTCGATGGTCTTGAGGTCGTCCGGGGTGAACGGCTCTGCACGATGGAAGTCGTAATAGAAGCCGTTCTCGATGGTCGGGCCAATGGTCACCTGGGTGTCGGGGAACAGTTCCTGTACGGCTTCGGCCATCACGTGGGCGGCGTCGTGGCGAATCAGTTCCAGCGCATCGTCGGTGTCGCGGGTAATGATTTCCACGGTGGCGCCATCGTCGATGGGCAGATAGACGTCAATGAGGTTGCCGTTGACCTTGGCGGCCAGGGCCTGTTTGGCGAGTTTTTTGCTGATGCGCCCGGCGATTTCCAGGGCCGACACCGGCTGTTCAAACTCCATGCTTGCCCCGTCGGGCAGTCGATAGCTCACACTCATGGGTGACAAGGGATCCAGATGATTGGCTCAGAACCGGCAGATGGTAGGCAATCGGGCCCGCCGCTTCAAGGCAAGACGTGGCTTTGGCCACGTTGGTCGTGGATTATTCGACGCACGGCACCGGGCTTTGCCTGGTTCGCCGGGCCAGCCTATGCTTGAGCGATGATAAGGAATGCCCAACGGGAGCCGGATTGCCCATGATTCCTCCACTGCCCGACTCACCGTCGCTGTCCAGTGAAGCCTTGCTGCCCCGCCTGCTGCGGGTGGCCCAGCACCTCAGTGAGCAGCGCGATGTGCCGCGCCTGCTGGAAGCCCTGCTGGACGAGGCCCTCTACCTCTGCCAGGCGCACACCGGTTGGGTATGGCTATATGCCGATTCCGCCCAGCCGCCGGGCCTGCGTTGCCTGTGTCGCCAGGGCAGTAGTGGCCCGCTGCAGGAAGATGCCGCCCTGTTTCGCCCGGTGGCGGATGGTGATGGGCCGGTGCAACGCTGCTTTGCACAGGGCAGCCCGCTGGTGGTGCAGGTCAGCGATGCCGCCCTGGCCGAGGCGGACCGGCCGTTGCTGGCGGCCCTGGCCCCGAACGCCGGCGGGCTGCGCCTGTGGCCGCTGCGCAATCACGAAGGGGCGGTCATCGGAGTGTTGCAGCTGGCCTACAGTCGCAAGATGCCGGGTACCCTGACGCGCCTGGGTGAGCACAGTGATCTGATCTTCCAGTCTCTGCTGACCTATGCGGGGATTGCGCTCAGTAACCTGAGCCAGGTGCAGGACCTCAAGGAACTGCTGGATGCCTTTATCAAGGTGCTGGCCCAGGCCATTGATGCCAAGAGCCCGCATACCAGTGCCCATTGTCAGCGGGTGCCGGTGATCACCGAAATGCTGGCCCAGGCCGTCTGCGATGATGGCGAGACCTTCGCCGATTTCAGCCTGGACGAGGATGGCTGGTACGAGCTGCATGTGGCGGCCTGGCTGCATGATTGCGGCAAGCTGGCGACGCCGGACTCGGTGCTCGACAAGTCCACCAAGCTGCATACCCTGCATGACCGTATCGAGGAGGTTTCCAGCCGGTTTGCCTCGCTGCGGGCGCGGGTGGAATTCGATTATGAGCGGGCCTGTCTGGAGAATCCGTCAGCGGAACCCGAGTATCGCCGGACACTGGAAGCCGGCATCCAGGCGATTACCGATGATCTGACCTTTCTTGAGCGCATCAACCGTGGCGGTGAAGCCATGGCCGAGGCCGACCAGCAGCGTGTACGCGACATTGCCGCCCGCCAGTGGACCGATGCCTGGGGCCGGGTCCGGCCGCTGCTCACCGAGGATGAGGTGGAAAATCTCTGTATTGCCCGGGGCACGCTGACGCCCAGGGAACGCCAGATCATCAATGGCCATATGGATGTGACCCTGGACATGCTCGAATCCCTGCCGTTTCCGGCCAAGCTTCGCCAGGTGCCGGAGTACGCCGGCGGCCACCATGAGAAAATGGATGGCAGCGGCTTTCCCCGTGGCCTGACCCGCGAGCAGATGTCGATCCCGGCCCGCATCATGGCCATTGCCGATGTGTTCGAGGCGCTGACTTCCCGGGAGCGTCCCTACAAGATGCCCCTGCGCCTGAGCGAGGCGCTGGGCATCATGCAGCGCATGCGCAACAACCAGCATCTGGACCCGGATCTCTACCGGCTGTTCATTCTGTCCGGGGTATGGCGCCAATATGGGCAGCAGTTCTTGGACCCGCAGCAGCTGGATGTGGATGATGCCAGCGCATTTCTGTGATCAGGGAGAACAAGCGTATGCCGGTGCTGCGAGGGATGCTGCCGATGGCCGTGCTATTGCTGCTGGGGAAGCCGCTGTGGGCGGCTGACTGGCTGCAGTCGCTGCAGGGAGAACGTACCCAGGGAACCTTGCTGCGAGGTCAGGTACTAGCGGGAGTGAGCGTCTGGCTGGGTGATAAGCCGGTGCGCACCACCCCGGACGGTTTCTTTGCCGTCGGCTTTGCCCGTGATGCGGATCTGCACCCGCTACTGGTGTTGCGTCGCCAGGGTGAGCAGCAGACCGTCGCGTTGACCCTGGAGCCCCGCCAGTACCCTATCCAGCGGGTCAATGGCGTCCCCGAGCGCACCGTCAAAACCCCGCCGCCGGCGGTGCTGGCCCGTATCCAGCGGGAAGTGGCCCAGGTCAAGGCCGCCCGCGATACCGACTCGTCACTGACCGCCTTCCTGACGGATTTTCGCTGGCCCCTCACCGGGCCGGTCACCGGTGTTTACGGGAGTCAGCGGGTCTACAACGGCAAGCCCGGGCGCCCGCATTATGGTGTGGATGTGGCCCGGCCCGCCGGAACCCTGGTGGTGGCGCCGGCGGATGGCACCGTGACCCTGGTACAACCGGATAATTACTACTCCGGGGGCACCCTCATCATTGATCATGGTTATGGCGTGTCGTCCACCATGATTCATCTCAGTGCCGTGCTGGTGAAGGCGGGGCAGCAGGTCAAGCAGGGGCAGCCGGTGGCGCGGGTCGGGCAGTCCGGCCGGGCCACCGGCCCGCATCTGGACTGGCGCCTCAACTGGTATCAGCAACGCCTCGACCCGCAAACCGTGGTGCCGCCCATGCCGACAGAATGACCCTGGCGCGCATGGGCGCCTCAGAGCATCAGTACCTGACCCTCATGGCTCATCTGCGCCACCCGGTTACGGCCGGCCCCCTTGGCCTGGTAGAGCGCCTCGTCGGCCATCTTGAGCAGTTCCGCGCCGTTTTCCGCCGGCCCGTCCGAGCAGGAGACGCCGACACTGATGGTCACCACCTGGCTGACGCGGGAGCCGCTATGGGGCAGGCCCAGCTGTTCGATGCGGTTGCGCATGCGCTCGGCAAACACCAGGGCATCATTGAAGCTGGAGTTGGTCAGTACGATGACGAACTCCTCGCCGCCGTAACGGGCCACGAAATCGGTCTCGTTCTGAACCATGGACAGGGGCACCGATGACACCCGTTTGAGGCATTCATCGCCGGCCGGGTGACCATAGGTGTCGTTGTACTGCTTGAAGAAATCGATATCGAACAGCAACAGGCTGATGCGCCTGGGTGCGTCCGGGGTCTTGCTGTTGAGTTGGTGATACAGGTGGTTGAGCCGGCTTTCCATGCCGCGCCGGTTGATGCAGCCGGTCAGTCCGTCGATGGTGGCCTGGCTCTCCAGCACGATATTGGCAGAATGCAGCTCATTACGGTGTTGGTAAAGCACATGCTCGGAGAGGAAATGCTGACGCAGCAGCCGCTCGTACACGTACTGGCCGAACAGGCTCATGCTGCCCAGGGCCAGGGTCAGCAGCAGCAGGGTCATGGCGGCAAAGGGTTCATGCTGGCTGATATGGGTGCAGACCCCCAGTGCGCCGATCATGATCAGGGAGCTGGACAGCGCCGCATAGAACGGCACCCGCAGGACAATGCAGATCAGCAGAATGGCCACCGGTGTCTGCAGGAAAAAGGTATAGGACAGCGGGTGTTCAATGGCCATGCCCAGGTAGTCGCCGGTAAAGGCGATACCAAAGGCCAGTAGCAGGGACGCCGGGTGTAGCCAGACATGCCAGGCCGGTTTGCGCATCAGGATCAGGGTGCCGACGATCAGCATCAGGGTCAGCAGGCGCGGTCGCCAGCTGACGGCAATCACCGCCGGGTCGATCAGGTATTCCACGCATACGGCCAGCACCAGCAGAATGGCCAGCATGACCAGGGCCAGTGGGGCGATCTTGATGACGCTGGCGCGGAAATACAGCCGGAAATCCTTTTCCAGCGGGCGTGGCAACCGAAGGTGCCAGGGCAGGCTGATGTCGCTGCCACTGGGCAGCGGATTGTGCAAATTGGTTGATGTCACGTCCTGATTGACTCCCTCCCGAAAGGCTGCCGGTTTCAGCAACCTGTAGGAGTATCATAGAACATGTAACCGGCTACGAAAATTATCTTATGAAAACGTTAATCCAGCAGGGCGAGCAGGGCCTGCTGCTTGCCGCTGGGCAGGTCACGAAAGCGCTCCAGCAGATAGCTTTCCTCATTGCCATGGGGAACGGCGCTGTCCGCGCGGGGAAACTGCTGCGGGCAGTGCTCCAGACTGTGCTGCAGCCGGGCGATGATTTCGGCGTTCATGCTGCGATGACTGGCTGTTGCCGCCTGTGCAACCGCGTCTCTCATCCCTTGTGGAAAACGAACCACGAACTTCTCGGCTCGCGTGGTTTCGCTGGTTTTCATAAAAACCTCAATGGTAAGAGCTGTTAATGCCGCCAAGCGGCGGTCTGGCGCAGAGAGACACGGGGTCTCTGCCGGGGTACGAAAGTACCTTACGCATTTTTTTGCCCTTAATCGATACTGGCAGGTTGCCACCAGGCGCCAAACAGAGACCGGGTTAGCACTTGCCAGGTAAAAAAACGTTGTACGCCAGAATCGCTGCTCAAGCCGTGATCAAGTGCTCACTCACCCTGGCGTTTTCGTGGCGAGGCCGTGTGCGTTCTCTCTGCTACAATAAAAGCGGATGATGCTTGTTTTTGAAGGATAGATTGCATGAATGTTGGCAGCGCCGACCTTAATCTGCTCAAGTCGCTGGATGCCCTGCTGCGCGAACAGAATGTCACGCGGGCGGCGGAGCAGCTGGGCATTACCCAGCCGGCCATGAGCAACGCGCTCAAGCGCCTGCGCGAATTGTTCGGTGATCCCTTGCTGATTCGTACCAGTGAAGGCATGACGTCCACGGAGCGCGCCCAGGAACTGCGCCCGCTGGTGCGCCAGATCCTGTCCCAGGCCGAGCAGCTGTTTACCCCGGAGGATGTGTTCCGGCCCGCGGAAAGTCGCCGGGTGTTTCGCATCATGACCAGTGACTATGCGGAGGGCACCCTGGTACCGCACATTGTGCGGCGTCTGCGGGCGGAGGCGCCCAATGTGGTGCTCGATTTCCTGACGCCGTCCGATGTCAGTTACCAGGATATGGAGCAGGGCCGGGTGGACATGGCGGTGAACCGCTTCAATGAAATTCCCGGTTCGTTTCACCAGGTCAGCCTGTGGAAGGACTCCTTCTCCTGCCTGCTCAATCGGGATAACCCCATTGCCGTGAATTTCGACCTGGACAGCTACCTGTCCGCCCAGCATATCTGGGTATCAAAAACCGGCTTCGGGGTGGGGTTTGGCATGAACCCGGAAAAACTGGGCGGGCTGGGCTGGATTGACCACGCTCTGGAGCAGCTGGGCAAGAGCCGCAAGATCAGCATCTTTACCCGCCACTATCAGATGCCGGCCCTGCTGGCCATGAACAACGATCTGGTTGCCACCCTGCCCAGCCGGGTGGCCCGCATGCAGGCGCAGAACCCACGGCTGGTAATCAAGTCGCCGCCGTTCGAGATTCCCGAGTTCGAACTGAAGATGGCCTGGTCATCCCTGCTGCATCACAACGTGGCTCACCGCTGGCTGCGGCGCCTGATTCAGGAAGAAGCGGAGCGCATCCTGGCCGAGGAATGAATCAGATCGAAGCCACGCCGCCGGTGAGCCAGCCGGTCTGTACCCGGCCGGGCAGGTTTTCGCCGGCCTCGGCGATGGCGCCCTTGCCGATCCCTTCAAAGGCGCGCACCCGGAAGTGCTTGCCCGGCGCTTCCACCGCCAGTTGCCCGGCAATGTGGCTGGCCAGTTGCTCCACGGTGGTGTCGCTGTCCACCAGATAACAGTGGTCTTCCGGGATCACCAGTTCGAAGTGGCCCTGGTCGGCGTCGTAGCGAAAGCGGTGGTGGGGGATTTCCTCGATGTAGTAGGTTCCTTCCAGGTCTTCCTGGGTGCCGATGTAGATGTCTTCCCAGCGGTCCGCCCACATCTTCTCCCAGTAGCGGCTGCGACGGCCGTTTTCAAAGATATGGATGCCGGAGCGGTGACCATGGGCAATGCGCTGGCAATTGCCGTCGTGCTTCTTGAGGCCATGGGAGTAGTGGTAGAAGGGCGCTGTGCCGGTGTCTTCCTCGCGCAGCACAATCTGTACTTCAGCCACATTGTCGGGCACGGCCTGTTGTACCAGCTCCATCAGGTAGAGAGTCAGGCTGGCCTTGGACACTTCCGGGCCCGGCATCAGCAACACGCTTTCCCGGGGAGAGACCATGCGGATGGTGCCGGCGCGGTAGGCCCATTCGATGCTCAGGTCATCGTCACGCTGGCTGCGGGTCAGCTGTTCGCTGTCTGCCGGCACCAGCAGGCGGTGATCCACATGGGTATCAATCAGTTTCTTGATCTGTTTCTTGATCAGGCCGAAATCAAACACCATGCCCTGATGATCCAGCTCGCCGGTCAGTTCCAGGTCCACCATCCAGGATTCACCCACCATGCCGCGCTTGGCATGCAGGTAGGAAAAGTCGACGACAGTCAGGTTTTCGACAAATAATGTGGCCATGGTGATCCGGTTGCCAGAAGGTTGATTTGTTCAGGGCGTATAATGCCATCATTGGCGGCTGGCGCTAAGAGGCCCGCCGCCTGGCGTGCATAAAATAAACACGGATAATCCGTGGTCTGTGAACCGGAACACGCCCATTCAGTGAGCGCCTGTGCAGTTTCACGCAGTACGGGCCCCAAGGAGTTTCCATGAGTGACACGCTTTTCTCCAAGATCATCGACCGGGAAATTCCCGCCGATATCATTTTCGAAGACGATCAATGCCTGGCGTTCCGGGATATCAATCCCCAGGCGCCCACCCATTTTCTGGTGATTCCCAAAAAGCCGATCGCCAAGCTGTCCGATGCCGACAGCGACGACCGTGAGCTGCTGGGTCACCTGCTGCTGGTGGCCAGCCAGGTCGCCGGGCAGGAAGGGCTGGAAGATTTCCGTCTCAACGTGAACAACGGTGCCGGGGCCAGCCAGACCGTGTTTCATCTGCACGTGCATGTGCTCGGCGGGCGCCCCTTCTCCTGGCCGCCGGGCTGAGCATGACCGTGCCGCCGATCCTGGTCACCATCGGCCTGCTGTGCGCCAGCAATGTATTCATGACCTTTGCCTGGTATGCCCACCTGAAAACCCTGGATAACCGGCCCTGGCTGGTGGCGGCGCTGATCAGCTGGGGGGTGGCCTTTTTCGAGTACCTGCTGCAGGTGCCGGCCAATCGCATCGGCTTTACCCAGTTGAGCCTGGGGCAGCTCAAGGTGCTGCAGGAGGTGATTACCCTGTCGGTATTCGTGCCGTTTTCGGTGTTCTACATGCGCGAGCCACTCAAGCTGGATTACCTGTGGGCCGGCCTGTGCCTGCTGGGTGCGGTCTACTTCATGTTTCGCGGTCGCTGGGGGCTTTAGCAGGCTGCTAGCGCTGGCGGCCCCTGATCGCTAACCACAAGGACGAACCATGTCGCGATGGATTGAGCCGGTCGCCCTGCAAGGGCAGGCCGTGATACTGGAACCGATGACCATGGAGCACGTGCCGGCGCTGGCCGAGGCGGTACGTGATGGCGAGCTCTGGCGCCTGTGGTACACCCTGGTCGCCCGCCCTGAAGGTATGGCGGACTATGTGGCCCGCGCCCTGCGTGACCGCGACGAAAACGGCGGTTGCCCCTTTGTGGTTCGTCACCGGGCCAGTGGCGCGCTGATCGGGTCCACCCGTTTCTTCCGCGTGGACGAGGACAACCGGCGCCTGGAGCTGGGCCATACCTGGTACCGGCAAAGCCATCAACGCAGTGGCATCAATACCGAATGCAAGCAGCTGCTGCTCACCCATGCCTTTGAAACCCTGCAGGCCATTGCCGTGGAGTTTCGCACCCACTGGCACAACCGCGCTTCACGGGCCGCCATTGCCCGCCTGGGTGCCAAGCAGGATGGCGTGCTACGCAACCACACACGCAGTCCGGACGGCGTCTACCGGGACACCGTGGTGTTTTCCATTATCAATCACGAGTGGCCAGCGGTGCGCGAGAATCTGCGCTTCCTGCGTGAGTACCGGGGCTGATTGGCGGTGAATTACCTGGCGCATTTGTCCCTGTCTCGCCCCACGGTGGCCTCGCGGGTAGGTAACGTACTGGGTGATTTCATGCGTGGTGTTGACGTGCAGGCGTTGCCCGAAACGGTGCAACGGGCGCTGGACAACCACCGCCTGGTGGACCGGGTGACCGACCAGCACCCGTCGGTGCGCCAGGCCCGGGCGCTGTTCAGCCCGTCCCGGCGTCGTTTTGCCGGGGTGGCCATGGATGTGCTGTTCGACCACTTTCTCTGGCAGCACTGGTCGCGCTTTCATGACCGGCCGTTGCAGCACGCCATCGGCGATTACTATCGACAGCTGCAACAGGGCCAGGCTCTGATGCCGCCGGCCATGCAAGCGGCGGTGGGGCGGATGCGCGAGCGTGATCTGTTGAATGTCTATGCCAGCCTGGAGGGCGTCAGTGAGGCCCTGGATGCCATGGCCGCCCGTATCCGCTTCACCAATTCCTTTGCCGGCATTGGCGAGGAGCTGGCGCTGCATTACGACACCCTGGAGCAGGTCTTCCTGGCGCTCTACCCGCACCTGGATAGGGAGGTAACCCGGGCCGCCATCGAGACGCCCGGGTAATGTCAGCCGCCGCTTAATTTCAACAGCCCGTTAAACCGGGTCAATGCCCAGCAGGGTCACAGTCTGGGCGTAGAGTTGCTCTGCCAGGCCGGCCCGGCGGGCCAGCGGCGAGCGCAGCGCCTTGCCCTTGGCATCGAAGTAGCCACCGGTCACCCCTGCAAACTCGTCGCTCAGTGCCAGCTTTACCGGCAAACGGGCGGCTTTTTCCGGGGTGGTCAGGGTGGGGCGAATCAGTGCCATGGCCGGGCGCGGCACATAGCGAAAGATCGGCGTGTCCACGCCGCCCGGGTGCAGGGCGTTACTGGTGATGCCGCGTTCTTCCAGTCGGCTGGCCAGGGCATCGCTGAACAGGATATTGCCCAGCTTGGACTGGCCGTAGGCATCCATCACCAGATAGGGGCGACGGCCGCGCCAGGTGCGTGAGTTGATACGGCCCAGCCAGTGGGCCACCGAGGCCACATGGACAATGCGGCCCGCCTCGCTTTTTTCCAGCAGCGGCATCAGCCGGTGGGTGAGCAGAACCGGCGCCAGGTAGTTGACGCCGAATTGCATCTCGTAACCGTCGTCGGTGAATTGCTGGCTGGTGGGCACCACGCCGGCATTGTTGATCAGCACATCCAGGTGATCCAGGCTGGCGAGAATCTTGTCGGCGCTGGCGTTGACCCGTTGCAGACTGGACAGGTCCAGCTCGAACAGGCGCACCCGGGCATTCGGGGTGCGGTTCTTGATGCGGGCCACCGCGGCCTGCCCCTTGGTCTGGTCACGGCAGGCCAGGATCACTTCGGCCCCCTGCTCGGCCAGTTGCTCGGCGGTACACAGGCCAATGCCGGAATTGCCGCCGGTAATCAGAACCCGTTTGCTCATCAAGAGGTCTCCTGAACAAGGTGTATGCGATGTGGGCAAAGAGTAGCAGGCCTGCGGCTGCAGGACAGGCCAATCAACGGGACTGGTCTGCCAGCCATTGCCGAATATCGTCGGTGACGTCCTGCCACTGGCGACTTTGCAACAGCAGGTGCGGCCCCTGGGGGTAGTAATGCCAGCTCAGGTGCTCGGCCAGGTGCTGGCGCAGATGGTCGATGCCGGCTCTGGGGACCGATTCGTCCTTGCCGCCGTAGAGTAGCAGGGTGGGCTGGCGCAGTTGCGCTGCCATATCGCTGGCACTGTCGGCCAGTTTGATCAGGCCCCAGTAGGTATCCATGCGTACCTGGCGCATGACGCGCGGGTCCTCGGCCAGGCGCAGGGCACTGTCCGGTGCCAGGGTCGGGTCTTGCGGGTCGCGTTCCACGGTCAGTGGGTAGCTCGGCCACACGGCGGCGGCACTGCCGATCAGCAGATTCCAGCCGTAGCGAAAGCGAATTCCCTCGCGCACTGCCGGTGCCGCCAGAATCAATCCGGCCACCTGCTGTGGACATTGCCGGGCGGCCAGCATGGCCACCGCCCCGCCCAGGCTTTCACCCAGCAGGAACACCGGCTGCTGGTAGTGGTCTGCAAGCTGGTGGATTTGCTGGCAGGCCTCGTCCACCAGCCGTGTTTCCCCGGCCCAGTGCCCGTGCAGTCCCCGGTCGCCGAAGCCGGCCTGATCATAGCTTTGTACCACATAGCCGGCCCGGGCCAGCGCCTGGCCGGTAAGATCAAAGGCGGCGCTGAAGTCGCCAAAGCTGTGCAGGCCCAGTATCACCCCCCGGGGTGCCGTATCCGGTTGCCAGAGTCGCACGGTGGGGGACAGGGCAGGGGGTATACTGGGCGTGTGGGCACAGCCGGTCAGCAGCATCAGCATGGCAACAACAGGGAGCAGGACGTGACGGGTCATGGCAGGAGCATAGCGGTGAGTCAGCAAGGCGGTGTGAAGGCGCGCTGCCTGCTGGTGCTGATGGGATTGTTGGTTACCGTCGGTGTGCGGGCGGAAACCGTATTGACGGTCACCGCCACCGCCTACAATTCCCTGCCCGGTCAGGGCGCGGGCACGGATCATTCGCTGGCCGCCTGGGGGGATACGCTGGAGCCGGGCATGCGGGTGATCGCCGTGTCCCGGGATCTGATTCGCCGGGGGCTGACCCATAATACACCGGTGACCATCGAGGGCCTGCCCGGCATCTGGCTGGTCAAGGACAAGATGCACCGGCGCTGGAAGAACAAGATCGATATCTACATGGGCCACGACCGCCAGGCAGCGCGGGAGTGGGGCCGACGACGGGTGAAAATCCGTTTTAGCCCATCATCGGTCCCTTGATGGCGGACTATTCCCGGCTCAGAAAGGTCATGATCAGGCGGGTGGACGCCGACGGCAACAGTTTGTCCAGCAGCTTCATCATCTTGAAGGTAAAGCCCACCGGGTTATGCACCGGCACCTTTTCATTGGCCGCTTTCCAGGCCTCGGCGGCAATGTCTTCGGCGGTCAGGTTGACGCCCATGCGGTCCACCACCGGCGCACGAAAATCCGCAGCGTCCACCATCGGCGTTTTCACGAACGGCGGCATCAGGTCCACCACCCGGATACCGAGACGTTTCCATTCGATATGCAGGGCTTCGGTGAGGCCGCGCACGGCAAACTTGCTGGCCGAGTAGCTGGCCAGGTGTGGCACACCACTGAGCGCGGAGGCGGAGCTCATGTTGATCACCGCCGGCGCGTCACTGTTTTTCAGCGCCGGCAGCGCCGCCAGGCTCATGTTGATCAGGCCGGTGACGTTGATGTCGATGATCTGCTTGTGCCGTGCCGGGCTGATGTCCTCGAAATGCCCCATGCTGAGAATACCGGCACAGTTGAACAGCACGTCCAGCCCCTGATCGCCGGCAAAGGCCTCGCAGGCCTGGCGGCAGGCATCCGCATCGGTGACATCCAGTCGGCGATGCCAGCTATTGCCCAGTTCGTCAGCCAGTTTTGCCAGGGCCACTTCATTGATATCCAGCAGCCCCAGTTGCCAGCCTTGGCGGTGAAAGTGGCGGGCGGTGGCCATGCCGATGCCGCTGGCGGCGCCGGTGATCAGAATACGTTTCATCAAGACGGTTCCCGGTGCTGGTGAATAAAGCGCGCGCAGGTCATCAGTGCCTGGTCGGCATCGGTCAGCACCCCGGCATGGAGCTGGAAATCATGCCAGCGTTGCGGGTGCACCTGCAGCCTGGCCTGGCCGCCGGCGTCATGGATTGCCTGGCACAGTCGCTGGCTGTCGTTGAGCAGAATTTCGTCGCCACCCACCTGAATCAGCACCGGCGGCAGGCCGCTCAGGTCGCCATTGATGGGCGAGCGGCTGGCGGCGCTCAGATCATCGCCGCCATAGGCGCGGGCGGCGAAGCCCAGCCAGGCCTCGCTGAGCATGATGTCCCGGTCGGTATCGAACAGTTGCGTCAGGCTCAGGTCCACCCAGGGGGAGAACACGATCACCGAGCCGGGCAGCGGCTCGCCGGCGGCCTTCAGCGCCTGCAGGGTGGCAAAGGTCAGGCCGCCACCGGCAGAGTCGCCGGCCAGGGTCAGTTGCTGCGGCTCCACGCCGCTGGCCAGCAAGTGTCGGTAGACCGCCACCGCATCCTCGATGGCCGCGGGGCAGGGGTGCTCCGGCGCCAGCCGGTAGTCCGGCACCACCACATGGGCATTGGCGTAGTGAGCCAGATGCGAGGTGATGGCCTTGTGGCTGTCCGGGCTGCCGGCCACGTAGCCGCCGCCGTGCAGATAGAGCACGGTGCCGGTGGCATTCAATGGCTGGTAGTGGCGGCAGGGCACGCCGGCCAGGGGCCGGTCGGCACTGTTGACCGAGCGGTTGCGCAGCGTGCTCTGGGCCATGATATTCAGCCAGCGTCGCTGCAGGGCGACACTGACTCGGGGGTTGGCCACCGGCTTGAACAGCAGGCGCAGGGAGCGGCGCAAGACGCCGGCCACAGCCTGCTGCATTATCGAGCGGGACTGGCTGATGCGTTCAGCGGATGAGTTCATAGTCATTCAGGTCCAGATTGCGGGTCTGCTGGCGGTAGCTGAAAGTGAAGCCCGGCCAGTTGTTGGTGTTCTTGCCGCTGTCCGTCTTGTACCAGCTGTGGCAGCCCTTGTCCCAGACGGTGTCGCGGATGTCGGCCTGTACCCGCTCATTGAAACGGGCCTGGCTGTCCTGGCGCACTTCCAGGGCCCGGACACTGTCGTCCAGCTGCGCCAGGCACTGCAACACGTAATGAACCTGGCTTTCCAGCATATAGATGATGGAATTGTGGCCCAGGTTGGTGTTGGGCCCATAGAGCATGAACAGGTTGGGGAAGCCGCGCACGGTAATGCCCAGGTAGGCCTCCGCGCCGTCTTTCCAGGCCTCGTTCAGGTCCTGGCCGTCACGACCATGGAGGGTCATGGGGGTGAGGAAGTCGGTGGCCTTGAAGCCGGTGCCGTAGATGATCACGTCCGCATCGTGGTGGACTCCGGTGCTGTCGGTGAGGCCCTGTTTGTCCACCGACTGGATGCCGTGGTTGATCACTTCCACATTGTCCCGGGCCAGCGCCGGGTAGTAGTCGTTGGACATCAGAATGCGCTTGCAGCCCATGGGGTAATCCGGAGTCAGCTTTTCACGCAACGCCGGGTCCTTGATGGACTGTTTCAGGTGACGCTTGAACAGCCATTCATAGGCGGTCATGGCCTTCTGCAAAGACGTGAAACCCAGCACCCGTGATTCATTGGCGGCATAGATGCGCAGCCGGTCCAGTGTCTGGGCTATGGGCAGCTTCTTGAGCAGCAGGTGTTCGGCCCGGGTGTAGGGGCGATCCGGTTTGGCGATCACGTGGGCGGCGGAGCGCTGGAACAGCTTGACCTTGCCGGCCACCTTGGCCACTTCTGGCACGAACTGGATGGCGCTGGCGCCGGTGCCAACCACGGCCACGGTCTTGCCGGTCAGGTCCACGTCGTGGTCCCAGCGGGCGCTATGGAAATGCGGGCCATGGAAGTCATCGATGCCCTTGAGCGGCGGGTAGGCCGGCTGGTTGAGCTGGCCGGTGGCGGTGATCAGTGCCCGGCAGGTGAGCGTCTCGCCGTTGGTCAGGGTCACTTCCCACAGGCCCTGATCATCCCGGTAGCGGGCATCGGCCACTTCCGTGTTGAAACGGATGTGGCGGTAGATGTCGTACTTGCGCGCGCAGTGTTGCTGGTAGGCGAGAATTTCCGCCTGGGGGGCAAAGCGGCGGCTCCACGGATAATGGCGCTCGAAGGAAAACGAGTATAGATGCGAGGGCACGTCGCAGGCGGCGCCCGGGTAGGTATTGTCCCGCCAGCAGCCACCCACGTCGTGGCCTTTTTCAATCAGCAGCAGATCATGTTCGCCCTGCTCCTTGAGCCGGATGGCCATGGCCAGGCCGCCAAAGCCGGCGCCGATGATCAATACGCGATGGGTCGGTGTCATGTTGAGAGTCCGGTCTGATTGCATTGAGTCTCTTACCCTTAATGTAATCACTGATAAACGTTATGTTTATGGCATACTGGGACATAAAGTTGTGGAATTCGGACAGTTATGCCCATTGCCAGCCGTCGCAGCATCACCAGTGTTCGCCTGCAGGTGCAATTCGCCCTGGAGCGGGGCCTGTCCGTGGCACAGTGTCTGGCCGGTAGCGGCCTGAGCGAGGCCATGCTCAGCGGTGTCGATTGTGAAATCAGTGCCGACCAGGAGCTGGCCGTGGTGCGCAACCTGTGTACCCTGCCAGGGGATAATGCCGAGCTCGGCCTGGCCATGGGCCAGCGGTATCACCTGAGCAGCTATGGGGTCTGGGGCTTCGCCATGCTCAGCAGCTCCACCTTCGGCCAGGCGGTGGACCTGGGGCTGCGTTATCTGGACCTGACCTTTGCCTTTGTCGCCATGTCACTGAAAACCCGCGGTGAGCAGGCGTCCCTGGTGCTTGATGACGGTGCGCTACCGGCGCAGGTGCGCCCCTATCTGCTGGCCCGGGATGCCAGTGCCATCATGGTGATTCAGCAGGAACTGTTTGCCGGCATGATGCCGCTTTCCGAGTTGTGCCTGCGAATGCCGGCCCGGGATCCGGCCCCTTTTGAAAGAATTTTCGGCTGTCAGCCGCAGTTCGGCGCCGCCGAAAACCGTGCCAGTTTCCAGGCCGGTCTGCTGGCCATGCCCTTGCCCCGTGCCAACCGGGCCACCGCCCGGCTTTGCGAGGAGCAGTGTCAGCAACTGCTGATGCAGCGGGCCCGCCGCAAGGGTGTGGCAGTACAGGTACGCCAGCGGCTGCTGGAGCAGCCCGGACGCTTTCCCGACATGGAAGAGATGGCCGCCGGCCTCAACGTCACCAGCCGCACCCTGCGGCGGCAGTTGGCCCGCGAGGGCACCGGCTACCGGGAGTTGCTGGATGAGGTGCGGCTGATGCTGGCGGAGCAGTGGCTGCTGGCCGGTGTTCTGCGGCTGGAAGAAATCAGCGAACGGCTGGGGTTTTCCGAGGTGTCCAATTTCATTCATGCCTTCCGGCGCTGGACCGGGCAGAGCCCCGCCAGCTACCGGCGCCAGCAGGCCTGATCAGGGCATGGGCAGCGAGGGCAGGGCTATTTCACCCTGTTTGTCGAAACTGAGCGGGATCGGCACCCCGGCCACCCGGGCCTTGCCTTCCAGCCGGTACTGCAGGGGCTGCCCCGGGTTTTTCTGCAGGCTTTGCAGTTTCTGCAGACTGCCCAGCAGGCTGGTGGTGATATGGGTGGTCACCAGCGCATCGCCCATGGCCGGCAGGGTGACGCTCTTGTCGGTCAGGCCGCGGGCGAACTTCTCGTCATTGAGATAGATCTCGTAATCCAGGCTCTTGAGCGTCAGTTCCCGATCATTGGGGTTGCTGGCCCGCAGGGTCAGGTCCCATTGCTGTTCAAACAGACTGATGCTGCTCAGCTGGATGCGGGAGACGGAGACCTCCGGGGACTCCAGGCCGCTGAGGGTCTGGCAGGCGCCCAGCAGCAGGGTGATACCCAGGGTGAAAGTCGGTAACAGGAATTTCATGCAGCTTTCCGTTCTGAAGGTTAGGGCCTGCTAACATTACCAAAATGCATTC
Organism: Alcanivorax hongdengensis A-11-3; assembly: GCF_000300995.1. Taxonomy (GTDB): domain Bacteria; phylum Pseudomonadota; class Gammaproteobacteria; order Pseudomonadales; family Alcanivoracaceae; genus Alcanivorax; species Alcanivorax hongdengensis. The sequence continues at coordinate 15,052 of NZ_AMRJ01000001.1, read as the reverse complement.
AGACCTTTGGGTTGAGCCCCATAATCCGCCAACCGTCGTTATTCATCACTCATTTGGCGTCACCAAACCTCACTCTCCATGCCTTGATTGGCGGATTATGGGGCTCAATAGGCGCCATTTTGGTAGTGTTAACAGGCCCGGTCTATCCATGGTAGCGCGGGATCGTCGGGCTGGGGCATTGGATTCGCGTTCACGGAAAAAGTTTTATCTGTCGCGGCTGTGAACATGACAGCAGTCAGGTCACGGCCGTCGTGTTAGATTCTACGCAAAGAAGAACGGTATTGGGGGTGCGCGCATGCGCCGAGTAGTAGGTCTGCTGCTGATCATGGTGGCGGCGCAGCTTCATGGGGCGGAGCTGGACAAGGATCTGGCCGATTTCAAACGGGATGTTCTTGAGGTCAACAAGCGGCTGCTGCTGCTCGAAGAGGAGCTGCTGTTCCCCGCCGACACCCAGGTGGGGCTCTATGTCTCCCTGGATGTGGGGCACTACTTTGCGCCGGACAGCCTCACCCTGAAAATGGATGGCAAGGTACTGGCTTCCCACCTGTACACCGACAAGGAACTGCGCGCCCTGAAAAACGGCGCCATCCAGCGCCTGGCGCTGGCCAATGTCAAAAACGGCTTCCACGATGTGACCGCCTTTGTCACTGGCATTGGCCCGCAGGGGCGCGAGTTCCGACTCGGCGTGGAGGGGCGCTTCGAGAAGAAGCATGGCCGGCACTTTGTGCAGCTGCACATCGAGGATGACGCGGCCAAGCAACAGCCACGCCTGTACTTCCGCGACTGGCAGTAATGACCATGCTGCGTTTGTGTCTGCTGACGCTGGCCCTGCTGATCACCAGCGTGGCCAGTGCCCGCCTGGATCAACCCGAGCGTATCGAGGAGCCGGCCTACGGCGAGGTGGTGTTCTATTACCTGCAGGGTGACTATTTCGCCGCCCTGACCCGGGCGCAGATGGCCCTGGAGCGGGGCGAGGTACACCGCCACCGTGATGATCTGAAAGTGCTGATCGGTGCCATGTACAGCGCCTATGGCATGCCCGAGGACGCCGAGAAGGTGTTCAGCCAGTTGCTCAGTGGCAGTGTCAGTGAGCCGGTGGCCAAGCGGGCCTGGATTCACCTGGCCGGCCTTTACTACCGCCAGCAGAAGAATCGCCAGGCCCTGGCGCTGCTGGACAGCAAGGTCGGAACCCCGCCGGAGGACCTCAAGGAGGTCTATCTGAGTCTGCGCGCCCGCATTCTGATGCGCCTGGGCCGCTACCAGGAGGCCGCCGAATCCCTGGATGCCTTTGCCGTCAATCATCCACTCAATGCCTACCTGCGCTATAACCTGGCGGTGAGCTGGATCAACGGCGAGCATCCGTCGAAGGGGCAGGCCTGGCTATGGCAGCTGGCCAACATGCCGCCGGGCAATGAGGAGGTCAACGCGGTCAAGGAAAAGGCCATGCTGGCGCTGGCCATTTACATGCTGCGCAGTGACCAGGAAGAGCGGGCCCTTGAACTGCTGCGCAATGCTCGCCTGGATGGCCCCTTCTCCGATATTTCCCTGTTGCTGTATGCCCGGGCGCTGCTGATCGAGCAGCAACCGCGCCAGGCCCTGCCGGTACTGCAGCAACTGGACAAGCTGTCGATCCAGCGCAATACCGTGCAGGAGGCGCAGCTGGCCCTGCCTTATCTTTATCAGGAGCTGGGCGACGAGCCCCGTGCCGCCCAGGCCTACCGTGATGCCCTGCAGCGCTATGATGACCTGCAGCAGTATCTGGTAGCGCTGGAGGGCAAGGTTGCCGCCGGCAGCTGGTTCCGGGATCTGGTCGGCAAGCCGCAATGGACCACCGCCATGGACCCGCTGCCCCACTTCCTGCCCAAGCGGGTGGAAAGCTTTCCGACCTTCTACGAATGGTTTGCCTCACTATCGTTCCAGCATGGTTGGAAGAACTACCACGAACTGCAACGCCAGCAGCATCTTCTACAGCAATGGCAGGGGCGTATGCCGGGCTTGCAGGAACTGGTGGCCGCCCACCAGCGCAAACACGATGACGTGGTACCCCGTGCCCAGGCACTGTTGCAGGATCTCAGTGACCAGGACCTGCAAGGACGGCTGACCCGTTTGCAGCGCCGTTTCGACAAGGCCGTGCAGGATCAGGACCCGGTGCCCTTCGCCACCCCCAAGGAGCGTAAATTGTGGCAGGCTGCCCAGGACGCCGAGCAACACAGCAAGGACTGGGGCGAGAGGACCCGCCCGGACCTGCAGGAAAAACTGGCCTTCGCCAAAGGGGTGCTGCAATGGGACATGCAGCAGGACATCGTCGCCCGCCAGTGGCCTCGCCAGCAGACACTGAACGCACTCAATGACCTGCTGGAAAAAAACCGCCAGCTGCGCTCACGGGTACTGGTGGCCGCCTCCCGCACCCCGCGGCTGGCCTACTATCATCAGGAAATCGACAGCCTCTCTGTCATGCTCGGTGGCCTCATGCAACGTGGCCAGACCCTGCTGGCTCGCCAGCAGAGTCAGCTGGAGGCGTCTGCCGTGGCCCAGGTTGATGCCACCCGAAAACGGTTGCGGGCTTTCTCGGCGGCGGCCTATGAAGGGCTGGCGGACATGCAGAATGCCGCCCTGCGTCAGCGCCCTGATACCGCGCCGTCACAGACCGGGCTGCCCGGTGCCGGTGGTGAGCCGCCGGCATCGAACTGATTACAACCCCTGCAGGTCGTCGGAGTAATGCACCTGGCCCTGGCGATCAATGATGATCGCCGAGGTGTCAGGCAGGCGGTTGATCAGCGCCAGGCCCTTCTTCACGCCCAGCACGAAGACACTGGTGGACAGGGCGTCCGCATCAATGCTGTTGGCACACAGAATGGTGACGCTGGCCAGTTTGCCGGCGCTCTTGCCGGTGCTGGGCGAGATGATGTGATGAATGCGGTGGCCGTTCTGGATGAAGTAGCGCTGGTAATCCCCGGAGGTGGAGATGGCCATGTCGCTCACCGGCAGGCTGATGGCCACCTTGTTGGGGTTGCGCGGATGCTGAATGCCGATTTCCCAGGGCCGTCCCTGGTGGTCCCCCAGTACGTAGCTGTCACCGCCCAGTGACAGGTAGGCATGCTCGATGCCGGCCTGTTTGAGCAGGGCGATGCCCCGGTCGATGGTGTACCCCTTGGCGATGCCACCCAGATCAATCAGCGTGCCCTTGCCGTGAAAACGCACCTTGTCCGGTGCAATCAGTTCGATGCGGTTGGCGCCGATATAGCGCCGCGCCGCTTCCAGGGTCTGCGCGTCCGGGGCCTTGCCCTCACGGTAATCGTACAGGTGTCCGACACTGGCAAAGGTGATATCGAAGGCGCCGCCGGTGAGCCGGTAATAATGCAGTGAGCGTTCCAGCAGGCGGTAGAACTCCGGGCTGATGGTCTGTACCTGCTCAGCGGCATGGGCGTTGACCCGGGCCAACTCGCTGCTTTCGATCCAGGGAGACAGCAGGCGGTTGAGCCGTGTCATTTCCTGCTTGAGCTGCTCGAACAGGGGTGCCGCGTCCTGCTCGGACCACAGGGTGATGCTGGCGCGGGTGCCCATCACATCCCATTGTTCCTGCTGCCAGCGCGCCTGGGCCGGTAAGGATAAAGCCAGCAGCACGAACAGGGGGATGAGGCGGAACAGCATCAGGTCAGGGTACCGTTAACGATGGGTTGGAAGGCGGCCAGCCGTTCCAGTGAGTCGGCATTCCCCAGGCTGTGATTGGGGAAGGTGGACGAGAACTGGCCCAGCTGGTCGTGCAGTGCCATGTAGTTTAGCCACACGGTCTGTGCCAGCAAGTTCACATTGTTGGCCGCCGGCGTGCCGGCGGTTTCCACCGAGGCGTCACTGCGCATCCAGCCCAGTTGCTGGTGCTGATCGGCACTGCTGCCGTTGCTGTTTAGGGCCGGGCGACCATTGGGGTTATAGACCAGGAAGAAGGAGGCGGCGGTGGAAGAATTGTCGCCGGTCCATTCGCCCTTGCCGCGCCCGTTCACCGAATCATCGATGCGGCCATTGCTGGCCACCGAGCCGTCGCTGAAGACATACAGCATCAGCGGCATGCCCCGGCGGCGGGCATATTCCAGGCAGGCGCCCATGCAGCGCCCGGCGCGCAGGTCCCGCTGTTCGCCGGTGGCCCGGTCGCCGGTGTGGTAATCAAAGCCGCCCATGGAAATGCAGCCGGCCCCGGCGTAGCCATTGATCACCAGCTTCATGATGGAGGCGGTTTTCTCGAATTCCCGATCATTGATTTCCGAGGACGAGAAAATGCCGCCGGGACCGACGATGTCGGCATCCAGCATCGGATTCAGGGTAGCCGGGTCGCCGTAGCGGTCGGTGATATCCGCCGCTTCCACATAGCCGCAGCGCAGCAGGTTGCGCAGGTTGTCGCGGCGGTTGCTGTCAGTCAGGCCGCTGTTCAGGCGGTCAATGCGCTTGTGGCTGATACGGGCGATGGATTCCATCACCGCCACCGCATCCTCCTGATCGAGCAGGCCCACCAGCTTGCCGGTGTCCACCAGGCCGGTCACGTCGCTGGCCCGATCCACCTTGGTGGGCCGGGCGGAGGCGATGATGGAGCTGTCCGGCGACATGGAGTTGCCACCGGAAACACTGCTTCGTGAACCGATCAGCGACAGCAATTCGCCATCGGCGCCGGCGCTGAAAATACCGTACAGCGGGTTATGCGGGTTGTTGGCCGTATCGTTTTCCGAGCGTGCCGGAATCACGCAGCCATTGGTGTTGGCCATGGCCGCGGCGGCCTTTTCACGGATGCCGCGCAGGAAGGCCGAATCACTGTGAAAGGCCAGCCCCAGGTCCCGGTTGACGGTGGACGGGTCACTGCTGGGGGCCTGGCTACCGGGCAGACCCAGCTTGGAATAACCGCCGGCGGAGAGAAAGTCTTCCTGCCCGCCCTGGCCGCCGACCAGCACATTGGAGCCGGCAATATTGGCGCCACCGGCCAGGTCGAAACAGATGAAGGGGATCTTGCCGGCGCCGGCGGCCATGATGCCGCAATCGCTCTTCAGCCCGTCCAGGTCCGATGACAGGGCCGCCATGGCCTCACGGGGATTACTGAACAGGCCGAACAACCCCAGGCTGCCAAAGGCGGCGCCGGAAATCAGGCCGCGGCCGAGCATTTCCCGGCGGCTGATGGCTTTGCCGTGGCCCAGCCCGGTGAGAGGCTCATCCGGGTGCAGGGCGCGCTGACGTTTTCTGAAATGATGGCGTTTCATGATGGCCCCCTATTGAAACAGCATGGTGGCGCTGCCGAGCATGGCAGCACAGGCGGCCTTGGTGGCCGTGGCGGTACGTTCGACACAGTCGCCGGCGCTGCACTGCGTCAGGTTGGTATCGAACAGCAGGTGCTCCAGCTCGCCTTCCACATCGGTGCGGTTGGGCTGGTGCGCCTGGCCATTGCCGACCATGCGTTCATAAAGCGGTGAGATTACCCGGTCACGCCATTGCTGCTGGCTGAGAGTCTCGACGCTCTGGCTGTAGTTCATGTCGGTGAACAGCGGCGTTACGCGGCTGTCACCGGTGCGTTCGGCCTCCACCAGCGCGTTGCAGTATTCAATGGCGAGCTGCGCCACGCCCACCTGCTGGGCGGTGAGGAAGGCTTCCATATTTTCCTCGCTGGGCAGCTGGGCTCGCAGGGTGCTGTAGGTGCCGGGTACGTCGCCGTAGCTTTCCGGCACGCCGGTCAGGCGGCTCATGGTGGCGTTGATTTCGGCAAAGGTGCGCAGCCCTTCCAGTGGCTGCTGGCCATAGGTGGCCGGCTGCAACGGCAGTGGCTGGGGCTCGGTGTAGACGTGGCTGTGACTGCCCAGTTGATCAAAGGACAGGAAGAACTCGTCGTTGCCTTCCTGTTCCACCGGCAGCAGCGTGCCCAGGCGGGACAGGGTCTGGCCCTGTTCGCTATAGCCATCGCCGCCCAGCTGGGTATTGAGCCGGGCATAGGATTGCGCCACCTGCGGTACCTTGCCGTTGATGCCCAGGCGCAGCCCCTTCATGGCCACCTGCTGGCTGATCGTGTCCTGCTTCAGGTTGATGAAGTAGGGGGCATTGAACAGATAGCTGTAGTTATCGAAGCGGGACACCTCGAAGACAATGTAGGCGCCGTCCTGGTTGATCAGGTCACCGATGTAGAAGGGCAGGTAGTAGCGCTCGCCCACGCCGGCGTCGAAGTTGGTCTGGATCTGCTCGGCGCTGAGGGCCCGGTTATGGATGGCCAGAAAACGAATGACCCCTTGCCAGGGGCGATCACCGGAAGCCTCGTTGCCGAGCACCAGGGCGAAGGTGTCGTCCCAGTTGTTGAGCAGGCCCGGGCTGCTCGGGTCCAGGTCGCCGGTGAACTGGCCGTTGATGTACAGGCGCCGGCCGTTGACCGCGTCATAGGTGGCGACCACGTGTTGCAGGCTGGCCTGCAGACCGTCGTCGCTGGTTTCCAGGGCCGGCTCGCCATTGGCGTCATCGACCCCGTCGATACGCTGGAACAGGGCATAGTTGGCGCCGTCCTGGGCCAGTGTCAGGTTGCGCGCGGTGGTGCCGGCGGAATAGCTGACGATGTTGGCATCGCTCTGGCCGGTGCTGGCGGGGACCAGCCAGGCCTCCAGGGTGTACTCGCCGGTGGCGGTGATAAGCTGGCGCAGTTTCTGGCTGGTGGCGGTGCTGCCCTGGGCCTTGCCATCATTGATGCGGATGCCCCAGCCACCTTCCCAGGCCACATCGCCGCTCAGTTGCAGGTTGATGGCCGGGTCCACGCCGGAGGTGTCGTAGGCGGTCAGGCCTTCGCCGGTGCGGAATTCGTAGCGGGCAATCACGTTGTTGTCATAGCGCCCGCCGCCGGCGGCCAGGGTGCCATCGTCAATCTGCAGGGCCTTGCTCAGCACCAGGGCGGCATCCGGCGCGGTGGCGCTGATGCCGTTGGCCATCTCGGTGATCTTGTCTTCCATTACCTGGGCATCGTGGGCGCAGTCATCGGTCCAGCAGTTATGGTTGTCCTCGGCCAGCCGTTCCACCAGCCGGCTCAGGGCCGGGCTGTTCATGTCGATCTTGCTCTGCGCGGCGGTGTAGGCCTCGCTGACATCATCGGAGGCAAAGTAGGGCGATTGCGGCGTGTCCGCATCGCGCTGGTGGCAGTCACTGCAGAAAGCGTCCAGCACCGGGTAGACGGTGCTTTCGAACAGGCTCGGGTCCGCCGGGAAGTTCTTGCTGCTGCCGGCATCCTTGATCGGCGGCGTTTGCAGTTCGGTGGTGCCGCCCCCGCCGGACAGGCTCTGGCCGGCCCAGGCGCTGATCCAGGTGCTGATCAGATCGGCGCATACCTGCGGGTCGGTTTCCCAGCAGTTATGACCGCCGGCCACTTTCTGCACCATGCGCGAGGCGGTGGGGCGTTCCAGGTCCACCAGCGGGTTGGCAGCGCTGTAGGCGTCATTGATGTCGCCGGTCTGCACAAAGGCCGGTGTCTGCTGGCGGTGGCAGCCGCCGCAACGCTGTTCGCTGACCAGGTTGTTCCACAGATTGATCTTGAACGCGGACACGTCGTTGGTCTTGGGCGCCGGGCCGCTGTAGGTAACGGCCTGATCGCCGTTGTTGTCGGGTCGATTGCTGACGGTGGCCGCGCCACTGTCGCTGCCGCCACAGCCGGTCAGGGCCAGAGCGAACAGTGCGGGGATAAAGAGCGTGCGTTTGATCATGCCTCAGTCCCCCATGCAGTAAACCGCCGCATCGGCAAACAGCGTCTTCATGCGGTAGTTGTCGTTACGGAAATGACTGGTCATCTGCGTCAGCTCGTTGCTGTCGGCGGAATCCGCCGGTTTGCGCAGGCAGACGGCGCGGAACACTTTTTGTGCCTGGCAGCTGGCAAAGGCGTCGCTGTGGGACAGCTCACGGCCCAGATCCGCAGCGCTGTCGCCGCTGCCGGGCAGGGAGCTGTCCCAGCCCAGGTTGGCATTGGGGCCGGTGCGCCAGTAGTTGTCCCAGTGGTTGTCCAGAGTAATGTAGCCGGCCGGAAAGTTGGTGCTGTTGATCAGGTACTTGCCCTGAACCCGGGTACCGGTGTCGGCATCCACACCGGTGTTGTAGACCATGCGGCCGCCGTTACCGTCCTGATCGCCCTGCCAGTCATAGTAGGCAAAGGCCTGGGCCAGCGGGTCCATGCCGCTGTGGCAACCAATGCAGCTGTTGCGAAAGATGCGGCTGTCGCCACCCGGACTGCGGCTGACATCCTGGCGAATCCGGTCGGAGGGGCGAGTGGTGTCCTTGACCTGCTCCAGGTCCCGGCACAGGTGGTTGATCAAGGTGAAGCGGATCATCGCCCGGTTGGTGCCGGCATAGAAAAAGGCGCGGGCAGCGGCGCGGGTGGTCAGCACGCCGGAAACGGCCTCGGCGGGGGTGCCGTAGGTGGAAACCTGGCTGCGCGCTACCAGCACGCTCTTAAGGTTGGCGTGGTTGTCTTCCAGGGCCTGGTAATGGGCATTGCTGCTGGCCGAGGGCGCGGGGGCGCCGCTGCTGCCGTTGCCCACGTACAGCAGGTCATCGGAGAGAATGCGGCGGAAATCCACATCATCGCGAATGGCGCCGATCACCGTGGCGGTGTAGTCGTTGAGCGGCGCGAACACGTCCTGTTCCTCGTTGGTCCAGGGCGTGGCGAACAGTTTCAGGGTGACGTTGTAGAAGGCCGGGTCGTCCATGGCCATTTCCGCCGCCTGAGCTGCCTGGTTGCCGTCGATCAGTGCTGCCATGGAATCCAGTGTGGCAGCGTCCGCGGGTACCCCCGCCAGCCGGTTGTGCAGGCGCTGGGCCTGGTCGCGGCTGTTGGCCGTGGCCTGTGTCGCCGTGCCCAGGGCGAGCGCGATGACCAGCATCCCCCTTATGCAAATCATGACCTTGTCCTTGTTCTGTTTTGGTAACCGGCCCCTTACCCCCGGGCCAAAGACACCATTATGTCGTTAGAATTGCTCCCTTACCGTTGAGTATTGTCACCGAGATAGTCTGTCGGCCTCTGTGATGTATCGCCCAGAAGTATTAGGCACTATGCGTGATACTGGGCAAAAGGGATCAATAAACGGATAAACGGGTGAAAACAATCATAATGCCCGGGCTGCTGTTGCTCATGCTGTGGGGGCTGAGTGCCTGCGGTGGCCTGGATGGGGGAGAACAACAGCAGGATCCCACCGTCACTGACATTCCTGTGGCTTATGTGCAGCGCGCGCTGCCCCGGGACCAGGATGGCCAGCTGATGGTCGATGACCTGCAGCAACCGGCGGCCTTTCAGGCCGGCGCCCGGTTGATGGTGCGTGACTTTGCCTCGCCCCGTGCTGAACCCCGTGATATTTCCACCGCCCTGCTGGGCGCCGGCCACGATATCCGTGACCTGTCACTGAGCAGCGATGGCCAGCGCCTGCTGTTTGCCGCCCGGGCCCCGGCTATCGAGGATGCCGACGAGGATGAGCAGCCCACCTGGAACCTGTGGGAATATGATTTCAGCGCCGGCCAGGCCCGCCGCCTGATCAGCAGTGATCTGGTGGCCGAGGAAGGTCAGGACCGCTTCCCCCGTTATCTGCCCGATGGGCGCATCGTTTTTGCCTCCACCCGCCAGCGCCAGGCCAGGGCCCGCCTGCTGGACGAGGGCAAGCCGCAATTCACGCCCCTGGCCGAGGACCGTGATACCCCGGCTTTTGCCCTGCATGTGATGAATGCCGATGGCAGCGACATTCAGCAGATCACCTTCAATGTCAGTCACGACCTGGCGCCACTGGTGGCCCCGGACGGCCGTATCGTCTTCCTGCGCTGGGAGCACAAGGATGGCCGCAACCGCTTTGACCTTTACCGGGTCAACCCGGATGGCAGCCAGGTGGAACCGCTCTACGGTGCGCAAAGCCATGATGCCGGCGAGGATCAACCGGAGCGGCAATTCCTGCCAATCACCTTTATGGATGACGGCCGCCTGCTGGTAGCTACCCGGCCCCGGGAAAGCCGGACCGCAGCCATGCTGCCGGTAGCCATCGATGTGGACCATTTCATCGATCGTGACCGCCCGCTCTATAACGCGGTGGCCGGGCAGGCGGAGCAGTCCCTGCCGGGGCCGGCGGTCAGTTACCTGCAAACCGTGTCCCGCGGCGGACGCATGGCGGCCCTGCGACCCATGGGCGATGGCTCCGGTCGTTACCTGATGGCCTGGTCGCCCTGTCGTATGGAAGACGGCGACACGTTGCTGGCCTGTACCGACGACAATCTGCAGCAGGATCTGGAAGAGGCGCCGCCGGCTTTCGGGCTGTGGATTCTGGACCCGTCCGATGGCACCCAGCTGCCGGTGGTGGCGCCCAGGGACGGCGTCTGGATCACCGATGTGGCGGTGGCCGCACCCACCACCCTGCCGGCGCAGGGCCCGCAGGGGCAGATCGATGACAACCTGGCGGACGACAACCTGGCCGAGATCAACATCCGCAGCGTCTACGATTTCGGCGATCGCTTTGATCCGCTCACTACGCCACCGGCCGGGGCCGGCACCCTGGAAACCTTCCGTGACCCGTCGCGGGTGAGCCCGGATGAACGCCGGGTGCGTTTCCTGCGTATCACCAAGGGCGTGCTGATTCCCGGTGACGAGGTGCTGGATCTGCGCGGCGCCGATTTTGGCCGGGCTGCCAATTTCGGCATGCGCGAGATCGTCGGCTATGTGCCGGTGGAGCCGGATGGTTCCGTGCGCGCCGTGGTGCCCGCCAATGCGCCCGTCGGCTTGCAGCTGGTGGATGCCACCGGCAAGGCGGTCTATACCCGCCATACGGCCTGGCTGACCCTGCGCCCCGGCGAGCAACGCCAGTGCACCGGTTGTCACCAGAGCGGCAGCGACGTGGTTCACGGCCGCGCCAGCGGCGAGCCCCCCAGTATCAACGCCGGGGCGCCGCTGACCGGTTCGCCGTTTCCGAATACCCGCAGCGACGTGGTCAGCTTTGCCGATGCCGGGGAAACCATGGCCGAGGCGCTGACCCGGCTGCAGCCGGAGCGGCGTTTGCCCAATATCAACATGCAGGCCTTCGACGCCTGGACCGACCCGGCACCGGACCCGGCCACCGAGCTGGCCCTGGACTACGCCGACCTGAACACCGACGCGCCCGCCGATGCCGCCTGCCAGCAGCAATGGCAGCCGGAGTGCCGCATCGTGATTCATTATCAGGATCATATTCAGCCGATCTGGGATCTGCCCCGCCAGGCGGACGTGGGTGGGGTGATGGAGGATGTGACCTGCTCGTCCTGCCATAACCGCCGCGATGCCGCCAATGCCCTGCAGGTGCCGCCGGCCCAGTTGGAGCTGACGGGCGATCCGTCTCCGGAACAGACCGCCCAGCCGGTCAGCTACCGGGAGCTGCTGTTCAACGATAACGAACTGGAACTGGTGGACGGTGCCCTGGTGGACCGGCTGGAAGTGGTGCTTGATGACCAGGGGCAGGTGGTCTACCAGACCGATGATGATGGTGAGCCGGTGCTCGACAACAATGGCGATCCGATTCCGGTCACCCGGACGGTGCCGGTCAATGCCGTGCTGCGGGCCGGGCGGGCCCGGGATTCGCAGGCCTTTTTCAGTCTGTTTGAGGACGGTGGCAGCCACCAGGGCTGGTTGAGCCCGCAGGAACTGCGGTTGCTGGCGGAATGGATTGACCTGGGCGCCCAGCTCTATAACGATCCGTTCCGGGTACCACAAAACTGACCGTGCCATGCCAGTGGCGTGGCACGGCACAATAAAGGGGGAGACGCACCCGGTGCGCCTTGTAGTTGGACTCTTTTTGATGGCCTGGTTGCTGACCGGGCAGGCACTGGCGGACGCCCTGCAGGTAAAGGTGGCCGAGCCCTATGTGGAGATCCACACCGGGCCCGGTCGCGGCTACCCGGTGTTCCATGTGGTGGAACGTCACGCGCCGCTGACCCTGATCCGAGAGCGGGCGGGCTGGGTGCAAGTGCATACTCCGCGAGGTCGCACCGGCTGGGTGCCCCGCGATGCCCTGGCCTTGACGCTGGATGGCACCGGCCAGGCGCCGGTCATGGAAGACGGCCTCAAGCGATTCAATGGCGGGCAGTGGCAGCTGTCGGTGCTGATGGGGGAGCTGGAAGGCGCCCGTTCCCTGTCGGCCGCGGCCGGCTACCAGTTCACCGATAATCTGCTGGCGGAGGTCATGTTCAGCCAGGCCAGCGGCCCCTATGCCAACAACCGGCTGCTGGATATCAATGTGCAGCATCAGCTGTTTCCGCAGTGGCGTGTCTCGCCCTACGTGATGCTTGGCACCGGCAAGATTCATATCGAACCGCGCGCCACCCTGGTGCAGCCGGACAACCGCGACGAGCGGCTGGTGCATGTGGGCGGTGGCGTGCGGATTGGGCTGTCGCGGGGCTTTGTGCTGCGTGCGGAATACCGAAACTATGTGCTCTTCACCCAGGAAGACGACAACCGGAATCTGGAAGAATGGAAACTCGGATTTGCCGTGCTGTTCTGACAGCACTGCTATTGCTGCCCGTGGCCGGGCAGGCCGCCGATGATGGCGCTGTCAACGTGCGTGATGCCGATGCCGGCAGCGTGCTGGACCCGCGTATCGAACGGCGACGTATCCACGAGGCGGACATCGACACCGAAAATTTCGAGGTGGGTGCCTATGCCGGCGTGCTGGCCATCGATAATTTCAGCAGTGAGCCGCTGGTCGGCCTGCGGCTGGGCTACCACATCAACGAGGATGTGTTTCTGGAGGCCCAGGCGTCCATGAGCAAGGCCGGTGATACCAGCTTCGAAAAGCTCAATGCCGGCGTGCAGCTGCTCACCGATGATCAGCGTGAATACCGGGCCTATGAGGCGGCGGTGGGTTACAACCTGCTGCCCGGGGAAGCCTTTTTCGGGGATGGTCGTGCCTTCAATACCAGCCTTTACCTGATTGGCGGCGCCGGCGTCACCGACTTTGCCGGTGACCAGCGCTTTACCCTCAACCTGGGGGCGGGCTACCGGGTGCTGATGAACGACTGGTTGAGTCTGCGCCTGGACATGCGTGACCACATCTTTGATCTGGATACCTTTGGCAGCAACGACACCACACACAATCTGGAACTCAGCCTGGGCCTGGGGGCCTTTTTCTGAACCGGGCGAAAACAACAAAAGGGGGAATCATGAAGAAAACACTGTCTGCTCTGATACTTTGCGTGCTGGCGCTGGTGGCCGGCCCGACCCTGGCCGCCGACACCGCACCGGATTTCACCCTCAAGGCGCGCAGCGGTGACAACATCAGACTCAACGAACTGCGCGGCACCGTGATTCTGGTGAATTTCTGGGCCTCCTGGTGTGGACCCTGCCGCACGGAAATGCCGTTGCTGGACAAGCTCTATCAGCAATACCGGGATTACGGCTTCACCGTGCTGGGCGTCAATCTGGACGAAAACCGCGACCAGGCCGAGCAGCTGCTGGCCAATGTGCCGGTGACCTTCCCGGTATTGTTCGACCCGGACAACAGCACCAGCGAGAGTTACCAGGTGGATGCCATGCCCACCACCGTGCTGATTGATCGTAACGGCACCATCCGTTACCACCATCGTGGCTACAAGGACGGCTACATGGACAAATACGAACAGGAAGTGAAGGAACTGGTGCTGGAATAATGCGCACGCTGCAACTGTTGCTGATGGCCCTGCTGCTCAGTGGCTGCGCCATCAAGCCCTGGCTGAAACCCTATGAACGGGCCCGTCTGGCAGACCCGGTCATGAATGTGTCCGCCAACCCCATTGCCGAGCAATACATTGACCACGTGCACGAAGCGCGTGAGTCCATGCGCGGGGCGGAAGGCTCCGCCGGGGGAGGGTGCGGATGCAGCTGATGGCCTGGCGAGCGGTTATCGTTGTCGGCGCGCTGTGGCTGGCCGGTGCTGCCTCGGCGGCGGTGTTGCCCGAAGACCGACTGGATGTGATGCGCCATGACTATGATGGCGGTGGCATGGAGATCAAGGGGCCGTCGGTGCTGGTGCGCAAGTCCTTTGCCGACAAGGTATCGGTGCACGCCAACTACTATGTGGATCAGGTGTCGTCCGCCTCCATCGACGTGATCACCAGCGCCAGCCCCTACAGTGAAGAGCGGCGCGAAAAGAGCCTGGGATTCGACTATCTGTACGGTAAATCGATCTATTCGATCACCTACGGCAACAGCCAGGAAAATGATTACGAAGCCAATACCCTGAATGTGGATGTGAGCCAGGACTTCTTCGGCGACCTGACCACCTTCAGTCTGGGGTACTCGCGGGGCTGGGACCAAGTGCGCCGCACCGGTGACCCGACCTTCAACGAGGATACCGACCGCCAGTCCTTTCGCCTTGGCGTCACTCAGGTGCTGACCCGGGACCTGCTGCTAAGCGTGGCCCACGAGCTGATCACCGATGAGGGCTATCTGAACAATCCCTACCGGTCGGTGCGTTATCTGACGTCCTCCAGCTCCTACAGCTACCAAGCCGAACGCTACCCGCGTACCCGTACCAGCGAGGCAACCACCCTGCGGTTGTCCTACTTCCTGCCCTGGCGGGCCGGCCTGCACGGCGAATACCGTTTCTTCAATGATTCCTGGGGCGTGGAGGCCAACAGCTGGCAGCTGAAGCTGGTCCAGCCCATCGGCCAGCGCTGGACGGTGGAAACCCGTTACCGGGCCTACCAGCAGGGCCAGGCGGATTTTTATGCGGACCTGTTCCCCTACAAGGACGCCCAGAACTTTCTGGCCCGGGACAAGGAACTCAGTGATTTCGATTCCACCGTCATGGGCGTGGGGCTGGGCTTCCAGTTTGGTCGTCACCGCTGGACCCATGTGGAAAGGGCCGGCCTGCACCTGTGGGTGGATCGCTTCAGCTTCGACTACAACAACTTCCGCGACCTGCGGGTGCAGACCACGCCGGGCACCGAACCGCTCTACGGTTTTGATGCCACGGTAACGCGACTGCTGTTTACGGTGTGGTATTAAGGAACCTCTCAAAAACCCCTTACACGCTCAGGCTTTCAGGCTGGTTTGTAGTGGTCAACTAATACCGGACAGTGA